>CAZHHD010000076.1:0-2509 GCA_964531795.1 uncultured Polyangiaceae bacterium | reverse complement strand
AGGCTGGGCGCGTCAGGTTCGCGCGCGTGCGAAGCACGCGTCGCCGGAGGCGAGGTGGGGGAGGCTCGCGAAGGGAGCGTCAGCGACCGAGCGAGGGGGAGCGCAAGCTCCCCACCAGAGTGACCGATGACCTAGTTCCTGAGTCAGAAGGCTCGGCGCCGAAGGCGGCGAACTTCTGATTCAGGACACTAGAGCGCGCCGCGTCCCTGGCGGCGCGCCCCACGCGGCTCCGGCGATCAGAGCCCCTGGCAGACGGCGGGGATGGTCGGCTTCCCCTTCAGGATCTGACGGAGCGGCTCGAGCTCGGGCGCCGAGCCACCGCTGTGCGGACCGACCTGCATGGCCATGCCGTCGCACATCTTGGCGAAGCCCTCGAGCTGCGCGGCCTCGGGCGAGGTGCCCATGGCCTTCGCCTGGCCGTGGAGCGCGCTGCAGCACTGCTTCACGTGGAGCTGGCTCTGGGTGAGACCGGGGCCGGTCGGCTTCTTCGGACCCGCGTCGACGCCGGCGTCGACCCCCGCGTCCTCTTCGAGCGGCGCGAGCTGCGTGGGACCCGAATCGACCTCGGGCGGAGGAGCCACACCGGCGTCCACCTCTACCGGAACCTGCTTCTTCGGGCAGCCGAGGAGGAAGAGCGGAGCTGCGAGGAGCGACGCCGCCGTGAGTAGAAGGCGAGGCGAACGAGGAGCGAACGAACGAGAGCGATTCATGTGGCCTCCAACCGGTTTCTACGGTCGGCACCGTACAAGGTTCTCCGAAGAATGGGGGCAATTTCGCGCCGCGCGTTCGTGCCGGCGATGCGGCCTCGCTTCGCGCGAGAGGCGCCGCGCGCTACGCCAGGATGCGCTTCACCGTCGCGTCGTCGATGCGAATGCCTCGCGCCGCGAGCGGGCCGAGCACCTCGCGCTCCACCGCTTCGCGCGCGGCGGCGGCGTAGGCCGACGCTTCCATCCACCCGAGATCGCGCACGTGCGAGAGCAAGAAGCCCTCGGTCGTGACGCCGTTCTCCACGCGGCTCTTCAAGCGCTGCCAGAAGGGCTGAAAGAGCGCGAGCGTGCGCTCCGCTACGCCGGCGAGGCGCGCGCGCTCGGTGTCGTCGAGCTCGTCCTCCGCCCAGTCGAGGTAGAGAAAGCCGAAGCGTCCGTGCGGAGCTTCGTCACGCACGATCGTCTCGAGCACGCCGCGCGTGAGCGGGTGCGTCGCCGAGCGCATCGCGCCGGTGAGCATCGGCACGCTGAACGATTCCCCCACGCAGCAGATTCGAACGACGAGCTCGTTGGCGCGTTGCCGCGGCGTGAGACCAGGCGAGGGCTCGTGCGTCAGCGCCTCGAAGTCGACGCGGTAGGGCGCGCCTCCGCCGAGCTCCATCGCCACGCGGCTCGTGAGCTCGACGTGGAGCATCTCGTCGGCGACGAAGTCGCTCGCCATCCCCACGAGATCGATCGGCGCCTTCGCCGCGAGGAGCGCGTGGAGCATCTTCGAGAGCTCGGCCGCGGTCGTGTACTCGTTGTACGCCGCCTCGGTCCACGACACGCGCGCGCGATCGACGAGCTCGGGCGGATAGTCGGAGGGGCGGAGCGTCCCCCACGGGAGCGCGTCGGCCTGTGGGCGAAGCTTCCTGAAGTGGCGCTCGGCCGGGCCGCCGAGCCATTCGAGATCGAACGGCTCGGTGCTCACTTCTTCTTCGCGCCGGCGTCGCCGCCGGGGGTGGGGAGGATCATGCCGCGATCGTAGTGCGAGCCCTTCGGGTTGCCGGGGAGGGGGATCGGAGCTGCGTCGGGGTGGAGGAGGCGCGGGGGGCCGGCTTGGGTGCTGGCGTCGGGCACCTCGGGGACGATGGCGTTGTCGTCGTAGTGCGAGCCCTTGGGGTTTCCCGGGAGCGGCGCGTAGCTGTCCTCGTCGTAGTGCGAGCCTTTGGGGTTCCCCGGAAGCGGCTCCTCGCGCCGGCACGCGAGGACGATCGAGCCCGTGGAGAGCGCGCAGGTGGCGAGGAGGAGACGCTTCGTTCGCTTCACGCGCGCGAGCGTAAACGGCTTTCGACCGAGCGACGAGCGCTACCTCGAGCGGTGAAACGACCCCGAGTCGTCGGGGCACGCCCCCGCTTGCGCCAGGGTGTAGGTGCCGTCGATCTGCTGGTCGGAGACCACCGTGCCGTCGAGCGATGCGTGCACACTCCCCGCAGTGAGCGAGCCAGAGAGCGTGTCGCCGTCGAGCGTGGCCGAGAGCTTCCCTCCGCCGGTGCACGAGTGTCCTGAACAGAAGTTCGCCGCCTTCGGCGCCGAGCCTTCTGACTCAGGACACCAGGTCACCCTGGTGGGGAGCTTGCGCTCCCCCTCGCTCGGTCGCTGACGCTCCCTTCGCGATCCTCCCCCACCTCGCCTCCGGCGACGCGTGCTTCGCACGCGCGCGAGTCCCCACACGCCCAGCGTCGGGGAGCCGCATTTTCTCACTCCAGCTGCAGACCAGCGAGGCCGTGCCAGTGAACGGCTCGTGCAGCGCACGAGCTCGC
>CAZHHD010000075.1:0-2800 GCA_964531795.1 uncultured Polyangiaceae bacterium | reverse complement strand
TGGTCATCGGCGGGTACATCGTCGACTTCGCCGCGCCGAGCATCAGGCTCGTCGTTGAGGTTGATGGCGGCTGGCATCGCGGGCGTGAGCGCAAGGATGCACATCGCCAGCGCGCGCTCGAGGCGCTCGGGTGGCGCGTCGTCCGCGTCCCAGCGTAGTGCGCCCTCCCGACTCTCAAGGGCTCCTTCGACCCGCGGCCCACCCCCCACTCCCGCAGCGCACGCCGGTTGCATTCTGCACGCATCACGTCACGAGCGCGCAACCGCCGTGCCCTGCTCCCCACTTCGCCCCGCGCGTGGAGGATCGCGAGCGCGTTGTCCGTGTTACGTCTCCCGCTTCCGAAGGAGCAAGCTGACTCCCGTAAACAGGAGCCCAGGTACGCAGCCCCAGTCGACGAGAAGGGGGAGCCACCAAAATCGCTGGACCGTGACTTCGGGGCAGAGCAACGTCCCGGCGGCGCCGGCAATCCCGCCGAGAAGCGGTATCCACGAGGGCCCCCGACGACGAGTGAAGACGTAACGCACGACAGGGTACCAGTTCAGGCAAGTGAGCCACCCCGCGAGACCCCAAAGCACACACGCCGAGATCCATCGAGCGACCATCATGGGAAATACCGCCGCTGGCCGAAGAGCCCCTTGATCCACCCGTCGAGACCCCAGCCGGATGGCCACTGCACGGCATCCTTCGGAACTTCGTACTGTTGCCCCGAGCTGAACGGAGCGTAGTCGTTGCCAATACCAGGCTGCCACTTCCCGGAGAGCACGTAATTCGTCCGGTTGGCCGGCCCGTTCATAACCCAATCGCCCGGCTCCAACCCTGCACGACCCCACCGCGAGACGGTGCACATCTGCGGAGCGTCCTCCTCCGCCTCGACAAGGACGCCGCCTCCAACGCCACCCGCGGTGACAACCGCTCCAGCGCCGACGTCGCCGATGCCCGCCAGGACCAGTGCGGCAGCTGCCTCGTCGACAACAGGGATGGCGGCGAGCGCGACAAGCGCAGTCGGGGCTGCCTCGCTGGGATTCTGGGCCACGTATTGCCCCCACTTGTCGGCGCGACGACTGTCCATCGGCCATCGCCCGTTCGGGTCGATGAGATTCACGGGGTCGTTGTTGGCGTAGACGTAGAAGTTCAGCCCACCCGCGAAGCGGCTCTCGTCTTTCGAAACCCACCTCCCAATCGTCGGGTCATAATCCCTCGCCCCAAACCTCGTGAACCCGCTCGTCCGGTCGTAAATCCCCCCCGCAAACCCGAACGGCTGAAACGCCGCGCCGGTCTCGTACGTCACGTTCCCCCACGCGTCGTAGTCCATCCGCTGGGCGATGGTGCCGTCCGACGTGTTCACCACGAGTCGCACGCTCCCGAGGTGGTCCGTCAGGATGCGGTACGTCTTGCCGTCCGACGGCGTCTTCATCCAGTCGGGCACGTGGCTCCGCGTCACGTATCCGAACACTGCGCTGAGGGTGCCCGTGCTCGTCACGCTCGCGACCGGGTGCGCGCCGGCTCCGTAGAGCAGGCCGCCCGCGAAGCTCGAGCCGCTCTTTGTGCCCACGCGCCGCTGAAGGCCGTCGACCAGGTACGTGATCGCTGAGCCTGCGGGCGGGGTGCACTTTCGAAGATTTCCTGCTGTGTCGTAGACGTAGCTCGTCGCGCTTCCGCCGCTCGGGGTGCGGGTCGCGAGGGCGCCTTGGTCGTTGTAGGTGAAGGCGGCGGTCGCGTTCGAGGTGAGGCGATCGTGGCCGTCGTAGGTCGCGGTGGCGGCGCCGGTCGCGATTTTGGTTCGGTTGCCGTTGAGGTCGTACTCGTAGTGGCCCAGGACCGAGTTCGAGCCGTCGGGGTTCTCGGAGTATGGGGCTGCCCCCGCCCGCCGGTCCTCGGCAGCGGAGGCGATGCGTGCAGAGTGCACTGGGTGCCGCTGCCTCCGGCCCGTCGACCGCCCCCAAGCCCGTGCTCGCTTCGCTAACGCGAAGCTGCGCGCGGGCGGGGGCGCTGGACGGCGGCGCGCGGTGGCGAGCGGCTGAGCGTGCGGGGTCATCGCGTGCGCTTGGAAGCGTAGCGCGGAGCGACGCGGCGAGGGACGAGACGCGCCCGGCCGCCGGAGGGCGTGGGCCCGTCTCATGCGCCGCCAGCGCGGCTCATAGCGCGGTCCTTCGAGAAGGGCCCAGCGCGTCACCTGAGCCCAACCGCCAGAACCCGCACGTGATGCGCGCACCAACAGCGGCGGCCTCGCCTCCAAGGTCCTTCACAACAAGGGTGGCAGCGCGACGGCGCGTAGGAAGAGCGTCGGCACCGCGTCGGCGAGCCACACCTTCTCGTTCCCCTCGTAGAAAACCACGCCGGCATCGTGCGCTCGGCACGCGTCGATCTCGATCAGGGGGGCGCGGCCCGTTCGCGTCGAAGCTTGCCGGGCACACTCTGCCCATAGAGGGCTCGGACGCGGGTCCCCACCACCTCGTGCCGCCGCTTCGACGACGACTCGATCATCCGCTCGATATCCGACCTCGAAAGATCCCGCCACTCATCGCGCTCGCGCCGTAGCGCGTCGAGCACGGCGTCAAGCGAGACCCACCCGTCGTCGTCGAGTTCTAGCTCATAGAGCCAGGGCTCGTGACGAAGGGCGTGCGAGAGAGTCTTGCTGAGGTCGTGCATCCTCGCCAAAAGTCCCGACCCTACCCTTCCTCGATGCGAAAGGATCGGCACACGACCTCGTAGCAAGGGCCGTCGTCGAAGTTGATCATCAGGTGATGGGCTTGATCCGATTCGGTGGACAGGTTTCTTACGCTGCTGACCTGGTTCTCTC
>CAZHHD010000074.1:0-2852 GCA_964531795.1 uncultured Polyangiaceae bacterium | reverse complement strand
AAGTCGAAGTCAATTAACTCAGAATCCGCGGACCCAACTCGGGGGTCAGGTCACTTCGTCGGAGGCGACATAACGCCCGGGCGTTATGTCGAGGGAGCGGCGGGCACGGGGCGTGCGCGCGCCGTTGATCGCGTGTCGCAAGCTGCACGGCCCGTGCCCCTAGGGCGCATTGCAGAATGCGCATTCTGCGATGCGCCGCCGCGAGCGACTCCGACGAAGTGCGGGGCGAAGCGGGGAGCAGGGCACGTCACCGGGCTGGCGAAGGCAAAACGGGTCGAAGCGGCGACGATGGCTGCTGAAGAGCCATTTCTCTCCTTAGCCGCTGAAGACGCTGTGGAACAGCAAGCGCGTGGCTGATCGGATGGCGCCGAAGGGCGTGGAGGGCTAGGATTTGGCTGTGAACGCGCGAGCGAAGAAACTGGTGGCCGAGGCCATGGAGCTCTCCGTGGAAGAGCGCACCGAGGTTGTGCACGAGCTGCTCGCGACGCTCGACGGTGAAGTCGAGGAAGGCGCCGAGGCGGCCTGGGCCGAAGAGATCGACCGCCGCGCGGACGAGGCACTTCGCGGCGCGCCTGCGGCCAGCGAGGTGCGCGAATTCCTGGATCGCGCCGAGGCTCGTTTGCGCGCGCAACGATGAGCAAGGCGTGGCGCTTCCGCCCGGAGGCGGAGCGGGAGATCGACGACGCGATCGCCTGGTACGAAGACCAGCAAGTCGGGCGTGGTGAGCACTTCGTGCAAGCGCTGCGCGCCGTAATGGTGCGTCTCGCCGAGATGTCGTCGCTCGGCGGACCGGTGCCGCAGAGTCGACGGGGCGAAGTCGTGCGTCGCTACTTGATGCAGCGTTACCCGTACGCCGTGGTCTTCGTCGAGCTCGAGCACGAGTATCAGGTGCTCGCCGTGGCGCACGTGCGCCGTCGTCCGCGCTATTGGACCTCGCGGCTGAAGAAGCCTTCACCGTAACTGCCGAGCCGGTACTCCGACGTCGTGTCGGCCGCGCACGCGTGAACGAGGACTGACCTGCTTAGCGTCTCTGGACCTATGGAATCCTCCTCCGGGAGCGAAGCTCGAGCGCTTCGGAGAGACAGAGCTCGCGGCTCTTGATCGAATGGCGCCGCAGAGCGCGGAGGGCTAGGATTTGGCTGTGAACGCCCGCGCGAAGAAGTTGGTGGCCGAGGCGATGGAGCTCTCCGTGGAGGAGCGCGCGGAGATCGTGCACGAGCTGCTCGCGACGCTCGACGGTGAGGTCGAGGAAGGCGTCGAAGAGGCTTGGGCCGAAGAGATCGAGCGTCGCATCGCGAACGCCGAAGCCGGCATCGGTGCCTCGTACGACCTCGACGAGTCGCTCGCGCGCATCCGCGCGAACCTGCGCGCACGACCGTGAGCAAGAAGCCGTGGCGGACGCGCCACGAGGCGGCCCGCGACTACACGCTCCCCGAGCCGTGCTCCGATCAGTAACCGCGCGCGCCCCCCCCGCTCACCGCGGCTGCACGTAGCGCGCGACCATCGCGCCTTGCGCCAGATCGTGCACGCGGAGCTCGTGGGTCGTGACGAGCACGAGCATCCCGCTCGCGGCGTAGAGGTCCTCCACCTGTTCGCCGCTCGGCAACGGCAGCTCCCACACGATGGTCGCGATGCTCATGTCGACCGCGCGGAGCACCGGCTCGCCGGTCTCGCGCAGCGCGACGAAGAAGGCCCACGTCCCTTGCGTCGTGAGGTAGCGCGCAGGGTGGTGCTCGGCCCCCGGGCCCGGCGGGCGATGGGCGAGCACGCCGCAATCGAAGAGGAGCGCGAGCGTCGTCGGATCGAGCCCGAGGAGGCGTGAGCCGCTCGTCCCTGGCCCCTCGGCCACCGCGAGCAAGAGCCCGCCCACGCGCTCGATGGCCACCACGCGGTGATGCTCGAGCGGCGGCGCGACCGGCTTTTGCCCCGGCTCGGCGTGGAGGCGCTGCACGCCCCCCTTCATCGTTCCGAAGTAGAGGCGCCCGTCGGCGTAGACCGGGAGCAACACGGGATCGACGTTCTTGGCGCGCGCGAAGACGAGCTCGCTCCCGGTCGGCACGTCCACCGCGACCACGCCGCTCGCGCCGAGGAGCCCCCAGTCGGCGACCTCGGCCGCGAGCACGCGCCCCGAGAGCCGCGCGGCCCCCACGTTCGCTTCGTCGCTGAACCACTTCTTTCCCAGGCTATTTCGCGGCGCGAGGTTCGGCGGCGTGAGCATCGTCAGGAGCCCGCGTCCCGCTACTTCGCCGCGCGTGAGGACCACCGGCTCGGGATCGGTCGTCAGGAGCACACGCGCCGCGCGGCCCGGATGATTGCGCCCGCGCTCTTCGCCGCTCGATCGATCGAGCGCGAGCACGGTGCCGTCGGTCGTCTTCACGATGAGCACGTTCCCCGCTTCGAGCGCGAGGGGCGGGCGCATCGGCGAAGCGAGCACGTGCGGTTCGAGGCGATCGGGGAGGCGCGCTTGCCACTCGACCGCGCCGCTTCGAAGATCGAGCGACAAGAGCGCGTGGCGCGCGCCGACGAGGAGCTGCGAGCCGATCACCTGGAGGAGCGGCGCGGTGCGGAGATCGTCGAGGCCGTGGAGCGACTCCCACGCGATGGCGTTGTGCGCGAGCGACACCGCGCGAAGGCTCGGCACCTCGCCCGGACGCGCGTGCTCGCCCACCACCACGAAGCCGAGCTCGGCGTCGATGCCGAGCGCCAAGCGATGCACGGGCGCGGTCAACGCGTCCGCAGGGGCGTGCGCCATCTCACGCGCGGGCTGTGCTTGCGCGGCGGCGCGCGGAACGACGAGCGGCGGCGGGCGCGGAGGCGGAGGGGCGGGGACCGCGCGCGGCGGGCGCGGCCAG
>CAZHHD010000073.1:0-3725 GCA_964531795.1 uncultured Polyangiaceae bacterium | reverse complement strand
GGTCGAAGTGGAACCGCTCGCGGCCCTCGTTGTGGGCGAGGTCGTCGCTGCGCGCCGCGTACTCGTCCTCGCTGAGCCGGGAGCCGTGACCGTTCGCCCAGGGGAGCGGGTCGCGGTCACCGTCGCTCTCGGCCAGCCAGGTCTCGCGGATGATGTGGTCGGCGGTGCCGGTGTGTCCCAGTTCGTCGAACAGGTCGGCGAGGATGCGGCCCTCGGTCATGTTGATCGAGCCGAACACGTCGTCATGCCACCCGCCGATCATGTCGGCCGCGGCCGCGACGACGGCGAGGTCGGGGAACGTTCCGCTGCTCATCGCTGCACCTTGCCCAGTCCCCAGTCGGCTCGTTCCTCGTCGGCCATCCACACGGCCCGGTCGAGCGCGTGGTGGATCTCGACGCCGCGCGCGTCGGCCAGGTGCACGAGATCCGTGAGCACGTCCCGGATCGCCTGGTCCGGCTCGCTCGGCTCGTCGTCGTACCAGGCCGCGATGAGCGTGTTCATGCGGAACTGTGCCCGCCCGAGGGTGTCGGTCGTGGTGCGGTTGTCCAGCTCACGGCTCATCGTGAGCTCGAGCTGCGTGGTGGGGTTTGCCATGGTGTCCTCCTGGATCGTTGGCTAGTGAATGTGACGTTCACAGCCTACGGAGGGGGTCAGACATTGGCCGCGGCGAGCGCGACGATGCCCCGCCGGATGATCCCGGCGGGGCATCAAGTGAGCGTCAGCTGCGGATGCCGCGCGCCCAGTAGAGCGCCCGCGGCAGGTCGAACCGTGCCGCGATGCCGTCGTGGGCGATGTGCAGCGCGCTCGCCGCGTACCGGCGCGTCGGCAGGGGAGCGACGGTCTGCGGGTGCAGGTCGCGAGGGGGAGCCTGATGCGGGGTGCTGCCGGTCAGGATGCGGCGTGCCGTGCCCTGGTAGGCGCGGTCGGCGTGGCGGGTGATGATCTGGAAGGCCACGAAGCCCGGCCCTCCCCACGGGGCGGCGTACTGCGTGTCGAACAGTCGCCACGTCTCGGTGATCGTCCGCGCTGCCGGGTCGAAGCTGCGCGTGTGGATGACCGCTTCCGGGTCGTCCGGCCGCTCGCCCTCGATCGCTTCCAGCGCTGTGCGCAGCCGGTCGAGCGCCCGGCGAGCGCGGGCGATCTGATCGCGGGTGCTGATCGCGTCATGGTCGCCGCGGTCGATCGAGTGCACCCACTCGTCGCAGGCCCACGCGGTGAGGGGGAACGTCTCAAGGCAGGCCCAGTCGCGGAACGCCTCGATGATCGGGTTGCGCCGGGTCGCGCTCGCCGCGGTCACGGGGTCACCACCCGCAGGGAGCGCAGCCAGTCGGCCTCTTGAGCGTTGAGTACGTGCCCGGCGGTGATCCAGTCGGCGGCATCGTCGGTGCCGTCGAGATCGCGGAGCGTGTACACCTGGCCGGGTGCGTCGTCCTGCTCGGGGTTGCCGTCGTAGATCGTGCCGTCGTTGAGGAACACGCGGACGTGGCTGGTGCCCTCGGTGGTGTCGATCTGCGCGACGGCTGCGCCGTCGATGAGGGACACGTAGCCGTGGACGTCGATGCCCGCGGCCTCTCCGGCGTGGTCGGCGACGGCTCGCTCTGCGGCACCTTCGGCCAGCGCGCGGATCGCGTCGGCGTCCACGTCGCCCTGGCCGAGTGCTTGGGTGAGTCCGTCGATGTCCTCGTAGTTGAGCGCGATCGTCTCGGCGACGATCTCGCTGATCGGTTTGGTTGCCATGGTGTCCTCCCGGATCGTTGGCTAGTGAATGTGACGTTCACAGCCTACGGCGGGGGTCAGACATCGGCGCGCGCTCGCCGCCGGGGGAGAGCGCGCGCCGATCCGCCGCGACTACATCTGCCCGACATCCCGCGTCATGCGCTCGCGGAATGCCGCGCACGCCGCGTCGATGACGGCGGCACGGTAGGCGCTGCTCTCGCCCGCGGGGAGGGTCGCGAGCGCGTCTCGGAGGGCGGTGCGGGTGCTGTAGTGCAGAGCCTCGGATGCCTTGTGCGCTGAGCGGGTGCTGATGTCGTGGCTGATCCGCTCGATGATCTCCGGCACGGTGAGCGGGGGCAGCTCGAAGCGGTAGCCGGCGAGGTCGGCCAGGATGATCGCGCGCTGCCGATCGGTGAGCGGGGTGCCGTACCCGCTGCTGGGGTACAGCTCGAGGTCTCCGCTGCGGCCAGCTCGGATGTTCACGCGCACGTAGGGGCGCTCGGCGCGGCCGATGCGCACGTTGCTGATGCGCTCGCCGCTGTCGGGGTCGATTGGGCAGAGGTCGGCGCGCGGCTCGCCGAGGGTGGGGCCTGGCTCGTGGCTGCGGGCGTCGGAGACCTCCCAGGTCAGTCCGGCCGCGGTGAGTCGGTCGCCGAAGGTGAGGGGTGCGGTTGCCATGGTGTCCTCCCGGATCGTTGGCTAGTGAATGTGACGTTCACAGCCTACGGGTGGGGTCGGACACTGCGGCGAGCGCGGCAGCGCCCCGCCGGTCAGTTTCCGGCGGGGCGCTGCGGGAGGGGTCGTGTAGGTCGCCTACTGGGGGGAGAGTGCGTTGGTGACCTGAGTCTTGATCTCTTCGGCGGCGAGGATCATCGCGCCGTCCTGGTGCGATTCGCCGTAGGCCGCGATTACGCCCGCGATCGCGCCCCATTCGGTCGCTGCCAGGCTCACGGGGATCGGCTTCGGCTGTGATTCTGCGGGCGATCCGCTCTCGCTGGTCATGGTGTCCTCCTGGGTGTCAGGTAGTGAATGTGATGTTCACAGTGTAGGCGGCGGGTCGGACATTGCGGTGAGGGCGACAGCGCCCCGCCGGTAGAGCCGGGCGGGGCGCTGTCGGTGGGTCAGTAGCCCTCGGCGGTGTGGGCGAGGGTGTCGAGGATTCGCAGACCGTCGTAGGTGGGGATGGTGACGGTGGACAGGAGCGTGTAGCCCTGTGCGCCGTAGGCGTTCAGTTCTTCCTCGCGCTGCTGGCGAGCGCGGTTGCTAGCGATCTCGCCCTCCGCCTCGGTGTACTGGCGGGTGTCGATGGTGATAAATCGAGTGCGGTTTGCCATGGTGTCCTCCCGGATCGTTGGCTAGTGAATGTGACATTCACAGCCTACGGGTGGCCTCCGACATTGGAGCTGCCCACGGGTATAGGCCTCGGTTCCGGGGGTTCGCGGACATCGCAGGGCGGTGCCCCGCGACCGTCGCCGCGAGGCACCGCCCGAGGGGCCGGCTATGCGCCGGGGCACTCGGTGTCGATGTCGTCCTGGTCGAGCGGCAACAGTCCGCACGCCTGGCAGGTCCTCGTCCCGGTGAAGCGGCCGCTCTGCCACTGGTGGGCGAGCGGCGCGGCGGGTGCGTCCTCGTCGTCGGTGTCCATGGTCGCGGTCGCGCCGCAGTCCAGGCATCGGGCGGCGATGTCGCCGTTGAGGGTGACGACGACGCCGGGGACGCCGGAGAGCCATTCGATGTTGGTGGGGCCGCAGTCGGTGGTGGTGGTTGCCATGGTGTCCTCCCGGATCGTTGGCTAGTGAATGTGACGTTCACAGTCTACGGCGGGGGTCAGACACCGGCGGCGAGCGCGCGCGACGGTGCCCCGCCGGTCTCCCGGAAGGGCACCGCGTGCGGTCAGGCTGCGTCGAGCGGCGTCCAGTCCCGCTCGTGGGCGGGGGTGTAGTCGATCAGTGCGGCCAGGCGGTCGCGTGCGGCCTGTAGCGCCTCGATCTCGGTGTCGTTGCTGTCGC
>CAZHHD010000072.1:0-3975 GCA_964531795.1 uncultured Polyangiaceae bacterium | reverse complement strand
GCGGTGAAGGTCACGCTCGGCCCCAAGGGTCGCAACGTCGTCATCGAGAAGAGCTTCGGCGCCCCCGTCGTCACCAAGGACGGCGTGACCGTGGCGAAGGAGATCGAGCTCTTCGACAAGTTCGAGAACATGGGCGCGCAGATGGTCCGCGAGGTCGCCTCGAAGACCTCGGACAAGGCGGGCGACGGCACCACCACCGCCACCGTGCTCGCGCAAGCCATCTACACGAACGGGCTCTCGCTCGTCGAAGCCGGCCACAACCCGATGGATCTCAAGCGCGGCATCGACCTCGCCGTCGCCGCCGTCACCGCCGAGATCAAGAAGCTCTCGACCCCGACCAAGGACAAGGCGCACATCGCCCAGGTCGGCACCATCAGCGCCAACGGCGACACCAGCATCGGCAACATGCTCGCCGAGGCCATGGAGAAGGTCGGCAAGGAAGGCGTCATCACCGTCGAGGAAGCTCGCGGGATGGAGTCGAGCCTCGAGACCGTCGAAGGCATGCAGTTCGACCGCGGCTACCAGTCGCCGTACTTCGTGACCGACGCGGAGAAGATGGTGGCGACGCTCGAGGAGCCGCTCATCCTCATCTCGGAGAAGAAGATCAGCTCGATGCAGGAGATCCTCCCGCTCCTCGAGGCGATCGCGCAGTCGGCCCGCCCGCTGCTCATCATCGCCGAGGACGTGGAGGGCGAGGCCCTCGCCACGCTCGTCGTGAACAAGCTCCGCGGCCTGCTCAAGGTCTGCGCCGTCAAGGCGCCGGGCTTCGGCGATCGTCGCAAGGAGATGCTCAAGGACATCGCCACCCTCACCGGCGGCCAAGTCGTGAGCGAAGACATCGGCTTCAAGCTCGACAAGGTCACGCTGAACGACCTCGGCAAGGCCAAGCGCATCACCATCGACAAGGACAACACCACCATCGTCGACGGCGCCGGTGATCCGAAGGAGATCAAGGCGCGCGTCGAGACCATCCGCAAGCAGATCGAGACGACGACGTCGGACTACGATCGCGAGAAGCTCCAGGAGCGCCTCGCCAAGCTCGCGGGCGGCGTCGCCGTCGTGAAGGTCGGCGCGCACACCGAGACCGAGATGAAGGAGAAGAAGGCCCGCGTCGAAGACGCGCTCCACGCCACGCGCGCGGCCGTCGAAGAGGGCGTCGTCCCGGGCGGCGGCGTCACGCTGATCCGCGCGAGCGCCGCGCTCGACGCGCTCAAGGTCAGCGACGCGCAGGCCTTCGGCGTGAAGCTCGTTCGCCGCGCCATCGAGGAGCCGCTCCGCCAGATCGCCAAGAACGCCGGCGCCGAAGGCTCCGTCGTCGTCGAGAAGGTGCGCGCGGGAACGGGCGGCTTCGGCTTCAACGCCCAGACCGACACCTTCGAAGACCTCATGAAGGCCGGCGTCATCGACCCGGCGAAGGTCGTACGCTCGGCGCTCGAGTACGCGGCCAGCGTCTCGGGTCTCATGCTCACCACCGAAGCGGTCATCGCCGAGAAGCCGAAGAAGGAATCGGCCGGCGGCGGCGGCGGCATGGGCGGCGGCATGGGGGGCATGGGCGGTATGGGTGGAATGGGCGGCATGGGAGGCATGGGCGGCGACTTCGACATGGGTTGAAGCGCTGCGCGCATCCCGCGCACACATCGAGAGCCCCGGATCGCGCGAGCGACCGGGGCTTTCGTGTTGGTGGCGTAGCCGCTCTGCGCGAGGCAACCGCCTTGCCAGCGCCGCACGCGCATGACAGCTTCGCGCCGCGATGAGCGACGACGAGCGGGAGAAGGCGCGGGAGGGCTGCCGCGAGTGGCTCGGCCGCGTCGCCGAGATCGATCCGCGCGCCGGGCTCTACGACGAGGCGAACATCGTGGAGGCGATGGAGGAGATCATCGAGGTCGAGCTCGGTGAGCCCGATCCCGCGCTCCTCGCCGAGTTCGCGGCGAAGGCCAAAGCCGGCCTCGAGGCGCAGGCGGCCATCGAAGCCAAGTGGAAGAAGCGCACGCCCAACGACGCCATCGACGACGCGTTCGAAGACTTGAACGCCCGCGGCATCATCGCCGAGCAAGCGCTCGGCAGCACGTCGCAAGAAGGCTCGTGGAAGATTTACAACCTCGGGCTCCAACGCGGCGGCGCCTTCCGCGGGCAGGTCTTCTACCATCGCCAAGATCTCGAGAGCGCGATGGCGGGGGAGGGGCTCTACCTCAACTTCGACACGTTCCACGTCGAGGACGAGAGCGCGGCGCCTGCCACGGCTGCACCCGCGCCAGGAGCGAGCGCCCCGAACGGCGAGGTCTTCGTCGGCATCGTGCCGCGCGGGCTCAACGACGTCGTGCGCGAGAAGGATCCTGACAAGCGGACCCAGATCGCCAAGATCGGCGAGGAGATCCTCCACGTGCTCGCGCATCACGGCGTGGGGGCCACGTGGAGCGGGAGCCCGCTCGAGCGGATCTTCATCAAGCCGTTCCCTTGGCAGAAGCGACGCACCACGAAGCGCCCCGAGGGCCGCGGTCCTGCGGGGCCGGTGCCGCCGCCCCCCGCGCCGCCGCCGCCGTGCGAGATCTGCGGAGGCAAGGGGTGGCTCCAAGCGAGCCCCACCGACTTCCCCGAGAAGTGCGTGTGCAAAGGGGGGAAGCCGCGCGTGCCGAAGAGCGCCGCGCCCCCCGCGGAGACACGCGCCGCCGAGGCATCGCCCGTCACGACGCCCGCTGCGGTCGTCGTGGCCGGTCCTGCGAAGGCCACGAGTGCAACGCCCCCCGCCGCGGCGCTCCCCGCAGGCGCGAGCCCCTCCGTCGCTCCGCCGCCAGCGGCGCCCGAGCAAGCCCTCGCTCCGATCCCCGCGACGTTCCCCGTCCTCACGCGCCCGCGCCGGAGCTTCGACGGCGGCTCGTTCGCTCGGAGCGTCGCCCCTATGCTCACCGCCGTGGTGATCCTCCACGTGCTGAAGAAGCCTCCGCTCGCGCTCACGCTGGCCCTCGCCGCCGGCGCGGTGCTCATCGCCGCGCGCGGGGCGTGGGGCGCGCGATGAGCGAGGACGTCCTCTACGAGCCGCTCGGCGACGGGCGCTACGCGAGCACGTCGTTCACCGCGGGGCCGTGGTCGGCGACGCTTCAGCACGGGAGCCCGCCCGCGGCGCTGCTCGGCGGTCTCTTCGAGCGCCACGCCGCACGCGCAGGCACGCGGGTCACGCGTTTCAGCCTGGATTTTCTGACGCCGGTGCCGGTCGCCGAGCTCGCCATCGACGTCGAGGTCGCGCGCCCGGGCGCCAAGGTCGAGCTCCTCACGGCCAGCGTACGTACGGTCGAGAACGGCGTCCCCGCGCCACGCGCCGTCATCCGCGCCTCGGCGTGGCGGATGCTCGCCGAAGAGGGGCGAAGCCCAGCACGAAACCTCGGGAGGCCTCCGCCGCCGCTCCCCGCCGAGCCTTCACCGTTCCGATTTTTCCCCGGCGTCGAGGCGTGTCCCTACGCCCACGCGCTCGAGTGGCGCTTCGTCGAAGGAGGCTTCGATCAGATCGGGCCGTGCACGGTGTGGTCGCGCTCGCGCATGCCCATCGTGCGCGGCGAGGCGATCTCGCCGCTCCAGCGCCTCCTCGTGATGGTCGACTCGGCGAACGGCGTGAGCACCGAGCTCTCCTTCGACGAGTTCACGTTCGTGCCGGTGAACCTCACCGTCACCGTGCATCGTCATCCCGAAGGGGAGTGGGTGGGCATGGAGGCCAAGACCTCGATGGGGAGCGATGGGATCGGCCTCACCGAGGCGCGGCTCTTCGACCAGCGTGGCGACATCGGGTGCGCCGTGCAGAGCCTCTTCATTTCGCGACGCTAGTGTCCCGAGTCTGAAGTTCGTCGGCAGGCCGACGAACTTCGACTCGGGTCCCTAGCCCACCCTGGTGGGGAACTGCGTTCCCCCTCACTCGCTCGCTAACGCTTCGCTCGTGAGCCTTGTATGTCGCTTTTGATCCATGCTGGATGGGTTCGAAGGCAGGGA
>CAZHHD010000071.1:0-3990 GCA_964531795.1 uncultured Polyangiaceae bacterium | reverse complement strand
GCCCGAGTCGAACGTTCGTCGGCATGCCGACGAACTTCAGACTCGGGACACTAGGTCGCGAGGGGCAACGTGAAGCGCACCGAGGTCCCTCGGCCTACCTCGCTCGTGACGTCGATGGTTCCGCCGTGGGCCTCGACGATTCCTTTGGCGATGAAGAGCCCCAACCCCGCTCCGTCGCGCGAGGCCTCGCTCTCCTTCCAGTAGCGATCGAAGAGGTGCGGCAAGTGCTTGGGCTCGATCCCCTTGCCGGTGTCGTTCACCGCGAGCTCGGCGAACCTGCCCGCGCGGCGCAGGGAGAGCGTGATGGTGCCTCCCTGCGGGGTGAACTTGAGCGCGTTGCCGATCAAGTTGGAGAAGAGCTGCAGCACGCGGTCGCGATCGGCCGAGACCACGAGCGCGTCGTCGACCTCGCCGCGAAGGACCGCGCACCCTTTTGCTTCGGCGAGGGCTGCGGCGTTCTCCATGGCCTCGTCGAGCAGACTCCCTCCCGGCTCGGCGCGCTGGGCGACGGCCATTTTCCCGGCGTCGATTCGGGAAGCGTCGAGCAAGTCTTGAATGAGGCGGTTCATCCGCGCGACCGCTCGCTCGATGCGTTCGATGAGCGGCATGTCTTCGGCCCCAGCTTGCAGGTGCGAGCGCAAGAGAGACGCCGTCATCGCCACGGTGTTCAGCGGATTCCGAAGATCGTGCGACACGATCGCCTGCACGTCGTCCCGCGCGCGGTTCGCGGCGGCGAGCGCTCTCGCCTGCTCGGTGATGAGCGCGTGCGCCCGCGCTCGCTCACGGACATCGCGCCACACGAAGAGGTTCATGAGCGCAGCCAAGACGAAGGCCATGCCGCTCCCGAGCCACAGCTCGCGCTGCGCGTCCACCACGTCGCGCGTCGTGGTCGCGCGTCGCGTGGCGAGAACGCCCTCCTCGCGCGCTCGCATCTCGGCGAGCAGAGAGTCGATCCGCGCCATCCCCCCGTTCGCGTGCTCCGTGAGGACCACGGTCAAGGCTTGGTCGCGCTGGCTGCTCCGCGCGAGGCTGACCTCGCGATCCAAGAGCGCGAGCTCGGCGTGCACCGCGTCGACCAAGGCCGTCTGCTGTGCGTCGTCCTTCGGATCGGCGGCGGTGAGGCCTTCGAGCGTGACGAGGCCCGCCGCCGCGGGGGCTTGGAGTCGCTGGGCCGCATCGGCGAACGAAGCGTCGGACGTGAGCAGGTAGGCGCGCGCCGCGCTCTCGCACGAGGCGAGGGCGGCGTGGAGATCGGCGATGGCGTCGACCACTTGGCGCGTGTGCAGGGCGAAGGCGCGCGACTCCTCGGCCGCCGTGAGGCTCCTCTCCGCGACCCAGCTCACGACGAGCACGAGCACGGCCGAGCAGAGAGAAGCCACGATCTTCCACTCGAGGGGAAAGCGCTCTTCTCTCGCTCGCGCGCGCGACTTCTCCCGAGGCGGACGTCCCAGGCCTCTAGGTGCCGAGCTCGGGGTAATCGAGGCCATCGTCTCCTCTCATTGTCCAGCGGGGGGACCCATGGCAAGGGCGATCCGACAAGCCGCTGTTTCAAGGGGTCGTGACGCCCCGCCCCGCCTTGTCTAAGGTAGGACCATGGATTTTGTGGGCGCGAGCGTGCCGCGGACCGACGGCGCGGCGAAGGTGACGGGCAAGGCGCTCTATGTGGACGACTACGTCGTCACCGGCGCGCTCCACGGGGCGACGGTGCGCAGCCAAGTTGCCCGGGGGCGCCTCCGCGGGATCAAGCGGGATCCGTCCTTCGACTGGAGCGGCGTCACGGTCGTCACCGCCGCCGACATCCCCGGCGACAACGTCGTGCAAATGCTCGAGGACGACCAACCGCTCCTCGCCCACGATCAAATCCGCCACATGTACGAGCCCGTGGCGCTCGTCGCCTGCGAGGATCCGGGGCGTCTCGCCCGCGCGGTCGCCGCCATCACGCTCGACGTCGAGCCGCTCCCCGCGGTGCTGACGATCGACGACGCGCTCGCCGCCAAAGAGCGCCTCTACAAAGAAGACAACGTCTTCAAGCGCTACACGATCGAGCACGAGCTCGGGGGCAAGAGCATCGACCAGCTCGTCTCGGCGTGCGACGTGGTGCTCACCGGGCGCTACGAGGTGCACCACCAAGAGCAGCTCTACATCGAGCCGCAGGGGATGGTGGCCTGGTGGGACGAGCAAGGGGCCCACGTGATGGGCTCGCTCCAGTGCCCGTACTACGTGCACAAGGCCATGAAGCGGGCCTTCGCCCTCGAGGGCGATCGTGTGCATGTTGCACAGACCGTGACCGGCGGCGGCTTCGGCGGCAAAGAGGAGTATCCGAGCATCATCGCCGCGCACGCCTCGCTCCTCGCCCGCGTGGCGAAGAAGCCCGTGCGCATGATCTACGGGCGCAAAGAGGACATCGAAGCCACCACCAAGCGTCACCCGGCGCGCGTCGACATCAAGACCGGCGTCACCAAGGGCGGCACCCTCGTCGCGCTGAGCATCGACTGCGTGATGGACGGCGGCGCCTACTGCACGCTCACCCCGGTCGTCCTCTCGCGCGGCGTGCTCCACGCCGCGGGCGCCTACTTGTGGAAGCACGCGCGCGTGCACGGCCGCGCCGTCGCCACCAACACGCCGCCCAACGGCGCTTTCCGCGGGTTCGGCGCGCCCCAGACCATTTGGGCCATCGAGCGCCACATGGACCGCCTCGCCGAGAAGCTCGGTCGCGAGCCGCTCGACTTGCGTCGTCAGAACACGATGAAGATCGGCAGCGTCACCGTGACCGGTCAGACGCTGAAGGAGAGCGTCGGCGTGGACGAGTGCGTCGAGCGCGCCGTCGCCGAGAGCGACTACTACAAGAAGCGCACGGCTTACGCGAAGCAGCCGGAGAACGGCGGCACCTCGCGCAAGCGCCGCGGCATCGGCGCGTGCGTGTTCATGCACGGCGCCGGCTTCACCGGATCGGGCGAGCGCCGCTTGAAGGGGAAGGTGCAGGTCGATCTCGAGCGCGGGGGGAAGCTCCGCGTGCGCTCCGGCTCGACCGACATCGGCCAGGGGACGGAGACCATCTTCCGTCAGATCGCCGCGACGGCCGCCGGCCTCGGCATCGACGACATCTTCTTCGAGAACCCCTGCACGACGAACGTCCCCGACTCGGGCCCCACCGTCGCCTCGCGCACCACCATGGTCGTCGGATCGATCGTCGGCACGGCGTCGAAGCAGATCGCCGAGCGCGTACGCGGCTCTTCGGGCTATCGCGCGCCGAGCGACGCCGGCGACGTCCAGGGCGAGCACGCGGCGTTCGTCGCCGCCGCCGACAAGCTCCTCGACGAAGCGGGGAAGGACGGCGTCGTGGCGCTCGTCCAGTACGAGCCGCCGGGGGAGAACGCGTGGGACGACGACGCCTACCGCGGCGACGCGTACCCCGCCTACTCGTGGGGATGCGACATCGCCGAGGTCGAGGTCGATCTCGACACCTTCGAGACGACCCTCGTCGGCTTCTGGGCAGCGCAGGACATCGGCAAGGCGATCCACCCGGTGATGTGCTCGGGGCAAATCGAGGGCGGCACGCTCCAAGCCATCGGCTGGGCGCTCTACGAGGCGGTGGTGTGGAAGGACGGGCGCATCATGAACCCGCGCATGACCAACTACGTCATCCCCACGAGCAAGGACGCCCCCACCTTCAACACCATCCTCGTGGAGCACCCCTTCAGCGGGGGGCCCAACGGCGCCAAGGGGGTCGGCGAGCTCCCGATGGACGGCGGCGCTCCGGCCGTCGCCGCCGCGGTCGAACAGGCCATCGGCGCGACGTGCGACCACCTGCCGCTCCTGCCCGAAAATTTGTTTGCCGCGGTCAAGCGCTCGCGGGTCTAGTGTCCCGAGTCTGAAGTTCGTCGGCATGCCGACGAACGTTCGACTCGGGCCCCTAGCCCACCCTGGTGGGGTTCTGCGACCCCCTCATCGCTTCGCGATGAGACTCCCCCGCGTCGCCTTCGGCGAGCT
>CAZHHD010000070.1:0-4123 GCA_964531795.1 uncultured Polyangiaceae bacterium | reverse complement strand
GCGCGGGTGATGGCCTGACGGATCCACCACGTGGCGTAGGTCGAGAACTTGTAGCCGCGCTTGTACTCGAACTTGTCGACCGCCTTCATGAGGCCGATGTTCCCCTCCTGAATCAGGTCGAGGAACTGAAGACCGCGGTTCGTGTACTTCTTCGCGATCGAGACGACGAGGCGGAGGTTCGCTTCGACGAGCTCGGCCTTCGCCTTCTCGGCGACGCGCTCGCCCTCGCGGATCTCTTCGTAGGTGCGGCGAAGCGCCTTGATGTCGAGCTGGAGCTCCTCTTCGACCTTCTTGAGGTTCTTGGTGGCGGCCGCGTGGTTCGCGAGGACCTCGTCCGGCGTGACGCCGTGGCGGCGCTTGAAGCGGCGCTCGGCGTTCGCGTCTCCGCGAGAGGCGCGCGCCTCTTTGCGGAGCTGGTCCATGTCGACGCCGGTGCGCTTCTCGAGCTCGGTCGATCCGCTCTCGGCGCGCTCGATCTTTTGGATGAGCGAGCGGAGCTTCATGACGACGCGGTCGATCGTCTTCTTGTTGAGGCGCATCTCTTCGAGCGTCTCGACGAGCTTCGTCTTGTTCGCCTCGAGCTCCGCTTCGATCCCCTTCTTGCGGGACGCGGCGCAGGTGGCGAGCGACTCGCGAAGATCGGTGGCGATCTTGTCGAGGTGCTTCACCTTGTCGATGAGGCGAAGGATGCGGCGGTCCGCCTCCTCCTCGTCGAACTCGCGATCCTCGTCGTCGGCGTCGCGGATGATCTCCTTGACGCGGATCTTGTGCTTCCGGAGCTTGTCGCCGAGATCGATGATCTCGCGCACGGCCACCGGGCTGTTCAAGATGGCGCCGAGGATCGTGTGCTCGCCGGTCTCGATGCGCTTGGCGATCTCGACCTCGCCCTCGCGCGTGAGGAGCGAGACGCTCCCCATCTTGCGGAGGTACATGCGAACGGGGTCGTTCGACTTCGAGTAGTAGCCCGAGTCTTCCTCTTCCTTCGCCTGGCCCGGCTCGCGCGGCGCCTGCTTCGGCTTCTCTTGCGCCTCTTCGGCGGCGATGCGCGTGGGCGCGATCTTCACCTGCGTCGCAGCGTCGACGATCTCGATGTCCTCGTCGCCGAGGACCCCCATCACGTCGTCCATCTGATCGGCGACGACGTCTTGCGGGAGCGCGTCGTTCACCTCTTCGTAGGTGAGGAAGCCTTTCGACTTGCCGGTCTCGATCAGCTGTTGGACTTCTTTGCGATCACGGTTCTTCGTCGCCATCGGTTCGTGACCTCGTTACAGCTCGCAGGCAGAGGAGAGAGGAAAAAGGAAGCCGTCCTAATACTCAGGTTTTTTGCGCGGTCCAGCCTTTCTCGGCTCTTTTTTCCAGAACGATTTGGCACGGTCCTTGAGCGGAGTCTGGAGCGCACCCGCGCTCGCGCGGGTGCCTGCTCACCGCCGCGGCGAGCTCGGCCCTAACGTGGACCCTGGTGCCTTCGTTTGGCGCGCTCGGCGGCCTCGGCGGCGAGCGACATCGACGCCTCCCAGTCCCCCTCGGCCTTGGTCTGCTCACGGGCCAGCTCGTCGGTCTCTTGCGAGAGAATCAGCCTCCGCAGGCGATCCGCGTTCTCCAGAAAGACCGATCGGGCCTCCTCCAGTGAGGCGAGCTCCGGCGACGCCAGACGCTCCGAGACGAACGTGGCGAGCGCCGGCTCGAGCTGGGCGAGGAGGCGCCCGGTGTCGAGCCTCGCGCGTCGGACCGGCTCCTCGGCGCTGTCTTCGCTACCCGAGCGCTCCCCCACGACCTCGGTGGTGAAAGAGTCTCGCAGGGCTGCAACGACCCGAGCCGACGGGCCCTCGAGGAGGCCGAGCTCGCGCTCGATCTCCGGATCCCAAATCATCTCCGGATGCTCGACGAGCGTGCCGACCATGTTCTTGCGCTGCGCCGAGCCGGGTGCGCGCGGCGCGATGCGCGCACGCTCGGGCCCCACGCCGCCTTGTGGACGCGGTCCGGCGGCGGCGAGCGCCTTCTTCACGCTCGCTTCGAGCGCGCGGAACGGCTCCGACGATCGTTGGTCGTCGCGCATCGTCCGCAGCCCGTGGAGGTCGAGCCGCGCCGAGAGCTGATCGGCGTAGGCCTTCGTCATGCTGCGGACGAGCGGATCGTCCTCTTCAGCGAGGAGCTTCGCCACCTCCCCCACCCGCGCGGCGCGCTCGAAGGCGTCGGCGGCGGTGAAGGACGCGTCGAGCGCTTCCTCGATCAAGAACTCGAGCATCCCGCGCGCGCGACCGACGAGCTCGGTCAAGGTGTCGATGCCCTTCGTGCGGGCCAGCTCGTCGGGATCGACCCCCTCGGGGAGCGACGCTACGCGCGCGGCGATGCCCGCTTCTTTCAGCGGGCCGCGTGAGGCGCGCGTCGCCTTCTTGCCCGCGAGATCGCCGTCGAAGAGGAGCACCGCGGAGGTGGCGAAGCGCTTCAGGAGCTTGGCTTGCTCGGTGGTGAACGCGGTGCCGAGCGGCGCGACGACGTTCTTCAGCCCGCGCGCGTGGAGCGACACGACGTCGAAGTTCCCCTCGACGAGGAGCGCGGTCTGCTCGTCGCGGATGGCGTGGCGCGCCTGGTAGATGCCGAAGAGCATGTTCCCCTTGGTGTAGATGGGGCTCTCCGGCGAATTAATGTACTTTGCAGGTTTTTCCGCCTGCGGTTTTCCTGCTTCTTCGGGCAAGGGAGCGAGCGCGCGCCCGCTGAACGCCACGACGCGCCCTTGCGGGTCGACGACGGCAAACATCAGGCGGTGACGAAAGCGATCGTAGTGCCCCGTGCCGCTCGAGCGCGGCACGAGCAAGCCCACCTGCTCGGCGGCGATGGGCGAGATGCCTTGTGTCTTCAGGTAGCTCGCGAGGCCGTCCCAGCCGCCCGGCGCGTAGCCGATGCGGAAGGCCTGCAGCGTGTCGTCGATCTCGGTGAAGCTCGACTCGGCGTCGGGGCCGTTGTCGAAGCCGGGGAGCTCGCGATCGTCGACCTCGTGCGACGCGTCGACCGCCATCCGATGCGCCCAGCTCGGCCGAAGCCCGCGCTTGTCGAGCTCGTCGAGCGCGTAGCTTCTTTGCGGGTGCTCGCGGAGCTGCTTCTCGAACCACACCGCGGCCATCTGATTGACCGCGTAGAGATCGTCTTTGAGCTTCTTTTGCCGGTCGACCTCTTGGGGCTTGCGGAAGTCCTCGGCGATCTCGACCCCCGAGCGCTCGGCGAGATCCCGCACCGCCTCGGGGAAGGTGTGCCCTTCCATCTTCATGAGGAAGTCGATGGCGCTCCCCGACTCCTTGCACCCGAAGCAGTGGAAGAACCCGCGATCGGGGTTCACGTGGAAGCTCGGCGACTTCTCCTTGTGGAACGGGCAAAGCCCCACGAACGTGCGCCCGCGCCGCTTCAAGGACGGCACGCTCTCTTGAATGAGCGCGACGATGTCCGTCCGTTCGCGGACGAGAGCGATGGTCTCGGGGGAAATCACGCGGTCTGACTCATACGCCTTGTTGGGCCGTGCGCCTTGCTGGAGTGCGAGGGGCCCCTAAACATCTACCAAAGCCGTCGCCCCCGTGGTAATCGCGCGGCAGCCAAGGAGCGTGTGTTTCCATGACTCAATCGTTCGCCGGTGGATCCGCAAGTAAGGGAAAGATCGTCCAGGTCATCGGGCCGGTCGTCGACGTCGAGTTCCCCGAAGGGCAGCTCCCGAAGATCCTGAACGCCCTCAAGGTCACGAACCCGTCGATTTCCACCAAGGCCGACAACCTCACCTTGGAGGTCGCGCAGCACCTCGGGGAGAACACGGTCCGCACCATCGCCATGGACACCTCGGACGGTCTCATCCGCGGGATGGACGTGAAGGACACCGGCGGCCCCATCGCGATGCCCGTCGGCCCCGAGTGCCTCGGCCGCATCTTGAACGTCATCGGCGAGCCGGTCGACGAGGCCGGGCCGGTGAAGGCCAAGCGCACCTCGCCGATCCACAAGGCCCCCCCGACCTTCCAAGAGCAGTCGACCAAGGTCGAAATCTTCGAGACCGGCATCAAGGTCATCGACCTCCTCGCCCCCTACAAGAAGGGCGGCAAGATCGGCCTCTTCGGCGGCGCCGGCGTCGGCAAGACCGTCCTCA
>CAZHHD010000069.1:0-4506 GCA_964531795.1 uncultured Polyangiaceae bacterium | reverse complement strand
GCGGCTTGATGCCGTAGGCATTTCGTTTCTCCACTTGCTCTACCATGCCGTTGGCAGAATTGTAAAAAGCAAGGACTGATTTTTTGCCGTTGCGCAAAATGTAATAATGATTTTTTATGGGTTTCTCCCGGCCCAGCACTTCACCGGGCGGACAATATCCTTTTTCGTAAATCAGGTCAATAGCATCGGAGTCTGCATTATCTAACACCGTGCGGCCGGTATGCAGCGAACTGATGTTTTGAATTTTTCCGGTGGTGTAATCTTCGGCATTCAACCCCAGGGCTTTCGCTTTCAGTCGCAGGTTAATGTCTTTGCTTACCAAAATCACTCTCCTGCCTTTCTCTTCTTTTTGTAACAACAGCGCTGCATTCAAAATGCGGTGATCCGGTTTCTCTTCATTAAAGACTTTGTTGGCATCCATTCCGTTGATGCCGCCTGTGTCCATCACCACTTTAAAGTTGCCTTTACTCTTTCCGTTGATGGGATTCCATTGGTGCAGCATCTGGCTTTTGGCCAGTTTGTCGATCAGACGGATGAACTCACGTGCCTCAAAATTCTTCGTGTCATTTCCTTTCTTGAAGTTGTCGAGTTCTTCCAATACGGTGATCGGTATGCCGATGTCGTGCTCATCAAAATTGAGGATGCTGTTGTGTTCAAAGATGATGACGGAGGTGTCGAGAACGAAGATTTTTTTCTCTGCTTTACCGGCAGGCAGATTTTTTTCTATTTTAGTTTTAGCCATAGGCGAAGAAAGTGGTTAAAAAAATAGCGAAGACAAGTTCCTTATTGAGTTTACTGAAACCAACAAGATTGAACGGGTCTTCGCTTCATTCCTTATGTTGCATAAAACTAAACAAAATAAATTACAGATTGCAAATCGGGGATTACAAATTACAGGTGATTATTTTTTACGTTCGTATGGCTGTTGAAATAATCCGGTGAATCTGTAATTTTAATTCCCTAAACCTCAACCCGTCATGCACAAATTCCTAAGCATTGTTTTTCTTTTTTCCATCACTGCCGCAGCTCAAAATAAATATGGATTAAACCCCTTGAAGCTGGACGCCTACAACGCTTCACTGCCATCCAATCCGGAAAAAGAATTAGTAGATCTTCAGAAGGCAATTCCTTCCCTTGTGCTGGACATCCGTTATGCCACGGCAAATAATTTTACCGGTGCCAAAATTTATACGCTGGCCAAAGCCTATGCGCGGAAACCGGTGGCTGCAGCCCTGGCCAAAGCTCAAAAAGATTTTAACAAACTGGGTTACGGTATAAAAATTTACGATGCCTATCGTCCGTATTCAGCAACCATAAAATTTTTTGAAATCATGAAAGGCGATACTACTTATGTGGCCAGCCCGTACAAGGGCTCAAAACACAACCGCGGCTGTGCGCTGGACATGACATTGATCGATTTGAAGACAAAACAAGAATTAAAAATGCCCACCGCTTATGATTCGCCCGTAAAAGAATCGTGGCCCACGGCTCCGGTGGCCGATCCTGAAATCAGAAAAAACCGCGATACGCTGATCTCGGTTATGCACAAAAATGGTTTCCGTGTTTATGAAGCCGAGTGGTGGCACTTTGATTTCAACGGCTGGAAAAATTATGACGTGATGAACATCGATTTTGAAGAGCTTCAGAAATAAGATGGAAGCTCTTAACAAGCGGCTGCTCTCGTTGGATGTTATGCGGGGCGCAATCATGGTCTTACTTATGCTGGAAAGCACTGGCTTGTACGGCTACCTGATCGAGGCTACAAACGAAAATTTTCTGCACTCGTTTTTCATTCAGTTTGAACATCACCCTTGGCATGGCTTGCGTTTTTGGGACTTGATCCAACCCGGATTCATGTTCATTGCCGGCACGGCCATGGCATTCTCCGTTCATGGCCAACAACAAAAAGGGATTACCTGGAATCAGTCATTTATTAAAACAACCAAGCGATCTGCGTGGCTCTTTTTCTGGGGTGTGCTCGACTATGCCGTTCGTCCGCAAGGGTTGTCATTTGAGCTGTGGGATGTACTCACACAACTTTCATTCACCATGCTGGTTGCGTTCCTGATTTATCATTGGTCCTACCGTGCTCAATTTTTCTTCAGCATAGGCTTGCTGATCCTCACCGAACTGCTTTATCGTTTTGCTCACGTGCCCAACTTTGATCAACCGTTTACTGACCAACATAATTTTGGTAATTATATTGACCTGGTGCTCATGAACAAGATCAACAGCGGTGGTTGGGTAGCAATCAATTGCTTGCCAACAGCCGCCCACACCATTTGGGGAGCGATGGCAGGGAAATTATTGTTGTCCGGTAATTCTGGTTTCAAGAAAATAAAGTACCTGCTGATAGCCGGTACAATTGGGTTACTATCTGGTTATCTGCTCGACATCAGCTTTACGCCCATTATCAAACGCATTGCTACCAGTTCTTTTGTTTTTGCTTCCGCGGGCTGGTGCTTGCTTACACTCGTTTTTGTTTACTGGCTGATTGATATGAAAGGCAACAAAAAGTTTACTCATTTTTTTGTGGTCGTCAGCATGAACTCGTTGTTCATCTATCTCTTCATCGAAATTGTAGCCGGCCGTTGGTTTAACGGATACATCGGTGCCCTCACCCGTGGGTTGATGGCTTTTGTATCCCTCCCGCCATTGGCCATGAACCTAATCACCTCTCTGGTTATTTTTTTTATTGAGTGGAAAATGTGTGAGTTTCTTTTTAGAAAAAAAGTGTTTTTTAAAATTTGAATTATGTCTCTCCAAGAAGCACAAACTGAAGTGGACCAATGGATCAAAAAGTACGGAGTTCGGTACTTCAGCGAACTTACCAACTTAGCTATTCTCACGGAAGAAGTGGGCGAGCTTGCCCGCATCATCGCCAGGCGGTATGGCGAACAATCTGAAAAAGAATCAGACAAAGGAAAAGATCTGGCCGATGAAATGGCCGATGTATTGTGGGTGCTGATCTGTTTGGCCAACCAAACCGGAGTTGACCTGACCAGGGCATTTGAAAAAAATATAGAAAAGAAGTCTATCCGCGACAGCGAGCGTCATCACCAAAATCCTAAACTGAAATAAGTATGAATACCCAATCATTTGTTCTCCGTAAAACGACTTCGTTGCTGCTGTTCATCTCTTGTATTTTTCTTTTTTCTTGTTCGAAAAAAAAATCCGCTGAACAAATTATTATCGGCAAAATCTGGACAGCCAATACCCAACAACCCTGGGCACAAGCACTGGCCATTGCAGGCGATTCGATCGTAGCTATTGGGGATGAAAAAGAAATCCTTGGATTGAAAGATGAAAAAACTCTTGTTACAACCTACGACTCCAACCAGTTGATCGTGCCGGGCTTTATCGACACCCACACTCATTTTGTGGAAGCAGGGTTTGCGTTGGCTTCTGTGCAACTGCGCGATGCCAAAACCAAAGAAGAGTTTATCCAGCGCATTGCTGATTTTGCCAAAACCAGAAAAGCGGGCGAGTGGATATTGGGTGGAAACTGGGATCATGAAAACTGGGGCGGTGAACTGCCCGACCGGAATTGGATTGACGCGGTAACGCCCAACAATCCGGTTTGGATCACCCGGTTAGATGGTCACATGGCGTTGGCTAATTCGCTGGTATTAAAAGCAGTAGGAATCAATGACCAGGTGAAAGAAGTAAAAGGAGGAACTTTTGTGCGTGACAAAAAAGGAAGGCTGACAGGCGTGCTGAAAGACAATGCCACCGATCAGGTAAGCCAGGCTATCCCTCCTCCATCGCCCGAGGCTGAAGATCAGGCGCTGCAAGCAGCCATGAATTATGTAGCAGCACAAGGGGTAACATCTGCGCACAATATGTATGGCTTTAACTCCGCTTTTGAACGGGCGCGAAAAGAAAATAAGCTGATCACCCGCATTTATGACTGCCGCATGCTCAGCGACTGGCACGAATTAAGAACAACAATTGATCAGCACGGCCGAGGCGACAAATGGCTGAAGATTGGTGGCCTCAAAGCATTTATGGACGGCTCGCTGGGTTCGCATACGGCAGCTTTCTTCAAACCCTATACGGATGCTCCGCGCGATTCAGGATTCTTTATTACCCCTGAAGAAAAATTGTACCATTCAATTAAGTCTGCCGATTCGGCCGGGTTACACGTGATGGTTCATGCGATAGGTGACAAGGCCATTCATGCCTTGCTCACCATTTTTGAAAAAGTGGAAAAGGAAAATGGAACGAAAGACAGGCGCTTTCGCATAGAGCACGCCCAACACCTCGCACCCAATGACATTTCGCGGCTGGCTCAGCTAAATGTCATCGCAAGCATGCAGCCGTATCATGCCATTGACGATGGCCGTTGGGCCGAAAAAATAATCGGGCATGAGCGGTGCAAAACAACCTATGCCTTCAAGTCGCTGATGGATGCCGGCACCACGGTAGCTTTTGGCAGCGATTGGCCGGTGGCGCCCGCCACTCCGTTAGAAGGAATTTATGCAGCCGTAACCCGCAGCACGCTGG
>CAZHHD010000068.1:0-4834 GCA_964531795.1 uncultured Polyangiaceae bacterium | reverse complement strand
GGTCACGAGCACGCGCGGCGGCGAGCGCAAAGTGCACGCGCGTGGTCGCGTGCGCGCGTCCGCGTCCGGCGATCTGGGCCGTGGACCACGCGTCGCCGAGATCGAAGCTCGCTGCCCGACACGCGAAGAAGGGCGTGATCTCTACGAGCGAGCCAAAGGCTGGGGCCTCGACTACAGCGGCGCGTTCGCCGGCCTCGCGTGGATCAAGCGCGGAAGCGGTGAAGCGATCGGGCGGCTCGGGCGCGAAGACGCGCGCGGCGCTTTCGTCGTCCATCCGGCGACGCTCGACGTCACGCTCCAGTCGATCCTCGGCACGTTGGAGGGGCGCGGAGAGCTGCTTCCTGTGGGCTTTGGTCGCGTGCGCGTTCACTCGTCGCTCGCGGCCGGCGGCGCCGCCGAGAAGTGGGTGCACGCCCGCCGCCGCGAGACGACCGAGCCGACGTGGGACGTCACCCTCTTGAACGAGGACGGGCAGAAGCTCCTCGAAGTCGAAGAGCTACGCGTCGCGCTGCGGCGAAGCGGCGTCGACAAGCTCTACGAAGTGTCGTGGGAGAAAGCTCCCCCCGCCGCCCCGAGCCGCAGCGACCAACCGTGGTGCTTGTTGCTCGACGACGGCGGCGTCGGCGCCGCCACGAAGGCCGAGCTTCTTCGTCGCGGCGCGCGCGTCGTCGCGCTCACGCGCGCCGAGTGTGGCGCCGGCGACGCGTGGAAGCGCGACCTCGCGTCCAAGGCGGCGGGGAGCGCAGGCGTCGTCAGCTTCTGGGATCTCGACGCCACCGGGAGCGCGACCCAACGCACGGCCAACGGGCTTCGTCTCGCGCAAGCCGCCATGAGCTCGGGCCTCGCCACGCGCGTGACCGTCGTCACCCGAGGCGGAGCGGCGGTGACCGAAGCCGACGACGCCGACGCGGGAGCTTGGGCGGCGTGGGGCTTCGGCGCCACGATGTCCAACGAGGCGCCCGAGCTCAGGTGGCGGCTCGTCGACGTCGAGGCGCAGACGGCGCCGAGCGATCTCGTGGATGCGCTCGCCGACGGCAGCGAAGACGATCGCGTGGCCCTCCGCGGGAAGGAGCGCTTCGTGGCGCGCTTGCTCCCCGCCGGTCAGGTCGAGTCGCGTCGCGTGAAGCGTCGCCTCCGCGTGGGCGACAGCGGCTACCGACTCGAGGTCGGCAAGAGCGGCATGCTCGAGAGCCTGCATCTCGAGCGGGCGGAGCGGCGCGCTCTCGCGCCGGGCGAGGTGGAGATCCGCGTGCGCGCGAGCGGCGTGAACTTCCGCGACGTCTTGATGGCGCTCGGCATGTACCCCATCACCGGCGTGTCGCGCTTGCCGCTCGGAGGCGAGTGCTCGGGGGTGGTCGCTCGGGTCGGCGCCGGCGTGACGTCGGTCGCGGTGGGCGACGACGTGGTGGCGAGCGTCGTGCACGGCTTCGACGCGTACGTCGTCGTCCGCGCCGAGCTCGTGACGAAGAAGCCCGAGCGCCTGACGCACGAAGAGGCGTCGACCGTGCCCGCGGTGTTCATGACCGTCTTGTACGGGCTCGGTCGGGTCGGTCGCTTGGCTCGCGGCGAAAAGGTCTTGATCCACTCGGCGGCCGGCGGCGTCGGGCTCGCGGCCATTCAGTATGCGCAGCACGTCGGCGCCGAAGTCTTCGCGACGGTGGGGACCGACGAAAAGCGCGCGCTGATGAAGAAGCTCGGCGTAGAGCACGTGATGGGCTCGCACGATCTCGGCTGGGTCGAAGAGGTCAAGCGCCTGACGGCCGGCCGCGGCGTGGATGTGGTCTTGAACTCGCTCGCCGGTGAGGCCTTGGCGAAGGGGCTCGAGGTCTTGGCGCCGTTCGGCCGCTTCGTGGAGATCGGCAAGCGCGACATCTACGCCAACGCCTCGCTCGGAATGTATGCGCTTCGCCACAACGTGACGGTGAGCGCCGTGGCGGTGGACGAGCTCATCGAAAACCGTCCGGAGGAGGCGGGCGAGCTCCAGCGCGAAGTGTTCGACTGGATGGCACGCGGCGCGTTTCGCCCGCTGCCGCACACCGCCTACGGCATCGAAGACGCGGCCGAGGCGTTTCGATCCATGACCACGGGGAAGCACGTGGGCAAGGTCGTCCTCCGCGCGGCGGACGAGGTCGACGTCGAAGAGGTGCCGAGCATTCACGACGGCGGGAGCTACCTCGTGACCGGTGGTCTCGGCGGGCTCGGGCTCTCGGTGGGTGCGTGGCTCGTCGACCAGGGGGCGCGCCACGTGGTGCTCACCGGCCGGAGCGAGGCCAGCCCCGAGGCCCGCGCGGTCCTCGAGAAGCTTCGCGCGCCCGGCGCCGACGTCCGCGTCCTCCGCGCCGACGTGAGCGATCGCGCGGAGGTCGAGCGCCTCCTCGGCGAGATGAGCCGGACGATGCCGAAGCTCGTGGGGATCTTTCACTGCGCCGGCGTCGTCGACGACGCGACGGTGCCGAACTTGAACGAGGCTCGCATGGCGAAGGTCTTCGGAGCCAAGGTCGACGGCGCGCGGCACCTCGACGAGCTCGCCGGCCCCGGCCTCGAAGCGTTCGTCCTCTTCTCCTCGGTGGCGGGGATCTTGGGCTCGCCGGGCCAAGCGCACTACGGCGCGGCGAACTCGGCGCTCGACGGGATCGCCCACGCGCGTCGCCGCCGCGGAGAGTCCGCGCTGTCGATCGACTGGGGTTATTGGGGCGAGGCGGGGATGGCGACGCGCTCCGATCGCGCCCAGAACCTTCAAGCCGCCGGCCTCCTCCCCATGTCGACGAAAGAGGGGCTCGATCTCCTCGGCGCGGCCCTCCGCTCCGGCAAGACCCAGGTCGCGGCCGTCGACATTCACTTCAAGCACTGGCGTGAGGCGCACCCCGCGACCGCCGGTCAACCGTTCCTGGCCGCGCTGGTCGAGTCACGACCCTCGGGCGACCGCGCCGCTCGCGAGCGCATCCTCGCCGCGACCACCGACGATGCGCGCGCGTCGTCGCTGAAGGCGTACCTTCGACAAGCGCTCCACAAGACGCTTCGGGTGCCCGAGGAGCGCATCAGCGACAACGTGCAGCTCTCGCAGATCGGCATCGACTCCCTGATGGTCATCTCGCTTCGCCACCGCGTCGAAGCCGACCTCGGGGTGACAATCACCGCCGCGACGGTCTTCGCCAACCCGACGCTTCTCAAGCTGGCCTCGGCCATCGGTCAGAAGCTCTGGGCCGCGTCGCCGTCGCCGGCCACGAACGCCGCGATCGCGGCACCACCGCTCGACGGACCTCCCGAGGAGTTCCCCGTGACCGAGGCGGCCGACGCGAGCGAGCTCGAGAAGGCTCTCGAAGCCGAGCTCGCCTACTTGCAGGAGCGAGGGGTCAAGGCATGACGACGAGTTCGAACAGCGCCGAGCAGCGCGCCATCGCCGCCATTCGTTGGTGGCGCGAGCGGGCCGAGCAGCTCGAGGCCGCGCGTCGCACCCCGATCGCCATCGTGGGGATGGCGTGCCGCGTCCCCGGCGCGAGCACCCCCGAAGAGTTCTGGCGGAACCTCGCTTCCGCCGTCGACGCGACCTCGGAGATGCCGCGCGACCGGTGGGACGTCGACGCGTTCTACGACCCGGATCCGACCGCGCCGAACAAGATGATCACGCGCCGCGGCGGGTTCATCGGCGACATCGACAAGATGGACGCCGGCTATTTCCAGATCTCGCCGCGCGAAGCCGAGGTGATGGATCCGCAGCAGCGGCTGCTCCTGGAAGTTGCGAGCGACGCGCTCGCCCACGCCGGGATCCCCGCGCCGTCCCTGGCGGAGAAGCCGGTGGGCGTCTTCATCGGTGCTGCCGAGGTGCGCTCGCCGCGCGAGCCCGCGCCGAACGACGCGAAGCAATACGTCGGCACGGGTCGCTACCTCAGCATCATCTCGAACCGGCTCTCCTACTTCTTGAACCTGCTCGGGCCGAGCTTCACCGTGGACACGGCGTGCTCGTCGTCGCTCGTGGCGGCGCACCTCGCCTGCGACAGCTTGCGCAAGGGGGAGACGGACGTCGCCATCCTCGGCGGCGTCACCGTGCTGACCGCGCTCGAGGTCTTCGTCGCCTTCTCCAAGATGGGGGCGCTGGCGCCGGACGGTCGCTGCAAGACGTTCGACGCGAGCGCCAACGGGTACGCGCGCGGCGAGGGCTGCGGGGTGTTGGTGTTGAAGCGTCTTTCGGACGCGGAGGCCAACGGGGATCACATTTGGGGTGTGATCCGCGGGAGCGCGGTGAATCAAGACGGGCGGAGCGCGGGGCTCACGGCGCCGAACGGCTTGGCGCAAGAGCGGGTGATTCGCGAGGCGTTGAAGGGGGCGGGGCTCACCGGCCAAGCCGTGAGCTACATCGAAGCGCACGGCACGGGGACGGTGCTCGGCGATCCGATCGAGGTCGAAGCGCTCAACGCGGTGTACGGCGAGCGCGAAGGGGTGTGCGCGCTGGGATCGGTGAAGACCAACATCGGTCACCTCGAGCCCGCGGCCGGCGTGGCGGGGCTCATCAAGCTGGCGCTCTCCTTGAGTCATCGAAAGCTCCCGCCGAGCCTTCATTTCCGCCGTCCCAATCCGCACATCGGCTTCGACGCGCTGAAGCTCCGCGTGCAGACCGAGCTCGGCCCGTGGCCCGCGGTCGAGGGGGCGGAGCTCGTCGCCGGGATCAGCTCCTTCGGCTTCGGTGGAACGAACGCCCACCTCGTGGTGAGCGCCGCGCCGGCCGAGCCCGCCGAGCGCTACGCCGCGTCGGATGCAGAGGCGGCTCGAGGCACCGCGGTGGCGTTGGGGGTGAGCGGGAAGGTGGAGGGGGCGCTGCGGGAGCAATCGCAGCGGA
>CAZHHD010000067.1:0-5226 GCA_964531795.1 uncultured Polyangiaceae bacterium | reverse complement strand
TAGAGCATCTGACTACGGATCAGAAGGTTGGGGGTTCGAGTCCCTCCAGGCGCACGAGATCGACAGCCCGTCCAGCAACTGCTGGGCGGGCTGTTTCGTTGCCTGAGCCCAGAGCAGGAACTGAGTTACGCTCGGCTCGCCGATGCCACGCTCCCACTTCGCGACCGTCGCATAAGAGACGCCGATCATGGGGGCGATCTGGCGCGTCGTTAGCTGAGCCACTGCGCGCGTTGCCTTCAGCACGGCAGGAACCGTGTCCGCCTGAATCTGAATCGTTGTCATGCCCGTCAGTCTAACCTGACACGGCAGATAAGAAAACGACACGCCGAGGCGAATACGACTCACTGACCAAAATCGCGTCCATTGTCTATCTCATGAGTCGTAAACGACACGGACGAGTCGGTAAGGTGCAGCCTTACCGCATCGCCGCGCGCGCCGCGTCGTCAAACTCCCAGAGCGCGTCCCGAACCTCTTCGGGTAGCTCGTGGATTCGGTCAGTGTCCGTGGAATCGACCCATTGCCCGCGTATCGCTGGCCCCTCGTATCCCGTGAGCTTCGCCTTCCCGACGTACCGGGATCGGTCTAACCGCCCCGTTAGCTCGTCGGCCTCCCACGCGCGCATGTCGATTGCCGTGGCGTCGTCGGGATCGTGCTCGACGCGATACACGATCACGGGGCGCCGTCTGGCAAGGCTTCTTCGTCTCGTCATCCCATCAGGGTATCGAGCGCGGGCGAACCGGATCCGGGACGCGTAGCGATGGGCCGGAGGAACACGCGCGCAGCAGGCGCGCACCGAGCGCTATAGACCGTCGGGACGACAGGACTAGCTCAACCCTCCAGCCGCACACCGTGCGAGGCGAGAGGGAGACACGCGGGCAGGAGACCGCGACAACAACACCCTGTCCCGAGCGCAACGGGAATCGCGGTCAAGGCATGACCGGGCGCGATCCAATCCTCACCATCCGACCCCCGCTGCGCATATCCCGTCCGTGACGCGCTAACACCGCGTGCCAAGCCGACCGGCCCCAGGCTCCGCCCTGGCTCCGTCGAGCAGCAGCCCCTCCGAATCCTGCGCAAAGCAGGAGTAGGGGGGCCACACCTCCCAAACCCCTCACCTTCCCTTCACCATCGAGCAGGCCGAAGACATGGAACACGAGCCGACCACATCCGGATGGTGTCAATGCGGACACCACAGGGACGACGGACGCAACGAACGCGACAGCATCACCCGCCCGACAGTCGCCCAGATCCGGCACACCCTCGCCCAGCACGGCCCCGCCTACGAACCGAAAGACCGAACATGACCCGCCGCATCCTGCAATACCTCGCATTCATCGCCCTGAGTGTCGGCGCGTTCGTCGTCGGCGCTGTCGTCCTGCCCGGCCTGTTCGCGTCCGGATGGGCGTTCCTCGTCGGCTGGGTCGCATCCGGTATCTGGCTGGCCGTGCTCTCACGCCGCTGGACCACGACCAACCATGCCCGCCGAGTAGCGACGATGCACGCCCTCAACGCCCAGAGCATGATGCTCGCCGGTGAATGCGCCCAGCCCTGGGAAGACAACACGGGCGCGCACCTATGCGTTCGGCCCTACTCGCACACCGGCCCTCACTCGTGCGGCATCTGCGAGGAGATCACCCGATGACCACCACGACAGAAGCACGCCGGATGCGGCACTCGGCGAACATGCTCAGCGCGCTCCTCGACGCCGCCCGCAACCTGAACGCCGAGGCCGACCGGCTCGGCATGGTCGCCACCGGGCGAGCGCTCCGCAGCATCACCGCGACCCTCGACGGCGCACGATGCCAACTCCTCGAAGACGGCCCCGCCTACCTCGACGCCGCAGCCGCCTTCATCCGCGCCGCATCCGACCATCTCGCCGTGCACGCCGCTGTCATCGGGAGGAGCCAGCACCCGTGAGCGCCAAGCACCAGACAGCCGAGTACCGACGCAACGCCCGCATCGTGCGGCAACGTGTCGCGAGCGCACACCGCGCCGGTCGGCCTGTCTCGTGCTGGCGATGCAACCGCCCCATCCAACCCGGCCAACCCTACGATGTCGGCCACCTACCCGGCGCTATCGGATCCAGCCCCACCGAACTCGCACCCGAACACCGACACCGCACCGGCCAATGCGTCGGCAACCGAGCAGCCGGAGCCAAGCTCGGCGCCGCGATCACCAACGCCCGCCACACACCAACCATCCCGACAAAGAACACGACAACATGGCGACTCTGACCGAAGAAACGTGCGAAACACGCGAGGCTGACTCTTTGAGTGAGGCCACCACAACTGCCGCCTCCGCTAGCGATATCCCCCCCCTGGAGTGGGCAGGAGCAACGCTACCCGAAGACGTGTTCGATCATCCGCTTCTCGACGCCGCCGCGTGGGAAGCCAAGCGCGACGAGGGCCGACGCCCGCTAGACGAATCGGCCCTCGTCGGCAACTACCAGGCGCGCGCGGAATTCCTCGTCGGCGCCTGGATCATCAACGAAATCGTGCCGCAGCGCATCGTGGCGGGCGGGCTCCTCGCGAACCTCCAGCCGCAGATGCTCCGCACCGTCGATGTCATCGGCGTCGGCGCTGTCATTGAGGGCGGCGGCGAGCAGGACGGCGCCGGTGCGTTCCTGAACGCCGTGCTCGAACCGCGACGCTCCGCGAAGACCACGACGCTCTGGTGCATCCTCCTAGGCCGGTGCTGGATGCGCACCGTCTACATGGCCGGATACACGATGCTCACCACGGCGAAGAAGGGCGGCGAACGGTTCAAGCTCGATGTCCGCGACCCGATCACGCGGAAATGGCGCGACAAAGCGCACCGGGAGAAGGTCGTCGGGATCAAGCTCAACGAATCGAACGGGTCTCTCGGCGTCGAGTTCGCGAACGGATCCAAGCTCGCGATCCTCTCCCCGAACGGCGATGACGTGCGCTCCGGCGCCTACGACACGCTCGTGATGGACGAGGGCGGCGAGCCTGAGCCAGAGCTATGGGATGACATCGTGGGCGCCGTCGTCCCGTCGTTCGATACCCGCCCCGGCGCGCAGCTCATCTACGCCGGGACGGGCGGCAAGTACCGTGACGGCTCCCACTTCTGGGCCACACTCCACGACCCCGCAGCAGGCCGGATCCGGTACGGCGTCGAAGACGACATGGAAGACACCGACCTGCAAACGTGGGAGCAAGTGCGCCCGCTCATCGACGCCCTGCACCCCGGCCTCGATGGACTCACGAACGCCGCATCCATCGCCCGAAACTTCGTCATCCTCGGCTGGGAAAGGTTCGCGCTCGAATACCTCGGCCACTTTGGACGCGCAGCCGGTAACGATGTCGTGCTCGGCGCCGAATGGGGCGCGACGCTCCAGCCCGGCGACGTGCCCGAAGGCATCGAACCGCTCGCGCTCGCGTTCGCCGTGCACCCGTCCGGCCTCTGGACCTCCGTCGCGGTCGCCTGGTACCTGCCCGACGAGGGCGGCGACCTCGCCCGCACCGCCTGGGTCCTCGACGGCGACACCGAAGCCGCCCCGCCCCGCGTCGGATTCAAGCTCGTGCACCACCAGGAAGGCAACGCAGGGATGCCCGGCGTGCTCTGGCGGCTCTGGAAACAGACCCGACTCCCCATCGTGCACGACGACAGCCCGCAGGAGAAAGAGATCATCCAGCAGCTCATGCGTCAAGCACGGCCCCGCCCGCAGACCAAGCCCCTCCGGTTCGCTGAGAAGAAAGTCGCGACGACCAAGCTCATCAACACGCTCAAGCACGGATCCGCCCGGCACTGGGCACAAGCACCGCTGGACTCTGCCGCTGCGGGTGCCGTGCGCCGCGTGTCTGCCGGTGCCGTGCTGTTCGGCGCGCCCGCCACGACCCCGGAGTTCGATGTGACGCCCCTGGAAGCCGTGCTCGCCGCCGTCTACGCGCTCCCGGACCCCGGTGCGGGCGAATCGTTCGCCCCCATCGTCATGGGATAACAACAAAGTTATCCACAGGTTGCGGTAGGAAACCTACAAGAAAGGTTAGAGTTTCGGTCATGTCCTGGTTCTCGAAGCTCCTGTTCGGTGCTCCCGCCACGGCGCACAACGTGCTCTCGCCCCTCCCGGTGCTCCCATACGCACCCGCGCCCGAGCTACAAGCCCTCGTCTACAAGGACATCTACGGCGGCGCAGCAGACGACGCCGTAACCCGTGAGGTAGCGATGACCGTATCGCCGGTCAAGAAAGCACGCGCCGTCATCATCGGACGCCTCTCCGACCTCCCCATCGAACAGGGCACCACGAACGCGGCGGGCGAGTTCGTCGCCGACACCACGCAGCCCGGCTGGCTCACCGACACCGGCACCGTCCAGACCGTCTGGCACCGCACCGCCTGGACCCTCGATGACCTCATGTTCACCGGCTGGGCGCTCTGGGCGCTCGACCGCACCGGCGACACGATCACATCCGCAGCGCGCGTGCCCCGCACCCGCTGGACGTTCGCCGACGAATCACCAACCGGCATCGCGGTCAACGGAACCCCCGTCACCGACCCCGACGCCGTGCTCCTCATCTGTGGCCCCGACGAGGGTCTGCTCGTCACCGCCCGCGACGCGATCCGCGGCTGGCGGCACATGGAAAAAGCCTGGGTCGGACGCGCCCGCAACCCCATCCCGCTCATCGTGCTCCACGAGGTACAGGACAACGGCGTAACCGAGAGTGAGGCTAAAGCCTACGTCTCCGCGTGGTCGGCAGCGCGCACGAGCGAGAACGGCGCGGTCGGATTCCTGCCCGCATCCCTTGCCCTCGAAGTGCACGGCGACGTGGAAGCCGACCTGTTCGATAAGGGCCGCAACGCCGCCCGCATCGACATCGCCAACCAGACGAACCTTCCCGTGTCCTACCTCGACGGCTCCACCGCGACATCCTCCCTCACCTACGTTACGCAGGAAGGATCCCGAAACCAGGTAATCGATGACCTGGAGTACTGGCTCGCCCCATTCGAGCACGCGCTCACCACGCTCACGCCCGGGAAGAAAATCCGCGTCAACAGGTCCAACCTCACCGCCGTACCCAACGACACGTTCGGGCCGACCACCCGCACCGACACCACGACCACCCAGGAGGTACCGGCATGACCGACGATGTGAACTTCTCCTACGATCCCGCCACCCGCACCCTGCGCGGGATCCTGCTCCCGTTCGGCGAACTGGGCCTTGCCCCCGGATGTTGGACACGGGGTGTGGGTGTTTAGGCTGCTTCCG
>CAZHHD010000066.1:0-5476 GCA_964531795.1 uncultured Polyangiaceae bacterium | reverse complement strand
CCGAGTCGAACGTTCGTCGGCATGCCGACGAACTTCAGACTCGGGACACTAGACCGAGACGACGTGCACCGTCGAGAAGTGACGCTGGAGGCGCCGAAGGTCGTCCGAGTCGCCGGTGTAGACGACGCCTCCGCCGCGAAGCGACGCCGACGCCATCACGACCGCGTCGGCGAGCGATGATCCTCTCACCGCGCCGAGCGCCTCTCCGGCCGCACGACACAGGGGTGGCGACATGTCCTCCACCAGGACCATGGCGAGGATCTCTTCGCGAATGTCACTCCGCCCGCGCCACCATTCGGCGTACGCAACAGCGGGGACGATAGGCAAGAAGCCGCGCCGAATGATTGCGCGGAGCGCTTCGGTCGCCCGGGGCTTGCGCCGCTCCAGCGCGATCAGCATTCCGGTGTCGAAGGTGAAGGTCACGCGGCGCGCCGGTGGCGCTTCTTCGGCGCTTCGCCACGCCACTCGGCTTCGACGCGCTCCATGGCCTCGTCGTCGAGCGGTGGAATGCCGTACTTCTTGAAGAACGCCTCGGCGGCAGCGAACTTCGCCTCGCGCGATGCGATCTCCGCGAGAAGCGCGGACACGTTCCCCTTGTGCCGCCGGGCGGCAAGAGCCTTCAGGTCTCGGAGGGTCGCGGCGTCGAGGGAGAAGCTCGTCGTCTTCGTTTTTCCCGGGCGCATACTGGCAGTGTAGCACATTAGGTCGTCGTTCAGGGCTGAGGTCACCGCGAAAAGGCGCTCCCCCATCTCGGGAGAGCGCCTTTCGCCAAGTCTTCACGCCCGGCAGGTCGCGATTTAGATCGGAAAGGATGACGAATCGGGGTCGCCGCGCCCCGCTCGGGTGGTACTCTTCGCGCTGGTTGGTGAGCCGCGCGATCACTCGCGGAGGCTTCTCCGGGGAGGTCGATCGATGAGGGGTGCCCGACCGGTTCGAGTGCATGGGGCGCGTATGCGCGGGCTCGCGATGCTTGGCGTCCTCGGCTTCCTGCCAGCGGTCGTGATGTGCGGCGGATCTTCCTCCTCGGGGCCGAGCACGTGTGTCCCTGGAACTTCGATCGCATGCGTAGGCCCCGGCGGATGCTCGAGCGATCAGCTGTGCAAGGACGACGGAAGCGGCTACGGCCCGTGCACGTGCGCCGCCAGCGGCGGCACGGACGCGAGCCAGGGTAACGACGCCTCCTCCGGCGACGGCGGCGGCGCCGACAGCAACGGCGACGACTCGAGCGTGGCCGACGCGACTTCCGAGGCCGACGCGCCGCCGTTTTCTCCGAGCCAGCTCTCGGGGCTGGCGCTCTGGCTCGAAAGCGGTGTGGGGGTCGTCGCCGATCCGGCGGCGGCGGGCGCCGTGAAGCGCTGGCTGGATCAGTCGGGGAATGGCAACGACGCCACGGAAGACGGAAGCAACCATCCCATCGTCGACCCGGCGGCCAAGAATGGCCATGACGGGATCGTGTGCGACCTTGGCTCCCAGTTCTACATCACCGACTCCACGTCGCTCGACTTCGGCACCGGCGCGTTCGCCGTAACATTCGCGCTAAAGAATCTCGATCCGAGCGGCGTGGGGGCCCACTACTGGCAGAAAACCCAGAGCAATCCCTCGGTCACCTTTTGGTTGTCGTCGGGACCGGACACGTACCACGCGCTCGTCGGCGACCAATCGGTCACTACGGCGGGCTCCAACGACGATCACTTCCTCATACTCACCGTTCGCGGTCCGACCGTTCAAATTCGGCTCAACGGCGTAGCCACCACCGGCGCCACTACGGCGCTCGACGTCAGCAACGCCGGTGGAGGCGTGGTTCTCGGCACCAAGACCGAATTGCTCGAGGTCATCGCGCTCAAAGGGACCGCCTCCGACACCGACGTCGACAACGTCGAGGCGTACTTGAAGGGCAAGTTCAAGCTGTAGTCGCCCGCAGGCGCCCAGCACGAGAAGGTGCGCGTCAGGATCCGCGGCCTAGCAACGGGTGTCACATCCCTCCCTCCGGCAGGCACGTCGCGCCGACTCACGACGCAACTGACTCACTCATATCTCAGCCACACCCGACGAGGTAGCCTCCGTGCCTGGTACGTCACGGATCGCCCGTCGGAACTGACGTGCCTGCGTCGTTGCCACCCAAGCACCAACGAATCTCAGACGAGCCCGGCGCGCTTCATTCGCTCGCGCTCCTCTTCGCGATAGTTTGGACGAAAGACGAGGAAGCTCGCTGCAATCTCGTCCCCTTCGTCCTCGCGCTCCGCAAGCCACTCGGCCCACATCGCCAACCCCAACGCGTTCGACGTGAATCCGTCCTTGCGCTCGAGGTCGGGTCACGCGCAGTTGCCCACGCGAGCACTGCACGGGCGCCATGAGAGAACAGTCGGTAGCCGCCGTAGTCGAGCTCGGTGCCGAAACCACGAGAAAACGCGATAGCGTTGCAGCGGTCGTGCTCGTCATACGAAACGGCAATTCCCGGCGGCTCGAAGAAGTCCTCGTCGAGGCCGAACTTGCTCCGACGAAAACGCTCTGGCGTGAGCGACATCACAGCGGCGACTTCGGCACGCGTCATCCCAAAGCGAAGCTGGCCGACCCCTACGTGCGGATGAACGTGCATCACGGTCACTGGTGCGTTCTCCAGTCCACCTCCGAGCCCAACCCGACAAGCGGCGTCGGACCGAGCTCACGCACAATGTCTTGCCAGAGCTTGTGCGCCCAGTCCTTCCACCATTTCGAGCCTGGTCGCACGGCCAGCCGGATCAGAAACGTGTCACTTGCTTCCGCCTCGCAGGTTGGGGGCCGAGCAAAGTCCTCTCCGAACACGAGCCGCTCGACTTCGGTCGATCCGCGCGACTCCCAGTGCCGCTCCCACGTCTGGTTCCGCTCCACCCAGCTCGGGAGCCATGCAGCCACCTCTGAGAACCGACCATTCCCCACGCGCATGACGAGGTCGAACGAGCCGTCCGAGCGTCGCTGCGGGAAGGGAGGTTCACCCATCGTTTGACTCATTCGTGGCGGTGCAGCCGCTCATCCAGTCTTGAGCTCTTGAAGAGTTCGGCGCGCCGCCTCAGAGAGTGCCCTCCACTCTGGGGTCTTCACGAACACCTCGAGACTGGGAAGCCCACCGGGGAACCGGCTCGCGACGGTCGCAAGGAGTTCGTCGTACGACTTCAGCGCCTCAAGCTCAGCGGCGTCAAAGCCTTCGCGAAAGACGTCAGACGACGGTCGGTACACGTCGTCCCACTGCTCGATGAGCTCGCGCGCCACATTCACCCCTGGCACTGCGCGCTGATACACCTGCTGACCCGGGCCATCCGCGGCGAGATCGAGCGCATGAAGGATGAGGGTCCGCAAACGCGTGGAGAGCTCGCTCATCGGCGGTCTACGGACGATACCAACTCGACGAGCCCATCGACTCCGAAACGGTATGTGCGCCTCGGAAGCGGTGATTCCTATGACGCAGTGGCCCGAACCCAAGGGAGCTGCTGGCCGAGGCCCGGGTCCGCGATGGCGACGGACCAATAGGAGGTGTCGAACGCGCGCAGTTCGATCAGCGCGTCTCCGAGGTCCGCCGTCTCGCTGTCTCCCGTCCAGAGTCCGCCCGCGCGGAATCGCGGCTCGGTCGTCGTCGGCGAGACTCCGACGAACACGCGTACCAGATGATGTCCGGTCGAAGCGCTTCGAGCGCTCCAAGGAGCTTCACGAGTTGCCATCCCAAACACACGCTTTGCGCTTGGAAGTACTCAGGCCCCAACTTCGCGACGTACTTTGGCAGCATCTACTAGCGAGCCCGTCAGTGGATCAGTTTGACGATACCTGGCGTCGGCTTTGCGACTCGCACGACCTCCACCGTCCGATCGAGGTCAATCGCTTCGATGGAGAGGACCGCTTGACGGCGGTCCCAGACCAGCGGTGTCTCGCCGAGACGAACGAAGAGCTCGGCCGGCACGTCCTTCAGCGTGAGTGGACGTCCGAGTCGACCGCCGTTCGGAATTTTGGTCGACAGCTCCACCCACGCAATATCTTCTATCGGCACCGGACCGAGGTAGGACGCCTCGAGATAGCCCGCCGTCGGAAGGGTCAGGAGCTGTCCCCACCCCGACACCGAACCATCGGTCTGGCCGACGCGAACCCAACAGCGGAAGTCCGCTCGGATGCGGCAGAGATGGGACCAGTAGCTAGACGCCCCCTGGGTCATCGCTTGCGGGCCTCGCTGCTCGCGTGCGTGCTCGTCGCTTCGCTCATGCGTCTTGCGTTCTTGCTAGCGAATCTGCCCTCAGCCGCCGCAGCTCCGAGGCAAGCCAGCTCTCGTGGAGCGCAACTGCCGCCGCGCGACCATCTGCAGCCTGTGACTCGGAGCCGTTCGGCGCGCCTTCGCGAAACAGAGACTCGGGCACGTCGTTCGGGAAACCGAACGCCGACCAAAATCCTGCCAAGGACAAGTACGTCTCGAGGTCGTCCGTGGGGAGCCGATCGAGCAATTCGGCGAGCAGCACCGCTCGCCACTTCCTCAACTCCCGGGCTTCGTCACTCCCCTCCTGTTCGGCGACGCGCTGCAGGCAGTCGCGCACTTCCCGCGGGTCCTCCTTCGCCGCAGCGGCGAGAAAGGCAAGGTCCGCCCCTAGCTGTTCATCTTGCGCGCGCACGATCCGCTCCACCGCGAGCCTCTCCACGTCCTCGGCGTCGACCCACGGTCCGATCTGCTCGAGCCCGCTCCACCCGATGAGGAGTCCGCGCCAGGTTGGCTCGAGACCGAGGGCGCGAAGCCGCGCAAAGCTGTTCACGGTACGACTGCTAGGCCAGCTCATGGTGCCCCGCGGGTCATGAACCTCTTCGGCGGCAGCGCCGATCGCGCCTCGAACAAAGCGAAACGCTCTCGGCTCGGCGGAGACAGGAGCGTTCTGGCGCCACTCCACGTTCAGACCACGAAGCCGCTCCCCGTACTCGTAGCTTCCCGGTGCCGGGCCTTCCTCGATGGCCTTGAGAAACTCGTCCGGCGGCAGATAGGAATGCTCGAGCATGTAGTGGTAGATGAGGTTTGGCGCCGCAAACGCGACGCCCTTGGGACCGAACACTCGAATCTCCCCCGACCCCAAGAGCAGCCGCTCGTGGTGCCGGGCGAACGTCCTGCTTGGCGAAGAGCAAAACGGGCAATCGTGCAGCCCTCTCGTCGGGAAGACGATGATCCCGCAGTACGCCCAGATTGCATCAAGCCGCTGCGGAGGATGTGCGCCGGTCGGGAAGGCATGGTTGCCGTCAAGCCATCCGACGTTTCTCACGCCGGCTACCGACGGCGCTACGTAGGCGTAGGCGGAGAGATCAGCGAAGTACGTCATTCTCACCTGAAGGACGCGAGGCAGGTCTGGTCCCCCCGCCCCCCCTCCTCATCGATTCTTCTTCATATACTCCACCACCTGATCCGCCGCCGCCGCGAGGGCTCGGCCCGTGGTGTTCTCGACGGCGCTCGTGTCGAGGCCGCCGACCGAGGTGTGGACGT
>CAZHHD010000065.1:0-7433 GCA_964531795.1 uncultured Polyangiaceae bacterium | reverse complement strand
CGCCACCGCCACCGCCACCGCCACCGCCACCGCCACCGCCACCGCCGCCACCGCCACGGTGACGACGACCGTGCTCGTGGGGCTCGCGATCGTTGCGCGAGGGGCCGATGTAGAGGAGCTGCGCGGTGGGGAAGACGACGAGGTAGGGGAAGACCATCGCCAAGATCATGAACATGATGATCGCCCCGCCGTGACCGACCGCGCCGTAGATGCCGGAGAGGTAGCTGGCGGTGAAGACCAAGACGGCGATGAGCACGAGGCCGATGGCGAGCGACACGAACGACGCCGCCCGCGCGACCTTGTCCTTCCACGGCGCACGAAGGAGCAGACCGATCCCCGACGCCGCGTGCAGGGCGATCAAGATCGACGCGCCGACGTCCACCGGCCACCACCGCGACGGCAGCCCGAAGAACACGCCGACCACGAGGATGAGCGCGGCGCCGAGGCCGAGCCCGGCGAAGGCCACGCGCGTCACGCGCTCGCGGATCGTCTCACGGTCGTTCGAGGGGCTCTTCGGGTCGTCGGGCATGGGGGAAGAAAGCGCGGCGCTCTCCAGGCGGCGCATGACACCACAGAACAGAGCGCCACGCAGCCGCTTGCCTCAGAACTGTCCGTACACGAAGGGCGCGGCCTTCGACCCGGCCGCGAGGTGGAGCGCGTACGCGGCGACGGCGAGGACGACCCCTTGCGCCCACGCCGGGACGTCGACGAACGCGTCGCGAATGCGCTCGCCGATCCGCCGCGGGACGAAGTGAAGGGCGTAGCCGACGAGCATCACGATCACGACCTTGCGCGTGATGACGTCGTGGCCCGCGGTCAAGCGGCCGATCTGCTCGAGCACGAGCGTGGCGTGCCCGAAGGTGGGCGCGCGGAAGAAGATCCATGCAAAGCACACGTACTGGAACGTGAAGAAGACGGACACGGCGCGACCGGCCCACGATCCGTCGCCCTCTTGGGCCCCGCTCCTCCTCTGGTACGCGCGGGTGACGGCCAGCGCCCCGCCGTGGAGCGCGCCCCAGATGACGAAGTTCCACGAGGCGCCGTGCCAGAGGCCGCCGAGCAGCATCGTGATCATCAAGTTGCGGTACGTGCGAAGCGACGTGCCGCGCGAGCCACCGAGCGGAATGTAGAGATAGTCGCGGAGCCACGAGCTCAAGGAGATGTGCCAGCGCCGCCAGAAGTCTTGGAGGTTCCGAGAGACGTACGGCGCGTCGAAGTTCTCCGGCAGCTCGTAGCCGAAGAGCGCGGCGCTCCCCAAGGCGATGTCGGTGTAGCCGGAGAAGTCGGCGTAGATCTGGAGCGCGTAGGCGTAGACGGCGACGAGCACCTCGAGCGACGAGTAGCGCTCGGGGTTACCGAACACGCGCCCCACGAGATCGACCGCGAGCACGTCGCCGATGGCGATCTTCTTCGCCAGCCCCACGCCGATACGAAAGAGGCCGCGCGCTTGCTTCGCCTCGTCGAACACCGGCGCGGCGCGGAGCTGGGGGAGCATCTGCTCCGGCCGCACGATGGGGCCGGCCACGAGGTGGGGGAAGAAGCAGACGAAGAGGAGGTAGTCGAGGTAGCTCTCGGCCGGCTCCATGTCGCGTCGGTAGACGTCGATCGTGTAGCTCATGGTCTCGAACGTGAAGAACGAGATACCGAAGGGGAGCGCCAGCCTCAGGTGCACCGGGCTCACGTGGAGGCCCGCGCTGGCGAAGAGCGAAGCGAACGAGTCGGCGGCGAAGTTCCAGTACTTGAAGAGCGCGAGGACGCCCACGTAGTAGAAGATGGAGACGAGGAGCAGCGCCTTCCTCAGGCGCGGGCTCTCGATGCGACCGAGCGCGCGACCGATGCCGTAGTCGAGCGTGCTCCCGACGAAGATGATGCCGAGGCACAGCCACGCCCAGCCGTAGGGGCCGAAGGGGACGTCCTCGCTCTCTGCGGCGTCGAACGTTCCGTAGAAGTAGAACGCGTAGCTCGCCGCCACGAGGAAGAGCGCGCGCGGAAGGCGCCTCGCGCGGAGGAGCCAGAACACGACGAAGCACGCGAGGAGGAAGGCGGCGTACGAGACGCTGTTGAACAGCATGCGGGCGAAGCTCGAGGGCCCGCGCGCGGGCGGGCTTTCGTCGGAGGGAGCCGCGCCGCGCGAGAGGTCGCGGGCGCGGGGGGCGCTCGAAGGTAGCGCTGCCGGGGGAATTTCGCTATTTCGAGGAGGCTTTGGCGGAAGTCGGAAGTCATCGCCCGCGCGAGCAAGAAGCCTCCGAGGAGTCGCGACCACTCGGCCCGCTCGGGGGGAAGACCACGCGCGCGCTCCTCACGATGGCGGCGCTGCTCGCCATCCCCTACACGACCCCGCGCCTTCGAGCGCTCCGTGTGGTGCGCGCGCCGTGGGACAAGACCGCCGACGCGGTGAGCGCGAACGGTACCGGCGCGACGCCTTCACCGAGCGTCGGCGATCAAGCGCTCGGCAGCACCGAGAACCGCGAGACGGTGACCAACGCCCTCCCCGCCTCCGCCAAGGATCGACCGGCGCTCGACGCCGTCGAGCTCGCGCACACCGCCGGCTCGCTCGCCGTGGAAGATCCCACCGGACACGCGCTCGATCGCTTCTACGAAGACCTCGTGAAGACCGATCGCAAAGAGGCCGGCGCCGTCACCCGCATCCTCCACTACGGCGACTCGGTCATCACCGGCGATCTCGTGTCGGGGACGATGCGCCGCAAGATGCAGGAGCGCTTCGGCGACGCGGGGCACGGCTTCATCCTCACCGCCAACGCCTGGGAGTGGTACTTCCACAACGACGTGCGCCACTCGGCGTCGGAGGGGTGGAACGCGAACCGCATCACCGGCCCGTGGACGGGCGACGGCATGTACGGCCTGGGCGGCGTGTCGTTCCACACGAGCACCACCGCGAGCGCGTGGTTCGCCACGGCGAACAAGGGGGACTACGGCCTCGCGGTCTCGCGCTTCGACGTCTATTACGTCGAGCAACCCTCGGGCGGCTCGATCGACGTCGTCGTCCCTGGGCAAAAGCCGACGCTCCTCTCGACGCGCGGCACGGCGAAGGCCTCGCGCGTGTTCTCGGTGAACGTGCCCGACGGCGCGGGGAGTCTCTCCCTCCGCACGCGCGGCGACGGCGACGTACGCGTCTTCGGCGTGGCGCTCGAGCGCGACGTCCCCGGCGTGGTGTACGACGCGCTCGGCGCGAACGGAGCACGCGCCATCTTGTGGGACCAGCAGAAGACCGCGCACTGGCACGATCAGATGGAGCTCCGAAAGCCCGCGCTCGTCATCCTTCAATACGGCACGAACGAGACCGAAGCCGGCGTGATCGATCCCGAGGCTTACGAGAAGCAGCTCGGCTCGCTCATCGAGAAGGTGAAAGAGGCCGCGCCCGAAGCTTCGATCCTCGTCGCGGCGCCGCTCGATCGCGCCGAGAAGGGCGAAGACGGCAAGCTCAAGACACGAGCGATCCTCGAGCAGCTCGTCACCATGCAACGCGCGGCGGCGCTCGCGCACGGCGTCGCCTTTTGGAACACGTTCGAGGCCATGGGCGGCCGCGGCACCTTCGCCCGCTGGGTGAAGGCGAGCCCGCAGCTCGCGAGCTGGGACCTCACCCATCCCACGCCGGAGGGGGCCGAGGTCATCGGGGATCTGCTCTACAAGGCGCTCACCACCGGCTACGACGCCTACGCCTCGCGCCAAGCCAAGCGCTGACGCGGCGAGCGCGCGAGCGCGCGGGGTGCGCGCGCGCGCCGACGACTCGCGCTTCTCAGCGACCGAGGGCGACGGCGGGCGGCGCGGGCGGCGGCGATGCCGGGCGCGGCGGAAGCTTCGGCTTTCCGGTCTCGGCGCGCCACGCGTCGTAGGCGCGGAGCAGATCGGCGGCGAACACCTCGCCCACGCGCTCGTAGCCGTCACGTGTAAGATGCACGCGATCGCGCGCGGCCCGCGGCGGGCTCTCCGCGGCCCACGCCGCCATCGCCCCTACGCCCCCCATGGCCTGCATCTGGTCGTAGAAGGCGCACCCGGCGGCGGAAGCGACCCGCTTCTGCGATTCGATGATCTCGAGGAGCTTCGGCGAGGTGACCCAGCCTTGCGGCGAGCGAATCGCGCGATCGGGCGGCCCGAGCAAGAGACACGCGGCGCGCGGCGCGCCTCGAGCGACCCGCCCGAGGAGATCGACGACCTGACGCTCGTAGGTCGCCGCGGGCGTCGCGTCGCCCGATTCGTTCGTGCCGTAGGCGAGCACGACGAGGTCCGGGTTCCGATGCGCGAGCTGCTCCTTGAAGTGCCCTTCGTCCCACGCGAGCACGGTGGTGACGCGGGCGCCGTTGATCCCGAGCGCGTCGAGGGTGAGCCCGTTCGTGGCGCGGTCGAGGGCCACGCCGAAGAGGCGCACGTCGCCGTCGCCTTCGGCCCGCGCTTCGATCTGGTGCTGGCCTTCGGCCACGTCGACGACGCGGAAGCCCGAGCCCTTGGCGTGCGCGCGCGTCGACACACGGGCCGCGGGCGCACCGTCGACGTAGAGCTCGAAGGATCCGCCGCTCGGCTGCTCGAGGTAGCTCACCTCGATGCGCGAGACCGGGACGCTCACGTCGGTGAAGGCGCGCGCCCCCTTCTTCGAGGCCTCCACCGAGACGCCGTCGAGGCCGTAGAGGCCGTCGCCCACGAATTTTCCGTGGTGAAGGTGGCCGCGCTCGGGGACGAAATCGTGCGAGCCCACGCGCACGCCGTCCTGGTTGTAGAACTTCCACGGCTTGCCGAGGGCGACGAAGCCGCGGCCGCCGTCGCCGAAGCGGGCGACGAGATCGCGTCGCACGGTGCCGGTGAGCACGTCGGCCGCGGTGTGCGAGTCGCCGAAGTGGGTGATGCGAACGTCGCTGGTGGCGGTGCCGTCGTCGAGCCTCGCGAGCGCTTCGAAGAAGCGTCGGAGCGCCTCGGGGTGCTCGAGGAGCGCGCGCCCCACCGGCGGGGAGGGCGCGTTCTCGGTGACGGCCGGCGCTTCGGGCGCGGCAGCGTCGTCGGGCGCGCTACCTCCCGCCGCGCTCGAGGGTCGTCGCACGAGAGGCGCGGTCGCCCCTTCGTCGGCCCGCGCTTGGCCCGAGGCGGGAGGGGTCGAGGCGCCGCACGCGCTCGCCAGAAGGACGAGCGCCAAAAGCGCCCCCCGAGCCGGGAGCGCGAGTCGGCCCGAGGGGGGGCCCGCCGGTCGTCGTCGAGAGAGCCGCGGCACGCTACTCGGATCGTGGCACGCACCCTCCACCTGCGCGAGTTTCTTGTGGCGCGCCCCTTCGACCTCTGGGACCGTACGCGGCCGTGGCCGCACCCTCGACCCCGCCTCCGTCGTCGCGGCGCGGAATCCTCTGGGGCCGCACGCTCGTGGCGGTCGTCTACCTGGGGGTTCAGGCGGCGCTCGTCTTGACCGCGGGCGGGCGCCCCGACGCCTCGTTCGGCTTTCGGATGTTCAACGAGTCGACCACCCTCGAGGTGCACCTCGCGCGCGAGGTCGACGCGCCGAGCGGTCACGGCACGGTGCTCGTCGACGTCTCGCGCGGAGAGTGGGTCGCGGCCAATGCCGAGGGGGAGCGCCATCGGTTCTCGGTGCGCGATCGGGTGCGTGAGCCGGCGCTCTCGACCTTCGACGTCGTCTTCCACGCTTCGTACGGCGCGGCGGCGCAGCTCGCCCGGTTGAAAGCGGCGCTCGACGACGTCGCTCTGCACCTCGACGGCGACGCCGAGACGCGCGCCCTCGTCGAGCGCGTCTCGGTGCGAAAGAACGGTCGCGAGCCTTACGTCGTCACCTTCCGGAGCCCGCGGCCGTGAGAGAGCGCTTCTTCGCCTGGCAGCGCGAGGTGGGGGAGACGCACGCCTTGGGGGTCACGCGCCTCGCGTTCGGCCTCTTGCTCTTCGCGCAGTCTTTGGGCGCAGCGGAGACCTTGGCGAAGCAAGGCTACTTCGGCGACTCGTTTCACCTCCCCTTCCTCCCCGAAGCGTGGGTGGCGTCGCGTGCACTCTACACGGGTATCGTCGCGACCGAGCTCCTCGCGGCCGCGCTCGTGACGGTGGGCTACCTGGCGCGACCGGCGCTCGTCGTGTGCGCTTCGCTCGGCCTCTACACGATCCTCTGCGATCGGCTCCAGTACCACCACAACCGCTACGCCCTCCTCTGCTACGCCGCGCTGCTCGCGCTCACGCCGTGCGATCACGCGCTCTCGCTCGGTCCCGAGCGCGGGCGTCGCGGCGAGCTGTGGGGGATGCGGCTCGCCGCGCTGCAGGTGTCGATCATCTACCTGGCGTCGGGCGGTTCGAAGCTCTTGGACGACGATTGGCGCGGCGGCCTCGTGCTCGGGGATCGCTTCGTGCGCTACGGCGGCATGGCGATCGCCAAGGGGGTGCCCGAGGCCCTGGTCGAGCTCTCGACGCGCCCCTGGGTCGCGAGCGCGCTGGCCAAGGCCGCCATCGCCACCGAGCTCGCCCTCGCCTTCGCGCTGTGGGGTCGGCGCACGCGCATCGTCGCCCTCTACTGGGGGCTCCTCTTTCACCTCACGATTCAGGTCACGAGCAACGTCGAGCTCTTCACGTGGACCACGCTCGCGAGCTACGGCCTCTTCGTGACGCCCGACACCCACGCGCGGAAGCTCTTCTTCGACCCGACGCGCACGCGCTCGGTCGTCGCGGCGAGGCTCGTGCGCGCGCTCGACTGGTTCGCCCGCTTCGAGGTCAAGCCCTGGAGCCCCGACGGGCTGCGCGACGGGCACACCCTCGTCGTCGTGCGGCGCGACGGCTCGCGCGCGACCGGTGTGGGCGCGCTGGCGATGGTGGCGCGCTGCGTCCCCGCGCTCTTCCTGCTCTGGGCGCCGCTCGCCCTCGTGGCGAGCTTCACGCGCGGCGGCGAAACCAGCACGCGCACGTGATGCGCAGGGAGCGCAGAGCGCGCCAAAGGACGGGCGTGCCGAGTCGCATCCGACGAAGGAACGCGAGGTACGGTTGAGGCGCGGGGCAGGGTCGGCTAAGAGATAGGTGCTTCATGAATCCCTGCGTTCTCCTCGTCGACGACTACGAAGACAGCCGCATGCTCTACGCGCACGGCTTGTCGCGCGCTGGCTTTCGCGTCGAGGAAGCGGCCGACGGGCAGGCGGCGCTCGACATGGCGCGCTCGGTTCGGCCGGACATCATCGTGATGGATCTCTCGCTTCCGGTGGTCGACGGCTGGGAAGCCATTCGCCAGTTGCGTGAAGACCCGAAGACGCGCGGCATCCCGGTGGTCGCGCTCACCGGCCACGCGCTGGCGGGCCACGAAGCGAACCCCGGGTTCGATCGTCTGCTCGTGAAGCCGTGCCTGCCGGAGAAGCTCGCGGCGACGATTCAAGATCTGCTGGCGACGCGCGCTTCGGCCTAGTGTCCTGAGTCCGAGGTTCGTCGCCTTCGGCGCCGAGCCTTCTGACTCA
>CAZHHD010000064.1:0-7931 GCA_964531795.1 uncultured Polyangiaceae bacterium | reverse complement strand
AAGGGAGCGACAGCGACCGAGCGAGGGGGAGCGCAAGCTCCCCACCAGAGTGACCGGTGGCCTAGTTCCTGAGTCCGAAGGCTCGGCGCCGAAGGCGACGAACTTCGGACTCGGGACACTAGGCCGCCGGCGCGGCGTCGGGCGAAGCGACACGCACGCGCCCTTCCTTCGGTCCCCACAGCTCGGTGCGGAGCGCTTCGATGCGCTTGCCCGCGGCGGTGAGGCGCGTGGCGTCGGCTTCGAGCAGCCCCTTGGCCTGCTCTTCGGTGGCGGCACCTTCGGCGCGCGCGGCTTGCGTCGCCTTGAGCACCTCCAGCACTTCGCGGTGGAGCTCTTCGCCGGCGGTGACGACCCACGCGTCGAGACGCGAGGCAAAGTCGTCGACCATCTCGTCGATCTTCGGTCCGACCTTGGCGGCGGCGGCGCGCAGCGTGTCGGGCGCGAGCTCGAGCGCGCGCTTCTTGTACTCGCCTTCGATCTTGCCGCGGAGGGCGAGGGCCAAGACCGGCGCGGCGAGCGCGAGGAGGCCGCCGAGGAGGAGGTTCGCGAACATCACGCCGATGCCGACGGTGAAGAGCGCGGCGATCCCCATGTCGTAGCGGAAGGTGTCGACCTTCACCTCGAGGCGCTTCACTTCGCCCGATCCGAGGACGGCGCTCACGCGCTTGGTCGCTTCGTGGGCGTCGTCTTTGACCAGGGCGATCGTTTGCTCGGCGAGACGCTCGAGGTTCCCGGCGATCTCTTTCGTCTCCGACTCGGCCCAGGTGCGGAACGTGTCTTCGAGGAACGAAGGGAGGTACTCCTTCAGGTCTTCGCCCTTGGCCGCTTCGATCGTCGCCGGGAGCTGGCGAATCACGTCGTCGACGAAGCGATCGAGATCCTTCTTCGCCGCGATCTTGATGCCGTGCACCTCTTCGCGGATCTTCGCGCGGCGCTGCTCGATCGTCCCCGCCTGACCGGCGAGATCCTTCGAGAGGGCTTCGATGCGCCGCTCGAGCTCCTCCGTCTTCATGGAAATCGCCCGGCGACGAGCGTCGACCCCCTTCTCGAGGAGCTGGGCGACGTTCAGCCCTTCGCCGAGGGCGTTGTCGAGGAGGATCTTGCCGCGCTCTTCGGCGAGGAAGCGCGTGAGGTGAAGGACGAGCTCGGGCATCCCGCTGTCCTTCGCGCCGGCGAGCGAGCCCTCGGCGCTGATGGGGAAGACCACCGGATCCTTCACGAGGCGCGCGAGCTGGTCCTTCGCGTAGGCGAGCGCCTCGGCGCGCTCGTCGGGGCTCAGGATGTCCCACTTGGTGATGACGAAGACGATCTTGTCGCGCGAGGCTTTGAGGAGCTTCTCCTGCAAGAAGACGCGCTCGCTCTCCTTCAAGATCTGCCCGGCGTCGAGGAGGAAGAGCACCGCGTCGGCGCGGGGGATGTAGCTGTAGGTGATGTCCGCGCGCTGGAGCGAGAGATCGTTCACGCCTGGCGTGTCGACGAGGAGGATGCGCTCCTTGAGGAGCGGTGCGGGGTAGCCGATCTCGAGAAAGTCGACGGCGTCGGCCGCGGGATCGGTCGTACTCTCGGTGGTGGCGCCCACGCGCGCGCCGCCGACGGCGTAGCTCTTCACGTCGTCGAAGGGGTGCGCCTCGCGCTTGCCCGAGGTGAAGACGACCGTCGCCTCCGGCTTCTCTGCGTACTTGATGTGATGGATGGCCGCGGTCGTCGGGGTGACGCCGACGGGGAGCGCTTGTCGCCCGAGGAGCGCGTTCACGAACGTCGATTTGCCGTGATTGAACTCGCCCACCACCACGAGGTGAAAGCGGTCCTCCTCGAGCTTCTTCACGAGGTCGCGGCCGATGCGATCGCCCAGGCTCTTCGCCCCGAGAGAAGCGGCGACGCCCGACAGCTCGAGGAGCGCGGTCCGCACCTCGGTCGCGCGGCCGCGGAACTGCTCGAGCGCCGAAGCTTGCGACGCTCCACCGGTCACGCCGTTTTCCGGCGCGCCCCCATTCGAATCGGTCATCTCAGGCATCTCCCTTGAGCAGCGCGAGCACTTTGTCGTCCACTTCTTTCATGGTGAGGCCCCCTTCGCCGAGGCCCGCCTTCTTTCGGTAGAGCGCGCTCTCGCCGAAGGTGCGCATCGCCAAGACGCGCTTGGGGAGCCAGGGGTGGCTGGCGAAGACCTCCATGTACTTTCCTACGTCGCTGCGCCCCTCTTCGTGCTGCTCCAAGAACGCCTCGAGGTTGAATTCTTCGTAGAGCGTCTTCGAGCCGACGGCGAGCTTGGTCAACGCGCGCGCGGCGGCCGCTTCGTTCCGGCAGCAGAGCATCGCCGCGCGGTCGCAGGTGATCTCCGCCCGGCGCGACCAAGCGCGGAGGGCGATGAGCGCCGGCTCGACGGCGACGCGCACCACCGCGCCGGCCATTTGCGAGAGGTAGTGGAGCGCCGTGAGGTAGACGACGTGCGAGTTGTCGATGTGGCCGCACTCGTGGCCGATGACCGTGAGGAGCTCTTCGTCCGAGTAGTGATCGACGAGCGCCGAGTGCACCATGATGAACGAATCGTCGTTCGTGCCGTAGGTGGCGGCGTTGAAGTGCGGGCTGTTGATGATGTAGACCGTGGGCGTCGCGATGCCGAGCGTCTCGGCGCACTCCTGGGCGATGCGCTGGATTCGGGGGAACTGCCGATCGCCGACCTTCACCGCGCTGCCGAGGAGCTGGTTCTTCGCCCCCTGCTTGAAGACGCGCACCGTGCTCTGCACGGCGAGCTCGACGGCGCGCATGCGTTGGAACGCTGCGCGGGTTTGGTGGTCGGAGATGTAGGCGTACTCGCGGGGAGGGGCTTCTACGTCACCCGTCGACGCGCGCTCGGCCCTTCGGGATTCCACGTACTTGGAGAAGTCGAGCTCGGGTGCTTGCGCCATGCGTGTCGTTCCCTCTTCTCACGAGGGTAACCCTTCCTCGTGCGATGACAATCGGCGGGCGTCTCTTGTTCCGTGCCTCAGAAGCCGAAGCCGCTGGTCTTGAGGCCGCCGTTCTGGAAGCGCGTCTCGTGGCTCGGACCGTCGAACGCGCCCGCCGAATAGAGCGTCAAGCTGGTGGCGGCCACGGCGGCGCCGCCGACGATCGCCCACGTGGCCCACGCCGGCCACGCGCTCTTCGTGGTGGCGGGGAGGATGGGCGCCTTCTTCGCGCTCGCCGCGTCGGCCGTGAGGTCGACGAGCGTGCCGCACACGTCGCGCTCGCAACGGCCGAGGCGCGCGCCGGAGGCGGTGGGGATCACGACGAGCCAGCTCGCGCAGACAACGCCGTTCGGGGCCACGCCGAGCGAGGAGGCGCGGACGCGGCCGAGATCCTCCTCCGAGCACGGAGACGGACCGGCGAGATCGACGACGACGCGCGAGCCTCGCGCGACCCCGACCCACGACGCCCACTGCAAGGCTCCGCCGGTGACGACCGTCACCGCGTGCTCGCCGGGCGTGAGCGCGACGTGTCCGGGCGTGACGCGGCGTCCGTCGACCGAGAGCTCAGCGAAGCGCGCGTCGCCGCGGAGCTCGAACGTCACGTCTTCTTCGTCCGCGTGGGCGCGAGCGGTCGCCGCGACTTCACCAAGTCCAGGCACGCGTCCGCCGTCGAGCGCCGCCGCGCTTGCCCACGCTCGCTCGGCGCGCTCTTCGTCGCGCGGCTCGGCGCGGGCCCAGCGGGTGGCCCACCCGCGAAGGACCTCGGCCATGAGCCACGCCGCTTGCGGTAGCTCGGGGTGCGCGCGGAGCGTCTCGCGCGCGGTGACGAGCGCCGTCTCCGCTGCGTCCACGTCCAGCGCAGAGAGCGCGTCGCGCGCGCGCGCGAGCTCGGCTTCGACCTCGTCGCCGGAATGGAGATCGATCGCCTGCGTCGGCCGCACCACGTGCTCGGGCGCGAGGAGCACGACCCCGCGCGCGCGCGCCCATCGCGCGAGGGCCTCTGCCGCCGCCGAGCGCTCGTCGGCGGGGCTCGTCCACACGACGTGCGTCGTCTCCGTCGCGGCGTCGCTCGGCGCGGGGAGGGTCACGCGATCACGCGCGCTTCTTCGCCGGCTTCTTCGCCGCCGCGGTCGTCTTCTTCGCGGGCGCCTTCTTGGCTGCGCTCTTCTTCGCCGGCGCGGCCTTGGCCTTCGGCGTCGTGGCCTTGGCGCCGCCGCCGCGAAGATCGGCGATCGCCTCGAGCACCTTCTCGAAGTGGCCGTCGACCTTCACGCTGGGGAACACCTTGGCGACCTTCCCCGCGGGGTCGAGGACGAACGTGCTGCGGATCGTGCCGAGCACCTTGCGGCCGTACATCGTCTTCTCGCCCCAGGCGCCGAAGGCCTTGTGCACCGTGAGATCGGAGTCGGCGAGGAGCGGGAAGGCGAGCCCGTACTTCTGTCCGAAGGAGCAGTGGCTCGCGATCGTGTCACGCGAGACGCCGAGCACCACCGCCCCCGCCTTCTTCAGCGCCGCGGCGCCCGCCTGGAAGGCCTGCGCCTCGCGCGTACAGCCCGGCGTGTTGTCGCGTGGGTAGAAGTAGACGACCACGTAGGACCCAGGAAAATCCTTGGGTCCGAGGGTCTTTCCTTCGCGGCCGCTCTGGGCGCTCGGGAGGGAGAAGCTCGGTGCTTTGTCGTTCTCTCGCAGCATGCAAAACGCCCCTTCGGCTATACTCGGTGTCGCGTGCAGCTCAATTTCGCCGCCCGCGAGGTGGCCATCAAGCTCGTTTACTACGGCCCCGCGCTGAGTGGGAAGACCACCAATCTGCGCGCGCTCCACGAGCTGACCAGCGAAGAGAGCCACGGGCGCCTGATGACGCTCGAGACGCGCGACGACCGCACGCTCTTTTTCGACATGCTGCCGCTCGTCTTCAAGTCGCCGGGGGCCGCCGGCGCCGAGGGGATGAGCCTCCGCATCAAGGTCTTCACCGTGCCGGGGCAGGTGCTCCACGGCTCGACCCGCCGCCTCGTGCTCCAGGGGGCCGACGGTGTGGCCTTCGTCGCCGACTCGCAGCTCACCGAGACCGAGAACAACGCCGCCTCCTTCCTCGACCTCCGCGCGAACTTGAAAGAGCTCGGCGTCTCGGTGAAGGAGCTGCCGCTCGTCATCCAGTTCAACAAGCGCGATCTCCCGGGCGTGCGCACCAACGCCGAGCTCGAGACGCTCGCGCAGCGCGGGCGCGAGCCGGTCTTCACCGCCGTCGCGCTCCAAGGCGAGGGGGTGCTCGAGTCCTTCTTCGGCTTGCTCGCCCTCACGTGGTCGAAGCTCGAGGCCGAGCACCAGCTCTCGCGCACCCTCGGCCTCGCCCCTTCGGATTTCCTCCCCCTGGCCGCGGAGAAGCTCGGTCACAAAGGCGACGTGCAGACGCTCCTCTCGGCGTGCGTCGGCGGTTCGCTCCGCTATCCGCCGCGCGGAGGCACGCCGTGAGCGCCGATTCGCGAAGGAGTGGAGCGTCCGGCGCCACGCCCGATCCGTCGACCGCGCAGCCGATGTCGGGGCTCGCCGGCGGCGGTGCACCCGAGCTCGACGCGCGTCTCAGGCTCGAAGACCTCGTCGATCGCCCGGGGTTGAACGAGCTCTGCAAGAGCTTCTTCGCCCTCTTCGGCATTCCTGTACGCGTCTATTCGAGCGAGGGGGCGCTCCTCGCCGACGCGTCCAAAGAGCACGAGGTCTGTGCCTACGTGAACTCGCTCCCCGCGGGGCGCGCGGCGTGCGGCAAGACCGTCGGGGACGTGAAGGCCAACGACGGCGGCGCGTCCGGGTCGGTCGTGCACGGTTGCTTCACCGGCAACGCCTACCGCATCGCCACCATCGAGTACGACGGGCGCCGCATGGGCCGCATCATCCTCGGCCCGTACTTGCCGGTCACGGTCCAAGACGCGCCGCAGTCGCTCTACGACGTCGATCCGCGCATCGACAAGCCGCGCGCGCTCGAGCTCCTCCAGCGCGTCCCCCGCGCCAAAGAAGAGACCGTCACGCGCATCGCTTCCCACTTCAAGCGGGCGCTCGATCTCATCCTCTTCTCCGGTCACAAGGCGCTCCTCACGAGCCAGATGCACTTGGCCAGCGTGCGCGAGAGCTACCGCGAGCTCGCGGAGAAGAACGCGCGCTTGCAGGATGCATTCAATCGGTTGAAGGAGCTCGACCGCCTCAAGTCGAACTTCCTCGCCACCGTGAGCCACGAGCTCAGGACGCCGCTCACCTCCATCATCGGTTACAGCGAGATGCTCACCGAGGGGATCGCCGGCCCCATCGAAGGCGAGCAGCGCGAGTTCGTGACCACGATCCACGAGAAGGGGGAGCAGCTCCTCGGTCTCATCACCGGCCTGCTCGATCTCTCGAAGCTCGAGAGCGGCACCCTCACCGTGAAGAAGACGGAAGTCGACGTGCGCGAGGTGCTCGCCACCGTCGTCTCCACCGTCACGCCGGTGGCGCGGAAGAAGGGGCTCTCCGTGCGCGCCGAGGCTCCCGACGGGCTCCCCGTGCTCCAGGCCGATCCCGAGCGCCTCCGTCAGGTCTTCATCAACCTGACCGACAACGCCATCAAGTTCACCCCCAAGGAAGGGTCCGTCACCCTCTCGGCGAGGAGCCTCGGCGCCTCCGCCGAGGACGACGACAGCGGGTTCGCCCTCCTCGCGCCGGTTCGCGGCGAGATCGAGGTGCGCATCGCCGACACCGGGATCGGCATCCCGCCGGGCGAGCGCCAGAAGGTGTTCGACGCCTTCTACCAAGTCGACTCGTCGTCGACGCGCGAGTACGGCGGCACGGGGCTCGGCCTCTCGATCGTGAAGCGCCTCGTCGACGCCCACGGCGGCTCGATCCACATCGAAGAGAACGTGCCGACCGGCACGGTCTTCGTGGTGCGGCTCCCGGCGGGCGCGGGGGACTGACGTTGCGGTCGGGGGAATTTTCCACGATCGAGCGGCTCGGCGCCCGCTTCGCGCGCGGCGCGGGAGCCGGCGTAGAGGTCGGGATCGGCGACGACGCGGCGGTGCTCACCGCGCCCGCGGGGCAGCTCGTGTGGACGGTGGACGCGCAGGTCGAGCGTACGCACTTCGCGCGGAACCTCGCCTCGTGGGAAGACGTCGGCTACCGCTCCTTCATGGCGGCGGCGAGCGATCTCGCGGCGATGTCCGCCGATCCGTGGTGCGCGCTCACGGCGCTGGTGCTCGACGCCGACCTCCTCGACGAAGACGTCGACGCCATCGCCCGCGGGCAGGAGCTCGCCTCGGCCGAGGCGCAGGCGCGCATCGTGGGGGGGAATCTCTCGCGCGGCGAGGTGGTGTCGATCACCACGACGCTCCTCGGGTGCACCGACCAGGCGATCCGTCGCGAGGGGGCACGCGAGGGCGACGACGTGTGGATCGCGGGTCCGGTAGGGCTCGCCGCGGCGGGGCTCGTCGCGCTCCAGCGCACCGCGTTCGATCCCGCGCTCGACGTCGCGGTGAGCGCGTGGCTCCGTCCTCTGGCGCGCCTCGACCAAGGGCGCGCGATGCGCGGTCGCGCCCACGCGGCGATCGACGTGTCCGACGGCCTGGCGCAGGATCTCGGTCACCTCGCGCGGGCCAGCGGGCTTCGTGCGGTGCTCGACGCCGAGATGCTCCTCGAGCTCGCCGAGGCCAGCGGGCTGTGTGGCGCGTGCGATCTCCTCGGGCTCGATCCGATGAGCCTCATGCTCCACGGCGGCGAGGATTACGCGCTGGTCGCCGCCAGCGACCTGCCGCTCGCCGGCTTCGTGCGGGCGGGGACGTTCGTGCGTGGCGAAGGCGTGGCGCTACGCGACGAAGCAGGGGGCGAGCAAGAGCTCACCCCCCACGGGTTCGATCACTTCGCGCGCTAGTGTCCCGAGTCTGAAGTTCGTCGGCAGGCCGACGAACTTCGACTCGGGCCCCTAGCCCACCCTGGTGGGGAGCTTGCGCTCCCCCTCATCGCTTCGCGATGAGC
>CAZHHD010000063.1:0-12869 GCA_964531795.1 uncultured Polyangiaceae bacterium | reverse complement strand
TTTATGACTAAACTGATTTATCTCAATCAGTCCAGCTATTTAGGGGGCTAAACCAGGTGGGAGCGAAAACTTTTTTTAAATAAAAAATAGTCTCTCTGCACAGTCAAGGTCTTATTATAAATACAGGGAATAGGTTGTTGTAAAAGTATGATTCTCAGAAAATAATCACACAACAGTTTAGTAGATTTTCTTACGTCACTCTTACAATACAAGGCGTATCATGGCACATCGCCTCGTGCTTCATATTAGAAAAGGTGTGTGGTGTTTGTACTCTGCAAAAGGCAACCGGGATGTAAAAACAAAAGCAGTTACGGTATGTCCGTAACTGCTTTTGGGTAAGAGCCCCCTGTCGGAATCGAACCAACGACCTACTGATTACAAGTGAGTCTATTAACATTGACAATCAAGTATTTATGGTATTCAGGTTACATAAGGGTTACATTAGTAACCATTATTCTCCCAAACTAAGTTGATTCTTTACAAGTTCAAAATATCTACCTCTTCTTTTACTTAATTCCAAATGAGTTCCTTCTTCAATAACTCGGCCATCCTCTAACACAACTATTTTATCAGCGTTCATCACAGTGCTAAGCCTATGAGCAATAATAACAACTGTTTTGTTGTTAAAAAATTCATCTAAATTTTTCATAATAACTTGCTCGTTGTTTGCATCTAGTGCACTTGTAGCTTCATCAAATAACAAAAACTGGGGGTTTTTGTAAACTGCTCTTGCTATAAGGATTCGCTGTTTCTGTCCAGCACTAAGTGTTGAACCTTCGCTTCCTATTACTGTATTAAATCCAAGGGGCAGACTTTCAATAAATTGATCAATGTTAGCCATTCTTGCGGCATGCATTAATCTTTGCTCATCGATTATCTCTCCACTAACATTGATATTATTAGCAATTGTATCGGAAAAAATAAACCCATCTTGCATGACTGTCCCACACAATTTCCTCCATTCTCTTGCGCTTACTTGATCAATATTAGTATCACCTAAAAAAATAGTGCCTTCTGTCGGGTGATAATATTTTAGCAGTAATTTTAAAATAGTTGTTTTGCCACTTCCGCTTATCCCAACTATTGCTGTTATTTTTCCATATTCAATTGTTAAATCAATTCCATTCAAAACCCTTGGAGATAACGGCCCCTCATATTGAAATGAGATTTTTCTAAGTATTATATCATGATTTGTATTTTGTGCAAATGGAGTTAAAGACGATGATTTGTTTTCCTCTTCTTCTAGATTATGTACTTCTCCAATTCTATCTAAGCTAATTTGTGCATCTTGAAATTCTCTCGTAAAATTTACAAATTCGGCAATCGGCGCATTTAGTTGGCCAATGATATATTGAACAGACATCATCATTCCTAGAGTCATGTTCCCTTCCGTTACAGAGGTTGCAGCAATTAAAGTAGTAAGGATATTTTTTATCTCAGTAATCAGTATGCCACCACCATCTTGCCACTGCTGAAGCTTAGTGCTTTCTATACCTATTGAGAATAAGCGAGCCTGAATTAATTCCCATTGATGTCGTTTGACATCTTCACAATTATTTAGCTTGATATCTTGAATACCACGGATTAACTGGATCAAGCTTATTCGATTCTTGGACTGCTCGTTAAATCTTTTGTTATCTATTTCCTTTCTGAGCTTTAAGAAGGTAAATATGTAAACCAAATAAACAACACTTCCAATGAAAAAAATCGTCAGCACTTTTACACTGTAAAAAAAAAGAATAACGCTGAAAATTGTCAAATTGAAAAATGAGAAAAAAATACCCAAAGATGATGAGTTTAAAAATCGCTCAATTCTATTGTGATCTTCTATTCTTTGAAGTATATCCCCCGTTTTTTTTGAATCAAAAAAACTCATAGGGAGCTTCATCAGTTTTGCAAGAAAGTCTGAAATAATTTTTAAATTTATTCGATTGCTTAGATGTATTAATATCCAACGCCTTGTGAACTCGGCAAAAGTTCGGCCTAATACTAGAGTTAGTTGGGCAATGAGAATAGTGTAAATAAAACTCAAATTCTTAGAGCTGATTCCCACATCAACAATTGATTGCATTAGGATCGGTAGAATGAGTTGAAAAATACTCGCAATCAGTAATCCGATAAAAAGCTGAAGGACATGCTTTTTATAACTTGAAACGTACCCAAGAAGGTAGCGAAACCCTTTTCCTATATATCTCTCATCTTTTGATCCATTCAAGTGAAATGTAGTAGTCGGTTCTAGTATTAGTGCAAAACCTTTACCCTCATTTCCAGTATCATTTAAGCTCCATGATTTAAGAAATTCGTGTTTTGAGTATGTTATCAGACCTGCTTCTGGATCAGCCACTGTGGCTTTATTAGATTTCAAGTCATATAGTACGACAAAGTGGTTCTGGTTCCAGTGTAAAATGCATGGCAATGGGACCTTTTGTAGCAATTCGTCATAAGATGCCCGTACCCCTGTAGTGCGGAATCCAATTGCCTCTGCTGCTTCGCTAATCCCAAGCAGGGAAACTCCTTCCTTCGTGATAAAGGACTTTTGTCTAAGCTCATGCAAAGGGAAATTCCTCCCATGAAATTTGGCGATCATTTTTAGACAGGTTGGTCCGCAATCCATTTCATCAAGTTGCTTATAAAATGGAAATTTCATGATTGCAATCAATTAAAGAACAGTTGCTTCTTCCTAGGGAATTGATCCAAAGGGGTTTTTAACTCTTTGTCTTCATTTGCCTTGAATGGGATAATGAGATTCCCAATAATTAGAGTTATATTGAACGTCACTCAGATGCCAATCCTTTTTATTTGAATTCTTATCATAAACTCTTATGTTCTGAGTGCTAATTTTTTTAACATAAATTTCTAGTATAACCCCATAAGATTTACCTTTTTCTGAAACTGGGTAAATCGACTTGATGAAATAAGGGAAGTAGTGATCTCCCCATTGTCTATAGCTAACATCCAATGAAATCTTGCCGATTGTACGCTGATGTCTTAAAATAGCCTGTGACTTACCTGAAATAAATAGAATCCCATCCCTCCTATCCAATTCATTTTTTGGCTTGAGACCTTTTGGATGATAAGAAATAACATTCACACTATCTCCATCGAATATTGTGCTTGACAGCCAACCAAAACTAAGTTTATTAAAATAATCCGGGTTAAATACGGTGTAATTATACTTTCTTCCAGAGCCGATTAGGTCAACCAAAAAGATATTAAATAGAGGTAGGTTCTCGTAAGAAAAATAATTGACTTGTCTCTTTTTATCATATAAAGGTGCGAGTGGGCACTCTCCGGTCTCTCTTTTTTCAATCATTTTGGAGTAATTCTCCGCACCTTCGGTATAGCCCTTGCGGTAAGTATCTACGATTGACTCAACGACATAATATGTTTTTGCTGAATCTTTGACGATTATTTTTGAATAAAACTCCATGTTAAATGGTGATTGAATATAGTTCATTTCAGTTTCTTTTAACGAACCTCGAACAACATCATCAGGTGATATTCTTTTTTCAGAAACGACTATTTCCTTTAGAATCGTAGCTTGTGGCTTAAGAAAGAAAATCAAATTGGTTTTTTTTAAAGCTTTCAAGCTATCCAAGCTAAATCTAGCAGAGCCATATCCGATGCAAGAGATATTAATATATTGGCCTCCTACAACTTCGGATATTATGTCGATGACAAATGAACCGTTTTCATCTGAGGCGGTTCCAAGAGTTAGACCAATAGTTACATTAGCATATGACACTGGTCTACGCGTCTCAAAATCCAGAATTTTACCAAAAAGATTATTTTGTGCGCATAATCCCATTGGGGTAAAAAGAACAATTATGAAAAGCGTTTTAATTTTAGGTTTCATTATTAATCCATTTTAAATACTTCATTTTAAATACTTCCGCGGAAAAGAGTGTCATAATACAAATAATAATAGAACTTACCAGAAGCAGTACGACTAAATATGAGCTGATAGATAACTCAGTCTTTTCTTGAAAATTTTCTAACCAATTTTCAATTAAAGGAGTACTAATTGGATATGCGAATATGCTTGCTATCAAAAGCACAATAAAATACTCCTTCCAAATACTTGGAAGTAAATCGAATACACTTGCACCTAAAACACGCCGCAGAGCCATTTCCTTTTTTCTTCTATTTAGGTTTAGACGGATTACTCCGAATAGCCCCAGATTAGCGATTATTATAGAAATGATTGAAGACCAAAATAGAATTTTCTCCGTTCTTTTTTCATTTGCAACAGTCTTTGAAAAATAACTATTCAAGAATTGAGCCTCAATTGGAATTTGAATCTCGCTATTCCATAGATTCTTAATTGAATGAAATTCATTATTATCAAGGCTTGAAATTCGTACTAATAACTTCTCAGGAGAATGTGAGTATAAATAAAAGATCATGGGTAGCGTTTTTTTATGAAAACCCTGAAATCCAAAGTCACTAACTACTCCAATGATATTCTTGGGCTCAGAATTTCCTATCCCATAGGCGATTGAGTGACTCAGTGGGTCATCAGTCCAGCCCTGTGCCTTTATAAAAGCCTCATTTACAATTGGGGCTCCCCAGTCGCCACCCTCATCAAGTTCATTGAAATTGCGCCCTCGGACTATTGGTATATGCAATAAGTCAAAGAAATGCTCATCAACTCGTATATATGGAAAAGTTTTAATTTTTTGTTGATCATGATGTTCTACAGAGAAAAGTTCATAATCAGGCTCAACAGTTGGCATTGAACGAAATCCAACAAAAGAAGTAGATTGGACAAAAGTTAGCTGATTGAGCTGATAAACAAATTTCTTGATTGCGCCCTCTAAAGTTTTGTCCTGAGGTATATCTATTACTAAAATCTTATTGATATTCAAAGTCTCCGTTTCTTTCGAAAAAAGTTTCATTTGCTTATTTACAACGAAGGAGGCAAAAATGATTACAATAGAAATTGTGAACTGAAAGGTAAGCAAGGTACTTCGGAATACTCGGTTACCTGAAAAACCCGCATTCCCCTTAAGATTATCAATCAATGACGTTGAGGTCAGTTTAGAGGAAATGTAACTACTGGTAATCAAATTAAGAAAAATAAGACAGACAATAACTCCAATCGTTACAGCACTGATATTTTCTATTCCAGGTTGTACTTCAAAAAGACCTTTGCCAAACATATTCGGCCAAAGTACCACGATTAAACAAACAGAGACCAAAACAGAAATACCAACGGTCAATAAAAAATCAAAACTATACTGCGTTAAAATCTGCCCAGCTCCTGCACCAAAAATTTTTCTGATTCCAGTTTCAACTTGCCTATTCGATGCAGTGGCTAAAGAGAAGTTGACATAATTCATGCAAGCTACGATCACAATAAGTAGAGCTAATGCTGTCAGGATCAATAGGCCTTTCTTGTTGCCTTTCGGAGGATCAAAGAGCTTAGGGGCTCCAAAATGCATTTCAGTTAATTTTTCAATTTGGTATGTAACTTTTGCCTTTGAGGCTGAAAATAAATCATCATAAGAGTCCTTCAAAAATTGATCAACTTTAATCTTAAGGTTAGCAATGTTGGATTCTGGAATCACCTTGAAAAATGTATAGCACCAATCGGTAGAATAAGAATTTAATGTAAATAAAAGTGCATCATACCTTATGCTTGAGTTAGGCGGAGGCATTTCTACAATTCCAGCAACGACATATTCTTGATCGTTGATTGTAATAAATTTTGAGACGGGGTTTTCGTTTCCAAAATACTTCAATGAAAGGTTATTTGTTAAAACAATGGAAGACGCGTTGATGGCTGAAAAAAAATTGTCAGCTCTGTGAATCGGCTCAAATACCTTGAAAAAGGATGTATCAGTTTCGAAAAAATTTTCCTCAATGAAAGTTGAATTGCCAACTTTTACTACAATGGGATTGTTCACCTTAACAATGCCCGTTGCTACTTCTATTTCAGGGCAAGTTGATATTAATTGTTCTGGAAGCGTCGAAAGACTCCACCCTATATTTAACTCACTCTTATCTGATTCGGAATACCATCTCAAAGTAGCCCGATAAATTTGATCCGCGCCCTTAACTTGTTTATCAAATTTCCATTCATTAAAAATATACATGGATAAAAAAACAAAACAAGTAATGCCTAAACTAAGTCCAATTATGTTTAGTGCTGCTGGAAATCTATTTTTCTTTAATGACCGAAAACTCGTTGTAAAATAGCTACTAAGTAGGCTCATATGTTAAGCGTAGTGTAAAATAAATGACTCTAAATTAATGAAGCAAAAGTCCAATTGAAGCACCTGGCCAATATTGAACATAATAGCTTCCCATTTTTGAATTGTTGCTGATACCTTGATATGGAAAATTCTTAGAGTCAGTCCAGTAAGCGTTGAAACTAATTGCAGCAAATACATTAAATCCAAATAGTTTTGGCGCGAGTCTCTTCCCAGCTATAAGTTTTAGCCTAGTTAGAAATCCTGTGTTTTCGGCAGTTGTTTCGTTGGGTTTAAACTTTATGAACTGTGCATCCAAACCGTACCCAATGAATCTTGACTCTGCCATCCCCGGTAGGCTAGATCGGTTAAAAATTAATTTTTTTAGGCCATAACCAAAACCATTGCCAACACCGTTAAATGGACCATGAGAATAGATCAATGCATTGGTAACATAAACATTTCGATTATCTGAACTTATTCTTCCGTTTTTCTTATTTCCCGTCGAAACCTCCCAATTTAATTTAAAAAAATCACTGACATAAATTGCAACATAATCTAGCGAGCCTATATTTAGGAGGCCAATAGCGGTGCCATCTTTTGTCTTACTTAATGTTCCCTTTTTATATATATTTATTAATCCAATCTGAGTGCCTTGAGACCGTTTAGCGATGTTCAGAAGTCCCAATTGGTAACCGTTCATTTGTTTGGCTATGTTTACAATCCCACATTGAAAACCACTGGGTAGTTTGTCACCAACCGAGTTCTTTCCGTCAATATCTCCAGCCTTGTTTATTGGAGCCATCTGAATACCGGATAATGATCCTTCAGTCATATTTGATAATCCACAAATTTGTACACCGTACATAGAATTCTTTGCTATATTAAGCAATCCTGAGCCTTGAAAACCGACACAATCATGATATGAATAATTTGAAACCAGCGATAACTGACAACCTGCTAATGACCCACCATTGATGTTTATTCCCCCAGACAACTGCGCTCCAAATACGTCACCAGTAACAACATTAGCAAGCCCCGAAATTTGCACTCCTGTAACACTCGAAACAAATCCTTTTTTTTTCTTCTGATCTATTTCTTTTAGTGACAGGCCTACAAAAGAATTTGCACCAGTGATGTTCACCAACCCACTTAATTGTAGACCTTGTGTGGTATTGGTGTTGAGATTTGAAATTAGTGAACACTCAAACCATAGATTTGCAGCCGAATAACCTGAAAACAAATTAATTGAGAACTTATTTTCGAATCTTCCCGGCTGGATACCATTCGTACCAAAGCCTGGTAAAACAGAGAATTGAAAAACTCGCTTTTTAGTTGAGCCATCGAGTTGAGCAAATGCCTCCGTATTAAACAATTCGAAGACAGAGACCCATATAAAAATCAGACCGTGTAAAAAATGTGATTTCACTGAAGCTATTACTAAGTTTAGAGCGGATGATGAACTTAAATCCTATTGATTTCATGGAAAACGTAACCCAAATTAACGAACTTTATGTGATAAACCAAAAGTTTTTAACGTGATATCACAACAAGATGAACTTGATAGAAATTGGAGTAACGAAAGATATTTGGAAATAGTATCAGCTATGCCAAAGTCTCTTACAAAAATAGTCGTAGCTCTTACCTTAAGTGCTTGCTTTATTTTGCTTATCGTAGGTTGGGGCATTAAATACCCGAATATCATAACTATACAAGTAGAAATAATTAGCCCATTAAGTATGGCCAGCGAGATAATTGTGAATGGTAATTTACCTTCTAATTTGTCAAGTCATATTACAGGACGAAGAGTCCAAATCAGGCTGGAGTCCGATATTAGTAAAGTGGTAGTTGGTACAATCTCAAACATTTCAGTTACAGAGAAAGGTATCAATCGAATTACAGTCACGTTGCAAAAAGGCAGTACTACCAAAGACCTTTTTATCTCGAAATTCCCGCCACAAAAAATAGAATCGGAAATGAATATTATTTTAGACGATGTTAAATTCTATCAATATTTTTTTAGGATATTCAAAAGCAAAACAAAAATAACATGATAAAATTGACGAAGGAAAAGGGCAAGATTTCGCTTGACAAGGTATTAGCTCCCATTCAACTAAGTGATTTTGAAGCTCAGTTTTGGGGTAAACAGCATTTGTTATTGTCAGGCAGAACCAAAGATATCTATGATGAAATACTAACGTTAAAAGACATCGATTTCATTTTAAATAATTTGAACCACAGACACATTCAAGTAATCAAGAATGACATGAGCATTACTTCGAACAATTTTGAATCAAGTGACGATTTAGAGCTCATTTTGGAATCATTCAATCAGGGTGCTTCAGTAATTTTAAATCGCCTAGAAAAATCTTGGCCTCCAATCAAAGAACTTTGTTTATCTGTTTTTGATTCAGTTAAGATTTGTAAGAGCGTTTTTGCAAATGTTTACCTTGCTCCATCAAAATCACAAGCGTTTGATAAGCATGTTGATTATCAAGATACATTCATCATGCAATTAGAGGGTTCAAAACTCTGGAGAATTTTTGACCCGCAATACATGTTTCCTTTAGATCAAACCCAATGCAATAAAGCAAACTCTTTTCTTGCAGAGTCTAAATTGCAAAATGAAGTTATTCTAAAAAAAGGCGATTTAATGTATATCCCACGAGGCACACCTCATGAAGTTCTAACATTAAATGAGGAATCACTACACATCACCCTGTCTATTATCCCCTTCACATATGCTGATGTTATTACAAGTGTATTCTCTCATGTATCAGAAAATAATTCTGATTTTCGATCGAGCTTACCTTGGAATTTTTTTGATAAGAATATGGACACAAACCAAATAAGCGATTTTTTTCTAAGATCGTTCGACAAAGAACTACCTAATGCAATCAACAGTCTTAAAAAGCAAGGGTCTGGAAAATCATTATCAAATTATAGTGGGTATTTCTATGATCATAAATTAATAAACGAAGTTGGCCCTGATTCTATCGTAGCTATAAACCCACATTCCAATCATCACGTTTCTTTTGATCCTGACAGCGTCCGAATCGAATCTAAATACAATGATTTCCAAGTCGATTTAAAAAATATGGATTTCAGATTTATCTTAGGAAAAAGTAAATTTTCGGTAAAAGAAATACCTGGTTCTGATTCAATTGAGAGTAAGGTAGGGTTTATCAAAGATTTACTGAGAGCGGGAGTGTTTCTAATTCAGCCTTCCGAAACTTAACACTAATATGATTTTTAGCCATACAAATGGTCATATCCGATATTAATTTTGGCCTTCAACATTTAATATTTTGGTAGTTGCTTCTTACAAAAGGATAATTTAACTTTATACCAAGTTGAGTTACAAATCTGTCTCAACGAGTAAAATCATTAACTAAAAAAACAAAAAAATGAAAAAAGTCACAAAAAAGCTGTCTCTAAATACAGAGACAATCTCAAAGTTGCAAAGCAAAGAGATGCTTAAAATTAAAGGCGGAATTTTATCAATCGGAGCTTGTTGCCACAGCAGAAATAATCCAACTGATTGCGCAACAACAGGCGTTAGTTCATGCGGCGGAGGTCAAAATTAATTTCCTTTATGGTTGAGAAAAGGCAATTTCACAAATTGCCTTTTTTTATTTTGTTCATTCAGAATTAAGTGAACAGTGAGCCTTTCTTTACCCTTAGACACTAAGGCTGGTTCAGAATCGTTGTTGTTTTCGATAGAAAGATCCATCGAAAAATCTTATCGTGGGTTCGTTGAGAAAAGTGAAGAACCATTCACGCTTCTTTCAGGTCTTTCTGGATGTGTACTATTTTATGGATACTATTATAAGAAGTTCCAGCAACAAAAGTATCTCGAAAAATCAAATGAATTATTAAACTTTTGCTTGGATCATATTAGTGAAATCCAACAACCTTCTTTATATCAAGGTTTTACCGGGATAGCTTGGCTAATTCGAAACCTAGTTAACGAACAAATTTTGGAGGCGGAATCTATTGATATTCTAGATGACATTGATATTCACATCGAAAACACTGTAGATCTTTTCGATAAATATAATTATTACTCATTAATGTATGGTTTGATTGGACATGGAGTATATTTTATTGAATCTTTTAAAACCAATAGTAGTAAGCCCTCTAAGGTTGACGCAAGTCTATGCCTTCGAAAAATTATCCTAGCCCTTGAGCGGTCTGCCATTAAAACGAATCAGGGTATAACTTGGATTGATTACACTTCTTTGGATTATCATGATAAAAAGATTATGTATAATTTGGGTTTACCACATGGAATCGCAGGCATAGCAATATTCCTTTCGAAAATGATTGAACTTGGTATCGAGAAAGTTCGCTCGACCAGTTTGCTTAGAGGTTGTCTGAAATGGCTAATAAGTAGAAAAAGAAATTTCGCAAACATAAGCCACTATCCTTCGTTAATAGCAGACAATGAGCCAGAAAAAATCACGAGGCTTTCGTGGGCTTATGGAGACTTGTGCAGCTCATTGGCTTTATTAAACGGGTTCAAGTCCTTGGGTGATAATCAATTTCTCGAGGAGTCATTTGATACCTTAATGATTACGATAAATAGGGATGTCCCGAATAGTCTTATTCATGTTAATCCTATGGATGGTCAAATTAACGCTGGTATTTGCAAGGGCAGTTGCGGCATTATTTTGCTATATGAAGAACTGAATAGATATTTTAATAATCAAATTATAACAGACAGAATGAATTTTTGGATAAATAAATCTTTTGATTCTATGTCTGAAGAAAAAGAAATAGGTGACTTTAAAAGTTTTTCCATCAATCAGTTTTCAGAAACTGCTTGGATTTCCGACACAGGATTTCTTGAAGGGCTTACTGGTATTGGCCTAACTTTTCTTTATTTACTTGACCATTCACAGAGCGGATGGAAAAGGGCATTATTATTATAAATTGCAATTATTAATTTCAAAAATTACTTTTCATATTGATTTATAAACCTTTTGATTTCTTTTTTCTTAGGACACCTTTGGCTGGTTTGGAACAACTCTTTTCCAACGGCATATCGTCTATCTTAGATAACCAAAATTTTAAAGAGGCGTTATTTCTTGCCTCTCCTTCATTAGTTCAAGAAATAGAAAAATTGCAATCAAATCAATTTGATAGCAAGGATGTAGAAAAATTATCCTTGGCCATCTTTCGTTATTGGCTGCGTGCTTGTTACAGGTGCACACCTTTTGGAACTTTCGCTGGTGTTTCAATAGGTCAATGGGGGAACAAAACAGAAATCAAATTGTCTTCTGAATCCAATTTTCAAAAGAAAACAAGACTCGACTCTCATTTCCTGAGTTCATTAGTTAAAAGTATCCTGAGTAATCAGGGTGTAATGAACGAGGTTAAGTGGCAAACCAATAACACTTTATACAGTATCGGAGACAAATATCGATTCGTTAAATATCAACTTAATACTGAGTCACGAATTCACGTCTTGGCAAGCGCTTCAAAATCAATTTATCTTGATAAAATTATAGATGCTGCGAAATCTGGTGCTAGTGTAGCTGAATTAATAGACTCTATTGTAACCGAAGACATTAGCAAGGAGGATGCTATCGATTTCATTAACGAAATGATAGAAGAGTGCCTGCTTATCACAGAGCTTGAACCGAGAGTAACAGGTACTGAATATCATACACAGGTACTGACTAATATTCAACAATTGCGACAAGCCTCGGAATTTCATAGAGAACTAGAAAATATAATCAATCAGCTTTCTATTCTGGATAAACACGGGATTGGTTCTCCTATTGAAGTTTACAAACCAATTCTATCCCGAATTAAGGAGTGGGGACTAAACTTTGATGCAGGAAAACTATTGCAATGTGACCTTTACAAACCAACAGAAAAGGCCCTCCTTAGCGATGTTGTCACTGACGAACTCAACAAGGCCATCAATCTATTAGCCAAAATTACCCCCACACCAACTACAACCAACTTATTAAAATTTAAGGAGGAGTTTATAAAAAAATATGAATCTGAAGAAATATCACTTTTAGAAGCCCTCGATCCAGAAACAGGAATCGGGTATCCAGCAAACGAGCAAGGAGGTTCGGATAATTCACCACTACTTGAAGGCTTATTTTTTAGACAAACCTTGCTACCTCAGCAACCTGCATGGAACCCAGATTGGACAGGTTATTTATTTGGAAAGCTCGAGGAATCATTAAAAACAAAATCTCGCGAAGTTGAAATAAAAGATATAGAACTAGAAAAAATTTTCAGGAATAAGATTTCGGACGAAAAGTCGCTACCGGACTCAGCCTACACATTATGCAATGTGTTTAGCAAATCAAACTTTGAGATAGATCGAGATAATTTTTTACTATTTCATGCCATCACATCCGGCCCATCGGCTGGAAACCTTCTCGGCAGGTTTTGTTTTGTAGATAAAAAAATCAAAGAATTTGTTGAAACTACACTTTGTGCTGAAGAATCCATTGAGCCTGACAAAATATTTGCTGAAATCTTGCACATTCCTGAGGCTAGATTGGGCAATATTTTAAACAGGCCTACTATGCGAAAATATGAAATTTCGCTTTTGACAAGACCCTCTGTTGAGGAAGACCATACAATAACTTTAAATGATTTAATGGTGTCAGTAAGGAACAACAAAGTAGTTCTTAGATCCAAGAAGTT
>CAZHHD010000062.1:0-15425 GCA_964531795.1 uncultured Polyangiaceae bacterium | reverse complement strand
AAGAAGCTCAAGATGATGCACCCGACGAGCGCCGAGGCGACCGTCGTGCGCAACTACATCGACTGGATCCTGCAGCTCCCGTGGAGCGAGAAGAGCGAAGAGCAGCACGACCTCGACGCCGCTGAGAAGATCCTGGAAGAGGACCACTACGGGTTGAAGCGCATCAAAGAGCGCATCCTCGAGTACCTCGCGGTGCAGGCGCTCACCAAGAAGCTCAAGGGCCCGGTCCTCTGCTTCGTGGGTCCGCCCGGCGTCGGCAAGACGAGCCTCGGCAAGAGCATCGCCCGCGCGACGGGTCGTAAGTTCGTGCGCCTGTCACTCGGCGGCGTGCGCGACGAAGCCGAGATCCGCGGCCACCGACGCACGTACATCGGCGCGATGCCGGGGAAGCTCATTCAGTCCTTGAAGAAGGTCGGGACCAACAACCCGGTCTTCTTGCTCGACGAGATCGACAAGATGTCGACCGACTTCCGCGGCGACCCCGCGGCGGCGCTCCTCGAGGTGCTCGACGGCGAGCAGAACGACACCTTCAACGATCACTACCTCGACCTCGATTACGACCTCAGCGACGTGATGTTCATCACGACGGCGAACACGCTCGGATCGATCCCGGTGCCGCTCCAAGACCGCATGGAGATCATCCAGCTCAGTGGCTACACCGAGTTCGAGAAGCTCAACATCGCGGTGAAGTACCTCGTGCCGCGGCAAAAGAAGGAGTGCGGGCTCGACGACGTGCCGTTCACCATCAGCGAGAACGCGCTCCGTACCGTCATCCACCACTACACGCGCGAAGCCGGCGTCCGCTCGCTCGAGCGCGAGATCTCCAGCATCTGCCGCAAGGTGGCGCGCCAGGTCGTGGCCGAGGGGAAGGAGAAGCCGATCCACATCGAGGCCAAGCAGATCCCGAAGTACCTCGGCGTCCCCAAGCACCGCTTGAACAAGAAGGAAGAGCACGACGAGATCGGGCTCACCAACGGCTTGTCGGTGACGAACTCGGGCGGCGGCGAGCTCCTCGCGTGCGAGGTCGCCGTCGTCGCGGGCAAGGGGAAGCTCGCGGTGACCGGGCTCCTCGAGAAGGGGATGGAGGAGAGCGCGCATGCGGCGATGAGCTACATCCGCTCGCGTGCGCAAGCGCTCGGTCTCGAGCCCGATTTTTACCAAAAGCTCGACGTGCACGTGCACTTCCCGGAGTTCATCCGGAAGGACGGACCGAGCGCCGGCGTCACGATGGCGACCTCGCTCGCCAGCGCGCTGATGAAGGTCCCGGTGCGGCGTGATTTGGCCATGACCGGCGAGATCACGCTGCGCGGCCGCGTGCTCCCCATCGGCGGCGTGAAGGAGAAGCTCCTCGCCGCGCACCGGAGCGGGATCACCACCGTCGTCATCCCCAAAGAGAACCGCAAAGACCTCCGCGAGGTCCCGCGGCGCGTGCTCAAGGCGACGCGTATCGTCCTCGTCGAGCACATGGACGAAGTGCTCCGCGAGGCGCTGTTCCTCCCGAACCCCGAAGCGATCTTCGGCTCACGCCGCGCGACGATGGAGTACGTCGACGGCGAGCTCGTCACGCATGCAGGTGCGGAGGGCGAAGACGGCGAGAAGCCGGGCTCGGGGGGCGGCGGTCATGCCCCCCCGAACGATCCGGCCCCCGCGCTCTCCTGAGAGCCTCGCGCGATCAGAGATCGTCGAGGCCGTAGAGCTTCGCCGTGGTCTCGAGCGGCACCTTGGTGAAGGTGGTGCGATCGGTCGAGGTGAGGAGCGTGCCGTTGTCGCCGGCCACGTAAGCGTGGGCGTCGCTGAGGAGCGCCGCGTGGAGGTCGACGTCGGTGGCGGGCGCGACCTTGGTCCACGCGCCGCTCGGGTTCCGCGACATCATCACGCCGTGCGCGCCGACGGCGAGCGCCGTGCTTCCGTCGCGCGAGACCGCGACCGATTCGAGCGGGCCGTCGGCCTTGGCGTCGAGCTGGAACGAGCCACCGCGGTCGGTGCTGACGAGGATCTCGCCGAGCGTGTCGACGACGTAGATGACGTGCGCGCCGGGATCGGCTGCGACCGAGCGGAGATCCTTCCCTTCGAGGCCTGCGCTGGCGAGGAGCGAGAAGGTCGCCCCCGAGTCGTTCGAGCGGAGCACGGTGCCGTTGTCGCCGACGACGAGGAGGATCCACGCGCCGTAGCCGCCGGTGGCGCCGCGAAGCGTGGCCGTGGTGAGGGGCGGGGACTTGTGCCACGAGGCGCCGCCGTCGGCGGTCGTCGCCATCGCGCCACCGTCGCCGGCCACGACGCCGTGGGTCGCGTCGATGAAGCGGATGGCGCGAAGGGAAGCGGTGCCGAGCCCCGCGTCTTGGAAGACCCAGCTCGTGCCGCCGTCCTTGGTGTGAGCGACGACGCCGTTCTCGCCTGCGGCCCAGCCTTCCAGGTTGCCGAAGCACGTCACGGTGAGGAGTGAAGGGGCGAGGCTCGCGGACGGAGGCGAAAGCCGCTTCGAGTGCCAGGAGACGTCGTCGAAGGTCTGCCCGAAGAAGGCCCCTTCGCCGATGACCGCCTTCCACCCGGTGGGGGTGGAGCCGCCGTCGCCCGCGGGCTTCGGAGGGTCGCTGCTGCTGCAGCCGACGGTGAGACCGAGAGCGACGAGGCCAACCGCGAGACCAAGGGGGTGCGTGCGCATGCTCCGAAGCATATCCAGCGCGCCTCACGAACGGGGGCGCGGGGCGACGCCGCCGAGGCGAGGCTCCCTTTCGTCGGGAGAAACGCGCACCTGCGCCCATTTGTCTTGACCGCCGGAGCGCGGTGATGCAGGTTGCGCCGCGCTCAGGGCACTCCCTCCAAGGGGAACTTTGGGCGGGTAGCTCAGTGGCAGAGCGCTGGCCTTACAAGCCGGATGTCGCAGGTTCAAGCCCTGTCCCGCCCACGAAGCCCGCGAGGGCTGCGAGGGAGAGGCAGAACGTAAGAGGATCGATTTTCTGGGGCGGTAGTTAAGTTGGTTATAACGCCGGCCTGTCACGCCGGAGGCCGCGGGTTCGAGTCCCGTCCGCCCCGCCAGAAAACCGCATAGTTAGCTCTCCTCGGAGAGCGCTGGACAAGCTCCTGGACAGAAACTCCGCCCGAGGGGGGCGTGGCGGAGCTGTCCGAGCTGGTGAGGAGCGTCTTCGGCAACGAAGGGAAGACGTGTCCGAAGCCGTCGCGGATCGCCTCCGCCTCCCGGATGTAGCCCGCGGTCGTCGCGAAGCTCTCGTGGCCCGCACGCTGTTGGATGCGTAGGGGTTCATCTCCCCGGATGGCCATCCACGTGATCCCCGTCGCGCGGAGATCGTGGAACGTGATGGCCTTCCGCGTCGGCGTCGCGTCGTGCAGCTCGGCGCGCTCGACGCCGGCCTTCTTCAGCCAGCGGCGGAGGCCGCGTGCCATGTCGCGCTCGCTGGGGAGCGAGCACACGAGGCCCTCGCCGCCCGTCTCCTCGTGCATCGCGGCGAGCAGCGGGAGGAGAGCCGGGTCGATATTGAAGCGTCGGGGGTGCTTAGTCTTCGTCCCCTTTGCGGTGCCGGTCTCGCGGTCCTCGGCCCGGTGAATGTGAACGCTCCCGTGCTCGAGGTCGACGTCCTCCCAGTCGAGGGCGCGAAGCTCGCCGGCGCGTGGGTACAAGTAGACCGCGAGGGCGACGGCGCGCCGCCAGATCAGCGGCACGTCGCTGCACGCGACGAAGGCGGAGAACTCGCTGGGGTAGAGATACTGCTTCCCCGTGCGCTCGCCGCGGTCCGGTCCCTCAACGTCCGCCGCAGGGTTGTCGGTGCGCACGCGTAGCTCGTCGATCTTGGAGCGCGCCGCGTCGGCCACCATCTTGGTCGCGGTCCCCCACACGTTCGTCGCCGTCTTCCACTTGATGCCCGTCGCGCGGATCTTTGGATCTTCGGATGACGCGCGCCGGACCTCCTCGTCAAGCGAGCGTGAGAGCTTGCGCATGTCGTCTACGGTCCAGTCGCGCACGTGCTTGTCGCCGAGGACGGGCCGCACGTGTTGCTCGTAGTGGGAGGCGTTCTCGCGTGTCGACGTGTGGCCCCTTGCCTTCCGCGTCTTGAGCCACAGGGACAGCCACGCGGCCATCGCCCTGGCGTCGTCGCGGGGGACGGGGAGGGGGCGCACGGGCTCCGCCGACGACTTCGGCTTGCGCGTCCTGATCCCGAAGTACTCGGCGCCGTGGCCCGCCTCGATCGCGCGCTCCCACGCGGCCAATAGACGCTCGCGGGCACGCTCCTCGGCCTGAGGCGAGCGCGGGCCACGAGCCCGGAACCACGGGCGCGAGCCGTCCTTCAAGGGGGGCATGCGACCGACGTAGACGCCCTGCTCGCCGGGGACCGTCGAGGGTTCGTAGCGAAGGGTCAGCTTGGTCGTCGTCATGATCGAGTTCCCCCTCGTTTAGCCGCAGCCAGGATGAGCGCGCGAAGTACGTCGCTTCTGCTTTGCTTGCCGCGTGCGCGTCGCACGAGGAGATCGAGGGCGTGTCCCTCCGCCTCGCTGAGCCTTAGGAGTAGCTCGATCTTCCGGACCCGGTTGGGCTTCTGGATATCCATCCATCCTCAGTGTGCCCGATGGATATCCAAACGCAATCCACTCCAGGGGCGTGCCGGGGGTCGCCGCGCCTAGCTGAGCCAGGCGCCTCTCGTCGAGTAGGGCTCGAGGGAGAAGCCCTGGCCAAGGTCGTGGTTCACCAGGAGAGTCCCGGCGTGAACCATCAAGAAGATCTGCGTCCTTCCTGGTGTGCGTTGCTCGACCCACGCGGCGGTGACCTGATCTGCGTGTGCGATGGTGCGGCGAGCTGTCGCGCGCGAAATAGTGAAGGTCGAACGCACCCCATCCCAACCGAGCCGCCGCGCGGCATCCTCCGGAACGCCACGGTGCAGCTCGAAGACCACCCCGGCGATCTTCCCCGCTTCGCCGATCCGAGCGATCGCGTCAGCGTGCGGTTTGATGCCCTCTGTCAGGATCCGCTCTAAGAAGCTCGTAACGTCCGCGCCTTGCGCGAGCCCTGCCTTGGATTGCCTCGTCATGTTCAATCTCCTCTTGGAGATTTACTTGCCGCCCTCGCTTCCGATTCGACGGAGCGCGTGCTCCACCTGCTCTGGACGGAGCTCGAATCCGATGAAGCGGCGCCCGAGCTGCGCGCACGCGACCCCCGTGGTGCCGCTCCCGCAGAAGGGATCGAGGACGAGGTCGCCGGGCTCGGTGAACTGCGCGACGAGATCGAGCATGAGCCCCAGCGGCTTCTGCGCCTCGTTTACCCGGAGGGGGATCACTCCCTCCTTTCGCCCGCCGCGGCCGACGCGGTTGATGACGACGGCGTGCGACCAGACGCCGGCCTTGCCTCCGCCGTTCCACTTCGAGCGACCTTTGGGGTGGGCGATGGCGATGGCTTCGAAGCCCGCGGCAGGACGATCTCCGCTGAGCTGAGGGGCGCCCCCGAGGCGCATCCAGGCGCCCGTCCGCCGATAGGTCAGGCCCGCTGCTTCCAGGTCTCGACGCCACAGGTGAACGCTCTCGACGTCGGAGAAGACGAGAGACCACCGCCGCGCCACGCGCGCTGCGTGCTGCGCGACGAGCGCCCGTAGCTCCGGCGTGATGTGTGCGAAGCCGAGGTCGGTCGCCTGCCTCGTGCGGGCACGTGCGTCCCGCGCACTCGGCATCTCCGCTCGCTTGCCGGCGCGCATACCGCGGTGCACGTCGCTCGAGTACGGAGGATCCGTGATCACGTGGTCGACGCCCTTGTCGACGAGCAGCGGCAAAAGCTCCGCACAGTCGCCCGGCACAACCGTGTAGTCGAGGCGCCCCTCGCACACGGCCCGGAGCACTGCGCCGCGAGGGTACGTCCGGCTATGCGTCGTCGTTACTCTCCGGATCGTCGTCGAGGCCGTCGTCCTCGTCGAGCCCGTCTTCGTCATGGCTCCCCTCAAGTTCCGCCAGACTATCCTCCCCGCTCACGCCAGCCCCCCCCACGAACGGAACCTTTGGTCGCCGAGTATCTGCCTCCAGGTAGTCGAGCCCGACATCGATCCCCTTCGAAGCGGCGACCATCCGGCAGTAACCGCGCAGCATTGAGAGGCGGAACCTGAACCAGCTCTTTCGCTCACTGACGAGTGCTATGCCGTGCGTCGGCTGCTTGAGGCTGTGGAGCATGCGCGAGACCTTCGCCTTGTCCGCGACCTCGACGAGCCCCACCGGTCTCCCCTTCGCCTTGGCGGCCTGGAGGTCCGCGCAGATACGGAGGTACGAATTGTAGATGTCCCTCGTGCTGCGCAGGACGACGTAGTGATCGGCGACCGCCCAGAGGAGGGTTTCGTAGGAGAGATACTTCTGGGCCGCGCGGTCGTAAGCCTCCTTCACGACCGCCTCGCTGTCTTCCACCGCACCCGCGATAGCGTCCTCCAGGAGAGTCACGTCATCGACGCTCTCAGGGATCGTCTCCTGGTCGAGCGCGGCGTACGCCATCTTCAGGGCAATCAAGTGCGTGAAGTGCGGGAACCCGTCGCTCAGGCACGCGACGCGGAACGCCAACGCGTCTCTGATCGTCATCCCGAGTTGCTTGAACCCCTCGACCACGACCTCGCGAAGGATCCCAAGCTGCAGCGGCTTCAGCTCGATGGTCGCCATGCATCGCTGCGCCGATTCATGATGCACCAAGAGCTGGGACACGTTCGAAGCGATGCCCGCGAAGATGAAGCGCAAGCGCGCTTGGTTGTCGCCAAGCTGCTTGATGAAAAACGCGATCTCGGACCGGAAAATGGGGTCCTCCACTGCGTCCAGTTCGTCGATGACGACCACGCGCTCCTTCGACGGGTCCTTCGGCATCAGGGCGTCTAGGACGGACACGGCCTCGTTGACGTCGATCTCGAGCTTCTCGGTGGTCTTCTCGTTCGACTTTTCGATCCGGTAGAGGACCTTCAACACTGAGACGTTGAGGCTCGCCTCAAAGGTCTTCTTCTCGCTCTCCTTCAACGCCATATGATCGCGCATGCGTGTCGCGATCTGCCCGATGAGCTTCCCGAAGGTGATCGTGGGGTGACACACGACGCGGATCGGCTCGACGTCTGAAGAGCTGAACTGGTCAGCCGCAGTCAAAGCGAGGGACGACTTCCCCACGCCGCGCTCGCCGTAGATGAACGCTGAGCGACCCGGCGTCCGTAGAGTCTCGAGCGTTCTCGCGAACTCTCGCTCCCTCCCGCGAAGCTGATCTCGCAGTCGGATAGGAGACGCCGGGAGGAAGATCTTCGTGGAAACGAGTTTGCGAAGTCGCTCGCGCTCCTCCTCGCTGTCGCTTCTCGTCAGTTGAAAGGGCATCGCGCGCCAAGATTATCGCGCGCGTCGCCTCGTGCGGTTCCTATTCAACCGCCGGAACGTGACACCCGAAATGGGCAAGTGATCCCCCAAGCTTCGGTGGCCTTGGCTTCGCGTCATGGGTTCAGGGGACCGAGGTACGCGTCCACCGCGGCCCTCAGCTCCTGCGCGAGCTTGGCCAGTTCCGGGGTCACCCCGCTGACGCGTTCCAGTCGCGAGAGCTGCTTGAGGAGGAGTCGCACGGCGCACCCGGTCGTGTTGGCGATGATCGGGTCCTCACGGAGAAGCGAGTCCGGGAGCACCCGTACCCGCCGCGTCCTCGCCCGCCGGCGCGCTTCTAGCTCGCGTCGGTGTGCCGCTTGCCACTCCTCCTCGTCCGTGGCTCGCTCGATCTCTGCGCTCCCCCGCGGCTTCTGGCGTTGCGCCGCTTCCTCCTTTGTCGCGTCGGAAGTCCGACAGACGTCTTCGAGGTTGAGCCCGCGCAGATTCCAGGAGCGCACCTCCACTCTCGTGAGGACGGCGGGATGCTCCCCGTCGGCGAACGCACGCGGCTCGGCCCCCTGCTCGCTGAACTTGGACATACTGAATCTCCTCTCCGTCACCGACTTGCCGCTCGATGGCCGGCTCGAGGATCTCGGCGCGGTCCGCACTAGAGCCTGTGTCGCGCCTGCGGGTCGCTCCCGATGGCCTCCAGCGCGCGGAAGAGGAGCACCAGCGCGCCGTCGGCGACCGCGAACCACTCGATTCGCCCGCGGCGCCACAACGCACCGCCCCTCCTCGCCTCGATAGCGTAGCCGACGAGCCCTTCGTCGGACTCGCCCGACGGGCTGATCTCGATTTCCCCAATCGCGATCTCCTCGCCGTCGGGAAGACGCTGCACAACGCGTGCGACGAGCACCTCGTCGGGTCGCACGGCGAGTGCCCCGTCTGCTTTTCTCGACGCCATGACGCCTCCCGGGAGGGAAATCGATTTCCCTCACTCGAAACCCTGAACATAAAGCGAGCGGCGCGCCGGCCCCCCGACGACGACCCAGGTAAAGAGGGGCCGGCACGCGCTCTCCCCCGAGACCGCGCCGCCGGGGAGATGAGAGGGCCGGCGACGCGGGCTCGAAGCTTTGAAGACTACTTCCGCGACGCGTTCCTCTTCACCCAGGTCCCCAGCGCCTTGCCCCGCTTCTTCGCGGCGTCGCGCTCGTCGGCGTCCTGCTTGTCAACGTCGCCGCGCTGCTCGGGCGTGAGCTTCGCGCGCGCCTCGCGTGCCTGCTTCGCGAGATCGTTCAAGCGCACGTGTAACGGATGATCGGGATGATTCACGTTGTCGAGCGGCGAGGGGCGCGCCTTGATGGTCGTCGCCATCACCGACCCCCTTTGAACGCGAGTCGCGAAGGCGCTACCGGATTCCCTGCGCTCGTCGGCGTACGCGACCCGCGCGCCCCCAACGGCGTCCAGCCCGGCGGCGGGCCATCCGGCAACGTGCGAACCGGCCAGCCCGGGAGAACCTCCAGCTCCGAAGGCATCGCGCTCGCGTCGCCCGCGTAGATCCGCGCCATCTTGCTCGCCGGCAAGCTCCACGTGGTCATCCCAAGAACCTCGCGAAACGAAGGGAGCAGGAGACTCGCGTAGATCTCTTTCGCGAGGGCGACCTCCGGCGGGACGAGTGCCTTTCGCCGGTCGGCGATTTGGGTGAGCAGACGCATCGCCGCAACGCGGTCCTCGCCGACCTGCTGCAGGCTCGGCGTTGTGGTCACCGCCGCGCCTCGTGCCGGTCGCGTGCCCGCGTGCATGCTCGACACGGTGCGAATGAGGAACGGCTCGCCGGCGTCCTCCAAAGTGCGCACGAGCACGTCGTCGCCCACAGCGAGCGCCGCGTCGATTTGCGCAACCAACTCCTGCACGCCGCGCGATTCGATCTCCAGGCGAAGCCGCTCGAACGCGAGCATTGAGGAAAGCTCGGTCGAGGCGCTCAAGGCGCCGTAGCCCTTCGCCCTCGTCGTCGCGGAGGCGATCGCGGTGCGAAGCTTCGTCATGGCGTCGACGGCTGCGCTCGCGATCGTCGCCGCCTCCTCGGCGAGCTGCTTGGCTACGCGCGCGGCGAGGTCGCGTGCCGCGCGTCGGCGGTACTCGGCCATCGCGGCGGAGTCGCCCGGCTTCGTCGACGCCTGCGCGCCCATCTCGACGGCGCCCGCCTCGCTCTCTTTCTGTGCCGCGAACGCGTCGGTCGCCTTCCACGTGAGCGCGATCGCAGCCGCGATCGCTGCGATCGCAGCCAAGAGCGCAGCGCGGAGATCGCCGGCGTCGGCGGCGTACCTCTCGGCCGCGTCGAGTCGATCTCGGATGGTGTCGTCCGCGGTCTCGTCGTTCTGACGATCGCGGGTCGGCGTGGTGAGCTGAATCTCTTCTTCGGTGGGCATTGGTGATCCCTTCATCCTTTCGATCGTGATCAACGGCGAACGGGGATGTTCGGCCCCACCGCCCGGTTCTCTTCGGCGACGCCCTCGAACTGGGAGTCGCCCATCGTGATCCCTTGGGCAGCGAGGTCTGCTTCGTACTGCTCGCGCATCGGCGACCACGTCGGCGGCGCCGTCGGCACCCACTCGAACGTTCCCGGGAACGGCCCCCGCCGACGTCGCTCCCATCGCGGAACCAGACCCGCCGGGCTGTCGAGATTGCCGCGGAGGACGCAGCGCACGTCAGCATCCCCGCTCGGCGGCAGCTCCTGCGCCACCTCGGCCGCGAGAAGAAGCGCGTCGAACGCGTCGTCGTGGCGGCCGCGTCCCTCGGCGGCGCCGACGCTCGAGCCTCCCCCGGCGCGCCGCGTGAGGCGCACGCCCTTGCACTGCTTGATCAAGGTAGCGTCATCGACGAGCCGCACGGCGCCAGCGGCGAACGCGGCGGCGAGCGAAGCGACGCGCTTCTCCTGGGCGCCTGGGGACATCGGCACCTCGACGAGCTTGAGTCCGCGGGCCGTCAGACGAGGCCCGAGTGCGTCCGCGTAGTGCAGATCGGCGCGAACCTTCGTGACGCGGTAGCGACGCGCCAGGGACGCGACCATCTCCTCGACCTCGTCGATCGTCACGCGTCGAAGGAGCGAGGGGGCGAGAATGCGAATGGCGTCGACCACGAGCACGCGCACCGGAGGAGCTCCCTCTCGCTCGCGGGTCTCGACGTGGAAGATCATTCCCGCCGTTTGATCGCGTCGAAGTCCGACATCGACGGTCTCGCCGTAGACGATCCCCGGCACCGGCTCGCGATTCGTTACGCCGCGGTCGATCGCAGCGTCGACTTCGGCGGGATCGAGCAGCGCGCCGACGGCGTCCGCGAACTGGGCTTCAAACTCGCGCTCGTAGTTCGCGGGGTCGCGCTCCCGCTCCCGGTCGGCGACGGCTGCGATCTGCGCGTCGCCCTCACGCATGACGAGCGTCGACGCGCGCGCAACGAGCGCGGTCCTCGGGCGCCCGTAGTTCTTCTCGTGCAGCTCGTGGAGCAGACCGGCCCGAATCCACGGCGTCGACACCAGAAGCACGCACCCGCCCGGGAGCAGGCGCGGGGTCACGGCGGCGAACAACTCCGCGTCGTTCACCGCGGCGGTCTCGTCGCGGAAGAAGGCGCTCTCCTCGAGCACCGCGGCGAAGAGCGTGCGACCGCGCACCGCCGAGCCGCCGCGCGTGGCGGGGAGCACCTCGACGGCGACCTCGCGTCCGTCGGCGCGTCGAATGGTCAAACCGTCGGACGTTGAGCCGACGAGCGAGGAGGCCAGCGGCGACGCGGCGAGCGCCCCTCGCGCGAATCCGAGGGGCTGACGGGCGAGCCTCGTGTCGGGGGCGACGATCACGCCGAAGGCCGTCTCGCCCGGCGCAAGACGCGAGAGGTCGGCAACGTGCGCTCGCCAGAGCACGAAGAGCGCGGAGAGCAGGCTCTTGCCGCTCCTCGCCCCTAGGAGAGCGACGATCACCGCCCGCGCGAGGGCCGGCACCACATCGACGTCGCCGAAGAGGACGCTCGCGACCTCGCGCTCTCGACCGCGGAGATCGCGTGGCTCCGCACCGTCGAAGACGACGAGCGCGAAGACCCGTTGAGGAAGTGTCAGCGTGAAGCCGAGCACGCGAACGAACGCGAGGAACGTCATCACGGACGCGACGAAGGTCACGGCGTCCCCCTCAGCTCGGCGACGACGTCGCTCCATCTAGCGCGAAGCTGCGCGTGCAGGAGAAGATGGAGCACGACGAGCGGCGCGAGGTCGCGGATCTCGTGTCGCCACGCCGGAGTCATGCGGTCGCTGCCTGCGGCGTGCGTCGCCCGCGTGTGCCTGGCCCACGCTGCGAGTGCTCCCGGCTGCCTGGTCTCATCGCTCATCGTCGGTGCCTCCGTCGTCGTCGGTGGTTCTCGGCCCTGCCTCGCGCTGCATGCGCGCCCAGACCGCGGCGAGGTCGGGCGGGGGTCGTGCGGCTCGCGCCTCGCGCTCGACCTGCAGGGCCGTGAGCAGGTCGGTCCGCGCCGCTGCCGCAGCCGTGGCGGCGAGCCGCACAAGGTCTCCGTCGACCTCCGCCGGCGAGGACGCGAACACGCGCCCGCGGAGCATCTCGGCGATCGCGTGCATTGTGGCCGACGAGCCGAGCAGGCCGAGTGCCGCCGAGCAGGTGACCTCGTGCTCGCGCGTCAGCGCGACGAGCTGCGCCGCGGCCATCACCGCGAACGGGCGAGCCTCGACGTGGGCCCGAGCAGCGAGCCGTAGCGCCGGCCTGGCGGCGGCCAGAGCCTCGCCGACGCGGCGGACCTCGTCGACTCCCCCGACCTCGGCGAGGACGGCCCTACGCGCCCTGTCAGCGCGGCGCCGGGCCGTGCGATAGGCGGGTCGGTCGCCCAGCATGAGGGCGAGCTGTCGGTCGAGCATGGCGACGGCGAGGCGCCGGCTCGCCGAGCCGTGGTTGGGGCGTGCGTGGGCGGCAGGCACGCCCGCGAGGAGGCGACCGTGAGCCTTGCCGGCCGGCGGCGTGACGGCGACGACGCGGCCGCGCTTGGTACGCGTGGTCATCGGGCCCTCTGCGACGGCCAACCACGCGACGGCACGTGAGGGCCGAGCCCGAGCCCGGCGCCCGCGTCTGTCCAGCGCCGATCTCGAGGCGATTCGCGCGCCGACAACGGGTCCGAGACCCGCCGGCCTGCCGCGCCCACGCCGACGAGGCAGGCGACGACCGGGGACGCCGCGCGGCGCTGCCCCTGGCTCGTCGGTGACGTGCACCGAGGGCGACAGCGGCCGAGGAGCGAATCAGCCGCCCGCAGCACGACGCCCACCGTCCCCGAGCACGGCTCGGGCAAGTGGGCGCCTCGGCGCCTGCGCTTGGAGGGGTGCACCCCCTGGGGAGGGAAATCGATTTCCCTCGTCGTGCTCCGGCTTCTTTTCCTGCTCCGCGCTACGCGACGCGCTCGATCTCGACGCGGTAGACGACAATTTCGTCGGGTGCCCCCCGCGGGGTGAACTCGTGCAGCGTTCGCCGCCCCCGGCGATGCGTGCGCACAACGTAATCTCCACGCGCGACGAGGCGCGCAAGATCCGGCAGTACGACGCCGTCGACGCGGCGGAAGACTCGAGCGCAGCTGCCGCAGCGATCCGCCTCGCCGTGCCGGCAGTCGGGCGATGGCTCGCGGTCATCGAATTCGTCATACATGGGCGGACCTCCTCGTCTTGCCCATCTTGCCGCCGTCGCCGACTCGCGGCGAGCAAGTGCCCTAGAGCGGACCGCAGCTCGCGCGAACGGAGCCCGCCGAGGTAGCAACGTCCCGAGGAGAGTCCCCGCTCGAAGTGCCGAAGCTGGGCGCGTGCCAGGGCGAGCAGCTGACGCCGGCCCGCAGGCGTCCCGCAGTGCCGGGCGTCGTGGATCGGAGCAGCAATCCACGCGCCGACGATCGCGATCGTCTCGTCGGTCGTGTGCCCGGTATAGCGGCACGACGCGACGACGCGGCGCACGCCGCCGTACGACTCGCCCTTGCGGAGCCCGCCCTCGAGGAGACGTAGAACCTCACGCACGTAGTCCGCGCGAAAGAGCTGTCCGTCCACCAGGGGCGAGGCGGTGACCGCGACGAGCGACGCGGTCTCGGCGGTGATGCTCGCGGGCGAGTCCGTCGCCGCATCCACTTCGCCGAGGACGTGCTCGAGGTCTTCGAGGTCGCGCCCCTCGACGCGCAGGAGATCCCGTATTGCGTCGACGCGCCGGCGGTGCAGCGGTGTCACCAGATCACGACCGATCCATCGCTGCGGCCCGGTGAGCGGCATCGCGCAGTGGTCCGCCGTTGCGTCGGAGCGCATCCGCGGAAAGCTCTCGACCTTGACCCCGTCCGCCGTGCCGGCAGCGGCGGCGAGGCGACGCGCGATCTCAGCGGCCTGCGCCACCGGGACCTTCTCTCGAAGCACGACGACGGCGTGAAAACCGTGGGGGCTCGTCTCGACGAAGTCGACGAGCCCCGTCTCGAGCAGGCGATCGACGACTGGCCGAGCGCGCGCCGCACGCCACTCCCGCGCGCGCCTGGCGCGCTCCTTCGGCTCGCGGGCCCGCGCGCGGAGGTACTCATCCAACCCGCGTTTTTCGCGACTCCCGCGGAGGGAAATCGATTTCCCTCCGTCGGGAGGATCGCCGTGGACGTCGACGTCGACGACGATGTGGCGCACGTGGGTGAGTCCGCGCGGCGCAATGCGGGTTGCCCCGCGCTCGAGCGCAACAGCCACCTCCCACGTATCGGGCCGACCGTGCCGCGTGTCCCATCCGGGATCGCTCCACCAACGCACCAGCCGTCCCCCGCGGAAGTCCTCCTCCGAGATGCGACCCCACCGCGAGTGACTGGTCCCGCCGCCGAGCATGGCCCAGTAGGCGCGAGCCATCTCGTAGTCGAGCGCTTTCCTGCGCGCCCTATCGGGCACGCGTGCGGCTGCCGCTAACGCGGCGCCGCGCTGCTTCGTTGCTCCATCGGAGAGCGCGGAGCCCCCGTACTCTTCTTCACCTAGAGCACGCGCTGTGCCACCACGTGCGACGAGGGAGATCGCCGCGCTCATCGCACCCCCCAGAGCCGCACGAGGAGCGGAGTCGGGAGGCCGAGCGCCGACGCGAGTCGAGCCGACATGCCCCGCGAGATCCGCCCCCTCGAACGCGACGCGTGGAGCGACTGGGGCTTGTACCCACACGCGACCGCAAGCGCGCCGAGCGAGGCGAAGCCTCGGGCGCGAAGTGCGTCTCGAAGGGCGGTCGGGATCATGCAGCGACTAGACGATTGGCTTGCCGCTCAGTCAAGAAACGCCCCCGACGCGGCAAGTCGAGCGACATGTCCGTAGCCCTCGCGTTGCTCGCGGAGATCGTCGTCGCTCTCGAGGACGATCCCGAACTCGCCCGGCGTCTTCGCGCCGCGCTCGTCGCGCAGCCGCAGACGAACGACGGCGAGGTGCTCATCTCGGCAAGGGATGCAGGCGTGCCGCCGGCGGCGTGGCGTCGAGCGATCCGGCGTGGCGAATTGAACGGAGTCCGACTCGGGCGCGAGCTGCGCGCGCGCCGCAGCGACGTCGCGGCGTGGCTCGCGACGCTCGAGGTCGCTCGACACCGTCGGGCCAAACCGAGAACGGATCTAGAGATCCTCGCCGCGGGCGGCGTGCTCGACCTGGACGCCTAGCCCGTTCGCTCCTTGTCGCCGTCGCCTTCTCCTTCGAGGAGAGTGCGAAGTCGTGCGAGCAGACCGCGGGCTTCGTCGACGAGCCCCGCAGCGAGCAGCGTGTCGGCCGCGCGGGCGAGCGCGACGGCCGCGCCGACGTTGGCCGCTACGCCGCCGTTTAGGACCACGCGCTCGCCCTCTCCGACGTGCGCGAGGGGCGGCGCCGGGATGCTCATCACGTCGACCGATTCGACCGTCTCTGTTGCCTTGGAGGCACCTACAGTCATGCCCTTAGGGCCACAATCGACCCCGCCTTCGTGCTCAGCGGACCCGCCGATCTGTGTCGTTTCCTCAGGCGATTCCGCTTCTTTTAGGGGGTTCGAGTCCCGTCCGCCCCGCCAGAAAACCTCGAAGCGCTCCCCTAGTGTCCTGAGTCCGAGGTTCGTCGCCTTCGGCGCCGAGCCTTCTGACTC
>CAZHHD010000061.1:0-15766 GCA_964531795.1 uncultured Polyangiaceae bacterium | reverse complement strand
CTACGCCAGTATCTTCCAGCTCGTCTCGCCCGCGCCGTCGAGGAGCTCGACGCCGAGGTCCACGAGCTCCTTCCTTAGCGCGTCGGCACGCGCGAAATCCTTGGAGGCGCGCGCGTCGGTGCGCGCGCGCACTTTGTCGTCGATCATCCGCGCGTCGAGCTTCCGCAGGCGAAGGCGCCGCGCCTTGCAGCGCGCCGCGTACGCCTCGCTCGAGGCCTGCATCAAGCCGAGGGGAGCGCACGATCCGTCGAGCGCGTGCACCGCCATCGCCGCGAGCCTTCGCGCCTCGTCTTGCGCTGGCTTGTTGTTCTTGAGCTTGCCGATCTGCAGCACGATCTCGTTCGCTGCCTTTGCGAGCTCGCCGATGACCGCGAGCGCCACCGGCGTGTTCAGATCCTTGTCGAGCGCGGCGAGCACCTTGGCCGGCGCCTCATCGACCACCTTGGCTTGACCTTGGAGCACGTTGCCGAGCGCCGCTTCGGCGTCGCCCGCGGCGGCGACGAGCGCGTCGCGCGTCGTGTAGAGGTAGTCGGTGCGCCGCTCCGCTTCGTCGACGCCGACGAAGACGACGCGACCGTCCTCCTTCTTCTCGAGATCGAAGGAGAGCGGGCCGCGGTAGTGCGTGCCCAAGAGGTAGTAGCGGAAGGCCTCGGGATCGTTCCGCTCGAGCACGTCCTTGATCGTGACGAAGTTGCCGAGCGATTTGCTCATCTTCTCGCTGTCGACGTTCAAGAACCCGCCGTGCAGCCAGTAGCGCGAGAAGGGCGAGCCCCAAGCGGCCTCGCTCTGGGCGATTTCGTTCTCGTGGTGGGGGAAGATGAGATCCATCCCGCCGCAGTGAATGTCGAAGTGCGCGCCGAGGTACTTCGCCGCCATCGCCGAGCACTCGATGTGCCAGCCCGGGCGCCCTTTGCCCCACGGGCTCGGCCAGCCCCAGCCTTCGTCGCTCTCGCCCTTCCAAAGGGCAAAGTCGAGCGGATCCTTCTTGAGGTCGGAGGCCTCGACGCGTGCACCGCTCAAGAGATCGTCGATGTTCCGACGCGAGAGCTTTCCGTACTCGGGGAAGCTCCGCACCGAGAAGTAGACGTCCTTCCCCTTCGCGGTCTCCGCGACGTAGGCGACCCCCTTCTCGATGAGGGTCCCGATGAGATCGATGATCTCTTGAATGTGGCCCGAGACTTTGGGCTCGTGGGTCGGCTTCGCGCAGCCGATGGCCGCGAGATCGTGGTCCGCGGTCGCGCACATGCGCGCCGAGAGCGCGAGCGGCTCCTCGCCGCGCTCCTTGGCTCGCGCGAGGATCTTGTCGTCGACGTCGGTCACGTTGCGGACGTAGGTCACGTCGTAGCCGCGCGCGCGGAGGTGCCGCACGAGCACGTCGAAGGTGGTGTTGGTGCGGGCGTGCCCCGCGTGCGCGAGATCGTAGGTCGTAAGTCCGCACACGTAGACGCGCGCCGTTCCCGGCACGAGCGGCTCGAAGGGCTCGACCTTCTGGGTGAGCGTGTTGTGGAGGCGAAGCGACATGGCTGCGATATAGCGTGGTATCACTTTGCGCGCCGTGAGAACTCGAGGACATCGGCTCTACCGGCTCGTCGGGGCGCTGGCCTTGGCCTCCCTCCCGGGGGCGACGCCTCTCCTCGGCTGCGGCGGGGGGCAGCACTTCGACGGCACGACCTTCCGCGACGGCAAGGTCGGCTTCCAGGTCCCCGCGCCGCCCGCCGCCTGGCAGCGCATCGACGTGACGGGGGCGAGCCTCGCGTTCCGCGACGACGCGCGCGAGGCGTCCATCTTGCTGAACGGTCGTTGCGGGGGGAAGGACGACGACACGCCGCTCCCCGCCCTCGTGAACCACCTCGTGATGGGGACGACCGAGCGCGACTTCGTGAAGGAGGAGACCATCCCCTTCGACGGCCGTGAGGCCCGCCACGTCGTGCTTCGCGCCAAGCTCGACGGCGTGCTCATGGGGTACGACGTCTTCGTCGAGAAGAAGAACGGCTGCGTGTACGACCTCGTCTACGTGGCGCCGCCGCAGCGCCTCGAGGAGGGCGCCGCCGAGTTCGAGCGCTTCGCCGCCGGGTTCCGCGCCCAGGGAGACGACTCGTGACCGGCCCCGGCGCGCGCGGGCTCGACATGGAGCAAGGGCCAGAGTCGCGCCCTCCGCCGTCGATCCCGCCGCCTCCGGTCGAGCCGCCGTTCCTCGAGGTGCACAAGGAGCGGGTCGTTCACTTCGTCGAGCACCTCGGCGACGTGACGATGCTCATCGCCAACACGCTGCGCTCGATCGTGAAGAGGCCGCTCGAGATCAGCAGCACCATTTACCAAATGGAGTCCTTGGGCGTTCGCTCGCTCGGCATCGTCAGCGTGACCAGCATCTTCATCGGCATGGTCATGACGATTCAGTTCGCCTTCGGCCTGCGCCGCTTCGGCGGGCTCGAGTACATCCCGCGCGTCATCGTGCTCTCGTTCGCGCGCGAGCTCGCGCCGACCCTCACGGCGGTCATCGTCGGCGGGCGCATCGGAAGCGGCATGGCTGCCGAGGTCGGAGCGATGAACGTCACCGAACAGGTCGACGCTATTCGCGCGCTCGGCGCCGATCCGGCGAAGAAGCTCGTCCTCCCGCGGCTCGCGGCGGCGGTCCTCGTGATGCCGCTGCTCTCCATCTTCGCCCTCGCGCTCGGCTCGCTCGGCGCCGTCTTCATCTGCAAGGTGCAGTTCGACATCAGCCCGGCGTTCTTCTTCCAGTCCTCGCTCGAGTCGGTGCAGATGGGCGACCTCTTGAGCGGCCTCATGAAGACGCCGGTCTTCGGCTTCATCATCGCCATCGTCGGCTGTCACTTCGGCCTCCGCACCACAGGCGGCACCGAGGGCGTGGGGCTCAGCACGACGCGCACCGTGGTCGTGGTGTCGATCGCCATCCTGGTGGCCGACTTCCTCCTCACCAAGATCTTCCTCGCCGTCCTCGGGGTGTGACGTGACCTCTTCGCGCCGCGCGACCTGGCTCGGAGTCTCCGCGCTCGCGCTCTTGCCGCTCATCGTGGTGGGGCTCTCCCTCGACGCCGCGGCGAGGCGCCACGCGCGCGACGCCGAAGCGCCGCGCCTCGCCCGCGCGCTCGTGCGCCTCCCGACCTCGGATCTCGCGCTCTCCGGCGGTGCCCGCTGGCTGAGGAGCCTCTCGACCGAGGAGCCGTGGGCCGCCTTCTCCGACGGGCCGGCCATCCCCGATCCCGATCCCGCCGGCGGGGTCGTCGCGCCGCCCGTCGAGGTGTGGGCGACGCATGTGCAAGATGCACGTATCTCGCGGGGGAGCGCGAGGCGCACGCCATGACGCGGGGCACGTCGCTCTTCGCCTACGCCGCGCTCGGCGTGTGGCGACGTCGCGGGAAGGCCGCGGCCCTCGGCGCGGGGCTCGCGCTCACCGTGGCCCTCGTCGCCGCCGTGCTCTTCCTCACCGACTCGCTCCGCGCCGAAGCCGACCGCGCGCGCGAGGTGATGCCCGACGTCGTCGTGCAGCGCCTCGTCGGCGGGCGGCCCTCGACCATCGCCGTCGCCGACGCCAAGAAGCTCGAGGGGATCCCCTCGGTCGCCGAGGTGCGCCCGCGCGTGTGGGGCTACGTCTTCGTCCCCGCGCTCCAAGGCAACGTCACCGTCATCGGAACCGCCCCCGGCGCGCCGCCGCTCGACGTCGTGGGCGGCACGCTCTCCGAAGGGCGCGACCTCGTCCCCGGCGCGCACGAGATGGTGGCCGGGCGCACGCTGGCGCACGCGCTCGGCCTCACGCTCGGCGACGCCATCGGCCTCCCGACCCCTTCGCCGAACCCTCCTTCGCTCACCTTCGTGGGGGCCTTCTCGTCCGACGCCGAGCTCTACGCCGCCGACGTCCTCGTGTGCGACGAGGCCGACGCGCGCGCGCTCCTCGCGACTCCCGACGGCCAGGCGACCGATCTCGCGCTCCGCGTGGTGAACCCGGAGGAGTCGCGCATCGTGACAGCCACGGTGATCGATCGCCTCCCCGGTACGCGCATCGTGGAGCGCGACCTCTTGGGTCGCCTCTACGCGCTCGCGTACGGGCGTCGCTCGGGGCTCGTCCTCGCCGCCAGCTTGCCCGCGCTCCTCGCGCTCTTGGTCCTCGCGTGGGATCGCGCGAGCGGCATCTCTCCCGAGGACAAGCGCGAGATCGCCATCCTGAAGGCCGTCGGCTGGAGCACGCGCGACGTGCTCGGCACGAAGATGCTCGAATCGCTCTTCGTGTCGGCGACCGCCGCGGCGCTCGGTCTCTTGCTCGCCTACGCGTGGGTCTTCTGGCTCGGGGCGCCCGGCCTCCGGCGTGCGGTGGTCGGGTGGAGCGTGCTCTACCCCGAAGTGCACTTGGCGCCGATGGTCGACGCTGGGCAGCTCCTCGGCGTGGCGCTCGCGGTGGTCGCGCCGTTCGTGGGGCTCAGCATCGTCCCGGCGTGGCGCGCCGCCGTGCTCGATCCGATGGACGCGATGCGTGGCTGAGCACGCCGATCGGCCTGCGCCCGTGGCATACTTGGCCGCATGACGGACCGAGACGTCTTCACGCTGGAGGCGGCCAACGCGCTCGTCCCGCGCCTGCGGGAGATGGTCGGCCGCCAGCTCGAGCGCCGCACCGAGATCGAGTCGCGGCTGAAGAACCTCTCGCAGATCCTCGGCGAGGTCCCCAGCGAGATCGTCCCCAAGGACGACGACCCCGACGACATCCGCGTCATGAAGACCGATCTCGCCAAGCGCATCGGCGAATACCAAGCCGGCTGGCGCGAGGTCGAGGAGCTCGGCGCGGTCGTCAAAGATCCGCGCATCGGGCTCGTCGACTTCTACGGCAGGGTCGACGACAAGCTCGTGTGGCTTTGTTGGAAGTACGGTGAGGCGGAGATCGGCTACTTCCACTCGCTCGACGAAGGCTTCTCGGGTCGCCGCCCCATCGGCCAGAGCATTCGCCAGCGGCTCCTCAACTGATGCCGGTCGATCGCCAAGAAGCCGCACGCGCCATCGAGGCCTTCCTCCGCGCCATCGGACGGGATCCTGATCGGGAGCCCGAGCTCCGCGGAACGGGCGCGCGCGTCGCCGACGCGTTCCTCGACGAGCTCTGCGCCGGCTACGACGTCGACGTCGAGCAGCTGCTCCGCGATAACGCGCTGGAGGGGTCGACCGACCTCGTCGTCGTACGCGACCTCGCCGTCACCACCACCTGCCCGCACCACTTGATGCCGGCGAAGGGGCACGCCGCCGTGGCCTTCGCCCCCAAGAAACACCTCGTGGGGATCGGCGCGCTGGGACGCGTCGTCGACGCTTACGCGCGGCGCCTCGCCCTGCAAGAGGCGATCGGCGAGTCGGTGGTCCGGGCGATTCATCTCGCCCTCGCTCCTTCGTGGGTGGCGTGCCGTCTGTCCCTTTCCCACGCGTGCATGACGTCGCGCGGCGAGCGGCAGCACGGCGCGAAGGTCGAGACCTTGGCCGTCGCCGGCGAGGTGGACCGCTTGCTCGTCGAGCGCGTCCTCGGGGAGGCGACGTGACGAAGCGACCCGTCGCCGTGGTCACCGGGGCCGGTCGCGGCATCGGGCGCGCGGCCTCCGTGGCCCTCGCGTCGCGCGGGTGCGACGTGGCGCTGCTCGGTCGCACGGTGGAAGATCTCGAAGGGACGATGGCTTCGGTCGTCGAGCTCGGCGCGCGCGCCCTCGCGCTTCGCTGCGACGTCGGGAGCTCGCGCGAGGTCGAGCACGCGGCGCGCGAGGTGCTTCGGGAGCTCGGCCCGCCGCGCGTGGTGGTGAACAACGCCGGCGTGGTGCGTCGCGCGCTGGTGCACGAGACCACCGACGAAGACTGGGATCACGTCCTCGGCGTGAACCTCAAAGGCACTTTCCTCGTCACGCGCGCGTTCTTGCCGGCGATGCTCGAGGTCGGCCGCGGCCGCGTCGTCACCGTGTCCAGCATCTCCGCCACGCTGGGGACGGCGCGCCAGAGCGCGTACTGCGCGTCGAAGTGGGGCGTCGTCGGCTTCATGAAGTCGCTCGCCGAAGAGGTGCGCGGCAAGGGGCTTCAGGCCATCAGCGTGCTCCCCGGCTCGGTCGACACGCGGATGCTCGAGGGGAGCGGATTCTCTCCCGAGATGTCTCCCGAGGACGTGGCCAAGCTCGTCGTCTTCGCGGCGCTCGACGCGCCCGACGCCATGAACGGCAGCGCGGTGGAGGTCTTCGGCCCGTGACAGAGGACATCGGCGACGTCCCCGTGTTTCCCCTCGGCCAGGTCGTGCTCTTCCCGCGCGCCCTCTTGCCGCTGCACATCTTCGAGCCGCGCTACCGCGCCATGCTCAAGGATTGTCTCAGCGGCTCGCGTTGCATGGTGATCGCGATGGTGCCCGATCCGGCCGATCTCGACCTTCACGGGAACCCGAAGATCGCCGAGATCGCGGGCCTCGGGAACGTGGTCGATCACGAAGAGCTCCCCGACGGCCGCTCGAACATTCTTCTTCAAGGCGTGGCGCGCGTGCGCCTCGACGAGCTCCCCTTCGTCGGGCCCTATCGCCGCGCGAAGGTCACGCCTCTCGAGGAGAGCGAGACCGAGCTCTCGACGGTGGACATGACCGCGCTGGTGGCGGCGGTGACGTCGTTCGCTGCCGAGGTGCGTCGCCGCGATCCGAGCTTCGAGTTTCCTCTCCCTCGCTCCGGTCGCGCGGGCACCTTGGCCGATCTCTCCGCCCAGCACCTCCTCGCCGACGCCGGTGCGCGCCAAGCGGCGCTGGAAGAGCTCGACGTCACGCGCCGCGCCGAGCTCGTGATGCGCGAGCTCGCCATGCAACAGCGCATGCTCGCCGGCAGCGCGGGAACGCTCCATTGAATCCCAAGGTCACGACGCAAGGAGAGAAGCTCGTCGCGCGCGTGCCGATGGCCGATCTCGCCGAGGGGAAGCTCCTCCGAATCACCTACCCGCCGTTCGACGTCGTCATCACCCTGGTCGACGGCGTGCCGCGCGCGCTCGAGGACGCGTGCAACCACGCCGGCGCGAGCCTCACCGAGGGCTACGTCCGCGGCGGCGATCGCATCGTGTGCCCCATGCACGGCTACGTCTTCTCGCTGACCGACGGCGCGCTGCTCGCGCCCCGCGGGCTCTGCGCCGCGCAACGCACCTTCGAGGTGCGCGTGGAGGGGGGCGAAGCGCTCATCTACGACACGTTCGTCTCGCCCGTCGTTCCGGCGTGAGGCGCTCCTCGCGAGGGCTCAGGGGCTCGCTCGAGGAGCCGGGAGCGCACCGCTCTGGTCAGCGCGCGACGCACTTCATCGCGTAGCGCGATCGATTCACGTAGGCGGAGAGCTCGATCGCCTTGCCCTCGCCGCGCGCCGGCATCGGCGCGCTTCGCGCGAGCCCGTCGGCGCCTCCGTCGAGGCTGCCGGCGATCGCTTCGACACACGCCTGACCGCGCGAGACGCGGAGAAGAGCGTGTGCGGCGCGAAGCCCTCGTGTGGCCTGCGCGCCGATTTGCACGTGCGCGCTGCTCGACCAAGGGACGTCCACGAGCCACCCGGGCTCGTCTCCCGTGCACCCGACCACCGAAGCTTGCCCGCCGAAATCCGTCTCACCGAGGGATTCGATCTCCGACGTCGCTCCGGTGTCGGCGTCGATGCCGAGCACGAAGCGTTGCCCCACGCCACGCTCCACGCTGGGTTGGCCGTCGACCACGATGCCGAGCGCGCGCCCGTCGCTTCGTCGCGCGAGGCGTACGTTCGCCGCGCGTGCGTCGCCGCTCGTGCGGGGCACGCGGGCGAGCTCGCGGGCAGAGCCCCCTTCGACGATCCACACGACCGTGGCCGGAAGCTCGCCGGGCCCTTGCGAGGTCGCGAGGTACCAATGCCCCCCGAGCCGCGTGGCCGATTGCACGTCGGGGAAAGGCTCGCCGTCGACGCGGCGGATCTCCACCGGCGCGCGGTCGGCCTCGAGGACCGTGCCCACCGTCTCCGCCGGGCTCCCGCGGTGCACGACGAGGAGCGCGTGACGCGGATCCTCCGCCACGGCGATGGCGTAGCTCGAGATGGGGCGAAGGGCGGTTCCCGTCGCGAAGCGGGAGGCGTCGTTGATCATGCGCGGGGCGGCGGTCACCGAGGTCGCGTGCACGTCCATGGAGCTGCCGAAGGGATCGATCCATCGCACCGTCCAGCGGCTCGTGCGATCCCACTCCGTCCCCTTCGCGCCCCAGGCATAGACGCGCGAGAGGGCGCCGCTCGCCACGTTCGATTCGGCGCTCTGCCCGGTGGTGAGGCTGAAGCCGAGCTCGTCGGCGCGCAGCGTGGGCGCGGGCGAGCCGTAGAGCGGCGACCAGTCGAGGGTCATGAGCGGCGCGCTCCGCCCGAACGAGCCCCAAGGCGAGATCAGATCGCCGTGCATCAAGGTCGGCGCGATGGAGAAGGCGGCGCTCGTCGTCGGTGCGCCGCGCACGGGCTCGCACGTGAGCGCGAGATCCGGCCGCGTGACGCGCGTGAGGCGCGGCGACGACTTCGGCTCGAGCATCGGCTCTTCCTTCTTGCTCCCCCAACCCACGCGAAGCCACCCGGCGAGGACGCAACCGATGGGACCGCATCCGCGCTCGACCGGCGAAGGATCGGCGGTGCGCGGGTGAGAGATGGGATCGGGGAGGTCGATCTGCGTCCAGGTGACCCCGCCGTCGAGCGTCTCGTATCCGTGGCGTGAGCTGGTGAAGCCGAGGCCGTAGCTCTGCGAGACCAGCACGTTCCCCGCGTCGCGCACGAAGGCGCCGGCGCGAGCGGGGCCGTCGAGATCGACCTCGATGCCGAGCACCGTCCCTTGCGACTCCACCCAACCGCCGAGCACGCCCGGGCGCTTCTCCCAGAATCCGTCGAGCCACATGCCGCTGCGCAGCACGCGCGCGACGTCGGGCGAAGGGGGAGGGAAGACGATGGGCCGCGTGCTCGCGTGATCGTGGTCGAGGAGCGTGAGCCGCGCGGCGCCGAGATCTCCGTGCGGCGGGCTGATGACGGCGAGGCGTCCGTCGCCGAGCACGACCACGCGCTCGCCGCCCTTGGCCCCGCGGAGCTCCACCTCGCGCGACGCCCCCTCGACGGGGAAGAGGCAGTAGCTCTCTCCCGTGCCGTCCTCGTGGACCGTCTCGTCGTCGCCGCACCCGCCTCGCACCGCGAGCGCGCCGTTCCCCGAGGCGAGCACAGCGCGCGGGCTGGCGAAGGAGCGAAGCTCGATCATCCGGCCGGTGCGGGCGTCGAACGTGTAGAGCGTCGTGCGCCCGCGCGGCTCGCCGCACACGAAGCCGAACCCCGCCGCCTGTCGCGGTCCGAGAGGAACGGGATGACAGCGCGAAGGCTTGAGCGCGTAGGCGTTGGGCTCGAGCTCCGCAATCGCTCCGTCGGCCAAGCGAATGCGCGCGAGCTCACCGTCGCGCGCCACCACCGCGGTGCCGTCGGCGAGCGGCCAACCGTCCTCGATCGCGGCGAGGAGCGGCCTCTTGCCGAAGGGCTTGGCCAAGGGATCGACCGAGGGGGCGTGATCGTCGGCGCTCGCCGTCTTCACCGGCGGGGCGATGCGACCGACTTGGCCGTCGGGGCGGACCTCGAACCACGACTCCTTGCGGGCGGTGTCGACCCCTTTGATGTCCACGGCGTCTTGGGCGAGCACCACGCGCTCGGCGTCGACGGGGAGAGCGAGAGGCGTCCACGTCGCGCCGGCGTCGAACGTGGCGATGACGCCGCGGAGATCGGCGATGGCGACGGCCCGCCATCCGTCGAGCGCGGCGTACGAAGCGACGTGAGGGCTCGCCGGCCACGGGCCCATGTCGAGCGGAGCGCCGGTGCGCGGATCGATGGCCTGCATCGCCCCCGAAGCACCCTGCACGTACACGCGATCGAGGCCGACGAGGAGCTGCGCGATCTCGGTTTGGGCCACGAAGAGCGGGCGCGCGCGCGAAAGCCAGCTGCTCGCGCGCCACACCGTGGTGCCGAGGACGAAGGCGAAGCCACCGCCCAAGCGCTCGGGGAGGCTCGTCACCGATCGCGGCGCTTGCGGCAGGCGATCTTCGGCGGCGAGGACGGCGCCGCTCGGCAACGTGACGATGCGCACGCCGTTGGCGATGCCGCGCACGCCGCCGCCCGGCTCGTTGCCCAGGCTCTTGTCGCTCTCGACGATCTCGGGGACGAGACGAGCGCCGTGCAGCGTGGGATCGCGAAGGAGCGAGAAGCCTCCCGAGAGCCTGCCGTCCGACTCGCCGAAGCGCGCGCCCCCCGCGTGCCCGCATCCGAGCGCGGCGGTCGCCGCGGCCAAGACGAGCGAGACGCCGAGGCTCCGCGCGCGGCTCATGGAGAGAGGCGCTCCCGCCTCCAGCCGCTGGCGCCATCGCGTGTATAGCGCAAGCGATCGTGGAGACGGCTCTCGCGCCCCTGCCAGAGCTCGATCGTCGCGGGCGCTACGCGGTAGCCGCCCCAGAACGGCGGAAGAGGGATCTCTTTGCCCTCGTACTCGGCGGCGAGCTCGGAGAGGCGCGCCTCGAGCACCTCGCGCGACTTGACCACGGTGCTCTGCCGCGAGGCCCACGCGCCGAGCTGGCTGCCGAGAGGGCGCGAGTGAAAGTACGCCTCCGACTCTTCGCGCGAGACGCGCGTCGCCGTTCCTTGGATACGCACTTGGCGCTCGAGCTCCGCCCAGAAGAAGACGAGCGCGACCTTCGCGTTGCCGGCGATCTCGTGCCCCTTCGTGCTCGCGTAGTTGGTGAAGAAGACGAAGCCTTCTTCGTCGAACCCCTTCAAGAGGACGATCCGCGCCGAGGGCGTGCCGTCTTGGCCTACCGTCGCCAAGGTCATCGCCGTGGGCTCGAGGACCCCCACTTGCCGCGCCTCTTCGAGCCACGCGCCGAACTGCACGAACGGGTTCTCGTGCGCTTCCTCTTCGAGGAGGCCGTGGAGCCCGTACTCCCGCCGCACGTGAGGGGCGGCAGATCGGGCGCGGTCGGCGAGGCTCTCTTTGGGGTGGCTCATGAGCCTTGGCGTGGAGGACGCGTACGTCGAAACTTTCGGCGCACCCTCAAGTATGTCATATCGAGCGCGGGGGCGCGGAAGCGAGGTCGTCATGTACGTGGTGGCGGTGGTCGGTGCGACGGGGGCTGTGGGTCGGGAAATGCTGCGCACGCTCGAGCAGCGCAAATTCCCGGTGAAGAAGCTCGTCCCCTTGGCGAGCGCGCGGAGCTCCGGGCAGAAGCAGTCCTTCGCCGGCGGCGAGGTGACGGTCGAGACCTTGGGGCCCAAGAGCTTCGAGGGGGTCGACATCGCGCTCTTCTCCGCCGGTGCCAGCGTCTCGCGCGAGTACGGGCCCATCGCCGCGGCCGCCGGCGCCGTCGTCATCGACAACTCGAGCGCGTGGCGGATGGATCCCGATTGCCCGCTCGTCGTGCCGGAGGTGAACCTCGCCGCGGCGCACGTTCGCCCGAAGGGGATCATCGCCAACCCCAACTGCTCCACCATTCAGATGGTCGTCGCGCTGAAGCCGCTCCACGACGCGGCGCGCATCAAGCACATCGTGGTCTCGACCTACCAAGCCACGAGCGGCAAAGGGCACGCGGCGGTGACCGAGCTCGAAGACCAGGCGCGCGCCTTCGCCGCCGGGCGCCCGCTCGAGCACAAGATCTTCCCCGGACAGATCGCCTTCAACGTCCTCTGCGACTGGAAGGCGGGGGAGGGGGACTACTCCGAAGAGGAGTGGAAGATGGTCCACGAGACCCGCAAAATCTTGGGCGACCAGAGCATCGGCGTGTCGCCCACGACGGTCCGCGTGCCGGTGGTGAACGGCCACTCCGAGTCGGTGCACGTCGTCTTCCATCGTCCAATGACGGCGAAGGAGGCGAAGTCGCTCCTCGCCAAGGCCGAGGGGATCGTCTTGATGGACGCGCCCTACGCGCCGGGGAACCACCCGCAGCCGGCCGAGGTCGCCGGGACCGATCCGGTGTACGTCGGGCGGGTGCGCGACGACCTGGCCGTCCCCGGGGCCGTGGACATGTGGATCGTGGCCGACAACCTCCGCAAGGGGGCCGCGCTGAACGCCGTGCAAATCGCCGAGCGCTTGTTCACCAAGTAGCTCGCGCGCGGGCGCCTCGCCTCCTTTCGCGGCCGCTCAATCGTCGTCGTCGCCGTCGTCCTCGCGGGGGACGGCGCGCGCGCGGCTCACGCTCGCCTGGGTCGCTGCGCTGGCGCCGCACGCCGCCCCTTGGGCGAGCTCGCAATAGAGGAGGCGATTGAACTCTTCGGCGGGGAGGCGATCCTCGTGCGAGAAATCGTACCCGTCGGTCGCGATCGCCCAGCTCGCCGCCGTCCCCCGCGGCCGCGCGAGATTCTGAGCCTTCGCACCTGGCGGAAGCGGGGGGAGCGGCAACGTCGTCGAGCGAAGGACGTCGGGGACCGTCGCCACGAACGGCGTCGTGTCCACCGCGTCGGTGAAGACGTCGTCCATCGGCGGAGCGAACGCGTCCGACTGCCCGAGCGGCGCGAGGCCGAGCAGGATCTCGAGCGTGCGAAGCAAGCTCGGCGTGGCGTAGCTCGTGTGCACGAGCGCTCCTCGCCGCACCGGCCCGCCGGCGAAGAGCGCGAGGCTGCGGTGCGCGTCGACGTGGTCCGAGCCGTTCTGCGCGTCGTCTTCCACCACCACCACCACCGTGTCTTTCCAGAACGGCGTCGCCGCGAGGCTCTCGACGAGGAGCCCCACCGCGTAGTCGTGATCGGCCTGCTGCGTGTCGGGCGTGTCGACGCCGTCCATCGCCGCGCCGAACGCACCGAGGTGATCGTGCGGAAGGCGCACGAGCTCGAGCGCGGGGAAATTCCCCTTCTTCACGTACTCGGCGAGCTCGCGCTGCCACTCGCGGACGCGGTAGAGATCGGGGAACGCCATGTCGAAGCCGCGAAAGTACGGGTCGGTGCGCTCGAGGAGCGACGGGCGCGTCGCGTAGGCCACGCGCGTCTGCGTCTCGTGCGGCGCGACGAGCAGCGGGATCTTGGCGTCGTCGCCGTCGCGGAGCGCGTAGCGGCTGTCGTCGACGAAGACGCCGTAGTTGCGCACCGTCAGTCCGGCAGCGAGCGCCGCGTCCCACAGGAAGCCGCGCCCACCCTCGGCCGGTCCGTCGACGGCGCCGACGTCGGCTGTCCCCGGCAAGAGATCGGGATCGTCGGGCGTGTGCGGGCTCGCGACGCGACGCTCGGCGAGCGTCGGCAGCGCGACGTTCACGTTGCGGTTCATCCCCTCCCAGTCGTAGCTGTGATGCCCGCGGCTCGCGTACTCGAGCGGGATGGCCTTCTCCGCCACGTCCGTGGTGCGGGCGCTCGTCGACCACTGCCAGCCGTCGCCCGAGACGCCGCCGGCGTCGAAGAAGCGATCGAGCGTGACGAAGCGCTTGGCCAGCGCGTGCTGGTTCGGGGTGATGCGCTCGCCCCAGTGCACGAGCTTGGGATCGCCGTCGGCGCCCGGCAAATCTCCGAGGATCTGATCGTAGGTGCGGTTCTCGGCGATGACGTACACGACGTGCTTCACGCGCCCGCGGAGCTTCGCCAAGGTCTTCGGCACCTCGGGCATGCGATCCATCCGCGCGTTCTCGAGCGAGCGTGCGGTCAGCGCCGGGAGCTCGGCCGCCGTCGGTGTGGGGAAGGCGAGGAGGCCGCCGTGCACGAGCTGGAGAGAGAACTGGTTCCCGCTCCCCGGCGCGTAAGGATCGCGCATCGAGCGCTCGTTCACGCTCCACGGGCCCTCGGGGTTCGGCCCTGTCGCGCTCTTGGCGTGGGTCACGTAGAGCCAGCGGCCGTCGCGCGAAGGGGTGACGGAGGTCGGGTAGAAGCCGGTGGGGACGAGGCCGGCGACGCGCCCCGCCGTGCCCGCCTCGTCGAGGTCGACGATCGCCAGCGTGTTGTCGCCGCCGTTCGTCACGTAGAGCGTGCGCTCGTCGGGTGAGAGCGCCAGCGCGTTGGGGCTCGCTCCGCGGAGATCGGGCGGGAGCTTGCCGGGGGGCGCCGCCGTCGGGATCGACGTGACCACGCGCCCGCTCGCGCGATCGACGACGCTCACCGTGTCGCTGTTGGCGTTGGCGACGTAGAGACGATCGGCGCCGAGGTTCGCCACGAGGCGCGTGGGTTGCCCGCCGACGCGAATCCGTCGGGCCACGCTGGAGCGATCGAGGTCCACCTCCACGACTTCGCGATCGCGCTGGCACGTCACGTAGGCGAAGCCGCGCGCAGGGACGATCACGTCGAGGGGAAACTCGCCCCCCGCGACGCCGCCCCCGGGACGGAGCGGCACCTCGGCGACGACCGCGCGCGCCGCCGTGTCGATCACCGTCAGCGAGTCGTTCTCGTGGTTCGCCACGACGAGCCGCGCCCCCGACGGATCGAGCGCGAGCCCCGCGGCGTACGGGCTCTCGCCGCGACCGAGGCCGCCGAGCCCACGCGCGTCGAGGTGGCCCAAGGCGATCGGCGCGAGCGTCTCGCGCCAGCCCTTTGCCCCCTCGCGCGTGATCTCGTGCACCACGTCGTCGGGGCCGCCGCTCACGTAGAACGCGTCGCCTCGCGGATGGAAGGCCAGGCCGACGAACGTGTTGGGCACGATGACCACGCCGGTCTCGCGCGGCATCCCGCCGGCGACGTCGTAGACGAAGACGTATTCGCCCGAGGCCGCGACGATGTCCGCCCCGCTCGCGTCGCGCATGCGGTTGTATCCCGACGTCAGGACGAGCAGCGTCGCGCCGTCGGGCGAGAGGACCGTCCGCACGGCGTTCCCCGCGCGAAAGCTGGGCGCCACCGAGAGGTGCGGGTCGAGCTCGAAGAGCCGCGCCCCGCGCGCCGCCGTGGGGGTGACGAACGTCCCCGTCGGGAGCAGGAGCGGTCCCTCGTTACGCTTCGGCTCGCCCGCGGGGGCCCGCACGACGGTCGGCGCCGTGGCGCACGCGCCGGCGCCCAGCAGCACCAAGACCCCAAATGCTCGGCTTTTTCGCTGTTCCATTACTGATCGTCTGTTCCGGTGTGCGCATCCTGCGACACCCCCAACTTGACCGCCCCTGCCGGGAAGGTATATCCGGGGGCGTCTGGACCCCTCCTCGTTGGCGAGGTCCAGCGGTCGCGGTTCTCGCGACCGTCGCTCAGCTCCTGCGGGGGATCGAGGTTAGTTGGATGGGCAGTCGCCTGACTTGGTCGCAGATTCGCACGATCGAAGCTTACAAGGGGCGCTGGGTCGCGCTCGATGATTGCCGCTACGACGCTCGGACTGCGCAACCCGTCGAGGGGACCGTCGTCGACGCCGACGAGGACCTCGTGACGCTCTGCAATCGCATGCAGGAGAGCGACAAGAAGCAGTGCGCGATCTTGTTCTGCGAGGAAGGGCTCGACGAGCCGGTTCCTTCGAGCGCGCGCGCTCCCCGCTACACGCCGATCCCGCCGCGTCCGTTCACGCACTGACGCGCGTTCGCGCCGCTACTTCACGACCGGCTTGAGCACGGTCTTGCCGTCTTTGACCGTGACCTCGAAGTCGACGTTCCGGCCGTTGTGCTTCTCACGGAGCTTCGCGCTCGATTCGCGGAGCGTGCGCGCCATCCCTTCGAGGGTGAGCGTCGCCGTCGATTCGTTCTGCTTGCGCCGCGTCTCGACGTATTGGCCGTAGAGCTGCCGCACGCGCTCGTCGGTCAGGTCGGGGCGCGATCCGCTCGCTTCGCGCGCGCGCTGGGCCGTGGCGGCGGCGGCGCTTCCGGGGTGCGCCGGCCCGGCCGTTCCTGCGG
>CAZHHD010000060.1:0-17991 GCA_964531795.1 uncultured Polyangiaceae bacterium | reverse complement strand
GGCGGCGTGTCGACGCCGAGGAGCCGCGTGGCGACGCGCATCACCCCGAGATAGACCTGGATCATCTCGAGCCCGAGCGCGTGACGCTCGCCGGGGAGCGTGGAGAGCAAGACCCGCGGCGCCCCTGGACGATCCTCGAACGTCGAAGCGAGGAGCCTGAGCTGCGAAGAGAGCGCCTCGCTCAGCATGTGCTCGTGACGCACTTCGAGCTCACCGCGACTCCACAGATCTCCCACGCGTGTGGCCAGCGGCTGGGCGATGTCGGTCACGAAGCGGCGCGGCCCCAAGACCACCGCGCCTTGGCGTAGCTCGGCGCGCACGGCGTCGAGGTCGTCGTGCGCGATGGCCGTGATGAGCGATTCGACGGAAGGCACCGAGTCGATCGGGTCGCCCGTGCGCGCCGGCGAAGCGCTGGCGACGAGGCGAACGAGCTCCGCGTGCGGCTTGCCGACGACCTCGCTCGGTCGGTAGCCGAGGTCGAGCGCGCGGCGGATCAACTTGAGCGCGTCGACGTCCTCTTGCGTGTAGACGCGGCTCCCGCCTTCGGTGCGCTCGGGCTTGGGGAAGCCGTAGCGCCGCTCCCACATGCGGAGGGTGTCCAGCTCGATGGACGTGAGGCGCGAGGTGACGCGGATCGAGTGGCGCGTACCGCTGGCGATGGCGGTGCCACGCGGCGCCGCGCGACGCTTGCGGTGAACGGGCAGAGCTCGACCGGGAGGGGGGGGCATGGAGGGGGAGTGTTCGGCCGGAGGCGCCGACGAAGACCGCGGAGTTCGTACCATTTGTCCAACTTCTGGTCGAAACCAACCAAAACTATATTGACATATCTTAGACAGAAGTTAGACAAATAGTGTGCATCAACGAACGAAATCCAGGACACGCCGGGCCGCAATCGCCGTCGGGCTCATCGCCCTCGCCTCGGCCTGCGGCGGCGCAGTCGTGCGCCCGGACGGCGGCAAGGGGCTCTTGCCGGTCGGCGCGTCCGCGCCCGATCTGACGGCGACCACGCGCGACGGAACCCCGCTGCGTCTCTCGGCCGTGCGCGGCCACGCGGCGGTCGTCTACTTCTACCCGAAGGACGAGACCCCCGGCTGCACGCACGAGGCGTGCGCCTTCCGCGACGCGTTCGGAAAGTACGAAGCGCGTCACGTGACCATCTTCGGCGTCTCGCGCGACTCGGAGGAGAGCCACCGCGCCTTCCGCGAGAACCACACGCTCCCCTTCCCGCTCGTCGCCGACGAGGAGGGCGAGGTCGCGCGCGCCTACGGCGTGTCGAGCACCCTGGGCATGGCCGCGCGCGTCAGCTTCTTGATCGGCGCCGACGGCCGGGTCGCCCGCGTGTGGCCCAACGTCGACCCCGGCGTCCACGCCGACCAATTGCTCCGCGCCGTGGATGATCTCTCCCGCACGGAGGCCGCGCCGCGAGCGAGCGCGGAGGCACCGTGAAGATCGCGGTCGTCGGCACCGGCATCGCCGGAAATGTCGTCTCGTACCTGCTCGCGGGGGAGCACGAGCTCACCGTCTTCGAGCAGAACGACTACGTCGGCGGCCACACCAACACCGTCCGCGTCGAGGCCGAGGACGGCCCGCACGAGGTCGACACCGGCTTCATCGTCTTCAACAGCGAGCGCTACCCGAACTTCGTGAAGCTGCTCGATCGCCTGGGGGTCGCCTCGCAGCCCTCGAGCATGAGCTTCAGCGTGCGCGCCGATCACGAGCGGCTCGAGTACTCGAACCGCGCCCTCTTCGCCCAGCGGAGGAACGCGCTAAGGCCGAGCTTCTACCGGATGGTGGCGGACATTTTCCGCTTCAACCTCGCTTCGCGGGAGCTGCTCCTCAAGGAGAGCGACGACGTAAAGCTCGGCCCCTTCCTCGACGCGCACGGCTACTCGCGCGCGTTTCGCGAGCTCTTCCTCTTCCCCATGGGCGCGGCCATCTGGTCGTCCGATCCGCGGCAGATGAACGAGTTCCCGGCGCGCTTCTTCGCGCAGTTCTTCACGAACCACAGGTTCTTGGACGTCTTCGGTCAGCCCGAGTGGCGCGTCGTGCGCGGCGGCTCCAAGCGCTACGTGGAGAAGCTGACGGCGAGCTACGCCGATCGCATCCGCCTCGCCACGCCGGTGACCTCGGTGCGCCGCTTCGAAGACCACGTGCTCGTGACACCGCGCGGCGGCGCCCCCGAGCGCTTCGACCACGTGGTGCTCGCGGGCCACTCCGATCAGACGCTCGCCGTGCTCGAGGACGCGACCCCGCGCGAGCGCGAGATCCTCGGCGCGTTTCGTTACCAAGAGAACGAAGCGGTGCTCCACACCGACACGCGCTTGCTCCCCCGGAGGAGGCGCGCGTGGGCCTGCTGGAACGCGAGCGTCCCCGAGGTGCCACGCGGGCGCGTCGCCGTCACCTACGACATGAACCTCCTCCAGAGCCTTCGCGCCAAGGAGGAGTACCTCGTCACGCTGAACCTCTCCGAGGCGATCGACCAGCGGAAGGTGATCCGCAAGATCCGCTACCACCACCCCGTCTACTCGCGCGAGGCGGTGCGCGCCCAGGCGCGCCACGGGGAGATCAGCGGCACCGCGCGCACGCACTTTTGCGGGGCGTACTGGGGCTTCGGCTTCCACGAAGACGGCGTGTCGAGCGGTCTCCGCGTGGCCCGCCACTTCGGAAAGGAGCTCGCGTGATGGAGAGCTGTCTCTTCGAGGGCGAGCTCCGGCACCGGCGCTTCGAAGCGCCGCGACGCTCGTTCACCTACTCGCTCTTCATGGTCTACCTCGACCTCGAAGAGCTCGACGACGTCTTCCGCGGGCGCTGGCTGTGGAGCACGCGCGGCCCCAACGTCGCCTGGTTTCGCCGCGCCGATCACTACGGCGACCCGAACGTGCCTCTCGACGAGGCGATCCGCGATCTCGTGGAGGAGCGCACCGCTTCGCGCCCGCGCGGACCGATTCGCCTGCTCACGCACCTTCGCTACCTCGGCCACTGCTTCAACCCCGTCTCCTTCTATTACTGCTTCGCCGAGGACGGCCGCACGCTCGAGACCGTGGTCGCCGAGGTGGCGAACACGCCGTGGAACGAGCGGCACATGTACGTCCTCTCGGAGAAGGACAACCTCGGGAGCGAGCGCTCGAAGAGCTACGTCTTCGACAAGGCGTTCCACGTCTCGCCCTTCTTGGGGATGAAGATGGCCTACGGGTGGCGCTTCGGCACGCCACCCGAGCGCGAAGGCGAGCCTCTTTGGGTCCACATGGTGAACCGCGAGGCGAGCCGGCGCGTATTCGACGCGACGCTCACGGTTCGGCGCCGTCCTATCGACGGCTTCGAGCTCGCCCGCGTCCTCGTGCGACGCCCCGCGATGACCGTGAAGGTCGTCTTGGGAATCTATTGGCAGGCGCTCGGGCTCTGGCTGAACCGCGCGCACTTCTACACGCATCCACGCCTATCGAGGGACACATGAGAGGGCAAGCGTTGGTCGCATCTCCGTCATCGCAGGAGCTCCGCAACACGGGAAGCTCGTCGACCTGGCTCGACGGCTTCTCCAAGAGGCGCCTCGTTTCGCTCTTCGAGCGGCTCGAGCACGGCTCGGTCACGCTCGTCGACGGCAACGAGCGCGTCACCTTCGGTCGCCCCGGCGAGCTGGCGTGCACCGTGACGGTGCGCGACCGCGCCGCGTACCGCGCGATCTTGTTCGGTGGGAGTGTCGGCGTGGGCGAGGCGTACATGGACGGCCACTGGTCGTGCGACGACCTGGCGACGCTCACGCGCATCTTCGCCAAGAACATCGCCGCGCTCTCCGAGATGGAGACCGGGCTCGCGCGCGCCTTCCAGCTCGCGAGCCGCGCGAAGAGCTGGCTCTTTCGGCGCAACACGCGCGAGGGGAGCCGGCGCAACATCGCCGAGCACTACGATCTCTCGAACGACTTCTTCGCGCTCTTCCTGGACGACACGATGATGTACTCGAGCGCGGTCTTCCCCCACGACGCGGCCACGCTCGAGGAAGCGCAAGCCACCAAGCTCCGGCGCATCTGCGAGAAGTTGAAGCTCACGCCGAACGACCACCTCCTCGAGATCGGCTCGGGCTGGGGCGCGCTCGCGGTCTTCGCCGCTCGCGAGTACGGCTGCCGCGTGACGACCACCACCGTCTCGGTGGAGCAGTTCCGCTTGGCCAAAGAGCGCGTGGCCCAAGCCGGGCTCGAGGACCGCGTGACCGTGCTCCTTCGTGACTACCGCGATCTCGAAGGGACCTTCGACAAGCTCGTCTCGGTCGAGATGATCGAGGCCGTAGGCCACGAGTTCTTGGGGGAGTACTTCACACGCTGCAGCCGGCTCCTCGCGCCCGAGGGGACGATGCTCCTCCAAGCCATCACCATCGCCGACCAACACCACGCGCGGCACCGGGCGAGCGTCGACTTCATCAAGGAGCACATCTTCCCCGGGAGCTCGATCCCTTCGGTCACCTCGATGGTGGACGCCGCGACCGCCGCGACCGATCTGAGGCTCACGCACCTCGACGACATCACCCCGCACTACGCCCGCACCTTGCGCGTGTGGCGCGAGCGCTTCCTCGCGCGGTCGGCCGAGGTGCTGCGTCTTGGTTTCGACGAGCGCTTCCTCCGCATGTGGGAGTACTACCTCGCCTACTGCGAAGGCGGCTTCGAGGAGCGCTACCTCGGCTGCGTGCACCTCGTCTTCGACAAGCCCGGCTCGCGGCGCGTCGACGTCGGCGCGGGATGAGCGCCATGTCCTCGCTCGTCGGCGCGCTCCGCGTGCTCACCGATCCCATCGCCCTCTACTCCTTCAACCGGGCGGGGTTCGAGCTGCATCGTCGCGCGTTCGATCCCGAGGACCTCGCGCGCGGTGGAGAGGGGCGCGTGGCGCTGGTGACCGGAGCCAACTCGGGCATCGGCTTCGCCACCGCCCGCGAGCTCGCGGCGCGCGGCTTCCACGTGTGGCTCCTCTGCCGCGCCGCTTCGCGCGGAGAGGCAGCGCGCGCCGAGATCGCGCGGGAGGTCGGCGGCGGGCGCGTCCATCTCGACCTCGTCGACATGTCGAGCCTCGCGTCGATCCGTCGCCTCGCCCGCGATCTTCCGCTCGATCGCGTGGACGTGCTCGTCCACAACGCCGGCGTCCTCCCGGACGCGAAGCAAGTGACGGAGGACGGCGTGGAGCTCACCTTCGCCACCAACGTGCTCGGTCCGTTCGCCTTGACCGGGCTCCTCTTGCCGCGCCTCCTTCGCGCGTCCGATCCGCGTGTCGTGTTCGTGTCGTCGGGGGGGCTCTACCCGCAGCGCCTCGATCTCTCGCTCCTCGACATCGCGCCCGAGAGCTTCGACGGCGTGCGCGCGTACGCCAACACCAAGCGCGCCCAGGTGATCCTCGCCCACATGCTCGCCGAGCGCGTCCCCGACGTCACCTTCGCCAGCATGCACCCAGGCTGGGCGGACACGACGGCGGTAGAGACCTCGCTCCCCCGCTTTCACAAGATGATGAAAGGGCTCCTCCGCACGCCCGAGCAGGGAGCGGACACGGTGGTGTGGCTTGCGGCGGCGGAGAAGGTGCGAGGCACGCGCGGCACCTTCTGGTTCGATCGCCGCGCCGCCGCCGAATATCCCTTCCCGTGGACGCGCGAGAGCCCAGCCGACCGCGAGGCACTCTGGACGCTGTGTGAGCACGCGAGCGGTGTGACCGTGAACCGGGGCCGGGCGCCGGCCGAAGCGAAGGAGACGACCCATGCTGGCTGAAGGTAAGCCGATCGACGAGCTTCTCCGTGACGCGTTCCACGACGAGGATCAGGCGCTCGCCGAGCGTCTTCGCGACGCGTTCCGCAACTTCGAGCGCGAAGGCGTGGGGGTGCTGGAGCGCCTCGCGCCGCTCTACGATCCGAACGTCGTCTTCCGCGATCCCTTGCAGACCATCCACGGTCGCGACGCCTTTCTGGCGATGAATCGCCGCATCATGGGGCGCGCGCGGCGTCTCTCGTTCGAGGTGACCGATGCCGTCGGACGAGAAGGCACGCTCTTCCTCGCGTGGAAGATGATGTACGAGCCGCACGTCGGACCGACGTTGAGCTTCGAGGGGGCGACGCACGCGCGCGTCCGAAAGGGGCGCATCGTGGAGCAGCGCGATCATTGGGACATGCTCTCCACCGTGGCCGCGAGCCTGCCGCTCGTCCGCCACGTGTACGCGGCCCTGGCGCCTCACCTCGGCTAACGACCGTGCGCACGCTCGCTTCGTTTCTCGGCGTGCAGGTGAGCTGGTTTTCTTGCGTGCTCGGTGCGACGCACGGCGCGCCGTGGATCGGTCCGTGCGTCGTCGTCCTCGTGCTCGCGCTCCATCTTCGGCAGCTCGTGGCGTGGCGCCACGAGCTCGTCGTCCTCCTCCTCGCGACGCTCGTCGGCTTCCTCGTCGACTCGGCGCTCGTCGGCGCGGGGCTCCTCACGATCGCTGGATGGCACGTCGCGCCGCCGTGGCTCGTGGCGCTCTGGCCGAGCTTCGCCAGCACGACGGGCGATCGCGGACTCCTCGCCGGCCTCTCCGCGAAGCCGTGGCTGGCAGCGATTGTCGGCGCTCTGGGAGGGCCACTGGCCTACGCGTCGGGGGCACGCTTCGGTGCTCTCGCGCTGGCGCCCACGGCGGGCGTGGTGGCGATCGGGCTCGTGTGGGCCGCGGTGGTGCCGGCGCTCAGTTCGTCCGCGCGTAGGTCAGGGTATAGACGATCGGCGTCTTGAGCTTGGGGCTCGACACGGTCGCCTTCATCGTCAGGATGTTCCCGTCGGCGCTGAGTGTGAGCTCGTTCATCCGTGTTCCCCCCTCGTCGGCGGTGAAGGACTGGACGAGACGCGCGCCGTCGAAGCGCTGACGCAACACGATCGCATCGTCCTCGACGCGGTAGCTCGTGGGGGTTCCGTCGTCGGGGCTCGTCGCCACCGGGTGCCCCGGGACGGTCGATCGGATCTTCCCCGTGGGGAACTCGAACTTGCAGGTCGGCACGATGCGCGTGCGGTCTTCGATCTTCGCTCGCGCGAGCCCACGAACGGCGAAGAAGAACGTCGAGACGGCGCGATCGATCGCCTCTTGCCTCGCGCGCTGCTCGCGCGCGTCGCCGACGTAGCGGTAGGTGCCGGCGAAGCGATGTCGAAGGTCGGTGCCGTCTTGCGCCGACGCGGGGAGCGACGCGGCAGCGACGTGCGCGGTGGCGAGCTCGTCACCGCGGGCAGACGCGGCGACGGCCAGGATCGAAGCGAGGAGGAGGGGAACTGCAGCTCTCGTCGTCATGGCGATCTCCTGGTAGCGGGCGGAGCCGAGAGGTGGCCTCCCCCCGGCTTCGTTCATCACTTGTCCAGGATATGTCCAATTTGACGCCGGTCAAGCCCGCGGGGCGGAAAACGACAGGCTCAGCCGAGGCCGAAGGCCCGCAAATCGCGCGCGGCGCCGCGTACCGGCGGGCAGAAGTAGTACCCGCCGGAGACGGCGCGGCTGAAGCGGAGGAGGCCATCGACGACGCCGTCGTCTTTGCCCGACATGCGCGTGAGCACCCGCTCGAAGGGGTCGAGCGTCCGGCCGTAGGCGACGAAGTAGATCCCCTTCTCGCCCGCGCCTCCCCACGGCATCGAGCGTCGCACCATGAACGCCGGCGGGTCGTAGTCCTCCTGCTCGGCGCGCTTCACGTGGGCCCACTCGGGCGCGTCTTCGATCTCCTCGTTGTCCGAGATGCGCCGGCCAATGACGTGATCGCGCGTCTGGGCGTCGAGGCGGGCGAACGCGCCAAGGTCGTGGATCCATCGCTGCACGGCGACGAAGCTTCCGCCGTCGAGCCCGGCGCCCGCGCCGTCGACGAGCGCCGCGGTGGCGGCGAGATCGCCCTCGGGGTTGGCCGAGCCGTCCACGTAGCCGGTGAGGTCACGCCCCTCGCGGTAGCGGAACATCGCCACCTCTTCGTGAAGAGAGAAGGCCTCGTCGACGGCGGCGTGGAGCTCGGTCGTGAGATCGTGCAGCGCGGGGGCGTCGGCGGCGCCGGCGCAGATCCAGAGCGAGGCCTGCGTCGAAGGGAACGCCGTGCCCGGCCCGACGATCGAAGGGAAGGCGCGCAGCCCGTCGATCTTCGCGCCCAGCGCGAGCGCCAAGGGGAGCCCAAGACCGAGGACGGCGGTGTCGACAAAGACCCCGGCGACGCGCGCGAGCGCCGCGCGAGGATCTTTCCCGACGCGAAGATCGTAGACGAGGACGCGACCGAGCGGGGCAACGGGAGCGAGAAGTGCGGGCTGGGAGGGGAGCTTGGTGGCCATTTCGGCGTCGCACTCTACGCGGATCTTTGGCGTGATCCATGAGTCACGCGAGCGCGCTCGCGAGCCCGTTGACGCGCGGCGAGGTCGGCACGAGGCTCGCTTCATGAGCGATGCACGACGCCACCCCAACGTGATTCACAAGGACGAGGCCGCGGTCATGCCGGTGACCAAAGGGAAGCACCACATGATGCTTCGCCGCCTCGGCGGCGCCGCTGGCGGACAGATGCTCGGGGCGAACCTCACCGAGCTGCCCCCGGGAGCCATCTCCTTCCCCTTCCACTACCACTGCGCGACTGAGGAGGGGATCTACGTCGTCTCGGGGAGAGGCACGGCACGCATCGGAGAGGCGCGCGTCGCCGTGCGCGCGGGGGATTGGATCGCCTTCCCCGTCGGCCCCGACCACGCGCACCAGATGATCAACGACGGCGACGAGCCGCTCGTCTACCTGTGCGTCTCGGCGGCGGCGCAGAAGGTCGACGTCGTCGGCTACCCGGACTCGAAGAAGGTCGCGGCCACCGCCGGCACCTTCGAGAAGCCGCTCCACCGCTTCGTCGTCCGAGAGGGCGAGAACGTCGACTACTGGGACGGCGAACCGAACGCGACCTGACGTGCGTTCGCGCACGCCGGCGCGCGGGGGCGATGCCGGGCGGCTGGCGTCACGGGGACGTCGAGGAAGGAGCGTCGCCGCACGTCCCGGCGAGGCACACCGGACGAAACGCGCGCCGCGCCGCACAGGCCACCGAGTACGGGCAGGCGGCGTCGTGGAACTCCTTGGCCAAGGAGAGGAGCGGCGCGACCGAGGCGCGGTTCGCGATGCCGCCGCAGTCTTGCGCGATCCCCGCGGGGTAAGAAGCGCAGTCCTCGTTCCTCGTGCACGTTCGCTCGAGGCGCTTCACGAGCGCGTCCGCCATCACGGTGATCTCACGGCAGCGGCTCCGCGTCTCACAGAAGCCTTGGGCGCCCGGGCGCGGCACGCACATCGCTTGGCACGTGGCAGGAGCGCACGCCCCCGGCGGCGCGCACCCTTTCGCTGCGAGTGCTTCATTCTCCGCGCGAAGCGAAGCCACGCGATCGCGCGGCACTACGAGGTTGCAGAATGCATCTTTTCGGCCGAGCGGGGGCGGAGCCTCCGGAAGATCCACGCAGGCGCAGTCGGCGTCGGCGGTGCACGCGCTCGATCCCGAGACGATGTGCTGCTCGAGCGCGCGCTGCCCCTCGGCGCAGGTGATCGGCCCCGACGAGGGCGAAGGCGGCGCGGCGCTCGTGCTCGGCGCGGGCGGCGCGGCGTCCGGCGCCTCGCTGCGCGGGCACCCCGCGGCGGCGAGGGCGAAGACCACCGCGCTCCACGAAGACGCGTACCGCGCCACGCGGACGAGGCCGCCCGATCGCGGCGCCGGCGCTCCCGTGAGTGACCGCGGCATCGGCCGAGCATAACGCGTGTTGCTCCCGGACTCGGCCCGCGTAGCATCGGAAGCGTGGGGAAGAAGAAGCGCTCGAAGGCGACGCCGCCCACGAGCGCGCACGCCGACTTCCCCTGCCCGTTCTGCGACGCCGAGGTGACCGGTGAAACCCCGGCCTCATGCCCGCACTGCGCGCGGTCGCTCACCTTCTGCGGCGGGTACCGCGCCACGCGCCTCCTCGGTCACGGCGGCATGAGCCACGTCTACGCCGGCGTGCGCGCGTCGGACGGCAACGCGGTCGCGATCAAGATCCTCGATCCCCCGAAGGACGACGATTGGACGGCGTGGGAGCTCTTCGAGCGATCGAGTCGCGTGCTCCAAGGGCTGCACCATCCGCTGCTCCCCAAGGTGTACGGCTTCGAGCGCACCGACACCGGGCGCCTCGTCCTCGTGCGTGAGGCCTTCGACGGCGGCACGCTCGAGGAGCGGCTCCACGAGCGCGACGACAGGATGGACGAGAGCGACGTGCGAAAGCTCCTCACGAGCTTGCTCGAGCTCCTCGTCTACCTGCAGGACCGCGTGCCGCCGGTCATCCACCGCGACATCAAGCCGTCGAACATCATGTTCCGCGACGAAGGCCTCACCCCGGTGCTCGTCGACTTCGACACCGTCGTCTCGCGCCGCTCGGGGATGACCATCGTCGGCACACCGGGCTACGCCGCGCCCGAGCAGTTCAGCGGCGAGGCCTCGCTCGCCTCCGACGTGTACGGCCTCGGCGCCACGATGCTCTTCGTGGTGACGCACACCGACGCCGACGATCTTCCGCGCGAGCACGGTCGCTTCCAGGTGAAGGAGGTCGATCGCCTCGGGGCCGATCTGGCGCACGTGCTCCGCCGCATGGTCGAGCCCGACGCGCTCGCGCGCTACGAGACGGCGAAGGCCGTGCTCGCCGATTGGAAGGCAGCGAAGCGCGCAGCGGAGCCAGCGAAGGCCGCGAAGCCTCAAGCCTCGTCGTCGCCTTCCCCGAGCACGACGCGGGGCGGTTTTTGGCGGCGCTGGGGCGTGCTCCTCGGCGTCGCCGCCGTGGCCGCGGGCGGCAAACTCGTCTCGAGGCTCGCCCACGAAAGCCCCTCCTCCTCTGCTTCATCGAGCACCACCTCGACGACCGACGACGCGAACGACGCGCTCCGCACGTCGTGCAACGAGGGGCACGGCGATTCGTGCTTCACCCTCGCGCTCCACTACGACAACGGCGAGGACGGCGTCTCCACCGATCTTTCGGCGGCGGCCAAGCTCTACGAGCGCGGGTGCAACCTCGGGCACGACGGCTCGTGCAACAACCTCGGCGTGGACTACATGAAAGGCTACGGCGTGACCGCCGACCCGGCCAAGGCGGCGACGCTCTACGAGGGGGCGTGCACGAAGAAGAACGGCCTCGCGTGCCGGAACCTGGCTTCGCTCTACGCCGAGGGCAAAGGGGTGACGAAGGATCCCAAGCGCGCGCTCGAGCTCCGCGACAAGGGATGCGACTTCGGCGACGGCGATTCGTGCGAGCTCGCGGGGGAGACCTACGACGACGGCACCGACGTGAAGCGCGACCCAAAGAAGGCGGAGAGCTTCTACGCGCTCGGCTGCGATCACGGCTACGCGTGGTCGTGCCGTAACTCCGGGCTCATGTACCGCGACGGCGACGGCGTGGAGAAGGACGAGCGACGTGCCGCCGCGCTCTTCAAGCGCGCGTGCGACGACAAAGAGGCCGACGGCTGCTACCAGCTCGGGCGCCTCGTGGCCGCTGGCCGCGGCGTGGAGAAGGACGAAGCGCGCGCCGCCGAGCTCTACCAGCTCGGCTGCGACGGCAATCGCTCCTTCGCCTGCGCCGCGTTGTCCGAGGCCTACGCCAAGGGCGTCGGTGTGGCCGCCGACGCGAAGAAGGCCGCCGAGCTGCGGAAGAAGGCGTGCGTCAACAAGGAGGCGTGCCCCGACGCCGGCGCGAAGGACGCCTCCGAGTAGGCCGCGTTCTGTCGACGAACGACGACATCGCGGATCGGCGGCGTTCCATGAACGGGAGGTCGGTCGGATGACCCGCACGAGGTCCACGCGAAGAGCGCACGAAGTGGCCATTTTTATGGGCGATCATGCGTCTCCGACATAGCGCGTGGCGTGGCGTGTCCGTTGCAGTCGTGGCGCGCATGAAGTCCTCACGCCGTTCTCACGCCTCGCTCTCGCTCCTCGCGCGGCTCACTGCGGGGGGCGCGCTTTCGTTGGCGATGCTCCTCGTGCACTGCTCGTCGACCGACACGAACGACGCCGCGGGCGACGGGGGGACCAGCGGTCCGGACGCGACGGCGTCCAGCGACGGGAGCAGCGCGGGCACCGAAGCGGGGGCGAGCGACGGTGACGCGCCGGCCACCAAGGCCAACGTGGTCTTCATCCTCGCCGACGACTTCTCGATGAACCTGCTTCAGTACATGCCGCACGTCCTCGCGATGCAGAAGGCGGGCGTGACCTTCTCGCACTACTTCGTCACCGACTCGCTCTGCTGTCCTTCGCGCACGTCGATCTTCACCGGGCGCTATCCCCACGACAGCCACGTCTTCACCAACAGCGGAGACGCCGGCGGCTACGACACCTTCATGGCGTGGAACAACGACCAGCGGACCTTCGGCACGACGCTGAAGGGGGCCGGCTACCGCACCGCCATGATGGGGAAGTACTTGAACGGCTACCAGCCGGGGACGAGCGAGCCCAAGACGCAGGGGGTACCGATGGGGTGGACGACGTGGAGCGTCGCTGGCAACGGCTACCCCGAGTTCAACTACGCGCTCAACGAGACGGGCAACGTCGTCAGCTACGGGAACAAGCCCGCCGACTACCTCACCGACGTCATCTCCAAGCTGGGGTCGAAGTTCGTCACCGATTCGGGGAACACGCCCTTCTTGCTCGAGCTCGCGACCTTCGCGCCGCACGCGCCGTACACCCCCGCGCCGCGCCACGCGTCGATGTTCCCCGGCCTCAAAGTGCCGCGAAACGCCGCTTACGCCGCGCGACCCGACGCGAGCTCCCCCACGTGGCTCAAGGCGATCCCCGCGCTCACGCAGAACGAAATGGACAACCTGGACGCCAGCTACCGCATGCGCGCGCAAGCCGTTCAAGCCATCGACGAGATGATCGCGTCGCTCGAAGCCACCTTGAAGGCCAGCGGGCACGACAAGGACACGTACATCGTCTTCAGCGGCGACAACGGCTACCACATGGGCGAGCACTCGCTGCGCGCGGGGAAGCAGACCGCCTTCGACACCGACATCAACGTGCCGCTCATCGTGACCGGCCCGGGTGTCCCCGCGGGGAAGGTCGTCGACTCCATCGTGCAGAACATCGATCTGTGCCCGACGTTCGCCGAGCTCGGGGTCACGCCGCCGCCGACGACGGTGAACGGACGAAGCATCGTGCCGCTCCTCCACGGGATGACTCCGAGCGACTGGCGGAACCTCGCGCTCGTCGAGCACCACGGGCAAGACTTGGATCCGACCGATCCCGACATGCCGGAGACGAACAGCGGCAACCCGCCGACCTACGAAGCCTTGCGTCTGCCGACCGCGGTGTACGTCGAGTACACGGGGGGCGAGACCGAGTACTACGACATCGCGAGCGACCCCTTCGAGTTGAAGAACCTCGCGAGCACGCTCCCCTCGAACCGAGCAGCGGCGCTCCACTCCGCACTCGACGCCGTGAAGAACTGCCACGACGCGGCGACGTGTTGGTCGGCGCAGCACTACACCGGCCCGTAGCCGCGGGGCGAGACGACCGGGAAAGGCCGTCGGCGTGACGAGGGTCGTCCTCGGTGTGCTCCTCGCGCTCGGCGCGACGACGGTCGGCTCGGACCGCCTCACGTCGAGCTAAGCACCTCGGGGCGCGGGGCGAGTACAATCGCCCCGCGTGCTCCTCGTCTACGTCCTCTTCGGTGTCATCTTCGCGCTCCTGCCGCGAGCGATCTACCGCGTCGTCGGGGTCACCACGAACCTCCAGTGGGGGTACGCGCGCGTCCTCTTCAGCTCTGTCGTCTTCGCCGTCGCGCTGTCGGCGTGCGATCAGCTGTTCGGCGCGGTCGGCGCGCTGCCTCTCGGCGTGGCGGGGCTCGTGGGGATGGCCATCGCCGCCACCTTCCGCGCGCGACGGTTTCGCGGCTTCGAGCGGCTCGCCGAGGCGCTCTTGGTGCCGGAGCAAGCGGAGGCAGCCTTCCTCGGCATCGAAAACGAGCTCCGCGCGCTGTGGTCGGGGAAGCAGCGCCCCCGCGTCGCCGGCGTCCTGTCGCTCTTCTTCGTCGATCGGGGGATCCGCGCCGGGCACGCGCGGAGAGCGCTCGCCTGGTTGGAGATGATCCCGGCGGCGAAGCTCGGCGTCGATTTGCATGAAGTGTACATGCAGTACCGAGCGTCGGCGCACGTGCGCTTGGGCGAGCGCGCCGAGGCCCGACGGGCGCTCCAGGCGGTGCCGAGACCGGCGCGGACGCCTGGCTTCGAGGAGGGGCTTCAGGCGCTCGAGGGGCTCGTCGACGCGCTCGACGGTGCGCCGACGGCGGAGGCGCGTGCGACCGCCGCGCTCGCCCAAAAGCTCGCGCCGACGGTTCGTACGGTCTGGCGCGCGACGTGGGCGCACACGCTGGCGGCGCGGCACGCCGACGACGAGCTCGCGTCGCTGTTCCGCGAGATTCGCCAGGCCGACGGGCGTGAGGCGATCCAACGCATCGTCGATCACAAGGGGCCGGCGTCGGCGCGTGCGGCGAGCTTCCTGGCCGCGGAGGGGCCGTACCGATGAGGCCCTTCGCGGCGAAGGGGCGCGCTCGCTTCGCCGGGTTCGCCCTCGTGGGTTTGATCCTCACCGCCTGCAAGGGGGGCGGCGGTGACCCGGAGGCGAAGTCGGCCGCGGCCGATCCGCCGGAAGAAGAGCGCCCGGTCACGCTCGCCGCGAGCGATCCCGAGGCGAAGGAGCTCATGGCCTCGGCCGCGCCCGAGGCGAGCGGGACGTCGATCGTGGCCCCCGCGGCGCCCAGCGACGCCGGCGCCGCGGCCCCCACCACGCCTGAGCTCACCCTCGGCGAGGGTCGGTGCCAGAGGGACTCCGATTGCGTCGTGGCGAGCACCCTCGATCCGCGGGTCTCCGGGTCCCATGCATGTTGCAGCTACGTGTGCCCGCCGGGTCGGGTGGTCTCGCGCGCGCTCGAGAGCGGCATCGAGGCACGCCACGCCGGAGCGTGCGCCACGCCCCCCTTGTGCCCGCCGCCCGCGCCGTGCCCCAAGACCGACCGCGTGCTCAAGGCCCGCTGCATCACCCACCGCTGCGTCGGCGAGGTCACTGCGAAGTAGGGGTCCGCGCGCGCCCGAAATTGGCGGGAAATCGCCCGTGGCGGTTCGCCAGGCGGGCTCGTTTGTGGAAAGATTGCCGCCCCAAGCGAGCCCAGAGAGGCCCCAGAAAGAGCAGCCATGTCGCAAGAACTCCCCACGATTGGTCATTGGATCGACGGTCAGAACGTCCTCGGCTCGAAGCGCTCGCAGGAGGTCTGGAACCCAGCGACCGGGCTCGCCGAGAAGCGCGTCCTGCTCGCGGACAAGGCCCAAGTGGAGGCGGCCATCGCTTCGGCGGCGAAGGCGTACCCGGCCTGGCGCGCCACCGCGCCGCTCAAGCGCGCGCGCGTGATGAGCAAGCTGAAGAACCTCCTCGAGATGCACGCCGAGAAGATCGCCGGCCTCCTCACCGCCGAGCACGGCAAGGTCTTCGGCGACGCCATGGGCGAAGTGCAGCGCGGCATCGAGAACGTCGAATACGCGTCCTACGCGACCGAGCTCCTGAAGGGCGAGCACTCGCGCAACGTGGGCCCCAACATCGACTCGTGGAGCGAGCACCAGGCCCTCGGCGTCACCGCCGGAATCACGCCGTTCAACTTCCCGGCGATGGTTCCGCTTTGGATGTGGCCGATGGCCGTCGTGTGCGGCAACACCTTCGTGCTCAAGCCGTCGGAGCGTGATCCTTCGAGCGCGCTCCTCATCACCCAGCTCGCGCTCGAGGCCGGGCTCCCGCCGGGCGTCTTGAACCTCGTCAACGGCGACAAAGAAGCGGTCGACACCATCCTCGACGATCCGCGCGTCCAGGCGGTGAGCTTCGTCGGGTCCACGCCGATTGCAGAATACATCTATTCCCGTGGCTGCGCGAAGGGGAAGCGCGTGCAGGCGCTCGGCGGCGCGAAGAACCACGCGGTGGTCATGCCCGACGCCGACATCGGGAACGCCGTCACGGCGCTCATGGGCGCGGCCTACGGCTCGTGCGGCGAGCGCTGCATGGCCATTCCGCTGGTGGTCGCCGTGGGCGACGCCACCGCCGACGCCGTCGTCGCCGGCCTCAAAGCCGAGATCTCCAAGATGAAGATCGGCCCCGGCACCGACGCGAAGAACGACATGGGCCCGCTCGTCACCAAGGCCCACTTCGAGAAGGTGCGTGGCTACGTCGACCAAGGGGTGAAGGAGGGGGCGAAGCTCGTCGTCGACGGGCGCGGCACCAAGGTCCCCGGCCACGAGAACGGCTACTTCCTCGGCGCGTGCCTCTTCGACGACGTGAAGCCGGGCATGGTCATCTACCAGGAAGAGATCTTCGGCCCGGTGCTCGGCGTGGTGCGCGTGAAGAGCCTCGAAGAGGCCATGAAGCTCATCAACGATCACGAGTACGGCAACGGCACGTGCATCTTCACCCGCGACGGCGAGGCGGCGCACTACTTCGCCGATCACATCCTCGTCGGCATGGTCGGCATCAACGTGCCGCTCCCCGTGCCGGTGGCGTTCCACTCTTTCGGCGGGTGGAAGCGCTCTCTGTTCGGCGATCTCCACGCCTACGGGCCGGACGCGGTGCGCTTCTACACGAAGCGGAAGACCATCACCCAGCGTTGGCCCTCGGCGGGCGTGCGCGAAGGGGCGATGTTCTCCTTCCCGTCGACGAAGTAAGCGGCGCGCGCGCTACTTCACGCGCTTCACCGCACGACACAAGACGAGGTACGCCGCCTCGTGAAACCCGGCGAGCACGACGGCGCGGTCCACGAGACCGCGCCGTTCCTCTTTTGTCCACGCGCGCCTCGGCGGCTTCTTGGCTCCGCGCCGGTGCGCCGCCCCCGCGAGCGCGCCGAGGTAGCGCGCGAGGGGTGCGAGATCCTCGGGGAGCACACGCGTGAGATCGAGCTTGTCGTCCTGCGGAGAGAGGCGGCGCACGAACATCGATCGTCCCTCGAGCCGCGCGGTGCCGAGCATGCGCGGCGGGCGCGCGACCGAGGCCTCCATCGCCGTCAGCACGCGCTTGGCGGCCTTGAGGCGCGCGCGCTCGAGGAGGACGGCCGCCGAAGGGCTCCCCTGCTCCTTCATGTCGAAGATCCACTCTCCACGTGCGCCGCGCGTGAGGACGGCGAGCCTCAGCGCGCCGAGGCTCCCGGTGCCGGCCACACGAAACGCGACGTCGAGGATCTCGAGCGCCTTGGGGTCGATCTTCTCCTCTTCGGCGAGACGCTCGGCGTAGCGAGCGAAGGCGGCGCGCGCCTCCTTCGCGAGACGCTTGGGCACGTCGCGGTAGCGCGGCCCGCGCACGAACACGCGCTTTCGGTGCACGACCTCGATGCGCGCGGCGAGCAGCGCGTCGCGCGAGCGCGAGCGGACGCGGTCGAGGAGCTCGGCGACCGGGGCCGGCGGCGCAGGAAGGCGGGCCTCATGGCACGCGTGCTCGGCGTGCGCTTCGAGCAGTGCATCGGCGAGCTCGAGGACACGCGGCCCTCGCGCACGGAGCTCGCGCCCGGCGAGGAGGAGGCTCGTCGTGAGCCGAAGTACGTCCCACCGCCACGGCCCGACGGCGGCGTCGTCGAAGTCGTTCAAATCGAACGCGGCGTCGTGACGGCGCGCGCGCTTTTGCTCCTCGGGGATCGACGTCGGTCGATACGCGCCGAAGTTCTCGAGGTGGAGATCTCCGGCGATCCATCCGGTGCCCGAAGGACCGCGGGCGAGGTCGGGGCGCTGGCGAAGCGCGGCGTAGAAGAGCGGGGCCGCTCCTCGAAGAAAGGCAAAGGGCGAGGCGCTCATGCGCGCGACCTTGTGCGCGAAGAGCCCGGGGTACGAGGCACAGCGCGCTTCGTCGGTGGCGAGCTGCGCGCGGACGAGTTCGTGCGGATCGAGCGCGCGCATGCGGGAGGCCTCCCGAGAGCAGCTTAGCGGAGGCCTCCTAGTGTCCCGAGTCCGAAGTTCGTCGCCTTCGGCGCCGAGCCTTCTGACTCCGGAACTAGGTCA
>CAZHHD010000059.1:0-22317 GCA_964531795.1 uncultured Polyangiaceae bacterium | reverse complement strand
AAGGGAGCGTCAGCGACCGAGCGAGGGGGAGCGCCAGCTCCCCACCAGAGTGACCTAGTTCCTGAGTCAGAAGGCTCGGCGCCGAAGGCGACGAACCTCGGACTCAGGACACTAGGGGGTCCCCGGGGTCGCGCAGCAGCGGATCCCCTTGTGGGGCGAGCGGTAGTTCCGCTTCAGGAGCCCACCCGCGTCCGTGCTGATCGTGCAGTCGAGCGTCGTCACCTCGTCGTCGGCGGCTCCGCCTCGCTGGCGACAGAGATCGTTGGCACCGGCGTCATCGGCGCAGTAGTTCTCCCATTCGCTGACGTTCCCCGAGAGGTCGTAAAGCCCGGGGAAGCCGCCCACGCACGTGGCGATCGAGCCAACCGCCACCGTGAGGCCGGAGTCCTGATTCCGGTCCGAGCCGTTGCAGGCGTTCGGGAGGTAGCTCGGCCCGTAGGGGAAGTTGTTCCCCACGCCGCCGGAGCACGCGTTGAACCATTCGTTGGCCGCGGCGTCGTTGCGCTCGTGGTTCGGCGGCGGATCGCTCGTGCCGGTGAGCCCGCACAAGCGCTTCCCCGCCCAGGCGCAGTAGGCGTAGGCGTCGCACCAGTCGACCCCCGACACGGGGAAACTGTCCTGGGCCGCCGCTGCTGGCCACTTGTCCGGCGTGACGCTCGTCTTCCATTGGCAAGCGCCGGGGAGCTTGGCCACCACCTGCGCCGGCACGACGTTGTTGACGAACTTGGCGTACTCGGCGTTCGAGACCTCCGTGCTGTCGACGCACGTCTTTCCGATGTTCACCATCGTCGGGCCGCGGCCGTGCGGACAGCCGGCGTCGTCGAGGCTCGAGTCCTTCGCGCCGCCGTCGCTACCGACCCCGCCGTCGTCTCCGCCGGTGGTCGTGTCGGCCGCGGCGTCCGAGCTCGCCCCGCTCTCGGCGCCTGCGTCGTCTCCGGCCCCAGGGACGTCGGCCACGAGCCCGTCGAACGTCGTGCACGCCACGGCGACGAGCGCGCCTGCGGCCAGGGCCAGCAAAAGCGGCGACACGCGACGAACGCCCCGCATCGCTCGATCGTAGCCGAGCGCCCGGCGGACTCAAGCGTCACCACACCTCCCGGTCCGGACGCGCCGAGATGAAGAGCAGATCCCCCCGTTCGGGCGTTAAGCTTCGGACCTTGCTCGCCCGACTCGCCCCCACCCTCGAAGCCCTGAAGCGGAGCCTCGGCCCCCGCGCCCGGGCGCTCTTGGATCGCGTCCCCCGTCGGGCGTGGGTCGCTGGCGGGGTCCTGCTCGGAGCCTTGCTGCTCGCGGCGCTCTCCTTCGGCCCGATCGTGCGCGCGCGCGCTACCGCCGAAGCCGCCCGTCGCGGTCTGGTCCTCGAGGTCGGGCACGCGCATCTCGGTTGGTTTGCGGTCCGCCTCACCGACGTCCGCGTCACGCTCGAAGGGGTCGACGGCCTCGCCGTCCTCGCCCCCGAAGCACGGCTCGAGCTCGACGCTCTCCTTCACCCCACGGAGCTCCGCATCGACGGCTCTCGCATCGAAGCCCACGGGGATCTCGACGCGCTCGCCGAGGCGATCTCGGCGTGGCGCGCGCGCCGTCCGGCTTCTCCGGCCGCGTCGCCCCCTGCGAGGCACCTCGCCGTGCGCCTCGAAGGGGGCGAGCTCGCCTGGCACGGCGCGGGCGACGAGAGCCTGGTCGCCACCGGGCTCCGCCTGACGCGCGACGAAGAAGGGGTCCGCGCCGGGGTGGCGTCGCTCCACGGATCTTCCCGCGGGGTCGGGGTCGACGTCGCCGACGGATCGATCGAGCTCGCCTCCGGCGGCACGCTCCACGAGCTTCGCGCGGCCTCGCTCGATCTTGCCTACGCCGAGCACGCCGACGAGAGCGCCGCCGCGACCCAGGCCACGGCCAACGAGCCGGCTCCTCCGCCGCTCCCGGTCGCGCTCCCCAAGCGTGGAGCTCGTGCTGCGGCGCCAGCCGCGCCCCCGCTCTTCGACGCCACCGACCCGCTCCTCCCGCTTCCGCATCTCCGCCGCGCGCGGGCCAAGCTCGCCCTGGCGACGAAGATGCTCGCCGAGCGCCTCGGCAACGACGGCGCGATCACCGTCGAACACCTCACGCTGCACTACGATCGCGGCGGCACGACACCGCGTCTCTCGCTCGGGCCCGGCATCCTCGCCGTGCATCGCCACGACGCCGCCATCGAGGCCGAGTTCAAGACCGAAGCGACCGCACCGGAGACGAACGACACGAAGCCCGCGGCGCCGCCCGCCGATCCGTCGCGCGCCGGCAAGAGCGCGCTTTCCCTGCGCGCGTCCCTCCCTGTCGAACGTGGCGACGTGAGGATCGCCCTCGAAGGTGGGCCGGTCGCGCTCGCGCTCCTCGGCGTGCGCGAAGGGGGCGGCGGTCTCACCGACGTCGAGCGCGCATCGCTCGCCGGCAAAGGGGACGTCGTGCTCTCGGCCGACGGCGACGCGCTCACCTTCGACGTCGATCTCGGCGTGCGCGGCCTGGGGCTCCATCTTCCGCGCCTCTCGCCCGACGTCGTCCACGGTCTCGATCTCGGCGTGCGCGCGCGAGGGCTCTTGAGCGAGCCGTCGCCCCCGCCTGCGCCCGCTTCACCGAACGCCCCCTCCGGCACCGAGCTCGGTGAGCTGCGCCTCGACGACGCCGAGCTCGCGCTCGGATCGCTCAAGGTCCGGGGGCACGGTCACCTCGCGCAAGCCGCCGATCACGCCGAAGGGGCGCTCGGGTTCGAGGTCCCCGCAGCCGCGTGTCAGGCGCTCTTCGAGAGCATCCCCGGCGCGCTCCTCCCCGATCTCGTCGGCGCGCAGATGGAAGGGACGTTTCGCGGCAAAGGCCGGCTCGCCTTCGACTCGCGCAAGCTCGACGACCTCGCGCTCGAGTACGACATCGACGATCTGTGCAAGCTCGTCGCCGTCCCCGAGCCGCTCGCCAAAGAGCGCTTCGACAAGGCCTTCACCCACCGTGTGTATCACCCCGACGGGAGCACCTTCGAGATCGAGACGGGCCCGGGCACCGAGTCGTGGAGCGATCTCGAACGAATCAGCCCGTACATGCAGGTCGCCGTGCTCACGACCGAAGACGGCGCGTTCTTCCACCACCACGGCTTCAACCACGCGGCCATCAAGAGCTCGCTCATCACCAACCTGAAGGCGCGGAAGTTCGTCCGCGGCGCGAGCACCATCAGCATGCAGACGGCGAAGAACCTCTTCCTCTTTCGCGACAAGACCCTCGCGCGAAAGTTCGAAGAGGTCATCTTGACCGACTACCTCGAGCAGAACTTCACGAAGGAGGAGATCATGCAGCTCTACCTCAACGTGATCGAGTTCGGGCCCGACCTCTACGGCATCACCGCGGCGGCGGAGCACTACTTTGGGCGCAAGCCGGAGGAGCTCGACCTCGCCGAGTGTCTCTTCCTCTCGTCGCTCCTCCCGAGGCCCGTGGGCGATCACAAGCTCTACGAGAAGGGGACGCTCCCCGAGTCGTGGGTGAAGAACCTCCAGGCATTGATGCAGATTGCACGGAAGACCGAGAAGATCTCGGACGCCGAGCTCAAAGAAGGGCTCGGCGAGACGATCGTCTTCCACAAAGAGGGCGATCCGCCGCCGCCGCCGCGCGCGCCCATCAGCGGCGTCCACTTCACCGGTGACGACGTCGGCTGGCAACCGGTCGAGTGATCACGCGGGCACGCAGCGTGACTCGCGCGCGACGCGCGTCACGTCACGCGCGTGCTCGCTTCTTCTCGCTCACTTCTTCCCTTGGGCTCGCAGCGCGGCGAAGAACGTCTTGAGTCGCGTCGCGCACTCTTCAGCGAGCACGCCGCGCGTGAGCTCGAAGGTGTGGTTCAAGCGCGCGTCCTGACCGATGGGATAGAGCGTCGCGACCGCGCCCCCCTTCGGATCGTCGCACCCGTAGACCACGCGAGCGACGCGCGCGAGGACGAGCGCCCCGGCGCACATCGGGCACGGCTCGAGCGTGACGTACGCCGTGACCCCTTCGAGGCGAAAGCTCCCGAGCTTCGCCGCCGCCGCGCGAATCGCGTCGATCTCGGCGTGCGCCGTCGGATCCTGGCGCGCCTCGCGGCCGTTCCGCGCGCGCGCGAGCTCGACCCCCTCGGGCCCCACGAGCACGCAGCCCACCGGCACCTCGCCGACCGCCGCTGCTGCGTCGGCCTCGGCGAGAGCCTCGCGCATCCATTGCTCGTCGAGACCGGAGGTCATGCGCTCCGCGCCGTTTCGCACGCACGCGGGCGAGCGTGACGTGAGTTGGCGAGTTGCGCGCCCAGGAAGATTCGAACTTCCGACAACTGGTTCCGTAGACCAGTGCTCTATCCAGCTGAGCTATGGGCGCTTGGGACTGCTCCTCGAGGCCGGGAGGCCGCGAGGCGACGCGCAACATACTCGGGCGGCTTGGCGTGTCAACGCCTGGAGACTCCTCGCGTGTTCGCGCGGCCAACGCTCGACCGTCGGGCGACCCCACGGAACGTCCAGACCGATCGGTCTGCCTATCCGGGCTTAGATATGCAACTTTTGCGAGCCTCCTCGAGGATCGCGACTCCGCTGTCCCCCGTCGGTCCGCGCCGAACTCGTTTTCCAGGTAAAAACCGCGTGGCACGCGCACTGCTCTGAGGAGAGCCTGCACCGCGAGATGGTGGCCGTGGGCTGCGGTCCGTCATCTCACCCTGGGTCCCCTTGTTTGCTCCTTCGGGACCCGCTCTTTGCTTTCACGGTGCGCTTCTCTTTGGATTGCTTCCTTAGCCGCGCTTCTTCTCTTCGTTCTGCTTCCTTCGTCTCGCGCTTGCGGTTCCTTGACGTTTGGGTCGTGTGCTTTCTTCCGCGATCTTTCTTTTTGCGAGCCGCGTTCGAGGCTTCATGGGCCGAGCCGCCCCCCACCGGGGGACCCGCTCTGCTAGATCCTCATGTGCACCCATGACGCACGTGAAGCGGTACATGAAGCCCGCGCGCCTCTCTTCGCGCCTCCGCCGCGCCGCGATCGCTCTCGGGCTTTCGCTCGCGCTCGCCGCTGCCGGTGACGCGTCGGCTCAGGGTCGTGCGCCTTGGTTGGGGATCGCGATGACCCCCGTGCCAGGCGGCGGTGTCCTCGTGGGCCACGTCGTCGGCGGCTCTCCGGCCGAAAAGGCGGGGCTCCACGACGGCGACCGCGTGCTCCGCATCGACGGCGCGCCCGTGGCGAGCCCCGGCGAGCTTCAGCGCGTCGTCGCGCACCACGCGGTCGGCGACAGCGTCGCCGTCGTCGTGCAGCGCGCCGGCGCCGAACAGACCATCCGCGTGACGCTCGAAGCGCGCCCTTCGCCTGACGAGCAGCTCCGCATGGAGCACGTCGGGAAGTTCGCGCGTCCATGGACCGGGCTCGAGCGCGTGAGCGGTGCGCTCCCCAAGAACATCGACGCGCTCCGCGGTCGCGTCGTCGTCGTCGACTTCTGGGCGACGTGGTGCGGACCGTGCCGCCTCACCGCGCCGGTGCTCAGCGGATGGCAGGCGAAGTTCGGGGCGCAGGGGCTCTCCATCGTCGGCATCACCACCGACGACGCCGACGACGTCGCCGCGTTCGCCGCGCGCCACGACATGCGCTTCGCCCTCGCGTCCGATCCTCGCGGGGAGACCTCCCGCGCCTACGGCATCGGCGCGCTCCCCACGCAGTTCATCATCGACAAGCGCGGCGTGGTCCGTGACATCGCCGTCGGCTACGACCCCGGCCGCGAGACGCAGCTCGAGACGCTCATCACGCAGCTCCTCGCCGAGCCCGCGCCGAGCCCCGCGCCGCCGCCTGCGCCCTGAGCGACGCGCTTCGACAGCCTTCGCGTCGGCTGCGTGACCAGGGGCGTGCGCGGGCCGTCTCCGCGCGCGCAACGTGCGAGCCCGCGTCGGACCCTTGAGTCCGTAGCGTGGTACGGTGTGATCTACGAAGGATGATCCTGCCCTCCGTACGCCTGCGCGACGAACGTCAGGCTCCACAGCGCGGAAATCGGCCCGTCGCAGGGTGGTCGGTCGAGGTGTCGGGTTGACCGTGTGGCGCATCGGAGAGCTCGCGCGTCGCGCCGGCGTGGGCGTCGAGACCGTGCGCTTCTACCAGCGAAAGGGGCTCCTCCCGGTGCCGCCTCGCCGCCACCGCGGCTACCGACATTACGGGCCCGACGCGCTCGAGACGCTGCGGTTCATTCGACGCGCCAAGGGGCTCGGCTTCGCCCTCTCCGAGGTCGCCGCGCTCCTCTCGCAGCGGCGCGGCGCACGCTTCGATCACGCCGCCTTTCGCGAGGTGCTGCGGAAGAAGATCGAGACGCTCGAGGAGGACGCGCGGCACATCGCTCACGTGCGAGGGGTTCTCGGGCAGCTCCTCGCCGAGTGCGAAGGGGCCCAGAGCGAGGACGCGAAGTGCCGAGCCGTCGCGCTGCTCATGCAGGCGGGCATCGAGTAGAGCGTCGCACGGACGACGCGGGGCGCGGGCGAGCTGGTCCTTTGGGTGACCGTCCAACGCTCGAAACTGATCGCTCGACTGACCAGAGAGTTGCCGAATTCGCGAGCAGATTCCACGCGAGGTCCTCGGCGCAGCGCTTGCCCTGGAGTCCGCCTTGGGCTCGCGCGCGCTGGTGGGGCGCTCGACCCGTTGAGAGGTCGATGTTCATGGGCTCCTCTGCGTCTCGTTTGCCTGCGCCCCGTCGCGTCGAGCTCCTGCGTGAGCTTCGTGAGTCGCTGCTCGCGGCCGAAGGTCTGAGCGCTCAGCTCGACGTGCTCGGCGAGCTCTTGGCCGCGCACTTCGCCGACTACTGCGTCGTCGACCTCGTCCAGTCGGGCGAGCTCACGCGCACGGGGATCCACCACGCCGACTGGAGCCGGCGCGACCGCCTACGCGTGGCTGCCACCGGGACTCCGCATCGATTGATTCCGGGAGCGCTTGCCGCTCTCCTCCTCCGCGACGAAGCGATCACCCCGCGCCCCTCCGTGCAGAAGGAGCTCGGCCTCACCGCCCTGCGCGAGCCGATCCGCTCGGTGGCCGTCGTCGGGGTTCGCATGTTCGGCGATCTCGCGGCGGTCGTTACCCTGGTCGCGTGCCGCGGGGCACCCTTCGGAAAGAACGACCTCGCCTTCCTCGGCGAAGTGGCGGCGTGGACGGCGCTCGTCATGGAACGCACCGCGCTCGACGCGCCGAAGGCAAAGCTCCATTCCTTCGCGCCGTGGTCGCTCCCTCCGGGCGCCGTCGTCACCTTGTCGGGCGCGCCGCCGATGGTGACCCTGTCGGGGATCCCCAGCGCGCCAAAAAAGAAGCACGGACCGAGCTGACGTGCGAGCTCCCGCGGCCACACGCCGCGCGTCGAGGCTTCGCGTCGTCGTCCGTCTCCTTGACTCCGTACTTGGGTACGGAGCTCCACTCTATCCTGCGCGCGTCTCGTCCTCGAGTCGCCGCAGCGAGGTGGAACCATGGCGCGTGCCGATCGGCGCGGGCTCGGAGAGGTGGATTCGGAGGCGACGGAGCGGAGGAGCCCGACGGACGGTCGGCCCCTCGGCCGATCACGGACCTCGCGTGCAGCACGCGGGCTCTTCGCCGCGCTCGCCCTTACGCTGACGGCGGTCGTCGTCGACGGATGCAGCACCGAGGAACCTCCGATCGGGAGCGGCGCTCCTGGCTCCCCGGGCGTCCCGGGCGTCCCCGCGTGCCACGACGGCCTCGTGGGTTGTTCGTGCACGACCGAGGGGGCCGTTGCTCCCTGCGGACAGGTGCTGCGCAAGGACGGCGACTTCGTCACCTGCGGTGAAGGGACGTCGTCGTGCACCGGCGGCCACTGGAGCTCGTGCACCGGCGACCACGTGGTGGTGAAGTCGTTGCAGTCGGCGACGGGGGGGAGCGGCGCCGTTCGCTTCGCCGCCTCGACCTCGAGCTGCAACGACGTCTGCGATCCCAACTGCCAGATCGTGACGTCGGCACCGATGAGCGACGTCGATGCTGCGGGGATCGCCGCCGGAGAGGGGGGCGTCACCCTGCCGGGCAGCCTCGGGACGACCGGGCCCGCGTGCTCGGGGCTCCAGTGCAGCGTGGCTGCGTGCGGGGGAAACACCGACGCCACCACCCTCACGGGAAAGGTCTACGACCCGGCGGGCAATGTCCCGCTCTACGACGCGTTCGTCTACGTGCCGGTGAACTCCGATCTCACGAAGCTGCCGGCGTTCCCCGACGCGTACACGAACAACGTCTCTTGCGACACGTGCAGCGGCGCGACCTTGAGCGCCGTCGCGCTCGCGCAGACCGACGCCACCGGCTCCTTCACGCTCAAGGGGGTCCCCTCGGGATCGAACATCCCGCTCGTCGTGCAGATGGGCAAGTGGCGACGCGCCATCCTTCTGTCGACGGTCACCGCCTGCCAGGCGAACACGGTGACGAACAACTGCACCGCGACCGACAAGTCGCTGTGCGTCCCGCGCCTCCCACGCAACCAGACCGACGGGTACAACCCGTCGACCGGCGGTTACACGTCGCCGAACGGCAAGGCCGACCTCCCGCGTATCGCCATGGTCTCGGGCTCCGCCGATCCGTTCGAGTGCATGCTCCTCAAGGCGGGGATCGACCCGAACGAGTTCGGGAGCTACGACAAGAACACCTCGCGCCGGTTTCATTTCTACGAGAGCCCCGACGCGCCCGGCTCGTCGCTCGACACCGGGTACGGCAACCAGATCACGAGCGACGTGCTCTGGAACGATCCAGCGCAGATCAAGAAGTACGACGGCGTCATCCTCGCCTGCGAGGGGTCGGCCATCGACAAGTCGGTGACCGGCAAGGCGCCCTACAAGAACGTCATCGACTACACGAACCTCGGCGGTCGCGTCTTCGCCACGCACTACAGCTACGTGTGGCTGCAGTACCCGAAGCTCAAAGCCAGCCTGCCGGATTGGCAGAGCGTCGCCACGTGGACGCACTCCACCGGGACGACCAACACCCAGGACCCGCTGACCGCGTCGATCGTCACGAGCTTCCCCAAGGGGAGCGCGTTCTCCGACTGGCTCACCAACGTGGGCGCGAGCACGGTCGCGACCAAGCTGGATCTCCACGAGGCACGACAGGACCTCACGACCGTCGGCGCGTCGACCCAGAGCTGGATGACCGCGACCGATAGCAAGGTCACCAGCAACAAGGACTTCAGCCCGCAGTTCGCCTTCAACACACCGTACGGCGCGAGCGCGTCGTCGCAGTGCGGGCGCGTCGTGTTCAGCGACTTTCACGTGTCCGCCTCGGCGCTCATCAACACGCAGGCCAAGTGCTACGCCAACTCCGACTGTGGCTTCACCGCGACGTGCCAAGGGTCGGTCCCCGCCGGCCTCGGCACGTGCAGCGAGCCCTGCCTCACGAACTCGGACTGCAGCACCGGCTACACGTGCAACGGCGGCAGCCAAGGCTCGTGCGCTGCCGCCGCGTGCACCACGAAGAAGCCGAAGGTGAACTGCAAGAAGGGGACGTGCTCCGGCGCGCCCGGCGTCTGCAACTGCACGAAGGACTCCCAGTGTGGAAGCGGGAACTGCAACAAGGGGGTCTGCGATCCCCAGACCTGCGGTTCGGACAGCGATTGCGGAAAGTCCGAGGTCTGCAGCGGTGGCGCGCTCGGGCAGTGCACGAAGAGCTGCGCGACGAACGCCGACTGCACGAACGGCGAAGTGTGCACCTCCGGGAAGTGCAGCGGTTGCACCACCACGTCGCAGTGCACGACTCGAAACTTCCCCGGCACGTGCAACGGCGGGAGCTCGGCCGTCGCCGGTACCTGCAAGGTCGGTTCGGTCGTGAACAACGACGACTCGCTCTTTCCCGAAGCGTGCCGCCAAGGGCAGCTCTCGCCGCAAGAAAAGGCGCTCGAGTTCCTCTTCTTCGATCTGACCGCCTGCGTGACCCCGGACTCGGCGCCGCCGCCCGTCCCCACGACGACCTTCACTGCCGCGTCGTTCACGCAGGACTACACGGGGACGTGCGCCTCGGGCTCGACGCCGGTTTGGAGAGAGGTCGATTGGCAGGCGGTCATTCCGAGCACGGCCTCGATCGACTTCGCCGCACAGTCGGGGCCGTCGTTCGCTGCGCTCAAGCCCGCGGTGGCACTGTCCCTGGCGCACGCGACGACGACCACCGCGACGCCGGCGTACGACGTCGCGTACATCGACACCGGAAAGAGCGGCAACGGCATCTTCAACAAGGCGAGCCCGCCGGTCGCTTCGGACGCCGTCCTTCGATTGAAGATCACCCTCAACCCGACCAGCGCCGCCGATGCCGCCCCCACCTTGAAGACCTGGAAGGTCATCTATGACTGCGTTCCGACGCAGTAGGCACGGCGCTGCGCTCTTCGTCGGGGCGCTCCTCTTCGGCGCGGTCGACGCCTGCTCGAGCGCCGAGCTTCCCGGCGCGGCGTCGTTCGCCACCGACGGCGGCGGCTACCCCTCCGGCGACGCGAGTCGCACCGACGGCGGCGCGGCGAGCGACGACGGCGGCGGGCGCACGGGGGATGCCGCCGCGCCCGACGGAGGAGGGGCTCCTCCCTTCTGTCAGGGGCTCGCGGTGGACGGCGGGACACGCGTCGTCACGCTCGACTCCACCGGCTTGTCGCGCTTCGACGGGGTGACGCCGATCCTCAAGTCGGTCGCGTGGACCGACACCTCGGGGAGCGTCTTCGTGGCCGATCGGACCGACCGCTTCTCCGACTTCGCCGACACCACGGAGGTGGGGACCGCGATCGCCGCTCCCGGCGTGCGCGCCGCCCTCGACCACAACGGCCTCGTCCTCGTCCTCGCCGTCGGGACGTCATTTGCAGAATACACGCGCACCGGGCGCGCCGCTCCCTGGACCGGCCCCACGCCCGGCCCCTTCACGGCGGTGAACTCCTGGCTCGGACAGGTGGGCGGCACCGTGAGCGAACCGGTCTTCGGCGGGAGCGGCAACTCGTTCTTCTTCTTGCGAACGCCGTCGAGCGGCGCACCGGAGCTCTACGAGTCCTCCTGGGACGGCGGGGCGATGGCCTGGGCGACCCCCTCGGCGCACGCCGAGCCCGAGCTCGCGAGCAGCGACACGAACCATCGGGTGCGACCGACAGGCGCCGGCTACGACGACCGGACGCTCTTCGTCTACGACGAGACCCGCGGAGTCGAGCGCACCGCCACGCGGGCGAAGAGCACGGGGACCTTCGCCGCGTTCGACGATCTAGGGCCCTACCCGGACGCCGTTCCCAACATCACGTGCAGCTTCCTCTACTACCGAGGGGTCGACGGGAACGGTCCCGGGCTCTTCACGACAGGCGACGGCTTCTGAAGGCGCTAACCTTCAGGTGTGGCCGATGCGCACGCACTCCCCCGGGTCCTCGACGAGCTCCTCTGGACGCTCCGTCGCGGAGGGTTCGTGGTCGCCACGTCGCAGGCCATCGACGTGGCGCGGGCGGCGAAGCTCGTCGGCCTCGACGACAAAGAGACGCTGAAGCGCGCGGTCGCCGCTGTCCTCGTGAAGCGCGCGAGCGAGCGCCGGCGCTTCGACCGACTCTTCGACGCCTTCTTCGAGAGCCGCGGCCACGGGGGCGACCTGTTCGCTCGCCTCGCCGCGCGCGGCTTCTCCCTCGAGGAGCTCGCCGCGCTTCGTGAGCTCCTCGAGCGCGCCGCCGCGAGCACCGGCGATTTTGCGACCCCGCTCGGGGCGCTGCTCGAGCGCGGCGCCGAGCTCGACCGCGTTCTCTCGCTCGCCGGCATCGCCCGCACTCTCGCAGCGATGCAGGGACCGATGCAGCGCGGCTTCTTCACGCACCGCGTGCTCGACGAAGTGGGGCTGCCGCGTGCGCGCTCGGCCCTCGCGGCGCTCGCCGATCGTCTGCGTGACGCCCTCGGCGAGCGCGGGGACGAGCTCGCGCGCGCGCTCCGTGCCGAGCTCGACGAGGCGACGAACGAGGTCGCGCGTCACGTCGACGCCGTCCTCGCGCGTCGCGAGGAAGACGAGCGTGCCGCCTCCGCCTCCGCCGGCGTGCGCGGCCTCGCATTCACGTCGATCCCGGTAGGCGAGCTCGCCGAGGTGCGCCGCGCCGTGCGCGCCTTCGCCGACCGACTCCGCGGCGGCGAGCAGGTGCGTGTGCGGCGCGCCAAGCGTGGCCGCATCGATCCGCACAAGACGATGCGTCGCGCCCTCGCCACCGGCGGCGTCCCCTTCGCGCCGGCGCGGCGTCGCAGGCGTCGCGACAAACCGCGCCTCGTTCTCTTGTGCGACGTGAGCGACTCGGTGCGCGCGGCGGCGACGTTCATGCTCGAATTCGTGTATTCCGCACATGACTTGTTCGGCGGAACAAGGAGCTTCGTCTTCGTGAGCGACCTCGCCGAGACGACCGCGCTCTTCGAGCACGAGCCGGTGGAGACCGCCCTCGGCCGCGCCTACGGCGGGGGTGTCGTCTCGGTGCGCGAGAACTCCAACTACGGGCGCGCGTTGAGCCTCTTCGTGGAGCGTCACCTCCCCGAGGTCGACCGACGAACGACGGTCGTCGTCCTCGGCGACGGGCGCACGAACTACCAGCGCGACGCCGCCGAGCTCCTCGACCAGGTCCGCGCGCGCGCGCGTGCTCTCGTGTGGCTCTGCCCTGAGCCGCGCGAGACGTGGTCGCAGGGCGACAGCGCGATGAGCCGCTACGCCGAGCGCTGCACGCGTGCGCTCGTCGTCCGCTCGGCGCGCGACCTCGAGGACGCCGCCCGAGCCATCGCCGCGCTGCGCTGAGACTCGAGAGCGCGCTTCACGTCTGCGCGTCGCGAAAAGGTCTTACAGTCCGTCCGTCGGCGCGCGGGTCATGCGCACGCGCCCCTCGAGGCGCTTGGAGATCCACACCTTGTTCTTGGCGTCGACGATGACCGCCGCCACGTCGTCGAGCGACTCGACGAGCGCGAGCCCCTTCTCCGGCCCCAGGATGAACACCGCGTCGTCGATGCCGTCGGCGAGGAGCGCCGTCTTCGCCCAGATGGTCACGCTGCGCGAAGCGGTGGCGGGGAAGCCGGTCCGCGGATCGATGATGTGGTGGTAGCGCTTCTCGCCCACGACGTAGCTCCGCTCGTAGTCGCCGGCGGTGCTGAAGGCATGATCGCTCAAGTCGAGCACCGCGAAGTACGAGCCCTCGGGCCCGCGCGGATCGCGCACCGCCGCCTGCCACGGGCTCCCGTCGGGCTTCTTTCCCCGCGCGAAGAGGTCGCCCCCGGCTTGCACGTAGAACGAGGGGAGCCCCGCGTCGTCGAGCACCTTGGCCGCGCGATCGACGGCGTAGCCTTTGGCGATCCCGCCGAGGCTGATCTTCACCCCCGCCTTGTCGAGCATCACCGTGTGCGCCCCAGCGTCGAGGTGCACGTGGTGGTAGTTGACGAGCGGCAGCTTGGCGCGCACCGCCGCGAGCGTGGGCGGGTGCGGGTCGAGATCCTCGTCGAACTTCCACAGGCCGTGGAGGCTCTCGAAGGTGATGTCGAACGTCCCGTCCGAGATCTCGCTCGTGTGGATCGCGTTCTCGACGATGCCGAAGGTCTCGGGATCGATGGCCACCTTCTGACCGGTCCCCGCCGCTGCGTTCACCTTGGAGAGGTCGCTGTCGGGGCGCCAAGTCGTCATCAAACGGTCGACCCGTTGGATCTCGTGGAGCGCGTCGTCGAACGCTTGGGTGATCTGCGCCTTGTTCAGCTTCTCGGTGGTGAAAGCGGCGAAGGCGATGTGCGTCCCCATCGCGCGCCCCTCGGCGCTGATCTTCTCCGGCACGAAGGGGAGGGGGACCTCGGCGCCCACCGCGGCGAGGCTCGCGTCGACCGAAGGGGGCGCGCTCGCTCGGGGGGCCGGCGTAGCGCTCGATGCCGGCTGAGGGACGTCCCCGTCGTGGCAGCCCGCGACGAAGGCGGTCGCCGAAAGGCCGTAGAAGAGGAGAGCAGCGACGGGGGCGAGGCGGGCCGGCGGCACGAGCCGAGTCTACGTCAAGGAAAGGCGAAGGCGCCATTTGACAGGCCCGGCCAAGTGATCGAGCGTCGAAGGATGCCGATCGATCCCACCCTCGCCCAGGCCATCGACCAGGCCGTCGCAAAGAAGAGCGACGCCCTCCGCGAGCTCTCCCTCTACATCCACGCCAATCCGGAGACTTGCTACGAGGAGAAGAAGGCGGCGGCGAAGATCACCGAGGTGGTGCGCGCGGCGGGGCACACCGTCGAGACCGAGCTCGCCGGGCTCCCCACGGCGTTCCGCGCGCGCGCGGGGAAGGCGGGCGGTCCGCGCGTCGCCATCCTCGCCGAGTACGACGCGCTCCCGAAGATCGGTCACGCGTGCGGACACAACTTGATCGCCACGGGCGGCGTGGGCGCCTTCCTCGCCGCGGCCGAGGTCGCCGAGCGCGCCGGGGGCGAGGTGGTCCTCGTGGGGACCCCCGCCGAAGAGGGGGGCGGCGGGAAGATCCGTCTCCTCGAGGCCGGCGTGTTCGAAGGGTTCGACGCGGCGATGATGTTCCACCCGTTCGACCGCGACATCCTCTCGCACCCCGCGCTCGCCAACGTGTACCTGACCTTCACCTTCCGCGGCCGCCCGGCCCACGCCGCCGCCGCTCCCCACGAAGGGCACAGCGCCCTCACCGCGTGCATGGACACCTTCCGCCTCGTCGACGGACAGCGGGTCCACTTCCGCGACGGCGTGCGCGTCCACGGCTTCGTCACCAAGGGGGGCGACGCCGTGAACATCATCCCCGAGCTCGCCGAGTGCCAGATCAGCGTGCGCGCGAAGAACACCGCGGAGATGGACCGCGTGCGCGCCGTCGTCGAGCGCTGCGCCCGCGCCGCGGCCATGGCCAGCGACGTCGAGGTGCAGATCGACGTGCGCCGCGGCTACCGCGACATGGCGAACAACGTCTCGCTCGCCGAGCGCTTCGGCGAGCACCTCGCGGCCTTCGGTCGCAAGGCGTACCCCACCGACGCGCGCGTCGGCGCCGGCAGCACCGACATGGGCGACGTCTCCCACGCCGTCCCTTCCATTCACCCCTACCTCGCCGTCGTCGACGAAGGGGGACCGCTCATCCACAACCACGAGTTCGTCGCCGCGGCGGCGAGCGAGCGCGGCCTCGACGCGGCGCTCCTCGCGGCGCGCGTGCTCGCGCGTACGGCGGTCGAGGTCCTCACCGATCCCGATCTTCGTCGCCGCGCACGCGAAGAGTGGCTCGCGCGCTGAGCTCCTGCCTGCGAGCGTCGGCACACGCGGCGATCGCCCTCGTGGCCTTCGCGTGCCTCCTGCCGCGGTCGGCGCGCGCCGCCGATCCTCCGCGCGCAGATCCGACGAAGAACGCCTCGGCGCTCCTCCCCATCACGCCGCCCGTGCCGCTTTCGCCCGAGATCGTCCCGTACCCTGAAGGGGCGCACGGCGAGGCGCTCGTCGTCTTGGAGCTCCTCGTCGACGACCACGGCGACGTCACCGAGTCGCGCGTCGTCCTCGGCGATCCGCCGTTCTCCGACGCGGCGTGGACCGCAGCGCGCGCCTGGCGCTTTCGTCCCGCGCGTCGCGGCGAGGTCGACGTCGCGGCGAAGATCCGCGTGCGCGTCGACTTCACGCCGCCCGAGCCCCCTCCGCCGCTCGACGCCGGGGTCGCCGTGGTGCCCGCTGCTCCTTCACCCGGCTCCGGAGCTCCGGCGAGCGCGTCGGCCCGCGCGCCGCGAACCCCCGCGGCCGAGAGCATCGACGAAGTGCGCGTGAAGGGGCGGCGCAAAGAGGCGGGTCAGGTCTCGCTCGGCGGTGGCGAGGTGCGGCAGATCCCCGGCGCGTTCGGCGACGCGTTCCGCGCGATGGAGTCGCTCCCTGGCGTCGTCCCCATCGTCAGCGGGCTCCCCTTCTTCTTCGTGCGCGGCGCCCCGCCGGGGAACACCGGCTACTTCCTCGACGGCGTCCGCGTGCCGCTCCTCTACCACCTCGCCCTCGGGCCGAGCGTGGTGCACCCGGGGATGATCGATCACGTCGACTTCTTCCCCGGCGGATATCCCGCGCGCTTCGGTCGCTTCGCCGGCGGAATCCTCTCCGGCGAGACGCGTCCCCCGGCCACCTCCTTCCACGGCGAGGGGAACGTGCGCCTCTTCGACGCCGGCGCGCTCGTCGAGGCCCCCTTCGCCCAGCAAAAGGGGAGCGTGCTCGCCGCCGGGCGCTACGCGTACCCGCTGCTCATCACGTCGCTCGTGGCGCCGGACGTGAGCCTCTCGTATTGGGACTACCAAACACGTGCAAGCTACACGCTTGGCAAGCGCGACCGCGTCAGCTTCTTCTTCTTCGGGAGCTACGACTACCTCGGGAACCGGAAGAACGACTGCGTGACCCAGCCGGCGACGGCGGAGACCCCCAACGGCAGCACGACGTGCACGAAGAACCTCCACCAGATCTTCGCCACGCAGTTTCACCGGCTCGACATGCGCTACGACCGCGCCATCGACGGCGGCGCGCTCCGCCTCGCCGCGACGCTCGGCCTGGACAGCAGCGGCACCGAGGACGGCGACGTCAACGACAAGATGGTCGGCCTCCGCTTCGAGGGGGAAAAGAAGCTCTCCGATTCGCTGAGGACCCGCTTCGGCGCCGACTTCGTCTTCGATCACTACGGGCTCGTCGACTTGAAACAACAAGCCGGCGAACCGCCTCCTGGGCAGCGCACCGACACCACGCTCTACGCTCCGCGCAACGACGTCGTCTTCGGCGCGCGCGGGGATCTCGTGTGGCGCGTGAGCTCGCGCGTGGAGATGGTCCCCGGCCTTCGCGCCGACGTCTTCACCTCGCGCCGCTCCGAATACCCACCGCCTCGCGCCGCCGGCATCGTCTCCGCCCCCTCGTCGTCGTCGAGCAGCGGCTTCTCCTCGCCCAACTTCCCCGTGGGATCGGCCGCCGCCGCGGTGGGGATCGATCCGCGCCTCGGCACGCACGTGGCGCTCACCCGCAAGGTCGCCTGGCTCTCCACGTTCGGCGTGTCGCACCAAGCGCCGAGCTTCATCGTGCCGGTGCCGGGGGTGAACTTGGGCGGCCTCGAGGGGGGGCTTCAGACCTCGCTCCAAACCAGCCAAGGGATCGAAGCCGATCTGCCGCTCGACTTCACCCTGACGACGACGCTCTTTCTCCACGACTACCTCGGGCTCACCGACCTCACCGCCACGTGCACCGGCACGTCCTCCGGTAGCGAAGGCATCGACCAAGCCAAGGACGACTGCATCGCTCAACGCGTGCGCGGCCGCGCCTACGGCCTCGAGGTGCTCCTCCGCCGCGATCTGACGAAGCGCATGAGCGGATGGATCTCGTACACGCTCTCGCGCTCGACGCGCGAAGCGCACCCCCTCGGCAACCCCGACGCGCTCCAAGACGTCCCCGCCGAGTTCGACCGCACGCACGTGATCAGCGTCATCGGCGCCTACGACCTCGGGCGGCGTTGGCGCTTCGGCGCGCGCTTCTTCTTCTACACCGGCACCCCGTACTCCGAGAGCTACCAGGGGATTCCGGTGCCGCCGTACAACGACCGGCGCCTCCCGCCCTTCTACCGCTTCGACGTGCGGCTCGAGAAGGCGTGGCGCGTGGGCAAAGACGGCAAGCTCGCCCTCGTCATCGAAGGGCTCAACGTCACGCTCCACAAGGAGGCCATCGGCGTCACGTGCAAGCCGGTCGTCGGCGCCGGGCAAGTGGCGAGCGCCTCGGGGCAGACGCGCGGCGGTCTCGCGCTCCCTCCCGGCGCGGTGCTGGACACGTGCTCCGTCGAAGAGATCGGCCCGGTCACCGTCCCCAGCATCGGCCTCGAGTGGTTCTTTTGATCTGCATGCGATCTACATGCGATCGAGGCGCGTCACCGTGAGCCCGCGCCCCACGGCGATGCGCTCGAGCAGCTCGGCCAGCTCGCGCGGGCGGGCCACGTCGGGGAGCGTCTGGTACGTCCCCTCCCACATCTCGATCATCACGTGCGCTTCGTCGATGACGAGCCGGTGCATCTGCGCCCAGGACCATTTGCGTACCCGCGGGATGCCCATCGGCAAGATGTAACGCGCCTCGATGCCGTCGACGTGCACGATGACCCCGCGCATGTGCGCGCGAATGACCGTCCCCACCGCGCTCGCCAAGAGCAGGAAGGCGAAGGCCGCGGCAGAGAGCGGGCGCGAGCGATCGCCCTCGACCACCCATTGAAAGAGGCGCGAGTTGCTCGAAGCCTGGTAGCCGACGGCGACGACGATGGCGAAGACGATCGCCCCGCCGAGGAACACGAACGAAGGGATCCGCGCGCGAAGCGGAGGACCGAAGTCGAATCGGTCCTCCTTCCCCGGGCTGTAGGCCATCTCGAAGCGCGCGATTGTCCCGCGCACGTCGGTGACGGAGATGCGCTCCCCCTCGACGACGGGATCGGACGGCGGAGGCGCGGCTTCCCCCGGTTCACGTTCGGCCGCTGTCACGGGGAGCACCACTCGAGGACACGCGAGGTCCGGCCCTGCTTGGGTCGAAAGTTCGTCACCGCAGGGCCTCGCCCTCCTGATCGTCCTTTCGGTACTGGCGGAGGGCGGCGACCTCGCTCTTCGAAGGGTTGATGACGAGGAGGCCGTGATCGGCGTCGATGAGGGCGATGTCGCCGTCGGAGGCCCAGCGAAAGAGCCCCTGCGTGTCGACCACGCTGGGGACGCCGAACAGCTCGAGCAGCGTGCGCGTGCGCGGGCCGCCGGCGCGATCGGTGAGCACCACACCCACAGGCTGCGCTCGCGCCGAGATGAGCAGATCGAAGACCGTGAGCGCGTCGCCCACCAAGATGGCCTTCGTCGGCAGCTCGGCGCGCTTGTCGGTGGCCGCGAGCATGCTCAGCGCGTCGCACAAATCTTCGACGTCCTTGGCGCGCTCCTCGAGGAAGGGATCGCGCGTGAAGCTCGCCGCCGTGCGGGTGGCTTCACGGGCCACGCGACCGAGCGCCTGCGGGATGCCGATGCCGGCGGCCGCGTGCTCCATGGCCATCTCGCGGAAGCGCATGTCCGCCAAGATCTCCACGTAGGTTCCGAGGAACATCGCTTCGCGCCCGAGCTCGAGCTTCCGCGCGCGTCCGGCGAGCCCGCCGATGGCCTTCTCCGCCACGTCGAACGCGCTCTTCAGAAGCCTTTGGTCTTGCTCGCCGCTCACCTTCACGCGCGTGGCGCCGCTCGGGTGCTGCGCGGGCCTCCTCAGCGCGGCGATGGCGCCGAGCGCGCGCCCAGGGACGACGGGGCGCCCGGTGAGCGTGACCTTGCGCGTCCCTCCGCCGGTGCGACGCGGCGCGGCGCTCCCGCGCTCACGCTGCGTGTCGAGCAGCTCGGCGTGACGCACGCCGGCGGCGATGAGCGCGCCGAAGGTCAGCAAGAGCTCGATGTCGTGATCGCCGTACGCCCGCTCCTTGCGCTGCACCACCAGCGCCCCCACCGGGCCGGACTTTCCGCAGATGGGAACGGCCACGAAGACGGGGAAGCGCTCCTCGCCGAGCTGGGCGAAGTGCTTGTAGGATCCATGTTGTTCGGCGTGCTCCGCCGAGATGGGCCGCACGTACTCCACCGCCTGCCCGGTGATGCCTTCGCCCACCGTCAGGCGCACTTGGCCGAGCGCGGTGCGATCGAAGCCCACGTTGCCGCGCATGACGAGGAGGTCTTCCCCCTCGAGCAGGTAGAGCGAGCACACGTCGGCGTCGAGCGTGACGGCGATGCGGCGCGGAGCCTCGTCGAGCAGCGTCACGAGCGGCATCGGGCGCGCGGCGAAGGCGACGAAGTCCATGACGGCGTCGAGGCGCTTGTTCCCGCGCTCGTGCACGCGCGGTCGCGTTTCGCGGCGCTCTTGAGGATCGGACTTCTTGGGCGCGCGCGTCGTGGTCATGGTCGTGGGGGGCGAGGCGAGAGGCGAGGAGGACGCGGAGCGCAACACGTGCGCGCGCCGCTCTCCCAGTTTAGCGCGCCCAGGGTGGCCTTGGGGACGCGCCTCGTCTATAGAGACCCCGACGAGGCGCGAGCCACGCGCCGACCAACCGACGAGCGAGCCATGTCCTACGATTTTCCGTCGAACGAGTGGGCCCAGGCCTACAAGACCGCCATCAACACGAACCCCGCCTACAAGACCGCGGGGAAGGAATGGACGCACGGCGTCGTCGTCATGGTGGTGAAGGCCGATCCCGCGCTCCGCATCGCCGAGGACACCGCGATGTGGCTCGACGTGAACGGCGGCGAGTGCCGTGACTGCAAGATCGTCCCGGCCGCCGACGCGCAGGCCGCCCCCTTCATCATCGTGGCCGACTACGCCCGGTGGAAGCAGGTCATCAAGCGCGAGCTCGATCCCATCAAGGGGATGATGCAAGGCAAGCTCAAGCTCACGAAGGGGCACATGCCCACGATCGTGAAGTACGTGCACGCCTCGAAGGAGCTCGTCGAGTCGACCTCGCGCGTCGACACCAAGTTCCGCGACGAGTGATCGCGCGCCCTCGCGCAGGGGGGGACACCCGGAGGCCAGGATGCGGTACGGCGCGGATCTCTCGTTTCTCCACTTTTCTCCGACGAAGATCGTCTTCGGCGCGGGCTCGCTCTCCGAGCTTCCGTCGGAGATCGACGCCCTCGGGGCGAAGCGCGCGCTCGTCGTCACCGACTCGTTTTTGGCGACGAAGACCGACCTCGTCGAGCAGGTGAAGAAGGCGCTCGGGCGCAGGCTCGCCGGCGTGTACGACGGGGTGGAGCCCGACTCGTCGGTGGCGATCGTCGATCGCGGCGCGGCGATGGCGCGTGAGCTCGGGGCCGACGCGATCGTGTCGATCGGCGGCGGCTCGAGCATCGATACGGCGAAGGCGATCGCCATCGTTCACACCGAGGGGGGCGGGATCCGCGACCATCAGGGCTTCCAAGGGCTCTCGCGCCCCACGACGCCCCACGTGGCGATCCCCACGACGGCGGGCACGGGGAGCGAGGTCACCAAGGCCGCGGTCATTCGCGACGAAGTGGCGAGACAAAAGCTCATCTTCGGCGACTTTCACATCTACCCGCGCGTCGCGTTGCTCGATCCCAAGCTGACGCTCGGCATGCCCAAGGCGATCACCGCCGGCACCGGGCTCGACGCGCTCACCCACGCGATCGAAGCGCTCCACGCGATGCAGGCCGAGCCCGTGGCCGACGCGCTCGCGCTCCACGCGATTCGTCTCGTCGCTCGCCACCTCCCCGAGGTGATGCTGCGCCCCGAGGACGTCGCCGCGCGCGGGCAGATGCTCCTCGCCTCGACGCTCGCCGGGCTCGCCTTCGACAACGCGCAGGTCGGGCTCGTGCACGCCATCGCGCATACCGTCGGCGCGCGTCATCACGTGCACCACGGCACGGCGAACGCCATCGCCCTCCCGCACGTGCTCCGCTTCAACGCCGAGGTCGCGGCCGAGGCCTACCGCGAGGCGGGGATCGCGCTCGGCGTCGATCTCCAGGGACTCGACGACGCCTCGGCGGTCGACGCGGTGGCGAAGCGCATTTCCGCCCTCGTGGCCGAGGTGGGGCTCCCCACCCGCTACCGCGACGCTGGCGTCCCGGAGGCCGATCTCGGGACGATCGCCGAGCTTACGCTCTCCGACGGCTCCATCGTCTACAACCCCCGCGTCGTCACCGAAGCGAGCGACGTCCTCGCGGTCCTCCGCGAAGCTTTTTGAGCAAGAAGGCGCGTACGGGCTCGTCGTCGTCGACCCCGGGCCGCTGTCGCGTCGCGCGCCTCCTCTGGGCGTGAGCGATTTTTCGCCGTCAAGCCGGCTCGCCGGGGAAGCCTTGCGCAGCGGCGACGAATCGCGTTGAATTGCGGGCCATGACGAACCCGCTGGTCCTCGTCGCCGACGACGAGCCGCAGATGCTCGAGCTGGTCGCGCGCCACCTCAAGATGATGAACGAGCCGAGGCTCGACGTGCTCGAGGCCTCCGACGGCGAGGAAGCGTGGAAGCTCGCCTTCGAGCGCACGCCCGACCTCGTCGTCCTCGACGTCATGATGCCGGGAATGAGCGGCTGGGAAGTGTGCCGCAAGATCCGCGAGACAGTGGAGCTCGCGCACACGAGCGTCGTCATGCTGACCGGCATCGGCGAGAACCTGAACCAGATGACGAGCCCGCTCTACGGCGCGGACGAGTACATCGACAAGCCGTTCGACTTCGGCGAGCTCGACGCCAAAGTGAAGAAGGCCCTCGCCGCGCGCGCCAGCCTGCGCAACGCCGTCCCTCGCGCCACCGTGAACGGTGTGCACGGTCCGGCGAAGGCGGCGAAGAGCGGAGGCGCGAAGGCCAAGGCGAAGGCGAAGGCCGCGGCGAGCAAGCCGGCGGCGAAGGTCGCGAAGGCC
>CAZHHD010000058.1:0-24948 GCA_964531795.1 uncultured Polyangiaceae bacterium | reverse complement strand
TGTCTTGCTCCTACGAGCACTTTGCCGTGCTCGAGGGTTTTGAGATGCGCCCTAGAAGGAGTGAGAACATGCGGCTCCCGAACGCTGGGCGCGTCAGGCTCGCGCGCGTGCGAAGCACGCGTCGCCGGAGGCGAGGCGGGGGAGGATCGCGAAGGGAGCGCCAGCGACCGAGCGAGGGGGAGCGCCAGCTCCCCACCAGAGTGACCTAGCTCCTGAGTCCGAAGGCTCGGCGCCGAAGGCGACGAACTTCGGATTCAGGACGCTAGGGCCGCGCGCGCTTCGCCGCAGCGTGGAACTTCTCGTGCACCGCGGTGAAGCGGGCCTCGAAGTCGGGGCGCCCGTCCTTCGCGCACTCGGTCTGTAGATCGGTCGTGGCCGTCACGAGCTCGGCGTCGCCCGTTGCCGTCGCCTTGTCGTGGAGTGTGCCCGCTGCCGCGCAGGTCTTCGTGACGCGGTCCGGCCCCTTCTCCGAATGCCACAAGGGGCCGAGCACGTCGTGGAACTCGCGGAGCGGCGCGGGGAGGGCGCTCTCCTCGTGGTGCTCGCGCCCTTCTTCGTCGCCGTGCTCGTGCTTGCCTCCGCAGGCGCAGTGCTCGTGGTCGCACGCGCATCGATCGTGGTCGCCGCCGCACGCGCAGTGCGCGTGCGCCGCGTCGTGGGGGGACGCCGGTGCGGCGCCGCCTCCGCAGGCGACCAGGGCCAGGGAGACGAGGGCGACCGAAGAGATGAAGAAGCCGGGTTTCACGACGGGGATGTTAGCTCGAGGAGCTGAGATTCGGTACGCTTGAGGTCGTTCCATTTCAGGGGGGAGGGCCCATGGACGATCCGGTGCTCCGCGGTCGCGTCATCGCTGTCGTGATCGGCGTCTTTTTCGCGGGCGGCGTGACGTGGTGTCTCTCGCGCGGACAAAGCGACGCTGCCGATCCGGGGAGCGAGACGCACAAGCGCCTCATCGAGAGCGGCTGCGAGCGCGGTGGCCTCGAACGGGACACTCCTCCGTTCCTCAAGTGTGTGCAACGAGCGACGGTCGAGTGCGGCGGAGGCGGCGGGGTCGGTCGGAACATTTCCACCTGCGCCGCGGCCATCGCCAATCAGGAGTGACGCGAACGCGGGGAGCCTCGCGGGCTCGTCCGCGGAGCTCGAGGGCGAGGGGCGCGCACGCCACCGAAAGCTCGCCGCATCGCCCTGCGTGCGGACAAGGCCCACGTCACGGACACGCCTCCTGGTCCACCTCGCGGCTGCTTTGGCACCAGTCGTTCGTCGGGTCGCCGCACACGCGCGTCGGGCCCTGGCCGTGCGAGCAATCGAGGAGCTGCGCCGTCTTCACGTCGCAGCGCTTCACGTGCTTCACCGAGCACGGACCCCCGTTGAGCTCGCACTCGGTCTCCACGATCACCGCTGGGTCTTTGCCGTTCGAATAGAAGTCCCACGTGGTGTCGGTGAGATCGTGAAACTGAACGGCGAGATGCGCCGGCTTCGCCGCGGCGAGGGTCGTGTACATGCACGTCGCCGCGTCTTGGGGTAGGAGCTCTCGGTTCGAGCCCTGGGTGAACTTCCCGAGCGCGCACGGGTCGGGAAGGCCGCATCCGCCGAGCGGATCGCCGCCGGACGACGCGCCGTCCCCGCCTCCGCATGCCGCCACGAGGCACGCGAAGAGCCCCACGTGAAAGGCCTTCCCGCCCAGGCACGCCCAGCGCCTCTCCGTCTTGCCCCGTCCCATCGCCCGCGAGCGTCGCATGCTCTCGTCGGGGGCGGAAGTCATCCGGCCGTGGCGACGACGCGCGATGGCAACACGCCGAGCGTCAGGCGCACCCCTCGGGGCCGCACGCGGCGCCGTCTTCGACCGGCACGGGCTTCAGCGCGAGCTCGTTCCACGCCTGGGTGAGCGCGCGGACGAAGACCTCCTTCGGCTGCGCCCCCGAGACGGCGTAGCGCCCGCCGAGGACGAAGAAGGGGACCCCTTGGATCCCGTTCGCTCGCGCCTCGGCCTCGTCGGCGCGCACGGCCTCCGCCTCCGCGTCGCCCGAAAGGAGCGCGCGCACCTCCTCGGGGTCGAGGCCCGCTTCGCCGGCGAGGCGCGCGAGGGTCTCGCGATCGCCGAGGGCCGCCCCTTCGGTCATGTAGCCGCGAAGGAAGCGCTCCTTCACCGCGTCTTGCAGGCCGCGCGCGCGAGCGAAGTGCACCACGCGGTGGGCGTCGAAGGTGTTGCCCGAGCGGATCTCGTCGAAGTGGAAGTCGATGCCGTCGGCGCGTGCCATCTCGGTCATGCGCGCGTGCATCGCCTCGGCCTGGGCGACCGTCCTCCCGAGCTTCTTCGCCAAGCGCTCGGTGTGCGAGACGCGCGCGTCGTGCTGCGGTGGCGCCGAAGGATCGAGCTCGAAGGCGCGCCACACGACCTCTACCGCGTCGCGATGGGGGAACTCGGCGAGCGCCGCCTCGAACCTGCGCTTGCCCACGTAGCACCAGGGGCAGGCGAGGTCGGACCAGATGTCGACGCGGAGCGCCTTGCCCGGGAGCGAACCCATTGCCATGCCCCGCAATGTAAGAGCGAACGCCGACGGCGCCAGGCCGCTCGGGAGCGGGCTCGGCGGTCGCCACCGGAGCGACGACCGGTCGAGCTCGACGCCTTGCTACTCGTGCTTGGGGGCGGCGCTGCCTTCGGGCTTCGCCGCGCTGCCGCTGGGGGCCGGGGCGGTCTTCTCGCCGGGCGCCGCCTTGCCTTCGGTCTTCTCGCCGGCCTCGCCCGCGTGCTCCTGCTTCTCGTGCTCTTCGATGACCTTCGGGAGGATGTAGCCGCCGGGGGCTTCCTTGCCGTTGGCCTCGAGGACCATCGAGCCCTGCTCCTTGTCGACTTCGGCGCGGTGCTCGGTGTCGTTGAAGGTGTAGGCGAAGAAGACGCCGATGAAGAGCAGCGAGGAGACGAAGATGAGCGCGTTGAACCGACTGTCGTGGTTCAAGTGCATGAAGAAGGTGACCACCAGCGCCGCCTTGGCCGAGGCGATGACGATCGCCACCGCCAAGTTCGCCGGCCCGAGGTGGACGTACGAGACGCCCACCGTGAGCAGCGTGAAGCAGATGAGCGCGGCGAAGATCTTCAGATAGAAGCTCACGGGCGAGATGTGGGCGTGCACAGCGCCGTCGTCGTGCGCTCCGTGATCGTGACCGTGGGTTGCTTCTTCGTGGGCCATGGTGGTGGACCTATCAATCGTGCGTTGTCGAGCGGGCTCCCTCTGCGGAACCGTCAGTCGATCAAGTAAAGGAGCGGGAAGAGGTAAATCCAAATCAAGTCGACGAGGTGCCAGTAGAGGGCAGCGACGTCGACGGGGGTGAAGTAGTCCTTCGAGAACTCGCCCCGCTCGTTGCGGCGCCAGATCCAGATGAGGACGCCGATCCCCACGATGATGTGGACGGCGTGGACGCCGGTCATGACGAAGTAGATGCCGAAGTACGAGCCGCAGTGCGGCGGGAGCTCGGCGGCGATGGCCGTCGTCTGGGGGAACATGGAGGCGGGGAAGAGCCCGCCGCCGTCGGTCGGCATGCCGAAGTAGCGCGAGGGGAGGAGCCCCTCGCTGAACTTGTGGCCGTACTCGAAGTACTTCACCCCGAGGAAGATGAACGCGCAGGCGATGGTGATGAGCAGGAAGTTGCTCGTCGCCTTCTTTTGGCCGAGCTGCGAAGAGCGCACGGCGAGCGCCGCGGTCAAGCTCGAGAAGAGGAGCACGATGGTGTTCGTCGCGCCCATGGGACGTGAGAGCTCGTGCGAAGCCGCGCTGAAGGCGTGCGGGTACCAGCTGCGGAACACGCCGTAGGCGACGAACAGGCCGCTGAAGAAGAGGAGCTCCTGCGCGAGGAACGCCCACATCCCGAGCTTGGCCGACTCGAACTGCTGGATCGGCGTGTCGAAGTGGTGCTGGAGAAACGCCGGGCCGTGATGCTCGTCGTGGCCGTGCGCGTCGCCGTGCTTGGTCGCGGCTTCGGTGCTCATGTCTCGCTCAACTCCTCATCGGTCGCGAGGTGGTAGTCGTACGGGCCGCGCGTGATCGTGGGCACGGTGGTGAAGTTCGCGAGCGGAGGCGGCGTCGCCGTCTGCCACTCGAGCGCCGCCGAGCCCCACGGGTTGCGCGGCGACTTCTTGCCGCCCTTCGTGAGCGAGGCGATCAGCATGAAGAGCATGATGAGGAAGCCGGTGCCGAGGATCCACGAGCCGATCGTGGAGATCTGGTGGAACTTCTCGAACTCCGGGAGGTAGTCGTAGTAGCGGCGCGGCATGCCACGCGAGCCCATCACGAACTGCGTGAGGAACGTGACGTTGAAGCCGACGAAGACGAAGAGCCAAGCGACCTTGGCCACCTTCTCGTTGTAGAGGCGCCCGGTGATCTTCGGCCACCAGTAGTGGAGCCCGCCGACGAACGCCATCACGGTGCCGCCGACCATGACGTAGTGGAAGTGCGCCACGACGAAGTAGGTGTCGTGGAGGTGCACGTCGACCGCGAGCATGCCGAGGAAGAGGCCGGTGAGGCCGCCGATGGTGAAGAGGAAGATGAACGAGAGGGCGTAGAGCATCGGCGAGTCGAGACGAATCGACCCGTTCCAGAGCGTGGCCACCCAGTTGAAGACCTTCACGCCCGAAGGGATGGCGACGAGGAAGGTCAGCGCGGAGAAGACCATCGCCGCGTACTCGCTCATGCCGCTGACGAAGAGGTGGTGGCCCCACACGAGGAAGCCGAGGAGCGCGAGAGCGAGCGAGCTCATCGCGACGAACATGTAGCCGACGATGGCGCGGCGGCTGAAGGTCGCGAGGATCTCGTTCACGACCCCCATGCCCGGGACGATCATGATGTAGACGGCCGGGTGCGAGTAGAACCAGAAGAAGTGCTGGAAGAGCACCGGGTCGCCGCCGAGCTTCGGGTCGAAGATGCCGATGCCGAGCGCGCGCTCCATCGTGAGGAGGAGCAGGGTGATGGCGAGGACCGGCGTCGCGAGCACCTGGATGATGCTCGTGGCGTAGAGCGCCCAGCAGAAGAGCGGCAGGCGCGTCCAGGTCTGGCCGGGCGCGCGGAGCTTGTGGATCGTGACGATGAAGTTCACCCCGGTGAGGATCGAGGAGAAGCCCATGATGAAGGCTCCCATGACCATCGGGATGACCGCCGAGTGGGTCGTCGTGCTGTACGGCGTGTAGAACGTCCAGCCGGTGTCGACCGCGCCGTCGATCATGCTGTAGACGGCGAAGCAGGCGCCGAACACGTAGATGTAGAAGGAGAGGAGGTTCAGCCTGGGAAAGGCGACGTCCTTCGCGCCGAGCTGGATGGGCAGGATGATGTTGCCCATGGCCGCCGGGATCGACGGGATGATGAAGAGGAAGACCATGACCACGCCGTGCAGCGTGAACATGCGGTTGTAGGTGTCGGCGTCGAAGAGCGTCTTCCCGCGGGTGAAGAGCTCGGCGCGGACGAGCAAGGCGAACGTGCCGCCGAGGCCGAACGCGATCATGACGCTGATGAGGTACATGACCCCGATCCGCTTGTGATCGAGCGTCACGAGCCACGACCACAGCCCCCTCGAGGCGGTGAGGTAGTTCTCGTTCGGATCGGGCGCGGCGTGCGCGTGGGGTGCAGCAGTGGTAGTGGCGGCCATGGCGTTGCTCCGATGCCCTACTTGATGGTCTTCATGTAGGCGATGATGGCGTCGATCTGCTTGTCGGTGATGGTGAAGGGGGGCATCACCACCGTCGTGTAGCCGGCGACGATCTTCGCCTGGGGCTTCAAGATCGATTCGTGGATGTAGGCCTCGTCGACCGTGACCTTGCTGCCGTCCGCGAGGGCTTCCTCACGTCCGATCATCCCCTTCCACGTGGGGCCCGGCGACTTCGAGCCGTCGGTCGAGTGGCAGGTGTTGCACGCGTTCTGCTTGTAGAGCCGCGCGCCCCACGCCTCCGGCGTCTCGCCCTGCTCGGGGCCGGCGCCTTCCTTCTGGTACTTGTCGAACTCGGCTTGCTCGACCACCTTGATGGTCGCGAGCATGCCCGAGTGGCTCGTGCCGCAGTACTCGGCGCAGAAGACCTGGAGCTCACCGAGCACGTTCGGCGTGAACCACACGCTCGAGTACATGCCGGGGACCGCGTCCTTCTTCACGCGCGCGCCGGGGACGTAGAAGCTGTGAATCACGTCTTCCGAGGAGAGGACGAACTTCACCGGCTTGTTCACCGGGACGCGCACGACGCCGTTCTCGCGCATGCCGTTCGGGTACTCGAACTCCCACTTCCACTGGGCGCCGCGCACGCGGATTTCCATCGCGCCTTCGGCGGCGACGGCGTTGTGCACGTAGGCCTCGAAGCCGAGGTGGAAGAGGACGACGACGCAGAAGAACGGAATGACCGTCCACGCGATCTCGAGCTTCAGGTTGTGGCCGGGCGGCGTCGCCTTCACTCCGGGACGGCGGCGGAATTTGACGATGCAGTAGAGCATCACCGCCGTGATCACCACGGTGAAGAGCACGCTGACCCAGTAGATGACGTAGTAGAGGTAGTCGACCTCACCCGCGGTCGTCGAGAGCTGCTGCGGGAGCTGGAACGAATCGGGGTTGATGGAATTGGGTAGGATCATGTCTCGATTCCCGTCGCCTTCACGTGCGCGGGCACGTGATCACCGCGAGCGTCACTTTCAGAAGACTGCTTGGAGCTGGCCATGAGGTCCTTTGCGGACTTGGATCGCCTGCGCTCCCTCATCCAGAACGTCCCGAGAAACCCACCGAGCACGAGCACGGTGAGCCCGCCGCCGATCCGCATCACGCGCGTGGCCATGACCACGTACTTCCCCTGCGTCTCGTCGTAGCGGTAGCAATAGAGGAGCACCTTCTCGACCGTGCCCACCGAGCGACCCTCCGAAGCCTCGAGGAGTCCGAGGCGGATGTCGTTCGGCTCGTACTCGAGGCCGTAGAGGTAACGGGCCATCTGCCCGTTCGGCTTCACCAGCATGATGACGGCCGGGTGGCCGTACTGACCTTGCTGCTCGTCGTACGTGTACTTGAAGCCGGCGGCGTCGGCGGCTTGGTCGATCTGACCCTTCTCGCCGACGAGGAAGTGGAAGCCCTTCTCCGAGCCCGGCCGACCGTACGCGCCGATGATCCCGGCGCGCTTCTCCGCCGCCTTCTCCGGCGTGTCGCGGGGGTCGATGCTGATGACGACGACCTCGAAGTCCTTCCCCGCGGTCCACGGGATCTGCTTGAGCGACGTGGCGGTCGCGTTCTGCACCATGCTGCAGAGCACCGGGCACGAGTGGTAGGCGAAGATGAGGAGCACCGGCTTTTGGCCGAAGAAATCCCCCAGGCGCACCGGCTTGCCGGCCTCGTCCTTGAAGGTCGTCCCCAGCGGGAGCTGACCGTCGAGGTGCTCGTCGACCCCCACGTGCTGGAGCTTCGCCGGCACGCGCGAGGTGCTCGCTGCTTCGCCTGCGGCCCCGTCGGCGCGCGCCGCTCCCGCCGCTCCGCCGAGGACGGCGAGCGCACACACCGCGGCCGCGGCCGTGCGGAGCAGTGCTTTTCGGGGGGACTTCACGAGTGGGGTTCCTGGTGCGGGCGGTGGGGCGTTGAAATCAGTGCGCGTGCGGAGCGCCAGCGTCGGACTTCTCCGGCGTGGCCTTGCCGCCGTCGGCGACGGCGGCGGTCGGGGTCGCGCCGGCGTCGGCCATGTCGGCCGTCTTCATCGGCATGGGCTCGGGCGGCGGGGCGTTCTTCGCCTCTTCGGCGGCGCGGATGGCGCGCTCGCCCTTCGACCAGCCGACGAGCGGTCCGTCGTCGTTCGAGGGTTGGGGCGTGATGAGCGGCGAAGCTTCGCGGCCTTGCGTGCCGAGCTGCTTCATCGCTTGGTCGATGGGGAGCGGGCCCGAGGCGAGCTTCTTCGCTTCTTCGGCGTGGAGCGCCTCGAGCTCGGTCGGCGTGGCCAGCTTGGCCTTCGCTTCGCCTTCCATCATGAAGGCGAAGTAGTCGTCGAACGCGAACTTGAGCGCGCCGAGGATGACCACCGTGACGGCGGCCAGCACGAAGATGAGCTTATTTCGGGTGGGGCTGTTGTCGGTCGCCATGTTCCGGCCTCAGGCGTTCTCGAAGTGCAGCGCGCGGGGGAGCCGCGGATCGCCGACGGGGATGAGCGAGTGCCCCTTCATGAAGTAGAGGGCGACGGCGAAGTACGCGCCGACGCACCCGAGGAGGCAGGTCAGGTCGAGCCAGTGCACGGCGAAGCCGGCCTGACCGCAGTTCGGCATCACGAGCCAGTACACGTCGACCACGTGCATCACGAGGATCCACGCGGCGCCGAGGCGCAGGGTGGGGAGGTGACGCTTCGTGTTGCGCGAGATGACGAGGAAGAACGGCACCACGAAGTGGAAGAAGACGAGCGCGAGGCTGAACCAGCGCCACGGACCTTCGTCCCAGCGGCGGTGGAAGAACGTCGTCTCCTCAGGGAGCGCCGCGTACCAGATGAGCATGAACTGCGCGAAGCCGATGTACGCCCAGAACACGAGGAAGCCGAACATCAGCTTGCCGAGGTCGTGGAAGTGCTCGACGTGGATCTCCTTCTGGAGGATCCCGGAGTTCCTTAGGCCCATCGTCACGAGGATGAGGAGCGCGTAGCTCGAGACCACCGAGCCGGCGAAGAAGTAGACGCCGAAGATCGTGGAGAACCACGAGGGTTCGAGCGACATGATCCAGTCGAACGCCGCGAAGGTGAGGCTGAGCGCGAACAGGGGCGTCGCCACCGGCGCGAAGCGCTGCACCGCGACGGTGAGCTTCGGATCCTTCGACGTGTCCTGCTTCACCGAGTAGTCGAAGAGCTTCCAGGCGATGAAGCACCAGATGATGAGATAGACGACCGCGCGAATCGAGAAGTCGCGCTCGTTGAGGTAGCCGCTCTTGGCTTCGAGCTTCTCGGCCGCTTCGATCTCTTCGGGATCGCCCTTCGTGGCGTGGTGCGCCACTGCGCCCGCGCCCGTGTGCTCCGCGTGATCGCCGCGTCCGCCGTGGCCGGTGCCGGGAGCGCCGACGCCGACGCCGTGACCGTGGCCACGACCGTCGCCCTGACCGCCGCCGTGGCCATCGCCATGACCGCCGCCCGAGCCGTCGTCGGTGTGCTTCTCGCCCGCAGCGCCCGTGGGCTCGCCCACGTGCAGAGGATCCGCGCCGGCCGGCGTCGTGTGTCCGCCTTGCGCACCCGCCGCACCGGCGGGGGCCGTCGCACCCGAAGGCTCACCGGCTTGGAGCAGCGCGCCGTTCGTCTCGGTGGTGCCGACCTTGGGCTCCGCCGCGTGCTCGGCGTGCTCCGCCTTGGCAGGATGCAGCCAGGGGAAGAGCGTGTTGCGCATCATGAAGACGGGCGCGAAGAGGACCACCATCGCGAAGATGCCGACGGTGAAGAACTCCGCCGTGCGACGCACGGTGACGCTCCAGCCCGCGCTCGTGAAGTGCTGCACGATGACGAAGAACATCGAGCCGAGGGCGAGCGAGAGCGCCACTTCGAACCCGAAGAGGTACGAGAACGCGAAGCGGTGCGCCCCCTCCGGTCCGCTGGCCATGCCCGCGCCCGAAGCGACGAGCCCGACCGCGCCGATGCCGGCCGCGATCTTCCACGCGCCGGCCCAGGGGTTCGAGTCCGGGAGCATGTACGCGCCCCCCGACTTCGAAGCAGCGGCAGGCTTCGCCGCGGCCTTGGCGGCCGGCGGCGAGGACTTCGACGAGGTCTTCTTGTCTTCTTCGCTCACGGCTTCTGCTCCGAGGCGATCTGCGCCTGGCTGAGTTCGAGGGCACGCACGTACGAGACGATGGCCCAGCGATCACGCACCGGGATTTGCGGCCCGTACGCCGGCATGTTGCGGATGCCGTTGGAGATGGTCGCGAACATCTGCCCGTCGGGCATGTGGCGGACGCGATCGATGTGGAAGCTCGGGGGCTTCAGCATGCCGCGACGCACGGCCATGCCGTCGCCGCTCCCCGTCTTGTCGTGGCAGGGGGTGCAGTAGATACCGAAGCGGTCTTGTCCGCGCTGGACGAGCGCGTCGAGCCCGCCGGCCTGCGTGACGATGCGCTCGGGGACGGTGAGCACGTAGCCCGAACCGTCTTCGAGGCGGCCTTCGCCGACGCCGGGATCGATCTCCTCTTCGCGCGAGACGGTGCCTTCGACCGGCGGGCGCATGGCGCGCTTGTCGTCGAAGAAGGCCCCCTCTTGCTGCATGGAGTACTTCGGCTGGTCGTACATGTTCCGGATGCCGACCCACGGCGTGTCCTTGGTCGTCTCGCCGCGGCAAGCGCCGAGAGCGAGCGGCAGGAGCACCAGCGCGGGGGCCAGGATCGAGGAAGGAAGGGCCTTCTTCACGACACGGTCTCCTCGACCACTTCGACGAACGTCGCGTGGGTCTTCTCGAGCAGCTCGCGCGTTCGCTCGAGCTTGAACTTCGGATCCTCGGCCTCGACCGAGAGGAAGAACTTGTCGTCGGAGAAGCGCCCGAAGCGATCCGACTCGAAGATGGGGTGGTGGTGCTGCGGCAGGCGGTTCAAGTGCAGCATCCCGAACACCGCGCCGAACGCGGAGAAGAGGACGGTGAGCTCGAACATGATGGGGATCATGCTCGGCACCGAGGCGATGTCCGTCGGCTTGCCGCCGATGATGATCGGGTAGTCGATGTTGTTCATCCAGTACATCATCGCGAACGCGCAGCTCACGCCGCTGAGCCCGCAGACGAGGACGATCCAACCGAGCTTGGAGTCGGGGAGCCCCATCGCCTTGTCCATGCCGTGGACAGGGAAGGGGGTGTGCGCGTCGAACTTCGTGTAGCCGGCGTCACGCAGCGACTCGGCGGCGTGCATGCAGGCGCCGGGGCTGTCGTACTCGGCGAGGAGGAGCGCGGTGCGCTTCTTCCCTGCCGGCGGCGCGGGGTGCTTCGACTTGCGCTCCATGGGGCCTTCGACCGTCTCCTTGTGAAAGCTCTTCAGCGGCGCTTCGGCCTTCGAGTCGGGCTTGGGGAAGCCGGGGGCGACGTGATCGCCGACGTCGTCCTTGCCGGGCGGCGTGCTCTTCACGTGGCCCACTTCCCCCTCGCTCTTCGCCTTTTCGGCGACAGCCGGCGGCTTCGAGGAGGCGCGCTCGAGCGCTTCCTTGGCCGCCTTCGAGAGGCCTTCCTTGACCGTCTGCTTGCTCTTCGGATCTTCGGCCATGACCTACTCCGCCGGAGCCAGCGCGGGCTCGGCCGCGTGTCCGTGGTCGTCGTGCTCTGCGTGCGGATCGGCCGCCGGCAGAACCCCCTTCACTTCGGCGATGGCGATCATCGGCACCCACCGGATGAAGAGGAGGAACGCGGTGAAGAAGAGGCCGAACGTGCCCGCGTAGGTGAGCATGTCGATCGCGGTCGGGTGGAAGTAACCCCACGACGACGGGAGGAAGTCGCGGTGGAGCGACGTGTCGATGATGACGAAGCGCTCGAACCACATCCCGATGTTGATGAGGAACGACGCGACGAACATCCAACCGACGTGCGTGCGGAGCTTCTTCGACCAGAAGCTCTGGGGGACGATCACGTTGCAGGTGATCATCGACCAGTAGGCCCACTTGTAGGGACCGGTCGCGCGGTTGATGAAGCAGAACTTCTCGTACGTGTCGGCCGAGTAGTACGCGATGAAGAACTCCATCGCGTACGCGTAGCCAACGAGGCTGCCCGTACAGAGCATGATCTTGTTCATCAGCTCGAGGTGCTGCATCGTCACGATGCTGCGCACGCCGTAGACGACGCGGGTCACGATCATGAGCGTCATGACCATGGCGAAGCCGCTGAAGACGGCGCCGGCGACGAAGTACGGCGGGAAGATCGTCGTGTGCCAGCCCGGGAGCACCGAGGTCGCGAAGTCGAACGAAACGACCGAGTGCACCGAGAGGACGAGCGGCGTCGAGAGAGCGGCGAGAATGAGGTACGCGCGCTCGTAGTTCTGCCACTGACGATTCGACCCGCGCCACCCGAGGGCGAACGACCCGTAGATCGTCTTCCGGAGCTTGTTCTTCGCGCGGTCACGCAGCGTGGCGAGGTCGGGGATGAGGCCGACGTACCAGAAGAGCAACGAGACGGTGAAGTAGGTCGAGACCGCGAAGATGTCCCAGATGAGCGGGCTCTTGAAGTTCGGCCAGATGCCCATCTGATTGGGCAGCGGGAACATGTAGTACGCGAACCACGCGCGCCCGACGTGGATGCCGGGGTAGATGAGCGCGCAGATGACGGCGAAGATCGTCATCGCTTCGGCGAAGCGGTTGATCGACGTGCGCCACTTCTGGCGGAACAGGAAGAGGACGGCGCTGATGAGCGTGCCGGCGTGACCGATACCGATCCACCAGACGAAGTTCGTGATGTCCCAGCCCCAGTAGCAGGGGCTGTTGTTCCCCCACACGCCGACGCCGGTCCAGAACAGGTAGCCGATGGCGGAGAAGAGGGTGAGCGTGCCGCACAGAGCGATCAAGAAGGCGATCCACCAGTTGCGGGGCGCGGCCTTCTCGGTCACGCCGGCCACACGCTCGGTGATCGAGGCGAACGTCTCGCCCTCGTCGACGAGCGGGATCTCGCCGATCTCCTTGATGGGCAACTTGTAGTTGGCCATCACGCCATCTCCTTGTTCGGGTTGCGAATCTTGCCCAGGTACGTCGTGCGCGGGTGGGTGCCGAGGTCGGCGAGCAGCTTGTAGCCGCGGTCACGCTTCGCGAGCTCGGCGACGCGAGCCGCCGGGTCGTTCAAGTCGCCGAAGACGATGGCGCCGGCCGGGCATGCCTGCGAGCACGCCGTCTTGATGTCGCCGTCCTTGAGGACGCGGCCTTCGCGCTTCGACTGAATCTTCCCCTCCTGGATACGCTGCACGCAGTACGTGCACTTCTCCATGACGCCGCGCATGCGCACGGTGACGTCGGGGTTGAAGACCATCTTCTGCACTTCGGGGATGTCGCCGTAGAGCGTCTCCACCGAGCCGCCCGGCGGGCCGCCCTGGAACTCGAGGTAGTTGAAGCGGCGCACCTTGTACGGGCAGTTGTTCGCGCAGTAGCGCGTGCCGATGCAGCGGTTGTACGCCATGTCGTTCAGCCCCTCGGGGCTGTGCTCGGTGGCGTTGACCGGGCAGACGTTCTCGCACGGAGCCTCTTCGCACTGCACGCAGGCGACGGGCTGGAGCGCGACCTTGGGATCGGCCTCGTCCTCGCCGACGAAGTAGCGGTCGACGCGGATCCAGTGCATCTCGCGGCCGCGACCGACCTGCTCTTTGCCGACGACGGCGATGTTGTTCTCCGACTGGCAGGCGATGACGCACGCCCCGCAGCCGGTGCACGCCGAGAGATCGACGCTCATCCCCCACTGGTGACCCTTCGAGTAGTCCTGGCGCTGCCAGAGCGGGAGGGTCTTGGGGTTCGGCAGGCGGTACTGGGCGAACTCCGGGTTGTCCCGGTACTCGTCGAGCGTCGCGTCGATGGCGACCGGGCGGCCGGCCATCGAGTGGTGATCCTGCGTCTGCGTGATGGTGTACGTCTCGCCCGTCTTGCGGAGCGCGACGCCGTCGAGGATGTGCATCGACTGCACGCTGCGGAGCGGGTTGACGTCGAAGCCCTTGCCGTTGCCGTAGCGACCGGCGGCGGTGCGACCCCAGCCGAGCGCCAAGGTGACCGAGCCGTCGGCGTGGCCCGGTTGGATCCACGCAGCGACCTTCACGCTGGCGCCGTTGGCCGAGAGCTCGACGACGTCGCCGCTCTCGACGCCGAGATCCTTGGCGGTCTTCGCCGAGATCTGCGCGACGTTGTCCCAGACGATCTTGGTGAGCGGATCGGGGAGCTCGAGGAGCCAGGGGTTGTTGCCGTAGCGGCCGTCGAACATCTTCGGGCAGGCGGTGAAGACGACCTCGAGCTGGCCTCCGCCGCCCTTCTTGGCGGCTGCGGGCTTGGCGAGCTCGGCGGCGATCTCCGCCCCCTTGACCTCGTTCGGCGTGAAGGCGAAGGGCGCGCTGCCGGCGACGACGCCGCGGGCGAGGGCCCCCTTCCACTGCTTGTCGAACGCCGCGCCGCTCAAGGTCGAGCGACCGCGGAGCGTCTCGCGGACGAGGTCGTGACCGGCCACCGTCTTGGGATCGGCCCCGGGGGTGAAGAGCGCGAGGACTTCGATGTCGCTCTTGCCGCCGTGGAGCGGCGCGATGAGCGGCTGTTGCACGCTCCACGTGCCGTCGAGCGAGCGAAGGTCGCCCCAGGTCTCGTACTCGTGCGCGCGCGGGAGGTGCCACATGCACTTCTGCGACGTCTCGTTGACGTGCGAAGCGAGGTGGATCGTGTACGGCACCTTGGCGATGCGCTCGGCGAGCTTCACGTCGCCGGGGGCGTCGTAGGCCGGGTTTCCGCCGAGGATGAGGAGCGTCTCGACCTTGTTGCCGTCGAGATCCGCCGCGAGGGCCTGGAGGTCCGCTGCGTGATCCTGCTCGAGCACGTCGACCACCGGGGTGTAGGTGACGACCTGTCCGACCGCGCCGAGCGCGGCGTTGAGCGCGTGGGCGAGGGCGTGCACGCTCGCGGGCTGGCGCGAGCCGGCGACGACGAGGGCGCGACCGCGGCTGTCGGCGAGATCCTTCGCCACGGCCTTGATCCACTTCTCGGGGATGCCCTCGGCCGGGTGATCGCCGAGCGAAGCGGCGACGGGGCCGAGGTTCAGGCCAGCGCCGACGAGCTCCTTCGCGAGGAGGCGCGCGTAGCGCTCGACGTCGCCCGACTTGAGGCGGAGGCGATGGTCGGCGTTGGCGCCGGTCGTGCTGAGCGTCGACTCCACCATGTAGAGGCGGCTCATCGAGTCGTGCGGCGAGCGGATGCGGCGCCCTTCGGCGAAGCTCCGCGTGGCGCGCACGCTCCCCGACTCGGTCTGGAGGAAGTCGCAGTCGAGCGAGACGATGACCTTCGCGCGGCCGTAGTCGTAGATCGCGTGGACCGGCTGACCGAGGGCGATGCGCGCGCCTTCGCGAGCGTTCGAGTCGGGGGCCGACGACCACGTGTGGAAGCGCGTGTGGGGGAAGCGCGCGCGGACCGCGTCGCGGAGACGCAGGAAGGTCGGCGAGCAGGAGGGCTCGGCGAGGACGCGGAGCTTCATCCCCTGGTCGCCGTCGTGCGCCTTGAGGCGCTCGGTGAGGAAGGCTTCGAACTCTTCCCACTTCGCCTTTTGCCCCTTTTGCGTGGGGGATTCGGAGCGATCGGGATCGTAGAGATCGAAGATCGAGGCTTGCGTGAGCAGATCCGTCGCGCCGCGGCTCGACGGGTGCTCGGGGTTGCCTTCGATCTTGGTCGGGCGCCCTTCGTGGCTCTCGACGAGGAGGCCAAGCGCTTCGCCGCGGCGGCCGTAGACGGTCGCGTAGTGGTTGGCGACACCGGGGATGACTTCTTCCGGAGCGCGCGTGTAGGGGACGATCTTCTCGACCGGGCGGCGCACGCAGGCCTCGAGCCCGAAGAGCGCGGTGACGGCGGTGCCGAACTTGAGGAAGTTCCTTCGGCCCCAGGTGGACTCGTCGTCGGGCTTCACCGACTCGCGCTTGAGCACTTCACCGGGCGAGCCGAGCGGGAACTCGGCGTCGACCTTGTTCTTGGCGTACGCCTCGGCGCTCGCGTGCTTCTCTTCCAGGCTGCGCCAGAAGATCTGCGCGCCCGACTGCGTGTCGTTCAGCTTGTACGGTTCGCGGCGACTCATCGGTGACACCCGGAGCAGTGCTTGGGGGGATTCACGGTCGGGGGCTGCCAGCCGGCGGGGGCCATTTCCGGGCGCCACGCCATGTTGGTGATTTGATCCTTCGGCCGAAGGTTCGGCGTCGGGTTCTTGTGGCAGTCGAGGCACCAGCCCATGCTGATGGGCTGATCGAGGCGCACGACGTCCATCTGATCGATGCGGCCGTGGCACGTCACGCAGCCGACGCCGGCGTTCAAGTGCGCGCTGTGGTCGAAGTAAGCGTGCTCGGGGAGCTTGTGGACCTTCACCCACTCCACCGGCTGGCCGCTGGCCCAGCTCGCGCGGACGGGCGCGAGGCGCGCGCTCTCCGTCTTCACGACCGAGTGGCATCCCATGCACGTCTGCGTCGCCGGGATCATCGCGTGCGCCGAGCGCTCGATGTTCGCGTGGCAGTAACGGCAGTCGATGCCGAGCTCTCCAGCGTGCAGGCGGTGGCTGTAAGGCACCGGCTGCGTCGGCGCGTAGCCGACCTGGAGGTTCTTCGGCGAGTAGTAGAACCAGAGGACGAACGTGATGCCGACAATCGCCGCCACGGTGCCGACGCCGGCGACCACGGGGAGCTTGTTCAGCGAGCGGGGGAAGAGTTGCATTCGCCTGGGGGGGTGCCGCGAAACCGCACGGCGTGGGGGACGGTGACGACGAGGACCTCGGAGCGCGCAGGTGGGTGCGCCCCTCCGCGGCGCGCGAAGCTGCTCGTTCACGGCGAGTGAACGATGAGCATCGTGCCGTTTTCGGTGGCCCTTATAGGGGACGGAGCCCCAAGCGCACAACCCCAATCCTGGACGCGCGACGCGGGAAAAAAATCGCGCAAAGATTTCGGCCGTCGTGCCAGTGTGGGGCGCGCGCGCGTGCACGCACGATGCTGCGCGGAACGTGGGAATTTCCCGCTCCGCGAGCTTCGAGCGCGCGACGCCCGAGCGTCGGAGACGCGTGGGAGATGCGACGCGACGACGCGATCGTGCGGTGTGCCTACGCGCGACCGTCGCCGACGAGCGCGACGAAGAGCAGCACGAGGTACACGAGCGAGTACGCGAACAGACCGCGCGCCCAACGGGTGCCCGCGCTCGGACGAAGACCCAGCGTCGCCCAACCGAGGAACCCGCACCCGAGCACGAACGCGGTGACGAGGTACACGCGCCCGGACACGCCGAGCGGATAGACGAGCAGGGTCGAGGCGACGAGCGCCGCGGTGTAGCTCACGATGGCGCGTCGCGTGGCTTCGTCGCCGAGCGCGTTGGGCATCACTTTCAGCCCGGCGCGCGCGTAGTCCTCTTTGCGGAAGAGCGCGATGGCGTGAAAATGCGGGATCTGCCAGAAAAACAGCACGCCGAAGAGCGCCAGGCCCCCCGGATCGACGTGCGCCGTCACCGCCGTCCACCCCATGAGGGGCGGAATCGCGCCCGGGACCGCGCCGACGAGGAGCGCCCCGTGCGAGCGCTGCTTCATGGGCGTGTAGGCGAGGACGTAGCTGAGGTTGGCGAGCACGGCGAGGAGCGCCGTGGCGGCGTTCACCCCGATGGCGAGGACCGGGACCGCGGCCACGGAGAGGCCGACGCCGAACCAGAGGGCGATCTTGGGCGCGAGGCGGCCGGCGGGGAGCGGGCGGCGACAGGTCCGCTGCATGCGACCGTCGATTTCGCGCTCGAGGTACATGTTGAGCGCGTTGGCGCCGGAGACGATGAGCATCGTTCCGAGGAGAGCGAGCAACGCCGCGGTCTTGGTGATGTGCCCGGGCGCGAGCCACACGCCGCCGGCGGCGGTGACGAGGACCATCAGCGTGATGCGCGGCTTGGTCAGCGCGACGAGATCGCGGGCCGCGACGCCGGGGACGGTGCCGCGACTCTCCTCGATCAAGCTGGCGACGGGCGGCATGAGGCTCGCCGCCGTATAAGGAATTCACCGGCGAGCGTCAAGGCGTCGCACCGGGTCGCGGGTGCGGCGGGTGCCGACCGGAGACGCCGCGGAGCCCGTGCGGAGAAGCGCTTACGGCGCGCGCTTCGCGCGCTACCAGGGGATCGCGGCGCCGGTGTAGTTGAAGAAGGAGCCGCTCGCGGCGAGGTCGAGCTTTGCCAGCACCGCGAGCATCCCCTCGGCGCTCGTGGTCGCGTCGATGGCGCCGCCCCCGTGGTTCATGTCGGTCTTCACGTAGCCGGGGTGAAGGAGCGCCACCGCCACGCCGCGGCCGCGCAGATCCACGGCGAGGGACTTGCCCGCCATGTTCACCGCCGCCTTCGACATGCGGTACGCGTAATACCCGCCCGATCCGTTGTCGTCGATCGAGCCCATGCGGCTCGTGACGATGCCGACCTTGGCGCCCTTTTCCAGGCGATCGACGAGCGCGCGGGTCAGGAGCAGCGGAGCTGCCGCGTTCACGCGAAAGCAGCGGACGAGCTCTTCTTCGTTCGTCTCGGCGAGGCCGTCGGCGGCGAGGATCCCGGCGTTGTGGATCACGAGATCGAGCTTCGCAGTGCCGAGCGCGGCGAGGAGCTTCTTTCCGGCGTCGGCGTCGGCGACGTCGATCCCCGGGGCGACGCGCACCTTGCCGTTCGAGGCCTTGGCCAAGGCGTCGAGCGCGGGCGAGCTCTTGCGGCAGGCAGCGAGGACCTCGGCGCCGCGCGCGTGGAGCCCTTGGGCGAGGGCGAGGCCGATCCCGCGGTTCGCTCCGGTGACGATCGAAATTCCCATGGAGACCTCCCGCGCGCGGTCAGTTGAGGACGAAGTTGTTCAAGCCCGAGACGATGACGCCGATGATGCTCTCGCCGGCGATGATGCCCGACGCGATCGGGATCACGAAGCGCCCCGCCCACGTCTTGCTCACGAGCTTGGCGATCTCGGCGATGACCGCGCCGAGGAAGAACGCGAGCGGATAGAAGAAGGGGAGGAGCAGTCCGAGGCCGATTCCGGTCGCCGACGGGAGGTACTTGCGATGCTTCGCCGGCGTGAAGAGCTCGATGAGCGCGAGCACGACGCCGATGCCGAGCCCCCAGAAAATGTAGGTGCGCGCGAGCGGGTGCAAGCTGTCGAGGCCGTAGCGGAAGACCTCGGCCACCGCCTTCCACTGCTGCGCGCCCGGCGCCGCGAACTTCGGATCGCCGCCGTCGACGCCGGTCAGCGCGCGCGCGTCGGGGACGAGCAAGAAGTAGCCGAGGGTCGTCGCCACCGTGCCGGTGAAGATCCCCATGAACTGCGCGAGGAACTGACGACGCGGGTGCGCGCCGAGGAGATAGCCCGACTTCAGATCGTTCAGGAGGTCGGCGGCGGCGAGCGCCGAGTTCGACGTGATGCTCGCCGTCATCAAGTTCGCCGTCGTGCTCTGCGGCATCAAGATGCCGTAGGTGAGCTGCATGATCTTGCCGAGCGGTCCGCCCGGTGTGATGTCGGTCTCGCCGGTCGCGCGGCAGGCGACGAGCGCGAGCACGAACGTCATCAAGACCGCGAGCACGCCGTAGTACGGCGGGATCTGGAACAAGGCCCACGCGAGGATCACGATGCCGATCCCACCGACCGACGCGCCGTAGATGAACCACTTCATCGGCACTTCGGTGCGCGCCACGCGATCTTCGCTGTAGCCGGCCGATTCCTCGCGCTCCGCCGGAGTTCGATAGGGCCCCTTCGCGCCGCCGCGGAGCGCCTGAAACGCGCGCAAAATCGTGCGGAACTGCGCGGCGAACGCGACGAGCCCCGACGAGACGAGCAGCGGCGCGCCGAGCCAGATCCCGATCTCTTTCCACGCCGCCTGCGGCTTGCTCGCGGCCATCACCAGCTTGCCGGCGGGGTTGGTCCACGACGCCTCGAGCGCGTGCGGCGCGATGAAGAAGACGAGGATGAAGCCGCCGAGCAGCATGCTCGCCGTCACGCGGAGGCCGATGATCGCGCCGGCGCCCACCAGCACGACGCTGTGATCGAGCTTCATCAGGAAGTCGCTCGGCTTGTACTCGTGGCCGTTGGCGTGGAACTTCGGGAGCCAGTCGAAGATGTTCGAGGAGCCGGGGAGGAGCGCTTCGCGCGTGGTCTTTCCGTGCTCGTCGACCTTCTTCAGGATCTCGAGATCCTTGAGCGGCGGCACGAGCACGCCGACGAGACCACCGGCGAGGAGCGCGCGTCCGCGAACGAGCGCCTCGGCCCCTTCGCTGTAGAGGCTCTGCAGCGTGACGGCCGCGGCGGTCCCGGAGGGGAAGAGGAGCCGCTCCTGGTTGATCATGTTTCGCTTCATCGGCACGGCGAGGAACACGCCGAGGAGCGCGAGACAGAAGATCCAAGGCGCGATCATCCACCAGCCGACCTGCGTTCCCGTCAGGTTGTCCTTGCTGACGGTCAAGAGCAGCATCGCCGGGAAGGCGGTGACGACGGCGTTCCCCGTGGCGTAGCCGGCGGCCGAAGCCGTCGACTGCATGCAGTTGGTCTCGAGGATGGTCATCGGCGTCTTCGCCATCCCCGCGCGGAGGAGCGCCGACCAGATGGTGAAGGAGAGAATGCACGCCGTGATGGCGACGCCGAGGAACCAGCCCGTCTTCAGGCCGATGTAGACGTTGGTGAACGACAGGAAAAATCCGAGGATCGTCCCCATGGCGACGGCGCGGAAGGTGAGCTGCGGCACGTCTTCGCCGCGGAACGCCTTCGCGTACCACTCGCCCTCGGTCATCGTCGCGACCTCTTCGGGCGAGATCTCGAGCGGCTTGGATCGCTCGACCTCTTCGGGAGACTGCGGCGGGCTCTGGAACGGGGACGCGGCCATGGCGCGCGAGTCTACATGAGGAGGCGCCGGCGTCTTCCTCGGAGAGCGCCCCTCACGAGGCGCCCGCCGGGCACCGAGTCGCGTCATAATGGCCGGCCATGCGAACCCTCCGCCGAGTCACGGTCTTCACCGGATCGCGCCCCGGCGCACGCCCCGAATACGCCGCCGCGGCGCGCGAGTTCGGCGATCTCCTCGCCGCGCGCGGGGTCGGCCTCGTGTACGGCGGCGCGAGCGTCGGGCTCATGGGGACGATCGCCGACGCCGCGCTCGCGCGTGGAGGCGAGGTCATCGGCGTGATCCCGCGTTTGCTCGTGGAGAAGGAGCTCGCCCACCGCGCGCTCACCGAGCTCCATCAAGTGGAGAGCATGCACGAGCGCAAGGCGAAGATGGCTGCCCTCAGCGACGCCTTCGTCGCGCTCCCCGGCGGATTCGGCACGCTCGACGAGCTCTTCGAGATCGCCACCTGGGCGCAGCTCGGCATCCACGAGAAGCCCATCGGCCTGCTCTCGACCGCCGGCTACTACGAGCCGCTCCGCGCCGCGGTGGATCACGCGGTGAAGGAGGGCTTCGCGCTCCCCGAGCACGCGGCGCTCTTCGTCATCGAGGAAGATCCGGCGCGCCTGTTCGACCGGCTCCTCGCCTACGAGCGCCCGACGCTCGGCGGGAAGTGGACCCCGCCCGCCGCGGAGTGACACACCTGTTCGCGTGCTACCTTCGCGCGCATGGAGCAACGGCGGATCGACGTCGGCGGAGGGGTGAAGCTCGCGGTGCTGCTCGAGGGGGAGTCGGGGCCGCCCGTGCTGCTCCTCCACGGATTCCCCGAGTCCTCGCACATGTGGCGCCAGCACATGGAGCCGCTCGCGCGCCAAGGCTTCCGCGTCATCGCCCCCGACATGCGCGGCTACGGCGACTCGGACAAGCCCCGCGCCGTGCGCGACTACAAGAGCGCGCGCCTCGTGCAAGATCTCGTCGAGCTCGTGCGCGCCCTCGGCCACACGCGCGTGCACGTGGTCGGGCACGATTGGGGCGGCATCGTCGCCTGGCATTTTGCCGCGCGGCATCCGGAGATCGTCGATCGCCTCGTGATCCTGAACGCGCCGCACCCTTCGCTCATGCTCCGCGCGCTCCTCACCAAGCCCGCGCAGCGGAGGCGCTCTTGGTACGTCTTCTTTTTCCAGCTCCCGCTCCTCCCCGAGCGCGGCCTCACGAAGCGCGGAACGATGGGGCGCATCCTTCGCGGATCCTCGGTGCACCCCGAGGCGTTCTCCGACGAAGACATCGCGCACTACGAAGCCTCGGCGCGCGCCCCCGGCGCCGCGCGCGGCATGCTCGCGTACTACCGCGCGGCGCTCCGTGGCATCGAGTCCAAGCTCCCGCGCATCGAGCGGCCCACGCTGGTTCTCTGGGGAATGGAGGACCAAGCGCTCGGCTCCGAGCTCCTCGACGGGCTCGAGCGCGAGGTGAAGGACGTCACCATCGAGCGCTTCCCCGGGATCTCGCATTGGATCGTCGACGAAGCGCCGGAGCGCGTGCGCGAGAAGGTCGTGGGATTCCTCGGCCCGACCGCCTGACGCGGCGCGAAACAAGCGCGAAACACGACCTCGGGCAGACTGCTCGCCAAGGTGCCCGACCATCCGACCCTGAACACCGGAGACACGGCGTGGCTCCTCGTGAGCTCCGCGCTCGTGCTCCTCATGACCCCGGCTCTCGCCCTCTTCTACGGGGGCATGGTGAGGAGGAAGAACGTCCTCTCGACCATCATGCACTCGATGGCCGCCATCCCGGTGATGAGCGTGGCGTGGGTCCTCTTCGGCTACACGCTGGCCTTCGGGACGACGCAGCACGGGCTCATCGGCGGGCTCGAGTTCCTCGGCCTCCGCGGGACGATCGGGACGCAGCACGACACCGTGCCCACGCTGGCGTTCGTCGCCTTCCAGATGATGTTCGCCGTCATCACGCCGGCGCTCATCTCCGGCGCGTTCGCCGAGCGCATGAAGTTCTCGGCGTACCTCGTCTTCATCTTGCTCTGGTCGCTCCTCGTCTACGATCCGGTGGCGCACTGGGTGTGGGCGCCCGGCGGTTGGCTCTTCGAGCTTCACGCGCTCGACTTCGCCGGAGGCACCGTCGTTCACCTCACGGCGGGCGCGTCGGCGCTCGTCTGCGCCCTCGTCGTCGGCAAGCGCCTCAAGTACCCGCAAGAGCGGCCGCTCCCCCACAACCTCACGATGACCCTCACCGGCGCAGGGATCCTGTGGTTCGGGTGGTTCGGCTTCAACGCCGGGAGCGCGCTCACCTCTTCGCAGCTCGCGGCGCTCGCCTTCATGACCACGCACCTCGGCGCCGCCGGCGGCGCGCTCGGGTGGCTCTTCGTCGAGTGGTGGCACCGCGGCAAGCCCACCGCGCTCGGCGTCGCCTCGGGCCTCGTGGCCGGTCTCGTCGCCATCACCCCCGCGGCAGGATTCGTGGCTCCGTGGGCGGCGATCCTCATCGGCTTCGTCGCCAGCCTGGTGTGCTACGCCGCGGTACTTGCAAAGTACAAGTATGGCTACGACGACTCCCTCGACGCCTTCGGCGTGCACGGCGTGGGCGGTCTCACCGGCGCGCTCCTCACCGGCGTGTTCGCCCAGAAGGCGGTCTTCGACGGTGGGCAGGACGGGCTCCTCTTCGGCAACCCGAAGCAGCTCGGCATCCAAGCGCTCGCCTGCGCCGTCTCGGCGGTTTACGCCGCCGCGGTCACCTGGGGCATCTTGAAGCTCATCGACAAGACCGTGGGGCTCCGTGTTCCCCCGGCCGAAGAGCGCGAGGGGCTCGACAGCACGCAGCACGGCGAGGACGCCTACGCCGGCTGACCCCGCGCGGCTCATGCGCCTTCCAGCTTGAGTGTGCGCGGGTTGGGGCGCACGCTAGGGTGTCGTCATGAGCGAAGAGCGAGCCACGCCGCAAGGGCGCGTCCTGATCATCGACGATGATCGGAGCATGTGCGAAATCCTCGAGAGCGCGCTCCGCCGGCGCGGCTTCGCCGTGGCTTCGCGCACCGACCCGCTCGCGGGGCTCGAGCTCTTGGGGGAGCAAGACTTCGACGTCATCGTCACCGACCTGAACATGCAGGGGATGAGCGGCGTCGACCTCTGTCAGAAGGTGGCCGAGAACCGCGAGGACATTCCGGTCGTGGTGATGACCGCGTTCGGCAGCATGGAGACGGCCATCTCCGCCATTCGTGCCGGCGCCTACGACTTCATCACCAAGCCGTTCGAGATGGACGACATCGCGCTCACGCTCGAGCGCGCGCTGCATCACCGCCAGCTCCGCCAAGAGGTGAAGCGCCTTCGCCTCGCCGTCGCCGACAAGACCCACGACGACGACGTCCTCGGCAAGAGCGCGGCGATGGAGAAGGTGTACGACCTCGTCCAACGCGTGGCCGACAGCGACGCCACCGTGCTCGTCACCGGCGAGAGCGGCACGGGCAAGGAGCTCGTCGCCCGCTCGCTCCACAAGAGGAGCGAGCGCGAGAAGGGGCCGTTCGTCCCCATCAACTGCGCGGCGATGCCGGAGCAGCTCCTCGAGAGCGAGCTCTTCGGCCACACGCGCGGCGCCTTCACCGACGCGCGTCAGGCGCGCACCGGGCTCTTCGTGAAGGCCACCGGCGGCACGCTCTTCTTGGACGAAATCGGCGAGATGCCCATGGGCATGCAGGCCAAGCTGCTCCGCGCGCTCCAAGAGCGCACCGTGCGCCCGGTCGGCGGCGACGCCGAGATCCCCTTCGACGCGCGCATCGTCGCCGCGACCAACCGCGACCTCGAGACCGAGGTGGCGGAGAAGCGCTTCCGCGAGGACCTCTTTTATCGCATCAACGTCGTCCGCATCCACGTGCCGCCGCTCCGCGCGCGCGGCGGCGACGTGCTCGCTTTGGCGCAGCACTTCATCGAGACGTACGCGTCGAACGGGCGCTCCCGCGTGAAGGGGATGTCGAGCGGCGCGGCCGACAAGCTCACGTCGTACCCGTGGCCGGGGAACGTGCGCGAGCTGCAGAACTGCGTGGAGCGCGCCGTGGCCCTCGCGCGCTACGACCAGATCGGCGTCGACGACTTGCCGGAGAAGATCCGCGAGTTCAAATCGACGCGCGTCATCGTGGAGACCGAAGATCCGAGCCAGCTGCTCTCGATGGACGAGGTCGAGCGCCGCTACATCCTCCGCGTGCTCGAAGCGGTGGGGGGCAACAAGACCATGGCCGCGCAGGTGCTCGGCTTCGATCGAAGGACGCTCTACCGAAAGCTCGAACGCTGCGGCGACCTCACCGCGGCGAGCGCCGGGATCGCCGGTCCGACCACGAAGAGCTAGTGTCCCGAGTCTGAAGTTCGTCGGCATGCCGACGAGCGTTCGACTCGGGCCCCTAGCCCACCCTGGTGGGGTCTTGCGACCCCCTCATCGCTTCGCGATGAGACTCCCCCGCGTCGCCTT
>CAZHHD010000057.1:0-26214 GCA_964531795.1 uncultured Polyangiaceae bacterium | reverse complement strand
GCCAAGAAGGCGCTCTTCGTCGTGCCGCTCCTCGCGCCGCTGGTCTTCGCGACGCCGCTGGCCAACGTGGTTCGCCACGGAAACCCGTACTACCCGATCACGACGAGCGTCCTCGGGCACGCCCTCCCGGGGCTCGAAGCGCCCTACGACTCCTCGCCCGAGTGGCTCGAGAGCTCGCCCCGCCCGGTGCGCTTCGTCTGCTCGCTGCTCGAGATGGGCATTCGCCCGATGACCAGTCGACGCCGCTGGACGATCGATCAATGGATGCCCCAGGAGAGCGGCGGCAACCGCATGGGCGGCTTCTTCCACGCCTACGTGCTCTTCAACGTGGCGTGGCTCGCGTGGCGCGTCCGGCGGGATCGTTCGCGCACCGCGCGCGTGGCCGGCCTCGGGTTTCTGGCGGTGACCGTCGTCACCTCGTGCATGCCGCAGTCGCACGAGCTCCGCTACTACATGGATTGGATGCTCGTCCTCGTGAGCTTGAATTTGTGGCTCACGCGAAGAGGCGACGACGAAGGCCGCCTCCTCACCACCTTCGGCGTCTTGGCGACCAGCGCGCTCCTCGTCGTGCTCGTGGTCACGCGCTTCGGCTACGTGCTCCCCACCGGTGAGACCTTCGCCGAGCTCGTCGCCGAGAAGGTCGACGCGGGCGCGCTGGCGAACGTGGCCGACGGCGAGCACATCTGCGTCGATCGCCCGCCGTGGACCTTGCTGTGGGCCGCGCCGTTCCACGCGCCGCGCCGCTACGTGGTGAAAGAGGCCGAGGAGGCCGGCGACTGCGCGTCGTTCCGTCCGGTGCCGTAGGGCGCGTCTCGCGTCCTCACGTGACGGTCGCGACGACGTTCGAGGGGCGCTCCCGGTCGAGCTACTCGGCCGGTGCTTCCATCTTGCGCGCCTCGGCCACGGCGAGCGCGCGCGTGAGCTGGGTGATGCGCTCTTCTTCTTCGTGCCGGCGGCGACGCGAGAGGAGCGACTCACGAACGAGCCAGATCACGATGGGATAGAGGAGAAAATCGACCCCGCGTCCGATCCCCACGGCGTGGGCCAAGGCGTTGGCGCGGTGGGGGAAGACGATGAAGAACGCGCCGGCGAGGAAGACGAGCGTCTCCACCAGGAGCGGGCGGTAGTTCCTGCCGCGGAGGTTCACCCAGTCGAAGACCACGAGGCCGAAGACCAAAGCGAGGAGCGCGAAGGCGGCGAGGTTCATTCGAGCTCTCCGAACAAATACTGCGCGACGAGATCGTGGAGGATGAGGAACGCGCCCCACGAGCTCTGACCTTTGGCCAAGCCGTCCTTCGTGTAGCGGACCGAGACCGGCACCTCGACGAGGCGAAGATCACCGGCGTGGGAGATGCGCCAGGTGATCTCGGTGGCGTGCGCCATGCGGTTTTGGCGCAAGGGGAGGCGCTCGAGCGCGCGCCGGCTCAAGCCGCGGAGCCCGTTGTGCGCGTCGGCGAGCCGTAGGCCGGTGAGCGCCCACTCGAACATGCGTGCAGCATGCAAGATGACGCGCCTTCCGCGCGGCACGTTGGAGCGCCCGAGGAAGCGGTTGCCGAGGGCGACGTCGGCGCCTTCACGCACCGCCTCGGCGAGCGAGCGCGCGTCGTCGACGCCGTGTTGTCCGTCGGCGTCCATCGTGACGTAGGCGTCGTGCGCCACGTCGGCGAGCGCGAGCTGGCGTGCCGTCTCGAGCGCCGCGCCTTGGCCGAGGTTCACCGCGTGGCGGGCGAAGACCAGGCGAAAGTGGCGCGTGGGTGCGGGGAGCGACTCGAGATCGACGGGCTCGTCGCTACCGTCGTCGACGAGAAAGAGCGTGACGGCGCCGAAGGTATGAGCGCGATCGGCCAACGCGCGCACCGTGCGCGTGAGCCCTCGTGCGTCGTTGTAGACGGGCATGAGGACGGCGACCTGCACGGGCCGGCAGCTTACCGAGAGCGTGGGCGAGGGGCGAGCAGGATCACGCACGCGACTTCGGGTCCCAGTCACCTGCTCGCGCGGAGACGATGGGGCGCTACGGGGCCAGCGCGCAGCTCGGCCCTTCCTCCCCCTCGAAGCACACGTCGGCGCGGCCGTCGCCGTTCACGTCGCCGAGGGCAAAGCGCGCCATCGACGAGGCACGTGCGCTGCTCGTGAGCGGGAGCCAGAGGGTCGCGCGGGTGAAGCCGCGGCCCGACGAGAGCGCGCAGGCGATCCCGTCGCTCCGGAGCACGCACGCGTCGGCGCGCCCGTCGCCGTTCACGTCGCCGAGGCGAAGCGTCCACGGCACGACCGACGGAGGGCGAGGATCGGCGGCGAGGAGATCGCGCGCCCACGGCTCGGCGCGGCCGAAGCGCGCGCCGGTCGAAGCGGCGCAGGCGATGCCGTTCGCGCGGAGGACGCACACGTCGGCGCGCCCGTCGCCGTCCACGTCGCCGAGCGCGAGGCCGCGCGCGTCGTCGGGCCCCCCCACGTCGGAGGCGAGCCACACGCGCTCGTGGTCGAAGCCGTCGCCACGGCTCGTGGCGCAGACGAGCCCCGCCTCCGATCGAGCGCACACGTCGTCGCGCTTGTCGCCGTCGAGATCGGCAAAGAGCAGCTCGCGCCCCGCGCCGGAGCCGAGGAGCGCGCCGTCGACGTCGGAGAGCTCGGCGACCTCCATGCGCGGCCACGGGCGCGAGCGCGACCAACCTTCGAGCGTGCCGAAGCCACCGTGCCCGTCGCCGAGCGCGCAGGCGAGACCTGCGCTCGTCGCGATGCAGGCATCGGCGTGGCCGTCGCCGTCGAGATCGGCGTAGTACGTCGCCTCCGTACGCGCATCGCGGCCGGCCCCACGCGCTTCGCGACGCGTGGGGGTGAAGGAGCCGACGCGAAAACGGAGCGTCCTTCGCCCGCGCTCGTCACTCTCGCTCTCGGCGCGCGCGCAGCGGATCCCCTCGGGCGCACGCGCGCACACGTCAGCCCGGCCGTCGCCGTCCACGTCGACGAGGCGCATCGAGCCGCGTGCGAAGGCGCTCTCGCGGTCGGTACGAGCGACGAAGCCCGGGCACTCCGGACAGCGCGGCGCGAGCGGCGAGAAGGCCAGCACCGGCGCGGTGAAGACGTACCCGCGCGCCTCGAGCTCGGGGACGAGGGTCCGCGCGAGATCGAGCGCGTAGCTCGACCCCACGTGCCCCACGCGATCGTGGAGCAGCACAATCCCGCGCCCCGCGTGCTCGATCGCGGTGAGGTAGCGCGCGGCCATCACCGTCGGCTTCACGCGCGGCGCCCCGTCCGGTCCGGCGGGCTCGCATTCCGTCGCCGGGTCTTTAGCGTGACAACCGACCGAGCCTTCCCAATCCTTCTGGTCGATGTCCCAACGCACCGGCCCCGTGAGCGCGACGAGCGCCGGATCGGCGTCGACCGCGTGCGAGGCGACGCGGCTCCACGCGCCGCCGGGGGCACGGAAGAGGCGAAGGTCGTTGTCTTCCAGCCAGTCGATGCGCGCCTGGTTCTCGCGGAGCTGGCGCGCCGCCTCTTCCGGCGAGACGTCGCTCAAGAGGACGTGGTTCGCGGTGTGGTTCCCCACGCGGTGGCCAAGGGCGACGAGATCGCCGAGCACCGGGAGCGCGTCGTAGCCGGTGCCGAAGACGTCGCGCCCCCAGCCGGGATCGGACGAGACCCGCTCGTCCCATCCGCGCACCACGAAGAAGGTGCCGACGACGTGCTTCTTCTTCAAGTAGCGCGCGAGCTCGAGCGTGTGCGCGTCGGGCCCGTCGTCCCAGGTCAGCGCGAGCACGTGCGAAGGGAAGCCGCGACCGTCGAGCTGAGGTCGCGCGGAAGGCTCGGCCTCCGCGGGGAGGCTCGCGGCCGTGGTCTTGTCCTCGGCCTCGCGTGGCGAAGCGCCGGGCGAGACGCAAGCGCCCGAGGCCGCCAGAGCGCACAAAGCGCCGAGCAAAACGCGAGGAAGCGGAGACGTCACGCGTCGTCCAGGCTACCCTAACGCCGTCATGAACGAGTGCCCTTACCTCGTAGGCCCGTACGCCCCCACCGCCACCGAAGAGAGCGCTTCGTCGTTCGAGGTGGTGGGCGAGATCCCCCGCGACGTCGACGGCGTGTACCTTCGCAACGGGCCGAACCCGAAGCACGCGCCGAAGGGGCGCTACCACTGGTTCGACGGCGACGCGATGATCCACGCGGCCGAGATCCGCGACGGGAAAATCACCTACCGAAGGCGCTGGGTGGCGACGCCCGAGCTCGCCGACGAGACGCAGGCGGGCAAGGCGCTTTGGACGGGGCTCATGGAGCCGCTCACCGGCAATCCGCGCCTCGGCTACAAGGACACCGGGAACACCGACATCGTCTTCCACAACGGCGTCGCGCTCGCGCTCTGGTACCTGACGGGCAAGGCCTACGCGATCGATCCCATCACCCTCGAGACCAAGGGGCCCGAGCGCTTCGGACAAGCGAAGCCGCTCCGCATGTCGGCGCACGCCAAGGTCGACGAGCAGACGGGCGAGCTCTTCTTCTTCGAGTACGGGCCGATGCCGCCGTTCATGCACTACGGCGTGGTGGGGAGGGACGGCGTGCTCGCGCATCGCCAACCCATCGAGCTGCCGGGCCCGCGCCTGCCGCACGACATGGCGATCACCGAGCACTTCGCCATCTTGATGGATCTCCCCATTTGCTTCCGCGACGACGCGCTCGCGCAAGGAAAGTGGGGCGTGGAGTTTCGCCGCGACCTGCCTGCGCGCTACGCCGTCGTGCCGCGCCAGGGGGGAGCCGCGCGCTTCTTCGAGGCCGAGAGCGCGTACGTCTACCACGTGGTGAACGCGTGGGAGGAAGGCCACGAGATCGTGATGATCGGCTGCCGCGTGGACGATCCGATCCCCGAGCCCGATCCGGCGGACGGTCCTTGGGCGCGCGCGCTCGCGAACCTCCGCGTTCGGGCGAAGCTCCACGAGTGGCGCTTCAACCTCGAGACCGGGGCGACGAAGGAGCGCACGATCGACGATCGAAACACCGATTTTCCCAGCGTCGATCGCTCCCGCGTCGGCCGAAAGACGCGGTTTTCGTACAACATGAGCCTGGAAGTGAAGACGACGACCTTCTTCGACGGGATCGTGAAGTACGACCTCGAGACGGGGAAGAGCGAGTCGCTCAGGTTCGGCGACGGGCTCTACGGGAGCGAGTCCTCCTTCGCCCCGCGCACGAAGCGCAGCGCCGAAGCCTCGGCCGAGGACGACGGCTACCTCTTCACGTTCGTGCAAGATACACGTGTCGAAGCGAACGGCGCGAGCGAGCTCTGGATCATCGACGCGCGCGACGTGGCCAAGGGGCCGGTCGCGCGGGTGAAGATGCCCTCACGCGTGCCCATCGGCTTCCATGCGACCTGGGTCTCGCGCGCGGCGATCGAGCGCGGCCCCGCCCCCCGCGCGAGCTGAACCACGAATGTCGACGTGCCCCCCCTGCACGCCGACGAAGGAGCGATCATGACCGTCTTCGTCTTGGGCGGCGCGCAGACCGACTTCGCGCGCAACTACGCGCGCGAGGGGCTCTCGGTGTTCGAGATCTTGCGGGACAGCGCGCTCGCCGCGCTGGAAGCGACGCGCGTCCCCGCCGAGTCGGTCGACGTCGCCCACGTGGGGAATTTTGCCGGCGAGCTCTTCGCGCGCCAAGGACACTTGGGCGGGCTCTTCCCCTCGGTGCACCCGGCGTTCGAAGGGAAGGCGACGTCGCGCCACGAGGCGGCGTGCGCTTCGGGGAGCGTCGCGCTCCTCGCCGCCACGGCCGAGATCGAGGCCGGTCGGTACGACGTGGCGTGCGTCACCGGCGTCGAGCAGATGCGAAACCTCGGGGGCGAGCTCGCCGCTTCGCACCTCGGCGTCGCGGCGTGGACAGGGCGCGAGGCCGAGGGGGCGCGGTTTCTCTGGCCGTTCATGTTCAGCCGCGTGGGGGACGTCTACGCCGAGCGCTTCGGCCTCGAGCACGCGCACCTCGCCCACCTCGCCAAGACCGCGTTCGATCGCGCACGCCGGAACCCCTTCGCCCAGACGCGCGGCTGGAAGTTCACGGACGACAGCTTCGAGGCGAACGACGCGGCGAACCCCGTCGTCGAAGGGCGGATCCGAAGGCAGGACTGCGCCCAAGTCACCGACGGTAGCGCCACGGTGATCCTCGCCTCGGCGCGCTTCGCCGAAGCGCACGCGAAGAAGCTCGGCCTCTCGGTGGAGGCGATCCCGCGCATCCTCGGGTGGGGTCACCGCACGGCGCCCATGCTCCTCGAAGAGAAGATCACGAGGAGCGCGCACGGCGGGCGCATGTTCCCGCACGTGCACGGGGTCCTCGAGGACGCGTGGAAGCGCGCCGGCGGCGACATCGCCTCGATCGACGCGATGGAAGTGCACGACTGCTTCACCGTCACCGCGTACATGATCTTGGATCACCTCGGCCTCTACCCGCCCGGTGAGGCGTGGCGCGGCATCGAAGCCGGCGTCTTCGACGACGGCGGCAAGCTCCCGGTCAACCCCAGCGGCGGCCTCGTCGGCGTCGGCCACCCGGTGGGTGCTTCGGGGGTGCGCATGGTGCTCGACGCGCACAAGCAGGTGACGAGCTCCGCGGGGGAGCTTCAGGTCGAAGGCGCGCGGCGCGTACAAACGTTGAACCTCGGCGGGAGCGGGACGACCTTGGTGAGCTTCGTCGTGGGGAACGCGTGACGATGGACGCCTTCGTCGTCGACGCCGTGCGCACGCCCCGCGGCCGCGGCAGCAAGAAGGGGAGCCTCGCGGGGACGAAGCCGGTGGAGCTCCTCGCGCCGCTCTACCGCACGATGCACGAGCGCTACCCGAGCGTGCCGGTGGAGGACATCGTCCTCGGCTGCGTGCATCAAACCGGCGAGCAAGGGGCGAACATCGCGAAGGTCTCGGCGCTCTACGCCGACTTTTCCTTCGCCGCTTCGGGGGCCACGGTGACGCGCTTCTGCGCCTCGGGGCTCGAGGCGATGGTCATCGCCGCGTGCAAGGTCTCTTGCGGCGCCGGCCCGATGCTCACCGGCGGCGTCGAGTCGCTCTCCCGCGTGCCGATGTTCTCCGACGGCGGTGCGTGGTTCTCCGATCCCGACGTCGTCGAGAAGACACGCTTCGTGCACATGGGGGTCTCGGCCGATCTCGTGGCCACGCTCGAGGGCTTCTCCCGCGAAGAGCTCGACGCCTACGCCGTTCGCTCGCACACGCGGGCGCGCGCGGCGGTGAGCGGGGGCCTCTTCGGGAAGTCGATCGTCCCGGTGTGCGCCGCCGACGGGAGCATCGTCCTCGATCGCGACGAGTGCCCGCGCGACGTCACCCTCGCCGCGCTCTCCGCGCTCGAGCCGGCGTTCGTCGAAGCCGGCGCCGCAGGGGGCGACGCTTTGTGCCTCTCGCATCACCCCGAAGCGCGCGAGGTGAAACACCTCCACCACGTCGGCGTCTCCCCTGCCCTCGCCGACGCCGCCTCGCTCCTCCTCGTGGTGAGCGGCAAGACGGTGAAGGAGCTCGGTCTCACCCCGCGCGCGAAGATCAAGGCCTTCGCCGACGCCTCGGTCGAGCCGACCTTGATGCTCACCGGGAACGTGGAAGCCTCACGCCGCGCCCTCGCGCGCGCGGGGATGCAGCCCAAGGACGTGGATCTCTTCGAGGTCAACGAGTCGTTCGCCGCCATCCCGCTCCACTACGCGCGCCACATGGGGATCGATCCCGAGCGCATGAACGTGCACGGCGGCGCCATCGCCTTGGGTCACCCGCTGGGAGCGACGGGCGGCATCTTGATCGCCACGGCGATCGACGAGCTCGAGCGACGCGACCGCGCCACCGCCGTCGTCAGCATCTGCGGCGGCGCCGGCGTGGCTGTGTCGATCGTGCTCGAGCGCTGAAGTAGCGTCGACGAAGTAGGCGCGCGATCGTGCGCGGGGATCAGTCGAGCTCGCCGGCCCACACGGGCGCGGTCGAGGCGGCCGAGGCCGTGCCGCTCGACGTGTGCTTCGCCGGGCTCGAAGCGTGCGAGCTCTTCCCCGTCGAGATGCCGTGGAGGTGCACCGGGCGCGAAGCCTGCGAGGGGTGCGCGCGGTGCGACGCGCTCTTGGCCTGCTGGTGCTGGCAGCCGCACGCGAGCGAGGCGAACGCGAGGACGGCCAACGACGCGAAGAATCGGCGCGTGAGGTCCATCCCCCCTCCTTACGAAGCACCAGGGCCCCGCGCAACCTCGTCCGCTCTCCGCGGATTTCTCCACGGATGAGTTGCGTGCATCCTACAAGGTCTTCAGATACTCGATGACCGCCGCGCGATCGTCGGGCGAGAGCGCGTCGCCGTAGGTGTGCCCTTGGTTTCCGTAGCCGAGGAGCGTGGTGTCGACGAGCTGGGCCTTCGCCGTCGCGCCCGCTGCCGCGCTTTTTCCCGCCGAGCTCCGGGCGTAGCGGACGCCGACCTCGCTCTCGTCGAAGTCGTCCGCCTTCGTGCTCCGCGTGAAGTAGGCGGGGCGGGTGGTGCTGTCGAGGAGCGTGGCAAGCGAAGGGACCGATCCGTTGTGCAGGTACGGCGACGTCGCCCAAATCCCGTCGAGCGGCGGCGCGTAGTACGCCGCGCTCGGCTCGAGTCGCGCCGTCTGGCCGTAGAACGATTCGTTGAACCACTTCACGTAGGGAGCGGCGAACTGCCCGGTGCCGGTCGCGAGCATCGCGTCCGTCCCCACCGACTCGACCGGCACGAGCACGTTGGGGTACGTGGCGCCGTCACCGTACGTGCCGTGGCACCGCGAGCAGGTGGCGTCGAACACGGTCTTCCCCGCGGCGGCGCGCGCGGCGTCGATCGCGTACGGGTACTTGGGGGGCGTGAGCGACGTGATGTAGGCCTGTACGTCGTTGAAGTAGGCGTCGATGGCCTTCGCGAGATCGACCGTGTCGGTGCACAAGGTCGAAGCCGTCATCATGATGCGCGCGTGATCGCCACGGCCGGCGCCGGTGTAGAACATCGCGTTCTTCTTCGCCATGCGCCACCACGGGGGCACGTCCACCGGGACGGCGATCTTCGGCGGCACGTCGAGGAGCGGCGTGTCCGACCAGGCGAGGGTCGTGCGATCGCGATGCGCGAAGAGGATCGCCGCGAGCGAGTCCCCAGGGTTCGCGCCCACGGTGCTCTCGGTGGTGTAGGGGCCGACGGTCTTCAGTCGATCGACGAACTTGGCGAGCTCGGCCTGCTCTTTGGGATCTTGAACGAGCAGGCTGGCGGCGCCGGCCGACTTGCTCGGGTCGCTCGTGAAGTCACGCGCCGCGTTGCCGAGACCGATGACGAGCTTTCCGCCGAGCTGTGCCGCGTGGCACGACAGGCAATTGGGGGAGACGACCTCGACCCCGCTCTCGGTCGTGTAGACGGTGACGTCGTAGCTCGCGTTGGCGTTGTCGCCGGTGCGGCCAGGGAGGCGGAGCTCGGGCGGCGCGTCGCCGAAGACTTGGTGGTAGGCCGAGTACGGGATCCCGCAGCCGACGTACCCCTTCTCGACGAGCGCGAGGTAACCCGCTTGCGGATCGCCGCTCCTCTGCGCTTCGGCAGGGACCGGGATGTTCGCGGGGACGGCCCCGGCGTCGTCCCCCGCGCCGGCGTCACCACCGCCGGAGTTGCTCGCCCCGGACGACGAGCAAGCCACGACGACGAGGGCCAGCGCACCCGACTCTACGACGAAGCGCGGGATGCGGAGCGCACGCGCCGTCCGCGAACGCGCGAAGAGACCGGACTTCGTTCGACCCATGCGAGACCCCCGAGGCGCCCCGAAAGCGGGGGCGCGACGCGGCCGAAAGCTGACGCATTCGACCGCCGAGCGCCACCGGAATCAGCGCAAATCCCCGAGCCCTGCGGCATGCGCACGCGCCCGTTCGAAGGCGCGCAGGCCCGCGCGCCGACACGCGTGGGCCCGCCTCAGTGCGCGCAGACGAAGCCCGAGGCACACGGGTGCGCGTGATCGCACGACGAGCCGGCCGTCCCCGGCTGCTGATCGCCTCCGTGATCCGCGATAGGGCCGTTCGGAGCATCGCCGCTCTGGCCTTGGTCGCCCTGGCAGCCGCAGCTGCCGTCGTCGCCCGCGTCCGGCGTGCCGGCGTCGGGGGTCCCGGCATCGTCGGTGTCGCAGACGCAATCGGTGACGGTGGCGGTGGCGGACGAGATGACGACGTCTACCCCCGGCGCGCGCACGTGAATGCCGGCGACGCGGATCCCGTCGGCCACGGTCACCTGCTCGTTCACGACGACCTCGACGACGCCGAGCAGCACGAGCTTCTGGTTGGCCGATCCGTCGACGACGATCGACGCGTCGTTGATGCGCAGGTTCGTGAGGACCGAAGCTCCGCTCGCCCCCGCGCTGCAGGCCGCGCGCGCGTCGGCGCGGATCACGTCGGCGTGAAGGTGGAGACCGGCCACGTAGGCCTCGAGCTGGGCGATGCTGGCCACCGCCGTCGTGCGTCCGTTCGCGCCGCGCACTTCGGCCGCGGCGACGGTGGCGTCGAGGAGCAGCGGCACGTGCGCGGTGACGAGCGCGTCGTCGAGCGTGCCGCCGTAGGTCGCGAGCTCGCCGGTGTCGACGAGCGAGGCTTTGACGAGGTGATCGACGTCGGCGAAGACGACGCGCGCGCGGCCGCCGTAGGTAGCGGACGAGCACGTCGCGCCCCAATCGCCCTGCGTGTCGCGCACGTCGTAGGGCGCCTGTGTGCATACGCCGGCGCGAGAGGGCAGCGTGCCGCCGAAGGTCAAGTCGGGTGCGTCGTTCACCTCGGCGCGTTGACCGTCGGTGGAGGTGGGCTCGCCGACCGCGCACGCAGCGAGGGCGAGAGCGAGCGGAGCAAGAAGTCGCGCGGGTAGAGCAGCGTAGCGGTCCATCGTGTCCTCCTCGCGGATGTCGAGCGCGACGTCCGCACACGGGCCTTCAGCAACGCGCATGCCCCTCGCGCGGTGCCTGCGCGCACGCGTGACGTCACGTCATTTGGCCGACCTACGACGCGCGACGTGACGAGCGCACGCCGCCGCCTGCGGCCTTCACTCCGACAGCTCATCCGCAGCGGACAGATGCACGTGAGTCGGCGCGCGATCTCTCGCGGCACCGTGCGCGTGGGCCTTCTTCGCACGCACTCACGGCCTGCGAGATGCAACGGGCCTCACGCGCACGCGCCGCGCATGAGGGTTTCCCCGATGGAGCTCGACACGTCATGACAAGACGACGAGAGCGGTCACTTCGCGTGGCGCGGGGCTCGAAGTCGTCGTGTAGACTCGACGACGTGGGGGGGAAGTTGGCGACCGTAAATGCGGGGCGCCGCGCGCTCGTCGTGGACGACGAGCCCGTGGTGATGCGTTCGTTGATGCGCCTGCTCGAAGGCGTGGGCTTCGCCGTGGACGGCGCGCGTTCGGTCCGCGAAGGCATCGAGGCCTTGTCGCGCGGCGAGCACGCGATCGCCGTCATCGACGAGTACCTGCCGGACGGCAGCGGCCAGGCGATCTTGCGTCACGCGCGCGATCGACTGCACGCCGCGCCCGCCGTCATCATGATGACAGGCAACTCCAGCGTCGGACGCGCGGTGTCGGCGATGCGGGCCGGCGCGAGCGACTACCTCGAGAAGCCGCTCGGCGGACCGATCCTTCTCCAAGCCGTCGAGCGCGCGCTTCAAGCTGCGCCGCTCGCGAAGGCCGAGCCGCGGCCGACGCTCCCCGGCGCCGAAGCGGCGAACCCCAGCATGCGAGCGGTCTTCGCGCTGGCCGATCGCGTGGCCGCGACGCCCAACTCTTCGGCGCTCCTGGTCGGCGAGAGCGGCGTCGGCAAAGAGGTGATCGCGACGCGCATCCACGAGCGGAGCGGTCGCGCCCAAGGCCCCTTCATCCGCGTGAACGTCGCCGCCATCCCCGAGGGGATGATGGAGGCCGAGCTCTTCGGCAGCGTGAAGGGGGCCTTCACCGACGCCAAGCGCGATCGCGTCGGCTTCATCGGGAGCGCCGACGGCGGCACGCTCCTCCTCGACGAGATCGGCGAGCTGCGCATCGAGCATCAAGCGAAGCTCCTTCGCGTCCTCGAGGACCGCAGCTTCTTCCCCATCGGCTCGGACCGGACGCGCGCCGTCGACGTGCGCGTGATCGCCGCCACGAACCGCGACCCGACGCAAATCGTCGAGAGCGGGCGCCTTCGGCTCGATCTCTTCTACCGCTTGGGGACGGTGATTCGCATCCCGCCGCTCCGCGAGCGAAGCGATCAGATCGACGAGCTCGCCGACCATTTCGTAGAACGCTTCTGCGCCGAGTTCGCGCGCCCCAAGGCGACCTTGAGCCCCGCCGCTCGCAACGACCTTCATCGCCACGCATGGCCGGGGAACGTACGCGAGCTCCGCAACGTGATCGAACGCGCGGTGATGCTCACCGACGGGGACGAGATCGGTCCCGAAGCCTTCGACCTGCACCCCACGAGCTCACCGCGGCTCCCGGCGGCGGAGCCGGTCCCCAGCGGGCGTCTCGAGCGGGCCCGCCAGGCGCTCGAAGCCGCCGATCGCGATCGCATCGTCCGCGCGCTCGAGCTCGCCGACAACTCCAAGGTGCGGGCGGCGCGCGCGCTCGGGATCTCGCGCTCGACGCTCTACGAGAAGCTGCGCCGGTACAAGCTCGAGTAGGAGCGCCCGGCGCGGGCGCCGCTTCAGGGCTTCGACAGGCCGTACTTCGCCACGAGACGCCCGAGGTAGGTGCGATCGAGGCCGGAGATGCGCGCGGCCGCGCTCTGATTTCCGTTCACGCTGGGGAGCAGCGCCTCGAGGTACGCCTGCTGGAAGCGATCGAGGAGCTCCTCTTTCAGCTGCGCGTACGGGCGCGACACGTCGATGAACTGCGTGAGGGAGCGACCGAGCGCACCTTCGTCCGCTGGCGGCGGCGCCGGGAGGCTCTTCAAGACAGCGAAGGCCTGCACCACGTTGCGGAGCTCGCGCACGTTCCCCGGCCAGCGACGGCCGTAGAGCTCGTGCAGCACGTGCGGAGGGAGCTCCACGCCGAGGCTTTGCGCGAAGCGACGCGCGAGGAGGCTCACGTCCTCGGGCCGCTCGCGAAGCGGCGGGACTTGGAGCTTGAGCACGGCGAGACGGTAGTAGAGGTCCTCGCGAAAGCGCCCCTCACGCACGTCGCGCTCGAGATCGCGGTGCGTCGCCGAGACGACGCGAACGCGCACGCTCTCCACGCGATCGCCGCCCACGGGGCGGACCTCGCCGGTCTCGAGCGCGCGGAGAAGCACCGGCTGCACGTCGAGCGGGAGCTCGCCGATCTCGTCCAAGAAGAGCGTGCCACCGTCGGCCGACTCGAACGCGCCGCGGCGCTGCTCGACGGCGCCGGTGAAGGCACCGCGACGGTGCCCGAAGAGCTCGCTGGCGATGAGCTCGCGCGAGACGGCGCCGCAATTGACGACGACGAGCGGCCCGGACACGCCGGAGCCCTCGTGGAGGGCGCGGGCGACGAGCTCCTTCCCTACTCCGGATTCCCCCGTGACGTGGACGGCGACGGTCGACCCCTCGAGCCGCGCGAGCACTGCGAAGAGGCGACGCATCGGGAGCGACGATGCGACCATGCCGCGGTAGATGTCGTTGTCGTAGGAGAGCTGCGCGAGCTCTTCGAGATCTGGCTCGAGGAGCAGCCGCGCCGAGCCGATGGTGACGCTGGCGCCGAGCCCCAGCACCATGCGCTCGACGCGCTGTCCGAGGTAAAAGGTGCCGTTGCGGCTCCCGAGATCGCGGAGCTGAACACCGCCGGCGACGAGCTGGAGCTCGAGATGACTCCGCGAGATGAGCGGATCCTTCACGACGAGGTCGCAGCTCTCGGCGGAGCCGACGACGCAGGTTCCTTGATCGAGCCGATAGCGCGCGGGTGCGGCGGGGACGCCGACGACGCGGAGCGCTGCGCCGAGCGGGCGGTGGGGAGAAGCGCCGAGGGTCTTGGTGGCCGGGATCTCGCTGGAGAGGGTCATGAGCCGTAGGGGTTTCCTGGGGCAACGAGGGGTGGCGCGGAGAGGAGCGTCGCTGGCGCCTCCGCGGGGCGCGGGCCGGTGGCGGTCGAAGACGGGGCGGCGCGCGCCTCGGGCGACGTCGCGACGCCGCCCTTCGCGCTGACGATGGAGACCGCGCGAGGCTTCGCGGGCGAGCCTCGCAGGGCGGTCGCGCGGTCTCCGGCGGGCGCACGGGGCGCGACGGCGACCTCGGCGAACGGCGCGATCGACGGGGCGGCCGCGGGGCGCTGCTCGACCGCGGCGTTCTCGACGGGCGAAGACGAAGCCGCGCTGGGCGCCGGCACCTCCTCCGCACGGACCGCGTGCGTCGGCCCCTCGGCCACCGCCCACCACGTTCCGAACGACGCCAAGGAGAGCAGCGCGGCGAACGCTCCTCCTAGCGCGAACGTGCGGGACCAAGCGCGCGCACCGAACGCCGGATCGGCGGGGCGCACGGGGAGGACGACCGAAGGCTCGGTGCGATCGCTGCGCGGCGTCGGCTGCTCGCGACGCGTCGGCACCTCCGGCGCGGCGACGTGGACAGGAACGTGGATCGCCTCCGGCGTGCTCTGTCGGCGGAGAAGATCCCGTCGCGCGGCGAGGCGCGGACCGAGCACCTCGGTGACGAGCGCGCCGACCTCTTGATGGCTGGCGACGATGTCGACGACCGCACCGAGGCTCGGCGAGCTGACCCGCGTCGCAAGGCGGAGCGCGCGCACGAGCTCCGAGGCCGAGGCGAAGCGCTCCTCGGGATCCCGCGAGAGCGCGCGGAGCACGACGTCGTCGAGCGCGGGTTGCACCGCCGGCTCGAGGCTCGAAGGCGCGGGGACCTCGAAGGAACGCACGCGCTCGATGGTCTCGATGTCGTTCGCCCCCTTGAAGAGGCGGCGGCCGGTGAGCATTTCCCACGCCACGATGCCGAGGGAGAAGACGTCCATCGCCGGCGTGGGGCGCGCCCCCATCACGTACTCGGGGGCGAGGTAGCCGGGCTTTCCGCGCACGAGCCCGCTGGCGGTGAAGCTCGAGCGAGTCGCCTTGGCGATCCCGAAGTCGGCGACGCGCGCGACGCCGTCGACCCCTACGAGGATATTTTGCGGGGAGACGTCGCGGTGCACCAAGCCGAGAGGCTCGCCCTCGTCGGAGCGCGCCGAATGTACGGCGTTCAGCCCCTCGGCGGCGTCGAGGAGAATGCGCACGGCGATGGGGACCGGGAGCTTGCCGCTGCCGCCGGCGAGCTGAGAGAGCGAACCGCCTTCGACGTAATCGAGCACGAGGAGGAGCTCTCCGGCGTCGTCGACGACGTCGATCACGCCGACGACGTGCGGATGGCGCACCGACGACGCGAGCCCCGCCTCGGAGACGAACATGCGCACGCTCTCGGCGTCGTCGAGGAGATGCGCGTGGGCGCGCTTGATGGCGACCAAGCGCTGGAAGCCCGCGGCGCCGCTCTGTTGGCCGAGATACACCGTCCCCATCCCGCCGCTCGCGAGCTTGAGCAAGAGTCGGTAGCGCGACGAAACAGGCGTCGGTCCCTCAGTCACGATTCACCCCCCGGTTCACTCGATCGATGTGCGCGCGTCTCAGTCGTGCCGCGTATGCAGCACGAGGTACCCCATGACCCCTGTGGCCACCGCCAACACCGCGGTCGCGCCGAGGAGGACGTTGGTGCGCAGCTCGGCACGGTTGCCTTGGGCCGCGAGGTCCGTGTTCGTTCGGTCCGACTCGAAGCTGCGATGCAGCGCGAGCGTATCGATGCCCGAGGCGATCGCTGCTGTTCCCGCAGCCGCGGTGAGCCCGAGCCCGGCGTAGAACCACGCCGGGTGGACCTGCCCTCCGCGCTCCACCGGGCGCTCGCGCGCCTGCGGCATGGGGCCGAGCGGCATGAGCACCGGCACGCGCACTTGCACCACGTGCGTGGGGCGGAGCTCGGCCGTGCGCCCGCTCTCGACGTGCACCGTCATGCGCTCTTCCACCCCTTCGGCGCGCAGGACGACGTGGTGATCGCCGACGCGCACCCAGCGCGGGGTGGCGACGGTGATGGTCTCGTCGTCGACCGTGGCGTCGCAGGTCATGCTCGACGGGCAAGCGAGCTCGACGCGACCGACCTTCGACTTGAACGTCTCACGTCCCGCGGCAACGATGCGCGTGGCGCCGCGGCTCTCGGCGCGATCGACGAGCTGCATGCCGAGCACCGGCTCGTCGGCGCGCATCGCGGAGGTGACCGCGAGCTCGAGGACGGCGTCGTTGGGGGCGAGCTCGTCGGCGTGGGAGAACGCCCGCGCAGCCTCAGAGAACTGCCCGGCGTCGTACGCGCGCTTTCCCTCGGCGTAGCTCGAGCGCGCCTCTGCCGTGACGTCCGCATGCGCTACCCGCGGAGCCGCGAGCGCGAGGAGCAGAGCTGCGACGTACGCGCGGTTCATGGCCCGAAGAGCAAGTGCACGACGCACGCCACCTACTCGCTTCGCGAATTGCTCGATGAAGTCCGCAGCGGCTACCGTCAGTTCGTCCGAACGATGTCGTCCATCGTTCGGCGCGCCGGACATGGTGTCCGACCCGACGGACAGCCCACCGTGCGTCGCGTGCAGCGCGTGCGCATCGGGGGACCCTCGAGGAGGTCTCGGTGAGCTTCCGATGGTGCTCGGCTCGTCGGCTTGGCCCGGCCTCGCGCGGCGGCGTCGCCCTCGCCCGCTTCACTGCGCCCACCTGAAAGGACGTTGCGGCGGTGGAGCGTGGGCTCGCTCTTGCACCTCTGGATTCTCCACATGCAACGTATCGGGGCGGGCCGGGGGGCTTTCAGATGCTTTCTCATTCTCACGAGCGCAGCGGGGATTGCCGGCGCAGGCTGTGCGCTCGACTGGGCGACCGCACCCGTCGACCCTGCGGACGCGGCGGGGGGGAACGACGCGACCTCTTCGGACGTCGACGCGGGGGGGGACGCGCTCGAGGAGAGCTCCGACGTCCCTGACGACGGCGTCGACGCCTCCGACGCGGGCAGGAGCGACGCCGACGCGAGCGACGCGCAGGAGGCCGATCCCCTCGCCGACGCTTCGACGTGCGACCCGACGCACCCGTGCAGCGACGGTGGCTATTGCTACTACGCCGACCACTATTGCGGCTCGGGACAGACGAGTGGGAAGTGCGCCCCTGTCCCCATGACGTGCACCGACGCCGCGGTCACACCGGTCTGTGCCTGTGACACGCAGGTCGATCTCTCCTCGTGCGCGTCGAACAAGCGGGGGAAGGACGTGTCGCGCCAAGCTTCGTGCACGGCGCCCGTAGGAGAGATGCGCTGCGGCTACCGCTACTGCAAGACGTCGAACGAGGCGTGCGTGCAGCAGGGCTCGACCTTCACCTGCATCTCGCTCGGGACGTGCGTGACGGGGTGTCTCTGCACCGGCGCGCTCCTCGCGTGCTCCGGTGGCTCGTGCACCGACACGGGCGGCGTGATGATCGTCTGCCCTTGAGATCTGCTGCGGGTTCGATCGCGCAGGCGTCGGCGTCGACACCACCGCGCGTCCGCGCATGCGAGCTCGATGAGCCGGAATTTTAGGTCGATCGCGTGGCGCCGACGATGGACCTTCGGTTGCTAAACGACCTCCTCGAGGGAGGTCGTGACCATGGTGCAGGACTGTTCGCGGTGCCGTGCGGTGGGTGGGGCGTTCGAGCCTGTATTTCAGGCTGTGCCGGAGGACGCGCAGGCGATCGAGATGCTCGGGCGACTTTGGTTTCGTTGTCCCGAGTGCGCGCGGGTTCGCGAGGCCGCCGCACGTACCGGCGCGCTCGCCGCAGTGGCCGAAGACGTCGTCACCCCCGCGGGAGAGATCGCGGTCTATCCGGTGAGCGAGCGCGACATCCTCTCCGAAGAGGTCGTCGACTCGCGCGATGTCCTCGAGGTCACGGAGGCCGTCGACACGATCGATGACGAGGTGCCTACCCTGCCGGGGATGCCGCCGTTCGACTTCGCCGCCGAGCCGCGCGGGGCGCGCCTCGGACACTTCCTGAGCGGCTGGCTCGTCGCCGCGGCGCTGCTCTCGGCCACGTTCGGCTTGGCGCGCGCCCGTGATTTGCCGGCGCGGAGCCTCGTGGGCCATCTCGCCCCCGCACGGAGCGCCGCGCTCCCTGCACTCCCGGCGCTCGTCGCACCGACGCAGCCGACGCAGATCCTGACGCCGAGCCCCGTCTCGCACGTCCGCGAGGGGACACTCGCGACGCACGCCACGGAGCCCGCTGCGCGCCCAGCTCCCTCGAACGAGGCTCTGTCGAGGCACGCCGCGCGCGAGCCCAAGCGCGCGGAGATCACGCCGGTTCCCTGCGAGCTCGCTTCGGCGGGCGGCGCAGCGGCGATGACGAAGGGGGACTACGAAGCGGCGAAGGGCGCGTATGCGCAGGCGCTCACCCTGAACCCTCGCTTCCTTCCGGCGCGCGTGGGGCTCGCCGACGCGACGTGGGAGTCGGGCGATCACGAGGCCGCACAGAAGATGTACGCGGCGCTCGTCGACGACGGTCAAGGCGCGTTCCTCTCGCCGCGTGCGCGCGAGCGCGCCGAGCCACCGCCGGTCGACGCGCACGAGTGAGCGGGACCGCGCCCTCGTCGGCGGCGTCCTCACGCGGCGGCTCCCAGCGAGCCGCCGGCGCGATCCAAGACGCGCATGGCGATGGCCTCCCCCACGTGGTGCGGAGCGACGGCCTCCGCCCCTTCGAGATCGGCCAACGTCCGGGCGACGCGAAGGATCTTCCCGTACGCGCGGCCGGAGAGGCCGAGCCCTTCGACCGCGCGCACGAGCAGATCCATCCCCGCGTCGCACGGCGCGGCGACACGCTCGACGTCGCGCGGGGGGAGCGCGGCGTTGATCGCGACGCTCGTTTCGCGGCGTCGATGGCGCTCCCCTTGGATCTCGCGCGCGCGAGCGACACGCGCGCGTACGGTCTCCGTCGTCTCTCCCGCGGCGCGGGTGCGCAGCGACGCCACGTCGACCGGCGGCAAGACGACGTGCACGTCGAGCCGATCGAGCACGGGTCCGCTGAGGCGCGCGCGGTAGGCGCGGACCCGCTCGGGCGCGCACACGCAACGGCGTGAGCCGTCGCCGGCGAAGCCGCACGGACAAGGGTTCATCGCTGCGACGACGAGCGCGCGCGCGGGGTACGTGGCGCGCGCGTGGGCGCGCGACACCGTGACGACGCCGTCCTCGAGCGGCTGGCGGAGCGCTTCGAGCGCCGAGCGACGAAACTCGGAGAGCTCGTCGAGGAAGAGCACGCCGTGATGCGCGAGGCTCACCTCGCCCGGTCGCGCCCCCTCGCCGCCTCCCACGAGCGCCACCTCGCTCACCGTGTGGTGCGGCGCGCGAAACGGTCGTCGCCGCGCGACGCCGGCGCGATCGACGGCGAGGAGGCCGGCCACGCTATGAACGGCGGTGACCTCGAGCGCCTCGGCACGAGAGAGCGGCGGCAGGACGCCAGGGAGCCTTCGCGCGAGCATCGTCTTCCCCGCACCGGGTGGGCCGATCATGAGGAGGTTGTGCCCGCCGGCCGCGGCCACCTCGAGCGCGCGGCGGGCGCTCGCTTGACCACGCACCTCGGCGAGATCGTCGAGCGGAGCGGCGAGAGGCGGGGTCGAGGCGGAGAGCGCGCTGGCGAGGGGGAGGCGACGCTCGCCGCGCAGGGCGTCGAAGAGCTCGCGCAAGGAGCCGGCGACGCGGACGTCGATCTCGTCGACCATGGACGCCTCGGGGGCGTTCGCGCGCGGCACGACGGCGCGACGCACACCGCGACGGACGGCGCCGAGCAGCTGCGGGAGCACGCCCCGGAGCGGATGCACCGTCCCCGAGAGCGAGAGCTCGCCGACGAAGAGCACGCCTTCGAGCGACTCCGGTGGAACGGCGCGCAGAGCGCCGAGCGTGGCGGCCGCGACGGCGACGTCGAAGCCGCTGCCGGTCTTGCGCACGTCCGCCGGCGCCATGCTGACCACGACGCGGTACTCGGAGAGATCGATCCCCAAGAGGGCGAGCGCGCTCCGCACGCGCACGCGGCTCTCGCGCACCGCCGCCTCGGCCAGACCGACGATCTCGAACGAGGGGACGCCGCGCGCGATCTCGACCTCGACCCGAACGAGCTGTGCTTCGAGACCGAGGAGCGTGGCACCGAGCGCATGGGCGAGCATGCCGGCCCGAAGAGCGAGCCCCGTGCCGCGAGGCGACGGCTCCGATTTCGCGCGGTTGGCGATCCGCCTGCCGTCCCGGCCAACCTCGGGGGTGTCCCGGCCAGTCGTGGCGACGCGCGCCCGCGGTGGGCCCGCTCCCCTTAGATGTGACGCGGGCGCGAGGTGGCGCAGGCCCCCTTGGGCTTCACGCTCCCCGAGGCCACGAACAGCAGAATACCGAACAAAGACATGGCGGTACCAATGGGTCCCATGACGACGAAGAGGTGATCGAACATCGCTTCCTCCACCAAAACTGGCCAGCCAGTATGTTTTGGCCGCGTGGCCAGTTTGTCAACCGGGAGGCTCGATTTTCTTGGTCGGCGCCGGAAGGGCCCCCGCTGAAGGGGCTGGCAGTGCGCTCGCGGCCAAGGAGGCGTTCGCCGGGGGCGCCCCTCGCGCGCCGTCAGAGCTGAAAGAGCGCCATGGCCATGGCTTCGATGGCGCGGAAGGTCTGCTCCTCTTCCTCTTTCGACGGCGGGTCGAAGAGGTGATGGAGCGCCAAGCCGTCGAGGGTCGCGGTGACGAGGCGGGGGATGACGGTCGGGGGGAGGCGCGACGTCAGGCCGATGGCGGAGAGGCTCTCGTCGACCTCGCGGGTGAGCTCGGCGCGCATGGCGGCGAACGCTGCGGCCAGCGGCTTTCGCAGCTTCGCGTCGTGCACCCCCTGCGCCATCAGGTCGGTGAGCACGCGAATCTCCGGGCTTCCGTCGGTGCGGGCGTGCCACATCTCGTGGAGCGCGCTGCGGATCTTCTCGAGCGGCGTGCCCGAGACGGCCCACGCCGCGCGGACACGCTCGCTCATGCGCGCGCAGCACCTTTGGAGCACATGGATGATGAGGTCGTCTTTGCTCGCAAAGTGGTAGTGGACGACCCCTTTGCTCATGCGCGCCGCCGCGGCGATGTCGCTCACGCTCGTGCCGCCGTAGCCGCGCTTGGAAAGCTCGCGGATCGCCGCCTCGATGACCTGATCGCGGCTCGCCTCGCTCTTCTTGTACTCCCGCTTGGCGCGCATCCGGCGACTCGAGCCTCGAGCGAGGATCCTATACGAATCGCCGAGGATCGGTAGCTTCGGACGGGAGGTCGAAGGGCCTCGACGATGGCCACTCGCGAGGAAGGGCGGCACACGATACGCTTGACCTCGAGATGGCGACGACCCACGTCGATCTGGCGCCCGGCACCACCATCGGTGGCCGTTACCGGATCCTCGGCGTCCTTGGACGCGGCGGCATGGGGACGGTGTACGAAGCGGTGCAGATCGAGATCGGTCGCGCCGTGGCCATCAAGGTGCTCCACGCGGCGCGAGCGAGAAAGAAGACGGCGCTGGCGCGCTTTCAACGGGAGGCGCGCACCGCCGCTTCGCTCGGCTTGGCGGAGGTCGCGCACGTGTACGACGCCGGCGCGCTGCTCACCGGCGAGCCGTTCTTCGTCATGGAGCGCCTCGACGGCGAGACCTTGCGCGCTCGCCTGCATCGCGAGGGGGCGCTCCCTTTGGCGCACGTCGTGGCGATCATGAAGCAGGTGCTCAACGCGCTCGACGTGGCGCACGCGCGCGGCGTGGTGCATCGCGACATCAAGCCGGAGAACATCTTCCTCTTGCGCGCTTCGCCCGACACGTTGCCACGCATCAAGCTCATCGACTTCGGCGTCGCCAAGCTGACGGCCAACGCCGACGAAATGAAGAACGACGAGGAGCACGCGGCCCTGACGGCTACCGGCATCGTGGTCGGCACGCCCTGGTACCTCGCGCCCGAGCAAGCGCGAGGCGCCAAGACCGTCGACGCCCGCGCCGATCTCTGGACCTGCGGGATGATCTTGTACGAGATGCTCATCGGGAAGCGGCCGGTCGAGACCGGGCACGCCGCGCCGAGCGCCATGCGCGGCGACATCCCCCTCGACTTCGACGGCATCGTCGCCAAGGCGACGCGTCCGAACCCCGACGAGCGCTTCCAAACCGCGGGCGAGCTCCGGACCGAGATCGTCGCCTTGTGGGATTTCTACGACCCCACCGAGGTGCGCGCGCCGCACTCTCTCGAGTTCGAGCCGGCGGTCCCCTTCTCTTCTTCGAGCTCGATCCAGATCGCGGGCTCGAGCTCCGTCTCCTCCATCCATTCGAGCTCGATCATCACCATGGAGTCGCAGGCGCCGCTCTCCTCGGATCCGGTGGTGCGGGCGAGCTCCCAAGGGGGCTCGATGCCCTCGCAAGAGAGCACGGCCGAGGCGCGCTCCGAGTCGGTGGATCTCGCCATCGACGTCACCATCGAGAGCGAGCCGCAGGACGACGAGTGGTACGTGCCGACCGTCCCCAGCCAGAAGAAGTGAGCGTCACTCGCTCGTGACGTCGCGCCGCGCGATGGGGGCGAGCTTGGCGCGCACCGCGCGAACGTAGTCGTTCGGCGCGAGGAAGATCTGCGTGCCGCGAACCCCGGCGGAGATCGAGATGACGTCGAACCCGACGGCGCTCTCGTCGAGGACCACCGGGTAGTCCTTCTTCCCTCCGAGCGCGGTGACGCCGCCGCGGATGTATCCCGTCAGAGGCTGCACTTCCTTCAACGCGACGAGATCGACCTTGCGATCGCCCGTCGCGCGCGCGAGCCCCTTGGGATCGAGCTCGGCGTCGCCGGGGACGACGGCGAAGCAGACGCCGTGGCGATCGCCCCGCGCGACGAGCGTCTTGAAGACCTGTGGCAGAGCGAGCCCGACCTTCCGCGCGACGGTGGGCGCGGTGAGGTCGGACTCGTCGACCTCGTACTCGTGCAGCGTGTACGCGATCTTGAGACGGTCGAGGATTCGGGCGGCGTTCGTCTTGGCCACGGTTTCAGCCAGCGCTGATTACTTCTTCTTGGCCGACTTCTTCGCGGGCTTCTTGGCGGTCTTCTTCGCCGGCTTCGCCGCGGCCTTCTTCGCCGCCTTCTTGTCGATGGCCCAGACGCCGAGGGTGGCGCCGCTCGGATCGCTGAAGACGCCGATCGAGCCCATGTCGCCGATCTGGAGGAAGTCGACGTGCACCTTGGCGCCGAGCTTCTTCGCCTTGGCGACGGTCTTCTTCACGTCGTCGACGGCCACGTAAGGGATCCACATCGCCGGCGCGCCCGGCATCTTCTCCTGCATCCCGCCGCCGGTGCCGGTGCCGGTGCCGACGTCGATGCCGGTGTAGTCCGGCCCCATGGGGCCCATCTTCCACTGGAAGAGGCTCTGGTAGAACTTCTTCGCCTTGCCGACGTTGTCGGTGTTGAGCTCGATGTGGACGAACGCGTTTCCCATGGTGGAGTCCTCCGGCGCGAAGTCGTACGCGGATCCGCGTACGCTGAAAAGACACCCCACGCCTCGAGGAGAATGATCGTGCCGCGTCGACGTGTCCTCCTCGCTTTCGCGATCGTGCTCGTCGCGGCGCTCGCGTTCGATCGCTACCGCGCGTGGCGAAGCCGGGGCGACGAAGCGGCTGGGGGGTCGTCCTCCCGCGTGCACGTGCTCTTCCTCGGCAACAGCTTCACCTTCGTGAACGACCTGCCGGGGCTCGTCCGCGCGCTCGCCGAGAAGGACGGCGTCGACGTCGCCTACGTGATGCACGCCCGCGGCGGTGCGCCGCTCGAGGCGCACGCGAAGGACGGCGAGGTGTCGGAGCTCTTGACCAAGAAATGGGACTACGTCGTGCTCCAGGAGCAGAGCCAAATTCCGTCCTTCGCCAAGGCGCAGCGCGGGGGCTCGGAGCGCGCCTTGGTGCTGTTACGCGACGCGGCCCAGGCGCATGGCGCGACGCCCGTGCTCTTCACGACCTGGGGGTACCGCGACGGCGACCGCGCCAACGTGCCGAGCGACACCTACGAAGGGATGCAGAGTCGACTCGACAGGACCTTCGCCGAGCTCGCGGAAAGTGATCACGTCACGCTCGTGCCGGTGGCGAGCGCGTGGAGCGAGGCGCGGCGCACGCACCCCGCGTGGGATCTCTGGGCGGCCGACGGGCATCATCCGTCGCTCACCGGCTCGTACCTCGCGGCGTGCGTCTTCTACGCGAAGCTCGTTCGTCACCCGGCGACGGGGAACGCCTTCACCGCAGGCCTCCCCGCGGAGGTGGCGCGTGGCCTTCAAGAGATCGCCGACCGCGCGGTGACTCGGTGAGGCACCAGGCGAGCGTCACCGCGACGCTCCCCTTGTGAAGCGCGCCCCGCCTGACGTACTTTCGGCGCGAAACCCGAGGGAGGCGCGAACGAACATGAACCGATGGATCCAGCCTGCGACCAAGCCTGCGCGTGTACTTCACCTGGCGGCGGCCTTCGGCGTCGCGACCTTGGTCGCGTGCGGCGGTGACAAGCCCGAGGTGAAGCAGCCCGAGCCTCCGGCCAGCGCCGCGCCGCCCGCCTCGGCGGCCCCCTCGACGAGCGCCGCACCCGCTGGCAGCGCAGCCCCCGCCGCTTCTGCGGCCCCCGCCGAAGCGCCCAAGCCGGCCATGAAGGGGAGCTTCGGCTCCTTCACCCGCGCGCCGAGCTCGGGCAAGGTCGACAAGGTCGGCGAGAAGGACGGCGCCTTCAAGCCCGACGGCGTGAAGGACACGGTCTTCGACGTGGAATACGACGGCGCGGCGACGGCGTTCTTCGTGATGACCTGCGACGCGACGGGCCAGCTCACGAGCGAGTTCGACGCCGACACGATCGTCTCCGATCAGCAGATCCCCAAGGAGCTTGCCCCCATCTACAGCGCGGGGAAGCTCACCGCGGGGCTCGCCGTCTACGAAGGCGACAAGCTCCAGAACGGCAAGGACGGCGGCCTCACGCCGCTCCCCGAGGGGTCGCACAAGCTCTCGCTTCACATCTCGCACAAGAGCTACCCGAAGAGCGCGGTGAAGGTCTTCGCGCTCCTCCCCGACGGCACGCTGGTCAAAGGTCCTATCCTTCCGAAGTGAGACGCATGAACACGCCGCTCCGCCTCGAGGCTCGTGACGGGATTCGTCGATCTTCGAGGCGAGGGTGGCGTGCGCTCGCGTGCTTCGCCGTGGCGAGCGTGCTCGTCGCCACGGGCTGCGGCGGCTCACCTCCGCGCGGCGCCGAGAGCGCTTCGCACGAGAGCGCCGCGAGCACGGGGCCGGCAGGTGCGGCCGAGCTCGCCGGCGACACACCGGCGGACATTCTCTTCTCCGTCGACCTCGCGGGGATGCGAAAAGATCCGACCCTCTCCAAGGTCCTCGAGAAGGCGAACGCGAGCGCGAAGCCGGACATTCAGGAGCTGATGGCGAAGATCGATCGCATCGATCTTCGCGCGAGCGGATCGCGCACCGCTCCCGACGCCGTCGTCGTCCTTTGGGGGCACCTCCCCAAGGAGCCCTCGGGCTTCGCCGCCTTCGCCGCCGGATCACGCCACGCGTTCACCGCCGACCCCGCGCTGGCCTCGGGCGTACGGGAGTACGAGTCGAGCGAGGCCGCGAACGGCCATCTCTTCGTGGTGAACGACGGCGTCTGGGTCGTCGGCATCGGCGCGCCGGTCGAGAAGCTCCGCGCGCGCTTCGCCGCGAGCGCCGCGCCGCCGAAGACACCCGCGTCGGATCTCTTGCACGTCGACGCCAAGGCGGCCGCGCTCCTCGAAGGAGGACGCCCACGAGGTCCGTTCGGCAAGCTGACGAGCTTCGACATCACGCTCCGCGCAGGCATGGCGTCGGTGAAGGGGCTCCTGCATTTCGAGGACGAGGACGCCGCGAAGGGGGCCGAGGCGCAGATCAAGCTCCTCACGTCGCTCCTGCTCGTCGCGGCCAGCGAGAAGGCGAAGGACTGCGTCGCGCTCGAGAAGCTCGGCTTCGACGTCGCGCGTGACGGCGCCGTCGTGGACGTGGAGGTCCGAGGGCTCGCGGAGGCCGCGGCGGCGTGGGATCCGGCGAAGTGCCCGAAGCTCGGCGAGAAGATGGACGACGAGCGCGAGCAGGAGAGCCACGAAGGCGAGAACGATCGTGCGCCCGCGGGGAAGCCCGGCGGCCGCGGGCATCGCAAGAAGTAGCGAGCGACGCGCGCCTAGTGTCCCGAGTCTGAAGTTCGTCGGCATGCCGACGAACGTTCGACTCGGGC
>CAZHHD010000056.1:0-26489 GCA_964531795.1 uncultured Polyangiaceae bacterium | reverse complement strand
TAGAGCAACTGACTTGTAATCAGTAGGTCGTTGGTTCGATTCCGACAGGGGGCTCAACAAAACCCTATTTTTATTCCAAAATCGGGTTTTTTGTTTTTACTTGGTGGCGGCATTTAATGCTTTTTGTGGCAATTCAACGGTACTTATGTAACCCTAATGTAACCCCATGATAACGATCCGCCTCTATCAAAACCGAAGCAAAGCCCGTAAGGATGGCACTGCCCCCGTTTATTACGTCCTTGCCAAAGGCACAGAGCGAAAGTATATAAGCACACAAAAGTATTTGCACGCAAAGCATTTTGACAACGAGTCTGGGACTGTTCTCAGGGGAGCTGACAACAGCATCAAACTCAACGCTTATTTTAAAAGACAGATGACCGTTCTTGATGACATTATCATTGATATAACCAATGGTGGTGACGAACCAACATTTGAAAAAATCGAAGCAAAATACCGAAATGATAACAGCGAGGATTTTATTTCATTCGCTTTAAGTGAATTGAGAGAACTGAAAGGCACTATTGCTTTCAAAACTTGGAAAGGTTATGAAAACAGGCTTGAAAATCTCAAGAAGTATAAGACGGCAATCCCGTTCAACACCATCAACCACACATTTCTCACCTCACTTAAACATTATCTCATAACAGTAAAAAAGAGGAAGGTCAATGGTTGCTATCAGGATTTTGCGTGTATCAAAAAATTTTATCGCATAGCTGTTCTGAAGGGCAAGGCAAAAGGAAACCCCTTTGAAAATTTTAAGTTGAGTACCGAAGAAACTGTTCGGGCTTGGTTGACCAAGGAAGAATTGTTGAGTTTGTACGAACTCCTCAAAGGCGAAGAAATATCGGAAGCAATAAAAAATACACTGCGCCATTTTTTGTTCAGTTGTTTCACTGGCCTACGTTTTGGTGATAAGGTTCAGTTTAATGATAGTAATATTGTTGACGGTCGGATACAACTGAAGACATCCAAAACAGGTAAACCCATTTTAGTGCCATTCAATGACCAAGCTAAGGAGCTACTCCTACCAGTCCTAAGTAGACAACTGAAGGTCGGAAACAACAGGGTCAATGATGAGCTTGAAATCTGTATGGATAAAGTGAAGATCAACAAGCACATTACCTATCATTGCAGTAGGCATACCTTCGCCATTAACTGCATAATGTCAGGCATAGATATTATAACAGTGCGCGATTGGCTGGGGCATACCAGTGTTACAACTACCGAGATCTATGCGAAGATAGCCGCACAGTATAAGGACGAGAGCATGAAAAAATTTGATTCTTTTTTTAAAAAAGATGTCAAAGAGGCGCAGCTCGAACAGATAACCTACAGTCATGGCTAAAGATGAATTTATGGACAAGCTTCCGTGACAGAAGATTCGCGCAAATTTGTTATCAAGTTCTTTTGCTGAAATTAAATATTATTTGTTGATCAGTTTTTTGATCGCTAGCGTCCTTTGAATAACAAAAACTAATAGTTTTTTCGTTCGCAAATTTGGAGTACAAGCTTGGCCTTAATATTCTAGTTTTATTGTCATTAAATAAAGTTCTAAATTCATTTTTAGGATTTCGCCTTACTTTAAAACAGTATTTTTTGTCGGGATCTTCACTATCATTTTTAGATAGTGAAATCAAAACAGGTTTTATTAAAAAATCAGGTTTTGTCAAGTTAAACTGTTTGGGTATAAAGCCAGAAAAATATTTATTAAACTGTTGAAAAATATCTCCAAGATTTTTTGAATATTCAATGCCGAAGAATTGCCTCAGAGTTTTAGCTTCAACTATAAAGCCGTTTACATTGGCTGGCATCTCTAAACTCACTTCAAAATTCTCCCCTTTTAAAAATTCAGTTTTTAATAAGGCATACTCTGGTTTGATTTCATTTTCTAAATAAAGTTTTATCAAAACCACATAGTCGATCATTTTATAGCTAAAAGAAAAAGCATCCACTACCCAACCTTGCTTTTGCATATCTTCTTTAAGAAGTCTGAAATTTTCGAAAACGCCCATTTTACTTTCGCAAATTTTTATTGTTTTAAAAATTTCGCTTGCCTGTACTTTTCAAAAACAAAATTAAGTAATCCTAAATTCCTAATAGACATTACCTTATTAATGAGTTAATTTTTAAACTTAGCCCAAAAATCTAACCACGCAGGGATGCAAGACTTACCAAGAGAGTAAACCCAATCCCGGCCATGACCATCCCCGAATTATCCTCCCTCGTTGAAATCACTTCAACCTTTGGAGTCAAGACTTCCTCCTTAACGTTAGCAGAAATTTTCTTTGCATACCCGCTCCCCTTGGGCAAAGTGAGTGGAAGTTGTTGTTTCTTGCTGTACCCAGAAGGAAAAAAAGCTGGAACAGCTTTTTTGACCTGCCTTTTATTGCGACAAGTTGGGCAACCACAATTTGGTTTGCCCAACCGATTTGAATTTTCCCCGCACATAGTTATTCTATAATTTTCTTTAAGCTGATGTTATAATGTATTCCAGTTTCACCGTAGCGGTTCTTTGAAGCAACCGCATAGTTGTTGACAAAGGTGTCGTCAACCTTTTTTACTTCGATGTTGATGCCCGCATCGAACAGAGGTTTCGTCCCGCCCCTGATCTTGTTTGCTGACGTGCGCTGGAACAGAACAATCCAGACAGTGTTGGGGAAATCATTCCGCAGGTTGTCAAACTCACTGCTTTCCACATCCAACTTTGTCCAACTGTCAACAATGATGACCTTGAATTTCCCAGCATACTTCCTCACGGTTTTGATACCATCAGGGGCTTCGCCCGCAATGTGGACACGACCGCGATTGGATGGCATAATGTACCTGTCGCGGTTGCGTTTGATGATGTTGCTGTTCGCCCCGATCTCCAGTTGGAACATGCCCACATCAAAACCGATTTCCGCAAACCCATCGGCCAGTTGGAATGCGAGCTGTGTCTTTCCAGCACCTTGATCTCCCTCGATGCTCATAGCCAATTTGTAAAGTTCAAGGTCACCGAGGAAGACACTGAGCGCGCCATTCAACCGAAACGAATCTTTCATGTGTTCATCAATGTGGTCGATGTTCTGAAAGAGGCCGTCCACCTTTGCTGATGATTTAAAAGGCAAACCTTCTACCCTTTGCACCGACACGTACGGGCTTTTTTTTTGAACCCTGCCTTCGTTGAAGACAGCTCGCCCAAAAATTCCAATTTCACTTTTGGCTTTGCTCCCTTGATGCTTTTCAACAATTTTTCCTTGAAGGGTTTTTCAAGGCTGACATTGATGTGCGTGACGTTGTTTGTCTCAGCTTTGCGCAATGTCTCTTTCAACCTTTTGGACATCTCACTTAACAAAGGCTTGCGGTCAGGATTACTCTTGAGCGTTTTTCCGAGCGACTTGTGGAAAGAACCCAACGCGCTCGTTGTCTTCTGTTTCCCGTCAAGGTTGACAAAACGTTTTATCAACTGAAGCTCCACGCTGAACCGTTTAACAGTGACGGGAAATTTCATTTCAGGTTTTGCAGCTTTTGTTTTCTTCACCGAAGCAGCTTTTTTGCTTTTTACTTTCTTCGCTTTTGCTTGCCTTACTTTTTTTTGCTCAGCACGTGCAGTTTTTTTCTCCGTTGGAATTTTCTTTGCTGCCTGCTTCTTCGGAGAGGGTGTTGCCTTTGGTTTCTTTTCCTTCGGAGGGGCTGAAGACGAAGCCATGCTTTCAAGAGCCTTGACGTGCAGTTCGTAGGTATCACATATGTCCGCATCCGCGAGCATTTCATTCCAGAGGTTGGCGTCGGTGAAGTTGGCCGAGCCTTCCTTCACGATGTTGTAGGTGTCCCTGTTGGCTTCATCGAGTTTCGAGAGGCCGACCTTTTCAATAAGGTTTTGGTAAGTTGATAACGTGGTCATTATGCTGCCATTTTTAATTTTACTTTCAGTGCTTTGGCTTTCAATGCGAGGCGCAGGCGCAACACATTGGCCGACCTCACCCCGTCCCTCTCCGAAGGAGAGGGTGACGGCTCAGGTTCAAGTTTTACGATTTCTGTCTTCCGTTCTTCGATTTTCTCTGCGACTTCCATCTTCACCTTGTCACTGATCTGCTCAAAGCCCCTGTCAGCTTCGACTTCATTGATGATCATGTCAAGTTGGTAAGGCAATACGCTCACGCTTGCATTATGCTTCTGTTGAAACAGTTGCACAACCTTTTCCAATCTCTTTGATGGGAATGTGGCGACCATGTAGTTGCTCGTTTTGTCGAAACGCCCGTTGTCCATGAGCGCGTTCAATTCTTGGTCGAGATAAACATCACCGCCACCACTTCGGCTTGCCGACACCATCAATTTGAAATTGTTGTCGTACGTCTTTGTCAGCGTTGCACCATCTTCGGTGGTGATGCTGTTCCCACCGACAAGCCCCGCTATTATCTTGAGGGCTTTGATGATGGGGACTTTGATCAAGTTCTCGCCCTGCTTTGTTTCGCTCGGTTCCCATCCATCGGGCATGAGCCTGCCTTTCATCGTCCGTCCATCGTGCGTGGTGTAACTGATGAGCCTACCTTTGTTGAAAGAATCATCGCCATAGCTCTGCAACAGGTTGCCCGTGACGATGTAAGCAACGCCACGATCCTTTGTCACCGACTTGATGGCCGATTGCCACTCATCTTTCAGTTGCTCAAAATTGATGTGTGGGAGACTTGCACTCACGCCCATGATAGCGTTGATGTCTTTTATTTTCGACAGCGGTATGTCGATGCGCTTTTTCCCCGAGGCGATGGCCACCTGCAATTTCATGTTCGACGGTAAAAAAGGTTTTTCATTGTTGGGGTCAACGCGGACACCTAAACAAACTGCAAGGCTTTTGGCACTGCTTTCGTTTTCCATGTCGAGCGGGTAAAACAGTTTGCGACCGATGGTAAAGAAACTGAAAATGTCGAGCATCGCCTGTGAACGGTTGTTCGACTTTGCGATCTCCTTGGTCAGTTTTTCTTCACGTGCCTTTTCAAGTTCTCGCCCTCGTATTTCCAAAAAAGATTTGCGCTCTGTTTCGCTGTGCAAAGCCTTGTAGCCTTTCTCATCGGCAATGTTTTCGATGCGTAGCTTGTAATCGTCTTTGATTTCCTTCAACAATGCGTTTAGGTTGGATTGGGTTGTCAGGCCAAACTTGTTGACGAGAGCTTCTTTTATTTGAGTTGGTGTTTTATTTTCCAGCGATTGCACATAAAGGTTCTCCAGTTCGTTCACCGAGTAAGGTTTTTTCAAAATATTCACTTCGCATTTTTCGATGTAGGTGTTGTCACCAAAGGCACTTTGACCGCCTTTCCCAACAATCTTGATCGACTTGTCCAGTGTGGCCGCTTTCAGGTCGAGTACATCAACTTCGAGGTCATATTCATCAATCTGCTTGAGGTATTCCACTTCCTCGCGGTACATTTTCAGGATGGCCGAATAGAATTTTTCCTGCGTGTCAGTCGGAAGCACAGCCACGCGCCCACTTACTCGGTGGGCTGCATCTTCCATCACGGTATTGTTCCCATTGTCTGCACTGGATTCACTCAACCCAAGCGGGTCGTCCAACAACGTGTTTATCGTTGGGTTATCTTTCAAATAGGTTGTCACCACGCGGTCACCGATCTTGTTGAGAAAATCGTCCACCGAAAGAACAGCTTCACTTTGCTTCTGGTTGGAAGTGGTGTTTGCATCGAGGCTTTTCAGTTTCTTCTGCAACATCATCATCAACCGTTTCTCCGCAGGGATGGCCGAGAACACATAGTCGTAGATGGGTTTGTAAATCTGACCTGTGCGGTTGATGCGCCCGCGTTTTTGTACTTCCGTGTTGATGTCGAGTTCCGCTTGTAGCAACAGCATCACCCGTTGCTTCACCTGTTCCCTTGGGACATTCTTTGTTGGCAGCGCATGTGCGCTTGCACCCGTGCTTCCGCTCTGGTTGATCATCAGGACATCGACTTCGTTGTTTTGGAATTTTCGGAACGCATCGTTGGCAAATTCGCGCTTGCGCGTTTTGATGAGTCCGATGTTTTTTTCTTTGCCGAGTTTCAGTTCCACTTCCAGTTTGCGGCCTGTGACTTCGGCCACGCGATACCCTGCATCGACAAGTTTTTTCTTCACAAGGTCAATGGGACTGATGACGATGCCAGAACTGACCGAACGGATTTTTGCAGCAATTTTTTTGTATTCTGTTTGGGCTTCCTCGCTCAAATCCGTTATCTCGAATTTTTTATGCACGCTTTTTCCCGTTTCATCGCGCTCGGTATAACGCAGCACACCGTCCAATCCTTTTTGTAACACGGTGGCGAAGTCTGCATTGATCTTTGTGCCGTCTTCGTTTTTGCTTTGCCCATCTACATCGGTGAGGCTTTCGATGAAACTTCCCATTGTGGAAGAAAAAGCGATGACAGGTTTCTTGCCTTCTTTCAACCGTTGGATCGCACGTTCGGCAACGGCATCCGCTTTGATGGCAAACAGCATTTGGTTCACAACTTGGAACACTTTGCTGAAGTAAGGGGTACTGTCTACGCCTGCGCCCTTTGTTCCCTTCCTCTTTTCAATATTGCTCCCCGTGTTCGTCTTGGCCGCAATCTTGTCGAGGGAATCTACTTCTATATCAATAAAATCTTTTTGGAAAGCGATGATGTCGCGGACGATCTGTGTGATGTTGTCGCTGATCGCCTTGTGTTCGGCTGCTTTTTCATCGAGCGTGATGTAGTTCACCTCGATGCCCTCGAAGCTGCGTTCCCTGCGTATCATCTGGCCGTGCTGTACAAGCTGGGCAGATAAAACTTCTTGCAATGCGACACCACCGCGTTCGATCCCTTCCACCAAAGCATTCTTGCTCATGTTGGCCTCGCTCATGGCCGTCTTCATCGCATAGATGGGCATGTTGTCGGGACGCTTGGCAAAAGTGGCCGAAAGGAAGGTAACGCCTTTGGTCTCGCGGATGATGTCCTGCAAGATTTTTCCTGTGTTGCTCTCGCCACTGGCGTTGTGCGCTTCGTCCATGACGATGATGTTCCCTTTCGCGATGTGCTGTACCCATGAACCTTTTGGTGACTTGCCTACAATCTCACCGCGCTTGTTGATTTCGCCACCCGAAATCTGGGAATAGGTTAGCATGACATAGTCAAATTCTTTTGGGAGGTTTCCGCTGTCGATGATTTTCTTTTGTGCGTCAGCGCCCAACGCTTCGTAGACCACATTGCCATCTTCATCCTTCACGTGCGTTTTGCTGTCGCGTGCATTGACGATGTACGGTTTGAGCGATTCGCTCCCGATGGCCTTCAGGTCGCGATAGAGGTCGCTGAACAAGTTCGGTTTTTCCGTGATAAAAATGGGGTGCATCCCTTGTTGTCTGCCATAGCGTACCATTGCCGCAGCGATGCGGCCTTTGCCGATGCCTGTCTGGTCGCCCACTATCAAGGCTTGCCCTCGCTGCTCAATATTATATATGGCGAGGGCAACAGCATCAGATTGTTCCGCGCTCAGCGACTTGCACAGCTCTGTCTGAGATGAAAAGCCCAATTTCTTTTGTACATACACTTCGACATTTCCGACAACAACTTTGAGCTTCTTCAACGCTTGGTGTATTTCGTAGCCCATGCTGTCGGGCGTATCCACGTCAAGGCTGTTGCAGACCTGTGAGGCAGGGATGTAGGGCATACCTAGGTCTGAACTATGATTGATTTGATTGTCTGAACTATGATTTTTTTGATTGGTATGATTCCTCTGATTGGAGAGGAGAAGCTTCGCTTTTAATGCTTTTGCTTTCAGCTTTAATTTTAGCTTCATCGAATTATGGGATTCAGAAATTGGTTGTTCACGGTGATCAGCAAACCGCATGACACGGTGGAATAATTCTTCGAAAGTGTTGACCACTACATCACGATCGGTCTTCAGCGGTGCAACACCTTCGGGTGTGGGCTTGCGGCCATCGATCAATATCAAACGTACATTGAACGAAGTCCCCTGCCTGCTGTAAAGTGCGTGGCCATCGATCTGTATAGTGTCAAGTACATGGTAATGCTTATGGAGGTAGTTGAAAAAAATCCTGTTCTTTCCCTGCGCGATGCGACCATGTACGTCCCATTGCGTGTGGTTGCCGATGATGATGGCCGCGCGGCCACTGTCATTCAAAGAGTCGAGTGCGCGGATGGCCATGAGGTGGTCGAGGTCTTTGATCGCATAACCTTCGATCTCAATGTCATTGCGCAACCTTCCGAACGGAGGGTTGGTCAGCACCGCATCAAACCGAAAACCTTCCAGCCGAGAGGTCGCATCGAAGTGGTGTACTTTTTTGAAGTTTTGCGTTTTAAGGTTTTCCCTTCTGACCGCATCGATTTCATTCACATAAAAATGCTGTGGATCTCCCGCGATGGTGAGCAGCCCGTTCCCAGCACTCGGTTCAAAGTAATCCCCAGCTTTATCTACCCCGCAAAAAATTCCCATCAGGTAACCGATGGGCGCTGGGGTGCTGTACTGTTGCAGCATGATCGACTGGCTCGTGCGGTGCGAAAGGTTCACCTGCGCCCTGTACAGTTCGACTATGTCTGCATACTTTTCAGCAATGGTTTTGTTGTGCTGATGCGCAAGCATCCGCGCTTGGCGGACGATGGCCAGTTCGGAAAATTCCTTGACAAGATTTTTATCATGGATACCGAATGACCTTGCCATCTTTTCAAGGAGGAGCTTGTTCTGCCTCCCTTTGGATTGCAGCAATCCTTCAACAGCTTTTACAAAACCTTCTTTGTTCACCGTGATTATTTTTTGTTCACCCGTATCAATTCCTGCGAGGTGATCTTCACAAACGGGTTGACACTGGTAATGTCGGAGTACCACTTTTTGCGACCGATGCGGAGTCCGAGTATTTTTTTCCGCTGCCAGTACACCACGCCTTGGAGCGGTACTTTGATTTCGATATGGGGCTGGATTTCTTTTCCCTGTATTGTCCCCTGAACAATATTGAGGCTGTCCTTGTACGAAAAAACTTTCGCTGGCAGCAACGTGCTGTCGATGTTCAACATCACCGTGTCGCGCAATGGCAATTTGAAATTCCTGAAAAACCTCAGATGGATCTGCGACATCTCGTCAAGGTTGTTCAGGCGTTGGTTAATGCCAGCGAACTGACCCAGATAAACCAAGCGTTCGTTGTCGCGGAGTTCCCGCGTGTTGCGCAATGTCAAATCGAGCAACTCCGTCTTGGCGGTTTCGCGGCCAAGTTTGTTTTTGTAAAATGTCGTGTTCGATGTTTCGGCATTGGCAAACGCCAATGCCTGCTCTCGTTCTTTGTGGAGCTGCGCTATTTTCTTTTCTTCCATCACCACCAGCCCACCGAGGACTGAGATGATAATGATTGCAACGGCTATTATTTTAAGTTCCATATTTTTTCTTTCACTTTAACATTTCACTTTTCACTTTTAACTGATCTTCGCGTTCCGCTCCACATCTTTCCTCAGTTCCTCGATGGCCAGCGTCAGCTTGGTCTGGCTGTCCACTGCCTTGCCATAGAGTTCCATGAGCTTATCTTGGTTGTGCATGATCTGCTCGTCTTTGTCTTTGATGACCTTGTTTTTTTCTTTGATGTACGACCACATGATGTAGCCGATGACGGCCATCACGATGATGATCGGTGATTGCTGCAACAGCGTGTTGATAAGTACTGGGTTGATTGTTTCCATTGAATAATTTTTATGCGGCCTGTTTCATTTTTGATTTCGTATTTCCAAATACCACGTACAGCAAAATGCCTGTGGCGATCACACCTGTGGCCACCAAGGCGATGTTGGTACTGTTCTCTTTCACTTTTGTTTTCACCGACTCGTACAATCGGTCAAGCCGCTTTGCCCACCCTTCGTAGTTGGCAGATTGGTTGGGCAAAGAGAGATACCATTGCTTTTTGAAACCTGAAAAACTTTTCACAAAATCCGCTTCGTTGGAAACCGAGTTGAGCCGTTGCAGTGTCAACGTGTCCATCCTCCCGTTGATCGGCAGTTGCATGAACTGTTGGAGCTTTCGGATGGCAGTGACAGAACCCGATGCCCAAGCCCAATCGACCAGCGTGTCGGCAACCGCTTGGCTTTTGATCTGGTCGCCTTTGACCGCATCCCAATAGCCGAACTTGAAGACCATTTCCCAAACCTGCTGAGGCATCGCATAGAAAATCGCGATGAGCTTCTCTTGGCTCACATTGAGCCGCGGTTGAAATTTCTTCAGCGTTGACCACGTGATGCCCTTGTTGGTGTGGAAACCTTTTCCGTCAGGCACAGGGTCAACACTGGCCTTGTCTGTTTTGGCCTTGCTCAAGCCGCCTTCTGCACGAAGGAGGAACGGTATGATCTCTCTGTAGTTTGCCATCACACTTTTACCACACCTCCTGGAGTTGGAACTGAAATACTCGAATCGCCCTTGATAAAGTTTTTGTAGGCGTATGCACCAACGAACAGTATCACACCACCGACCAAGACTGGCACGGCATACTTCGCAAGGTTCGTAAAGTTGCTGAGCGTCCCCGTTGCACCATCAATGATTTTTCCTGTGTTGTCAACGGTATTGACCAACGTGTTCGAAGCTGAGTCAACAATCTTTGAAGTCTTGTCGCCAGCCGCCACGGAAAAATCCTGAAGGCGGTTGAATATCGAGCTGAGGCCAACGCTGACGAAGTAGGTATGGAACTCACTTCCGTACCCACATTTAGATAATGTCCAGCTCGCGCGCGCCCAATGGCCAACAAAAACTTCGTTCGCTTTGGCGATGGCATCTTTTTCAGGATACCTGATCCTGCTCTTGAACCTTCCTTCTTTGAACCATTTCACAAGCCCCTTGTGGAAGATCATCCAATCATTGCATTCCCATTTCACTTCGCCTTTGTGGCGCAGTGAATAGTTGGGCTGCGCAATGTCGTTGGTGTGGACATCGAATATCACTGGCACTTCTGCAACACCAAGCGAACCGTTTTGATATGGCAAAGAGAACGTCATAGGAAGTGCTGGTACATTTTCAATTTTTCGTTCATGCCCTTTTTGCAACTCTTGTTCGCAAGGATGACAAGGCTGTCGCGCGTGGCATTGTTGGCAAGTATTTGCAAGGCTTGTTGGATGTCCGTTTTCTCCTTGTCGTTCTGTGGTTTTATGTTGATCGTTACTTCCATCGGCTAATTGATAATTGACTAATTGAAAAATCAGTTGTGTGTTCCCGTCATCGGGTTTCCTTTCAGCACGTTGATCAACCGCATGGAGGCAGCTTTCACATCGGATGAGTTTGTCAGATGGTACACCAATTGATAAAAAATTTCCTGAACATCTTCGGGCTGCTTGTAGAGCCATGCTCGGATGTTGACGAGGTACTGTTCCGTCTGCGGGTTGGTGAGTTCGGGCGAGCCATTGATCTGTGGCTGTCCCATCGTCTGATCCATCGGTATGCCCATCATGCGCGAGGCCATGCCCGCGAGCAGTGTCATCACTTGGGGACTTTCGGCTGCACGTTCCACAAAACCGTTGAGGCCAGATTTATTTTCCACCGATTGTGTGAGCTTCTCCACCTCGTGGTCTTTCTTGATCATCTCCTTTTCGAACTCGCGCACTTTGGTATCGAGTGTTTTGTTCTCTGCCAGCAACCTGCGGTTTTCATTTTCGAGCTTGCTTGTTTTTTCCTGCTCGGTCTTGAGCGCGTAATCTTTCCAACTGTCGAACGGTCTTTCCATTGGTTTTGAAATTTTTGATTGTGTGCGAAACGAAGGGGTTAGGTTTTCCCTCTCATCCGAATCAAAGAGCTTGGGCTGCACAACATTGCCCAATGTTGTGTTCGGTGCAGTGCCATTGTTTGGGATGGTGAACGTTTTGCAGATGACCTCTGCCGAACCGTTGGGGCGGTAGGCTTCCACTATGACCTCTTTCACACCTTGTGCCTTCACGTCATCAATGGCTTGCTGAATTGCGTCACGGTCATTGCCGTCTATTTTGCGATAGAGTCGCATTGTTTTTCCATCGGGCAATCGGTAGCCAACGGAAACACGCCTGCGGTTGGTGCTGGTGTAGGTGAAGATCTCGTTCATGGATTGCAAATAAAATTTTTACCAACTCGACAATGCTGCCCTTACCCAAGTGTTCGCAGCAACGCACACATATATATAGTTTGTTGTCCAGCGTACTTCCCCAACCATTCCTATATCATTTGAAGATGAAGGTGGACTTCCGAGTGAAATAGGTATTGATGAAAAAGAAGATGCGTTGCGGTACTTGACCTGACCGTTCAATGGGTCGCGCACCAACACCTGTGTGAGCGTATCGCTGTTGATGGGGATTGAGTTGATGTTCAGGTTCTCCACATAGGTTTGAAAATTTTCTCCTGCACGGGCGCTCAACCCGTTGCCGCCAAGGATAACATTGTCGGATGAATTGGTCGGTATGTGGTTGTTCACCCCGCCCAAGATCATCGAGCCTTTTCCCAATGCACCGCGCCCGTTCATTTGTGCTGAAGTATTCCTCCCGATATTCAACGAACCGTTGTTGTTAGCCCTCAGTGGCGGGGCTACCGTAACGCTGTCGGGATTTCCCGATGGTGGTGGTGGGGTGAATGAATAGACGAACGACCCCGATGCGTCTGTGCTGCCATTGTTCCATGCTGCGAGCGCGTTGTTGCCCCCGACAAAGGATTCGATGCCGAACGCGAAATTACCTTCACCGAACACAAGGCAAGCACTCCCACTGAAGGAATGGATGCCGTCCCCGACACTCTGTTTCCATCCCGTGACGAAGGTGTCTGTAATTCCACCTCCAATCATTTTGAAAGTATGTTCTTCCCCGCTGACAAAATTCTGGTGGAACATGGCGTTTGGAAAACTCCCGCCCAAGAACGTGAGCCGAGGGGCTGCGATAAAACTTTCGTTGTTGTCATCCCATTGCAGCTTGCCCGAATATTGAAAACCGTTGGCACCGTTGTTCATGAAAGGGATTTGCTGTGCCGTGCCATAGTGGGGAAGCAGATCAAACGTCTGCCCGTTCTGTGTTGCCCGCCACTTTTTGGACTGGCCATTATAATATAGTGTACCCCAGCCCGCAGGTTTTATGACTGTTGAACTGTCGGTCACGAGCGAATGGAACGCAGTGGCATCCTTCGACCCGCTCTGGGCGAACGACACACACGGTGTGACCGATAAAAGGAAATAAAGAATTTTCTTGATCATGACTTTTAACTTTTAACTATTCACTTTAACCCCATCGCCAATTCCATCCGCGATGTTGGTTTTGTAGTCGATGACAGAATTGATTTTTTTATCCGCAAAGCTGAACAGGCGGCTTGCCACATCGCTTCCCGTGTAGCCCACAAACCCGAAACCGATCTTTACAAAGTCCATGATTTTCCCGTTGAATTTGGCCACTTCATCAACGAACAGGAGAAACAGGACAATTGTGAGAAAGCACGAAACAATGATGAGCCAGTCGTCAATGAAATAATCCTTCATCCTGAAATCAAGGTTAGCTGCTTTCGATTTCACCTGAAGCGAACGCAGCTTCAATGACGTGTGCAATGCCCAGCCCGTGAAGGCCACCGCGAAGCATTGTAAGTACATTAAGGTTGACATAGTTTTGTTTTTTTTGATCCTTCAATTTTTTTCACCTTTCACTTTTGACTTTTCACCCTACCCATACGCCCCGTCAATGTCCATCCACCAACGCGACCCATCGAAAATCCCAGTCGCTTTGTAGAAGCCATCCTGATAGGCTGTCCATGACTTGTTGGCTTTGTCCCACCAAGGGTTGTCCATTATGAAATTTTCAGGGAATGTTTGCACGCAGGTATTGGGCGGAGCCAGTTCGATCGCGAACAGGACGGAAAATTTTCGGGCGTTGGTAGTGTTGACGAGTTGCCAGCTTTTGTTTGCACTGATCGATGCAAGCTCAATAAAAGTCACTTCGGCACTGCCGAAGAAATCCAATGAAATGTTGGGCAACGTTGTATTGAGTTTGACGATCCTGCTTTCTGTTGTAGCCTTGACCACAAGGCCTGCATCGGTCGTTGCATCTTTCCACCAGTATTCAATGCCCCCTATATTTATTGTAAGCCCGATGTGCCTTTCACCAGAGGCTACTGCTTCTAAAGCAGCTGTTACCGAGAGGTATGGCCCATACTTGTTATCAAGCGGCTCACTTGCCGCAACCCTGAACCCAAATGGAAAACCGAGTGCCACTGTGATTACTTTGATTTGTTTGATAATCTGTGATTGCTTTCCATTGTATTGATCTTGTTGATCCTGTCAATCATGGCCATCCTGATCAAGGGACTGTTACATTGTAAGTTGCTGTTGATGGATAGGGCGCACCTAGCGTTGCCACATAAAGTTTGTAGCTCCTCGTTGTGCCTCCAGCATCATTGACATTGAGAACAGTTTTCACAAACGTGTTGCCCACGTTCGCATTGAAACCTTCGACATACTTCACGCTGCTGTCGCTTATGTCGGGGCGCGTGGCCTCGTAAGCAAATGCGGCAACCAAACGGCCTTGCGGGATTGTGATGGAAAAATTATTTTCAAATGTGCTGTTCATCGCCCGCACACTCGCACTGTCGTTGGGTGGTGTAAGAGATGATCCAAAAAACCGATTGTACAATGCGATGACCACTAAGTAGCTGCTCACTAATTGGTCATGTATGTCCTGCAAGTAGATTCGGAACACCTGTTCTGCATTCCCTTCGTTAAGCTGGATCGGGTTTGGAAGATTGACAACCGCGTTGCCATCATTGTTGAGCCCAGATACCAGATCCGTTCCTGCCGAGTCATCCCTTATGATAATGGAGCCTGGCTTTACATTGTTGCTGTTGGTGGCGACCCACGTAAAATTTTTGTCGCCACCAAGTATGGAATCTCCCACTTCGATGAAGGGAGGTTGCCCAACAATTGCAAAGGCGGAGAAAGCGGGCTGAAGGTAGACAACAACAGCCTGTTCTATGATATTGGAAATAGTCCTGTTTGTCAGGTCAGTTCCCGCAGGTATCCCGCCCAGTGCAATTGTGGATGGGCTTGCTCCCGAATATCTCGCAGGGTCATTTCCACCGACACGTTTGAAAACACTTCCGTCCCATTTGTAATAGGCCGAAGCACCGAGCGTATCAACGGTGGGGTCGCCAAGACCTGATGATGGGAAATCTTTGTAAGCATTTTCAACGACCACGCCCTGACCTGCGTTGAAGACGTTCCAGTCCACAGCGATCTTGTTCCGAGAAGGAATATCGGGGACAACTTGGTCGGTCAACAATCGAAGGATACCACCGGGCATAAATTTATTTTTTGGTAATAAGTCAATAGTCCATAGTCGATGGACACACTCTACTTTTCACGTTTCACCTAAACAGTCTTCAGTATTAGGGCAACGCTTCCGTTCACACCGAACCTGACGAACACTTCGCCTTCCCATTCTTCATCGGGACAGTACAGCGGCCAAGTCGATTGTTCATTTGGGTTGAGTGGAATATCAGGCTCGGAGTTCTTGATGAACCCGAAATAAATCCGTTCGATGCCCACATTCTGGATGGTGAAGTCGATGCACCCATTGATCGAGGTGGATTTTATTTCATTCCTTCCCTGCAAACGGTTCGAGTCTGGCTTCCGCTTTGTCATTTTTTGCGCAACCTGAAAATGATCTGGTAGTTGATGTCAGAGACAAGCACGGCTGGGAACTCGGTCTTGATGTCGAGCTTCTCGCCACGGATGACAGGGATATAAATATCCTTGTATCGTTGGTTGATGGGCGTGTCGTTTCCGCTCATCCAGTCTTTTTTGTGCGTGATGTTGTGGTACGTTTGGGTTTTGTCCTCCAGCCCGATCGAGTAGTAGGGGATGCCGCCATCCGTGCCTTCGATCACCTGCACACCGTCACAATAATCCCAATCGCTGTCCAACTCTTGGCTGTCGGTATAACGTCCGAGCGGAGTGGCTGCGGGCTTGAGGATGGAGACAGTTTGGTATTTCGTTTTCATGTTGATTCATATTACAGGTTACAAGATTTCAGATTGTCATAGCCAAGGCTATCAATCTTAAATTTGTAATCTGAAATCTTAAATTATTTTGCTCCCCTCAACCTTGTGCGCGTACCCTTCAAGTGTACTTCCACGAAGTGGTCGACTACGCCAGCGGGCAATGCCTTGCCGATAGGGAACTTGATCGAAATCTGGAACGGCACATTTTGTTTTATCAAGCGAGGGTAAGTGACATTGTACGCTACATCGCCTTCAAATTCACGGCTCTTGTCTTGGTGCAACAACTGCTTGATGGGCTGTGTGAGGATGGGTGTATCGTTTTGCTTGACGATCAGGTTTGCGTGCTGTAGTTGGACGGGACAGTTTGCGATGAGTGAATCGTACACGATGTCTTCCGCCACTGCACCGTTGCCAGTGGGGGCAGAGCCGTAACCGAACTGGAGCGCGTTGATGATAAAGTTGACAAACTTTGGCAACGTGCGTTTGTCAATGTTGGTGATGCCGACACTTTCGTTCAGCGAAGAAGTCAATAGGTCGATTTCCCCACCGCCCGTTATTTTGGAGCGGACGTACAAAGGTTCATCTTCCAAGATGACGCGCTTCTCTTTTATCGCTTGAAGTGTTTCAACATCGAGTTCTTTTGAACCGTATGTTTCGAGGTAGGCAAGCTCCCTCGATTTAAGTGGTTTTCTCATAATGATTGTTGTGGATTGTTGTTTTAAAAAAAATTGTGTTTAGTTTTTCGTTGTTGGATTGTGTTGGCTCACATCAAGCTCCCGAATCCGTTCACCAAATCATCTTGACCGCGCAGGTCTTCGTCCAGACCCATCATCGGGTCGTCAATGCCGCGCATTTCTTCTTCGGGTGTTCCGAGCAACCGCTCGTTGATGTCTTCCACACCGTTGAAGCCGAGCATGGGTGCTGCACCCGCGTTGAGCTGTGGGATGATTTTGTTGATCGTGCCTTTGAAGCCCGTGATGGCTGGCACTCCATTTTCTTGTGCAAGTGAGTTGAGGGCTGCTACCGTACCCATCGAGGCGGCCACGACTGATGCGGTCTTCATCACCTTGCCACCGACCATCAGCCCGATAAGCCCTGCGCCCATCAGTACCCATCCCGAATATTTGGGCATCCTGCGGGCAACATGCAGGCTGACAACAGCCGCGCCCGTTCCGAGCAAGTAGTCCATGCCACTGCTCTTGAGGTTCTCTTTGATTTTTGAGATTTCCATTTTTTGTTGATTAAAATTTTACATTGTTATAGCCATCACCTTTTTGCGCGGCTTGGCCGCGATGTGGGTGCGTTGACTCGATCTGTGTTTTGCTTTCACGCCACTCATCGGCTGTGGCGGGGAAGGGCTTGGGGGGAGTGCCGTTTGTTCCGTTGGCTTTCCCTTGAACGCTGCACCCAACAGGGCAATGCCCGTAAGTGCCGCTGCACCGATGGCGATGTACTTCACCATGTTGTCGTTCTTCTCCACTTTGTTGCTTGTGTCGGTGGTCACCACTTGTGCATCTGACGAATCCTTTCTGTTGATCTTCGTTTCGACAACTTCGGCTTCGGTGTCCTGAACATCGTCAGCGTTCTGTGAATTAGAAGGCGACTCCCTGAACTGCTTGACCGCTTTCTTCACTTTGTTGATCGCCTTAGCAGCCCTCGGGTTTTTGTTTTCAAAATCCGAGACCAAGTCATCCACTATTTCTTTGTCGGATTCAATACTTGGAGCAGAAGGTGTTGCGGCAGGTTGCGCAACTTTGCCGTTGTTGCTGTTACTTGAGGCAGTTGCCTTCTTGCCCTTTACAATCTGCGCGGCTTTGTTTTTCAGTGCGCCCTTCAAGAGGGATTTATAATCGACCGATTTGAGGAGCGAAGCAATCTTGGCCAATGTTGCACCAGCAGGGGCAATGGCCGCAGGCAGAACACCGAGCGTATCTTTCTTGATGGCAACAAGTTTTCCAGACTGTACCGCATTGCGCAGTTGATCAGGTGTGCCACCTTTTGCAACGACCATCTGTTCAACAGTCCGCACACGGTCGAGCAATTTTTTGTATTCGCCTTTGTGGTATCCGTTTGCTTCCCCTGAAGGTTTGTAGGCAAGACCGAGTTTCGTGGCGATGCCATTTCGATTGGTTCTCACCGCTTGAAAAAATTCGTTCAATTCGTTGTTGTCGTTTTTCCGCGTGACCGTACTGAATGGGACATCTTTCAAATGTTCCTGTACCATTTGCAGCAACGGCATGGCCGCACCGATACGTGCTTTGGTGTAAAGGTTGTTTGATGTGTAACCAAGCCCACCCACGAGGTTGTGTTTCTTGACGCCTTTCTTCCAACCTTGCTTGATCGCGTTGTCCAACTTTTCGATTTTGCCGCCAATGGATTTGTGGATGTTGCGCACTTTCTCCAATGCCTTTTTGTTCTTGCGGAACTGGTCGATGTCCAGCCCTTTTGCTTTGGCCTGTTCTTCTGTCCAATAGCCGTAGCCCAACTTTTCCGCAAGGCGGAAAACGTTGAGCTTCATGGCGAGCAACAGCCCGTTGCGTATGGCTATCGTGGCAGGGTTGAACCGCACTACCGCCTTGGCAACTTTCTTTGCCACGTTGGCGATCCCCCGTCCGACTTTCTTTATGCCTTGACCGATTTTTTTGAAGAACCCTTTGCCCAGACCGACATTGCCGAGGCCGTTGATTTCTTCGCGCTGCTCCAGTGCAGCGAGTTCGCCAAGTACTTTGCTGCGCAGTTCACTATCGTCAAATGCTTCGATGAGCGCATCGAGGCGTTGTGCAAATTGTGTCGGGTTGTAAAGGCCAACTGTGAGAGCAGGATTGATTGTGAGAATACTTCTCGTATTTACGAGATGTTGTTTGAGGCCAAGCAAAAAAGTTCCAAGCACTTGTCGTTCGTTTGTGCCATCGAGACCTTCGAGAATGTTGAATTCATTTCCGAAAAGGCCGAGCAGTTCTTCAGTGGAGAATGGTATGATGTTGGCCATTGATGCAGTCTGTGCCGTGACGCCACCGTTTAAGGTTGACTCATCAAGACCGTTGAGATATTGTATTTTCATGACCTTGTCAAATTTTTTAAGTGTGGGTACTTCATGATCGAACTTGTCCACCACGCAGTCGAGGGTGTAGTATTTGTTGCGGGCTACGTTCTTTGAGCCGATGAAATCATTGAGGCTAACTCCCTTTTTCGGTACGATGACATACACGTGCTGCCATCCTGTTTCCTCGTTGTAGGTTGCCTTGCGGAATGCGTGCGGGATTTTTTGGTGATACAGCAAACTTGAAAGCACCACGCTCATGCAATCGCAGTCGATGCCGCGCCTGCGGTCTTCCCAACTGCGCGATGGCCTCCGTATCTGCTCTATGCCCGTTGCATCTTTTTCGTATTGGAAATGTCGGTACACATGGTTCCAATCATTGCGCAATGTTTCTTCGAGTGTGTTGCCTTTGAGTTTGGCCGCGACTTTTTCGGTGTCGGTCAATGTGTCGAGTACGATTTCGGACATGCGGTTGAGCGTATCGTAGGTATCGCTGTGGTCGCTCCCGATGATCGGGTTCGTTCCCAAAAGACTGCTTCGATCATAAAGTTTGTCGAACTCATATCCAGATTGGATGTTCCTCTTGCCAGATGCGACAAGCCCCAATCCGATCACACCCAATGTCATTGATCGGGTGGTCATTTGACGAAAATATTTTTGTCACCGACCCCGATTGATTTGAGCCACTGTGGTACAAAAAATGATGGGCAATCCTTTGGATAGAATTGATTGTGGCCTGCGCCCTTGATTTCGGGATGGTAGGTGATGATGTTGTGAATCCACGCTTCCATTGTTTTGAGCTGCGCAGGTGTTCTCGTGTCTTTAGGGTTCTTTCCAGATTTATCCAAACCTCCGACATACACGATGTGGCGGGCGATGGAATTTGTGCCGGGCTGGCCGTTGGTAATCTCCCAAGGTTCTACCTCGTCATCTTCATTGTAAGGTGTAAGGTTGACGAGCGTGCCATCAAGCATGATCATATCGGAGTAACCGACCTGCCGCCACCCGCGCCCACGAAGTTTTGAGATTGGGACTCCACCGATTGTTTCGTTCGGCAGTTCACCGATGCTCTTATAAATTTTGCTTTTGTAGACAACGCTGCCGTCAGCATTGACGAGTGGCCCTTGATGCCATTGATGGATTTCACCTGCGGTGACGTTGCGGCCTTCGGGCGTGGCCGTGCAATGGATGATGAACAGTTGCAGCTTCGGCATATCGCTGCAAGTATGTGAGGAAGAAAAAAATCAGAAGTTCGGTTTTTGTGAACCTGTAATGTTTGTTAGCAATAGTTGCGAAATGTTGGGAAGAATAATTGCGGATTGTTGCGTATTTTTACCGTAGGTCTTCGGGGGATCGGTTATTCTTGAAAGTGTAACTGATTTTATGACCATACTCAATTATCCAGTGAAGCGAAGTGCGCTTGCCAAAGTGTACAAAGTGAGTCCCAATACCTTCACAGCAAGGTTGCGGGAGATTGACATAAAGCACACGCGGACTTTGAGCCCTGCGGACTTGCGGAAAATAATTGCGAACTATGAGTTGCCGAGTGGGGTGGAAGTGAGGATTTAAATTTACTGTTGCCTATAAAACACAAGAGGCTGCCTTTTTGAAGCAGCCTCTTTTTCATTGCCAAGTTTCAACACTCCCATTGTAACTTAGCTCGCACCCTTAGATTTAAGCGTACTGGATTAGTTCCCACGTTACCGCTTTGCCTGCATACGGTGGCATAGTATTGCCCTGAGCTATGGGTGCGGTTGTAGTTGGCCATCCAACTACCTTCCACACACCGCTTTCAGGACAAGACTCACCTGTGCCGGCTTGGGTGCCAAGTGGTTTTCTACTGTGATTCATAAAATCAATGTTGAAAACTGTCCCCTTATTTGGATACCCGGTGGAGTACGACTCCGGTCAGGTGATTGCTTTTGTCAAACAGATAGGCTACTTTTGAGTTGTTAGGCATCTGGGGTAACCTAAGATTTTTGGAGGCCAGCATATCATCCCATACTGTTGGCCTTCTTTTTTTTCTGAAGCATTTTAAAATACCTTTTTCCGTTCTCCTTCACTTCGTCAATGTCGAAACTTATATTCTCGTTCTCATTTCGATAGTCTATTCCAAGCTGACTAAGTAATCTCTTTATCCGCAGGTAATAGTAATCGCCCGCTTTAAGTACCTTGAAAGTATAATCATCTTCTGCATCAACTGGAATAAGAAAAAGCACATCGGTTGAGTCCTTCTTCTTGCCGATTTTGAAGAATTTATTTTTTTCAAAGTCAATTAATTTAATAGCTCCAGTGCTAAAGCCAAGTTTACCACTCTTATGCACGGTAGCCTTTATTACCCCAAATTTGTCTTCTGGCTCAAAATATTCTATGTCTTCAATCCCTGTCATATCTGGTACGAAATAACAAATTTTTTGCTATATTTCAAAATCCAATCCATTTTTAAGTTCATTTCTATATACATTTTCTAAATATTTATTTATGTTGATAAGTATTTAAATATTTGGTAATCAAATTATTAAATATTTTAAATAGCTGCCAATCCAATACGAATATTTTTTATAAAAAATGCTAATGTTTTACTTGTTCGATTACCATGTAAATCCTATTCAGCATGGTTAATGATTGAATCGACTTTATATACTCTTAAAGACGATGGGAAGTATCGTGCCTATATCCATTAAAAAACTGCTCAATCTCAATGTTTGATGGCAATATTGTAAAACATCAACCAGCACCAACGCTTGCACACTATCTATTTTAATTTTCCCTTTGGTTTTCCCCAAGTCGAGTATCCTGTTTTCTTTGGTACGCAGCTTCATGTAAAGTTGGCGAAGAATATAAGTAGAGTAACATTGCTCTTTGGTGAGCTTTGAGTTGGCCGTTACTGAAACCGATACAATTGCGTTCAACAGTTCTCGCACTGTTTCCAAATCGATGCTGATAGACTTTGTGAGTAGCATAGGCTATAACACAATATATGTTTCGCTGAAAGGTGAATCCCGCTTGACCACTTCAAACCTCTTATGCCTGAACACTATGGCATAGTCCCGCATGAACTCGCATAGCGAGCAAGCGGCAAGCGCATCAACGTGAAGGTGGCCGTGCTTCGTTTCAAAATCTCGTATTGCCTGCAATGTATAGGCAACGCCTTCCGCAAAGTCTTTTGTCTGTTTCATCGTTTGGTGAAATATTTTTCTTTGTAACTGATATAGAAATGATTGATCTGCTCAGGCGTAAAGCGGCCATCATTCTGCAACTTGGACAGGTAGAAGTTCAAGTCCTCGATGCTCATGAAACGTGGACGTTCTATGGAAAGCGGATCGGTTTTCTCCGCCCGCGTGGTCACATAAAGGCTGTTCCTCACCGTAGTGGCTGTTGGGTTTTTGCGCACGAGCCAATAGAATTTTTTTAGAAACTCCACGAGCCTTTTGTCTTCAGCGTACATGGTTTTGTGCCATTCCATCGTGTCGTAGTACAGCGTGAACATCAATTCGTATTCAAGCGGGTTTTTGGTGATGCGTTTGTACCAGTCTGCGCATTTGAGCCGGGTGATTTTTGGGTTGACCGTGTTCTTGTCGAGATACCCAGCCTCGAAGTCGCGCACTATCCAATTGGTCAGCACATCGGTTTTGTCCTGTTTTTCTTCCATCCCGATTTTCTTTGAGTAGCCCACCAGCTCACGCCCATTCTCCATCACCAGCACACGGCAGTAAGTGCTGTTCTCTTTGTCCCATTTTCTGATTTTGTCGTTCATGGTTTTGGTTTTAAAAATTCTCCTAACTGTTCTTTGTTAACATGGATGTTAACTATTTGCTTAACATGGGTTGTCCTGACAAGTAAACCTCATACAGTGAACATTCTGAATAACTCCTTTTACAAAGAGTTTTATCCTAACTGTAAACTGATTATGGATCGGGCAAAAAAATTGCCCAGTTGGCAATAGTTTTCCTGTGTTGCCCATTTTTGAAATGGCTACAGTCAGGATTTGCATGGGCACACCTTAGCTGTCGGAATGCCAATGCCGATATGGTGGGGATGGGTTAGGGGCTGCGTGTGCGGTAGAAAGACTTCATGCGTTGTTAGCTAGTTTTCTTACTCTATGGTCATTGAAATGATTGGCAACGGATTGGTCTTTTATCAACTGCCTCATACGGGCAAGTTCGCTGGTCATTATTTTCCACTGGCCTCCATCGCCCGATGGCTGCATGGCTTTGAGTTTCCCCGTCTCGCACAGGTTTCGCACGTGACTTGTACTCCAGCCTATGGATTGGGCGAACTTCCTCACCGACAAATATTTTTTGTGTGGTATGGCGATGTCCTGCACTAACTCAACTAATTCTTTGAGACGTTGTTCTTGGCCTTTGATGAGTTCCATCAACAGTCGGGTATCTGGTGATATGGCTTCAGTGCTTTTCAATTCTAGTTGCCTATGTTGTGTTGACAAATTTTTTATCCAACAAGTCGGAAGTGCAGGGCAAAATGATTGCCCTGTCCATCCTTTCATCTGTTCCTTCGGGGGATCAGAATTGTTGTGGCACAAAGCAGGGGATTATGGCGAAATGAAAACAGTCCCTAAAGGGTTCCGGAACCCCCAGAAGTCTTTTAACTTATTGATTTACAGAGAGAAATATTTTGAAACTTCTTAAAATTAATTGCTTGAACTTTTGATGTGAGCCAACAATTTTAAAACGTCTGCTTGAACTGCTTCTTTGGCTGAAGCTTCTACGTTGTAAAATTTCGATCTAAAGCTGTCATGTGAAATCGTTTCGGTGCGGTTGGTACTCATGTTTTGAGCAAAGAAACGGATGACTTCGATGGTGTTCTTGTTTTTGATCAGTCCCGTTTCCATCAATATCCTGACGAAATACGCCACCTGTGAAACGGAGGACTCGGTGTAAATCTTGAAATCTTTTCGCATCTGGTTTTCTGTTGTCTTATCGAGTTTGAAGGAGAAGGAGAGTTGATGCTTCCTCTCAAGGAAAATCATTTCTTCGATGACCCACTCAGTGAGCTGGGTCTTTAACGACTTGAGCGATGGCTTATAAGCGAAACTGGGTTTTTCTTGCTGTTGATTTATCGATTTCAGATAATAAGCAAGTGCTTCAAGTTGCCCGGACAGAGTTGTTTTTGATTGATAGGTTTCTTTGATGATTTTGGCACAATACGTGAAAAATTTTGTCGAATTGAAGTTGATATAAATCATGGAAGTACATAGTTGTTTCTCCAATTCTTTGATGAGAATATCAGATAAAGAAAGTTCGTTGATTTCAGTAAATAATTCTTTCAAATAAATGAGCTTCCGAAATGAAATCTTGACTTCTGATTTGTGAATAAAATCGTAGAAAGGCTCTGTTGATATTTTGATAGCATCTGTGCGAATACTCTTGTCCTTCAAACGTTTTTGTAGTTTCGGTAGTCTCTCCAAAAAATCGGACGCAGTTATGCTTCTATAACTGTCGGGGATTTTAGAGGAAAGATCAAAATAGCGGGAGAAGTGCTTTTCTATAAAAGACAATAGCTCTTCCAGCTTCTGATGAACAAGGATATTGATATTCTCTACGGAATTCTCATGGTCTAAAATAGCTCGGTTCTGCTGCCAATTGGGAAAAAAATTGTTAAGGTGCTTATCTACCAGTTCGATCAAAAGGGTCTGATGGCGTTGGATATAAAGCTCTATCTTTTTATCACAATCCAAACTGAAAGCCTGACGGATAAAAGCTTTCTTTATGCGTTCTGTTTCATGTGAAATGTCGCTGAATAGTTTTTGTTGATTTTCATTTTTGATGTTTCCAATTAGAATTTCAAGGGTATCGAATTCGTATTTCATAAGTTTAGCGTTTATTCAGCAAATTATCCGCTTAAACGACCAATTCTGATATTCGTTAGAAATACTTTCAAAATTACTGATGAAATATTAGGATTCTAAAACTCAATCAGAAATTGCTTCCCTTTGGGTTGTTTTTTTGAATAACCTATTTTTCCTTTTATCAAAAAAAAGGAATGACTTAGAATCACCGATTTTTTTCAATGCCAGACTTAGCTCTAGCGATAAGTGACCTAAAATATTGAGCAATAACATCGTATATTACTAATTCATAGATGCGCTGCTTGGATCTCATAAATCTATTTATAAACATGTGAGAATAGCTTGCTAATAAATCAAAGCTGTGCAACTTAGAATCTCCCGATGCAATGACTATTTGTTCAGCACATTCTGTGATCTTTATTTTCCTTTTTTCAAATACTTGCCAAACTGGGTAGTACTCATGTTCTTGTGTAATTGTATTAAACATCATTTCAATATTTTCCCTTTCTGCTCGAAATTTATTACTCAATTGCTTTTTCACATCTGAATTCTCTGCCTCAAATTCACTTGCAAATCCTTGTGCTAATTTTTGCATGAGATCATGCTTTTGATTCAAATTTAGGCCAAATGAATCAAGCATATCATTAACACCCTTGATAGCAAATTGCCATCTAATTTTATCCCCATGATCTCCATCTAGCATTGACAGTATTTCAAGACTCGCCAAAGAGTCATGAAAGAACAAAGATTCTGAAACCTCTATATTATTCTCCCCATATCTTTCAATCTCTCTAACATAGGTGTCGGCTTGTATTTTCCATATTAGCCGGAGTTCTACCAGTGGTTGTAACTCATTATTGATAAATTTTGTTATTTCTTCAAGTAAAGCACTAGAGCCCAAAAATCTCAGCCTAAGGTGATGATCTGGGTCAGCATACCTAATGAAGAAAAACTTTTCCAAAATCTTTTTGGCCGTTAGCTGTTCGACAAATTTCTTCACATAATCTGTGAGTATAGTATCTGCGGATTTTACGCCACAATAAATTTTTATGTATTGCCACTTTTGCCCTGGTGTAAACACCCTTCCCGCAATTCCAGTTACGAGCGCAGATCCATTTGTGTCAGAAGATTTTGGTCTTGGTTTTATCCAAGGTACGATTATTTCGTTCGTCAACATGGAATCACCATTTTGAACTATAAGGTTCTCAGTATTAAAAAGGCACTCATGTAAAAAAATACTTTCTTGCTTAATTAATTCTTGGGCGAGTATCTTTTGACAGTGCTCTTGTCGAATGTTTATTGGCAATTGATTGTCGCCCTCAGAGATGGTGACAATATCGGGGATTTCATTTTCTATAAAATATGAGATAAGTTTTTTCTGTAAATCTGAAATTTGAATGTTTTTATCATTTGTGAGATTATGAATTTTTAATGACCACCTTGCTTTACTTAAGATGGTTTTGCCATACCTGACTCTTGGCAAGTAAGAAAATTGATTGAGGAAGCCCCAATCCCATGATAAAACTGCTTTAATATTTTGGAATTGTAAATCACATAAAAAATGGTAATGAGGTATTGGATTTAATGAGAAGTTATGTGCGGTGGTTAGCCTTGGGATTACTTCCTTCTCGAACTTCTTGGATCTAAGAACTACTTTGTTGTTCCTTACTGACACCATTAAATCAT
>CAZHHD010000055.1:0-30421 GCA_964531795.1 uncultured Polyangiaceae bacterium | reverse complement strand
AGCACGAGTCGCCGGAGGCGAGGCGGGGGAGGATCGCGAAGGGAGCGTCAGCGACGCTTCTTTTCGTGACCGAGCGCGCGCGTGCGCCAATAGCGCTCGAGCCCGGTGATGACGAGCGCGTGCGTGACGTGCCCTTCGTCGATGAGATCGGGGATGCGCTCCGCCGGCACCAGCACCACCTCCAGCTCTTCGAGCGGATCGGGCGCGAGCTCGGCCACGCGCCGGCACCCTCGCGCGACGAACGTGTGGCACGCGTTGCCTTGCAGCGCCGGGTTCGGATGCACGCTTCCCAGCGACTCGATGGTCCCCGCGGCGAAACCGGTCTCTTCGAGGAGCTCGCGCCGCGCGGCCTCGAGCGGCGCCTCTCCCGGGTCGAGCACACCGCCCGGCACCTCGAGGGCGATGACCTCGGTCCCGAAGCGATACTGGTAGACGAGGATGAGCTCGTCGTCCTCGGTGAGCGCGATGACGTTGCACCAGTCGGGGCAGCGAAACGTGAAGACCTCCCCGCGATGCTTCTCTGCGCCGTCGTGGGCGACGCTCTTCTCGACGTCGAAGACGTCGTAGCGACCCACCGTCGCTTGCGCCGAGAGGCGCCAGGGGGCCAAGGTCGGGGGAGGGAGCCAAGGGCGAGAGCTGCGTGAAGGGGGCACGCTCCTTATTTAGCCTCTCCGCGTGGTATGGATGAAGCCTCGTAAGCCGATCCATGGCCACTCCGCAGGCGCAAAAAGACGAGGGCGAGAAGCTCATCGTCAAAAATCGTCGAGCCAACTTCGACTACGCGATCGAAGAGACCTTCGAGGGCGGGCTCGTCCTCGTGGGGAGCGAAGTGAAGTCCATGCGCGCGGGGAAGGTCGACATCGTCGACGCCTTCGCGGCGGTGGAGTCGGGGGAGCTCTGGCTGAAGCAGCTCTACGTCGCCCCCTTCGAGCAGGCGCGCGCCTTCCCTCACGAGCCGCGCCGCGCGCGGAAGGTGCTCCTCCACAACCGCGAGATCGCCCAGATCGAGAAGGCCATCCAGCGCGGGGGCTACACGCTCGTCCCGCTGCGCCTCTATTTCAAGCGCGGGCGCGTGAAGGTGGAGCTCGGTCTCGCCAAGGGGAAGAAGACCGTCGACAAGCGCCACGACATCGCCAAAAAGACCGCCGATCGCGAGGCTCGGGCTGCCGTCGGGCGCGCCCGACGCGGAGGAAACGGATGACACCGCACGTGACGTGGGCCAAGGGGGGCGACGCGTGGGTGCTGTCGGCTTCGCAAGATGCGATCGTGCTCCGCTCGACGATCCCTTCGCCGCCCGGGTCCCGCATCGACGGCACGCTGATGGCCTCGGCGGCGGCGACCGAGGCGAGCGCGCCGAGCGAGGGGGCGCGCGCGCCCGTAGCGCTGCGCGTGAAGATCCACGGCTGCAAGCGACAAGACGACGGAACGTTTCGCCTCGAGGGACGTCCGCTCGACCTCACGCGTGAAGTGCGCGCCGAGCTCGAGGCCTTGGCCGCAAAGAGCGCGTAGCTCGCGGGGCGAGCCGATCAGCTTCGCTGCTTGGGGGCTCGGAGCGAACCGACGCACGCGGCGACGACGAGGATGCCCACGAGCCAAGGGACGCTGGCAGTGGTGGGGACGACGTCGAGCGGCGTGCCCCCCAGCAACGCGCGAAGGTGCGCGCGCGGCGTGAAGAGGGCGAGCGTGCCGTGGCCGTCGCCGAGGATCCAATCGAGCACGAGGAGCGTGCCGCGCCCCGCACCTCTCGCCCCGAACGAAGCGCCCATGGCGAAGAACGCCGCGTACGCGCCGGCGGCGAGCGCCGAGATCCACGCGCTGGTGAGGAGGTCGGCGACGAGCGGTCGATCGGTGCCGGCGATCGCCACCACCGCCGCGCCGAGCAGCGCGCAGGTGAACGCGCTGAAGAGGATCGCCACGACGACGCTCGACGCGGCGGCGCGGGCGGGCGCGAGACCCAGCGCCGCGAGCGGACGCGACGCCGGGCCGAGCCCCTCCTTCGCCACCGCGCCGACGGTGGCGTAAGCGAGCAACGGGAGGGCGATGCCGGACCACGCGCCGAGGAGCGCGGCGTCGGCGCCGTGCGCAGCGAGGTGCATGCGCGCCGAAGCGGCGAGGACGAGCGCGAGCGCCGCCCACGCCGAGAAGGGGAGCCATACGCCGGGCACGCGCGTGATGCGGGCCCATGCCGGGCGGAGGACAGCGAGCGTCATGTCGCGCTCCCGACGGCGGGAGGAGGCGCGGCGGGCGCCGTCGCCTCCGCGTTTCGCTTCGCGCGATCGGCGGCGGCCTGGTACGCGCCGGCCAAATCGCCGGCGTGCGCGGCGCGGATCTCGTCGAGCGCGAGCGGCTCGATTTGCATGGCGCTCACCAGCGCACCGGTCGCTTTGGCGGCGCGCGCCACGGCCTCGGCGAGCGAACGGGCGTCGTCCCCACGCGCGAGGAGCGTGTCGTCGCCGGTCGTGACCCGTCGCACGTCGCGCTCGCGGGCGAGCGCCGCGCCGAGCTCACGCGCCATCGGCGAGGTGATGCGGAGCGCCGTGCCTCGGCTTCCGTGCATCGCCACGGCGTCCACGTGCGAGCCTTGGCGCACCAGCGTTCCTCGCTCGAAGAGCAGCACCTGCGACGCAAGGCTCCGCGCCTCGCGCGGGGAAGCGGTGCCGATCACCACGCACGCCCCCGCCGCGGCGCGCGCGCGCAGGCGTCGCGCCACCTCGGCGCTCGCCCGGGGATCCATCTTGAGGAACGGCTCTTCGACGAGGATCACGCGCGTCGCCGTCGACGTCAGCGCTTCGGCGAGCGCCACGGCACGGACCTCTTCCTGCGCCAGCGAATCCACGCGGCGTGTAGCGAGCGCGGCGATCCCCAGGGTTTCGAGGCGCGTCGTCGCCGGCTCGGCCTTCTCGCCGCGCACGCGCGCGCCGAGGTCGAGCACATCTTCCACGCGCATCCCCGCGGGGAGAGTCGCGTCGAGCGGCACGTAGCCGATCGCTCGTCGTGAAGCGGCCAACGTGCCACCGAGCACGCGCAGCGCCCCGCCGCGGGGTCGTTCGCGTCCTGCGAGCACGGCCAAGAGGAGCGACACGCCGTCTTCCGCCGCCCCGAGGAGCGCCGTCACCCCCGGACCGAGCGTCGCGCGCACGGGGGCGAGCGCCAGGGGCGCGAGGCGCGCGGTCACCCCCTCGAGCTCGATCACGAGACGCGCTCCCGGTCCACCCGGGCGAGCTCGCCGAGCACCACCGCGACGCCGAGGGAGGCGACGACGAAGAGCACGACCGCCGCCCTGGCAAAGCGTGCAGGATCCATGGAATCGGGGAGGAGCGCCGCGCGCAAGGTCGCGAGCGCGCTCGGCACCGAGACGACGTCCGACCACCCTTCGGGGAGGATCGACGCCGTGAGGCCGGCCAAGAGCTCGGGCACGAAGAGCACGCCGAGGAGCCACATGTACCCGCCCGCCCGCGAGCGCGCGCCGAGCGCGGCGAACGCCACCGGCGCGAGGACGAGCGAGAAGACCACCGCGTAGAGCACCGCGCCGAGCGTACCGAGGAGGGCCGCTGCGGCGAGCCGCGTGCTCGGAGCCACGAGCGCCGCCGCCGCGCCGGAGATGGCCGCGCCGCCGCCCACCACGACGACGAGGAGCGCCGCGAGCCCGCCGACCCGCGCTGCCACGTAGGCGCGGGTCCCCGCGCCGTGCATCGCGAAGAGCGCGCGCACCCCTTCTTCGCGATCGCGGCGGAGGGCGTGAGCTGCGGCGGCGAAGGCCAAGAGGATGCCTGCGCCCCACGCCAGCGCGCTCGCCGTCGCGCCGGCGACGAGACCGAGCGGAGCTTCGCCCCCGCGCTTGCCCAGCGCGATGGCCACGGCGATCGCGACGAGCACGGTGAGCGCGGCCACGCCGAGCGCGATCTTCGCCATGATCCCGGCGCTCGCGAGCTCGACGCCGAGCTTCCATCGCGCGCGGCGCGAGGCGACGTCACGCGCGGCCGAAGCCGGGACGGAACGGGCGCTCTCCACCGGCATCGCGACCACGTTGTGCCACGGAAGCCCGGGGTGGGACAATGGCCCCGGCGGGTGCTACGACGCCCGTCCCCCGCGCCCTCTTGCCCGCGATGCTCTCCCGACTTCCACGCACCCTCTTGTTCCGCCGGCCGCGCCTCCTGCCGTTCACGGCGAGCGCGGCGTACGTGGCGGCGAGCGCGCTCCACGCCGCCGGTGGGCGTGGCCTTCGCGTGTATGCGCTCGGCGTGCTCGCGGTCGGGCTGGCGATCGCTGCGGCATTTCGGGCGTCGCGTTCGCGCGCTATCGCCCTCCTCGGCTCGTCGCTCGTCGTCGCTTCGCTCGCCGCCGGTGCGCCCAGCGGGTGGCTCGCCTCCTTCGGGGTGATCGGCGCGCTCGTCGCCTCGGTGGGGGCGCTCTTGGCCCTCAGCGAAATCGAAGGGCCTCGCGCGCTCGGTGCCGTGACCGCGCGGTCGGCGGTGCCTCCTTCGATCTTGCTCGTCGCGGTGTGGGCCGTCGCCTTCTCGGGCTACGGCGAGTACGCCGAGCACGGCATGTCGCTGGGAGAGGCGCGGCTCCGCGGCACTTTGGCGGGGGTCGTGGCCGCGGGGGTCGTCTTCGGTTGGGCGCTCCGCGAAGGAAAGCGTCGCGCGCTCGAGCTCGGTGTCGCCGAGCGCCTCCGCATCGCGAGCACGGTGAGCGCGCTCGTCGTGGCGCTCGCTACCGGTACGGCGCTCGTCCTGCAAGGCGCGCCCGATCGCTTCGTTCGTCTCGCGGTGGCCGTCTCCTCGGTCTTGGTCGTCGAGATCGCGCTCTACGCCGATCCGGTGAAGGTGACGCGCGTATCGCGGATCGCGATGGCGCTGACGTCGGCGGGTGGACCGCTGGTCCTCGTGGCCGCGCTGGTCGCCACCGATCGCCCCTTCGACGGCGGAGTGGTCGTCGTGCTCGTGGGAGTCTCGGCGCTCCTCCTCGGCACGTTCGTCGGCCAGTTGGCCGCGCCGCTTCGACCTGCGCACGGCGCCTGGCTCGATGCCGTCCTTCGCGCCGAGGTGGCGCTCCGCGGCGCCGATCCCGACGACGCGCTTCGTGCCGTGCTCGTCGCCCTGCGTGAGCCGGCCGGGCCGACCGCGGCATCTCCCGAGCTCTGGACCTTCGATCCGCTCCGTGTCCTCACCGTCGACGCCGCGGGCTACGCGCGGACGCGCGACGTGGCGATCCCCGAGAGCGAGAGCAAGAAGGCGCTGCTCCCCGCGCAAATCGTCGCCACGGCGAACGAAGAGCCCCAAGGGATCTTGCGCACCGAGGTGCTCGACGCGCTCGAAGTGCGTCGCCCCGATCTCCGCCCCACGCTGCACTGGCTGACGGACCGCGGCGCGCTCCTCGCGGCTTCGATCGTGCGTGACGGAGAAGCCGAAGGTCTCCTGGTGCTCCCCCGCGGTCCGCGCGGTGACGCGCTGACCCTCGAAGAAGCGCGTGCCCTCCGCGGCCTCGCCGATCAGCTCGCCGGCGCGTGCCACGTGCGCGGCGCGGTGGCGCGTGGCCTCGCCCGCGAGCGGGCGCTCCTCGCGCGCGTGGACGAGGCGGAAGAACGGGCCGATCGCCTCGGTCACGCGGCGAAGGTCGAGATCGCCCGGCACGCTCGCGCGACGGCGCGCCTCGCGCGGCCGGCCACGGTGGGGATCTACGCGGCTTCGTCGCGTCTCGCCTACGACGCCATCGAGCGGCGCGCGCGCGTGTCGGCGCCGATCGCCGTCGTCGCGCCGAGCGGCGTCGATCCTGTCCCCTACCTCGCGCGGGCGCACCTCGCTGGGGCGCGCGCGCAAGCGCCGCTCGTCATCGTCGACGGCACGGCCGCGCGCGAGCACGATCTCGAACGCTGGACCGACGTGGCGACGTCGCCCCTCGCGCTCGCCGACGGAGGGACCCTCGTGCTCCTCGACGGCGCCGCGCTCCCGTCCGACGTGCAGCGTCTCATCGGCCGCGCGCTCGCCGAGAAGCGACCCCCGTGGGAGCAGGCGAGCCCGCTCGACGTGCAGATCGTCCTCACCACCGTCATGGAGCCCGAGGATCTGGTCCGCGCCATGCTCCTCGACGTGGCCCTCGGCTCGCGCATCGAAGACGCGCTCGAGAACCCCGTGCATCTTCCACGTATTCGCGAGCGCGCCGAGGATCTAAGGGCCATTCTCACCGATCGTCTGGCGCGCGAGGGGCTCCGTGTGGCAGGTCAGCCCGTGGGGCTCGACGATCGCGCCTACGCCGGTCTCGTCGAGTATCCGTTCCCCGGGGAAGACGCCGAGCTCGCGTCGATCGTGCAGCGCCTCGTGGCGCGCGCGGTCGCCGACACTCCGCCGCGCTTCGTCGTGCGCGCCGACGATGTCGCGTCGCTCGCCCTCCCCGCGTTTGCCCCCGAGGCCGAAGAGGGGCCCGAGGATCGCCGCGGCCGCATGCGCCTCGTCTGAGGCACGCGTGGTCCACGAAGGCGCGCGCACGACCGCGCTCGTCACCGCCCGCCGTCCGGCGTCACGTCAGTCGCAGCCGCGTGGTTCGAGCGTGACCTCGACGCGGAGGCGCGCGCCCGGTGCCACCTCGAGCTGGAAGTTGCCGGAGCCCCCCTCGCTCCGCAGCGAATAGGTGCCGGCGCGGATCCGACGGGTCGTGCCGCAGTGGATCGGGCTTTGATCGTTCAGGACGAGGTCCCGCTCCGGGCAGACGAACGTGACGAGCCCGCTCGGGGCCGCGCCGCCTCCGTCGCCCGCCACGCCTTCGCGAGGGCTCGGATCGGCTTCGGGCGGCAAGGGGGGCTGCTCTTCGGAGACGACCTGTGCGGCTTCTTTTGGGCCCAGCGCGACCGCGCGGAATGTCGCCGCCACGTACGGATCGCAGGGGTGACGCTCCTCGTCGGGGGGGACCTCCCCATGATGACGGCACCCGATTCCCAGCGCCGCGGCAAGGAGAACGGGGAGGGCGAAGCGCCCGGCCCCCAAGGGGTGTGCCTTTTTCTGCATGATTCCCGCCTCCTCCGAAGCGCGTACCTGTTCCTTCGTAGCGCTTGTCGGCGCGGTTTTCCCCGTGGTACTCGTACTCCGCCATGAATTTCGCGCGCGCATGCGTCACGGTCGCTCTCGTCGTCCCCGCGTTCGCCCTCGTGGGCGGGAGCCTCGGATGCGGGGGTAACGACGAGCCGTACAAGGCGACCCCCGCGTGGTCGGGCCGCAAGGCGAGCCTTCCGTCGGTGCCGCAGCTGCCGAACACGCCGGTGAAGAGCGGCGACGCGTTCACCGTCTACGGCGCTGTCCACCACTTGAACAGCCGCATCCACAACGCGGACGTGACGGCGAAGAACATCACCATCACCGGCTACATCGTCGACTCCAACATCCCGCGCGCTCCGGCGTGCGCCGTCCACAAGACGGGCAAGAAGGATCCCGACGACTGCAAGACCGAGATCCCGACCTTCGTCATCGCCGACAGCAAGACGCCGGACGAGAAGGCGCCGCGCATCAAGGTCATGGGCTGGGCGTCGAACTTCGCCAACGTCCACGACGCGATGGAGAAGTACAAGAACCTCAAGGATCCGCCGACCGAGAAGCAGGTCTACCAAGACGAAGTGTGGGCGATGGCCGTGCCGTACCCGCTCCCGTCCGTCGGCGCCAAGGTGAAGGTCACCGGCAAGTACGGCGTGAACTTCTCCAAGTCGTCGGCCGGTATCGCGTCCGATCCGCGCAACGGCATCATGACCTACGCCGGTCCGCCGGATTCGAAGATCGAGTACGTCGAGCCCGCCCCCGAGCCGGCCGCGTTCGCGACCAACGACACCCCCAAGCACAAGTAGGGGGCCACAAGTAGAGAGCCGCCCGTCGAGGCGGGTCTCCGCCCCCAACCTCGTAGCTTCGCTGCTCGTCGAGGCGCTCCCAAGCGAGGTGTGCGCGCGCCGTCACGCGCCGCGTGTTGCTCGCGCGCGCTCTCCACGCGTGGACGCCTCGAACGTCGCTTTCGGGTTGCCGGGCCGCGCCGCGAGTGGCACTCCAGGGGCATGAGAACATCGTCGTTTCTATGCGGGGTGGTCCTGGCGCTCGCCGGCTGCAGCAGCGAAGACTCTCAGGCTCCTGTCTCGCGCCTCACCGCCGGACCGGGGGAGGAAGGGCTCACCGCGGAGCCCGGCGACGGCATCGACGGCGACAGTGACCCGGGCGACGATCCTGGCGACAGCGCCGATCCCGCGGCGCTCGCGGCCGACGAAGGCGATCGCGCGCCGTTCGACGGACCGCTCGTCCGTGGCGAGGTCGACGACGACGTCGAAGCGCTCACCGACGACGAAGTCGTGATCCCACAAGACGCGCGCCCCGAGCTCGCCGACGGCACCCCGCAAGTCGTCTATGTGAACTTCGGCGGTCCTGTCGTCCGCTCGTGCAGCGCGTTCTGCGACGTCGCGGCGACGAACCACTCCTCGCTCGTCGGGAGCTACTTCAAGCGAAGCTCGATCGACTTTCTCCCGTACACGAGCACGCTCGGTCGGCGCGCCATCGTGAAGGCGCTGCGCTCGTACTACGCGCCGTACGACGTCACGGTCACGACGACGCGACCGACGTCGGGGCCGTACACGATGGCGGTCATCTCCCCCTCGGCGGTGGGGCCGACCACGAAGCGCGGCATTTCGTTTCTCGACTGCAAAGACGCGATGAGGACGAACGTGGCTTTCGTCTTTCGCATCAAGGGGGTCTCCGCGGCGACCATCGCGCGCTACGCGGCGCACGAGATCGGGCACTCTCTCGGCCTGATGCACGTGAAGGGGACGAGCGAGATCATGCAGTACGCCTCGAGCGGCTCGCACTTCGGCTCCTCGACCCTCGACGTGGCGAAGAACCCCGTGGGCTACAGCTGCATCCCCGGTCAGTCGGTGCAGAACGCGCCGCTGCTCCTTCGCGAGAGCGTCGGCCTGCGTCCTTGAGCGGTGACGGAGCCGACCCGCCGCGCGGCTCCGAGCGTGGGCGTCGCCCGGCGCCGCCGTCCTTTCGACGCGCTGCGGCGTAAATTCTAGCGAAAAATGCGCATTTTTGATTTGCACGAAAACTATTCGCGTGCAAAACGACGCCATGGTTCAAGTCCTCGGCTCGGGGTTCGTCACCGGAGAGCATTGCGTGAAGAACGACGCGCTCACGCGCGTCATGGACACCTCGGACGAATGGATCCGCGAGCGCTCGGGCATCGCCCAGCGCTACTACGTGGAGGCGGGGACGACGACGAGCGACCTCGGAGTCGGTGCCGCCAAGAAGGCGCTGGAGGACGCGAAGGTCACCCCCGAGGAGATCGACTACGTCATCTTCGCGACGATGACTCCGGACTACTACTTCCCGGGGTGCGGCAGCCTTCTCCAAACCAAGCTGGGTCTCGGGAACATCCCCGCGCTCGACATCCGCCAGCAGTGCAGCGGCTTCGTCTACGGGCTCCAGGTCGCCGACGCGCTCATTCGTAGCGGGGTCGCGAAGCGCCTCCTCTTCGTCGGCGCCGAGATCCACTCCGGCTTCTTCCCTTGGACGAAGCACCAGTGGGACCTCGCGCTCGGCCGCACCGACAAGCCGGCGCCCGAAGCCGACCGCGCGTGGGCCACGCAGTTCCGCGATCGCGTCGTGCTCTTCGGCGACGCCGCGGGGGCCATGGTGCTCGGACCGAGCGAGGACGCTTCGCGCGGCGTGCTCGGCTTCTCCATCCACTCCGACGGCTCGAAAGCCGAAAGCCTCTACGTGGCCTCCGCCGGCTTCGCCTACAGGCCGTACTACACCGACGCGCACTTCAAGGAAGGGCGCTTCGTGCCGGCGATGGACGGAAAGACGGTCTTCAAGACCGCCGTGCAGAAGATGCCCGAGGCCGTCCGCGCCGTCTGCGACAAGGTCGGCGCCAAGGTGGACGACATCGATCTGCTCATCGCGCACCAGGCGAACCTTCGTATCAACGACGCCGTGCAGAAGTCGCTCGGTCTCCCCGATTCGCGCGTCTACAACAACATCGAACGCTTCGGAAACACGACGGCGGCGACGATCCCCATCGCTTACGACGAGTGCAAGAAGAGCGGGCGCCTCACCTCAGGGCAGCTCGTGTGCTTCGTCGGCCTCGGCGCTGGCTTCCACTGGGGCGCCGCGCTGATGCGCGTGTAGGGCCGGACGAGCCCGCTAGCCGCGGCTCGGCGGGGTCGTGTCGCTGGTGTCGAGGTAGGGGACGCTCGCGCCGGCGAGGCCGCTGCGGGAAGCGCGCTGGATCAGCTCCCGCAAGGCTTCGTAGCTCGCCGAGCCGCCGCGGACGAACGCGCGCCCGCCGAAGACGCTCTCCACCGCCGCTCCCTGCACCGGGTCCTCGGCCATGTCGAGGAGGGCGGTGGCGAGCGCGTCGCGCACGGGCCTCGGCACGCTGACCCGCGCGGCGATCACGTCGGGAGGCACCTCGCCCAGCTTGGCCACGATGTGCACGTCGTCGAACGAAGCGCCCACCTCGGTCCAGGGGCCCTCCGCCACTTCGCCGTCGGGCCCGAGATGGGCGAACGTCGCGGCCACGTCGGCGCGTCGCTCGAGCACCGCGCGCAGCGATTCGGCGTGCGAGCCGGTGAAGTACTCGCGGGAGAACGTCGCGCGCGGATCGAGCCCGCGTCCCACGAGCCCCATGCGCGGAATGAGATAGCCGGCGGCGCTCAAAGGATCCACCCACGCCACCCGCGCGCCCACGAGATCGTCGAGCGTCTTCACGCGCGAGCCCTTCGCCGAGACGAGCACCGACCAGTACGACTGCGAGTCGCGCGCCCGAGTCACCATCGCCTCGGCGACGTTCTCGCGGTCGAGCCGAGCGAAGACCATCGGCGGGAGCCAGGCGATGTCGATGCGCCCGAGGATCATCTCGCGCTCGAGCTCGTCGTAGGTCGAGATGTTGCGCTCCACGAGGTACACGCCTGCCCGGTCGCCGAGGGTGCGGGCAAAACCTCGGGCGCGCGGATCGCGGGTACGCAACGGATCGAACGGGACGAGCCCGAGCACGAGCCTCTCGACGCCTGCACTCACAGCGCGAGACTAGAGCACATCTCGGAAGCTCTGTGCGCTCGTGCGAGCTTGCACGAGTGCCTGGCAAAGCCACGGCCCGGCCGCGCGTTGCTCCGTGACCTCGGGGGTGAAAGACTGCCCTCCTCATGCGGAGTCGCCTCGGCCTGTTTCTCGCGCTCCAGGTCCTCACCGGCTGTTCGGGGGGGGAGTTTCACGTCGACGGCCCCCTGGCTCGGACCCCGGCGCTCCCCGTGCGCGGGACTTTGGGACTGAACACCGCGCACTGCCAAAAGGAGCAAGCGCACGAGCTTCAAGGCTTCGCCGCCGACCAGCCGTCGACCATCGCGTTCGGCGACTTGACCGGCACCCTCAGCGCGCCGCACCGATCCATCACCAGCGAGGCCATGTTCGGCGACCGTCTCGCCGCCGACTACCAAGCGTTCCTGACGAACATCCACGAGCCGGCGATCGAAGCCCGCCTCGCGTCGTTCCGCGCCGCGGAGACGGGCAGCGCCGAGACGAGCAGCGCCGCCGGCGACGCCGCTCACGCGGTCGACCAGGTGGACAAGCTCCTCGTGGGGATCCGCGCGCTGGTCACGCTCCCGGGCGTCACGACCGAGCGGCTCGCCTTCAGCTTCTTCGGCAAGCGTGGTGAGCGTACCGTGGCGATGGCCTGCTCGAGCACCGAGGTGGCGCACTTTCTCGGCATGCTCGAAGGGCCACATTTCAATCTCTCGTGCCGCGTGGTCTCGAGCGCCGACGGCGTCGCGCGGAACCTCGACGTCCACGGCTTCGGATCCTGGGCCAACTACGGCTACGCCGGCACCCTTCGCGGCGCGGGCGATCGGGAAGCGGCGCGCTTCACCTCGCAGAACGTCGTGGTCCTCGGCACCGGCGGCGTGCGCGGGTTCGACCTCCGCACCGAGACCGATCGCGTCGAGATCGGCGCGATGAGCTTCTGGCAGGTGGCGACGGGGAACGACGGCAGCGCCGAGCCGCGCGCGTGGCTCCTCCCGCAAAGCCCCCCGGGCTGGGAGGACGCGGTCGCGGCGACGCTCGCGCTCTCTTACGTATTCCCCTGGCCCACGAGCTGCGATGATCAGTACCTGCGCAGCACCGCCGCGCAGTAGCGCTCCTCTTCGCGAGGCGCGCTGAACCTCGCCCGCCGCTCCAAGCAAACCACCATGCGCGTCCTCAAGTCCCCTCCCGAAGCCGTCGTCTCCTCTGCCGGTGCCGCCGCCATCGGCTCCTACCGCGGCCCCTTGCCCAAGGTCGACCTCGGTCCCCTCGGCCGCTCGATGCCCTTTCGTCTCGCGCGTCGCAAGAAATGGCTCTACGCCGCCGTCGCCGCCGACGATCTCTTCGCTGCCGTGGCGATCGTCGATCTCGGCTACGCGTCCAAGGCGTTCGGCTTCGCTTGCCTCGACGGACGGATGGTGGCCGACGCGACGACCCTCGCGCCGCCGCGGGCCGCGCGCGTCGGCGACGTGACCGGCGAGGGGGCGTTCGCTCGCTTCCGTGGTCTCGGCGCGCAGGCGCGGATCGAGCAGCGCGACGGAAAGATGGAGGTGGAAGCGCGCTTTCGCGGCCTCGACGTCGCGTGGACCATGCAAATGAGCCCGGAGCGTCCGCCCATCGCCGCCATCGCCGAGCTCGCTGCCGGGGGGATCAACGCCACCGAGAAGCAGGTGCTCTTGCCAGCGAAGGGGAGCCTACGCGCTCCCGGCGTCACGCGGGCGTTCGACGACGCGCTCGGTGGCTACGACTACACGCACGGTTACCTCGCGCGGCACACCGCGTGGCGCTGGGCGTTTCTCCTCGGGCGCGCCGACGACGGAACGCCCGTGGGGATGAATTTGGTCGAGGGCTTCGTGGGTGAGGCCGAGTGCGCGCTCTGGATCGGCGATGAGCTCTTCGCGGTGGGCGAAGGTCGCTTCGACTTCGACGCGGGCGCGCCGGACAAGCCGTGGCGCGTGCGCACGACGTGCGGCGCCGTCGATCTCGCCTTCACGCCGTGGGGCGTGCACAAGGAAGACACGAACCTCGGCGTGGTGCGCGCCCGGTTCGTCCAGCCGCCCGGCGCTTACGAAGGGACGGTGCGGGCGGGCGGGCGCACGCTGCACGTGACCCGCGCGCTCGGCGTCACCGAGGACCAGGACGTTCTTTGGTAGGTCCGCCCCAGCGCATTCCGAGCTCGTCGGCGAGGAACACGTAGACGTCGGTCGCTTCGTCGATGCGCGCGTTCAGCGGGCTCCCCACGCCGTGGCCGGTGTTGCCGCTCGTACGAAGGAGGATCGGCGCCGCGCCGGAGGTCGCCGCCTGAAGGCGCGCCACCATTTTGCGCGAGTGGTAGGGCATCACGCGCGGATCGTTCTTCCCCGTCATGAAGAGCGCCGAGGGGTAGGGGGTGCCGGTCTTCACCGCGTGGTAGGGCGAGTAGGCGGCGAGCGCGGCGAGCTCGTCGGGGTTCTGCGACGAGCCGTACTCGGTCACGTTGAAGGCGCCGTTGGGGTCGTGCTCGAGCTGGAGCATGTCGTAGATGCCGACGTGAGCCACCACCGCCTTGAAGGCGTCGGGGTGCTGAGTGATTTCGGCGCCCATCAAGAGCCCGCCGTTCGATCCCCCTTCGATCGCCAGCCGATCGGGACGCGTGTAGTGTGCATCGACCAGGTGCTGCGCGCAGGCGTAGAAGTCGTCGAAGACGTTCTGCTTGTGCGTGAGGTTCCCCGCGAGGTGCCACGCTTCGCCGCGCTCGCCTCCGCCGCGGAGGTTCGCCACGGCGTACACGCCCCCCTGCTCGAGCCACGCCAGGGTCTGCGCGCGGTAGCGAGGGAGGACGCTGATGCCGAAGCCGCCGTAGCCGGTGAGGAGCGCGGGGGCTTTGCCTTCGAGGGCGAGCCCCTTCGGCCGCAGCACGGTGAGCGGCACGTCGGTGCCGTCCTTCGACTTGCACGACTCGCGCACCACCTCGATGCCGGAGAAATCCGCGTGGCTCTTGGACGCGAGCGGCGTCTTCTCGACCGAGCCGTCCTTCCCGCTGGCGCGGTAGATGGCCGCCGGATCGGTGTACGTCACGACGTCGAAGAGGACGTCGTCACCGCCTGCGGCCACGAGGCTCCGCACCGCCGAGATGGGGGGCGTGGGGAGCGTCGCCTGGGCGCCTTTGCCGGCGAGCGGCGCGCTGACGAGGCGGGACACGCCGTCGACCTCTTCGAGGAGGTAGAGGCGCGTGCGCGTCGGCACGAGATCCTTGATGACCGCGTCCCCTTCGGGCACGAACATCTCGGCGTGGGCGAGGTCGGGCTTCGCCGCCGAGGTGCGGAGCACCTTCCCCTTCGAGGCTTCGTGCACCGAGAGGAGAAAGAGCGCGCCGCCCGGCCCCGGCTTCACCGCGGTGACGCCGTCTTTGCGCGAGGAGACCTGCGTCCACTTGCCGTGGGGGGCGAGCACCCATTGATCGAACTCGCCGCCGTCGCCGTAGGCCATGCGGGCGACGATCGTCTGGCCGTCGTCGCTCGCGTCGAGATCCCACTGCGCGATGCTCGGCGCGTCCTTGCCGAGCGCGAGCGTGTCCTTCTCCTTGGACGTGCCGAGCACGTGGAGCCACACTTGCTGGAACGAGCCGAGCTGGCCTTCGCTCTTCGCCGCTTGGGCGAAGCGCATGTAATAGAAGCCCTTGCCGTCGGGGGTCCACGCCGTCGATCCGTCGACGCTGCCGCCGTTCGGGAGGACGTCCTTCTCTTCCTTGCCGGTCGCGACGTCGAAGATGTGGACGTCGCCGATCTCGTTCCCGCCTTTGGCGAGGGAGACGGCGACGCGCTTTCCGTCGGGCGAGGGGGTGTAGAAGCCGATGGCGGTCCCACCGCTCGGATCGATGGCGTTGGGATCGACCACGACGTGCGCCTTGCTCGGGTCGAGGTTCGCCGGGAGGGCGATGAGGTACGGGTGCTGCTTCGGCGGATGATCTTCGAGGGCGAAGACCACGCCGTGACGCGCGCTCATGCCTCCCCACGACGTCGACGCGTCGCCGAGGAGCGCCGCCACGCGATCGTGGATCGCCGCGCGCGAGGGCGAGCCGTCGAGCCGGCGCCGGGTGAGCGCGTTCTCTTCGTCGGACCAGGCGTCGACCTCTTTGGCGGAGCCGTCTTCGAGCCACGCGTAGTCGTCTTTGATCTCGAGCGAGCCGTACTTGCGCGTCGTCGGGTGCTTCACCGCCTGCGGATAGAGCACGCGCTGCGGACCGGTCGGCGCCGGCAGCGGCGCTTCGACGTGGGGCGCGGGCATTGGGCCGGGCCCGCCGTAGGAGCGCGGCGCGCCTCCGCAGGCGACACAGGGGACGACGAGGAAGAGCCCAGGGAGCGCAGTTCGAAGCGACATCGCGACCGACCTTACCCCGAGCCTCGGCGCCTGTCCTGTGCGGCGCGGTGGGCGAGGAGGTCAGCGCTTCGAGCGTCGTTCGTCGTGCTCTCGCGCGAGGTCGAGGACCAAGGCCGTCGTCGACTCGGCGATGCGTCGCGGGCGATCGACGGCGGTGAACTCGACAGCGAACGTGCCGCTCGTAAAGCCCAGCGCTGCGCCGAGAGCGGCGCGCGCCCCCGCCGGGTCGCCTTCGACGTCGACGACGTCGCCCTGCCGGAGGAACACGCGGACGCGCCGTTGGGCGCCGTCTTCGAGCGTGAGCACGCCGGTCACCTGCTCGAGCTGACACAGCGTGAGGACGCTCACCAGACTCACTCGCGCGAGCTCACCGGCCAGGTGCTTCTTCCCCCCGGGCTTCACCGCAGGGACGCGCGCGTGGCTCACCGCCTCGAGGAGCGAAGAGAACGCCGCGCCCATCGTCTCGCCCATGCCGCTCGGCGGCGGCTCGCTGTCGTCGTCTTCCGGAGTCGTCGCGGCGAAGGCGACGCGCGCGCGGAAGCGACCTGGCGCCCCCTCGTCGGGAGTGCAGTCGACGACGCGCCCTTCGAGGGTGAGCGTCTCCTCGTCCGTGGCGCCGGGGAGCTCGATGCGGATGCTGCGCCCCTTCTCCACCGCGCGCTCGGTCTCGAGCACGAGGCCGCGCACGTCGAGATCTTGAAGCGCGGCCGCGCTTCGCCCTGCGCCCGCGTCGACGTTTCCTCGCCACCCCTGCACCGGCACGCCCCCCTGACGCGCGGCTTGCTCCATGAGGGCGCGGATCAACTGAGCGAGTCGCTCCGACTCGGCGGCGGGGCGCGACGTCGGGGCACGGCCAGCGCCCGCGACCTCTTCTTCGAAGAGGAATTGCAGCGCCACGCCGGCGATGGATCGCCCCTTCCAAAAATCTTCGACGGTGGCCACGCGCACCACTTGGGCGAGCACGGTGACGGCGTTCTTGCCGTTCTCCTCTTGGAGCAGAAGCCGCTGCATCGAGCCAAGTGGGCCGATCTCGCGATCGATGTCGATGAAGATGCCGCTGGCGCTCAGATCGCCGCGGCGGACGACCGACGCCGTGTCCACGCCGATGATCTGCACACGCAGCGTCGCTTTGAAGCGCGGGGCACGTCGAAGCTCACTCGGGCCCACGACATGAGATTAGCAGGTTGGGGTCGAGCGTCTTCTTTCCGTGCAGAGTGCACCCGGAACGCTTCAACCCGCCGCGAGGCCGAGCTTGTCGGCGACGCCACGGAGGCGCTTGGCCACCTCCGACTCGAGCCAGGGCGCGAGCGCCGCGAGGAGGCGCTCCGGCTCGCCGTGGGCGAAGGTCCCCGCGCGGATCTGCTGCGCCGCGACCAGCGCTCCGGCGGCGCGCGAGAGCCCCGCGGACTCTCCGCCCTGCGTCGGCACGCCCCGTCCCGTGCGATCTTCGAGCGCAGCCTCGGCGCTCGCCAGCGCGAGATCGCCCAAGAGATCCATCGCCACGTGAGCGGCGGGGAAGGCGCCGCGCGCGAGGAGCGCTCCCGTGGCGCGCCCGAGGGCGGCGCTCCTCGGCTCCTCGGCGAGCTTGGCCAAGGCACGCCGCGCGAGCGTGCGACCCGAGCGGGTCGCCACGAGCGCCAAGCTCTCCGGGCGCCACACGAACGCCGGTTCGACGCGTGTGAGCGTCGCGAGATCGGTGAGCGGCGTGCGCGCGAGGAACGCACCGACGGTGGTGAGGAACGGCTCGCGAGGAACGCGCGCGCCGCGCTCGGAGAACGCGAGCTCGGTGAGATGGTGCGGCGTCTTGTCGACGTGCACGCGCCGGAGCTCGGGCCACGCGGTCAGACGCGCCGGCGGCTCCTCGCCCAAGAACGACTGCGACCCGGTCCACCACGACACGCGCGTGTCGGTGCGCGCGATCTCGAACATGCGCGAGAACCAGGTGTGCCGCGAGAGCGCCTCGTGACTCGTCTTCGCGCTGGGGATGCGCTCGAGCGTGGCCCCCACGTTCTCCAGGAGCTTCGCCGGAGCTTTGGCGCGAAAGAGCCCGGCGAGGTCGGGGTGCGTCGTCTGCACCAGATCGTGGAGGCACGCGCCGAGCGCCCACTCCGCGGCGTCGAGGCGATCGAGCTGATCCACCGGCGCGAGGGCGCGCGCCACGCGGACGCGCACCACCTCGACGCGCGACATCTTGTCGGCGTCGACGACGTTGCGATCGTCCCCCAAGGCCAGCGCTGCGCGCCCGCCGATGGGACGGCCCGGGCACATGGGTCCGCCGAGGACCAGGGGGGCGAGGAAGTCGCCGAAGAGGCGCTCGGCGATGGCTCCGAGATCGACGCGCGCCACGATCAGCTCTTGGCCGGCGGGAGCGCCGGGGGCGCTTCGGCCGGAGGCTCCACACCGCCCAGAGGGAACGCACCGATGGGCGCGAGCTTCAGATCCACGACCGGCTCTTTGAGCGCTGCCTCGATGGTGTCGGCGACGAGCGCCTCCCAGGGCTTGGCTTCGAGGAGCGACGTTTCGAGCGGCGTGAACGCGGCTTCGTCGACCGCGAGCGCGTGGGCGTCGGTCGTGAGGAAGAGCACTTGTCCGGTCGGCGATCCGAGCGCGCGATGAAGCACTTCGGGCGCGACCGCGGGCATGACCTCGTAGCCGGCGGGGACGTAGAGGTTCGGGTGAACCTCGACGAAGAAGGTGCCGAGGGGGATCGCCTCGATGCCGGTGGACGAACGCACGAACGCGCCGCGGGTGGTGTGCGCGACTTGGGTGCGCAAGATCGTCTGATGGGGGAGGGCGTAGGCGAGGCGACGAAGGAGCGGGATCTCTTCGGGCTTGAGCCACGTCGCCGTCACGTTGCGCCACGGCGCGGGGGAGGGCATCACGCGGAGCGGCACGCGTACCGGATCGGGCTTGTCGACGCGCACCGCTACCCTGGCCTCGCGCTCGCCTTCGCCGCGGAGCTCGACGCGCGCGAACGCTCGCAGATCTCCGAGCTGCGGCATCTTGGGGAGCGACCACGGCTCGTCGCCTCGCCCGCGGAGAAAGACGATCCCCGCCGGATCGAAGACCGGGCAGGCGCGGAGCTGCACCGGGTGGCGATGGCCGATCTCTACCGCCACACCTGGCCCGGCGGGGAGGAACATGGTGATGCCGGGCGTCGACTGCATGAGCGGCCGCATGCGCTTGGGGAGGTCGGGGACGCGTACGATGGTGCGACGCACCGGCCCCTCGTCGAACGCGCTCTCCGGGGGCCACTCGCCGACCGCGACCTCGCCGTCGACGCGCGATCGCACGAGGTAGTGAATGAGCGCCGGCCCGAGCCCGGCCTCGGCCACGAGGAAGCGAACCCCCGGCTCGTCGCTCGTCGAGGGATCGACGTGGGGCATGAGGCGGAGAAGCAGCGCGCGCAAGTCGATCGACTTTTCGACGTCGTACGCTTGCGTGAAGCGATCGTGGTAGAGCGCGAGCGAAGCCTCGGTGGCGAGGAGCTGCGAGGCGTCGTAGCCGAAGGGGGCACCGGCGTCGCGGTACTGCACGAAGTGACGGCTCGTGCCGGTGAAGGTGAAGCCGCCGACGAGGCGCGCCGTCTCCGCCATGCGATCCATCCTGTCGCTCGACTCAGCGGCGAAGGAGAGGGTGATCTCGCGCGTGCCGAGCTTCGAGCGCACGAGCTGGATCTCCAAGCTCGGCATGATGTCTTCGAGCGAGTGCTCGCGCGTGTACACGCTGAGGAGCGCCACGAGCCTGTCGATCGACGGGAGGAGCGCGAGCCCCTTCGCCCCCAGCGCGACCCCTTTGGCGTCGAGCCCGAGCCCCGGACAACGGAGGCGCGTTTGATGGAGGGCGATGCGTTCGAGCACGTCGGCAGAACGATGCTAGCGCCCGCGCGCCACGACGTCAGCCCACGTCGAGCGCGCGCACCGCGCCGAGGACGGCGGCGGCCACGGTCTCGGTGCGGAGAACGAGCTTTCCCAGCGAGACGACGTGAAAGCCCGCGCGCTCGGCGTGCTCCACTTCGCGCGGCTCGAGCCCCCCTTCGGGGCCGACGGCGAAGGCGATGGGCGCAGCGTCGTCGATCGCCGCGCGGAGCACGGTGCCGGCGGGGACCGTCGCGTTCTCCCAAAAACAGAGGCGCGTCGACCCCTCGGGGACGGCGGCGAGCGCCTCCTCCCACGACGAGGTCGTCACCCGCGGGACGTCGGCGCGCCCGGACTGGCGTGCCGCCTCGCGGGCGATCTTCTCCCACCGCGCGACGCGCGCTTCTTCGCGCCCCTCGAGACGTACGACCGAGCGCGCGCAGGCGGCGAGCACGATGTCGGTCGCGCCGAGCTCGGTGGCGTCGCGGACGATCGCGTCGGCCTTGGTCCCCTTGGGGATGCCTTGGACGAGCGTCACGCGGCGCGGCGCGACGACCGCCGCGGCGGAGAGCGGTTCCACGCGCACGACGACCTCGCGCTCCGAGACGCGCACGATCGTCGCTGCCGCTTCACGCGCCGCGCGCGGGTCGAAGGCCACGAAGGTGTCTCCTTCGCGGAGCCTTCGCACGCGCACGAGGTAGCGCGCGGTGTCACGGTCGAGCGTGATTTCCCCTTCGGCGAGCGCCTCCACCGGCGCGCGGACCACGGTCACGTCAGCTCCGTCGGAGGACGAGCGCGACCCACTCGCCGCGCCCGGGCGTGGCGATCGGCGTGAGCCCCTCGTAGGCCGCGAGCACGGCTTCCTTCTGCGTCGCGAGGACTCCGGAGAGGACGAGGATCCCCCCCTTGGCCGTGCGGGCGACGAGATCCTTCGCCATCGGGATCAAGACGTGGGCCTCGATGTTGGCGACCACCATGGGGTACGTGCCTTGAAGATCGGCGAGCGGCGTGGTGTCGACCTCGACGCGCCCTTCGAGGCCGTTCCGCCCGGCGTTCTCCACCACGACGTCGATGACGTCGGGATCGTTGTCCACCGCGCGCGCCCGCGTGGCGCCGTAGAGCAGGGCGACGAGGGCGAGGATGCCGCTGCCGCAGCCGACGTCGAGGATCTCGCGTCCGACGTACTCGGCCTTGTGGGTCTCGAGCGCGGTGGCGACGAGCGACGTCGTCTCGTGGAGGCCCGTGCCGAAGGCGCGCCCCGGCTCGAGCTCGAGGACCCGCGCACCCGCAGGCGGCGTGAACTCTTGCCACGGCGGGCGAATCCAGAGGCCGGGGCACAGCTCGAACGGGCGAAAATGCTCTTTCCACGCGTCGCGCCAGGCGTCGCCGACGATCTCTTCGAGGCGCGGCGCGTAGCTCGGATCGAGCTCGGCGATGGCGGCGTGCGCCGCTGCGTGATCGACGAAGCTCCCGACGAGCGTGGTCTTGCCGCCTTCGCCCTTGGCCAGGGTGGTGGCGTCGCGTTCTTCGACCCCTTGCGCGCCGAGCTCGAAGAGAAGACCGCTGACGTAGTCGGCGTCTTCGGCGCTCACGTCGACGGCGACGAACGGATAGCGCGGCTCGCTCACGTCGTTCACTCGCTGATGGTGACGCTGACGGTGCCTTGGCGCGGACCGCCGGGACCGCCGGTGCCGCCCGAGCTCGAGCCCTTGAAGACGCCGGCGAGCGCGAGGCCGCCGACGATCGCCGCCGCGCCGAGGACGCCGCCGCCGATGGCGACCGGGAGCACCCACCCCTTGCTCGGCTCGGGGACGGCGACGCGGAGCGGGGCTGCGGCGTCACCGCGGGCGATGAGCGCGAGGCCTCCGGCGTCCACCCCTTCGAGGTAGTACTCGACGAGCGGCGGACGAACGGCGGTAGCGGGGACGGTGGCGCGCGCCACGTTGCCGTCGAGCTGCGCTTCGACCTCTTCGAACTTCCCCTTCGAGCCGGAGCGGAAGAAGAGGAGCACGCGGGCGACGCGGTGCTGCGGATCGGTGAGGCGCGCGGTGAGGTTGATCTGCGTGTCGTGCTCGACCTGCGAGGGCGAGGCGTGCGCCATCGTCACCGGAGCCGGCGGCGGCTCGGACTCCTTCTGAAGTCCGGGCTTGCCGTCGGCTTCCCACTTTTGCTTTGCCTGGGTGAAGAAATCCCGGAAGCGCGGCGACTCGGTGGCGGGGAGCTCGTACTCGGGATCGAGCGCCAAGAGCCCGCGCACGGCGGCCTCCGACTCTTCTTTGCGACCGAGCGTGATGTAGTCGAGGGCGAGGAGCCGATAGATCTCGATGCGCTGCTCGCGCGTGTTGCTCGGGCGGACGAGCGCGGCCGAGAGCGTCTGGATCGACTCTTCGTACTGTTGATCTTCGAAGAGCTGCTTGCCGCGGCTCACGAGATCTTGCGGCGCGGCGGCCGAGGCTCCCGCGGCGCGCCCTTGGGCGAAGGCGGAGCTCGGCGGCAAGGAGCCCGCGAGCACCGCGACCGAGGTCACGAGCGCCAGCGCACGTGCAGAGTGCAATCGTCGGAGCGCGCGCTGCATGGGAGCGGCAGGATAGGACAAGACGCCCTGGCGCGGAACGCTTATCCCTTGAGGGCGCGGAAGCGGAGCGGGTGGGCGACGTTCTTCACGGCCGCGCTCTCTTCGTCGCCGAACGCGAACTCGCCCCCGCTCGGCAACTTCCCCAGCGCCTCTTCCATGACCAGGATCTGGTCCTTCTTGGCGCAGCCCTGGAGGCGCGCGGTGTTGTTCATCCCGCTGGAGAAGCCGGTGAAGTTCCCGTTGGGGCCGAAGGTGCCGACGAAGAGCGGCGCCATGTTCACCCCGGTGCTCACGCCGATGCCCCCTTCTCGGAGGATCGCGAGGGCGGGGCGCTCGGGGAGCTTGAGCGTCATCTCGCGGATGTCTTTGGCGCAGCGAATCGCCCGGGCGAGGCGCTCGCCGGGCTCGTCGTCGTAAAACGGCGGGCCGAAGAGGGCGATGATGCAGTCGCCGACCATCTTGTCGAAGACGCCGCCGTGCTTCCACACGAGCTCGACGGCGTCTTTGCTCCACGCCTCGACGAGGTTGGCGACGGCGCTCGGCGTCTTCAGCACCTGCTCCGAGATACGCGTGAAGCCGGCGATGTCGCAGTAGAGCATCGCCACCTCGGCCTCGCGCGGGACGAGGAAGCGCTGCTCGTAGTCGTCGCTTTGAAGAAGGCGCGCTACGTCGTCGGGGCTGAAGCTCGCCGCGAGCCTGCGCCACTCTTTGTTGAAGTCGACGACGCGCTGGCGAATGTACCCGGCGAAGCCGCCGAGCAGATCGCGGCTGTAGGTGCTGAAGGGCCCCCCCTTGGAGCTCGCCACCACCTTGCCGACGATGACGCTCTTGGTGACGCCGTTGATGAGCACTTCTTCTTGCGCCCCCACGAACCCGAACCGCTCGAGCAGCGCGGCGCCGCGGTCGTTCATGTAGTCGCGCGCCTCGCGCATGATCTCCGCGCGCTCCTGGGCGCTCGCCGTCATGGTGTCGACCTTGAGGCCGCCTTGCTCGTAGATCTGCACGTGGAGCGTGGAGGTGGCGTTCTCCTCCGCGGTGTAGACGAGCAGCATGCGATCGAGGGGGATGGCCTGCGCCAAGACGCCGACGGCTTGCCGCAGCCCCTCGCCGAGCACGCGGTGCCGAAGGGCGCGCGCGAGCTGCATCATCAAGTTGTGCTTCTCGCGCGCCGAGCGAATGGAGAAGAGGTAGTTGTCGAGCTCTTCGCAGAGCATCGCCAAGAGCGGCTTCGCGCTGTTGGGGTCTTTGGCGAAGCGCGTCCCCGGGGCGAACACGAACCCCGCCGAGCCGAACCACTCGCCGGCGACGTCGAGCGGCTGGGCGACGAGCACGTCGGCCCCTTCTTGCACGACCAAAGGCTCGCGCTTCTCCGGGCCGGTGGTGACGAGGACCTCGTCGCGCCGTGGGATGACCAGCGACGGTGCCGAGAGAAAGAGCCCGAGCTTCAGGTCTTCGCCGTAGCTCTGGACGTAGGCCCCCTTCGCGCCGACCTTCTCGCTCACCGCGGGGAGGAGCGACGACATCACCTCCGCGAGGTTCATGTGCGCGAGGAGGGCGCGCTCGATTTCCTCGTCGACGAGTTGACGGACATCGAGGATCTCCGCCAGGTGCTTCGCGTCGGACATGGAATCGATGATGCCATTTGTCCCAGGCGCCCCCCAAGCTCTGTGCGGAAAACCTTGCCTTCCCGGTCCTGGTGCAGGATGCAGGGGCCGATGTCCTCCCGCCTCGTCGCGCTCGGGCCTCCGGCCCTCTTCGGGGCTCTGGCCCTCGTGTTCGGCTGCGAGCACGCCGAGTTCAGCCTCCCTTCCGGCCACCCGGAGGGGGAGCCGCCCGCCCCCACGCCGATGGACCCAGCCAAAGTGCCGGCGAGCGTCGCCTTCTTTCGCGCGCCGACGGAAGGCGGGCGGTCGCTGTTCGTCCCCTTTGCCTGCTTCGATCGGACGCATCACGTGATCCTCGCCGGCGAGGCGTGCAGCGAGCGGGTGGCGCTCCCCCCCGGCGCGCCGCTCAATTGCGTGGGCGGCGGCTCGGCGCCGGCGGGCGCGCGCTCGCGCGTGGCGTGCGGAGGCGAGGGGACGACGACGTGGCCGGCGGTGGAAGCCGCGGGGCTACGCTGCGATCTCGCGACGTGGGGGGACGCTCCGCCGCTCCCCGAGGTGATCGAGCTGCCGGCGATCGAGCCGCAGGTGACCGCCGAAGAGCGCGCGGCCCTCGAGCGCGCCGCACCCGGCGCGCCGCTCGAGCTCAAACAGGCCATCACGCTCGATCTCGATCACGACGGCGCGAAGGAGCGCGTCTTCACGACGCGCGGGGCGATGTTCGTGACGGCAGGGAAGCACGCCGAGGGGGCGGCGGCGGCGCCGCGCGTCGCCTTGCGCGCGCCGGGGGAGCCGATCCGCGTCGTGGCGGTGACGGATCTGGATCACGATCTCGTCCCCGAGCTTTGGGTCCTCCGTGGCGCGGGCTCGCTCGAGCTCGGCGTCGGCGCGGGGGGCGAGATCGCGCTCGAGCGCCTCGCCCCCGAAGGGACGAGCCAACGCGTCGGGGCCTTCGCGTGCGCCGCGCCCGCCACGCCGGCGCCGAGCGCGCCGCCTCCTCCCCCCTGAGCGCGACGCACGCCGCGCCGTGCGCGCCTTGACGGGGCGGCGCGCGACGACACTTTCGCGCGGAAAATCGCTGGGATCGGGCCCGAGGTCGCCTGGCACCAAGGTTGCTCGATGGCGTGCATGCCTGCCGCCGCGCCTGTCTACGAATGGTTGAAGCTGGATCGCGAGGTCACCTCGCAGCTCCGAGTCCGAGGGTGGGAGAAGCTCTCGCGCGGGACCGTCGCCGCGAAGCCGGTCGCGCATCCCGATGCCGTCGAGCTCACGCTCGTCGAGGAGGGGACCCTTCGCTACGAGGTCGGCGGCCGAGAGATCGTCGCGTCCGCAGGTCAGATCGTGGTCGTCCCCCGCGAGGTGTTGCACGCGACGAGCTTCCTCACCCCGATGCGCGGCGTGGCCTTGTGGCTCGGCGGCGACCTCGTGGCCGAGGTGGCCGACAGCATGGGACCGGGCGTGCGCGGCTCGCTGCTCCGCGCGAGTGTCTTGCCGGTGAGCACGACGCGTATCCAGCGCCTCCTCCGCGTGCTCGTCGACGAGGTCGAGGAGGCCTCGATCGGTCACACGCGCGCCGCCGAAGCTTTGGCGGAGAGCGTGGTGATCGAGATGCTTCGGCGCGCGCCGCACGAGTCGCCAGCGACGAAGAAGAGCGCGCGCGATCCGCGGGTGCTCTCGGCCATCGCGCAGATGCATGCATCCTACAGTGAACCGCTGTCGGTCGACGATCTGGCCAAGACGGCGAAGATGAGCCGCTTCCACTTCAGCCGGCTCTTTCGCGACGAGGTCGGGCAGGCGCCGTACCAATACCTCTTGCAGGTCCGGCTCGCGCACGCGGCGGAGCTCCTTCGATCGGGTCACCACTCGGTGACCGAGGCGGCGCTCTCCGCCGGCTTCACCGACTTCAGTCGCTTCAGCAAGATGTTCCGCAAGTACGCCGGCCGCCGCCCGCACGAGGTGATGAACGGGGCACGAATCGCCTAGAGCGACATTCAGGAGCTCTGTGCGTTCGTGCGAACCGGCACGAATCGCCTAGCGAAGCGCACGAAACGCGCAGCGCGCGAGGGCGCGCGACGGCACCTTCGGGTGCATGAAGCTCATCACCCTCACGTTCGCGCTCGTCTCCCTCACGTCGATCGGCCTCGCCGGTTGCAGCTCCAACTCTTCGCCCGCGGTGAACACCGGCGGTGGCGATGACGCAGGCACGAGCGCCTCGGGCAGCGACGCCGGCTCGAGCGCCGACGCCGACGGTGATGCCGGCGTCGCGCCCCTCGCCGAGATGACGACGCCGCGCAGCCTCTTTGGAGCCGTCCTGGGCAAAGACGGCGACGTGCGGGTCTTCGGCGGCTTGGGCTCAACGGGGCTCGAGGCTTCGGAGGAGGCCTACGACGCGAAGACCAACACATGGAAGACCGGCAAGCCGGCGACGAAGCGGCGCTACGCGCACGCGACGGCGCTCGACGCGAGCGGGCACGTGGTGGTCTTCGGCGGATCGCAGGACGGCAAGACACCGATCGCGAGCGTCGAGATCTATTCGCCGGAGAGCGACGCGTGGGCCGACGCGGCTCCGCTCCCCACGCCGCGCCTCGGGCTCGCCGCGGCCACGGCCAACGACGGGCGCATCTTCGTCGTCGGGGGGCGATCGGCGAGCGAGGCCGCGAGCGGTGTGGTCGAGATCTTCACCCCGTCGAGCGGCGCGTGGACGACGGGCCCGACCATGCCCACGAAGCGTCTTTCGCTCCAGGCGGTGACGGCAGGAGACGGTCGCATCTATGCGATCGGCGGGCGCGACGCGACCGACACCGCGCTCGACGTGGTGGAGGTGCTCGATCCGACGACGGGGACCTGGTCGACCGAAGCGCCGATGGCGAGCGAGCGCTATTGGTTCGGCGCCGCGCGCGGAGACGACGGTCGCATCTACGCCATCGGCGGGATCGGCGTCACGGGTCAGTTCATCGCGAAGGCCGAGGTGCTCACCCCCGGCGCTGGTTGGAGCGCCCTGCCGAACCTCCCCGAGCCGCGCGCCTGGCTCGCCGCGGCACCGGCGGGAGACGGTCGCGTGCTCGCGCTCGGTGGAGCTTCCACCGTGGGGGCCGCCACGCAGCCTTCGTCGCAGGCGATCGTCTACGCGATCGACGCGAAGGGGACGAAGTGGGCGGAGTGAGCTCGACCCCGGCGCGTGCGACGCTTCACGCGGCGACAGGGTGACGCGCGTGGAGAAGAGCCTCGTCGAGCGCGTCGAGGATCGCAGCGGCGCGTGCTGGGATCCCGAGGCGCGCGAGCTCGCTTGGGGGGAGGCGCGCTTCGTCGATCGTCTTCCGCAGCTCGTCGACCGCGCGCTTTCGCGCCGTGAGAACGCGTCGGCGGGCACGCGGGTCGAGGCGCGTGTCGAGCCATGCCGCGACGCCCCACGAGAGCCCCGCGTGCCGCGTTTCGTCCTCGGCGATGCGCACCATGGCCATGCGGAGCTCGACGTCTAGGGCAGCGCGCGCCTGCACGTGCGCTAGGGCGGCGCCGAAGGTCTCGCGCACGCACCCCTCGACGGCGTTCTCGATCGCCATCGCTTCCAAGCTTCGCGGTGAGAGCGCGGCGGCCACGACGCGGGGGACGGTCGCCCCCTCGCGCGCGGCGAAGCGCATCATCACGCGCGCGTGGCGGATCTCGTCTCGCTTCGCGCGCCTCGCGCGTCGCACGAGATCCCGGGGAGCGCCGTGCGTCACGAGCTCCTGCGCCATCCGCTCGAAAGCGTGGACCGACGCGGCCTCGAGGTGAGCGACGCGGGCTCGCCGCCGCAGCCGCGCGGATCGCGACGCCCACACCGCTTCCGCGCCCCCCGAAGCGAGTCGTCATGAAGAGCTGACGATAGCACGTCCCCCCCTGAGCCGGCGGAGCCGGCGATTTGGGGGGGACCGCCGCGCGCAGCGCGGCGAGGGGGGGCATCCAAAAAGGATCGGGGACCGCTACCCCTTCTCCCCCATGACCTTCGCGCGCTTGGGGATGACGATGACGCCCCCTTCGCTCACGCCGCCGAAGCGCTTCTTGTCGAGCTCGAGGTTGTAGCCAATCTCGGCGCCCTGCGGGATCTCCACGTCCTTGTCGACGATGCAGCGACGGAGCTTGGCGCGGCGGCCGATCTTCACCCCCTCGAAGAGGACGCTCTCTTCGACCTCGCTGAAGGAGTTGATACGGCAGCCGACGCTCAGCACGCTCCTATGGATGCGTCCGCCGGAGATGATGCAGCCGTGCGAGACGAGCGACTCGGTCGCGATACCGACGCGCGCCTGCGCCTCGTCGCGGAAGACGAACTTGGCCGGCGGGTCGTGGGTCACGCCGGTGCGGATGGGCCAGCGCTTGTTGTAGAGGTTGAAGAGCGGCTGGACGGCGACGAGGTCCATCTGCGCGCGCCAATAGGCGTCGATGGTCCCGATGTCGCGCCAGTAGCCGAGGTTGTACTTGTCCTCGCCGGGGACCTTGTTGGTGGCGAAATCGTAGGCGTAGACGGCGCGCCCGGCCGTGACCATGCGCGGCAAGATGTTGCGCCCGAAGTCGTGCTCGCTGTCTTCGAGCACGGCGTCGTCGTTGATCTCGCGCTTGATGGCTTCGGTGGTGAACACGTAGTTCCCCATCGAGGCGAGGCACATGTTCGGGTTGCCCGGCATGGTCGGCGGGTTCGCGACCTTCTCGTGAAAGGCCAGGATTCTCCCGGTCTCGTCGACCTCGATGACGCCGAAGTCCGAGGCTTCCTTCTTCGAGATGGGGATGACCGCGACCGTCGCCTCGGCCTTCTTCTCCACGTGCGCGGCGATCATCTGCCGGACGTCCATCTTGTAGACGTGGTCGCCGCCGAAGATGACGACGTGCTCCGGCTTCTCGTCGTCGATGACGTGCTGGCACTGGAAGACGGCGTCGGCCGAGCCCCGGTACCACTGCGGGCCGGTGCGCTGCTGCGCGGGGATGGTCTCGATGTAGTTGTCGAGGATCGGCGAGAGGCGCCAGACGCGCGCGATGTGCTCCTCGAGCGAGGCGCTCTTGTACTGCGTGAGCACCTTGATCTTCGCCAGCCCCGAGTTGACGAAGTTCGAGAGGACGATGTCGATGATGCGGTAGCGACCCCCGAAGGGGACGGCCGGCTTGGCGCGCTCGTGGGTGAGCGGGCCGAGGCGCTTCCCTTCGCCGCCGGCGAGGATCATCACGAGGACTTGGCTGACCTCGAAGTTCGGGATCATTCGAAAGCGAGTGTATCGGCTCCGCCAAAAGGACGTCCACGAATGTCCTGTGGCGACCCGCGCCTCGGGCGGCCCCCGCGCGTACGGCGTATGCTACGTCCCGAGCGTTCGCCCATGGCCAAGCCGGTTTTTCTCGTCGTCTCCGATGCCCCGCCGCCGCGCCGCGCGCCGGAAGCGGCCGATCCGATGCGCGTCCTCGAGCTCGCAGCGCAAAAGGCGCGCGCCGGCGTGCGCGGTGCGCTGGCGACCGTGCTCGCCCGTCACGGGTCGGCGCCGGGGACGCCGGGGCAAAAGCTCTACGCGGGTGCCGACGGCTCCTGTTTCGGCTCGGTGGGCGGAGGGGCGGTCGAGCGTGAGGTGCTCGCCGCGCTCGAGCTCCTCGTGAGCGACCCCAAGCCGAAGCACGCGACCAAGAGCTTTCATCTCGGCGCCGAGCTCGGCATGTGCTGCGGCGGCGGGCTCGACGTCATGCTCGAGCCCATCGAGGCGTTGTGCGCGTGCCTCATCGTCGGCGGCGGGCACGTGGCCACGGCGACGGCGCCGCTCCTTTCGCGGGTGGGCTTCGCGGTGACGGTGGTCGACGCGCGCGACGCGTGGGGCGAGGCAGGGCGGATCCCCGGCGTGCGCTGCGTCGTGGGCGACTACGACGACGTGGGGAAGGACTTCCCTCTCACCGGCGCGGTCCTCGTGATGACGCACGACCACGCGCTCGATCAGGAGGCGATCGCCTGGGCGCTCCGCCGTGGGTTCGCCTACGTGGGCGGCGTGGGGAGCCGGGCCAAGGCGCAGCGCACGCGCGACCGCCTCGCCGCCAAGGGGGTCTCGGAGGCCGATCGTGCGCGTATTCGCATGCCCATCGGCGTGGACATCGGCGCGCGCCTCCCCGACGAGATCGCGGTGTCGATCGCCGCCGAGCTCGTCACCTGGCGAAAGTCGCGGCCGTGAGCACCGCGCGCCTCGGGGCGATCGTCCTCGCGGCGGGGCGCGGCGAGCGCATGGGCGGACCGAAGGCGCTCCTCCTCCTCGGGGGGAAGCCGCTCCTCTTGCACCACGTGGACCGCTTCCTCGAGGCGGGTTGCGACGAGATCGTCGTCGTCACGCGCGAAGAGATCGCCACCCGCCTCCTCAGCGTGCACGAGCGCGTGCGGGTCGTCGTCTCCGCCGAGCCCGAGCCGCGCGGTTCGCTCTCGGTCGGGGTTCGCGCGCTCGCACCTCTGGCGCGGGTCTTCGTCACGCCGGTCGACGCCGTGCCGGCCGAGGCCGCGACCCTCGCCGAGCTGTCGGCCGCCCTGGAGAATGCCGACGCCGCCACGCCTTCGCTCGAAGGGCGCGGCGGTCATCCGGTCGCGTGCCGCGCGCGCGTCCTCGCGCCGTACCGCGCAGGCGAGGCATGCCGCGCCCCCACGCTGCGCGACACGCTGCGAGCATTGGGGGACCGGCGCGTGCGCGTGCCCGTCGCCGATCGCGCGGTGGGGATCGATCTCGACACGCCCGACGACGTCGCGCGTCTCACCGGCGCGCCGCCGGAGTTCTGGCGGCCCGAGTCGAGCTGAGGGATCGCCGCGGCCCGTGCTCGAGGCTAGAGCGCATCTCATAAGCTCTGTGCACTCGTGACGCGCTTCGCGATCCCCGGCGGGGGACGAACCTGCACGAGTGCCGTGTCCTGAGTCCGAGGTTCGTCGCCTTCGGCGCCGAGCCTTCTGACTCAGGAACTCGGTCACCCTGGTGGGGAGCTTGCGCTCCCCCTCGCTCGGTCGCTGTCGCTCCC
>CAZHHD010000054.1:0-31363 GCA_964531795.1 uncultured Polyangiaceae bacterium | reverse complement strand
GCGAGGCGGGGGAGGATCGCGAAGGGAGCGACAGCGACCGAGCGAGGGGGAGCGCCAGCTCCCCACCAGAGTGACCTAGTTTCCAGAGTCCGAAGGCTCGGCGCCTTAGGCGACGAACTTCGGACTCAGGAAACTAGCCGCGCGCGGATCTTGGCGAGCACCGCCACGTCGGCGGGGGGGAAGAGGCTCGGATCGAGATCGCGCGCCTGGGCCCAGCGCACGTCGGCCACGTCGATGGCGCGGGGCTCGGGGGAGCCTTCGCGGCGCGTCACCTCGTAGAAGAGGAGGAGCACCGCCTTGTCGGCCTCGGGGTAGGGGTGGAAGGTCACCTCGACGATGTCGCCCACGGTCACCTCGACCCCCAGCTCCTCGCGGAGCTCGCGGGCGAGCGCATCGCGCGGATCTTCGCCGGTCTCCACCTTTCCGCCGGGGAGCTCCCAGGCGCCGGCGAGGTGGGTGCCGGCCTTGCGCTGACTGAGGAGGACGCGGCCTCCTTCGATCCAAATCCCCGCGGAGACGATCACTGTGCGCATGACTCGGGCCGAGGGGCATCCTAACGCGCTGGGACGAGCCCTGACGAACGTCGCGCTGTGCCTTTTTTTCGCTGCGCCGGCCTCCGTTCGATGGGGTATCGTCCCGCGCCATGCACGCCGCCGCTTTCGCCTCGCGCGCCTCGCTCCTGCGTCTCTTCGCGGAGCCCCGACAAGCGACTCCTGCCTTCGCGATGGCCAAGTGGCCGCCCGACGACATGGATCTCCCCGGCGGTGCGCCCGGTGGTCAACCGGGGATGCCCGGTGGCTACGGCGGCGGCGGGTTCGATCCCGGCGACGGCAACTTCAAGAAGGGGGCCTTCAAGCCCATCGCCATCATCGTCGGCCTCTTGATGGTGATCGGCGCCGTCGTCCTCGGCATCTTCGCCATGAAGGGCGAGGGCGAGAAGATGACCGTCGACGCCGTCGCGCGCGAGCGGACGAACATCTACTTGATGACCAAGGCGGAGCAGCTCCCCAAGTGGCGCACGTGGGCGGCGCGCCCGGACGTCCCCGCGCTCCAGCAGGAAGCGTTCGCCGAGCTCGCGTGGGCGCGTGACCCCGACGGCGTCGGTCTCGTCACGAAGGGGCTCGCCTCCGACGACCACCGCGTGCGCGGCCAGGCGGCGACGGCGCTCATCGAATACGGCTCGCCGATGGGCGATCCGGCGAAGCCCGCGCTGGAGAAGGCGCTCAAGGAAGCCGACAACAGCGACAAGCCGCAGATCGCCTGGGCGCTCGCCACGCTGAAGGACGGCACCGTCTTCGAAGACGTGCTCACCGAGTACCGCCAGGGTCACCTCTCCAAGGTGCAGCGGCTCGACGGTCAACCGGCGTTCGACCCCGAGGTCATGGCCGGCATGGTGCCGATCGAGAAGCTCGCCGGCTACGCGAAGGACGAGTCGGACAGCGTGCGCCAGCTCGTGGCGACGGTGCTCTCGCGCGCGGCGCAGCCCGGCGAGGACAAGTGGACGAGCGTGCTCACCACGCTCGTCTCCGACAAGTCGATCGACGTGGCGCGCGAAGCGGCCGTCGGCCTCGGCAAGATCGCCAACGAGGGCTCGATGGCGCCGCTCCTCGGCGCGCTCGACAAGGCCGACAAGGACTCCCGTCAGAAGTTCCTCGAGGCGCTGCGCGACGGCGTCGGCGCGCGCGGTCTCATCCTCGCGCTCCGCTCGGTGTCCAAGCAGTCGGCCGAGCGCGAGAAGTTCCAGACCAAGCAGCTCTTCGACATGCTGCGCGAGCTCGCCGATCCGCGCGGCGCCGACATGCTCTATGCGTACATCCAGAGCGAGCCCAAGCCGCACTGGAAGACCGAGGCCGCGCTCCGCCTCGCCGAGATCGGCGACGTGCGCGCCGCGCAAGCGCTCGGCTGGCGTCTCAAGCAAGACCCGCTCAAGCTCTACAACAACGTCGACGATCCCGAGCTCCGCCGGGACGACAACGAGCGCGTGGTCTCGGCCCGCATGCTCGCCGACCTCGCCGTGCTCTACCCCGAGCGCCGTGCCGAGATCCTCGCCGGCGCCGAAGACGGCGCGATCTTCTGGTCGACGGATCTCCCGCAGCCGCACGCCAACGCGATGCGCTTCCTCGCCGCCTCGGGATCGACGAAGGGGCTCCCGCTCCTCAAGAAGTGGGCGAACCCCGCCGACAAGCTCCCCAAGGAAGGTCAGCAAGACTTCCCGCAGTCGTGGGCGACGGCGCAGAGCGCGCTTCGCTATTACGGCTGGACGAAGGACCCGGGCGCGTGGGGCCTGCTCACCTCGCAACTTCAGCGAAAGCCGGCGAAGGTCGACGCGACGATGGAGTCCCTCATGCAGGGCGGTCTCGCCGTCCTCGGCATGACGCTTCGCGGTCTCGAGGTCGGTGCCTCCGACGGCTTCGCGCAGTGGGGCGATCCGAAGGCGTATCCGATCCTCACCAAGTTCATCGAGGACCCGACGAACAACGAGCAGGGGCGCGTCGAAGCGTGCTTCGCGCTCTCGTGGGTCGCGACCGACGATCAGATGAAAGAGATCGTCCAGAAGGTGCACTCCTTCGACAAGCCCGATCCGAAGACCGCGCTCATTCGCACCTGCTACCTCGAGGCCCTGGTGCACCGTCCGGTGCCGAGCGCGACGGCGGGGCTCATGGACCTCCTGAAAGCCGACGTCGATCTCGGCGTGCGCCACCAGGCGGCGCGGGCCATCGGCATGGGCGGCGTCTCGCCGGATCTCGCCGGCAAGCTCATGGACATGCTGAAGGACTCGAACCTCCGCAGCGACGCGGCCCTCGCGCTGCTCATCGGCGCCGACGAGGACACCGCGCGCCGCGCGCTCGCCTCGTACAACGAGACGCCGCCGGAGACGATGGAGGAGCTGAAGACCATCTACAACCAGACCTTCGGCTACTGGAGCGACAAGGACTACGACACCGGCAACGTGTCGCGTTGGATTCGCAACGCCGAGGCGTGCGCTCACGTGAAGGTGCGCGACGGCCTCCAAGACTGGCCGCGCATGATCCTCGGCCGCGCCATCCAAGGCATCGAGTTCGACAACGGGCCGCACTCGCTCACGCGCGTGCAGTTCCGCGTGCGCCTCATCAAGGACGCGAAGTCGGGCGACGAAAAGAAGCGCGCGGACGCCATCGCCGTCCTCAAGTTCATGAAGGAGAAGGGGGTCCTCATGGATCTCCGCAACGAGCCCGCCCCCCTCGGCGAGCTCGCGCGCAAGGCCTTCTTCGACGTCATGAACCCCAAAGCCATCGACGACAAAATCCCCGAGGCGCCCAAAGTTGCGAATGACACGCAGGGCGGGGGCGGGAACGTTCTTCCGCACTGAGAAGTTGTCGTCGGCGCCCCACCCTGGTGGGCCGTTCCGGCCCCTCAAAACGCTGCGCGTTTTGAGCCTCCCCACGCCTTGCTGACGCAACGCCTTTCGCTCCGCAGGCTTCGCGAAAGGCGAAGGGCAGCGAGTCCGCACCGACCTCGCTAACGCACCGGCCGAGTGGTCTCCAAGAGGCTCTGACGCTCGTGCGTTAGGGTCGCGCCCGCCAGGTTCGCGGCCTTCGCGTTTCGTGCGCCCGCACGAAACGCGTTCGCGTAAGCGATGAGCGGGGAGGCTCACGAGCGGAGCGTTAGCGAGCGAGTGAGGGGCCCGCAGGGCCCACTAGGGTGGTGGCTGCGCATGGCTTGGGCGTCAATGACGCGCTGCGCCGCCCGCGCCTGACAAAATCGTGACGTGTGCCCGCGTCGCCCGCAGCCTAAGCCCAAGCCATGCGGCGCGCGATGCTCGGGGCGTACACGTACGCGGAGTTCTTCGGTCACGTTCCCTTCTTCCTCGCGGCGATGGGGATCTCGTCGCTTCGTCACAAGGGTGACCCGACGCAGCGCCTCCCCGGTCGGTGGATGCGTCGCTTCGGGCGCTGGACCTCGAACGCCACGCCGCTCTGGAAGTTCTCGGTCGAAGGCGAGGGGCCGAAGGACATCAAGGAACGCGCGTACGTCGTGGTGGCGAACCACGAGTCGACCGCCGATCCGTTCCTCCTCTCCTTCTTGCCGTGGGACATGCGCTGGGTCGCGAAGGAAGAGATCTTCAAGCTCCCGGTGCTCGGCTGGCTCATGAGGGCGGGCGGTGACATCCCCCTTCGTCGCGGCAGCCGCGAGAGCGTGGCGCAGATGATGGCCGAGTGCCTCCGCGCGTTGAACGCCGGCATTCCCCTCATGATGTTCCCCGAGGGGACCCGCAGCGCCACCGGCGAGCTCGGCCAGTTCAAAGACGGCGCGTTCAAGCTCGCCATCGACGCGCAGGTGCCGGTGCTCCCGCTCGCCCTCGCCGGGACGCGCGACTGCCGCCCCAAGGGCTCGCTCTGGTTCGGCGAGGCCCGCGCCGCGGTGAAGATCCTCGAGCCGATCGAGACCAAGGGGATGACCGCCGCCGACCTCCCGCGGCTCCGCGAAGAGGCGCGTCGTCGCATCGCCGAGGCGCTCCCCGATCTGCGCACGCGCACCGGGCACGTCGCTTCGCCCCGCCTCAGCGCGCCGCCCGCCGCGATGGGGGCGAACGACTCGATCGACAGCATGCCCCCCTCGGCCGAGCCGAAGATGAAGACGAACGGCGCTCCCGCGGCCCACTCCGCCCGTGCCCAAGTCGCCGAGCGCGCCGCCGAATAGCCGCGCACGCCTCCCGCGAGTAGCGCGAAACGAGCGCTTTTTCCCGCTCGGAGCGCGCCTCGCCCTGACGCAGCCGTTGCAGGGAAGATCGCCGGCCGGTAGCGTGGAGGGCTCGCATGTCCACGAGCCTCCAGGTCGCGACGCGCAGGCAGTCGGTCGAGGTCTACTTCGGTCCTGGAGAGAGCACGAGCGGCGCCGTGTTCCTGCACGGGGCGGTCGCCGCGCACGCCGGCGAAGAGACCGTGCTCGACGTCTTGAACGAGCCGCACCCGTTCTTCCCCTTGCGCGTAGAGACGCCGCAGCCGCGCACGCTGCTCGTCGCCAAGGCGCAAGTCCGTTACCTCCGCGTCCCTCGCCGCGGCAGCATGATGCCCCCGCCGATCGGCGCGGCCGTGCTCCTCGAGGTGCAGTGCGACGACGGTGAGCTCCTGCAAGGGCGCGCGGCCATCGAGCTGCCGCCGGGGCGCGGGCGCACGCTCGACTTCGTGAACAGCGTGGTCGGCGGCTTCTTCCTGCTCGTCGAGCGAGATCACGATCTCCTCGTCAACCGCTCTCACGTTCGCCACGTGTGCGACGTGACCGACCAACCCGTGCACGACTGAGGTCCCGTGGCGCAGCTCGATCAATTCATCAAGGCCATGCTCTCGCGACCCGGATCCGAGATTCGTCTCGGCGCCGACACCGAGCCGCTCCTCGTGATGGGCGCGCGCCAGCACCCGCTCGTGGCGAAGAAGCTCACGGCCACGCACGTGCGCCAGCTCCTCGGCGAGATCCTCCCCGACAACGTCAAGCGCCAGCTCGAAGAGTCGAACCTCGCGTCGTTCTCGTACACCGCGCCGGGGCTCGAGCCGGTGCAGGTCGAGATCCGCGGGTGGTCGACGCTCGTCGCCGCGACCTTCCGCGCCGGTGCGGCCGCGCCGCGCGCCGCGGAGACGCCGCGCGCCCCCGAGCCTGCGCCCGCTTCGTCGCCGGGGCTCGCGAGCCTCGACGAGCTCGAGCTCGATACGTCCGGCCCGCCGCGCGACGCCGCCCGTTCTCCGCACGCCGCCGCGGCTGCGGCTCGCGCCCCCGCGCCCATCACCGCGACGTCGACCGCTGCCGTGTCGACCTTCTCCGCCGGCGGCGGAAGCATCCCCGACATGCAGGAGATCTTCCGCGTCATGTTCAAGATGGGGAGCTCCGACCTCCACCTCTCGAGCGACGAGAAGCCGATGATCCGCAAGGACGGCGACATGGAGCGGCTCGAGCAGTACCCGGTGCTCGACAGCCAGACGATCCAGAAGCTCGTCTTCCCGCTGATGCCCGAGCGCGCGCGCAATCAGTTCGAGGAGACGAAAGACGCCGACTTCGCCTACGAGATCGTCGGCCTCTCGCGCTTCCGCGGGAACGTCTTCGCCGATCGCAAAGGGGTGGGCGCCGTCTTCCGAACCATCCCCACCGAGATCATCAGCGCCGAGAAGCTCGGTCTCTCGCAGGCGATTCAGAACCTCGGCTTCTTGAGCAAGGGGCTCGTGCTCGTCACCGGCCCGACCGGGTCGGGCAAGTCGACCACCCTCTGCGCGATCATCGACCTCATCAACCGCAAGCGCTCCGATCACATCATCACGATCGAAGACCCGATCGAGTTCGTTCACCCCAACAAATCGTGCCTCGTGAACCAGCGCGAGGTCGGCGAGCACACCGAGAGCTTCAAGCGCGCGCTGAAGGCCGCGCTCCGCGAGGACCCGGACATCGTGCTCGTCGGCGAAATGCGCGATCTCGAGACCATCGCCATCGCGATCGAGACGGCGGAGACGGGTCACCTCGTCTTCGGCACGCTGCACACGAGCACCGCGCCCTCGACCGTCGACCGCATCATCGACCAGTTCCCCGCCGACCGTCAGTCGCAGATCCGCGTCATGTTGAGCGAGTCGTTGAAGGGGGTCATCAGCCAGACGCTCTGCAAGAAGATCGGCGGAGGTCGCGTGGCCGCGCTCGAGGTGCTCCTCGTCAACGCCGCCGTCTCCAACCTGATTCGTGAAGGCAAGACCTTCCAGATCCCTTCGATCATGCAGACCCAGCGCAAGGCCGGCATGGTGATGCTGAACGATGCGCTCCTCGAGCTCGTGCTCCAGAAGAAGGTCGAGCCGAAGGAGGCCTACGTGAAGGCCATCGACAAGCAGCAGTTCCAGATCCTCGCGCGGCAAGCGGGGGTGAACCTCGATTTTCTCGAGACCGCGGCGCCGGCGCCGGGCGCACCGCCGCCCGCCGCGCGCTGATCGGATCTTCGACATGACGCGCGCGCGATCGATGGCGAGGTGGTCGTTCGGCGCTCCGCCTCTCCTCTTCGCCCTCGTCGTCGCGATCGCCCCGGCGTGCGGCGGCGCGCCTTCGGCGAAGGACGCTTCGTCTTCGAACGTCGTCGCCAAAAAGATCGACGCACCGCTCGGGGTGACCTTGGTGAGCGCGTGCACGCCGACCGGGCCCGAGCTCTGCTTCAACGCCGTCGACGACAACTGCAACGGCGTCATCGACGAAGGGTGCGGCAGCGGCACCGGAGCCTTGCAGTTCACGCTCGCGTGGGGCGACTCCCCGGCCGACGTCGATTTGCTCGTGAGCGATCCTTCGGGAGGCGGGGTGAGCCCGAAGAACCGCGCCACCGCCAGCGGGCTCCGCCTCGATCACGATTGTCCCGAGGACGGCTGCAGCGGGCAGAACATCGAGAACGTCTTCTTCGAAGGGGCCGATCCGCCGAAGGGCGCGTACCTGGTCGAGGTGAAGCTCGCCGACCTCAAAGGGGCCCCCGCGCCGCTCCGCGTGCGCCTCGGGGCGAGGGTCGGCAGCCGATCGTACGGGGCCGACGTCGACTTGAGCCCCAACGAACCGAGCCGAAAATTCACGTTCCACGTCGAATGAGCGCGGGCGCGAGTTTGCGCTAGCCTCCCGTCATGCGTGGCCAAAGGACGAAGGGTTCGCTTTACCTGGGAGGCGCGATCGCTTGCGCGATCGGCGTCGCGCTCGCCCAAGCGGCGTGCGGATCGAGCGACGACAGCACCTTCCAACCAGGCGGCCCCGACGGCGGCGGTGACGACGCGATCTCGGGCGACGACGGCGCGGTCGCGCAGCCGGCCAACGACTTCCCCGATCCCGTCCTCGACACCGGCGCACCGGCGAACTCGGCGCAGCTCTTCGCCGGCGCGAACGTCGCCGGCACCGGCGTGTGCCTCTTCGAGCCGGAGATGGGCTCGCTCTTCCCCTCGAACTGGCTCCGCCCGCGGTTTCGCTTCACCACGCCGAACCAAGAGAACCTCTTCGAGATCAAGCTCGTCATCCCCAACGAGAAGAGCCCGCTCGTCATCTACACGACCAAGAGCGGCTACACGATCGACAAGCTCTCGTGGCCCATCATCACGCGGGTGGGCGTCGGCGGACCGATTCACGTGACCGTGCGGAGCGCGGTGGTGACGAACGGCGCCATCACCGCGGGCCCGTGGCTCGGCGCCGAAGGCGACGTCGAGGTCGCTCCTGTCGCGGCCACCGGCACGGTCGTCTACTGGACGACCAGCGGCGGAAGCAGCTTGAAGGGCTTCAACATCGGCGACGAGACGGTGCAGACGGTCTTCACGCCGACCAACGCCGGCACGCAGTGCGTGGCGTGCCACACGTCGAGCCCCGACGGGAAGTACCTGGGCGTGAGCCTCTCCGACGATTTCAACGACGGCTCGGGCCCGGGTTACGTGACGGTGCGATCGCCCGACGGCGTCGAAGCGCCGTTCCTCGGCGCGGGGGCGAAGGCGCTGCTCGCACGGAAAAATCAGCACCTCCCGATCTTCTCGGTGTCGCACTGGGCCGACGGCGATCGCACCCTCCTCACGATGCTGCACGTCGGATCGCAAGACGAGATCGCCTGGACGAACCTCGAAGCGACCGGACAAGTGCAGGGGACCGACTGGGGGATCGTCGCGCGGAACGGCGACTCGAACCCGGCGTCTTCGGCGGCGTGGAGCCACGACGGCAAGACAATCGTCTACGTGTCGGCCGGCGACTCGGGGGCCGGCACCATCAACCACACGGGCGGGCTCTACACCGTTCCTTACGCCAACCGCCAAGGCGGTACGGCCACGAAGCTCACCGGCGCGAGCGACAGCGCGTACCACTACTACTACCCGACGTTCTCCGCCGACGACCGGTACGTCGCCTTCGACCGCAACGCACCTTCGGTCACGAGCTACGACGAGAAGACCTCGGAGGTGTTCGTCGTCTCTTCACAAGGTGGCGCACCGACGCGGCTCGCCGCCAACGATCCTCCCGCGTGCCTCCAGAAGGCGAGCCCCGGCCTCACGAACTCGTGGCCCAAGTGGTCGCCCGAGGTGCAATCGAGCGGCGGCCGCTTCTATTACTTTCTCGTCTTCTCCTCGAAGCGAAACCCCACGAGCGACGGTCCGCAGCTCTACGCCTCGCCCATCGTCGTCGACAACGGCAACGTGAAGACCTACCCGGCGCTCTACTTCTGGAACCAACCCGAAGCCGAGCACAACCACACGCCGGCGTGGGACACCCTCAAGCTCCCGCCGCCTCGATGATCTGGCTCGGCTGACGGCTCGCGCGTGAAATCAGGCGCGGCTGGCGCAGCGGTGCGGGGGGATGGCATGTCCCCCTTTGACGCAGGAGGCCAAAGCCCTATAAACAGCGCCAAGATCCGCGTCGTTTGGGCGCGGCGGAGACACACGTGAACCCCATCGCGATGCTCACGATCCTGGTCGCCGCGCACGCCGCCTTTTTCTGGTCGGCGAGCCGCAGGTGGCAGCTCCTCCACATCGGCCGCGCGGACAACCGGCTCGATCGCATCGGCGACCGCTTGAAGGCGGTGTGGCGCTACGCCTTCGTGCAGCAGAAGATGGACTACTACCAACCGGCCGGGATCGCTCACAAGCTGATCTTCGTCGGCTTCGGCGTGCTCCTCGCGCGCACCATCATCCTCGCCGGGCGCGGCTTCGTCCCCGACTTCAGCCTCTTCGTCTTGGGGCTCGATCAGCCGCTCGGCAAGCTCTACGACTTCGCCAAAGACAGCGTCGCCGTCCTCGTCCTCTGTGGCGTCTCGGTCTTCTTCTACTACCGGAAGATCAAGCCCTCCAAGCGCACCACCCTGCATTGGGAGGGGACGCTCATCCTCTGCATCATCGGCACGATGATGATCGCCGACATGCTCTACGACGGCGCCGGCCTCGCGCTCGCGTCGCGGCACCTCGAGCTGTGCGAGGTGATGCCCAAGGGGACCAACGTCGATCTCTGCGCTTCGGTCGACAAGATCGTCGGCCCGTACATGTCCGAGGCCCACGGCGCCCCCTTCGAGTGGTCGCTCTTCCCCTCGCCGATGGGATCGCTCATCGCGCTCGAGCTCCTCAAGTTCAAGATCGAGCCGGGCACGCTCGTCTTCCTGGCGCACGCGGGCTTCTGGACGCACATCAGCCTCGTCCTCATCTTCTTGAACCTGCTCCCGCACTCGAAGCACTTCCACGTCATCACCGCGATCCCCAACGTCTTCTTGCGTGACTTGAACCCGCCGGGGCGCCTCGCGCCGATGGCCGACACGCACGCCGACCCGGAAGCGGCGGCGAAGGGCGAGCCGTCGAACTACGGCGAGCGCCTCATGTCGATCATGGAGAAGGCGTCGGAGGCGGCGGATCCGGGCGCGCTCCCCATCGGCATCGGCCGCATCGAGCACGTCACGTGGAAGGCCGTCCTCGACTTCTACACCTGCACCGAGTGCGGGCGCTGCTCGGACAACTGCCCGGCCCACCGCACGGGGAAGCTCCTCTCCCCCAAGCACCTGACGCTCGATCTGCGCGACCACCTCTACGCGCGCGAAGAAGAGTTCATCAAGTCACGCGACGGAAAGAAGGAGGCCGAGGCCAAGGCTCCGAGCGGCGCACCCGCCGAAGCGAAGCCCGCCGGCGAAGCCGCCAGCGAAGGCGCGGCCGCGAACGGCGCGACCGACGCGAGCGCCGCAGCGGCGGGGACCGACGTGGCCGCCAGCGCACCGCTCTTCAAGCCGATCGATCTCGTGTCGAACGTCATCCACCCCGACGTCCTCTGGGCCTGCACCACCTGCCGCGCCTGCGAAGAGCAGTGCCCGGTGATGATCTCGTACGTCGACAAGATCGTCGACATGCGCCGAAACCTCGTCATGGTGCGGAACGAGTTCCCCCACGAGCTGCAGAAGCCCTTCCAAGGCATGGAGGTGAACGGCAACCCGTGGAACCTCTCGCGCATGGATCGCGCGCAGTGGTCCGACGGTCTCGGCATCCCCACCATGGGCGAGAAGCCGACGGCACAGATCCTCTACTGGGTCGGCTGCGCGGCGAGCTACGACGACCGCGCGAAGAAGATCGCCCGCGCGACGGCGAAGCTCATGAAGATGGCCGGCGTCGATTTCGCCATCCTCGGACAAGAAGAGAACTGCACCGGCGACCCGGCGCGCCGCGCGGGGAACGAGTTCCTCTTCGCGATGCTCGCCGACGGCAACGTCACCACGTTGAACGGCTACAAGGAGCAGGGGGGCATCAAGACCATCGTCACCACCTGCCCGCACTGCTTCAACACGCTGAAGAACGAGTACCCCGACTTCGGCGCCAAGTTCGACGTCGTGCACCACACCGACTACCTCCTCGGCCTCCTCGCCGAGAAGAAGCTCAAGGCCGAGAAGCCCGTCGAAGGGCGCGTCGTCTACCACGACAGCTGCTACCTCGGTCGCTACAACGGCGTGTACGAGTCGCCGCGCGAGATCTTGAAGCGCATCCCCGGCGTCGAGCTGGTGGAGGCCGAGTACTGGACGCGCCAGCGCGGCCTTTGCTGCGGCGCCGGCGGCGCGCAGATGTTCATGGAGGAGCAGAACACGAACCGCGTGAACATCAAGCGCACGCTCCAGCTCATCGACGCGCTCGAGAAGGACGCGCCGCCGCCTCACGTCGACGCCGCGGGAAATCACGTGCATGGTGCAAAGACCATCGCGTCCGGTTGCCCCTTCTGCATGACGATGCTCACCGACGGCCTGAAGAGCCAAAGCGTCGAAGACAAGGTGAAGCAGCTCGACGTGGCCGAGATCCTCGTCGAGAGCTGCGTCGCCGTCGAAGCTCCGGCGGAGGTCCCTGCCGAGCTCCTCGTCCCCCCCACCGAAGCCGCTGCTGCCGAGCCCACCGCCACGGCGTGAGCATGAGCGCCTCCGAAGCGAGCACCTGCCCCATCTGCAAGAAGAAGCTCAAGGGGGCGAAGGGGGAGGCGAAGCCCTTCTGCTCGGCGCGCTGCCGTCAGGTCGACTTGGGTCGATGGCTGAACGAGGAGTATCGTGTACCCGCCGAAGAGGCGGACGACGCGCCGTCGGAAGAAGAGGAACCCTCGTGACGACACGCTCGAAGATCGCGAAAGGCTCGCTCGCCGTTGCCGTGTTGCTCTCGAGCGTGCCCCGCGTGGCGCACGCGCAGGACCTCGCGCCGCCGCCGCCGATGAACAACGGCACGCAAGGCGCGCCGCCCGCGGGCTCGGGCGGCACCACGCCTTACGGACAGCAAGGCTACGGCCAAAAACCGCCGGCCTCGGGCTACGGGCAACAAGGCTATGGCCAACAGGGCTACGTGCAGCAGGGCGGCGCGACGTCGTACGGGCAGCAAGGCAACGCGCCGAGCGGCACGAACGACCCCAACGCGACGAACCAAGAGGACAAGGACGACAGCGGTCGCGGCCTCGAGTTCTTCTACGTGAAGGGCGGCCCAGCCTTTTCGTACATCGGCCTAGAGGCGTTCAACTCGGACAAGCTCGCCCTCGCCAAGACGAGCAGCGTCGGCCCCGAGGTCGACCTCGGTCTCGGCGTCCGCCTCTTGATCCTCACGCTCGGCCCGCGCCTTCGCTACCACTTCATGAACGGCTTCAATCTTCTCCAAATCAACGGAGAGGCGGAGCTCCACATCCCGCTCGGGAAGCTCGACCCCTTCTTCGGCTTGCACGGCGGCTACAGCACGCTCGGCAGCCTCGGCGGCGCGGTCGATTCCACGAAGGCCAACAGCAACGACGTGAGCGTGCACGGCTTCGACGTCGGTCTGCAGGGCGGGGTCGATTACTACCTGAGCGGGCTCTTCTCGATCGGCGTCGAGGGGTCGCTCGAGCTCCTCGTCTTGAAGCGCCCCGCGGTCTCGGGGGCGACCGATCCGACCTTCGGCCAATCGGGCGGCGGCGTCGGCTTCGGTGGCCTCCTTGGGCTCCACGCGGGGCTCCACCTCTAGAACGGATCTCGTGAGCCCGCGCGTGCGCGACGCGCTCCCGAGCATGACGGCGGACGAAGCTTCGGTCACTGCGACCGCTGAAAGCGCGCCGTCGCGCCGTCGTCCCGCGTGAGGACCAAGACGTCGCCGTCCATTTGGTACGTGTAGCCCGCGCGGTCGAGATCCGAGTCGGGCATCGCTTGCGTGGCGACGAGGCTCGGCGTGCACGAGCTCCACTCGCGCGTAGTGCCGTGATCCGAGTGGAGCTGGAAACTCCCTTCACCCCACGCGACGCTCCCCGCCTCGGTGCCGACGACGATGGTCGAGCAGCCGCTGCCGCCGGTCGAGTCGCGGTACGCCTTGGCGAAGGTACCGTCGGCAGCGAATTGAAAGGCAAGCCCCGAAGCGTTCGACGACGACGTGCCGGTGATCGTGTCGTAGGCGACGGTCGTGCCGCCGCGGCCGGCGGTCCACGTGCCGATGACTTCGGCGGGGACCGACGCGCCCGCGTTGCCAGATGCTCCCGAGCTCCCCGAGCCGCCCCCGCCGCTCGAGCCCTCGGACGACGACGCGCCTCCCGACGAGCTGCTCCCCGACGCGCCCCCGTCCGCGCTCTTTCGATCGGGGCTGGTCGAAGAGACGGTGCACCCCGTGGCGACGGCGAGCACGAAAGAAGAAGCGATGAGAGCGAAGTTCCAGTTGTTCACGACGTTCCCCTTGTTCAGGACCGCGCGGACCTGCCGCGCCGTCACCGCTCACTCTGCGATCGCCAATCGCCCGTGATAAGCCAGGTTGGAGGCCTAAGACTGCGGACGGTTTGTCCGTAATCGAGGGCGCGGAGGAGGTGGCGGTGGAGCTCGTTTCGGGGATGTTGGCGTTCGTGCGTGCGGCCGAGACCCGCTCCTTCACGCGCGCGGCCCAGTCGCTCGGCGTGACGTCCTCTGGCGTAGGGAAGGCGGTCTCACGGCTCGAGGCCGAGCTCGGTGTCCGCCTCCTCGAGCGCACGACGAGGCGCGTCGCACTGACCGACGAAGGCGCGGTGTTCATCGCCCATTGCCGCCGCGTGCTCGAGGAGATCGACGCCGCACGCTCCTCGCTCGCCGAGCGCAGCGCCGCTCCGCGCGGTCGACTCCGCGTGAGCCTCCCTTCGTTCCTCGGGCCCCTACTCATCCCCGAGCTCGCGCGCTTCAACGAGGCCAACCCCGAGGTGTTGCTCGACGTGGGGCTCACCGATCGCCGGGTGAACCTCGTGGACGACGGCGTGGACGTCGCCGTGCGCGTGGGAGAGCTCCAAGACTCGTCGCTCGTCGCCCGCCGTCTCGGCGAGGCCCAGCTCGTCACCGTCGCTTCGCCCGCCCTCGCGCTTCGCGTTCCGCTCGGCACGCTCGGCGATCTGGCGGTCGCCCCGGCGGTGACCTTCCGCCAGCCGACGACGGGGCGCGAGCGACCTTGGTCCTTCACCGTCGAGGGGCGCGCGCTCGACTGGCTGCCGCGCGCGCGCGTCGTGATCGACGACGGTACCGCGCTCGTGAGCGCCGCGGTCGCCGGGCTCGGCGTGACGCAGGTGCTCGACCGCATGGCCGCCGGCGCCCTCGCATCGGGGGCCCTCGTGGAGGTGCTCTCGTCGCTCCGCGCGCGCCCTTTGCCGATCCACGCGCTCCACGTCGCCGGCCGCCCGCCGCCGCGCACCCGCGCCTTCCTCGACTTCCTCGCGCGGATCTCGTGGCGCTCGCCGACGTGGGCGCTCGCCTCGACTCCCCGCCGGCGCGCCCGCGCCGAAATCCCCCGCGGCGAGCGCTCGAAGAAGAGGTGAGAGGCGCTGCGCTTCGGGCCGAGCGCCCCATTTTTCGCGTCTCGGCGCCGACGACGTAAGATCCGCCGCGCGTGGCTTCGTTCCTTCACGTCCTCCGCTGGCTCGTGCCCGCCGTCATCCCCGCGGCGCTGGTGGCGGCGGCGGTGTGGCGGAGCGACAAGAATCGCGAGCCGGCGTGGCTCGTCACGCTCACCTTCTTCCTCGGCGCGCTCTTCGGCATGGCGGCGCTCTTCCTCGAGACGCGGGCGGCGGCGTTCACCGGGCTCGACGTGCGCGCCTCCGTCGCCGGCGAAGCGGGCGCGCTCCTCTTTCTCTTCGCCCTCGTCGCGCCGCTCCGTGAGGCCTCCAAGGTCGCGGCGGCGTGGACCGCGTTCCGCTCGCGGCACTTCGACGAGCCGTACGACGGGCTCATCTACGCCGGGGCTGCCGCCCTGGGCTTCGCTGCGGTGGAGAACGCGCTCCTCTTGAGGAGCCACCCCACGGGGGCCATCTGGTTCGCCCGCGCCGCCGTCGCGCTGCCGGCGCACCTCTTCTTCGCCTGCGCGTGGGGCTATGCGCTCGGCCGCACCAAGACGAGCAAGCAACCGGGCGCGCTCTTCCCCGCCACGTGGTTCCTCTCCACGCTGGCGCATGCACTCTACACGCACTTCGTCTTCGGGCGAGGGCCGGGCGCGCTCGTGGCCGTGCTGCCGCTCCTCGCCATGATGGGGATCGTCGTTTGGTTCGCCGCGCGTGATCTTCGCGGGCGCGGCGAGCGCCTCGCGCGCACGTCGGACGAGCGCGTCTCGCGCTTCACCCTCGACCTCATCTCGCAGCCGCCGAGCCTCCGCGCGGTGCGGGCGGCCCTGCGTCGCGCCGATCAGCCGCTCATGATCCGCTGGGTGGTCTTCGGCGCGCTCGTGACCATGGGGACGATGATCGCCGGGCTCGGGGCCGCTGTCGCCTTCGGACATTGGGCTCACGTCGACTTCTCGCTCGTCGACGAGCACGACGTCTCGACCACCGCGCCGGTGGCGCTCCTCGGCTCGGGGCTCCTCGCGGCGTTCCCCCTCTCCGGCTTCCTCGTGGCGCGCGCGTCGAACTTGCCCACGCTGCTCGAGCCGGCGCTCGCCACCGCCGTGGCCATCGTGGTGACGCTCGTGGTGCTCGGACTCGCGCAGCCGGTCGCGCTGGTCTTCGCTCTCGCGTTCTCGCCGATCGCTTGGGCCCTCGCGTGCGCCGGCGCGTGGGTCGGAAGGCCGCTCTGAGCGCTCGGATGATACGCTCGCGGCATGCAGAAGAGCGGAGCGCGCGGTAAGGCCTCGAGGTCGTGGCGGAGCATCGCCTTCTTCGGCGCCGTCCTCGTGGGGACGAGCAGCGGCCTCGCGTGGATGACCGCGTGCGGCGGTGACGACGCGACGACCTCCTCGGGGGACGACGCCTCGACCTCCGACGTCACCACGACGACCGACACCGGCGGCGGCGGCGACGCGAGCGCCGACGGCGGCGCCGACGTCACCGCGGCCTTCCCCGACGCCACGGTGCTCACCGCCCCTTCGAACCTCACCTCCGACGACATCCCTGTCGGTCTCTTGCTGCAGCCCGACGGCAAGTACATCGCCGTCGCCGGGAACACGGATCACTACGCCGTGGTCATGGCCAGGAGGAACGCCGACGGCTCGCCCGACACCACCTTCGGTCAGGGGGGCTTCGTGTGGGGGCAGCAGACGTACGCGCGGGGCGCGGCGCTCCAGGCCGACGGCAAGATCGTCCTCGCCGGCTACGTGGGGGCGGCGCGCTACGACGCAGAAGGCGCGCTCGACACGACGTTTCAACCGCCGACCTTCGCGCAAGGGCTCGCCAACATCGAGTCGGTGGCGCTCCAACCCGACGGCAAGATCCTGCTCGGTGGGACCGACGGCTCGAATCTCCGCGTGCAGCGCCTGCTCGCGACCGGCGCGTTCGACACCACCTTCGACACCGACGGCTCGGCGACGGTGAGCTTCGGCCCGCAATCGAGCGCGTACAGCGTCGCCGTCGATCCGACGAACGGCAAAGTCGCCGCCGCCGGCTACGCGGGGGGCCAGTTCGCCCTCGCGGTGTGGAACTCCGACGGCAGCCCCGACGCCACCTTCAACACCACCGGTCACATCACCGGCGCCGGGCTCTTCAGCGGATCGCAAGGAGCGGCCGTCACCTTCCAGCCGGATCACAAGATCGTGATCGTGGGGGTGGGGACGGGCGACGGCGGCGCGGGATCGGTCGCGGTGCGCTTCAACACCGACGGCACGCCCGACACGGGTTTCGGGTCGGGGGGCGTCTTCAAGAGCGGGAGCGGCTCGTTCAGCTCGATCACCAGCGTGGCGAACGGGGGCTTCGTCCTCGGCCGCTACAACGGGTGCATGCAGATTACAGCCAACGGCACGATCGACGGCACCTTCGGCTCCGGCGGCAACGTGAGCTTCGCGAGCCTCCCTTCTTCGGCACAAATGGGCCCGGCGATGGTGGTGGGGGCGGGCGGCACGCTCGCCGCGTTCGGCGCGCTCGCTCCCGGGGGCGCGAACAACACCAAGTCGATGTGGCGCTACACGAGCGCCGGGGCGATCGACACCACGTTCGGAAGCGCGGGCCAGACGACGTTTCAGTTCTTCGCGCGAGAGGACGTCGCTCGCGTCGTGATGGCGCAGCCCGACGGCAAGCTCGTGCTCGGCGGGCAATCGACCGGCTACGGCATGATCGCCCGCTTCACCGCCAACGGCGTGCTCGACACCGCGTTCGCGCAAGGCGGCGTCCGCGTCGCCGGCGAGCAGGTGCAGGGCCTCGCCCTCGGCGCCGGCGGAACGATCTACGTCGCCAACGATTTTGGCGCCGAGGCGCTCACCCCGAACGGCGTGAACGATCCTTCGTTCGGCGGCGACGGCGGCGTGTCGTCGCTGAAGATGCCGAGCGGCGATTGGTACGAGCCGCGGTCGATCGCGCTCGACGCGCAAGGCCGCGTGCTCCTCGGGGGCTACGGCGGCGGCGCGCGCCCCGAGCACGTCGGGGTGATGCGACTGCTCGCGACGGGCGCGAAGGACGGAGCCTTCGGCAACGCCGGCGCCTACGAAGGTCCGACGGACAACGAGCGCATCTTCGCCGTGGCGGTCGACGCGAACCAAAAGACCGTCGTCGCCGGCTTCAGCGGGGCAGGGGCGGGTGCGAGCCAGAAGATCCTGCTCCTTCGCTTCGACACCGCGGGCGCGCTCGACGCCACGTTCGACGGCGACACGGGAACGGGCAACGGCATCGTGACGACCACGACGGCGAGCGGCCTGGCCTTCGAGATGGCGAGGAAGATCGCGATTCAGCCCGACGGGAAGATCCTCGTCCTCGCCAACGGCAGCAACGGCGGCTTTTACGACACGTACGACGCGGGGGCGACGGAGGTGCTCCGCTACCTCGAAGACGGCAAGCTCGACACCACCTTCGGCTCGGGCGGCGTGGCGTTCGGTGCGGCGTTCACCGGCTTCAGCGCCCGCGGCATGGAGCTCCGCCCCGACGGGTCAATTCTCCTCGGCGGCACCAAGTACGGGACGAACGGCGCCATGGCCGCGATGCGTCTCACCCCGGCCGGCGCGGTGGACGCGACGTTTGGCACCGGTGGCGTCTTCGTCGCCCCCACCAAGGAGGTCGCCGAGGGGTGGTCGGTCGCGACCGGACCAGGCGGCCGCGCCTTCGTGAGCGGATCGCTCACGCACTCGCCGACCGGCGCCGACTTCGCGCTCGCCGTCGGACCCTAGGCTCCCCTCGGGAGGCCCCGCGTCTTCCTCGCCGCGCGAGGAGCCGAAGAGTAGACTCCGAGGAAGTGAAGCTCCTCTCGAGCGCTCTCTTCTGGCGGATCCTCCTGAGCTCGCTGCTCGTCGTGAGCGTGCTCGGCGCTGGGCTCTATCGCGCGACGCGCGCGCACGAAGAGCTCGAGGCCCAGTTCGAGCGGCTCGTGCAGCACGACCTGAAGCTCGCCGACGACGCCGAGGTGCTCCTCCGCCTCCAAGCCGACCTCGAGACCGGCAAGCGCGGCTACCTTCTTACCGGCGATCGCTTCTTCCTCACGCCTTACGAGCAAGCGCGGCGCGACCTCGAAGGCGTGCTCGCCGAAGCGCAGAACACCGCGGAGAACGGCATGGAGGACGAGCGCGTCTCCGCCTTCAGCCGCATCGTCCACGAGTGGATCGCCGACGTCAGCGAGCCGCAGATCCGCGCCCGCTCCGAGGGGCGCGCCATCGACGCCGAGACCACCGAGCTCGGTCGCGCCCGCACGAACGAGATGCGCGTCATCTGCGGAGAGCTCCGCCGCGAGGCGCTCCACGCTGCCGAGGTGCGCAAAGAGTCCGCCTTCCGCTCCGCGGTGGAGACCCGCACCGAGACCACGAGCATCTTGCTGGTGGCGATCGTCATCGCCCTCGGCAGCGGGATTTGGATCGCCCGGGATCTCGCCGGCGCCGCAGCGCAGCTCGAAGAAGCTCTCGCCGCGACCGGCAAGCTCGAGCCGCTCCCTCCGCTCCCCGAGCGCCGCGACGAGCTCGGGGCCGTCGGCCGCAGCTTGGCCAAGATGGCGAGCCTCCTCCTCGACAAGGACTCGAGCCTCCGCAGCACGCTGGCCGAGCGCGAGCAGGCGCTCCATCGCTTGACCGCGGCCAACACCGAGCTTGCCGCGCGCGACGCCGACGCGCAGCGCTACTTCGAGTTCGTCCGGCAGCTCAAGACGCTCGACGTCGCGACCCTCTCGAGCGACGGTCTCCGCGCCCTCGTGCGCTTCGCCGGCGCGCACGTGGCTGTGCTCTACCTCCTCGATCGCGACGACCGCCTCCAGCCTTTGCGCGCGGCTTCGCTCGACGGCACCGTGCTCGATCACGCCACGTTCTCGCCGCGAGGGCTGCCGCAGTCGGTGCTCGAGACGCGCGAGCCCACGCTCCTCACGGGCGCTGATCTCGCCGACGCGCCCGCGCTCGACTTGGGGCTCACCAAGGGGCGCCTCGCGTGGCTCTTCGCCCAGCCGGTGGCGGTGGGCGACGTCGGCGCCGGTGCGCTCTTGCTCGGCGGGCTCGAAGAGCAGTCGGGTGAGCGCGCCGAGGCGGTGCAAGACGCCGTGCGTCAGTTCGCGGTCGCCGTGCACAACGCCTGGACGCACGATCGCCTGCGCGAGAAGAGCGTCGCCCTCGCCGAGCAAGGGGAGACGCTCGTCCGCGCCAACCGCGTGAAGACCGAGTTCCTCGCCTCGGTGAGCCACGAGCTCCGCACGCCGCTCTCGGCGATCATCGGCTTCTCCGACTTGCTCGCCACCTCCCCGCGCGAGAATTTGAGCCCCCGCGCGCGCGAGGCCATCGAGCGCATCAAGAGGAACGGCGAGCACCTCCTCGGTCTCATCAACGACGTGCTCGATCTCGCCAAGGCCGAGGCCGGTCGTGTCGAGATTCGTCCGGCGCAAGTGAACGTGGCCCAGCTCGCGCGCGCGTGCGTGGCCGAGGTCGACAGCCTGCGCGCCGGTAAGGACCTGCGGCTCCTCACCGACGTCCCCGACGCGCCGCTCGAGATCTTCACCGACGCCCAGCGCGTGCGGCAAATCCTGCTCAATTTGCTGTCGAACGCCATCAAGTTCACCGAGCGCGGTGAGGTCGAGCTGAGCCTCCGCGCCACGACCTCGGTCGTGCAGATCTCCGTCCGCGACACCGGCGTCGGCATCTTCGAGCAGGCGATCCCCGAGCTCTTCAAAGACTTCCAGCAGCTCGACGCCGGCGACGGTCGCCGCTACTCGGGCACGGGTGTGGGGCTCGCGCTCTCGCGCCGGCTCGCGCGCGCGCTCGGAGGGGACATCGAGGTCACGTCCAAGAAGGACGAAGGCTCGACGTTCGTGCTCACCTTGCCGCGCCGTGCCTCGGCGCGCGAAGAAGGGGCGGCCGAGCGGCCGTCGCAGGCGACCGCGTGAGCCAAGACACCTCCCCCGCGAGTGTCCCCCCTCGTGGCGCCGAGCTCGTCGGCGACATCCTCGTCGTCGACGACTTCCCCGACACCTTGGCGCTCTACGAAGCGCTGCTCGGCGAGGACGGGCACCGCGTGCGCATCGCTTCGAGCGGCGCCGAGGCGCTCCGCAAGGTCGCCGAGCGCGAGCCCGAGGTCGTGCTCCTCGACGTCTCCATGCCGGGGATGGACGGCATGGAGGTGCTCCGCCACCTTCGTCTCCTTCGTGGCGGCGGCCCGGCCGTGCTCATGCTCACCGCCGCGCGTCGCGAGCCCGACGCCATCGAGTCGGGGCTCCGTCAAGGCGCCGACGCTTACCTCACGAAGCCGATCGAGGGGCGCGAGCTCCGCGCCCGCACGCGCGGCGCGCTGGAGTCGTTCCGCTTGCGGCGCCAGCTCGAGGCCGAGCGGCGCGATCACATCGCGATGCTGGTGCACGATCTTCGCCATCCTCTGAGCTCGCTCGTCCTCGTGGCGGAGATCCTCGACGCCGAGGATCTGTCCCCCGAGGAGCGCCGCGGGGCGGTGGAGACGATCCGCACGCTCTCCGCCGACATGGGGCGCCTCGTCGACGACGTGCTCATGGCGAGCCGGCTCGAAGCGGGCATCTTCAGCGTGGAGCGTCGCCGCGTCTTGGTGCACGAGCTCATGGCGCCGATCGAGGCCACCTTCCGCCCCGTCGCCACCCGTCGTCGCGTCGATCTCGAGATCGACGTGCCGAAGAACCATTGGCTCAACGCCGACCCGGTGAAGCTGCGTCAGGGGCTCGACAACCTCCTCGCCAATGCCCTCAAGTTCACGCCGCGAGGCGGCTCGGTGCGTCTCCGCGTGAAGCCCGAAGGCGAGGGGACGCTCTTCGAAGTGGCCGACTCGGGGCGCGGCGTCCCCGACGCCGAGCGCGAGAACATCTTCGATCGCTACCGGCAGGGGCGAAGCGGTCGCGCCACCGGCGGCGCGGGGCTCGGCCTCGCCATCGCGCGCGGCATCGCCGAAGCGCACGGCGGCTCACTCCGTGTCGTGAGCGGCGAGCTGGGGGGAGCGACGTTTGAGCTCAGAGTGCCTGCGTAAGCCTCCCGGCTTACGCAGCCGCTCTGAGCTTCACCCTAGTGGGGACTGCGTCCCCCTCGCTCGCTCGCTACGCTGCGCTCCGCTACCGCTCGCGAGCCTCCCCCCGCTTTGCTGACGCAACGCCTTTCGTGCAGAGTGCACGAAAGGCGAAGGCGGCGGGGCTGCAAGGACCTGGCTAACGCACGGCCTCGGGGTCTCGGAGGCCTGTGCGGAGCGGAAGCCTGGCAGGCTCGGCTCTGCGCGTTTCGTGCACTCTGCACGAAACGCGTCGCGTCAGCGAGGGGAGGGGAGGCTCGCGACGGGAGCGCAGCGACCGAGCGAGGGGGGCGCTAAGCCCCCACCAGGGTGGTTTTAGCTCCCGAGTCCAGCGCTTCGAGCGAATGCGAGAAGCGCACGGCTCGGGAGCTAAAAATGCAGAGCACCATCCAGCGTAGCCACGAGGCCGAAGCCGACGGCGCCGCCGGCGACGCCGAACTGGGGATCTTTGGCGGTGGCGAGCGCTGGGCGGCGCAAGAAGAGGATCTCACCCGAGAGGCCACCGCCCACCGAGAGGTAGTGCGAGAAGTAATAGTCGAGGCCGACTTGCAGCCCGACGTCCCAGCCGCGCACGCGAAGGTCTTCGCTCGGCGTCGTGCTGGACGCGTCGGAGAAGGCCGAGCGACTGAAGTGACCGATGTAGCTGTAGCCACCGTGAAGTCCGACGTAGCCGTCCCACTTCCTCACCGGGACGTGCATGGCGAACTCGCCGTTGATCTGCCACATCTCGAACGCCGAGAGCGTGTGGTACCGCACGCGGGGACCGAGGGTGAAGATCACGAGGCGCAGGCCGACACCCAAGTCGACCATCCCGCCCACGCCTCCGGCGTTCCCCAGCGCGAAGTCGCTCGAGTTGAGGGTCGTCAGATCGATGTACGAGAGCCCTGGACCGCCGTCGACGTACACGAACGAATCGGTCGCCGGCGTCTCCGGCTCGGGCGCGGGTCGTGCGCCGCGGCGCTGCGCCGTCTCCACCGGAGGCTGCGACGCGGCTTCGGCGGCGCTCGCCGTGCTCGCCGAAGCGAGCACGAGCGCCGCGACGCACGACCCTGATAGACCGAGGTGCTTCATGGAGATCTCCCTCGAACGGTGAGCGACCCGTGAGGGTCAGCTCGAGTGCGAGCTGCAGGTGTTGGTCACCGACGCACCGCCGGAGACCGTGACGTTGAGCGTTGCCGCCGCGTCGATCGAGGTCTTCACCGCGCTGCCGGCGCAGGTGATGGACTTCGCGTTGAGGTCCCCCGAGGCCTTCACCACGGCTTCCGCCGAGGCTTGCAGGCGCACCGCTGCGTCGTGAACGAGCTTGCCTTGCGTCTCGGACGCGGCGAAGAGCGGCGGCAGGTTGGTCCTCAGGGTGGCGACGAGCTTGGCCACGTCGGGCCCCGCGCTCTGGTCGCACAAGAGATCGACCGAGGGCGGATCGCAGACGGCGTCGGCGACCACCTTCGCGCTGCACGACTCGATGCACGAGGCGTCGACCGTGCACTTGGGGGGCGTGAAGGTGCTCTCGCACTTCGGCTCGGAGACCGTCCCCGTGCACTCGCCCTTGCACCGCACGTCGGCGCCGCATTGCACGCCTTCGGGCTCGTCGATCTTGCATTCGCCCTTGCACTTGCCGTGGCACGACGCGCTGCACTTGCCGTGGCAGTTGGGGTCGTTCTCGGTCTTCTTGCCGTGCTCGTCGGTGCACGTCCCCTTGCACTCGCCGGTGCAGGTGGACTCGCACTTGCCCATGCAGTTGCACTCCTTCTCCGGCGTGCCTTTGCACGTGCCGCTCACCTTGCAGCTCGCGTCACACTTCACGCTCAGCTCACCCGGGGTGCAGCGAGTCTCCACGCTCCCCGAGTCGCACGTCGCGTTGGCGTTGCACTCGGCGTCGCATTTTGCCTGGGCGGAGAAGTCCGGATAGCACTGCCCCTTGGTCACCACGAGAGCGAAGTTCGCGTTCGCCGAAGCCTCCATGATCGAGGTGATGCGCGCGCTCGCGACGTCGCAGGCGCCGGTGTGATCGCCGTTCGCCACTGCGTCGTCGGAGTCACCCTTCGCGCTCCACGAATCGGTCCCTCCAAGATCGGTGGCGATTCCTACGCACGCCTTGAAGATGGCGTCCCTCTCGGTCTTGGCGATCGCCTTGAAGTCGGCGGAGGCCTGCAGAAGGAGCCGCACGTTGGCGTCGACGTTCGCGTCGGCGCTGGCGCTCACCGTGTCGTCGCACGACGACGCAGAGCTGTCCGTGCCGGTCAGCGAGTTGGCGGTGCAGTTGCTGAGGCTCACGAGGAGCAGGAGCAACGCGGGCGTAAGAACCGCGATCTTGGAAGTTCGAGAAGTCATGGGCCACCTCCGTCCCTCCGCTCGCCGCGCGGCGTATGTGCCGCGCGCACCGTGGAAGGCTGGCGCTTCGGTGCGTCGGGCTCACATGGAGCAACGTGCGTGCCCTCACGCCCTCGAGATCGGAAGAGTCGCCACCATTGACCGAGGTTTGTCGCGTGATCCGCGGATGGGGTGTGCGTGTACAGCGCAAGTATGTGGCGCGCACGCCGCGCACCCAGCGTGCGGCGAGTGCACACGCGTGAGGTCCGACCGATTGGCGTGCGCTGCCTGCTTCAAGCGCGCTGCGGGACGGCTGGGCCGGTGCTACGTTCGCGCGCATGCGAAAGCACTTCGCCCTCGCGGGCGCTCTTCTCTTGGGCTCGGCCCTCGCTTCTTTTGCCCCGGGTTGCGGCTCGGACGACAGCACCTTCACTCCGGCGGACGCCGGTGACGAGGTCCTCGTCGAGGCGGGCCCCACCTGGGACAGCGTCGACGTCGAGCCCAAAGGGGCGGTCCTCACGGTGCCGCTCACCGGCGGCGCCACCCAGGCGTACAAGGCCATCGGCACGAAGAACGGCCAGACCGCGGACATCACCGCCGAGTGCAGCTGGTCGACCGACGTGGCCTTCGGCGCGTTCAACGGCGCGACCTTCACGTCGACCGCGCGCGGCGGCGTCACCAAAGTCTCGGCGAGCTGTAGCGGCGCCTCGGGCGACGCCGACCTCACGCTGAACCTCGCCGGGGCCATCGTCGGCGGCGGCGCGCCGGCCAACGCGGCGGACATCTTCAAAGCCGCGCAGCTCGGCACCGACGCGGCGAAGACGCCGAAGCTCGAGTACCCGCTCGAAGGATCGATCTTGCCGCTGAATCTTCCGGCGATCGACAGCCAGTGGACGACCGCGCAAAACGACCTCTTCCACCTCTCGTTCGTGGCGCCGAACCTCGCGCTCGATCTCTACACCAAGCAGGCCGACGCCTCCTTCGACGACAAGGTGTGGCAAGCGGTGGCGGCGACGACCGCGGGGAACGCCGTCACGGTGACGGTGGAGGGGACGCTGTCCGCGACGCCGACGCAGAGGTTCGCCAGCGCCGACGTGCACATGAAGATGTCGCACGACAAGATCGACAACACCGCCCTCTACTACTGGGCTTCGTCGAAGAAGGACTTGATGACGCAGACCTTCGGCCAGGTCGACGCGCCGACGGTGGTGAAGGACAACTGCACCTCGTGCCACGCGCTGTCGCGCACCGGGAGCCGCATCGGCTACAGCCGCTGCGTGAACAACGACTGCGGCACCTCGTACGTCGGCTTCACCAAGTTCAACTCGAAGACGAACGCATGGACCGACACCGTCAACGCCGACACCAAGTCGATCGACGGCTCGTTCACCACGTTCTCTCCGCTCGGGTACCCGTTCCAGGACGACACGAAGTCGCTCGCGCTCGTCACGCGCAAGGCGGGAAACTTCGAGCTCTACGATCCCGACACCGGCACGGTCGTCGCTTCGAACGTCGCCGCGCAATCGGTGAAGGGGCCGAACAACACCACCGGCCGCTCGGCGCTCATGCCCGATTGGTCGCCCGACGGCCGCACCATCCTCTTCACGTCGGCGCCGGCCGCGGGGCAGTACATCGACGTCACCGCGGGTGCGCTCGCGACGATGGGGTACACGTACGACTACGGCAATCACGTCTTCGCCAACCCGACGCTCATCCTCTCGCAGCCGGTCACGCTCCCGAGCGGCACCTACGACAACTTCTTCTTCCCGAGCTTCTCCCCCGACGGCGCGCTCGTCCTCTTCAACGCCGCGCGCGCCAAGTGGCGGAACACGACCGACGCGCTCCAGCCGGGCGAGCGCCTGCTCCTCACCGATCCGAAGGGCTCCTTCGTCGTCGATCTCGCCAACCTGAACGGCCCGGGCGAGGTGGGGAACACCTGGCCGCACTGGGCTCCGGCGGCGACCAGCGACTACCTCTGGATCGCCTTCTCCACCGAGCGCCCCTACGGGCACAAGGTCACGCCGGCGACCTCGCCGACCGCGGCCAACAACCAGGGGCACATCCAGTACAAGCAGATCTGGATCGCGGCCATCGACAAGACCAAGCTCCCGCAGGCGGGGCAGGCCAATCCGCCCGATCCGAGCGCGTCGCCGGTCTGGCTCCCCGGCCAAGACCTCGACGCCGACAACATCAGCCCGTATTGGACCGTCCCGACCACGGCGATCCCCAAATAACGCCGCTGCTTGACAATGGGCCCCCCTGGACTAGTGTGCCGCCTCCCGCAAGCGGGTGGGGCAGGCCCACTCGATCCCGCGGGTAAATCTTCGAGGAATTCGCAGCCGTGGCCAACCATCCCTCCGCCGAAAAGCGCAATCGCCAGCGTATCAAGCGCACCGACCGTAACCGCGCCGTGAAGAGCACCGTGCGCACCTTCGTGAAGCGCGTCCGCGCCGAAGTGACGGCCAAGGATCCGGCGAAGGCCCAGGTCGCGCTCAAGGCCGCGATTTCGGCGATCGACTCGGCTTCGAGCAAGGGTGTCATCCACCCGAAGGCCGCCTCGCGCACCGTCGGTCGTCTCTCGGCCGCCGTGCACAAGCTCGCGGGCGCCCCCGCCCCCGCGGCCGCCGCGCCCAAGGCGGCGAAGGCTGCCAAGCCGGCCGCCAAGGCCGCCAAGCCCGCCAAGGGCTGATCGCCTGCTGCGCCACGCGGCCCTCTCCGGGCCCGTGGTGGTACGCTGAAAGCGCGCGAGCACCTCGCCGCGCGCGTTTCCCATGCCCTCGGACGAGCCCTCTCCTCGATCCTCGGACGAGCCCGCGCCGACGAGCGCGAGCGAGCCGAGCCTCTCCGTGCGCCACGCGCGCGAGCAAGAGGCGCGCGCCGCCGAGTTGAATCGCGCGGTCGGAAGGATCGTGGCCGAGCGCTATCGGCTCCTCGCCCTCATCGGCACGGGGGGCATGGGCGCCGTGTACGAAGCCGAGCGGCTCGCGGACGGCGAGCACGTCGCGGTGAAGTTGGTCGACGCCGAGTGGTTGCGTGAGTCGGTCGTGCAGAGCCGCTTCGCTCGCGAGGCACGGGCGGCGAGCGCCGTCGAAAGCGCGCACATCGTTCGTGTGTTCGACGCGGGGAGCGACGGTGATCTTCCGTACCTCGCCATGGAGCTCCTTCGCGGCGAAGACTTGGGCAAGCGCCTCCGTCGTCGGGGGAAGATCGAGCGCGACGAGTGCCTCGAGATCTTCGCGCAGACGCTCCAAGGGCTGGCCGACGCGCACGAAGCGGGGATCGTTCACCGCGACTTGAAGCCGGACAACGTGTTCCTCGTGACCGACGAGGACAAGATCTCTCTCGTCTTGGGGCCGCCGAATCCGCCGGGCGGGTCACGAACGAAGCGCCCCGACGTGCTGGTGAAGCTCGTCGACTTCGGCGTGTCGAAGATCGAGCGCCTCGGCAGCGGCACCGCGCCGCTCGCCCTCACGCAAAAGGGAATGGTGCTCGGCACGCCGCTCTACATGGCCCCCGAGCAGGCGCAGGCATGCCAAGACGTCGACGCGCGCGCCGACATCTACAGCGCGGGGGCGATCCTCTTCGAGTGCCTCGTGGGGAGGCCGCCGCACGTCGGCGAGACGTACGAGCAGATCATCGTGTCGATCTGCATGAACGACGCCCCCGACATTCGCAAATTCGATCCCAGCCTCCCCGAGGGGCTCGCGCGCTTTCTTGCGCGCGCGCTGCATCGCGATCGAGCGAAGCGCTTCTCTTCGGTGCGTCAGATGCTCGTCGCTTTGAGCGAGCTCCGCGCCTCGCTCCGCGAGGCCGCGAAGAAGAGCCCCGCTCCCGTCGCGGCCACGATGATGAGCCCGGGGGCGAGCGGGCGCGGTCCCGCTTCGGGCCCGACCTCGCGGCGCACCCCTTCGTCGAAGCGCGAGGCGTCGGCCGACGGCGCGTGGAGCTCCGCGTCGCCGTCCGGGCGCGGCGGATCGCCCGATTCGTCGCCGGCGCTCCCCAGCACGCGCCGCCTCGTCACCGTGGGCTTGGTCGCGACGTTCGCCGGTGCGCTCGTCACCGTCGCGCTGGTCACCGCGCTCCGCTCGCCGCGCGAGGTCGCCGCGAGCCCGTTGCCGTCGGGCGCCGTCTCTTCTCTTCCGAGCGCGGCCGCGCCGATCGCGTCCCTCGTCGCGCTCCCCGAGACGTCGCTCCCCGTCGACGTCGACGCGTCGCGGGCTGCGTCCGCCCCGCGCCCGGCGCGCGCCGGGCGCGCCAGCAAGACCGGCCCCGCGGCGCCGAAGGGCGGCGATCTCGAGCTGCAGCGCGACTTCCCGTGAACCGATGACCGCGCGCACACTCCGCCTTCTTCGCCTCGTGGCGATGTCGTCGTTGGCTTCGCTCGCGATGCCGAGCTTCGCCCCTCTGGCCCGCGCCGACGAAGCGACCGACCGCGCGCGCGCCCACTTCGAACAAGCCGTGCACCGCTTCGACAAAAAGGACTACGAAGGCGCGCTCGTCGAGTTCCGCGCGGCGTACGACGAGAAGAAGTCGCCGGCCATCCTGCGCAACATCGCCCTCTGTCTTCGCGCTTTGGGGCGCAACGCCGAGGCGGTGGACACGCTCGAGCAAATGCTCCACGACGGCGGCGACACGCTGAAGCCGGAGGTGCGAAACGCCGCGCGCCGCGCCATCGACGAGCTCACGCCGCAGATCGGCACGGTGCGCATTCGCACGACGCTGCGCGATCCGCCGGGGACGCCGCCTGCCCGCGTCGACGTGACGATCGACGGGCACGTGGTGCCGCCGGAGCGGCTCGCCACGCCTGTGCGGGTCGATCCCGGGAGCCACACCTTTGCCGCACACGCCGCGGGGCACGCCGACGCCTCACTGCAGATCCGCGTCGCCCCCGGTGCCCGCGAGCTCCTCGTCGGGCTCGACTTGGCGCCGGGGAGCTTGAACGGTCGTCTTCGTGTCACGCACGTGAGCCCACGCGCCACCGTGGCCGTCGACGGCGTGACCCTGGCGACCGGGGAATGGGACGGCGAGATCACCCCCGGCCCGCACAAGATCGAGATCACCGAGCCCGGCGCCGCGCCGTGGTCGCGCGACGTCGTCGCTCGCGCGGGGGAGACGACGACCGTCGAGCCGGAGGGGGCGGCTCACGACGAGGACGCCGCGGGCTCGTCCCCGAGCGGCGCGAAGAAGCGCCGTGACGTCCCGCGGCTCTTTTACATGTCCTTCGGCCCCTCGATCCACGCCGGCACGCTGACGCTCGCGCCGGGCCCCTTCGCCGAGCGTGCACCGACGACGCGCGGCGTGCTGGGCGGTGGCGTGCTCGCCAAGGTGGGTCACCACTTCGGGAGCCTGGTCTCGCTCGAGCTCGGGCTCGGAATCGGCGCCTCCAAGCCGAGCTACACGACCAACGGCGGAGCGAAGGCCGATTGGGCGGCGACGTACCTCGACCTCGGCCCGGCGGTTCGCTTTCAATCTCCCGGACGCGTGCTGCGAGGCTTCGGCGCCGCGGGGCTCGCCCTCGAGGTGACGAGCGTCAACGGCAACGTGAAGGACCTGGCGGGGAACGCCTACCACTTGAAGGGGGCGGGGCTGAGCGGGGCCTTCACCCTCGAAGGGGGCGCGTCGTTCGCGCTGGGCCCTCACTTCTTCTTCGACCTCGGCCCCTTCGTCACGCTCTACGGATCGGGCGCCGCCAAAGAAGACTCCACGAAGGCGCGCTTCTTCTTGGATTCTCCCGCGGCGCGGCTCGGCGTGCGCGCACAGGTCGGGATCGATTTGTAGCGCAGGCTGTGGGAGCATCGCCGCATGCTCCGCTCCCACGCGATTCGCCTGCTCACGCTCGCTACGGCTTCCTCCCTCTTCGGACTGCTCGGCGGTTGCTCGAAGGGGCTCGGCTCCGACTTTCAAGGGAGCGTCACCATGCACACCTCGAGCGCGGCCGGCAGCTCGCAAGACATGGTGCTGAAGACCAAGGGGGGGAAGATCCGCTTCGATACCAAGGCCCCCAACGGCGAAGCGATGCACGGCATCTTCGATCCCGCCGCGAGCAAGGTCGTCTTCTGCCTCGACTCGCAGAAGGCCTACATGGACATGGACTTCGGCAAACCGAGCGCCGCGCCGAACACCGATCCGGGGACGAGCTCCATCGAGAAGACGGGGAAGACCGAGACCATCGCGGGAACGAGCTGCGAAGACTGGGTCGTGCACGATCCGAGCGGCAAGCACTCCGAGGTCTGCATCGCCGAGGGGATCGCCTACTTCGATCTCTCGAGCCTCAAGCCCGGCGCCGGCGGAGCCCCCACCTCGGCGATGGCCAAGCAGTTCAAAGACAAGAAATCCTTCCCGCTCCGCGCGGTGGAGTTCGACGCGGCGGGCAAAGAGCTCTCGCGCATGGAAGTGACGAAGATCGAGAAAGAGAAGCTCGACGACGCGCTCTTCGTGGTCCCCGCCGACTACAAGAAGTTCGAGCCGCCGGCCGCGCCGCACTGACGTTCGACGCCGCGCTTCCACCCGGCGTCGGCTCCACGTGAGAGGCGCACGGCACGCGCAACGACCTGGTCACGGGCGTTGTCGTTGTGGTCGAGTGACCAGGGTCTTCGCTCCCCCAGCGTGCAGCTTGTCCTCAGCGAGGATTCTGCACAGGCGCGCGCTCGCGCGCACACGTGCCGACACACGCAAGTAAGAGAGATCATTCAGGCGAAGCGCCGCCGCCTCGGCCGGCGCCGGCGTGGTGAATTTGGCATCTTCGCTGCAATGGATCGACGCATGGCGGGTGGGCGTTTGCCTCGGGGCGCAGCGGTCGAAGGCTTTGGCGGCGACGACGAAGAAGAGGTCACGAAGCGGCAGCCGCTCGACCCTCGCGCCTATCCGTCCTGGCGGGTGACGCACGCAGCGGCCCCCCACGCGCCCCACGATCTTCACCTCGGCGCGGCGTCGCTCGCGGCCGACACGTTCCACGGCGCCGCGCTCGCCGTCGCCCCCGCCGAAGCGCCGGCGCGCTCGTCGAACTGGGGTCGCCGCCTCTTCGTCGGCGCGAGCCTCCTCGCGGTGCTCGCGTGCAGCATCAGCCCTCCGTTGCGCCAGCGCACGACGACCTGCGCGCGCGGCGCGCTCGCGTGGGGGACCCGCGTGGTCGCCGCGCACCGCGCCGCGCCGCCGAGCGAAGTCGCCGCGACGCCCGCTCCGCCTCCTCCGGCGCCGGTCGCAGCCCCCGCGGCGCCTCCCGTCATGGCTCAGCCCGTCGCCCCCGCCG
>CAZHHD010000053.1:0-34153 GCA_964531795.1 uncultured Polyangiaceae bacterium | reverse complement strand
TGAGTCAGAAGGCTCGGCGCCGAAGGCGACGAACCTCGGACTCAGGACACTAGGGCGCGGCGCTACCGCTTCAACTTGGCGCTCATCTGCGCGCCGAGCTCGGCCGCGCGCGTCGTCGCCGACTCCACGGCGTCGATGAGCGTCTTCCTTAGCGCGCCCGACTCGAGCGTGTGAAGCCCGGCGATGGCGGTGCCCCCAGGGCTCGTGACCATGTCCTTCAAGCGCCCGGGGTGCTCGCCGGTCTCGAGCAGGAGCTTCGCCGAGCCGTAGACCGTCTGCGCGGCGAGGAGGAGCGCGGTGTCGCGATGAAGACCCATCTTCACGCCGCCGTCGGCGAGCGCTTCGATGATGAGCATCACGTACGCGGGACCGCTGCCGGAGAGCCCGGTCACCGCGTCGAGCAGCGCCTCGTCGAGGACCACGACGCGCCCCACCGCTTCGAACAGCTCGCGTGCGATCTCGATGTCGGCTTCGGTCGCGTGCTCGCCTCCCGACACCGCTGTCGCTCCTGCGAGCGCGGTGGCCGGCGTGTTGGGCATGCTGCGGACGACGCGGGCCCCCTTGGGGAGCCGCCCTTCGAGGGCCTCGATGGGGACGCCGGCGGCGACCGACACGATGAGCGTCTCGGGGCGCACGTCGGCGGCGATGGCGGCGAGCACCTTGTCCACCACCTGCGGTTTCACCGCGAGGACGAGCACGTCGCTCGCGCGGACGAGCTCGTGGTTGTCGGTGGTGGTGCGGATCTGATGATCCTTGGCGAGCTGCGCGAGGCGCTCGGCCTTCACGTCGCTGGCGAAGATCTGCTTCGGCTCCACCACCGCCGCGTGGCAGAGCCCCTTGATGAGCGCCGACGCCATGTTCCCGGCGCCGAGAAAGCCGATGGTCTTCTTGGCGAGGCTCATCGGACCCCGCTCGCAGTCACGGCCAACACTTCGTCCATTGCTGCCTCCACCATCACTCGTACCTCGCCGCCCTTTTCCCCGATGTCCGCCGCGAAGCGATCCAGCCGCGCGCGAAGGAGCGCGCGCCGCGCGAGCGAAGGATCGTCGTGGAGCGCCGCCGCCCACGCCACGCCGAGGGCGCTGACGCGCTCGTGCTCGGCCATGTTGGGGTAGCGCTTGGCGAGCGTCACCGGCACGCCGTGGGTGATCTGCGAGAGCGCCTCCTCGCGGTACCTCCGCGGGATCATCAGCATGGCGGCGCGCGTCGCCAGCTCGCGCGCCGAGAGCGGGCGATCGGCGAGCACGAAGCGAATGGCGTCGGTCGCCGCGAGCCCGGCCGTGCGCTGCGCCTCGACGCGGGCGAGCGCTTCGTTGCGCATCGTCTCCACCTCTTGGCCGAGCGCGAGCCGCCCGGCGAGGGAGCGAATGATCTGATCTTCGCGCGGGTCGATGGCGTCGAGCGCCGCGGCGAGCCACGCGCCGCGCACGAGCCCTTTGGTGACGGGCGCTTCGATCTCGCCGTACACGTCGAGCTGGTCGACCGAGACGGGGGGCTCGGCGAAGAGCGCCTGCGTGTCGGGGTCGGGGAGACCGAAGCTGCCGATGAGCGCGGCGAGGGTGCGCGCCTCTTCGGCGTCGACCGGGCCGTCGGCCACGTAGATGGCGCGAAGCACGCGCACGGCGAGCGTGCCCAGGCGCTTCACGCGCTGCACGTCTTTGTCGCTCGGCTTCGACGAGAAGAGTGATCGGAGTCCGCGCGCCCCGGCCTCGAGCGTCACGTGCTCGCGCACCACGTCGCCCATGGGGAGAAAGAGCGGCGGCGAGATGGGGGCGAGCGCCTTCGTGAGCTCGACGAGCCACGCGTCGAAGCGTTGGCTCATGTCGGCGGCGGGGTGGCCGGCGAGCGCGGCGGCGTGGGCTTCGGCGCGCCGGCGCATCATGCCTTCGAGCGCGTCCTTGTGCGACGCGCTGGGGGCGGCCATCGCGAACATGGCCTCCTGCGAGAGGATCGCGACGAGCCGCGCGAGCGAGGCCGTCGCGGGGTCGATCTCCGGAGCGTACGCGTCGGTCACGGGCGAAGCGTCCATCGCGCCCCACGCTACCTTAGGAGCGCGCGCCGGTCGCCGGGAACTTGGCCCGAAGGCCCGCGGGTCTGCACCCTCGCGCCATGCGCCGTGCCGTCCAATTGACCCTCGTCCTCGCGTCCCTCTCTGCGCTCGTCGTTCTCGGCTGCGCCAAACAGGGTGACGGCACCGACGGCGGCGCCGGCGCAACGGCGGGGGACGGCGGGATCGCCAGCGGCGACGCGGCCACCGGCGTCGACTGCATCACCGAGCCGAACACCGGCGCGACGATCTGCACGAGCGTCTCGAGCTGCCCCACGATCGCCGTGGATCACGACGTCTATCCGCACTGCGGCTTTCGCCTCCAGGGCAACGTCGCCGCCTCGCTCGACATCGAGTGCATCTGCACCGACGGCTACTTGTGCCCGGTCGGCGTTCCGGCGACGTGCGACCAGGCGAGCGCGCTCCTCAAGGGGCAGAACGAGACCACCGTCTGCAGCCAAATCTCCGAGGGGCGCTGCACGCCGCCGCCGAGCCAAGCCGGCGGATCCACCGGGCAACAAGGCTCGGGGAGCAGCTCGAGTGGCGGCACGGGCACGAGCAATTGCGATCGCAGCTGCGCCGACGAGTGCGTGAACGATCCGACCTGCCTCAAGGCTTGCGGCTGCTGACACCACGCCGCGCCGCTCCCGCGGTCGCCCGCGCGTGCGTCGTCAGACGATCGACGCGCGTGCTTGCATCGCGCTCGACCCGCGCTCTTTCAGCGACTCGAGGATGATGACCGCGGTCTCTTCGATCGCGCGTCCGGTGACGTCGATGACCGGCCACTGCGCGTGCGCGCGGAAGATCTGCTGCGCGTACTCGAGCTCCTCTTTGACCTGATCACGCAGGCCGTAGGTGGAGCCGCCGGGCATGCCGAGCTGCTTGAGTCGCGCCTGGCGGATCTCGCAGAGCTGGTCGATGGCGATGGTGAGCCCGACGATGCGATCTTGCGGCGCCTCTTCGAGCTCGGGCGGCGTGGCGATGCCGAGCACGATGGGGAGGTTGGCCACCTTGAGCCCGCGCTGGGCGAGGATCGTCGAGAGCGGTGTCTTCGACGTGCGGCTCACGCCCACGAGGACGAGGTCCGCCTTCTTGAAGTTGCGCGGCTCTTTGCCGTCGTCGCTCTTCACGGTGAACTCCACCGCTTCGATGCGGCGGAAGTACTCGTCGGAGAGCGGCAGCATCGCGCTGGGCATGTTGATCGGCTGCTGATCGAGGAACGTGCCGAGCTTGCCGATGAGCGAGCCGATGAGGTCGAGCGCTTCGACCTTGAGCTCGTAGCTCGACGCGTGGATGAACTCGCGGAGCTCGGGGCTCACCACGGTGAAGACGACGAGCGCCCCCTCGCGCGCGGCGCGCTCCAAGATGGGGCGGGCGGCGTCCTTGGTGCGCACGCGGGTGTGGAGTCGAATCAACGCCCCCGAGTGCGGATATTGCAGCATGGCGGCGCGGACCACTTTCTCCGCGGTCTCACCGGTCGAGTCGCTGAGGATGTCGATGCTACGGCCCTCGGCCACGAACTTGCTCCTCTCGTCCCCGCACGCGTGCATCACGTCGAGCACGCGATGTCGCCGAAGACTTACATCGCGCGGCGACGCGCGTCCGCTCTAAAGTGGAGAAACGAAGCGAGCGGTTCACCGCTTCGCCTCACGCACCTTTTCGAGGAAGACCAAAGACTACTCCAACCACGCGCTCGCCGCGCCCCTCGCGGGGACGTCGATGCGTGGGAGCCCATCGAACAGCCAAGCGACCAGAAAGCGATCAGGAGGTTTCAGCCATGATCCCCAAGCGTCCCTTGAACTCGTCCGCTGAGCTTGCTTGTCCTTTCTGCGGTGAGGTCTCGGCCGTCTTCCTCGACGAAGGGGGCGGAGAGAATCAAACCTTCGTCGAAGACTGCGCCGTCTGCTGCCGACCGCGCATCGTCCACCTCGAGGCGACGGGGGGCGACGTTCACATCTGGTGCGAGCGGAGCGACTGAGCGTCGTCGCCGGGCACGTCGCACGACGCGCCCTCTCCCGCGAGCCCCGTCGCGCGGGCGACGCGGAGGTCGGCGCGCGTCGAAGCTCTGACGCACTGCAGAAAGCGCGTCTTTCTTCACATGCGCGAAACGTAGGTGCGCGAAAAAAGTGGACGCTGGGTCCATCGTGACCCATGGATATGGACACGAGGCGACTCAGGTCGCGCCTCGATCGGAGTGAGTCTTGGCGGAAATCTACAGGCGCCAATGGCGGAGGATGTAGGCATGAAAGATGCTCCTCAACGTCCTGGTATGGGCTACTTCGATCGAGACTGCGCGACTGTCGAGGTCGACGTGAGTGACCCTTCGCTCCGTCTGCCGCAGCGTCCGAGCGTGCAGCCCGCGGGGCGCTCGGTGCCGCCGCCCGTGCCCAGCCGCAACCCCGCGCACGATCCCGCGGCCGTCGCCCAGGCGCAGGCCCTCGCGCAGATGAGCCACATGCAGCAGCTCCAGATGCAACAGCAGATGCAACTGCAGCAGCTCCAGCAGATGCAGCTCGCGCAGCACAATCAGACCGCCGCGGCGTACGCCGTCACCGCGCGGTCGGTGGTGGATGCCCCGGCGCAGGCGCAAACCGACAGCGACAACCGCCTCAAGTTCCTGCTCTTCGGTCTCGCCATCGGCGCGGTCGTGGTGCTCGTCCTGAGTGGCAACGGGCTCTCGAACCTCCGCGCGCGCCTCGCCTACGCGCTCATGCCCGACGCCCCTTCCACAGCGCCGGTGCAGACGATGCCGCTCGCGCCCGTCGCCGCCGCGCCGGTCGCTCCGCCTCCGACGGCGATCCCCGTCGTCACGTTGCCGCCGCAGCCCGTGGCGGCGCAGCCCGTCGCCCCGCGCCCGGTGCCCGAGGTCGACGTGACCCGCTTGCCGAAGTCGAGCCGCGGCTCGCGCGTCGCGCGCAAGGCGACGAACGACGAAGCGCCGACCGAGATCGCTCCGCCGCCTTCGCTCCCGGTGATGCAGCCGCAGGTCGAAGAGCCGCCCGTGCCCGGCGCCGACGTCGGCATCGACATGAAGGCGTTTCAGCAGCTCGGCAAAGCGTTCAAGACCGACTGACGCGTCGCTCGAACGCGAGCTCGCCTACCCGAAATCGCTCCGCGTGAAGACGGCGCGGAACGGGAGCCCCGCGCGCTCGATCGCTTCGCGGCCCCCCTCCTCGCGATCGACGAGGGCGATCACGCCGACGACGTGGTGGTGCGCCTCGGCGATCTTCTCCGCCGCCGCGAGCGTGGAGCCTCCGGTCGTCACGACGTCCTCGAGGATCGCCACGCGCGAAGGGCGCGCGTAGACGGCGAGCCGCGCGTCGCCCTCGAGGAGGCGCTTCGTGCCGTGGTCCTTGGCCCCTTTGCGCACGTAGAACGCGTCGACCGGCGTGCCGCGGAGGAAGCTCGTCAGCGAGACGGCGCTCGCGAGTGGGCAGCCCCCGAGCTCGACCCCGGCGACGGCGTCGCACGGCTCTCCGCCGGCGGTGAGACGCGGGAGCTCGCGCCACATGAGCTCGCCGACGAGCGCGTGCCCTTCGGCGGTGAGGACCGTCTGCTTGCAGTCGATGAAGAAATCGCTCTCGCGACCGGAGGCGAGGACGACCTTCCGCCTTCGAAAGGAAAGGGCCGAGAGCAGCGCGAGCAGGCGCGCGCGCTTGGTCGCTTCGTCCGCTGCCGCGTCGCTCACGCGATCAGCCGGCGCGCTTCTTCGCCAGAGAGCCCTTCGCCCCCTTCTTGAGGACGGGGACGACCGGCGCCGGCGGGCCCTTGGGGGCGACGCGTGCGGCGCTCGCCGCGGGCTTCTCCGCCTTCTTCTCGACCTTGGCGACGACCGCGGGAGCGGCCGAGCGCTGAGGCGCGGCAGCGGCGCGTGCGGGGGCCGCCGCGGGGCGCGCTTGGGGGCGGGCGGCCGAAGCTGCCGGGGCCGCGGCGCGTGCACGCGGAGCGGCGGTGCCGTCCGTCTGCACGTGACCGCGGAGGAGCGCGCCGGTCGCGATCGAGATGCGCGGAGCGCGCACGTCGCCGACGACCTTCGCCCCGTCTTCGAGGGCCACGCCGTCGCTCGCCGTGAGGTCGCCCTTCACCGCGCCGCGCACGACGAGCCTTCGCCCGGTGAGGTTCGCGGCGACGAGACCGTGCGTGTCCACGGTGATGTCCCCTTCGACCTCCACGTCGCCTTCGACGCGGCCGGCGATGTCCAAATCTCCCGGGCCGGTGATGCGCCCGCGCACGAACGACGTGCGACCGATGATGGTTCCTTGGTTTGCCATGTCACACGTCCATGTCGACGTTCCCCTTGAACTGGGCGCCGTCGGCGATGGTGATGCGGGTGGCCTTCACGTTCCCGACGACCTTCGCGCCGGGCTGGAGATCGACGCGATCCGTCGAGGAGATGTTGCCGGTGATGGACCCGGCGACCGAGACCGGGCCGGAGGTGACGTCGGCCTCGACCACGCCGCCGTGCTCGACGGTGACGCCGTCTTTGGCGGTGAGCCGGCCACGCACCGTGCCCTGCACCACCACGTCTTCGTCCGTGGTGATCTCCCCGTCGATGGTGATCCCTGCGCCGATGACCGTGCTCGCCATTGTGTCCGTCCTTTTGCCGTCGTCGTGAGTCTGCGTGGAGTCGTGTGAGGCGCGGCGCGATCAGCCGCGTCGGCGCGCCGTGCCGCGCGCTTCGCCGCCGCCGAGCTCCGGCGGGAGCTCGAAGTCGCAGTCGATGCGACCGGAGAAGTGCGCGCCGTCTTCGATGGAGATCCCGGCGCCGCGGACGTTGCCCCGGAGGCGTGCCCCGGCGAGCGCGCGAATTTGCCCGGTGACCTGCACATCGCCTTCGACCGTACCGGCCACGGTCAGGCTCTCGGCCTCGATGGCCTGGGCCTCGACGCTGCCGCTCGCGCCGACGGTGAGATCGCCGCGGAGCGTGATGTCGCCTTCGACCTGGCCGTCGATGGTGAGATCACCCTCGCCGGCGATCCTGCCGCGCACGCGCGCGCCTTGGCCGATGCGCCCTTCGTGAGCGCCCCCTCCGCTGCGTGTCGTTCTCGCCTGCGCCATCGCTGATCCTCGTGGTGCTCTGCGTGTGAAGCGTGCTGCGTGCCGGGATCGCGAAACCCGACGCGCCTTCTTAACCCAGCTCGCGGGGAATGTCACTCGAGGGCGCGCGTGCGTCCGCTTCTCGTCTTTGTCCTCGTCCTCGTCACGGGGGCGTGGCCGCGCGCGCCGCGTCGAGGTTCAGTTCTTCGCCCACACGGTCCAACGGTCGCCGCGCCACGCCACGTGGAAGCCGTTCGAGGGGCGGAAGCCGTTCCCGCGCGTGAGCACGTAGTCGTAATAAGGATAGAGCTCGTCCATCCCCACTTGCTCCGGCGTCCACTCCCAGCGGTGGCGCGCGGGGCCGTCGCCCGGCGGCGGGTAGCGCCCCGGCTTGAAGTCGAACGGCCAGTGCGCGTAGCCGGCGTAGGTGAACTCGACCACGCCCCCCTTTTGCAGTTGGTAGTAGCTGCCGAAGTGGAGGAACGGCGCCCAGTTGGTGACGTTCGAGCCGCGATCGTAGATGAGCGCGGCCACGTGCTTCTTCGGGTCCATGTGCTCGATGGCGCCGTCGATGTCGCCGACCTCTTCGAGCTGGAACTGGATGAAGTGCTTGCAGGTGTTGACCGTCGACGCCGCGGCCACGGCGAACGCGAGCCCGGTGGCGGCGTACCCGCGGAGCCCCTGCGGCATGCGCAGGAGCGGAATCCCACACATCATGCAGAGGATGGGGAAGCGCTGCGAGATGAGCCAGATGTAGCCGTGCCCCTCCCCGAGCGAGAAGTAGAAGACGACGCACACGATCGGCAGGAGCGCGTAGAGACGCGAGAGCGGGCTCGAACGATCGCGATCACCTTGCGCGAGCCCGACGAGGAGCATCGACGTCATCACCAGCGCGATGAGGATCGCTTCGTCGCTCGTGTCGTGCCAGACGTTGGTGAGCCACTGGTACGCGCCGGGGATCGCCGCATCGAGCGGCTGGACGCCGTCGCCCGGCCCGGGGAAGAGCGCGCCGCGCGAGAGCTGCCCGGCGGGGGTGAAGAGCGTCCAGCGCGCGAGCAGGAGGAGCGCGGGGACGGTGGGCGCACCGGCGGCGAGCCAGCGGCGCGGCTTCGTCCACGGGAACATGAGCGCGAAGCCCAGGCCGAAGATGCCGAAGGGGAAGACGTGGCTGTAGAAGAGCGCCGCGGCGAGGACCGCGAGGAGCAGCGCCGTGCGCGGCGAAGGGTGCTCGAAGTGACGTACCGCCGTGGCGAGCGCCCAAAACATGATCGGGATGCCGAGGAGAAACGGCAGAAGCCCGAAGAGGAACATCACGTTCGTGAGGAGCGGGATGACGAGGAGCGCGAGGCGCTCGTCTTTGCCCAGCGCCTTCAAGAGCTCGCGCAGCGCGAGCGGCGTGCCGCCGAGGTAGCAGCACATGAGCACGATGTTCGCGTTGACGACGCCGAGCACGTACGCGAGCAGGCTCGCGATGAGGTAGTAGATGACGTACTGCGTGCGCCCCAAGGTCAGCACGAAGTCGTGGTCGAAGCCGTACGCCGGGTTGTGCAGATCGTGCACGACGCGGATGGTGGCCAGGTGAAACGGCAGATCCTGAATCGGCGGGTACTTGACGATCCACGCCGGCGCCGACGCCATGATCGCGACGGCGATCCACAGGAGCGTGGTCTTGTCGCGGCGGAGCCGATCGAGAATCTGGCCGAGCATGCAGCGCCGTAATTACCACGAAAAGCCGTCGTGGCGGCGCCACGCGGGGAGACTTACCCTCCCCTCATGCCCTCTCTCGATCACATCACCCTCTCCGTCAGCGACTACGCGCGTGCCAAGGCGTTCTACGAGAAGGCGCTCGCGCCGCTCGGCATCACCGCCGTCATGGACTTCGGTCAGGCGTGCGGCTTCGGGCGCGACAAGAAGCCCGACTTCTGGATCGGCACCGGTCCCTCCTCCTTCCAGACGCCGGAGCAGATCCGCGTCATCACCCCGACGCACGTCGCCTTTGCTGCGCGGAGCCGCGCCGAGGTGGACGCGTTCCACGCCGCGGCGCTCGCCGCTGGCGGCAAAGACTTCGGCGCTCCCGGTCTTCGCACGCACTATCACCCGAACTACTACGGTGCGTTCGTGCTCGACCCCGACGGTCACGACATCGAAGCGGTCTTCCACGGGCCGGGCTGAGGCGCGCGCGTCGGATCACGGCTGCGAAAGGCCGCGCGGCGCCCTGCCCGTGGCCCTCTCGTTCACGTGGCTCCGACGGGACGATCCACGATAAGCTCCGCGCGCTTTGGATCGCGCGATCGACACGAGCTCCGCGCCCGCGTGGCAGAAGACGCTCCGAACCTGGGGTTTTCTCGCCATTCCGGCGGCCGCGTTGCTCGAGCTCTTCGCGCACGAAGTGCAGACCCACACCGTCGTGTCCGACGACGACTGGCGCGCCGCACGCGACGTCGTGAAAGCGGAGGCCAAGCCCGACGACCTGGTCGTGTTTGCCCCGCGCTGGACCGATCCCGTGGGGCGCCACGTCTTCGGTGACGAGATCGCCACCTTGGAGCGCGAAGCGCCGAGCGACGCTTCGCGCTTCCCGCGCGCCTTCGAGGTCTCGATCCGCGGCGGCCACGAGGCCGATCTCCTCGGCTGGAAGAAGCTCTCGGAGAAGAAGACCGGCGGCGTCACGATCACCACCCTCGAGAACCCGAGCTACCTGAAGACGCTCGACGATCTCGTCGACCACATCGACGGCGAGCACGCGCGCGTCACGAGCATGCACGACGACGAAGAATCGCCGTGCACGTGGGTCGCCGGAGCCGGCGCACAAACGGGGAACCTCGGCTTCGGACCGGCGCTCCCCAACCGTCGCTACGCGTGCCCCAGCGGCACGATGGTCGGCGTCTCGGTCGTGGCGGACCTGGGCTACCGCGCGCACCGCTGCATCTACGCGCCGCCGCGTGGCAGCGGCACGGTGACGCGCATTCACTTCGGTGATGTGCTCTTCGGCGAGGTGCTGCACGGGCACCACGGCCTCTACGTCGAGGCGGAGCGAAACCGCGAAGGGGCGCCGGTGTCGCTCGCGTTCTCGGTGGGCGAGAAGAAAATCGGCAAGGTCACGCACCTCGACGGCGAGGGGTGGAAGGGCTTCGACCTCCCCACGGGTGAGCTCGCGGGGCAACGTGGTGAGCTCGTCGCCGACGTGAGCGCGCCGAACGGCAACCGACGCATGTACTGCTTCGAGGCGATTACCCGATGAGCGACGACGCGAAGCACGACGAGGCGGAGAAGAGCGAAGCCGCGAGCGACGCGCCGCCGTCGGAGAAGGACGCGTCCGACGCGCCCGCGGAGGCGACCGCTGCGCCGTCGAAGACCGAAGCGGCGAAGAAGGACGACGCGAAGAAGAACGACGCCGAAGCCCAGCCCGACGTGAAAGACCTCCTCGCGCTCCCCGAGAAGGTCGGCGGGTGGCGCGATCACGCGCTCGGCGCGCTCCTCGGCGGCGCGTACGTGGCGTGGCTCCTCGCGACGGCGCGCTCGCTGGGCTTCGCCCGCGACGAGGGCTTCTACTTCCGCGCGGCGCAGAGCTACGCGCGCTGGTTCGACTTGCTCGTCACGAAGCCGAAGCAAGCGTTCGACCGCGGCACCATCGACGGCATCTGGGGGGAGAACCACGAGCACCCCTCGCTCATGAAGAGCCTCTTCGCCCTCTCGTGGAGTCAGTTCCACGAGAAGTGGCACCTCTTCGACGACGCGAGCACCTCCTTCCGCTTCCCCGGCATGTGCATGGCCGGCCTCGCGGTGTGGGTCACCTACCTCTTCGCCGCGCGCGCCTACTCGAGGCGCGCGGGCGTGGTGGCGGCGATGCTCCTCGCAGCGATGCCGCGCGTCTTCTACAACGCGCACCTCGCCTGCTTCGACGTCGGCATCATGACCATGTGGCTCGTGAGCGTGTACGTCTACTGGCGCGCCGAGCAGGAGAAGGGGCTCGGCTGGGCGCTCGCCGCCGGCGTGGTCTACGGCCTCGCGCTCGACACCAAGCACAACGCGTGGATCCTCCCCGCGGTCTTCGTGAGCCACGCCGTCGTCCTCCACGGGCGATCGATCGCGCGCTACTTGAAGGTGGGGCGCCTCCAGCTCCCGACCACGCTCGTATCGATCGCCGTCGTCGGGCCGCTCGTCTTCTTGGCGCTATGGCCGTGGATGTGGAGCGACACCTCGCAACGGGTGCAGGACTACCTGAGCTTCCACCTCAATCACGAGTACTACAACATGGAGTTTCTCGGCCGGAACTACTTCGGCCCGCCTTCGCCGCCGAGCTACGCGCCGGTGATGATCGCGGCGACCGTTCCGTCCATCACGCTCCTCCTCTTCTTCGTGGGCGCGTTCGATCGCGCGCGCGCCGGAGTCGCGCGCGCTTCTTCGTGGGCACGGAGCTTCGCCAAGAAGAGCGCGAGCGCGCCCGAGGCGTCGCCCGCCGACGACGTGCCGCGCGATCGCACGCAGACGGATCTGCTCCTCGCGCTCTCCTTCGCCGCGCCCCTCGCGGTGTTCTTCCTCCCCAAGACGCCCATCTTCGGCGGCACGAAGCACTGGCTCCCCGCGTATCCGTTCCTCGCCATCTTCGCCGGGCGCGGCTTCGATCTCGCGGCTCGCGCGGGGGAGCGCGCGCTCTCCCTGTGGACCAAGCTCGCGGCCGACAAGCGGGCGCTCTTTGCTTCGCGCTTCCCCCTCGTGCTCGGCGCGTTGGTCGTCCTCGCTCCGCTCGCGGTCACCGCGCACTCGCACCCCTTCGGGCTCTCGAGCTACGTGCCTCTCGTCGGCGGCACCGCCGGCGGCGCCGACCTCGGGTTGAATCGTCAGTTCTGGGGCTTCACCACCGAGAGCGTCGCCCCGTACTTGGACCAGGCCGCGCGCACCAACGCCAGCGTGTTCATCCACGACACCGCGTGGGACTCGTGGGCGCGCCTCCAAGACGAAGGGCGCATCCGTCACGATTTGCGCGCCGTGGGGAGCCCGAGCGAAGCCGACTTCTCGCTCGTGCACCACGAGCTCCACATGAACGAGGTCGACTACCAAATCTGGGTGGCCTACGGCACCGTGGCCCCGGCGTACGTGTTGCGCCAAGACGGCGTGCCGATCGTCAGCGTCTACAAGCGCCCGTAGCGCCCGTAGCGCTCGTGGTCGTGGTTCGTGGTTCGTGGTCGGGCGCGGCGCGTGAACGCGCGTTCGCGCGATCCGGACGCGCGTGGCACGGCGGGGCGGCTGGGCGAGCCCGCGCTTTGGCGAAGACGACGAGGATTCGCGGGGAATTCCCGCTGCCGGCGGGCCGGCACGACGAGTGCTAAAGCCCGCGCATGCTGAAGGCCCCGCTCCTCGTCGCTTCGCTCGCTCTCTTCGTGGCGACGACGGCGTACGCCGACGATCCGACGCTTCACCCCGAGGACGGTCTCCCGCCGATCGGTGACATCGGCGGGGGCCACGGGGGCACCACCGAGAAGTCGTGCACCGAGACGTACGAGAGCCTCTCGCTCACGCTCGAGCAAGTGACGGTAGACGGTGCCCCCGCGCCGCTCGCCACCAACGCGCAGAGCAAAGACATCACGAGCGACACGCTCCTCGAGACTCACCTCGGCGCGACCAGCACCGGCGGCGTGAGCCTGCACGTCGACTACACGACTTCGATCGGCAGGCCCTACTACTTCTACGAGTCGTACGATGCCGCGAAGTAGCTTCGCCGTCGTCAGCGCGCTCCTCCTGGTCGCCCTCGCTGCGCTCGCGGCGGCCTGCGGTCCGAGCGCGGACGCTTGCCACCACGATCTCCCGTCGGGGACCTACGTCCACAAGTTCGACATGATCGAGAAGCAGATGGTCGTCGACCGCGCCGCCCACACGGTGACGATCTCGTACGACAAGGGCGACGGGAAGATCGTCGTCGAGCATTGGCGCATCAACGAGTGACCCGAGCGCCGCCGAGCGAGGGTGCCTCGCGCGCGCCGTCTCACCCAGTGTCTTCGCGGCCCCCTCGCGCGAGGCGAGGAGGCGCGGGTCTCGTCAGGTCTTCGCTCCGTGGAGCAGCGCCTGGATCTTGATGGCACGTCCGATCGCCTCGATCACGCCGCCGCGAAGCATGAGCGCTTCGGCGAATCTGAGTCGATCGTTCGGGCTCTTCAGATCCGCGATTCCAATCTCGCGCAGCGTCTCGCGCACGAGCTCTGCGGCCTTCTCCTCCCCCAGGATGTTGTGGAGCTTGGTGAGTGCCACGTCTTCCATCGTCAAACCGAGTAGGTCGCGACGGCGTCCGAGACGCGCTTCTGACCTTCCTTCGAGAGCTTGCCCATCACCTCGTGGAACGTGGGGTTGGTCATGCCGTACGTGAGGAACGTCTTTCGGTAAGCCTGGCGTTGCGAGGCGATGATCTCCGCGGTCTCGGCCTCCGTGCACTTCTTCCCCGTCGCCGCCTCGAGGCTCGCGACGTCGAGCTTCGCCTGCTGCTCGAGGAGCCCGTCGAACGCGCCGAGGATGCCGAGGTAGTCGTCGATCGCGGTCTTGATGATCTCGGGCGAGGCGGACATCGCCATCTTCTCGAGCTCGAGCGTGTCGATCCTCGCGTGCTGCGACTCCTCCATCCAGTGGTGCCGGAGCAGGCTCTGGAAGAAGGGGTCGATGCCGTGGTTGTCCTTCACGCACTCGGTGTAGTGCTGCAGCGTCATGAGCTCGATGTGCAGCGTGACGATCATCACCGCCATGGGGTGCTTGCCCAAGACGACGCCGGCGACGGCCACGGCCGACTCGAGCACGCCGCACGGATGCCCGAAGTCACGATCGAACGCTTGGCGGTAGCGCGCGAAGAGCCGCTGGTGCTTGATCTCCTCGTCCGCCGAGCGACACAGCGCACGGATCGAGTCGTGATCCCCGAACATCTCCGCCTGCGCGTGCTGCACGAGCGTCGCGAGGATGAACTCTTCGACGAAGGCGAAGAGGTTCAAGTACGCGTTCCCGGTGATCTGATTCAGCTTGAGTCGTTGCTCGCTCGAGAGGCACGCGACCTTGTCGGTCTGCGCCAGCGCCTCGGGGAGGAACGGCCTCGAGAAGTCGAGCCGCGTTCCCGCCGGCATCACCTCGTCGAGCTTCCACGCCATCTTCTCCGATGTCTTTACGCACGAGGCGTAATCGAACCCCAAATCCCACATCGTCGACTCCTCCCTCCCAAGTTGCTCGAACGACGGCGCGGGAACCATCCGCTTTCGTCCGGAAGCAGCGTCCGATTTTGGCCTACAGCGCAGTCACGAGGAGCGTGCAGGTGTGATCGGTGTCCGGTGTGCCTTGCACGAACTCCACCGAGTACCGCTTCCCGCCCGCGCACTTGTTCAAGCAAAAGCCTTCCACGAGCCCCCATTCGAAGTGTCGGGGGTACGGCGTCTCGCAGCGCACCTCGATCGCGCGCGAGGGGAGCCGGCGCGAGACGTAGCGCCCGACGTTGCCGCGGTGATTGAGGTGATAGATTTGATCGAGGCCGAGCAAGATGTTCTCGGTGTCACCCTCGGGGACCGCCGCCGACTCGACGATGTTGCGGCCGACCTGGCGGACCTTCGCCGGACCGACCAGCCCCTCGATCTCCTTCAAGGCGTCGAGCCACGACTGAACGAGGATGAAGTTGTCGGGGCGAAGGTCGTCGACCTTCAGGTCGTGGCTCTCGATGATTCGCTTCCCCAGCGCCGGCACCAGCGTGAACGCCTCGAGCGTCGCTCGAACGTTTGCGGCGCGGACCCGCGCCTTCGGGTCGGGGCACACGTACTCCATCGAGCCTCCTCGCGCGCCCGGCAGCCGAAGGGCCGACACGCGTCCAACGAAGCTCGACGCTAGCATGCGCGCTCGCGCAGAATTTCGAAGGTCAGGACAGCCGCTTCAAAATAGGTCGCATTGGTCGTCCGAGTTGCCGGGGCAGGGCGGCGGGCGACCTCGCGGCGTCTCTCCGCCGTCGCGCGTCGCGCCGGCGCGGCACCGTCGCGGCGGGCGCCGGGCGTTGCTACATTCCCAACGTGTCCTCGCCTCTTCCGGAATTGAACGGCCCGCAGGCCGAGGCCGTGGCCCACGTCAACGGGCCGCTCCTCGTCTTTGCCGGGGCCGGGAGCGGGAAGACGCGCGTCATCACCTACCGAGTGGCCAATCTGGTGGCCGAGCACCGGGTGCCGGCCTACCGCATCCTCGCCGTCACCTTCACCAACAAGGCGGCGGGGGAGATGCGCTCGCGCCTCTCGCACCTCTTCGTCGATTCGCTCGGCGCGCAAGGGGCCGATCTCGCCAACGAGCTCTGGGCCTTCACCTTCCACGCGACGTGCGCGCGGTTGCTTCGTCGCTTCGGCGGCGCGGTCGGCCTGCCGAAGGACTTCGTCATCTACGACACGCAGGATCAGAAGGCGCTCGTCACGCGCGTGCTCGACGAGCTCGGCCTCGACGACCGTCGCTACCCGCCGCGCGCGGTGCTCCATCGCATCCACAAGGAGAAGCAAGAGGGGCGCGGCCCCAAAGACCTCGACCCCGAGTCGTACGTCGACGAAGCGGTGGTGAAGGTCTTCGCCAAGTACGAAGAGCGCCTCCGCGCCGCCGGCGCCGTGGACTTCGAGGACCTCATCGGCCTCACGGTGAAGATCGCCGAGAGCACCGAGCTCCCCGAGGGGAACACTCTGCGCCGCCGCTTCGACTACGTCTTGGTGGACGAGTTCCAAGACACGAACCAGATGCAGTACCGCCTGATTCGTGCGCTCGCGCAGACCAGGAACTTGTGCGTGGTCGGCGACGACGATCAGTCGATCTACCGCTGGCGCGGCGCCGACGTGCGCAACATCCGCGGGTTCAAGAAGGACTTCCCCGACGCGCTGGTGGTGAAGCTCGAGCAGAACTACCGCTCGTCGCAGCGCATCGTGCGCGGCGCGCTCGGGGTGATTCAGCCTTCGATGGAGCGTGAGCCGAAGGAGCTCTGGACGGACAACGACGAGGGGCTCCCCATCGAGGTCGTGGCGGTGCGCGACGAGCACGACGAAGCGGCGCTCGTCACCAAGGTGATCCGCGAGACGCAGGCCGAGGGGACGAGCCTCGGCGAGGTGGCTGTCTTCTACCGCGTGCACGCTCAGTCGCGCGTGCTCGAAGAGGCGCTCCGCGTCGCCAACCTGCCGTACCAGATCGTCGGCGGCACGAAATTCTACGAGCGCGCCGAGATCAAAGACGCGCTCTCGTACTTGCGCATCCTCGTGAACCCGCGGAGCGACGTCGACTTCTTGCGCATCGTGAACACGCCGCCGCGCGGCATCGGCAAATCCACCGTCGACCGGCTCGTCGCCTTCGCCAACACGCTCGGCGTGCCGGTGCACGACGCGCTCCCGCGCATCGTCGAGGCGAAGGAGATCGGCACTGCGGGCCAGAAGAAGCTCGCCGGTCTTCGCGAGCTCCTCGTGCGTCTCGGCCGTGACGTCGAGACCGCGTCACCGAGCGAAGTGCTCCTCGACGTCATCGAGAAGACCGGTTACCGCGAGGCCCTCCGCGGCGAGAACAGCGCCGAAGCCGACGCGCGCCTCGAGAACTTGAGCGAGCTCGTGGGCTCGCTCCACGACTACGAGCAAGAAGCCACCGCCGCCGGCGAGAAGCCCACCGTCTCCGGCTTCCTCGAGCGTGTCTCTCTCCAGGCCGACGTCGACGGCATGAAAGACGAGCCGCGCGTCACCTTGATGACCGTGCACGGCGCGAAGGGGCTCGAGTTTCACACGGTGTGCCTCACCGGCATGGAAGAAGAGATGTTCCCCTACCGCGGCATGGACCCGGGCGGCGCGGAAGAGATGGAAGAGGAGCGACGCCTCGCCTACGTGGCCATCACCCGCGCGCGAAAGCGGCTCGTGCTCTCGCACGCGGGCGCACGGCAAATCTTCGGTCAGACGCGCTGGGGGAGGCCGAGCCGCTTCATCGGCGACCTGCCCGAGGACGTCGTCGTCGAGAAGCGCACCGCCGCCGCCGGCTCGCAGTCCCCTTCGCGTTTCGTCGACCGCGACGACGGGTGGGGTCGCTCGGCCGCGCTGCCGTGGAAGCTCAATCGTCCTTCGCCCTCGTCGCCGCCGCCGAGCGCGCCGCCCCCTTCGCGCGTCGCGTGGGGCATGACCGACGGCAAGCGCGAAGGCGGAGAGAACCTCTCCCTCTTCGGCGGGCCCATCCCCATGCCCACCCAACGCGCCGCGCGCCCGGCGAGCGAAGCGCGTGAGCCCGGCGAGCGCTACGTCGACCGCGAGTTCTTCGACGACACCGGAGAGGACGCGGCGGCCTCGTTCCGCAAAGGCTCCCGCGTCTTCCACGAGCGCTTCGGCGACGGCGAGGTCTTGCGCCTCGTGAACATGGGCGAGCCCGCCGTCGTCGCCTTCTTCCCCGGGTGGGGCGAGAAGAAGGTCCTCGCGCGCTTCTTGAAGCGCGGCTGAAAGACTACGGCCTCGCCCGCGGGGACGAAGTCGGTCGCGTCGGGGGTGATCCAGCCAGAGCGGCGCGATCGATCCCCGGCGTGGCGCGATCGGATCGCCCCGCGACCGCCAAGCACATTCTCACGAACGCGAGGGGAGAAGTCCTGCGCGGGCGGCGTACGAGGAGCTGGAAAGAAGGAGCTCGTCATGAAGCGCGCATTCGTCCTCAGCGGCCTCGTCGCTCTCGCCGCCCCCGCCGTCGCCTGCAGCACCACCACGCAAGACGACGCCACGACCTCGAGCGATCAGCTGCGCACGCTCGACCCTAGCGAGATCGTCGGCGCGCTCACCTACGGCGAGACGAGCGCCCCCGTCGCGTACAGCTCGAACCCCACCTACCGCGCCTTCAGCTTCACCGCCGCGCCCGGCGACGCGGTCGACGTGTGGGTCCGCTCGGCCAACGGCGGCGACGCGCATGCGTGGCTCCTCGGCTCGTCGTACGCCACGCTCGCTTCGAACGCCGACGGCGACTCCACCACGCACGACGCGCACATCGCTCACACGCTCAAGTCGGGGGGCACCTACTACGTCGCCTTCCGCGACGAGGCGCATCGCTCGGCCACCTTCACCGTCACGTTGAACAAGACGAACGGCCCCCCCGCGGGCGGCGCGAGCGATCCCTTCGATCCCGCGAGCTGCCAGGGCGCGCCGATGACGCAGGCCCAAGCCGCGGCGCTCTTCGCCCCCGGCGCCACCACCGCCCCCTTCGGTCGCTTCCGCATCTACCGCCACTACCGAACCTGCACGCAGGCCACCGGCTGTAGCTCGTGGAGCGCGGGCGGTCCGAGCGGGACGTGGAACGATCTCGAAGGGAAGAGCGAGCTCTACGTGCAAGGCTCGTCGATCGGCCTCCGCCTCCTCTCGGACAACGTCGACCAAGGTTGCCTGGCGCCGAAGTGGGGCGACCGCGTCTACACGACGTGCGGCACGGTGAACGGCTCGTCGATCGCCTGCAACTCGTTCATCTCGAGCTCGCTGTGGCAGTCGTGGCAAGGGCAGGAGAACTGCTTCACGTACAACCTCGATCTCGAGGCGTCGAGCGACGTGCGCTTCACCGGAACGCTCACCTCGTCGTGCATGCGCCTCTCGGCGAAGGCGAGCTCGCAGCCGGCGGCGAACGGCCAATGGACCGAGTCCGAAGCGGTGCTCATGAAGAGCTGCGCGACGGCGACGACGTGCCGCGAGCAGAACAAGAACTGCGGCACCATCCCCGACGGATGCGGCGGCACGCTCGACTGCGGCGGCTGCTCCGGCGGCAACACCTGCGGCGGCGGCGGCACGGCCAACGTGTGCGGCGGCGCTCCCCCTCCGTGCGGCGGCGCGTGCACCGGCGGTCGCGTGTGCTGCTACGACCCGCTCGAGGGCCACGACGACTGCTTCGACGCCTGCAACTAGCTAGCTAGCCAATCAGTCCGGCGACGAGGTTCAGCGCGAGCGCGAGGATCGTGGTGTTGAAGGCGAAGGAGAGGAGCGCGTGCCCCAAGGTCGCGCGACGAATGCGGCTGCTCGTCACGGCGACGTCCGACGTCTGAAAGCACATGCCGAGCGTGAAGGCGAAGTACGCAAAGTCCATGTCGGCGGGCTGCTCTTCGCCGGGGAACGAGAGCCCCTGCGCCTCGCCGAGATCCTCCGGGCTGTAATAGAGGCGCGCGTAGCGGAAGGTGTACGCCGTGTGCACGAGCGTCCACGCGAGGAGCACGGCGACGAGCGCGACGCCGACCCAGAACGCGCGCGCCTCGGGGTCGAGGCACTTGGCGCGCTGGAGGACGAGCGCGGCGGCGAGGAGCCCCATGCCGCCCGACACGAGCGCGATCCCCCACAGCGCGCGCCGTCCGGGATCTTCCGACACCGAGCGTCTTCGTGTCTCGCGCGCGTCGGCGCGGAAGATGATGATCCAATTGAGCCCGAGGATCACGAACGTGCCGACGTCCCACGCCGCCACGGCACGCAGCGCCACGTCGACGTGCATCGGCACGAGAAAGAAGGTGATGGCGGCGAGCAGCGTCCCGACGGCGAAGCGCCCGCGCGAGCTCCGCGGGTCGTAGGCGGGGAACGCGCGCTGCGGTCGGTTGGAGAGGGGCTCGAGCGACCGCATGATCCAGGGCGCGCTAAAAGCGGAAGCGGTAGCCGACGAAGGCGCCGTTCTGATCGCCGCTCAGGCGAAGGTTCTCGAGCTCCTTCTTCGCCCGCCAGGTCTTCGGCGGAAGAAGGTAGGGGACGAGCGCTCCGACGAAGCCGGCGGCTCCGGCGGTGACGAGGCGCATGCTCCGCTCGGTCACGCTCCAATCGAGCTTCAACGGGCCGGTCTCGATGCCCACGAGGAGGGGCGCCATCGCGCTCGAGACGAGCGCGAGGGAGAGGGCGAGGGGCGCGGTCTGACGAATGTCCCCCTCCGCCGGGTCGCCGGGGACCCAGGTGGGCGAGCACTTGGGGAGCGCGAGGTACGTGCCGCCGATGGTGGCGCCCACCGAGAAGCCGACGAGCCCGGGGCCGATCATGCGCACGCCGGGCTGCTCGCTCTCTTTGAGCTGGAAGGCGTCGAGGTAGACGCTCCCTACGTCGAGCACCAGCGTTCCGCCGAAGTAGAGCCAGTCGAAGGAGCTCGCCTTCTCGCAGAGGCGCGTCTCCTCCGGCGTACGGGGCTCGATCTCCGACGGCGCCACCACGAGCGGCGGGCGCGCAGGCGGCGCGGGCGCCGAGGCCGAGGGGGGGAGCGCGTCCATACGGCGCGCGAAGATAGCACGGCTCGGCGGCCCGGCCGCGGGCCCCGGACGAGGGCGAGGAGCCGGCGCGATTCGTCCCCTCACCCCCCTTGCGCCCGCGGGCGACTCGTACGAAAACCCATGCGACATGCGCACGTTCCCCGATCACGTCTTTCGCGAGTACGACATCCGCGGGGTCGCCGACCGCGATCTCTCCGACGAGCTCGCCCACGCCATCGGTCGCGGCCTCGGGAGCACGCTCGCCAAGCCGGAAGGGGCAACGCGCATCGCGGTCGGTCGCGACTGCCGACTCTCGAGCCCGAGGCTCCACGCCGCGCTCGTCGCCGGCCTCACGCAGGTCGGCATCAAGGTCATCGACATCGGCGTCGTCCCCACGCCGCTCCTCTACTTCGCCGTCCACTACTTGGACACCGACGGCGGCGTGATGATCACGGGGAGCCACAACCCGCCCGAGGACAACGGCTTCAAGGTGATGCGCGGGAAGGCGAGCTTCTTCGGCGCCGACATCCAAGCGTTGAAGAAGCGCATCGCCGCCCAGGACTTCGCCCCCGACGCCAAAGGGGCCGCCGATCCGATGGACGTCACCCCGGCGTACGTCGAGCACCAAAAGAAGGGGATCCGCTTCGACAAGACCGACATCAAGTTCGTCGTCGACGCCGGCAACGGCGCGGGCGGCCCGCTCGCGCTCGCCACGATGCGCGCGCTCGGTCTCCAGCCCGATCCGCTCTTTTGCGAGATGGACGGCAACTTCCCCAACCACCACCCCGATCCCACCGTGCCGGCAAACGTCGCCGCGCTCATCGCCCGCGTGAAGGAGATCGGCGCCAAAGTGGGCATCGCCTACGACGGCGACGCGGATCGACTCGGCGCGGTCGACGCCAACGGCGACATCATCTGGGGCGACAAGCTCATGATCCTCTTCTCCCGCGCGCTCCTCGCCGAGCGGCCGGGCGCGGCGATCTTGGGCGAGGTGAAGTGCTCGCAGACCCTCTACGACGACATCGCCAAGCACGGCGGCCAGCCCATCATGTGGAAGACGGGTCACTCGCTCATCAAGACCAAGATGAAAGAGTCGGGCGCGCTCCTCGCCGGAGAGATGAGCGGTCACCTCTTCTTCGCCGATCGTTACTTCGGCTTCGACGACGCGGTCTACGCCTCGCTCCGGCTCCTCGAGATCCTCTCGCGCGATCCGCGCACCATCGGAGAGATGCTCGCCGACGTGCCGGTGACCTTCACCACCCCCGAGCTCCGCGTGGACTGCCCCGACGGGATCAAGTTCGACGTCGTGAAGGCCGTCACCGAGCACTACAAGAAGACCGGTCGCAAGGTCCTCGACATCGACGGCGCGCGCATCGACTTCGGCACGCCGCTCGCTCCCGCGTGGGGGCTCGTGCGCGCTTCGAACACCGGGCCCGTGCTCGTCATGCGCTTCGAGGCGACGAGCGCCCAGGAGCGCGATCGCCTCCACGCCGAGGTCGAAGGCGTGGTGCGCGACGCCCGCGCCGCGCTCGGGGGATGACCACGCACGTGGTCTCGGCGCCGCCGAAAGATCCGTGGACCATCGAGGCCGTCCTCAAGTGGGCCGCCGACGACTTTCGCGCGCGCGGCATCGAAGGGCCGCGTCTCGACGCCGAGGTGCTCCTTGCCTTCGCGCTCGGCTCGACGCGCGTGCAGCTCATCGTCGACGGCAAGCGTCCGCTCGTGCCCGAGGAGCTCGCGCGCTTTCGCGACCTCGTGAAGCGAAGGCGCGCCCGCGAGCCGGTCGCCTACCTGCTCGGCGCGCGTGAATTTTACGGGCGAAGGTTCAAAGTCGATCGACGCGTCCTCGTGCCGCGCCCCGACACCGAGACGCTCGTCGACGTGGCGCTCCGAAGGACGCGGCACATCGCGCTCGGCATGCGCGCGCTCGACTTGTGCACGGGGAGCGGCTGCGTCGCCGTCACCCTCGGCCGCGAGCGTCCCACGGCGCACGTCGTCGGCACCGACGTGAGCGGCGAAGCCTTGGCCGTCGCGCGCGAGAACGCCGCGCGCCTCGGCGCGTACCACGTGTCCTTCGCCGAGGGGGACCTCTTCGGCGCGCTCGCCGCCTTCGCCGCGTGGCCCGGCTTCGCCGACGCGCGCTACGACGTCATCACCGCGAACCCGCCGTACATCGCCGCGGGCGAGATCCCCACCCTCGACGCCGACATCCGCGAGCACGAGCCGCGCGTCGCTCTCGTCGGCGGCGACGACGGCCTCGACCTCGTGCGCCGCATCGTCTTCGAGGCGCCGCGTCACCTCCGCAAGGGGGGCGTGCTCGCGCAGGAGATCGGACAAGGACAAGCGGAGGCGGTGCGCGCCCTCTACGCCGCGCGCGGCTTCGTGCACATCGAGACGACGCTCGACTACGCGCGCATCGAGCGCGTCGTCTCCGGGGTGTGGCAAGGCGAGTAGCGCGATGTCTGCCGCGGCGCTCTACACCTTGGCCATCCTCGCCGTCAGCGGCGCGGCGCACTACTCGATCTTGCAGTGGCTCTTGAGCGCGTTCCCCCGGCTCGCGAAGCACCGCCGGCGTCTCTTCGTCGGCATGGTCTTCCTCGTGGTGACGACCCCGGCGGCGCGCTGGCTGTCGCTCGCCTTCCGTACCTCGCCCGCGCCGCGCGTCCTCGCGCTCGGGATGATCGAAGTGATGGCCGTCCTGCTCGGCTTCATCCCGCTCTTTCTCTTGCGCGTCGGGTTCGACGCGTACGCCGCGATCCAAAAGCGTGACGCGGCGCCGAAAGCCCCGGTCCCCGAGGAGCCCACGCTCCCCGCCGGGATCGCGCCTCCCGCGCCGCCGCCCGAGCTCGTCACGCGTCGCCAAGCGATCGAGCGCGTGTCGGGGATCGCCATCCTCGGCACGAGCGCGGCGGTGCTCGGCTGGGGGATGGTGCGCGGTCGTCACGCCTTCGTGCTCGAAGAGGTGGCGGTGAAGATCCCCGGCCTCCCGCGCGCGCTCGACGGCTACACGATCGTTCAAGTCTCGGACATTCACGCCGGGCTCTTCGTAGGCGAGAGGGAGCTCGCCGAGGGGCTCTCGCGCCTCGCCGAGGTGCGCGCCGATTTGATCGTCGCCACCGGCGATCTCGTGGACATCGATCCGCACTTCGTCCCGCAGATGGCGGGTGCGCTCGGCAAGCTCACGGCGAGGGACGGCATCGTCGCCATCCTCGGCAACCACGACTACTACACCGGCCCGCGCGCGGTGCTCGCGGGGCTCAAGGCCGCCGGCGTGCGCACGCTGGTGGACGAGTGCCTTCATCTTCGCCCCGACGACGGCGGAGGCTTCGCGCTCCTCGGCGTCGACGACCTCTCGGGGCGGCGCATGCGCGACGGCGGCACCGCCGCGATCGATCGCGCGATCGCCCACGCACCGCCGGACCGCGCGCGCATCTTGCTCGCCCACCAGCCGCGCTACTTCCACGCCGCACAAGGGCGCGTGGCGCTGCAGCTCAGTGGGCACACCCACGGGGGGCAAATTAACCCCGGGTTTCGCCCGGCGAATATGTTCATGGACTACGTCTCCGGCCGCTACGAAGCCGCGGGCTCCACGCTCTACGTGAACCGCGGCTTCGGCGTCGCCGGCCCCCCGGCGCGCGTCGGCGCGCCGCCGGAGGTGACGAAGATCGTGCTCGTGGCGGGGTGATCCCCCGCCCCCTCACTGAAGCGAGAAGCTCACCGCCGCACCCTTCGAAGGCGTGAGCACCTCGCCCGCGAGGTACGACGTCACGGTGTAGTCGCCCGCTTGCGTCACCGCTTTGCCGGCGGAGAAGAGGCGCAGGTCGGTCGCGGCCGAGAGCTTCGACAAGAGCGCCTGCGGAACCGTCCCCGTCCCCGCCGCCGAGGGGAAGGTGCACGAGAGCCCCGCGAACATCGTGGCGGTGGTGCTCGATCCCTGCACGACCAGATCCGCGTTCGCCGTCCCGCGCGACCAGGTGAACGTGAAGTCGGCGTTGCGCGGCACCAGCACCTTCTCGTTGCCGCCGTCGGGGATCGCCGGCTGCTGAAGCAAGAAGAGGATCGGGTAGGTCAGGGTCTGGGAGAACGCCGGCACGTCGCCGCCCGAAGCGGTCAACGTCGCGGTCTCGCCTCCGGCGAACGGCGCGGTCGCTCCGGTGAAGGTGATCTGCGGCGATGCGTAGAGGCCGTCCACCGTGGGCACGGCGGCGAAGCTCATCGTCCCGCCGTCGAACGCCACCGTCCCAGCGCCGGCGCGCGTGGGGGGCGTCTGCTGGATTCCGCCGTCGACGACCGGGCACTCGAGGACGCGGCACGCGCCGCTCACCGTCACCGTGCACAAGGGATCGTTCTGCGCGTTGGGGGTGAAGCTCACGTTGACGGTCGCGTTCTGCTTGAACGCGCTCGAGAAGATCGCGATGCTCCCGGTCGGGCCGCTCGGCGCAGCGTCGGTGCCGGCGTCGCCTGCGGCGTCCCCCTTGGCGGCGTCGGTCGCGGCCGCTTCGCCTCCGCCGTCGCTTCCGGTCGGAGCGCTCGTGTCGTCGCCGCCGCAGGCCGCGAGGGTGAGACCGACGACGGCGCTCGTCGCGGCCAGGAGAGCGAGGATCGCGCGGGTGCGGAGGAGCATCCCCCCAGTGGAGCAAGTCGCGGGGCGCGAGGCAACCCGCCCCGCACCCTCGCTGCCGCCCCCGCTACCCCTCGACGTGGGCCAGGCGCGCCGTGGCCTCGGCGTCGAGCCGCTTCCCCATGCGCGACGACGCGAAGGCCCAGAAAAAGAAGGGGAAGAGCGCGAAGACGGCCATCCCCAGGCCCACGTCGCGCGGGGCGCCGCCCGCTTGGAGCGCGCCCGAGGCCCCCAGCGTCGTCACGATGAGCACGAGCGAGAGCCCGGTCATCTCCACCGCGAGCACGCGCCCGAGGAAGCGGTTGTCGACGGTCACCTGGAGGAGCTGCGTCGAGTTCACCCACACCGCGCTGGTCGCGCACGTCGCGACCCCGTAGCTCGCGATCGCCAGAGGGAGCGTCGGCGCCAGCGCGAACCCGGCGAAGCCGAGCGCCGAGACGAGATACGAGACGAGCACCCCACGCCTTAGCGCCGGCGGCGTGGCGCCGATCAAGCGCTCGACGATGAAGGGGCCGATGAGGGATCCGAAGCCGCGTGCAGCATACAAGTATCCGGTGCTGAGCTCGGGGCGCGTCACCGGCGCGAACACCTGCTCGGCGAACACGCTGATGAGCATGTAGCCCGCCGCCGCCACGATGCCGATCCCCCCCTTGGCCATCGCCACCGTAGCTTGCGGCACGTGCGCCCGGAGGTACCGCGCGCCGGCGACGACGTCGTCCACGCCGAAGAGCCGCCGTAGGCCCGCGCGCGAGAAGAGCTTCGCGCGCGCCGCAGCGCCTTCGTCGGGGCGCGTCAGCTTGGGGATGTGCACCGAAGCCACGAGGAGCGCGCTCGTCACGAACGACGCGGCGTTGATGACGAACGCCGCGCGCCGCCCGAAGAGCGCCACCGCGCCGCCGCCGAGCATCGCGCCGAAGGCGAGCATCGCGCTCCACGTCGAGCTCCCCAGCGTGTTCGCCTCGTAGAGCTTCTCCACCGGCACGACCTGGGGGATCGCCGCGCCGCGCGCCGTTTCGAAGAACGCGCCCAGCGCTTCTTGGGTGAAGACGAGCACGGTGATGAGGCCGATGTCCTCCGGCCCGCGGGCGAAGAGGTAGCCGAGCACGACCACCGCGCGGAGGAGGTCGGTCACGATCATCACCGCCTTGCGCGGCAGGCGATCGGCGACCACGCCGGCCACGGGGGTGAAGAGGAGCGGGCCCAGAAACCGCACGATGAAGAGCGCGGCCAGCGGGCCGACGTGCGTGCCGCGCGCGGGGAGCAGCGAGACGAGCGCCACGAGCTGGAACCAGTCGCCCGCCTGGCTCACGCACTGACCGAGCCACAAGCGGAGAAAGCTCCGCTCGGTGACCAGGAGGCGGAACATACGCATCGGGGCGCTCGGCGGTCTCCCGCGCCGCCGGGGGCGCGATGGGCTCGGTGCGTTCGTGCGAACGTGCACGAACGGCTCGCCGTATCCTACGGATCGTCCCTGCCGCTGGTGAAGTTCTCGATGCGCGCGCGCCTCCTCTCCCTCGCCCTCCTGCTCACGGTCGCCGCCGAAACCACGGCGAAGGCCGACGAGCGCCCTGTCGTCCCCGAGCGCGCGGCGGCGAGCGACGTAGCCCGCGCGCGGGACCTCGACGCCTTCGGCGCCAAAGCGTTTCGCGAGGGGCGGCTCCGCGACGCCATCCTCTTCTTCTCCGAGGCCTACCGGCTCGGCGCGCCGTCGATCGAGCTGTGGAATTTGGCGCGGTGCCACGAGCGCCTCGACGAGGTCGACGCCGAGGCGACGCTCCTCGAGCGCTTCCTCGAAGCGCCCGACACGAGCCTCGCCGACAGGAGCGAGGCCGAGCGCGTCCTCGGCGAGATCGATCGGCGCCCTTCGTCGCTGGTCGTCGATCCGGGGGCGCGCGGTGGCGTCGTCGTTCTCGACGGGCGCGAGGTCGGCACGAGGACCACGTCGCCGGTCGTCGTCTCCGTCCTGCCGGGGCCGCACGTGGTCGGAGTCGTGCGCGAGGGGGGCGAGGCCTCGAGCGTGCGCGTCGAGGCGCGGCGCGGGCATCCGCTCTCGGTGCACCCTTCGGAAGAAGACGGCGCGCTCGTCGTCGCCGGAGAAGAGCCTTCCCCGCGTCGCGCGTCGGCGTCGTTCGACTTCGGCGCGGCGCTCGCCCGCTTCGGATCGCACGGCGCGCCGCTCGCCCCCGCCGCGAGCCTGGGCCTCAGGTACACGTTCTTCGCGCGCGGTCCGCTCGAGACCTCGGTCGGCCTCCGCTTCGTGTGGACGCAGGATCGCTGGGCGAGCGGCACCGATCCCACGCCCGCGCCCACCTCGATCGGCTGCGCGATCCCGCGCGATTTCGTCGCCAGCGATCTCAGCGGCTTCCTCACCGGCGGCGCGACGTACCGACTTCTTCGCCGCCTCCGCGCCGGGGCCGAGGTCGGTGTCGGCTTCGACACCTTGGTCGCGAGCCAAGCGGGCGGAGAGATCTTCGAGCCCACGTGCGATCCTTCGTTCGGCTCCCGCCCGGCGGTGCACGCCGGCCTCGAGCTCTCGTACGCCGTCATCCCCGCGCTCCGCGTCGTTCTCGTCCCCGCTTCCTTCGACGGGCACGCGGCGTTCGGCGGGGCGCGCGGCGAGGGGACCTCGGCGTGGCTCCGCGTGGGGGCGGCCCTCGGGCTCTCCGTGGACCTTTGACCTCCGCCCGGAGCGTGCGAAAAGAGCCACCCCCGATGCCGGCGACCCTCTTCGACTTCAACGGCGTGCTCGTCGACGACGAGGCGGTGCACCTCGCGTGCTTCCGCGCCCTCGTCGCGCCGCTGGGCATCGAGCTGACGGATGCACTCTACACAGAGCGCTACCTGGGCTTCGACGACGCCGGCGCCTTCGCGGCGATCTTGGAGGACGGAGGTCGCGCCCCGACCACGGCGGACGTGCGCGCCCTCGTGGAGGCGAAGAGGCCGCTCTACTTGGCGGAAGCGCGGCGCGGGCTCCGCATCTTCCCCGGTGCGGTGGAGCTCGTGCGTCGAAGGGCGGCGCGGGGGCCCGTGGGGATCGTCTCGGGCGCCCTGGCCGAAGAGATCGATCTCGCCCTCGATCAAATGGGGGTGCGGGCGCTCGTCGGGTTCGTCGTCGCCGCCGAGCACGTCGCGGCGTGCAAGCCCGACCCCGAAGGTTACGTGAAGGGGCTCGCGGCGCTGGGGGCGGGCGTCGCGCGCGAGCAGGTGGTCGTGATCGAAGACTCGGTGGCCGGCGTGCAAGCGGCGAAGCGCGCGGGGCTAAGGTGCGCCGCGGTCACCCACTCGTACGAAGCGGCCGAGCTCGTGCGCGCGGGGGCCGATCTCGTGGTCGCGCGTCTCGACGACCTCCACGACGAAGCGCTCGATCGCCTCGGCGGGGCGACGCGATGAAGGTCGTGATGAGCCGCGCGATCGCCCGCGCGATCCGCCTCGCGCCGACGTTCCTCGTGCCTCTCCTCGTCGCGACGCTGGCTTCGGCCGACGCGTCGCCCTCGCTCGCCGCCGCCGAGCGCCATCGCTTCTCGACGACCGCGCTCCCCCCGGCGCCGCTCGCGCGTCCGCTCCCCGGCGCGACCGGATGGCGCGACGCCGGATCGCGCGCGGTCCGCGGCATCACCGTCGGCCCCATCGAGAACGGCTACCACCCGGGCGTCGGCTACGGGACCCCCGCCTTCGACCGCACCCTCGACGAGGTCCGCGCGATGGGCGGCGAGTGGATCGCGCTCACGCCGTTCGGGCGCGTCGGCGATCTCGGCGGCCTCGGGGTCGACACGACCTTCGAGGCGCCGCACGAAGCGAACCGCGCCGCCATCGCCCGCGCCGTCGATCACGCGCACGCGCGCGGGCTTCGCGTCTTTCTCGTGCCGCACTTGTGGGTCGAGTCCGGAGAGTGGCGCGCACAGATCGATCCGAAGTCGGACGCTGGTTGGGCCGCGTGGGCCAAGAGCTACGCCGCCTTCGTCCTCGAGTGGGCGCGCCTCGCCGAAGAGCACCACGTCGATCTCTTCTCCGCAGGGGTCGAGCTCCGCTCGTGGGTCACGACCGCGCGCGCGCCGAGCTTCTCCGCGCTCTTGCGCGAGATACGTGCGGTCTACAAGGGTCTCGTCACCTACTCGGCCAACTGGGACGACGTCGGCGACACGGTGATCCTCGGCGACCTCGACGTCATCGGCATCAACGCCTTCTACCCTTTGGCGGAGAAGAACGGCGCCAAGCTCCACGAGCTCCGCGAAGGGGGGGCGCGCGTCCGCGAGAAGGTGCACGCGCTCGCCGAGGCGTGGCAGAAGCCGGTGCTCTTCACCGAGATCGGCTACACGACGCGGCCCGATCCGGCGGTGCGTCCGTGGGAGTGGCCGGACAAGATGGCCGACGTGCACGTGGACGAGGTCGCGCAGGCCGAGGCGTACCACGGGCTCGTGGCCTCGCTCCTCGACGAGCCCGACTTCGCCGGCTTCTTCGTGTGGCGCGTGTACAGCGATCCCGACGACGTCTCCCAAGAGGCAGAGTGGGGCTTTTCCCCGCGCGGCAAGCTCGCCGAGCTCGTCGTCCGCGACGCCTTCGCCGCACCGTGGGCCGGCGACGGCGCCGATCCGCTCCACGTGCGCGCGTGGGGCCCGCGCGCCGAGATCCCCGGCATTCTCCCGTAGTCCGCGGGAGGCTCTCCCCGAAGGCCGGCGCACGAGACCCGCCCGCGACACCGCCGTCGCTGACAAACTTGGCCGCGCGAAGACGCGCTCCATACGATCCTCACCATGCGGCGGGAGCTTCGTGCGTGGCTCGTCCCCTTCCTGGCCCTCGGGCTCGGGAGCTGGGTGGGCATGGGTCGGCCCGGCGAGGCCGACGGACGCGCGCGCTTCGAGAGCTTGGAGAAGTGGTGGGGCCAAGGGGCCGCTGCCGCCCCCGTGGCCAGCGCCGCGCCCCCCGCGCCGCGCGCGCCGACGCCCGGGCCGCGGCCGAGCGTGGATCCCGCGGCGCTCCCCGATCCCTTGCCGTTTCCTCGGCTGAATCCCACCGCCAACATCGGGCGCGCGTGGCTCCTCGCGCAGGGGCCGGACTACGACGCGGTGGGGAACGGGCGACGGCTCGTCACGCTCACCTTCGACGACGGGCCGTTCCCCGAGACGACGCCGCACATCTTGAAGACCTTGGCCGACGCCAAGGTGCACGCCTCCTTCTTCCTCATCGGGAAGTACCTACAAGGGCACGACGCGCGCGGCATCGCCACCCGTCAGGTCGCGGCGGACATCGCCGCCGGCGGGCACATGATCGGCAACCACACGCGCGATCATCAGCTCCTCACGTCCATCACGCACACCCAAGCCCTCGCCGAGATCGACGACGGCGAGGCGGCGATCGAGCGCGTGATCGGCAAGCGCCCGGTGCTCTTTCGTCCTCCGTACGGCCAGCTCGACGTCTTCACCGAAGAGCAGCTCGCGTCGCGCGGCGCCGAGGTCGTCCTCTGGAGCGTCGAGGCCGAGGACATGAAAGAGCCCGACTCGGACAAGCTCGCCGAGAGCCTGGAGAAGCAGATCGAGTACGCCGGCGGCGGGATCGTGCTGCTCCACGACATTCGGTGGTCGACGGTGGAGGCGCTGCCGAAGCTCCTCGCGTGGCTCAAGCAGCGGCGCTGGAACCCGAAGGATCCGGATCGCGTCGGCTACGAGGTCGTCGACCTCACGACGTACATCCGCGAGACCGCCGCGCACCCGCAGCCTTACAAAGACCGCGCGGAGGTCGAGCGCGCGCGCGCCGCCGCCTACGCGAAGATGGCGCGGGCCGAGCGACACCGCCCGAAGAACGATCTGCCGGCCGATCTCGCGTTTTGAGGCGCTGAGAACCTCTGTGCGTCACGCGCCCGGCGCGTCGCACGCGGCCACGCGCTGCGCGAGGAAGCGACGCTCGGCGTCGTTGCGCGCGAGCTCTTCGGCCTCGCGAAAGTGCGCGCGCGCTTCGTCGCGTCGCCCGAGACGAAGCTCGAGCTCGGCTCTCGCCGCGGCGTAGAACGGGTAGGGCGCGAGGCGATCGTGCGCTTCGATCGCGTCGATGGCCTCGAGGCCGCGCGCCGGGCCTTCGTGCTCGGCGAGCGCCACGGCACGGCTCAAGGCCACCACCGGCGAAGGGCGGATCTTCATGAGCACGTCGTAGAGCGCGACGATCTCTCCCCAGCGCGTCTCCTTCGCGCTCCTCGCCGCGGCGTGGAGCGCAGCGATGCCCGCCTCCACGTGGTACGGAGAGAGCGCTTCCCCCGTGGCCGACGCGTCGAGCAGCGCGAGCCCTTCGGCGATGAGCGTGGCGTCCCACTTGCTCCGGTCCTGATCGAAGAGCGCCGTCAGGTTCCCCGCGTCGTCGATGCGCGCGGGGAGGCGCGCGGCGCCGAAGCACATGAGCGCGGCGAGCGCACGCGTCGAAGGGGTCGACGTCGCCTCGTGATCGACGAGCAGTCGCGCGAGCCGCATCGCTTCGCGGCACAGGTCGCGTCGCACCACCGCCTCGGGGCTCGAGCCGTGGTAGCCCTCGTTGAAGAGCAGGTAGAGCGCGCGCTCCACCGCCTCGAGCCGCGCGGCGATCTCGGTCGCGCCTCCTCGCGTACCGAAGTCGAAGAGGTGCTTCGACGCCGCGAGGGCCTTTTTCCCCCGCGCGAGGCGCTTTTCCATCGCCGCTTCGCTCACGAGGAACGCGCTGGCGATCTCGCTCGCGCCGAAGCCGGAGAGGACGTTGAGCACCAGCGCGACCTGCACGTCCTCGGGGAGGTGCGGCTGGCAGCACGAGAACATCATGCGGAGCTCGTCGTCGCGGAACGCTTCGGGGAGAAAGAGCTCGTCGACCGTGGGGCGCAAGGTCCACTCGCTCTCGAGCTCGCGCGCCAAGTCGGGCGCGAAGCGGCGCGCCGTTCGCTCGCGACGAAGCACGTCGATGGCGCGGTTCTTCGCCGAGGTCATCAAGAGCGCCGCGTGGTGCGAAGGGACGCCGTGGAAGCTCCACACCTCGAAGGCGCGGGCGAGTGTCTCTTGCACCACGTCTTCCACCAGGGCGAGGTTCTCTACGCCGAACACGCGCGTGAGCGCGGCGTAGAGACGCCCCGCCTCGTGGCGGAAGAAGCGATCGTCGAGCTCGACGGGCTCGCTCACATCTCGAGGATCGGACGCACCTCCACGATCCCGCCCCCCTCGAGGATCGGACAGCCCGCCGAGAGCTTCGTCGCCTCGGCGAGATCCTTCGCGCGGATCACCGTGAAGCCCATCACGATGTCCTTCGTCTCGGCGTAGGGGCCGTCGTTCACGCTCCCCTTCTTCGCCACGCTGCCGCTCGCCCCGAGCGGATGCCCCGGGCTCACGATGTGCCCCTCGATCCCCTTCATCCACTCGCGCCACCGCTTCATCCGCTCCTGCCCCTCCTGGGGAGAGGCCGGGGGCGTGGGGACCATGCGGTAGAGGTAAACGTACTCGCTCATTGTCAGGCTCCTTGTGCTTGGTCACGCGGCGACCTCCGCCGCTTCGTGGGGTAAACGATCGAAGGACCCTGCGCCGGACATTTTTCTTTCATCGCCTCGCGCGCGCGGGGAGCGCCTACCGAGGGGTGGGTCGTGCGGCGTCGCGCGCACGAGGCGCGTGTACAATCCCCCCGTGCCTCGCCGCGCCCTCCTCGCTCGCGCCGCCACGCTCGTCGCGCTCGTCGCGCTCGGGGACGCGTGCAAGCACGACGCGCCGCTCGCCCTCGCCGGCGACGCGGGGGCGCGCGAAGCGCCCGACACGCCGCGCGGTCACGTGGAGGTCGGCGCGACCGCCGTCACCCCGCCGGCCCCCAAGTACACCGCGACCGACGGCGGCGGCTACGAAGTGCGCTTCCCCTATCCCGACGTGAAGCCCGATCTCGCGACGCAACCCATCGTCGGCGGCGTCGAGCACGTCGCCAAAGTGAACGGTCGCTACGGCACGTTCCTCGTCGGGTGGGACGACACGCTGAAGATGGTCGGCGGCCGCGCTTCGTCACGCGTCTTCGACGACATCGTGAACCGCACGGTGAAGACCAACTCGGGGAAGAAGCTCTCGGATCACACCATCACGCTGCCGATCCCCTTCGGCGCGCCGCACCCCAAAGGACGGACGTCGTGGGACGGTCGCGAGATCGAGGCCACGTTCGTCGCCAAGGACAAGAGCCACGCGAGCGCGCACTGGCGCCTCTACCTCGTGGGGTCGCGCGTGTATCAGCTTCTCTCGCTCGCGCCGGAGGGGCGCGAAGTGCCGCCGGAGGTGCTGCGAGATTTCTTCGACTCGTTCGCGCTTCAGGTGCCGGACAGCTCGGTGCACAGCTTGGCGCCGTCGCCGAGCGCCTTGCCTTCGCGCATCTCCACCGGGCAGTAGTCGCCGCCGCGGAGCTGATCGATGAGCTCGACCACCGCGGCGTTGCTCCAGGCGCGCGCGCCGTCGAACCGCGCGCGGATGACGCCGCGCTTGTCGATGAACCACGTCTCGGGGAAGAGGTGTGTGCCGTACTTCTTGGCCACCGTCTGCGAGTCGGGATCGAAGAGCACGGTGAAGGGGAGCGGATCTTCGTGCACGACCGACTTCAGCGTGTCGCGCACGTCGTTCGGTCCGTCGTCGGTGGAGACGGCGAGCATCACGACGTCGCTTCGATCCTTCAGGATGTGCGAGAGCTCGGCGAGCTCGGGCATCTCTTCGAGGCAGGGGCCGCACGTCTTGGTCCAAAAATTCAAGATCACGACCTTGCCGCGGTAGCTCGAGAGGGACACGTCCTTGCCGTTCATGTCCTTCAACGTGAAGTCGGGCGCGCGCCGGTTCGCTGCGGCGTAGTCCGGCTTCGTGATGCACACCGGGCTGCAGCGCCGGCGCGTCTCCCCCTCGCGCGCGACGGTCACGAAGCCGTAGACCGCGGCCCCCGCCGCCAGCACGAAGCCGACGTACGCGAGCGGCACCACGAGCGCGCGCGTGGAGTCTTTCATGGGGAACTTATACTGCATCCCGCGGGGCGCCGCAGCCTAGTGTCCTGAATCCGAAGTTCGTCGCCTTCGGCGCCGAGCCTTCGGATTCAGGAACTAGGTCACTCTCGTGGGGAGCTGGCGCTCCCCCTCGCTCGGTCGCTCGCGCTCCCTTCGCGATCCTCCCCCGCCTCGCCTCCGGCGACTCGTGCTTCGCACGAGCGCGAGCCTGACGCGCCCAGCGTGAGGGAGCCGCTTGGTCTCACTCCTCTTGAGGACCCAGCGAGGCGGTGCCAGTGAACGGCTCGTGCAGCGCACGAGCTCGCCGAAGGC
>CAZHHD010000052.1:0-36232 GCA_964531795.1 uncultured Polyangiaceae bacterium | reverse complement strand
GAGGGCGCGGCAGCGGCGGGAGCGGAGGGGCGGCAGCGCGCGCGGGAGCCGGAGGCGCCGCGCGTTGCGGGAGCGGCGGCGCGGCGCGCGGCGGAAGGGGCGCAGCGGCGACGGGCGGAGGCGCCGGCTTGGGCAGCGCGACGGGCGGCTCGACGACGGCAGGAGGCGGCGGCGCGGGGGTGAGCGGCCGTGCGCCGAGGCGCGCCGACTCCATCACGCTGCGCGGAACTTCGCGCGCGCTGGTGATGACCTCCTCGGAGTCGAACGAATCGAGACGCGCGCGCATCGACTGCTCGGCGGCGCTGCTCTGATCGACCTGGCGCGTGTCCTCTTCTTCTTCGTGAATCGGCTTCTGCGGCGTGGCCTCGGCGGTGAGGGTCGCGGTCTCTTCGTCGGGATACGCGTCCGGATCCCCGCCCTGCTCCGACCACGGATCGAGGAGCCCGGCGTGCACCTCTGCCGCCGGCGGCGCGTCGGCGAGCTCGGTGACCGAGATCGGGACCTCCATCGGCATCGGCTGCGTGACGGGGCGCGGAAGCGGCTGCGTGATCGGCCGGTCGAGCGCGATCGACGAAGGGGCCGGGGGAAAGGGCGCGGGGGGCGGGACCGAAGCGATTTGACCGTTGAGGAGGTCGTCGATGGCGCCGCCGCCGGGGGGCGCCGATCCGGGGTGGTGCGAAATCGGCGCGTCGATCGCCGGCGCGGGATTTTGCGCGAGCCACTCGGAGAGCTCGGCGGCGTTCCGCGCGAGCGCGAGCGCGCGATCGTCGTCCTCGGCGTCGCCTGCGGCCTGGGCGGCGCGACGAAGCCACACGATCGCGTCGACGCGCTCCTGACGCTTCCAGAGCGCGTCGGCGGTCTGGAGCGCCCAAGCGACGTCTTCGGCGTCGGTGTCGAGCGGCGGAGGGATTGCGATCACGAGCGTCTCTCTTACCTTCCCGCCGACAAAAGCACTACTTTGCCATCGTCGGACGGCACCACCAGGCTCCCATCCTGCAGCAGAGTCAGCGGCGCGTCCACGTCGTCCCCCGCCACGAAGCGCCAACGGAGCTCTCCCGTCCGTTCGATCGCGTAGACGGCGTCGTCTTGGGCGCCGAAGTAGACCGCGCCGTCGTCGTCTTCGAGCGCACCGCCGTGCACGCCGAACTCGCGCGCGCCGGTCCCTTGCACGGCGAGAGCGCCCACGGGGCCGCCGTCGGGGGCGAGCCGCACCTCCCGCGGGGTCGGGCCGTAGACGCCGGCGAGGACGTCGCCGTCGCGCGCGAGCGAAAGCGGACCGCGCACGAACCCGCCGACGTTGGCGCGCCACAGCACTTCGCCGGAGAGAGAGAGGCGCACCACTTCGTCGCCGTCGGTGCCGAAGAGGAACGCGCCGTCGTCGGCCACGGCCGGCGCGCCGTCGACGTCGGCGCCGAGGTCGGTCGCGAAGAGGAGCGCGCCCTTGTCGCTCACGCGGTACGCGCGGTGATCTTGCGCGCCGAAGACGATGCTCCCGTCGAGCGCGACGGCGGGCGCGGTGAAGATCTTCCCCTTCGCCACGAAGCGCCAGGCGACGTCGCCTCCGGGGCGCACGGCGTACAAGGTCTTGCCCGCCGCCACGACGATGCGACCGTCGGCGAGGAGCGCCGGCGCGGTGTCGACCTCGTCCCCCAGCTCGAGCTGCCACACGACGGCGCCCGCGGGGCTCACCGCGTAGAGCTTCTTGGCGTCGCTCCCTGCGTAGACGACGCCGGAAGGGGCGACGCACGGCGTGGCGTAGGCGCGCGCGCCACCGAGCGACACAGTCCACCGCGTGGTGCCGTCACGCGCGAGCGCGGTGAGCGTGCCGCCGAGCGTCGCCACGTACAAGGTCTGCTCGTCGGGTGACGTCGTGACTTGCGCTTCGATCGCCGCCCCCACGTCGGCGCGCCACGCCACCGCCGGCGTGCGCGGTCCGTGTCCACGCGCGCGATGCGTGCGGCGCGTATCGCCGTGAAGCGTGGTCGGCGCGAAGCGCGCGCCGGCGTCGTCGGGGAGCGGCCGGGCGGCGGCGAGTCGTTCGGCGGAGCGCGCGGCGTCACCGGCGAGCGGCACGTCGTGAAGCGAGGAGCTCGGCCTCGGCGCCGGCCGATGCGTGACACGCACGGCGACCGCCGCCACGGTCAACGTCGCGAGCAACGCGACAGGGAGAGCTCGCCAGCGCGACACGCGTCGCGTCCTTCGGGTCGTCGATCAGGCGCCGCGCGCCGCGCGGACCTTGCGTCGCGTCGCGGCTTTGAGCATGCGCTCCGACTCGCGCGCCTCGGCCACGCCGAGCGCGTGCGCGCACTCCCCGGGCATACGACGAGCCAGCCAACCGATGAGGGTGAGGCCCGCGGTCCGAGTGCTCTCCGGCATCATCGGCTCGCGAATCAAACGGGAGATGTCGTTGATCAAACGCGTTCGATCGCTCTCGTCCGGCACTCGTCGACCTCCAACCGTTTGCCCGCTGCGCCCGCGCCGCCGTCGCGTCTCTTTTGGCGTAGCCCCCGAAGCCAAGTCCACTCCTCACGCACGATCTACTCGCGCCGTCCTCGGGCCTACAAAAGGCAAGAGGATCCCGCGCGGGGAAGCAGTCTAGCCGGTTTTGGCCGGTCGTCGAATTCGACGACAAAAGCCCTTCGAAGGTCGGGGGCCGCCGTCCCCGAACCGCGGGAAATCCGGCTCGAAATCAACGACGCTGCTTCGCGTGCATTCGCGCGCCGAGGCCGACGCGGGTGCGCGCGCTCGCGAGGAAGCGCGCGGGCGCGCGGCCCCTCTCAAAGCGCGTCGAAGAGCACTTCGCGATCTTTCGATCCGTTCGCCGGTCCGACGAGCCCGCGACGCTCCATCATCTCCACGATGCGCGCGGCGCGGTTGTAGCCGAGACCGAGCTTGCGCTGGAGCCACGAGGTCGAGCAGCGACGCGTGTCGGCGACGAGGCGGACGCACTCGTCGTATTTCGGATCCTGCTCGGCGTCGTCCTCCATGGACTCGCCTTCGCCGTCTTCCTCGCGCGGCTTCAGGATGTTCTCGTCGTAGACCGGCTCGCCTTGGAGCCTCAGGAAGTCGGTGACGAGCTGCACCTCTTCTTCGCTCACCATCGGGCACTGCACGCGCTTCGTCTCGTTCGTGCCGTTCAACTTGATGAGCATGTCGCCGCGCCCGAGGAGGTGCTCGGCCCCCTGCTCGTCCAAGATGGTGCGCGAGTCGACCTTCTGGGCGACGCGGTAAGCGATGCGCGTGGGGAAGTTCGCTTTGATCATGCCGGTGATGACGTCGACGCTCGGACGCTGCGTCGCCAAGATGACGTGCATGCCGGCGGCGCGGGCCTTCTGCGCGAGACGCGCGACGCTCGCTTCGACGTCTTTCCCCTGCTGCATCATCAGGTCGGCGAACTCGTCGACCACGATGACGATCGTGGGGAGCTTCTCGGGGAACTGCTGCTCGCCCTCTTCTTCTCCGGGCCGCACCGGGAGCACCTCTTGGAGCCCGTTGTGGTCTTTGGCGATGACGGTCTTGGGGAGCGGGTTGCGCGCCTCGCCGCGGCACACGCGCTCGACCCAGTGGTTGAAGGTCGAGATGTTCTTCGTGCCGGCGTCGGCGAAGAGCTGGTAGCGGCGCTCCATCTCGTCGACGGCCCACTTGAGCGCCGTCGCCGCCTGCTTCATGTCGGTGACGACGGGCAAGAGCATGTGGGGAATGCGATCGAACGGCGCGAGCTCGACGACCTTGGGGTCGATCATGAGCAAGCGCAGCTCCTCGGGCGTCCTCCGGTAGAGGAGCGAGGTGAGCATCACGTTGAGCCCGACGCTCTTTCCCGCGCCGGTCGCGCCGGCGACGATCACGTGCGGCATGCTCGCGAGATCGGCGTAGACCGGGTTCCCCACGATGTCGCGGCCGAGCACCACGGGGAGCGGCACGTCCATCGTCTGGAAGCGACGGTCCTCGATGAGATCGCGAAGGCTCACCGGCGTGCGGCGCTCGTTGGGGAGCTCGAAGCCGATGCGGCTCTTGCCGGGGATGGGCGCGAGGATGCGCACCTTGCGCGCGAGGGCGAGCGCGAGGTCGTCGGCGAGTGAAGCGACCTTGGAGACCTTGGTGCCGGCGGCGGGCGAGACCTCGTAGGTCGTGACCGTGGGGCCGGGGAGAATGTCCTCCACCTTGCCGCTCACGCCGTAGTCGGCGAGCGTCTTGATGAGGAGCTCGGCGTTCTTGTAGAGCGTCTCTTTGTCGACGAGCGCGGTGGGGTCGACCTTCGTCGCCACCATGAAGTCGATGGGCGGGAGGCGGAAGCCCTCCTTCACCGCGGGGACGATCTTGTCGGCCTTGGTCGGCTTCTCTTTCTCGAGAGCCGCGCTGGTGTCGACGATCACCGGGCCCACGTCGCCCTTCTTGGCGCGGGGCTTTCGCGGGGCGTCGTCCGTCGCTGCCCGCGAACCGCGTCGCCCCTTCGGCTCGGTCACCGCCGCAGCGACCGCGGCCGCTTCGTCGTCGACGTCGGTCGTCGGCTCTTCGCCTTCGCTGGCATCGGTCGCTTCCTCTTCTTCTTCCTCTTCGGCCGAGGCTTCCTCTTCCGCAGCTTCGACGGTCTTCGCCTTCGCCTTCTCGACGCGCGCCTTCGACTCGCGCTTCGGCTTCTCCTCGTTCGCAGCGGGGGCGCGGCGCGAACGACGACGCGACGGCGGCGCTTCTTCTTCCGCCCCTTCGCTCGCTTCGACCTCGCTCGCCTCCCCGACGTCGGACGGCGAAGGCGACGTGATCGATCCCGCCAGGGCATCGAGCGGGTCTTCTTCGGGGAGCACGGCGACGATCGCTTCGTCGTCCGCCGGCATGGCGATGCGCGGCGCCGCGAGCTCACGCGCCTTCTCGTTCTTCTCGCGCTCGATCTGCCGCGCGCTCTTCCACGCGTCGGCCAGGCTCTTCGCGCCGGCGGCGGTCCCCTCGGCGCCGCGCGTCCCGAAGCGCGCGAGGAGGCGCATGAGCGCGATGAAGGAGAAGCTCGCGCGACCGATGAGAATGAGCCCGAGGCAGGCGAAGCCCACCAAGAAGGAGCCGACGGTCGAGAAGAGCGATCGCGAGAGCTCGCCGAAGAGCTCGCCGACGACGCCGCTCGCCACGTAATGACCGAAGGCCACGCGCGAAGGCCAGCCGACCTGCACCAGCGCCGCGGCGGTGAGCACGATGAGCAGATCGCCGGCGACGCGCGCCGGCGTGACGAGGCTCTTCTTGCCGCGCACGAAGGGGATGCCGAGGAGCACCGCTTCGAGCGGGAGGGCCCACGCCGTCACGCCGATGGCGGCGACGAGCACGCGCGCGCACGCTTCACCGACGGGGCCGACCCAGTTGGGGCCCGAGCTCGCGACCCCCGCCGGATCCCCCTCGAAGGACGCGAGGGCGAGGATCAAGAAGAGCGCGGCCGTCCATAGAAGGAGGGCGGCGACCTCGTGGTGACGGGCCTGCGCGGCGCCAGGGCCGAGGACCGTGGGGCTCTTCGTGTTCGACGGCGCGGGGAGCCCGCGACGCGGTGCAAACAGGGGGAATGCCATACCTACGTTATCCTACACCGGAACCTACGCCGGGTAGCCCGGGGGGGACAACTTTGGCGAACCCGTGAAGAACCTGGATTGATCAGGGGTCCTGGAAGTAGCATCGCCGCCCGGCCCGGTTCCCTCCGCCCCCACGTGGGTCGGGGCGACCCGCGCTTCTCGGCGCAGGCCGGGGGTGATCGGCCGGCGGGCGATGAACCGCTCGACGTGGCTCGGCGGAAAGGCGAGGCGATGGGGACGAAGACGTGGAAGGTGGCGGGTCGGGCGCGGACGCTCCTGGGGGCGCTCATGCTCGCGGCCTCGGTCAGCGGCGCCGCCGTGGGCGTCTCGGGGTGTGCCGTCAGCGAAAGCGACGTGCATCGCTGGGAGACGACCGAGCGCGGGCCGACGAAGCTCTACGCGGTCGTGACGCACGACAAATACGCCTTCCCGCTGCGCGTCGAAGCCGCGCTGTCGCTCATTCGCATGAAGGCGCGCGCCGGCAAGCACTGGGGCATCCCCTACCTCGTCGACGGCTTCAAGGACGAGAACGGCGAGCTCAAAGAGGGGGCGCTCGTGGCGCTCGCTCAGGGCGATCGCGACAAGATGATTCAGGCGATGGCGCCCGAGCTCATTCAGCAAATGAGCCAGCCCGAGCCGCCGAAGAACCCCGACGGGAGCCGCCCGCCGGATCCTTCGATCCCCTTCAAGGACGCCGCGTTCGCCATCGTCTCGCACGAGCCCCCGCTCGTCACCGACGAGAAGACCAAGGCCGACTTCAGCGCCGCGCTCACGCAGTGGGCCGTCACCGACTTCGAGGCGCGCATCGACGCTTCGCAGCAGTTCGGCATCGAGCAGATGATGCGCTTCCTCGGCGCGCCCAGCGTGAAGGGGCTCCCGGCGCTCATCAACGAGCAGTCGACGAAGATCGATCGCATCGCTTCGCTCGTGCACGACCTCGGCGATCCCGACACCAAGCTCAAGGCCTCGAGCGCGCTCGTCACCTTGGCGAAGACGCTCGACTCGAAGGCGTGGGTCGACAAGCAGCTCCCGCTCGTCGAAGAAGCGGACAAGCGCGCCGGGCAGAAGGTCACGAAAGAGCAGCTCGCGAAGCAGGTCCAGACCTTCCAAGACCAAGAGCTGACCAAGGTCTTCACCGCGATGAAGAAGGTCGGCGGCCGCCCCTCGGTCGAGTACTTGCTCGGCTACTCGGCGGACAAGTCGAAGAGCGAGGACGAGCGCAAGGCGTCGCTCGCCGCGCTCGAAGGGAGCGTCGACAAGAGCCAGACGAAGGACATCGAGATCCTCTTCGAGATCGCCAAGGACGACGCAACACCCGACGCCGCGCGCGACCTCGCGTTCCAGCGCCTCGGCGAGCTCCCGAAGGAGGTCGTCGTCCCCAAGATGTACCAACTCTTCGAGGGGAAGAAGTGGAAGGTCCGCTGGGTCGCCGCCTCGCTCGTGCTCCACGCGATCACGACGAAGAGCCTCGGCGACTTCATGAATCACCTGCCCAAGAGCGCGGCGCAGAAGTTCGCGCAGACCGAGCCCATCACCTACGGCAGCCTCGTGCAGAAGATGGACGCGCCGAGCGGCGAGCCCAAGCCGCGCGACGCGATCCTCCCCTACCTCGCCTCACATGAGATGGGGCCGAAGCTCACCGCGCTCGGCTTCTTCTACGGCGGCAAGAAGGCCGACGTGGGGGTGGTTCAGCCGTACGCCGACGACACCATGCCGGTCTCCAAGTGTGGAGAGGGCAAGGACAACAAGGACGACGACTGCGGTTGGCAGTGCGAGGTCCCGAAGCCCGGCGGGCAAGACAAAGAGACGAAGGACATCCACACGGTCGGCGACTTCGTGAAGTACTGCGTCGTCCCGTCGATGACGGCCCCCTGAGACGCGCCGAATGCCGGCGAAGGGGCCCTCGAACGAGGTCGTCGGCCGAGCGGTCGCTTTTTTCGATGAGCAGCGCTACTTTCCATGAGCGAAGGTTTAACGACAAATGTCGTCGTGCTTCCCTGCACGAGGACCTGAGGTAATGGCGTCGAGATGAGCTCGGACCCGAACAAGAAGAGCGCCCGCACTTTCCAGTGCCGCGACGTCCTGTGGGAGACGTTCGAGCAGATGGCGCGCGAGCTCGAGTGCAGCGTCGACTATCTGATCAACGAGGCGATGAAGCAGTACGCCCGCCAGAGGAGCTACGGCGCGCGCACGCCGTTCCCCGGCGGCGTCCGCGAAGGGAGCCAAGGGCAAGGCGGTCCGCCGAGCCAGCAGTACTCCTCGCCTCCTGCGCGTGGTGGCAGCGCGATGCCGCTCCCCCCTCCGCCGGCGCGCAGCCAGCGACCGGGGACGCTCCCCGTGCCTCCTCCGCGCGGCGCGCAGATGCACGGCGGCGGCGGTCTCCCCTCGCCCCCGCAACGCATGGGTGGCGGCGGTATGCCGGCTCCCGGGCGCAGCGTCCCCCCGCCCGCGCCTCCGCGTAGCGTCCCTCCCCCCCTCCCGCGCAACGTCCCCTCGAGCATGCCTCCCCAAATGGGCGGAGGAATGGGCGGCGGCATGGGCGGTGGCTATCAACAGCACCAACAGAACGGCTACCAGCAGCCCCAGGTCGCGCAGCTCTCGGTCGTCTACAACGGCGAGAAGGTGCCGGTCACCAAGGACCGCTTCGTCATCGGCCGCGGCAAGCAGTCGAGCGACCTCACGCTGAAGGATCCGAACGTCTCGCGCCAACACGCGATGATCGAGTTCCAGAACGGCGTGTACTTCATGGTCGACATGGGCTCGACGAACGGCGTCGAGTACAACGGCCAACGCATCGCACGGAAGCAAATCGCCGAAGGCGACAGCTTCAAGATCTGCGATCACGATCTCCGCTTCACGTACCGCTGAGGACGCGAGAGCGCGGCGGCGGCGAGCAGAGAGATGCACGTCGCCGTCCTCGGAGCGGGTGCACTCGGGCTCGTCTACGGCGGCCTTTTGGCGAAGCGCACGTCGACGACCGTGACGTTCGTCGTGCGGCCGTCGCGCGCGGGGGACGCCCAGCCCGTACGCCTCGAGCACGTCGACCACGACGCTGAAGCGGTCGAGCTGCCGAAGCGTCGAGACGTCGCCGAGGTGCCGGGCGACGCCGACGTGGTGCTGCTCGCGGTGCGCGCCGAACAGATCGACGACGCGCTCTTGGCGCTCCTCGCCCCGAGCCGCGCCAGCGTGGTGGTCCTCACGCCGGTCTTCGCCGACAAGCTGGCGATGCTCGAAGCGCGCCTCGGCAAGCGCGTGTTCGCCGCGATGCCGAGCGTGGTCGCGTACGTACGCGCGCCAGGCGTCGTTCGTTACTGGCTTCCGCGCATGGCCACGACGCTGGTCGAAGAGCCGCGCCCGATGCGCGCCGAGATCGACGAGCTCGTGCGTTCGCTCCACGCGGCGGGGATTTCCTCGCGGCTTCAACTCGGCGTGGAGGAGACGAACGCGGCGACGACGGTCACGTTCATGCCGCTCGCCGTGGGGCTCGACGTGGCGGGGAGCGTCGACGCGCTCTTGGCCGATCACGACTTGCTCGCGCTGACGCTCGCTGCGGCGCGCGAAGCGGGCGAGCTCGCGCACGCGTTGGGGAAGCCCGCGCCGTGGGCGCCGCTCCTCACCAAGTTCGTAGGTCCGCTCACGTTGAAGATCGGCGTGAGCCTCGCCGAGCGGCGCGCGCCCGAAGCGGTGCGCTACGTCGAAGAGCACTTCGGCCGAAAGCTCCACGCGCAGAACGTGGCGATGTCCGAGGCGATGGTGCGTTTGGCGAGCGACAAACGCGTGCCGCACGACGCGCTCGCGCGCCTCCACGCGCGGATCGTGTGAGCGCCGCGCTGCGCGGACGCGTGCTAGCTTGGGGCCATGGCGCGCCCCGATCAGAGGCCGATGAAGACGCTCCCCGTGCTCGAAGCGCGGCGGGCCGATCTCGAGCGCTGCGTATACTGCCCGAAGCTCTGTCGTAGCGCGTGCCCCGTCTCCAACGCCGAGCCGCGGGAGACGATCACCCCGTGGGGGAAGATGTCCACCGCGTCGTTCGTGGCCCACGGCGACGTGCCGCTGACGAGCTCCTTCGCCGCGCCGGCGTGGGCGTGCACCGGCTGCTTCGGTTGCCGCGAGCAGTGCGACCACAAGAACGACGTCGCCGGGACGCTCCTCGACGCGCGCGCCGAGCTCCTCGCGCGTGGCGTGGCCCCCAAGGCCGCCGCCGAGGCGCCGAAGAAGCTCGCCGCGCGCGAAAAGGCGACGCGGAAGCTCGCCCGCGATCTCGAGGGAGCCTGCGAGGGGAAGCGCGACCCGAAGAACGCCGTCTTGGTGGGGTGCGAATACATGCATTCTGCATACGACGCGGCGGAGGACGCCGTCCGCGCCTCTTCGCGTCTCCTCGGCAGCGCCCCGTCGGTCATCGGCGCGTGCTGCGGCTTGCCGCTCCTCTACGCTGGGGATCGCGAAGGCTTCGTGAAGCAGGCCGAGCGCTTCGCTCTCGAAGTGGGCGCGGCCGAGCGCGTGCTCGTCGCCGACGCCGGCTGCGCCATGGCGCTCCGCGTGCACTACCCCAGCGTGGGGCTCCGGCTCTCGGCCAAGGTGGAGCTCGTCATCGAGCTCGCCGCCGCGGAGCTCGGGCGGCTGGCGAAGGTCGACGAAGGTATGCGCAACGAGACGGTGCGCTACCACGATCCTTGTCAGCTCGGACGCGGGCTCGGCGTGTACGAGGCGCCGCGCGCGGTGCTCGGGCGCGTGCTCGGACGACCGCCGGCGGAGTTCGAAGAGCGACGGGAGCGCGGCGGCTGCTCGGGCGGCGGCGGTCTCTTGCCGCTCACCATGCCGGAGACGGCGCGCGTCGTAGCCAAGGGGCGCGTCGCCGACCACGAGCGCGTGGGGGGCGGGCGGATCGTCACCGCATGCGCCTCGAGCCTCAAGAGCTTCCGCAAGGCCGGGGCGCACGCCGACGACGTGCTCTCGCTCGTCGCGCGGGCGCTCCCTCCGCTCGGGTGATGGCGTCGTGGCGTCTCCCTCGCTCGCCCCTCCTTTGCCGCGAAGGCCCCAGAAGACGATCGCCGCGCGCGTGCTCGCGTCGTTCGCGGTCACGGTCTTCGCCTTCGCCGTCACCGTCGGGTGGAGCGTCGTCGCCGAACGCCGCGCGGCGCAAGACAGCGAGGAGCTGGCGCACGGCTTCGTGCCGGTCGCGCTGAAGCTCGGACAGCTGCGCGCCACCCAAGCCACGCTCTCCACGCTGGTCGACGGCATCCCCGACGAGCGCAACCCGGTCTCCACGCGTCTCTTGCTCGAGACGTTGGCCGGCGTGCGCCACGCGAAGTTCCTGGAGACGCGCGTGGCCATCGAGCAGGGGCTCATGGGCGTGGGCGGCCCCGACGGGCGCGCGCTCGCGGCGACGCTCTTGGCCGATCTGTCCGCCGCCGAAGCGGGAGTCGCCGACGACAAAGAGGGCTTCGAGCGGCTCTTCGCCGCCATCGACGCCGGCGACAAATACGCGGTGAACGGCGTGCTCGTGCCGGTGGGCGCGCTCGAGCACAACGCCGACGCCAAGCTCCACGCGATGGCCGATCGCGTCACCACGTCGATGGAGAAGATCGGTGACGACGCGCGGCGGCGTGAGCTCCGCGCCATCTACGCCCTCATCGCCCTCGCCGCTCTCACGCTCGGCGTCGGTGTGCTCGTCTCCTTGCACACGCGAAAGCTCCTCGCCCCGCTCGGCCGCGTGACCGAGCGGGCCAAGGCGGTCGCCCGCGGCGATCTCACGCCGCAAGAGCCGGAGGCGACGGACGACGAGATCGGCGAGCTCTCCACCGCCTTCGAGCGAATGGTCGCCGCCGTCGCCCGCGCGCAGGCCCAGGCGCTCTCCAACGAGCGGCTCGCGGCGATCGGCAAGATGGCCGCGCACGTCACCCACGAGATCCGCAATCCGCTCTCGTCGATCGGGCTGAATCTCGAGCTCCTGGAAGAAGAGGTCGCGACCGGCGGAGCCAAGGGGGAAGAACCGCGCACCCTGCTCAAGGCCATCTCCCGCGAGGTCGAGCGGCTCGAGCTCCTCTCCGAGGAGTACCTGCGGCTCGCGCGCCTCCCCTCGCCGCGCATGGAGGCGGAGAACGTCGCCGGTGCGGTACGCGAGGTAGTGAGCTTCGCTCGGCCGGAGATCGAGCGCGCCGGCTGCAAGGTGGTGCTCACGGTGAGCGAGCCGATCCCCCCGGCGCTCTTCGACGAAGCGCAGATCCGCCAGGCGCTCTTGAACCTGCTCCGCAACGCCCGCGAGGCGATGCCCGACGGCGGCGACGTGGACGTGGGGGTGAGCGCCGAGGGGATGAGCGTGGTCATCCGCGTGGAGGATCGCGGCGGAGGGATCCCCGAGGAGATCCGCGCGCGCGTCTTCGATCCGTTCTTTTCGACGAAGGGCGAAGGGACCGGGCTCGGCCTCGCCATCACGCGGCAGATCGTCGTCGCCCACGGGGGAACGGTCTCGTGCGAGCCGCGCGAAGGGGGCGGGACGAGCTTCCAGATCGCGCTCCCCATCGCGCCGGCGCGAGCCTCGGGCCCGATGAGCGCCGCCGGTCGCGCGGCCTGATCGCACGGCGGTGTGCCTGGATCACCGGCGCGCGGTGTGCGAGGGTCACGGCATGCGACCGGACAAGCGAAGCCTCGACGTCCTTCGACCCGTGGAGATGATCCCGGGCTTTCATCGTGCCTCCGAAGGCTCGGTGCTCTACCGCGCCGGAGGCACCGTCGTGCTGTGCACCGCGTCGATCGAGAACAAGGTGCCGCCGTTCCTCGAGGGGAAGGGGAAGGGCTGGCTCACCGCCGAGTACCAGATGCACCCGCGCGCGAACCCGCCGCGCCGCGAAGGGCGTGACGGGCGCGGCAAGCAGCTCGGCGGCCGCACCCAAGAAATCCAGCGCCTCGTCGGCCGCGCGCTCCGCGCCGCGGTCGATCTGACGCGCCTCGGCGAGAAGACGGTGACGATCGACTGCGACGTGCTCGAGGCCGACGGCGGCACGCGCACGGCTTCGGTCACCGGCGGCTTCGTCGCGCTCGCCCTCGCGCTGTCGAAGCTCCGCGCTTCGGGGGATTTGACCAAGGGGGTCCTGCGCGAGCCGGTCGCGGCGACGAGCGTCGGGCTGCTCGCCGACGAATCCCTCGCGCTCGACCTCGTGTACCTCGAAGACTCGGCGGCGGAGGTCGACTTGAACGTCGTCGGCACGGCGAGCGGGAAGATCATCGAGGTCCAAGGGACGGCGGAAGGCGCGCCGGTCGCGCGCGCCAAGATCGACGCGATGCTCGATCTCGCGCTCGTCGGTGTGGCACGGCTCACCACGCTCCAACGCGACACGCTCGCGGGCGCGGGGGTCGATCTCGCGGCGCTCAGCGTCTCGGGCGGGTGATGCGCCACACGCTCGTCGTCGCCACCGGCAATCGCGGCAAGCTCGAGGAGCTCCGCGCGCTCCTCTCCGATCTTCCGCTCGACCTCGTGACGTTGCGCGACGTGGTGAAGAACCCGCCACAAGTGGTGGAGGACGGAAAGACCTTCGCCGAGAACGCGGTGAAGAAGGCGCGCGCCGCCGCCGCCGCGAGCTTCATGCTCACGCTCGCCGACGACTCGGGGCTCGAGGTCGACGCCCTCGGCGGCCAACCGGGCGTGCGCTCGGCGCGCTACGCCCACGAGCGCGCCACCGACGCCGAGAACAACGCCGCGCTGCTCGCCTCGCTCGCCGCCCTGAACGATCCGATGGTCGGCTCGGGCCACACCTACCGCGCGCGCTTTCGCTGCGCCCTCGCACTCATCGATCCTTACGTCGGGAGCGGCGAGCCGGTGCTCGTCGAAGGCGTCTGCGAGGGCGAGGTCGTGCCGACCGCGCGCGGCGCCGGAGGCTTCGGCTACGATCCGCTGTTCGTCGTCGGCGGCACCGGGCGCACGATGGCCGAGCTCACCGCCGAAGAGAAGAACTCGCAGAGCCATCGGGCCAGGGCGCTCGCCGCGCTCCGCCCGCGCCTCGCCGAGACGCTACGAACGCGAAACTTGCAGATTGCAGACATCTGCAAGCGCTGACGACGACTACTTGCCGAAGACGTCGAAGTGCGCGCCGCACCCGATGCCGATGGTCACGTAGCCCGCGCTCCCGTCGATGAGGTCCTTCTTCGGGTGGGTGATGCCGTCGCCTGATCCCGCCGGGCCGTAGGTCACGTCGCCGGAGCTGTCGTCCATCGCGCCGCCGGAGAGGTGCGCCATGGGCGAGAGGACGAAGAGCGTGGAGATGCGGATCTCGGCGCCGAGGCCGAGGCGGAAGTACTCGAGCGAGTGCATGGTGAAGGTCGAGCTCCCGTCCTTCACGCGCACGGTGCGGTAGCCGATGGAGAGCTCGGAGAGAAAGTCGACGCTGTCGACGTTCCCCGCGGCGTAGCGAAAGCCGAGGCCCATGAGATCCGTCGACGCGCTGCCGTCGGTCCCTTCCAGGCGATGGCCCTTGCCGGCGAAGCCGTGCTCCCAAAAGAGGAACGGGATGTAGCGCTTGGCGAGGCGCGCGCCGACGTCGACCTCGCCGGTGACGCCGTTGCCGATGAAGTTGCCGGTCGTCTCGCGCTTGCCGGTCTCGTTCTGGAAGAAGGAGCCCCCGAAGCCGAGGAGGCCTAACGTAGCGCCCGTCCACAAGGAGAAGCGCGGCGCGTGGGTGGGCGGCGGCGGCGCCTCGTAGTCGAACCGCGGAGGAGGCGGCGGCTCACCGTAGGCCGGCCCTTCGCTGTACACCGGCGCGCTCGACGCGGGCGGCGGCGCTTGCGGTGCGGGCGCGGGGGCCGCGGCGGGGGGAGGGGCGCTCGCGCCGGGTTGCGCCGGCTCGGGCGGAGGGAGCGGTGGAAGCGGCTCTTGCTGGGCGCGCGCGAGCGCGGGGGCGAAGAGCGTCGCCACGAAGACCAAGCCATGGATCGTGCGCATCGAGCCTCCGAGTCGTGTCCGCGCGGGCCGCGGGAGCGGAACGTCGCGCGGTGGCCCATGATAAGCCAGAACCGCGGTGAGCCCCTGGAAGGAAATGGGCCGGTACGGCTTCGTCGGCGTGGAGCTCGTGACGGCGATCGCCGCGGGGTTTTACGGCGGCCATTGGCTCGACGCGCGCTTTCACACCGGCGGCGTGCTGACCTGGGTCGGGCTCCTGCTCGGCGTGTACGCCGGTTTTCACACGCTGGTCGTGACGGCGAAGCGGCTCCAGCGCGAGAGCGAGCGGGTCGAGCACGAAGAGGAAGAGGAGCGACGCGCCGAGGAGGCGCGCGCCGCCTTGCGCGCGCACGAGGCCCGCGAGGAAGAAGAGGCGCGCCTTCGCGCCGCGACCGAGCGGAGAGCGGCGAAGCGCGGGGGCGAAGCGCCGCCGAAGGGGGGCGCGACATGAGCGAGCAAGACGAAGCGCCGCCGCCGGCGCGCGCGGCCAAGAGCCATGCGCGAACGACCCTGCTCGTGGGGCTCGTGCTCACGCTCCTCGCGTGGCCCTTGTGCGGCGGGGCCTCGGCCGGCTCGGTCTTCGTGGGGGCGGTCGTGGGCTCGCTCAACGCCTACGTCTTCACGCGGACGGTCGGCGCCTCGCTCGGGCGGGAAACGAGCCGGCTGGGGAGGCTTTGGGCGCTCCTCGGACCGGTGAAGCTGATCTTGTTCCTCGGGATCGTGGCCGTCCTGCTCGTCGGACACTTCGTCCGGCCGCTCCCTTTCTTGGTCGGTTACGCGAGCCTCCCCGTGGCCTTGACCCTAGAGATGCTGCGTCGCCGGTGAGGCGGGGGCACCCCTCGAACGAGGCTCCGCCCCCTCCCCTCCGTTCAGATGTGCAGCACCCCGAGAGGCACGAAGGCGCAAACCGGGGCGCTCCGGCAAACTTTGCACCCCTTTCCCGGCTGAAGTTGGTGTAGACGAGGACCGTTCGATGCCCGAGCACACGTCCTTTTTCACCTATCTCCTGGCGGCGATCCCCGCCTTCCGTGACGCAGCCAAGGCCATGGGCCACACGCTCTTCGGGAAGGACGTGACCACGCACACGCTCGAGGCGCTCGTGGCCGCGGCGTTCGTGGCCCTGGTGATCATCGGGCTCGCGTTCGTGACGCGCGGGAAGATCCAGAACACCGAAGAAGCGGTGATTCCCGAGGACAAGCTCACGCTCCGCACGTTCATGGAGTTCTTCATCGAGTACGTCTACGACGACATGAAGGGCATCATGGGGGCGCGCCGGGCGAAGCAGTACTTCCCGGTCATCGGCACCGCGGGCCTGTTCGTCTTCTTCAGCAACATGCTGGGCTTGATTCCCGGCTTCGCGCCCCCCACCTCTTCGTGGGACGTGACGCTGGGCTGCGCGCTCGTCGTCTTCGTGGCCTTCAACTACTACGGCCTCAAAGAGAACGGCATCGGCTACATCAAGCACCTCGCCGGCCCGGTGTGGTGGCTCGCGTGGCTGATTCTCCCGCTCGAGACGGTCTCGCTGCTCATTCGCCCGCTCACGCTGTCGGTTCGTTTGATGCTCAACATGTCGGTCGACCACCTCCTCTCGGGGATCGTGCACGGCCTCTTCATGTACCTGCTCCCGGTGGTGGTGATGCTGCTCGGCACGCTCATCGTCATCGTGCAGACGCTCGTGTTCGTCCTCCTCTCGGGCGTGTACATCGGCCTGGCGACGGAGCACGAAGACCACGGCGAAGGCCACGCGCACGGCCACGACAAGAAGGGCAAAGGCCACGATGCCCACGAGGACCACGGCGAGCACGCCCACGCGTGACGCAAACCAACCTCTAGCCAGGCGCACGAAAAACGACTAAAGGCAGGCGCGCTGAAGTGCCGTTTTCGTCTGCCCCCCGCCCTAGCACTCGCCCCTAGCCCACCTGAAAGTGCCGTCCCGGAACGACGCGCACGACGACTGAGAAGGAGTCCCTGAAGATGTCGATCACGAAGAAGCTCGGTACCTCGGCCCTCGCTGCGTCTCTCGTCACCCTGCTCTCCAGCTCGGCGTTCGCGCAGGCCGGCGAGATGGCGACGAAGACCGGCGCCAACGACTTCGACGTCAAGATGTACGAGGCCATCGGCGCGGGCATCGCCATCGCGCTCGCCGTCCTCGGCGGCGGCCTCGGTCAGGGGCGCGCGGCGAGCTCGGCGCTCGAAGGCATCGCGCGCAACCCCGGCGCGGCCTCGAAGATCCAGACCCCGATGATTCTCGGCCTGGCGCTCATCGAGTCGCTCGTCCTCCTCGCCTTCGTCGTCGCGCTCATGATCATCCACAAGATCTGAGTCACGCGCCCCGACGCGCCGGCGCGAGCCGCGCGAAAGGCACGAACGAGACGCGCGCTCCCAAGGAGGGGGCGCGCGTTTTCGTTTGTTCGGGGGCCGCGCCTCATCGAAGCACCATCGTGCTACCATCGAAGGATGCGCAAGCGACCGGGCGGAACGACACACCTCTCGATCTCTCTTCCATCGGAGGAGGCGGCGCTCCTCCGACGCCGCGCCAAGCGGGCCTACGCGGGCAACGTCTCTCGCGTCATCAGCGACGCGATTCGTTACATCGCCTACGAAGAGGGGCGCGACGCGCTGATCGCCTCCTTCGGCGACAAGGGGACGCCGAGCGCCAAGGAGGCGGCCGACCTCGACCGTCAGTGGGGGCTCACGGCGACGAAGTCGGCGTGACACGGGCCGCCATCACCTTCGACACCGGCGCACTCATCGCGCTCGAGCGACGGAAGGAGCGCGCGATGAAGGTCTACACGCACGCGCGCTCGCGTGGGCTCGCGGTAGCCACCCCGAACGTCACGATCGCCGAGTGGTGGCGCGGGCGGACCGATCGCCGCGAAGCGATCCTGCGCGGGCTCCTCGTCGAACCGCCGTCGGACGCGACGGTGAAGCTCGCCGGCCTGGCCCTCGCCGGAGTCCGTGGCGCGACCACGATCGACGCCATCGTCGCGGCGTTCGCGGCGCAGCGCACGGGCATCCTTTACACGAGCGACGTCGACGACTTCGCGGCGCTCGGCGCCTTCTTCCCGGGGCTCCGCGTGCTCGGCATTTGAGGGCTTGGGCCGACGCGCTACCGGGGCGTGTCCCCCCCTGGCGCGCGCAGCCTGCGAAGCGGGCGAGCACGCCTTTGGGGGGGACCGGCGCGCCCGCAGCGACGCGCAGCGGAGCGAGGACGCGACGAGGGGGGGCAGCCCTGCCCCCTCGGCTACTTCGCCTTCGGGCCGCGGCGGATGTCCAAGGTCGCGTGGCCGAGCCAGAAGAGCGCGGCGAGGCACAGGAGGACGATGCCGAGGACGTCGCCGCTCCCGCGCCGGCCGATGAGGAAGGCGCCGCTGGCGATGAGGGTCGAGACGACCAGTGCAATGTACACGCGACGGCCCAGGCGGTCGTAGGCGCGCGGGAGCTCGGGGTCGATGGTGCGGAGCGAGAGGCGCCCCAAGCGGAGGTCGTCGAGCACCTCGCGGAGCTGCATCGGCATGTCGTAGCCGGCCTTGGAGAGCTGGCCCATGCCGCGGATCAGGTCGTTGCCGATGCGCTGCGGGGAGTAGCGCTTCTTCAGGAGCTCGAGGAAGTGCGGCGCCGACTCGCCGAAGACGTCGAGGTCGGGGTCGAGCCCCTTGCCGATGACCTCCATGGTCATGAGCGCCTTGCCCACGAGCATGAAGTCGGTCGGCACCTCGAGCCCGTACTTGATGGCCCCTTGGACGATGTCGCGGATCATCCCCGAGAGCTCGATCTCTTTGAAGGGCTTGCCCAGGTACTTCTCGGCGAGCATCGCCACTTCGGCGCGGTACTCGCGCATGTCGATCTTCTTCGTCGGGCGGCCGATCACGTAGAGCGCGTCGGCGACGCCGTAGGTGTCTTTGCGGGCGGCGCAGACCATCAGGTCGACGGTCAGATCGCGTAGCTCGGGGGAGAGCCGCCCGACCATGCCGAGGTCGATGAGCCCGAGGACAGGCTCCCCCGGCGTCCCCATGATGATGACGTTGCCGGGGTGCGGATCGGCGTGGAAAAAGCCGTCCTCGAAGATCATCTTGATGACGACGGCGGTCGAGATTTTGGCGATGCGCTTGCCGTCGAAGCCGTCTTGGAGCGCCTTGTCGACCTTGCGCCCCTCGAAGAACTCGAGCGTGAGCACGTGCTTCGAGCTCGCTTGCCGGTAGACCTTGGGGAAGCGGACGTGCGGGTTGCCGGCGAAGTTCTGGGCGAAGCGCTCGGCGTTGTCGGCCTCGACCGCGAAGTTGAGCTCGCTGGTGATGGAGCGGTCGAACTGCTGCACGAGCCCCACCGGCGAGTACATCTTGGTCTCGGGGATGGCCCGCTCGACGGCGGCGGCCATCATGTGGAGCAGCTCGAGGTCGCGCGCGATGGTCCCCGAGATGTTGGGGCGCTGCACTTTGACGACGACCTCTTCGTCCTTGGTCGCCCCCGTCTCGTCGGTCACGCGCAAGACGGCGCGGTGCACCTGCCCGATGGAGGCGGTGGCCAGCGGCTTCTCTTCGAAGCTCACGTAGACGTCGGTCAGGAGCGCGCCCAGGCTCGTCTCGACGACGGTCTTGATCTCCTCGAAGGGGACCGGCGGGACTTCGTCCTGGAGCTTCTTCAGCTCGGCGATGACTTGGGGCGGGAGGAGATCGGTGCGGGTGGACGCGATCTGCCCGAGCTTGATGAACGACGGGCCGAGGTCCTGAAGGACGAGGCGCACGCGCTCGCCGATGGAGATGCGGCTCTTGGCTTCCTCGCCGCGCTTCTCTTCTTCCGGCGGGATCGCCAGCTCGGCGCCGTCGGCGGGCGGCGGCGGGAGCTGGCCCGAGGCGCTGGGGGCCTTCTTCCGGCCGAAGCCGGCGCGCTGCACGACCTCGCCGAACCCGTGGCGAACGAGGACCGTGGAGATCTCGCGCAGTCGTCCGAGGTCGCGTACCGCCGTGACGAGCTGCACAGAGATCTCCTCGTGTCAGCGACGAGAACGTTCCGCGCGAGAAAACCCCGCGCGGACGGGCTCAGTTTTCCTTCGCGTCCTTGAGACCCGAGTCGACCGGCGGCGTGATCGTCGCGTCGGCCGGGATGGGGCAGGCCTTCGTGGGCTCGCAGGCGTAGACGAGCGGCGAGCTCGACCCGCTGGGGGCGCCGACGCACTGGCAGACGTCCGTGGTGGGGTTCGACTCGCCCTTGCAGGTGAGGCCGGCGTAGAAGCACTGGAGGCCGGCGGTCGTGCACGACTTGCCGTTCGCGGTCGCTTCGTCGCCCGGGCACTGCTTGTCATTGCCGCCGCCGCGGTTCGTGCACTTCACGTCGGTCGCGGCAGCGATGGGGCCGCCCTTCGAGTCGACGCACGCGTACTTGCCGCCGGTGCACTTGCAGGTGAGCTGCTCCGCGAGGAACTCGCCGCACGGGTAGGACACCGGGCAGGTGAACCCTTCCTTGGTGCAGGTCGCGGCGAGCGCGCCGTCGATCGCGGTGGGGCAAACCTCAGGAGACGCGTCGGGCTCCGAGTTGTCGGTCGAGTCGGCCGTGCACCCGGTGCCGAAGCTCCAGGCGAGACCAAAGACGATCGTGGTGAGGGCGAAGCCATTCCTGAGACGCGCGAACGTGGACATCAAGCAGTCCCTTTCCTGGGAGAAACTACGGGCGGGACGCTCATATCGCCTCGCCAGCAAAAGCTCAAGGCTCCACGTGCTTGGCGGGCACCGGTTCTCGTCGATGCGGCGCCGAACGGGGGGCCCGGCCCCCCACGCGGCCGGTCGATCAGCGCACGCGAATCGCCGTGCCGGGCTCGAGGGTCGAGGGGAAGACCGCGCTCCAACCCGCGGGCAAATGCGGCAAGGTGAAGCCGAAGAGCCACCGCGCGTCGAGCGGCGCGAGGTTCACGCAGCCGTGGCTGTGCACGCGCCCGAAGTCCTGGTGCCAGAAGGCGCCATGGAGCGCGACCGCGTGGTCGAAAAACTGAACGTAGGGCACATCTTCGATGAGGTAGTGCGAATCGGCGTCCTCGTGCTCGAGGTTGTCCATGTTCGTCGTCGTGAGCTTCACCCAGATGCGATGCGTCCCTTTGGGCGTCGCCGTGTCGCTCCCCTCGGGCCCGCGCCCGGTGGAGACGAGCGTCGCGTAGACCGGGCGCTTCCCCTCGTAGGCGACGAGCGTCTGCCCGGCGAGGTCGACGTCGATCCATCGCTCGTCGGGGCCGACCTCGTCGGGCGGCGCGGTGACGACCGGACGCGCGAGATCCCGCGCCAAGACCCACGGCTCGGCGGGGGCCGCGCTCTTTCCCGTGACGCCGGCGGGGATGACGTCCTCGGCGATGCGCACCATCGCTCCGCCGGGGAGCGCGCGCTCTTCGCGCACGTGCACGACCTGAAACCGCGTGAGGCTCGCGAGCGCAGGTCCGCTCGTTTTGGGCGCGCCGCGCACCGCCGCGCGATCGCTCGTGACCCAGGCGAAATCGAGCGTCGACGAGGTGAGCGCCTCGCCGTGAAAGCCGGGAGGTCGCACCGGCGAGAGCTCGCGCTCGGCGATCCACTTTCCGTGGTTCGTCCGCACCCAGCGCTCATCGTGCATCGTGCGCTCTTCGACGGTGGCGACGACGAAGCCTTGATCGAGCTCCTGGGCCGGCGCGTCGTCGAGCGCGGTCTCGAGGCGATCGAAGCCCGAGGCCCCCTCGTGACCGACGAAGTAGTAGCGAAACGGCAAGCCGTCGGGCCCCGCGCCCGCCGCCCACCGCGCGCGCTCGGGCAGGGACCACGGCGGATCGGCGGAGAGCTCGGTCAGATCGGAGCACACCCACGCGAGCGGCCCGACCTCGAGCCAGCGTCCGTTGCAGCTCGCCGCGCGCTTGGCGCCGAAGAGCGGGAGGCGCGCGCTCGCGAGGATCGTCCCGCGGTGCGCGTCGATTTTGCCTGGAGCCGAGACGATGGGGATCTCGGCGCGCTTGGGGACGACGGAGCGCGCCCAGCTGGGGAGCGGCACGTCGTCGGGGTCGTTCCACGGGGGGACGAGCGTGTCGCCGCGCGCGAAGGGGGCGACGAGCGCCGCAGCGAGGGCGAGCGTCGCCGCGTGACGCACGGACGGCGCGCGCGAGGCGTGAGGCCTTCGGAGCATCGTCACACCCCGCGCTGCGGGAGCCGCACTTCGAAGACGGCGCCGCGGTTCGACGAGCGCACGGCGATGGTCCCGTGGTGCTCCTCGACGATCTTCTTCACGATGGCCAAGCCGAGCCCCGTGCCGCCCTTCTTGCCGCTGGTGACGAACGACTGAAAGAGGCGGTGCTCGATCTCCTTGGGAATGCCCGGCCCGGTATCGGTGAAGGTGAGGACGAGATCGCCGCTCTTCTCGTCGCGGTCGACCTTGAGGGTGAACTTCCCCCCCTTCACCGCCATGGCCTCCTGGGCGTTCCGCGCGAGGTTGTGCACCAGCCGGAGCACCTTCCCCTCGTCGAAGCGGGCGGTGCCGCGGTCCTTCATGTCGACGACGAGCTCGATGTCGTGGCGCGCGAGCTGCGGCTCGAGCTGGTCTTTCACGTCCTTGAAGAACTGTGCAAGGTACACCTTTCGCACGAGCACGTTGCGCTCGCCGCGGGCGAACTCGAGCACCTCGCGCTGCATGGCGCTGATGTGATCGAACTGGCGGAGCGCGAGGTCCGCCTGCTCGACGCGCTTCTCTTCGCTGGGCTCGTGCTGCATGAGCTGCACGTAGCCGCTGATGACCGTGAGCGGGGTCTTGAGGTCGTGGATGACGCCGGAGAGGAGGCGCCCGATGGTGGTGAGGCGGTCTTCGCGCTCGCGGCGCTCGCGCGCGAGCTGGAGGCGCACGGCGGTCGAGGCGTTGGCGGCGATGAGCAGGAGAAGCGCGCGGTCTTCGTCGCTGAAGCCGAGCGCGTGGCGTTTGTTGTAGAGGGCGATGGCGCCCATGGGCTCGCCCTCTTCCCCCTCGAGCGGCACGGCGAGCGCCGACTCGCACACGATGCCGACCTTCTCGTTCAGCGCTTTGTCGCTGCGCTGATCGGCCTCGGCGGAGTCGGTCATCACCACTTCGTCGTGGCGCATCGCGTGGCCGATGATGCCTTGCCCCTCTTTGATCGTGAACCTTCGCACCCGCTTGTGCTTGTCGTCGACGAGGTGGAGCGTGACCGGCCCGTCGGGCTCGGCGCGGAGAGCCACCCCGGCGGCGCGCGCCTCGCACGAGCGCATCGCCTCGCCGAGGACAGCCATGAAGAGCTCTTCCAGCGAGGCGGCGCGGGCCATCGCGCTCTCGAGGGAGAAGAGCAGCTTGAGATCGCGCACGCGGTGCTCGAGCTGCTCTTTGGTCTCGATGAGCTGCATGTTCTTCTGGATCGTCGAGAGGAACAGGCGCGAGTTGTCGATGCTCACCGCCGCTTGGGTGGAGAGCGCGGCGAGGAGCGCGGCGTCCTCGGTGGTGAAGTCCCCCTTCACCTTGTTGAGCACTTGGATGACGCCGATGGTGCGCCCCAAGTGGTTCTTCATCGGCGCGGCGAGGATGCAGCGCGTGCGGTAGCCCGAGAGCAGGTCCCACTCGCGGTTGAAGCGCTTGTCCTTGTACGCGTCGCGTACGTGAAGCGCCTTGCCGGTGCGGGCCACGTGGCCGGCGATTCCGGCGCCGACCTTGAGACGGATGGAGCGCACGCCGTCGCCCTGCACGATGCGCGAGACGAGCTCGTCCTTCGCTTCGTCGAGCAGGTAGAGCGTGGCGCGCTCGGCTTCGACCGCCTCGGTGATCTTGGCGAGAATGAGCTCGAGCACCTGGTCGAGATCGAGCGTCGTCCCCAGCGCGAGCCCCACGTCGCGGAGCGCCGTGCTGACGCGGACCTCGTGGGCCAGCGCCTCTTCGAGCTCGGCCACGCGGCGCGAGGCAGCGCTCCCTCGCGGTTGCGAGGGGGGCGCGGCGCGGGCGCTCACGGGCTTCGGGGGCACAGTGCGATGCTACCAGGGGAGACCGGGGGCCCGTCATCCCCCAGGCCCCTCCCCTCATCCCCCCCTTTTCGTCGGGCAAAATTGCGGCTACACCGCGGGCCGTGGCCAAGACGCTCATCGTTACCCCGACCTACAACGAGAAGGACAACCTCCCCCGCTTCATCGACGCCGTCCGCGGCGCGGCGCCGGAGGCCGACATTCTCGTCGTCGACGACAATTCGCCCGACGGCACCGGGGACATGGCCGACGCCATCGCGGCGAAGGACAAGCACGTCCGCGTGATGCACCGGCCGGGCAAGCTCGGTCTCGGCACGGCGTACGTCCAAGCCTTCAGCAAGGGGCTCGAGGAGGGCTACGACCGCTTCTTCGAGATGGACGCCGACCTCTCGCACGACGTCCGCTACCTCCCGGATTTCTTCCGCGCGCTCGACGACGGCGCCGACGTGGTCATCGGATCGCGCAACATCCCCGGCGGTGGCGTCGAGGGGTGGGGCCTCGGCCGTCACGTCATCTCCAAGGGCGGCTCGCTCTACTCGCGCACCATCCTCGGCCTGGGCGTGAAGGACCTCACGAGCGGGTACAAGGCGTTCACCCGCCGCGCGCTCGAGGCCATCGACCTGCCGACGGTGCGCTCGAACGGCTACTCGTTCCAAATCGAGATGACCTACCGGGCGATCCTCCGCGGAATGCGCGTGAAGGAAGTGCCGATCATCTTCGTCGACCGCACCGCGGGCGCTTCGAAGATGAGCCGGAAGATCTTCCTCGAGGCGGTCGGCGTGGTGTGGAAGCTCCGCGCCGACGGCATGCGCGGCAAGCTCTGAGTCAGGCGCGGCGCACGTCGCGTCCGCGAAAGGTCATCGTCCAGCCGAGCCCACGGCGCGCGAGCTCGTCCATGTACACCGACGTCGGCCGGATGCGCCGAGCGACGAGCGTGGCGGTGGCGGTGGCGACGAGCAGCGGCAAGACGATCCCGTAGTCGCCGGAGAGCTCGAACACGAGCACGGCGGCCATGAGCGGCGCGTGCGTCGTCGCGGCGCTGGCGGCGGCCATTCCCACGAGCGCATAAGCACCGGCGCCCCCCGTGTGGTGCGGGGCGACGAGCGCGAGCGCGTGCCCCACGAGCCCGCCGAGCGCAGCGCCGAGGAAGAGCGAAGGGGTGAACGCGCCGCCCGGCGTCCCCGATCCGACCGAGGCGCCGGTGGCGAGGAGCTTGGCGAAGAGGAGCACGACGACGATCTTCATGGCCAGCGCGCCGTCGAGGATCCGGTTGATGACCTCGTAACCGTTCCCGGTGATCTCGGGCAGCACGACGGCCAGGGCGCCGACGAAGATCGCGCCGGCGAAGGCGGTGAAAGGCTGCTTGAGCGGCGCCTTGGCGAACGCGCGCTCGGCAAAGACCAGCACCGCGTTGAACGCCGTGCCGACGACGCCAGCGAGCGCGCCGAGGACGAGGTAGCCGACGAGCTCGCGGTTCGAGACGAAGGCGAAGGTGCGCGCGCCGTAGATCGGTCCCCCGCCCACGACGAGGCGGGTGATGCCGGTCGAGATCGCCGTGCAGAGGACCGTGGCCAAGACGACGTCGAGCGTCACCACGCCGAGGACGACCTCGAGCACGAAGAGCACGGCGGCGAACGGCGTGTTGTACGCCGAGGCGAAGCCGGCCGCGCTCCCCGCGGCGACGAGGATGCGCACGCGGTCGGGGTGCATGCGAAAGAGCGTGGCGACCTGCCCGCCGATCGCGCCGCCGAACTGGATGATGGGCCCCTCGCGACCGATGGAGCTCCCGCTGACGATGGCGCAAAAGCAGCCGAGCGCCTTCCACAGCGACGCGCGCAGCGAGATGCGCCCCTCCCCCAAGGCGACGGCCTCCATCACTCCGCCGACCCCCTGGCCGCCGCGATGACGCGTGGCGAGGACACCGATTGTTCCGGCGACGAGACCGCCGACGGCGACGATGGGGAGGCGCGCCAAGGGGGGCAGCGCCTCGAAGGCGGTCACGACATCCCCCGCGTCGAAGAGACGACGGAAGACGAAGGTCGCGGCGCCGCGAAACAGGATGCCGAATCCGGCGGTGAGGAAGGCCACGGCGACGATCGCCGCGGCGTGCCGGAGGGCCCACGGCGACGTGGGATCGAGCCACATCGACCGCGGCGGCTTCTCCTCGGGATCGGGCTCCCCCGGCGCGAGCGGCATCGACGCCGAGGCTACGCCCGGTGCCGGGCGCGCGGCATCCTATTCGCGCGTGGCGGCGATGACGACGTGCGGGTACGGAAGCACGTCCGGCACGCGGACGATGCGCACGCGGAAGCCGAGCTCGGTGAGCAGCTCGCCCCACGCGCGGTGATGACGGTACGCGAGCGGCTCGTTCCACCCGACCATCAAGCGGTCGAGGAGCTCGGTGAAGACGAGGCCGCTGTGCGGCTCGGTGGTGATGTCCTTGATGAGGAGCATGCCGCCGGGGCGAAGGAGATCGCGCAGGCGCGCGAGCACCGCGCGCTGATCGTCGGCGGGGATGTGGTGCATCACGTCGAGGACGTAGACGGCGTCGAACGGCCCCTCGAGCGCCGCGTTGCGCACGTCGCCCACGTGGAACTCGTGCCGCGTGAGGCCGAGCAGGTTCGCCACGCGACGCGCGAGCGAGACGCGGCGCGCGTCGGGGTCGACGCCGACGATCTGGCGGCGCGGGTGCGTCTGCCCGAAGTACGCGGCGAAGAGCCCGAAGCCACAGCCCACGTCGAGGATGCGCCCCTCGTCGGTGAGGAGAAGATCCATGACGCTGAGGAGCTTGGGGCGGAGGATCGAGAAGCGGACGTGAGCGTAGGCGCGCTCGACGAGCGGCAGGGCGCGCGCGATGTTGCCGATCGCTTGGCGCCCGAAGATCTCCGGCGCTTCGAACGACGCGTCGGCGGCGATGCTCGGGCGGCGACGACGCGACGACGCGGGCCCCTCGGCGCGTTCACGCGCGAAAATCGGGGTGGGTCCGCTGGCCATCGGCGGACGCTAGGCGGCGTGGGCGCCGCCCGTCAAGTCGCCCTCGCCCGCGACCCTTTCGCCCCGAGAAATCGGCCCTATGCTCGGTGTGTGAACCTCCCGTCGCTCCTCTCCACCGCGTCCACGGCCTTTCTCCCCCACGGCGCGCGAATTCCGCAGGGGTTCCCCGACGGGCCTCGCCTCTCGCCGGCGCACACGACGTGGAAGTGGCTCACCCGCCCGTACGACTTCCTCGAAGAGTCGGCGCGTCGGTACGGGACGCCGTTCACCATGCGCCTCGTCGGCCTCCCGCCCATCGTGATGTTCGCCGACCCCGAGCCGGTGAAGCAGATCTTCGCCGACGACGGAGAGACCCTCGTCGCCGGGGAGTTCAACCAAGCGCTTCGCCCCTTCGTCGGGGAGCACTCGCTCCTCTTGCTCGACGGGAAGGAGCACCTCCGCCAGCGCAAGCTCCTCACGCCGCCCTTCCACGGCGAGCGCATGGAGGCCTACGGGCAAACGATGCTCGACGAAGCGGACTACGACATGGATCGCTGGCCGGTGGGGCGCGTCTTCTCCCTTCACGGGCACATGCAGCGCATCACCTTGCGCGTCATCCTCCGCACCGTGCTCGGGATCGAAGATGCCTCGCGCCTCGACGAGATCTCGATCGTCATGACCAAGGTCTTGGCGGCGGGGACGTGGGCGCCGCTGCTCCTCCCCTTCATGCAGGTGGATCTCGGGCCCATGAGCCCGTGGGGTCGCTTTCAAAGGCTCCAGGCGGAGAGCGATCGCATGCTCTTCGACGAGGTCGCGCGGCGGAGGCGCGAGGGCGACACCTCGAAGCGCGACGTGCTCTCGCTCCTCCTCGCTGCGCGGGACGAGCACGGCGAGCCGATGACCGACGAAGAGCTCCACGACGAGCTCACCACGCTGCTCGTCGCCGGCCACGAGACGACGGCGACCGCGCTGGCGTGGGCGGTGCGATGGATCCTGGGAAATCCCAGCGTGGGCGAGCGCCTCCGCGCGGAGCTCCGCGAGGCGAGCGCGAACGGAGCCCTCACCCCGGCGCGCATCGCCAAGCTCGAGCTCCTCGACGGCGTCGTGCGCGAGACGCTGCGCCTCGTGCCGGTCATCCCCATCGTCGGACGCTTGCTCAAGCGCCCGGCGACGATCGGCGGGTACGACCTGCCGGCGGGGACGGGCGTCACGTGCTCGATCTACCTCTCGCACCGGAGGCCGGAGAGCATCTCGCGCCCCGACGAGTTCGATCCCGATCGCTTCCGCGGGAAGAGGTTCTCCCCCAACGAGATTTACCCCTTCGGCGGCGGCATTCGTCGCTGCATCGGCGCCGCCTTCGCGATGTACGAGATGAAGATGGTGCTCGCGCGCGTGCTCCTCCGGACCGAGCTCGCGCTGGCCGACGAGGACATTCGCCCGGTGCGTCGCAGCGTCACGATGATGCCCTCGGAGGGGCTCCGCGTGCGCGTGACCTCGCGGCGCCCGCGCACCGAGCGTCCCGTCACGGCGTGAGCGTGGGCGGCGTGGGAGAAGGGCCGTGCGCCATCGCCGGCATCGGCGCGTAGCCGCGCGGTGTGAGCGCGAGCCCCGGCGGGAAGAGGAACTGCGGCGCGCGCGAGAAGTCTCCGAGCATGATCGTGGTGCCCGTCCCCCCGAGCTTCCCCAGCGCCTCGTACGCGGCCATCTGCACCGAGAGCGGCGAGAGCGTGAGCGTCTGCGCGCGATTCTCCTCGGCGTGGGCGCGCGCCAAGATGGCGATGCTCTCGGCCTCGGCGCGCGAGTGGGCGAGGAGCGCCTGGGCGTTGGCCTTCTCCAGCGCCGCTTGCTCTTCGGCCACGGCGCGCTCGTTCTTCTTCTTTTGCAGCTCGAGCTCGGTCTGCATGCGCGTCTCGGCCTGTGCGTTCTCGATGCGCAGCTTGGTCTTCGCCGCCTCTTGCTCGAGCGAGAGGCGCTGGCGGATGGCGTCGTTCTCCATCGCCGCCTTTTGGCGCACCGCTTCTTGTTCGCCGATGATGCGCTCGCGCACCGCCTTGGCGATCTCCGGCGCGTAGCCGATCTGCTCCAGGGTGATGGAGGCGATCTCCACGTGCTTGCCGCGCGTGCGGCGCCTCACCTCGGCTTCGATCTCGTCTTCGATCTTCTCGTTCTTCACCGCGAGCTCGGTGTACGAGTGGCGCGCGAAGACGCCGCGCGAAGCGCTGCGAAACTCCGGCCCCACCACCTCTTCGTAGAAGTTCGGCCCGACCTCGGAGTCGAGCTCGTAGAGCTCGGACACGACGGGGCGAAAGATCACCGCCAGGCGAAGATCGAGCGCGAGCCCCTCAGAGGAGGAGGTGATGATCTCCTCGCGCTGGGTGGAGTAGGTGACGTCGAAGTCGTCGATGCGCCCGCAGTCCCGGAGAAAGCACCACCCCAAGTTGTGCTTCCCCGGCTGGAGCACCTCGTGATGAAGCCCCTCTTGCGGCTCGAAGCGGAGCCCGCGGTGCCCCGGCTCGAGCACTTGATACGCGCACCCTGTGCTGGAGAGGCACGCGACGAACGCGAGCCCCACGAGTCCTCTTTGCATGACTTCCCTCTCTTCTCGGTCGACGCGCTCGCTCGCGCGCCGACGTTCTTCCTTCGCGCTCCGCCCTCTCAGGGGGGGAGCCCGTCGAGCCATCCGCGCAGATCGCGACCGAGCTCGGACATGCAAGCCCACACCACGTCGCCCCCCCGCTCGGGCGGGACGCGCGCCGATTGACGGCAAATCGACTGCGTCTGCGCGACGAACGCGTTCCCCTGGTGCGCGCGCAAGGTGGCGCGCACGACGAACGAGACAGCGAGCTGCCCCGACGAGGCCTCGGCCTTGGCCGATACGATCTCGGCGGTGAGCGTGTGCGCGTGGCGCGGATGCACCGAATGAACGATCGCCTGCCCGAGCGCCGCGGAGAGATCGCCGTACTCCACGTGCGCGCCGGAGACCGGGAGCGGATCTTTGGCTCCAGCGGTGAGCGCGACGACGTCGAACGTCGGATCAGCGGGCGTGTGCTCGGCGCCGTGCGGACCGTCGGGGACGACGGGCACGAGCGTCGCGCCGCACCCGGCGACTCCGAGCGCGGCGCAGATCGGCGCGGTCAGCCAGCGCACGCGTGGACCTACGACACGCGCGCGCGCGCCGGCGAGACGACTCCCCATGAACGCGTGCACTCTGCAGCCAGCGTGCCACGCGTACGATCGCTCGATTCACGCGACGGCGCGCGCGAACACACCACCGCGCGAGGCGCGAGGCGACGCGCGGCGACACGGCACGCGCGACGCTTCGGGGCGCGCGGTCGCGCGAGGTGACGCTCCTCCTCGACACTGCGTGACTTTCATCTTTGAAGAAGTGAGTTTCTCTTCGAGGGCACGCGCCGCGGGTGGATCCCTGGTGGCGGGTGGTGTCCGAGGCCGAGCGCGGGGAACGACCGGTCGAGGAGGCGAGCGCGCCCGACAGAGCTCGTCTATGATCGAGGCTCGTGCCCGTGTCCCGCTCACGCCCTCGCTGACTCGTCGTGGAAGCATCTCCTAGACCTCTCGGAGGACGATTCGTCCTCGACGCGGCCGTCGGCTCTGGCGGCATGGGGACCGTGTATCGTGCACGCGATCTGGAGACCGGTCAGACGGTCGCCGTGAAGATCCTCCCCGGGAACCTCGCCTCGGAGCATCAGCGGTTCGTGCACGAGGCCCACACCTTGGTGGAGCTCTCGCACCCGGCGATCGTCGGCTACGTGGCCCACGGAGTGGACGACGGCCAGCGCTTTCTCGCCATGGAGTGGCTCGAGGGGGAAGATCTCGCCGATCGTCTCGCCCGTCGGGGCCTGACCGTGGAAGAGAGCATCGCCCTCGGGCGACGCGCCGCCGCCGGGCTCGCCGCGGCCCACGCGCGCGGCATCGTCCACCGCGACGTGAAGCCGAGCAATCTGCTCTTGGTCGGCGGTGATCCGGCGCGCACCAAGGTCATCGACTTCGGCGTCGCGCGCCTGGGGAACCGCACCGCCATCACGCGGTCGGGGGTGGTCGTCGGCACTGCGGGGTACATGGCGCCCGAGCAGGCGCGGGCGGCCCACGAGACCGGACCACGCGCCGACGTCTTCGCGCTCGGCTGCGTCCTCTACGAGTGCCTCACCGGGCGGCCGGCGTTCACTGGGGATCACGTGCTGGCGGTGCTCGCCAAGGTCATGCTCGAGGCGAGCCCGCGCGTCTCCGCCTCGCGCGCGAACGTGCCACCAGCGCTCGACGACCTCGTGGCGCGCATGCTCGCAAAAGATCCGAACGATCGACCGGAGAGCGCACAAGAGGTGCTGGCGGTCCTCGAAGAGGTGAACCCCGTCACCCACGAAGCGCCCCGCGCGGTCTCCTTGACGCCGCGCCCGCTCACGACCGGCGAGCAGCGGTTCTTGAGCATCGTGGTGGTCGACTTCGACGTGCTCTCGGTGACGACGCAGACGGTGACGCCCGAGCAAGCGGAGAGCGACACCCGTCGCGTGCGCGAGCTCGCCGATCGCTTCGACGCGCAGCTGACCTCGCTCGGCGAGGGGACGCAGGTCTTGACGCTGGCGACGCACGGCGGCGCCACGGCGCAGAGCGCGCGCGCGGCCACCGTGGCGCTCTTGCTGAAGGAGACCTTCCCCTTGGCGCGCGTCGCCTTGGCCACGGGGCGCGCGGCGACGCACGGGGGGCTCCCGGTAGGGCCGGTGATCGATCGCGCGACGGCGCTCATCGTGACGTCCTCGGACGACAAGAGCCACGTGCGCATCGACGACGTGACCGCCAGCTTGCTCGGGCCGCACTTCCGCGTGAAGCGCGCGGGGGACATGTTCGTGCTCCTCGACGCCGAGAGCAGCGGCGACGTCGTGCGTCCGCTGCTCGGTCGTCCGACGCCGTGCGTAGGGCGGGAGAAGGAGCTCGCGCTCCTCGAAGCGACCTTGCGCGAGTCGGCGACCGAACCCGTTGCGCGGGCGGTGCTCCTCACGGCCGCTCCGGGGACGGGCAAATCACGCGTGCGCCAGGAGCTCGTGGCGCGAGCCAAGAGGGGCTCGGACCTCACGGTCCTCTCGGCGCGCGCCGATCCGGTCGGCGCAGGCTCGGCGCTCGGCATCGTGCGACGTCTCGTCCGCAAAGCCGCCGAGCTCCACGATCGCGAGCCGCCCGCCGAACAGCACGCGCGCCTCCGCGCTCGCCTCGGCGAGCACCTCACGGGGAGCGCGTGGGTCGAAGTCGCGGAATTTCTCGGCGAGCTGGCGGGAGCACCGAGCGACGCGCCGAGCCCGGAGCTCCGCGCCGCGCGCAACGATCCGCGCATCTTGAGCGAGCGCATGCGTCGCGCGTTCGTCGCGTGGCTCGCGGCGGAGTGCGCCGCGCGTCCCGTGCTCGTGGCGGTGGAAGATCTGCACTGGGGGGACCTCGCCAGCGTGAGCTACCTCGGCGAAGCGCTGCGCGAGCTCGCGGAGAAGCCGCTCATGGTGCTCGCCGTCGCCCGGCCGGAGGTCCACGATCTCTTCCCCAAGCTCTGGGCGTCGGAGGGGGTGCAGGAGATCCGCCTCGGCGGGCTCACGCGGAGCGCGAGTGAGCGGCTCGCGCGCGCCGTGCTCGGCGACAACGTCCCCAAAGAGACGATGGCGCGCATCATCGAGCGCGCCGACGGGAACGCGTTCTATCTGGAGGAGCTCATTCGCCGCGTGGCGGCCGGCGCCGCCGAGGACCTGCCGGAGACCGTGCTGGCGATGGTGGAGGCGCGCCTCTCGGCGCTCGAACCGGAGGCGCGGCGCGTGCTTCGTGCGGCGAGCGTGTTCGGCGAGCAGCTCTGGGAGGGAGGCGCCGTCGCGCTCCTCGGCGAAGGGACGAACGCCGCCGAGGTCGCGTCGTGGATGCGCGTCCTCGTCGATCGCGAGCTCCTCGTCCCTGGGCGGAACGACAAGTTCCCCGGCGAGGTCGAGTACGTCTTCCGTCACGGCCTGGTGCGCGACGCCGCCTACGGCATGCTCACCGACGCCGATCGTCAGGCGGGGCACGCCCTCGCTGCGACGTGGCTGGAGAACGCCGGCGAGCGCGATCCCTTGGTCTTGGCCGAGCACTACGAGCGCGGCGGCGATCTCGGGAGAGCCGTCCCGTGGATCACCCGCGCCGCGCTCGCCGCACGCGAAGGCGGCAGCGTGCAGGAAGCGCTCGGGCTCGTGGAGCGCGCGCTCGTCGCCAAGCCGGAAGGAGAGGCGCTCGGTCTCCTTCGCGCGCTCGAAGGAGAATGCCTCGCGTGGACCCTCGACTGGCCGAGGTGCCTCGAGAGCTCGCGCAGCGCGGTGAACCTCCTCCCGCGGCACAGCCCGCACTGGTTTCTCGCGGTGTCGGCGACGATCTACGCCGGCTCTACCAGCGGACAAATTGGCGCGATGCTCGATCTCGTCGACATCGAGCGCGACTTCACCGACGCGGTGCCGACCTCCGGCCCCTTCGCGCTCGGGCTCGCGGTGATGGTGCTCGGCCTCCTCTTGGTCGGCCAACGCGAACGGGCGTTTCAAATCGCCGACGCGCTGGAGGCCACGGCAGCACGTCGCGCCGACGCCGATCCGTCCTTCTCCGGATGGTGCCGCGTGGCGCGCTCGCTCGCGCTCCTCTACGGGCGCGACGACCCGGGCGGCGCGCTCGTGGCGATCCGCGAGGCGCTGGCGCTCCACAAGATCGCCGGGGACCCCGTGGGGACGGCGACGGCGGCGCTCCTCCTCGCACAAACCCTCGTGGAGCTCGGCGCCTACGAGGAGGGGATCCGCGCGAGCCTCGAGTGCGAGGCCTACGCCGAGAAGCGCGGCCTCGTGTTCGTGCGCGACTGGGCGGTCATCTACCGCGCGCGCGCGCTCGTGCGAACGGGGCGATCGGAGGAGGGGCTCCGCCTCCTCGAGCCCGTCGCGATCGACACGGGCGATCTCTACCGACACCTCCTCGTGAGGACACTCCAAGCCGAAGGCTCGCTCCGCCTCGGGCGCCTCGACGAAGCCGAGACACGCGCCCGGGCGGTGCTCGATCTCGACGTGCCGCTCCCGGGCGTGGGCGCCGCGGTGAACGACGTGCTGGCGCGCGTCGCGCTGGCGCGAGGTCGGGCCGACGAGGCCGTGGCCTTCGCCGAGGCGGGGCTCGTGCATCAAGCGTGCAGCGGCCTGTCGTTCATCGGCTCGACGCTGCATGCATCGCGGCTCGCGGGGCTGCGCGCCTTGGGGCGCGCGGCGGAGGCCCGCGCCGAGGAGCGCTTCCTTCGCGATCGCGCGGTGCGCATCGCCGCGTCGACGCCGGAGGCGTATCGCGCCGGGTTCCTCGACGCCGAGCCGCACAGGATCTGAAGGGGCCGACGAACCCCAGCGTGCGAGCGTGCGCGCCGGGGGAGGTGCCGTTGCCCCTTCCGACGCGGGCGGCCTTGCGGTACACGAAGAGAGTCTGCGCCCGTAGCTCAGCTGGATAGAGCGGCGGCCTTCGAAGCCGCATGTCGCAGGTTCGACTCCTGCCGGGCGTACCTCTGTTCGTCGCGTAGCTGCCGAACCTCGCCGGCACTCGTCGGGGTCGGTGGACTCCGCGACGCTCCGTCCACCTCGCGCGGCGACTCCTGCCGGGCGTACCCAATGATTTCCGCGGCTTGCTCACCCGCGTCGATCGAGCCGTGTCCACGGGCGTGTCCACGCGAGAGCGTCCACGCGGCGTGCGTCGCGGTCGCGATCTCGTGCACAGCGCTCGTCGTGAGGTGCGCGTAGCGCTCGGTGATCGTCACGGAGGTATGGCCAAGCATTCGCTGCACTTTGTTTAGCTCCCAGGGCACGCCCCACCAGCCGTTTACAAGCGAACTCGCGCACGCGTGGCGGAGCAGGTGCCACCACGGGGAGCGACGAAGACGCACGAGCCCCGGCGCGCCCGTCAAGAACGACTTCGGCGGCTTCGTTCGGCGTCCCCCCCAACGCGAGGGGAAGAGCAGCCGATACACATTCCGCTCAGGCTTGTCCGCGAGTTGCTCACGCACAGCCTCGAGTGCCATCCCGAAGAGCGGCACGATCCTCTCGCGCTTCTCACCGGCGCGCCCCTTCGGCGGCCGGTAGCGTTTCGTCCCGGGATCCCACGAGCCGAAGCGAACGACGATGTGCGCCTCGGGGCCGTCGGGGTGCACGTCGGCAAGGTGAAGGCAGAGGAGTTCACCTAGGCGCATTCCGGTTCCGAGAGCGACCGCCATCATGCGTCGATCCTGGCCAGCGGGCGCCGCGTCGAGGAGCATCGTCTGCTCTTCGGCCGTGAGGTACCAGTCACGCTGCCACCCTTCGTCTTCGTCTCCGTCGACCTTCTCCACGACGATGCCGATACAAGGGTTGTGCGTCGCAAGCTGGCGGCGCATCGCCCACGCGAAGAAGCGGCGCACGAGGTTCAGGTAATGCCGACGCGTCGACACGCTCAACGTGCGGCCGCGCCGCATGTTGCTCTTTACGCGCGCCAGCCGATCGAGCCACGCGTAGATATCGCCAGCCGTCACCGCGCACAGCGGCTTCTGCGCGAAGGGTGCATTCCGTACGTGCGAGTACCAACGGCTCGAATCACAGTCCGCGTCGCGCAGCTTCGAGCGTGATGCGAGGAAGGCGGGGGTCAGCGCGTAGAGGCTCTCCGCATCCACGAACTCCGCTTTACCGTCGACAATTTCTCGAAGGGCCGCTTCGCGCGCGTCACGCGCTTCACCCCGCGTCGCGAAGACCCCAGAGATGCGCTTGCCACGCACCTGGAAGCGAAGACGAAAGTGACCACTGGGAAGGGGGCTGATTCCGACGTCGTCCACCACGATCATCCTTTCACTACGAGACCGTTCTTCCTAAGCATGCGCCGAGCGCGCGCTGACGCCACCTCGTCGTTATCGCCCTCAGGGCGCACGAGTTCTCTTGGGCGGCGCCGCCTCGATGAACCATCTTCCGTTGACTGCTCCCCGCGCTCGCCCATCTCCAGCTCCTCGAACGCGTCGGCTAGCTCGCGATAGAGCGCGGAAATGCGTCCACGCGCGGTCACTGGCCCACCTCCGGTGTCGGAACAAAAACGCGCCACGACGTGCCCAGCTTCCGGGCGATGACGCCCATTCCGAGGCGCGCGACGATCTCGCCGTTTTCATTCAACGACGCCCGACGGCATCGTGCCCGTAGCGCTTCTGGTCCGAGATCCAGCTTCGCGGCCGCAATTTCGATCACGTACCAGCCGTCGCCCAGGGAACGGGCAGCCTCGTGCCGCCGTTCCCCTGCGCCGCGCCTCGATTTTTCGGAAGTCATTCTGTGCCTACCTTCCTGCGCGGCCTCGCCCCAACCCTCAAAATGGAGCTGCATCGAACGATTCACCCTCGTCTGCGGGCTCGCTGGTCGCGGCGTCGTCACCGTCAGGATGCGCGTCGGCCTTGCCGCTGTTCGCGTCGTCGTCGAAGATCTCGACGTCGAAGACCTTCATCGATCGACCGGAACGGAGGGTCTCCTCCCCGACCTGATGAAGCTCCATCCGCTGCCCGAGGTGCATGTGAAGGCCTCGAAGGTTGCTGAAGGAACTCACCCCAACCCGAGCACCGCGTTCAGCGCTCACGGCGACTCCGTTGGAGGTGCGAACTTGACCGGTGAGAGACTCGACGTCGAAGACGTAGAAGGGCTTTGCCGAGCCCTCCGACCTCGTGACGTACGCGTGGAGTACCCCCGTGAGCTTGGACCCAATCGAGGGCGCCCAAAAACCGGTCATTGGCTGTGACCTGACCCCCGAGAACTGGCCCGCCGATTCTGTCGCATATAGAAGGAGCG
>CAZHHD010000051.1:0-36954 GCA_964531795.1 uncultured Polyangiaceae bacterium | reverse complement strand
GCGCTCCTTCTATATGCGACAGAATCGGCGGGCCAGTTCTCGGGGGTCAGGTCAGTGGGAGTCATCGACGCAACGCAGCCGAGCGGGCTGCACGTCAAAAGGGACAATTCGCGCAGTCGTGACAGATCGGAGCCCCGCCGTCCCGCGTGTTGCCGGAGCCGGTCAGCAGCGGAAAGTCGCCCCCCTTGCACCAGATGTCGACGACATTCCCGACGAATGTGTTCCCCACGATCTGTCCCGCCGAGAGGGGCTTCCCAATCGATCGCCTCGTTCGAAATGTACTCGAACGAGCTCTGATCAATCACGACGCTCCCGATCGGCACGTAGACACCGTACGTGAGCGGACCCACGAAGGCGCAATCGGTCACGAAGTGGGGACGTGCGACATCGCTCGGCACCGCCGCGGTCTGGACGCCGAAGATGCCGCTCGCGTCGCCCGCAAACGTGATGTGCGCGACGCCGTTGCGCGTCCCCGCGAATTGAACGTCGGCGACCAAGCCGCTTTCCGGCAGAACGCGAATGACGACGGCGCCTCTGTCGTAGGGGTTGCCTTCGAGCACTTGGGCGCCAGTCAGGACATACGGTGGCGGGTCGTCCGAGAGCGCGGGGGAATACTCTCCCGGCGCGAGAACGATTGAGCGCGATGCGTGCGCCAGCGCGTACGCCACGGTCCGATACGCGCAGGCGCCCGCGCCGCCGCCGTGGCTTGTATCGTCCACCCCCAGCGCGTGGTCGACATACGCCGTCGCGTCGGTGGTGAGCGGGAAGACACACGCCGTGGGAGCGGCGTCCGGGTCCAGCTCGGGGGCCGCGTCCGGGGAGGCCGCGTCGGGGACGGCGTTGAACGTGGCGACGATGGTGGTGAGATCGGCTGAAACCACGGCGCAGTCCCCGTCGGAGCACCCTCCCCCGGTCCATCCGCCAAAGACGGATCCTTCGGAGGCGGTGGCGGTCAGTTTCACGGGGCCCCCGGGGAACGTCGCCGCGCATGCGGCACCGCACTTGATGCCGGCGGGCTCGGAGCGGATGACTCCCGCTCCCGAGCCTTGCTTCCGAATCACGATCAGGCCGGCTCCGCTCGTGGAGGCATCCGACAACGCGCCGTCATCGGCGGAAAGCTCCATTCGTGCTCCGCAGCTCCAGAGCACGAGCACGGGGGCGAGCCCGGCGAGGGCCACGGCCAGGGAACGAAGCTTCAAAACGGACACCCCGCGCAGTTGGAGCAGATGGGCGAACCGCCGCCACGAACGTTGCCGCTTCCGACGAGGAGGGAACTCGTGGTCGAGCAGGCGATGTCTCGCCCGTTGGCGATGAAATCGTTGTTCGTGATGCTTCCCGGCGCGTCGCCAGCTGCCCACTCGATAGCGCCGTTGGGCGCCTCACGAAACGTATTGTGGTCGAACGATACGCCGCCCTTCCAGGAGAGAACGCCCCAGGTCATCCCACGAAACTCACTCTGCCGGACGAGGTGAGGCAGCGCCGGATCCGCGGGTGACATGTCCACCTCGATGCCCATGAGGCCTCGGCCTGTAGGCCCCTCGAAGAGGCAGTGATCAACTCCGTTGCGCGTCCCGGCAAATTGAACCGCCGCGGCGTTGCTGCTCGCGGGCACCGGCTTGATCACGACCAGCCGCGGATCGCTCAGGTCGCCCTGGAGTGACTGCGTGCCCTGGAGGACGTAGGGAGGCGGATCGGCGGGCGTGAGCGCCGAGTACTCTCCGGGCGCGAGCACGATCACATTCCGAGCGTGGCCGAGCGCGTACGCCACCGTGCGGAAGGCACAAGCGCCTCCGGCCGTGCCGTGCGCGTCGTCGTCCGTACCGAGCGCGTGGTCCACGAAGCGCGTGCCGTCCGGCGTGGGCGCGGGACATCCACCGGCGTCGACCTCTGCAACCGGGACGCGAGCGAAGTGAGCCGTCAACTCGGTGCGGCCCGACGAGGTGACGACGCACGGCTCTGTGCCGTCGCAGTTGGCGCCTTCCCAACCCACGAATCGAGAGCCGTCTGCCGCCGTGGCTTCGACGGCCACGGGAGGCGAGCCGGCATACGTGCCGGCGCAGCGGTCGCCGCACTCGATCGCGTGAGGAACGGACCAGACGCGGCCCGCTCCGTCACCGACTTTCCGAATGGTGATCTCGGTGGAGGACCATCCAGCGTCGACCCCGGCGAGAGGATCGTCGAGACGCGATCGACCTCCGCACGATTCGATTCCAAGGAGCGCCACCCACCCCGTCGCGAAGAGGAGTACTGGCCACCGGAGGCTTGCGGGCATGCGACCCCTCCAAGTTAGTCAGGATCTACCTCACGGACGGCGACTTTTTTCGGCTGAGCTACCTCACCACCTGCGAATCCGGCACCAAGATCATCGCGCGCTCTGTCGGCACGGTGAGGCGCAGCGTGCCGTCCGCCCCGGTGGTGTAGCTCGTCAGGTTCGGATCCATCACGTCGACGAGCTTCCCCTTCACGCCGAGCTTCATCACGTTGCCGCCGTCGGAGGTGCTGCTCGGGTGGCGCGCGTTGGAGTTGATGACGACGAGCGCGTACTGATCCTTCGCGTCGCCGCCGGCGCGCTCGAAGGCGAAGATCCCCGCGTCCTCCTCTTCGGCCACGTGCGTCGAGCTCCAACGCACCGTCGTGTCGCCACGCCTCAGCGCGGCGTAGGATTTTCTGAGGCGCGCGAGCTTGGAGAAGTGTTGGAACGTGTCGCCGTCGCTGTTGTAGCCGGTCGTCCAGAGCACTTCGCGGTTCGCCGGATCGTTGCCGCCAGCGAAGTCTTGCTCGGTGCCGTAGTAGAGGCACGGGATCCCCTCTTCGGTCATGAGGAGCACGAGCGCGTTCCTGAGCGCCGGCACGTCGCCCATCGCGTCGAAGAGGAAGCGCGAGACGTCGTGGTTGTCCAAGAAGTTCACGAGCGCCTTGTACGGCGGCACGCCGATGCCGCCCTCTTGCGCGGCGTTGCCGTAGTTCGCCTTTCGCTGCGCCCACAAGTCGGCGATCTGCTGCGTCCCCTTTTGCTGCGTGGGGTCGTGCGCCATCTGGAAGACGTCGCGGAACACTTGGAAGTGCTGCGAGAAGTAAAAGACGCTGTCGAGCTCCCCCTTCACCGTGTAGCTGCCGAGGAGCTGGTCGTTGCCGTCGAAGGCCTCGCCGAACATGAGGAAGTTGTTCTTCCCCTCGGCAGCCAAGCGCTTGCGCACTTCGCTGGTGAACACTTGCCAGAACTCGTGCTCGACGTGCTTCACGGTGTCGATGCGGAAGCCGTCGAAGTCGGCGTTCTCCACCCACTTCGCGTACGCGTCGACCATCGTCGCGCGCACCTCGGGGAGCTCGGTGGCCACGTCCTTCAGGCCGCCGGGGAAGTCGCCGAGGACGCGCTGCGCCGGGTCGTCGTAGTTCAGGATGCGACCCATGCCGTGGTACGCGCGCGCCGTGCCGAGGATGCCAGGCTCTGGCGGCACGCGGTTGATGGTCGGATCTTGAATGAAGATGATCGGCGCGCGCCCGTCGTTGCCGAGCGAGGTGAAGGCCTGCACGCCGCGCGGATCCCAGTCGGGATCGAACTCCGACACGCGCGTGATGGGCGACGTGCCGCCGGTCCCGCCGATGTAGATGTCGGGGTGACCGTTCAAGTTCATGTCGTAATAGAAGACCTGCCCCATGTGGTTGGTGACGATGTCGAGCACCACCTTGAGCCCCGCGTCGTGCGCGTGCGCCACCATCGAGCGGAGCGCCGCCATGTCGCCGAAATGCGGGTTCACCTGCGTGAGGTCCTGCGCCCAGTAGCCGTGGTACGAGTCGACGTCGGCGTCGGTCTCCACGTTCTTCACCACCGGGCTGATCCAGAGCGTCGTGACGCCGAGCTTTTGGAAGTAGTCGAGGTGATCCTCGATCCCCTTCCAATCGCCCCCTTGGAAGCGCGCGAGGGCGCCGGCGCGCACGGCGTAGTCGTTGTTGATGTCGCCGTCGGCGAAGCGGTCGATCAAGACTTGGTAGATGACCTCGTCGCGCCAATCTTGGACGTGCGTGGCGAGGACCGGCTTCTGACCGTCGCTGGGAACCTGCACGCATCCCACCTCGGGCGCGGCGGCGCACGCGAGGGCGAGCAGGAGCGCGGGGGCGAGCTTCAGGTTGTGTTTCATCGCGCGCCTCACGGGTACGAGCTCGAGTTGAACCACCACTCGGCCCCGAGCCCGAGGAAGTGCTCCACGCTGCGCTGCGCGAAGACGTCCTCGGCCGGGTAGAGCGCGCGCGCGCCGTCGTTGCGCGCGCTGAACGCATAGAGGATGCGCAGCACCGGCCTTTTGTACGAGCCGCGCCCCGAGGGGGAGAAGTAAGGGATCACCCCGGCGCGAAACACCGAAGCGGTGAGCGCCGAGTCGGTCTCTGGATCGAGCACGGCGTACCTTCGCGCTTGGTAGCTCCCCTCGAAGGCCACGCCGAAGTGCTCGCCCAAGAACACCTCGGGGCGGAGGACGAGGGTCCCCTCGTCGTACTTTTGCGTCGTCGTCGGCGAAGGGTCCCCGTCGCGGAAGAAGCGCAGGTAGCCGCCGGCGAGGAGACCCACGGGCCCGGTCTCGTAGTTGGCGCCGAGGGCGACGAGGGTCTCGGACGATCCGCTGGTCGTGCGATCGTTGGCGAAGGTGAGCGGCGCGGCGAGCGGATCGTAAGCGGCGATCCCGCGCGCGTGGCGGAAGAAGAGGTTCACGTGGCTGTCGCGCTCGCCGGTCCAAAGACCGAGCTGCGTGCCCACGAGGAAGCCGGTGTCGCTCGGGAGCGGGCGGTCGAGGTTCGTGTTCTCGTCGTGGAAGACGCCGGCGGAGATCTCGTGCGCCTCGCCGTAGACGATGACCTTGAAGCCGAGCTTGGGGTTCGCCGCCGAGAGGTTCCGAAAGAGCTGCGTCGCCTTCACCGTCTCGACGACGCGCGGGCGATCGAGCTTCACGACCTCTGTGGCGCCGACGCCGAAGGGGGCGACGACCGGTATCGTTTGGTACTGGTACGGATCGTCGAGGCGCTGCATCCCGACGTGCGCGGCGACGCTCGTGTCGCCCCACTTGCCGCCGATGCCGCCGCCCACGGTGTTTTGGTTGTCGAGCGGCCAAAAGTCGAGGAGGTAGATGTCGTCGCCGCGGTACATGCGCGCGCCGACCCACATCGTGTAGCGGTCGTAGGTGGCTTGCGCGTAGAGGTTCCGCACGGCGATGGCTTGCGTCGGGTTCCCCGAGAAGTGGAAGAACGGCGGGAAGAGCGCGAGCGTGGCCACGACCTTCGAGTGAATGTCGTCTTTGAAGGTGTCTTCGCGGCGGAGCTCGAGCTCGGCGTAGCTGTCTTCGTCGATGCGCGTGCCGTGGGTGACGACGTTCGCTTGGCGCCCCGTGCCGCCACGCAAATCGCTGGCGATGCGCACGCGACCGTAGGAGCCGAATTGAAAGCCGTCGGTCGGGCTCTTGGCGCTGTCGGCCTTGGGCGCGTCGGGCTTCGTGTCGGCCGAGGTGCTCGCAGGGTTCGCCGCGTCGCCTTGCGCGCTCCCCTTCGCGCCGGGCTGCGCGCCGCTCTGCGTGCCGACGCTTCCGCCCACGCTCGCGGCGCCGCCGGTCGCGGGCGCGGTGGGCGCAGCAGGGGGCGGAGCGCCGGCGTCGTCGGGACCTTGGGCACGCGCCGAAGCGGCAGCCGTCACGAGGGCCGCCGCGACGAGCGGCGTAACGAGGCGAGGGATCACGTGCATCTTCAAGGGGCGAGGATCGCCGCGCCACGCGCGCCGAGCGGAACGGCGATCGATCCGCTGGTCACGGTGACGTCGGGGCCGCCGAGCCTATCGTGGAGCACGGTGCCGCTCACAAGGGGAATCGTCGTGGGGAGCGAAGCCGAGACCGTGGCGGCGGCCGTCCCGCGGTTCAAGACGACGAGGGCGGCGTCGTTGCCGCTCGTCCGGGCGAAGACGAGCGTGGTCTCGGTCGAGGCCACCGGGCGGTAATCGCCGCGCCTTAGCGCCACGAGCTCGCGCCGCGCGGCGCCGAGCTTCCGCGTGAGGGCCAGCGTGGCGTTCTCGTCGCTCGAGAGCGCACCGTCGCCGCGCCACTTCGCGCGGTTGTTCGGATCGGCGCCGCCCCACTCGCCGTACTCGTCGCCGTAGTAGAGGAGGGGCGCGCCGGGGAGGCCCATCTCCCACGCCAGCGCGAGCCTCTGACGCGAGAACGCGTCGGCGTCGGGGGCGATCGTCACGTAGTTGTCCCACTTGTTGCCGACGATGCCCGGATCGTGCGCCGCGTCTTGTCCGCGGTAGGTAGCGATCGTCGCCGCGCGCGGCGTGTCGTGGCTCCCGACGTACGGCGTCATGATCGCGTCCGCCGGGTACTCCCACCCGCTCGCTTGCGCCCAGTAGTCGGCGTGGATCATCCCCTTCTGATCGGAGAGAAACGCTCGGTACGGCACCGCGTGGTAGAGAACGAAGTCGAACTGCCCGTCGAGGCCGCCGGGGCCGGGCGCGAAGGCCCCCTTGTCCGGTCGCACGTAGGCGCTGATGGTGTCGTACTGCGACTGGTTGCAGGCGAGGCCGCAGTCGTCCCAGCCCATGGCGGTCTCGCCGGTGAGGAAGAGGCGATTGCCGGCGACCTCGAAGGCGTCCCGCAGGCGCGCCGAGAGGTTGATGACCGCCGCGTCTTCGACGTGCTTCACCGCGTCCATGCGGAGGCCGTCGAGATCGAACGTGTCGACCCACCACACCGCGTCGTCGCCCCACTGCTCGCTCACCGCCGGGACCGTCCAGTTCACGTCCGGCATGTAGTCGGCGAAGAGGCAGTCGAGGCGGTGACCGGTCCAATCGCAGTTGGTCGTCCCGCACACGCACCCGGTGCGAAACCAATCGGGGTGCGCGGCGAAGTACTCGTGCTCCTTGTGGACGTGGTTCACCACGAAGTCCATGAGCACGCGGATCCCGTGCGCGTGCGCCGCTTGGATCATCGCGTGGAGCGCGGGAGCGCCGCCGAGGCGCGGCTCGACCTCGCGCGCTTTGGTCGGCCAGTAGCCGTGGTAGCCCATGACCTGATGCACGCCGTCGTCGGCGGCGTAGGGGCCTTGCGGGTTCGTCTGGAACGGCGTGAGCCAAAGCGCGCGCACGCCGAGCTTGTCGAGGGCGCCGCTCTCGATGACCTTCTGCACCCCTTGGAAGTCGCCGCCTTGGAAGTCGGCGCGCCCGTCGACGCCGTTGTGGGGCGCGGCGTTGTTCGAAGGGTCGCCGTCCTTCAAGCGATCGGTCATCGCCATGTAGATGACGGCGTCGTGCCAATCGAAGGTGCTCGGCTCGACCCAGAAGACGAGTCGAAGAGGCTCGGCCGCGCTCCCACCCTTGTCCTTCGCTTCGACGAGGATGGTGTACTTGCCGTCGGCGAGGCTCCCGGCGTCGAGGTCGAAGTGCGCGCCGTCGCTCTTCACGGTGAGCGGCGAGTCTTGGCCGTCTTTGCGGAGCGTGGCGTGCACCGAAGAGGCGTCGAGCCCGCGCTTGTCGGACGCGTCGAAGTAGGTGACGCGCGCAGTGAAGCGCCCTTGGTTCGTCGCCGGGCGGGTAAGCGCCTTCGTGGTGAGGGCGAGCTTGGGGACGTGGCAGTCGGGGACGCGCACGCCGCTGTTCTCGACGCCGCCCACGTACTTGCGCATGCGCGCGGCGGGGTCGAGCTCGTAGCTCCCGTCGAGGAGGAGCTTGTAGCCGACGACGCCGGCGGGGATCTCCACGTCGGCGTGGAACGAGCCGTCGGCCGCGGGGCCGACGAGCGGGACGCCGGTCTTGTCGAAGCCGTTCCACTCGCCCGTGACGGCCACGGTGTGGACGATGCGTCCGACGGGCGGCGTGTACGTGAAGCTCGTCTTGCAGCTCACCGCTTCGGGCGTGACGGTGGGGCCCACGCCGCCGTCGTCGCCCGGGCCGACCGAGCCCTCGGCGCCGCCGTCGGTGCCGGAGAGCGGGCGCGGGTTGTACTCGTCGCTCGACGCGCTGCAGGCGGCGATCGCCCCGGCGACGAAGAAGCTCGCGAGCGCCATCCACCTCACGTGCATGATGCACCCTTCTTCCGACGACGAGCCGCGACGAGGATCGGGAGGACGAAGAGACCGAGCGCGCGCTCCCCCATGCCGGCGCCGAGCCCGAAGAAGCCGCAGGCGCACGAGCTCCCGGTGTCAGAGGGGGAAGCGCCGACGCCGCCGCCGTCACTGCCGCCGCCGGGGCCTGCGTCGTCGCCACCGGGGCCGACGCCGCCGTCGTCCCCGCCGGGGGTTCCGCCGTCGATGGGATCGAGCGGCTCGTCGGCGAAGGTCTGGCACGTGGGGCTCACGTCGACGCCGCGCTCGCCGAGCGCGAGCAGGTACGCACCGGCGCCGAAGCCGACCATGGGCGACTCGCCGGCGTAGTCCGCGGTGACGCGATCGTGGAGCTCGGAGAGCTCGCCGAAGTTCTCGGTGGCTTGGTCGACGTTCCACGCGAGCGTGGCGTTGGCGGTCGCGCTGTCACCGGCGGCAGCGAAGGGGCGGTTCGATCGAAGGTCGACGAAGATCCACTCCTGCGAGTCGTACCAAGCGCCGAGATCGTTTCGCATGAAGCCGCGCCCGCTCGGCGGCGTGAGCCCCGTCTTGATCGAGCCCATGGTGGCGTGGGCCGTGCGCCGATCGGGGTAGACGAGACCGAAGCCCATCGCCTCGACCGCCGCGGCGTCGAGGAAGCCGTGGCCGTCGGCGAGCGCCTCGGTGCTCTGCACGAGCGTGCCGTTGGGCGAGCGGAGGTTCGCGAGCAGCGCGTCGCGCGCCTTCTGCCCGGCGGTGAGGTACGTCGTCGCGTCGGCGGTGGCGCCGGACTTCGTGGCCAAGCGCGCCGCCGAGCAGAGCCCGTTGGCGGCGGTGATGGTGGTGTACGCGAAGTGGCGCTGCTTGCCGTTCCAGTGCACTTCCCAAATGGACGAGTCGGGCGCGATGAGGCCGCCCGCTTCTTGAAGGTGCACGAGCACGTCGGCGACCTTGCTCTTCACGACCGGCCACCACGTGGCGAGCGAAGCGGTGTCGTTCGAGGCCTTCACGTACTCGTCGAGGGCCCACAAGAAGAGCCCGAAGCCGTCGAACTCCACGTTCGGGCCGTCGGCGTTCGAGTCGCTCTCTTCGGTGCCGTCGCCGCGGTAGCGCACGACCGAGATTTGGTAGGGGACGCCGACGTACTGGGTGTAGCCGCCGGCGGCGGCGCCCATTTGAAACGCGAGCGCGGCCTTCGCTTCGGCGAGGTGGCCCGTGCGCGCGAGGGCGACGGTGGCGTAGGCCATGTCGCGCACCCACGCGATGTTCCACTTCCCCGGCGCTACGCTGGCGAGGATTTGCCCGGCGGGCTTCCCGCTCTCCTGCACTTGCGCCATGCGGAGGACGGCCTGCGCCTGACGCGCGAGCGCCGCTTCGCTGGGGCTCGTTCCGGCAGGCGGCGCGGTGATCCACGCCGTCCACGCGCTCTCTTCGGCGGCGAGGAGCTCGGCGGGCGCGCGCCCGGCGACCCAGGTGCGCACGCGATCGACGGCGTCTTGCGCGAGCGCGTCGTGCGCGAGCACGGTGAACCACCCGGCCCACGCCGACTGCCCCTGCGCGAGCGTGCCGAGGGAAGTTTGAAAGCCGACGGTGGCGTCGTTCTGCGCGCCGCCGGTGCCGGCGTTGTCCGCCAAGTCGTGTGCATTCTGCACGGCTTGGTACGGCGCCTCGACCGAAGGCGAAGCGGGCGCGGTGGCGTGGTGCGTCGAGGTGCCGAGGCTCCCGTAGCCGAAGGCCACGCCGCTCGGCCCCCACTCGTAGAAGGCGTCGCGCGAGGCGTTGTACGCGCTGTTCTCGCCGTCGGTGCCGGGCGCGGGCGATCCCGAGCCGAGGTGGAAGTTGAAGAGACCGAAGGCGTCGACCGCGGCGGAGCCGGCGCTCGTGCGCGTGACCTTCACGAGCATGACGCTCGCCGTCTCGGCGAGGCCCATGGGGGTGAAGTGGTACTCGTCGATCGTCACGCCCGAGTACACGCGCGTGACGTGGACGATGCCGGTGCCGTTGTCGTAGCCGAGGCTCGTGGGGGCGACGCTCGGGAGCCAGGTCGCGCTGCCGCCGACGCGCACGCCGGGGTAGCTGTCGTAGGCGAAGTTGCGTGAGCTCGTGCCGGCGGACGGCGTCGCGTACGGGTGCTCGAGGAACAGATTGATTCGGCTCGAGGCGACGTCGAAGGCGATCGACGCGCGACCGTTCGACGACGGGATGGCGTGCTCGGAGCGATGCGGCGGCGGCGAAGCGTGCGCCGAGGAGGCGAGGGCCGCGAAGGCGAGCGGGGCCACGAGGCACGCGACCGCTCGAGCCCGCGCGCGCGCCGGGGTACCGATCGTAGAGGTCGGCTTCATCCCTCGCATGCGCCGTCACCGAGCTAGCACGGGCCCCTGGGCGCGCCAGCCCAAAAGTAACTCAGGGGTGCGTTACGAGACGCTCTTGGGGCGCTCCGGGAGGGGGCGCGGGCCGTGCTATGAAATCGCCATGCACCGCCCCGCGCGCGATTTCGCCTGGATTTGCAGCCTTTTGGTCCCCTTCGGCCTCTTCTCCACAGGCTGCAACATGGGGCCTACGCCGGACGCGCACGGCGGGAGCCCGGGTCCTCAGGCGGCGGCCACGACCGCCACCCCGGCCGCCCCTCCGCCCGTCGCCTCGGCGGCCCCCGCAGCGCCGGCGAACGCGCCGATCGCGGCGCAGAAATTCGGCGAGCCGGTGACCGCGAGCGTCGTGTCGCTCACCGACATCGCCAAGAGCCCGGCCGCCTTCAAGGGGAAGCCCATCGCCACCACCGGCAAGGTCACCGCCGTCTGCCAAGAGCGCGGCTGCTGGATGGCCATCAAAGACACGACCCACGACGCGATGGTCCGCATGCACGGTCACAGCTTCTTCGTCCCGCGCACCTCGGCGGGGAAGGACGCGCGCGTGCAAGGGACGGTCATGCTCGTCAAAGACGGCAAGGAATGCGACGACATGGCCGCGCAAGGGGCCGAGCTCGAGCTCGACGCGACCGGCGTGGAGCTGATGTAGCAACTTCTTCTTCGGGCCGGCCGATGGGTGGGTATGAACACCCAACTCCGTACCGGCCTCGCCCTCGCCCTTGGTCTCTTCCTCTTCCACTGCTCGAGCGCGCCCGAAGGCGGCAACGGGAGCGAAGGCTCGGCGACGAGCTCGGGGCTCTGCGCCACCTTCTGCGATCGCTTGACCACCTGCGACACGTCGCAAGATCGCGACACCTGCAGTGCAACCTGCAACGACGAGATCGGGCGCTCGCTCGACCGTATGCGTGACGACGTGCAGACGTCGATCAGCGCGTGTGTCGACGCGCTCGACTGCAAGACCGTGCTGCAAGGTGACGGCGTCGGCGACTGCGTGAAGCAAGCGGCGGCGAGCGTGGCCCCGAGCGCGACCGACAAGAAGTCGTGCGAAGCGCTGGTGAAGGCGGAGGTCTCGTGTGGCAACGACGCCGCGAGCGTCGCCGGGTGTCTCGACAACACCAAGATCTACTCCGACGCCACGCTGAACCAGGTGCTCGCGTGCACCAAGAAGCCCTGCAGCGAGATCGACGCGTGCCTCGGCGCCGCGCTCGGCATGGCGAGCGGCGGGAGCGCCGACGGTGGCGCAGGGTCGTCCGCGAGCGGCGACGCGGGGAAGACCGACTCGGGCAAGTCCGACTCCGGTACGCGCGACGCAGGTCACGCCGACAGCGCGCCGCCCGCGGCGTGCCCGGGGATCGCGCCGACCTCGACCGAGCTCGACGCGAACGGTGGATTCAAGCCGCCCCCGGCGCGCATCCCCGGCGCCTGCAGCGCGACCGACATCCAGCGCTTTCAGTCGAACTTCAACACCGCCAACACGTACTCGGATCTCGGCACCGGGCTCTCGGCGAGCTGCGTCTCCTGCGTGTTTTCCCACGAGTCGGACGCGGCGTGGACCGAGATCGTGACCGACCCGAGCGGCATCCAAGGCTTCGTCAACTTCGGCGCGTGCTACGCGGCGAAGAGCGGCGTCGACGGCTGCGGCAAGGCGGTCGAGTACCAAGAGCTGTGCATCTCCGTTTCCTGCGCCGCGTGCTCCTCGGCGAACGCTTCGAGCTGCAGCTCGTCGACCACCGTGCAGAATGCCTGCGACGCGAACTTCGGCGCGGCCATCGGGGCCAACTGCCCGAGCGATCCGACCACGGCCAAGGCGCTCGACGACACTTGCGGCAACGTCGTCAACGCCGTGACCTTCCTCTGCGGCAACTGATTCGTCTTCGTCGTCTCGCCGGTCATCTCTTCGTCGGTTCTCTCTCTTCTCTCCGTTCCTCCCAGGCGGCGCTTCGCGAGTTTTCGCGAGGCGCCGCTTTTTTTCTTCGTGCACGCAACTCCTCCCGCGGGCGGCCGATAGGTCCCTCGGAGGCAACGACGATGAAGACGACGATGATGCTCGGTGCGGTTCTCTTGTTCGGTCTCTCGACGGCGGCGTGCAGCGCGAGCACGAGCTCCACCGGCTCGGCGTCGAGCGCAGCCAGCGCCGACGACTTTTGCTCCGAGCTCTGCACCCGCAAGGCGAGCTGCGACAGCTCGGTCGACCACGACAGCTGCATGAGCGAGTGCGACGACGCGGCGGGCACGACCATCGCGCGCCTTCGGTCCGACCTCGTCGACGCCATGTCGTCGTGCATGGAGGAGGCCGACTGCAAGACCGTGCTCTCGAGCGGCGGCTTGGACGACTGCATCGGCGAAGCGGCGGCGAGCGCCGCCCCCGATCAGGCGGCCAAGGACGCGTGCCACGCCCTCGGCGACACGTTCGATCGTTGCGACGCCTCAGGCTTCGACGCCGCCGGCTGCTTCGAGCACATGAAGATCTACAACGACGGCGTGCTCAAGGCCGTGACCAAGTGCGCGTCGAAGAGCTGCGGCGCCGTCGCCGACTGCGTGAACGCGGCGCTCGGGACCGAAAGCGGCGGCGCCGACGGTGGCGTCGACTGAAGACGCGGCGCCTACTTCGCGACGAAGATGCGCGTCTGACGCGCGGGGATCGTCGCGTTGGGGCCGACGACGGCCGTGTTCGTGACGAGCTCGGTGAGCGGCTGCCCGGGGAGCACGCTGATGCTCTGGTCGGTGTCGCCGCGGTTCACCGCCACGTACACGGCGTCGCCGATGGTCGTCATCGAGTACGCCCACAAGTCGGCGTTGGCGGTGAGGGTCGCGCGGTGGCCTCGGCGAAGCGCGGGGTGCGCCGCGCGGATCTGGGTGAGCGCGGCGATGCGATCGTGGAGGTACTGCTGGTCCGAGTTCCACCCGGTGAACTGCATCACGCGGCGGTTGTCGGGATCGCCCGCGCCGGGCTGGCCGATCTCGTCGCCGTAGTAGATGAGCGGCGCCCCCTTGTTCGTGAGGAGCACGGCGAAGGCGTTGGCCACGCGTTCGAAGGGGCGGCGGTAGTTCGGAAGGCTCGGCTGATTCGACCACGCGCGGTCCTTGCCGTCGGCCGCTTGGTCGCCCCACATCGGGTTGTCTTCGGCGAGGTGAATGATGCGCGGCAAGTCGTGGTTCCCCACGAACGTGCTCATGACCGCGTTCAAGCCGTAGTAGCTCTCGTTCGAGTCCATGTACCCGGCCAGGTCTTGCATGGACGTGTACTTGCGCATGATGGCCGCCTCGACGATGCGGCGGCGGAGCGGGAAGTCGAACTGCCCGTCGAGCTTGGTCTGCGTGTCGACGAACGACTTGATGAAGTCGCGGTTGTCGAAGTCGTACGTCTCTCCGACCATGTAGAAGCGCTGCTGCGGCGTCTGCTTGGCGACGATCTGCGTTTGGATCTGGCTCCTGAGCTGCGTGAGCCACGAGCCGTCGACGTGCTTGATCGCGTCCAAGCGGAAGCCGTCGATGCCGGTCTGCTGCACCCACGAGACGACGTTCGCCACCGAGTAGTCGCGCGCCGCAGCCACGGTGTAGTTCCAGTGCGGCAAGTAGTCGGTGAACCAGCAGCGCTGCGCCTGCGTGTTCCAGTCGCAGTTCTGCCCGCAGACGCAGTCGCCGCCGTTGTACGAGTTCGGCCAGAACCAGTCCTGATGCTGCTGGTAGATCGGACTGCCGATCTGCACGTGCACCATCGCGTAGTCGAAGAGGACCTTGATCTTCTTCGCGTGCGCAGCGGCGACGAGATCCTTCAGCTCCTGGAGCGTGCCGAAGCAGCTCTCCGGTTGCGACGGATCCGAAGGCCAGTAGCCGTGGTAGGCCGAGTACTGGTGCGAGTCGCCGCCGGTGCCGTGGCCGGAGAAGGTGTCGGCGTTCTTCACCGGCACGGTGATCCACAGCGTGTTCGCCCCGAGCGCGTCGAAGTAGCCCGAGTTGATCTTCTGCGTGACGCCGGCCCAGTCGCCGCCCTTGTAGTTACCGGCCGAGTCGGTCCCGCCGACGTTGCAGTTGTTCCCCGAGTTGCCGTCCATGAAGCGGTCGACGAACACGAAGTAGATGACTGCGTCGCGCCAGTCGTAGACGCCGGGCGGCGGGACCGGCGGCTCGGCGCAGATGTAATCGGTGCACGACACCGGTGCGGCGACGCTGTTCTGGTTGCCGCTCGTGTCGGTGTAGACGTTCGTGTTCGCCGGATCGAGCGTCCACGTCGTGTTGTTGACGAAGAACTTGTAGGCGACCGACTTGCCCAGCGGCACGTCGACCGTGACCTTCCACGCGTTGCCCGTGTGGGTCATCGCGTCGCCCTTTTGCCAGGCGCCGTCGCGGTAGTCGCCGCGGAGCTCGACGCTCGTCTCGCCGTTGAAGGGGAAGGAGAAGGTGGAAGCGCACTGACGCGCGTCCACCGGGCAGACGAAGCCGCCGGTGCCGCCGCCGTTCCCCGATCCGTAGCCGTCGCCGCCGCCGCCGTTGCCGGGGTTGAAGCCGGCGTCGGGAGGCGCTCCGTAGTCCTTGTTTTGGACGGTGGAGTCGCCACAGGCCACGGCGAAGCCGCCGATCGAGAGGCACGCGAGGAGACCGAGGCGGCGAAGGATGTGCATGGTGCGAAGAGAGCGCGGGCGATCGATCGGGGGTGGGTGGCGAACGCTACGGGGACGTGGCGAGCGAAGCACACGCGCTCGACGCCGGCACGTACACGTGGACGGAGAATGGCTCGGGGGCAAGGTTTGTCAACTCAGGACGGAGTGACGCTCTCGCTCCGCCGACGAGATCGACGTAATCGCCCGCGGAAATCCCCGGGAGCGGGACCCCCACCGCGGCGGTCGGCGCGCGACCGAGGACGACGATGGCCGGCGCCTCGCCGTCCGCTTCGCGTGCGAAGACGAGGTGCTCGTCGTCGACGAACAAAGTCCGGTACCCGCCGCGGCGCAGCGACGTGACGCACGCGCGCGCCTTTCCCAAGCGAGTGACGGCGTCGCGCGTCGCCTTCTGCGCATCGGTGAGATCGGCTTCGGCGGGCATCACGCGGCGCGAGTCGGGATCTTGGCGCCCGGCGAGCGCCACCTCGTCGCCGTAGTAGACGACCGGCGCACCGGGGAGCGTGTACACCACGCCGAGGGCGAAGGTCTGCTTCGCGTAGACGAGCGCTTCGGTGGCTTGGCCCGCCGGAGTCCATCCGTCGCCGTCGGCGTCCCCCGCGCTCACCGAAGAGAAGCGCGAGACGTCGTGGTTGCCGATCATGAGCCCCATCACCGCGCCCGATCCTTCCCACGCCGCTTCGCCGCTCAGGATGGTCGACTCGAGATCGGTCATCGGCGCGCTCCCGGTCGCGACCACGCGCCTGAGCGACCACATGAGCGGGAAGTGGAACTCGCTGTCGAGACCGAAGGGGCCGAGTTGGTACTTGAGGAGCGAGTAGCCGCCAGGGCCGGTGAAGTTCTCGCCGAGGACGAGCGATCGATGGCCCCCTTGATCGAAGCGGTCGCGCACCCCGGCGGCGATGCGACGCGCGGCGGCGCGCGGCATCATCGGGACGGCGTCGATGCGAAGGCCGTCGCCGTCGAAGCGATCCATCCAGTAGAGAACGTCGCTCGTCACTTGGTCGGCGACGACGGGGTTCGTCCAGTCGAGATCGGGCAGGTAGGGCGCGAACCAGCAATCTTGGATGTGCGTCGACCAATCGCAGCCGCGCGTGCCGCAGACGCAGCCGCCGCCGGTGTCGTTGAACCAGTCGTCGCCAGGCTTCTTGTGGTCCTTGGCGTAGGGGTGCTGCTGGTGCACGTGGTTCGGCACGACGTCGAACACGACGCGCATGCCGCGGGCGTGCGCCGCTTGAACGAGCGCGTCGACGTCCGCTTCGCTGCCGAGGAGCGGCTCGATGCCGCGCGACGCGATGGGCCAGTAGCCGTGGTAGCTCGAGTAGGTGCGGCCGTCGCTCCCGGGGAACGTGCCCGCCGGGTTCGGGTAGAGCGGGCTCAGCCAAATCGTATTGGCGCCGAGCGCGGCGATCGCGTCGAGCGAGCTCGTCACGCCCCGCACCGTCCCGCCCGCGCGATCGGAGGCGATGTTCGGCGGCGTGAGCGGTGAGCCGTCGCTCGCGCGGAAGCGGTCGACCATCACCTGGTAGATGACCGTGTCGCGCAGATCGAACGGGCGCGACTCGACCCACACGACGGCGAGCTTGGGATCGGCGAGGCGCCCGTCGCGATCGCGCAGGACGACCTCGATCGTGTGCTTCCCCGGGCTCAGCGTGTGCAGCGCGACGTCGACGGCCCCGCTCGCGGGATCGGCGTGGAGGATCTCCGCCGTGGCGTCGGCCCCTCCGCGCTCGCGCGCCTGAACCCACGTGGGGTCGAGCGGTGCCCCGCCGCGCGCGGCGAGGAAGTGGAGGTGGAGCGCCCCCTCGCCCGAGCTCGTCGCGGTCGCTTCGTCGATCTTCGTCTCCGGCGTATCGCACGTCGGGACGTCGACCCACGTGACCTCGTGCCCCTCGTGGAACGCAGTCGTCGGCACGGCGTCGTCGGTGAGCCAGGTGCCGTCTTCGATGATCGCGTAGCCCTGCTCGCCCGGCGGAGGCTCGTAGGCGCGAACGCGAAAGCCGTCGGCGCGATCGGCGGGGAGCTCGTCGCCCGGCCTCTTCCAGCCGTTCCAGCTCGACACCACCTCGACGTGGGCGCTGGGGCTCGCCGCGTGGTGCCACACGACGACTCCGCAGCTGCGCCTCGGCAGCGTGTCGCTCGGGGCGCTCGACGTGCACGCGCCGAGGAGGAGCCACGCGAGCGCGAGCGGAGACGCGGCGACGGAGGCGCGCGCCAAGCGCCCACGCGGGCGCGGAAGACGCGGAAGAGAGGTGAGACGGCCGCCGCGCACGGGCTCGAATGATAGCCTGTCACCATGCTCTCGGCCGCGTGCCCCCAGTGCGGTCGCCCCGCCCCGGTGTCGCTCGCTGCCCCGACGGCGCTCCGATGCCCCGCGTGCCGCTTTCACGGCGCCATGCCGCCGGGGCCAGTACAGAATCTTTACGCTGCCGCCGAGCTCCTCCGTGGCACCGACGTGCGCGAGCGCCAGCTCAGTCAGGCGCAGCAGCGGGCGCTCGGCGCGGCCACGACGCAGAACATCACCTACTTCCTGGTGCTCGGGATCTCGGCCTTCCCCGCGTTCTGTCTGGCCGTGGCCCAGATCATGTTGAACATCGAGGAGGACGGAGAGGACTGGATCCAGGCCTCGGTCCTCCTCATCACGCCGTTCCTCGTCGTGGCCGGGGTCGGGCTCTTCATCTTCTCGCGGCTCGTGAAGCGCCGGCGCCAGCTCCAAGACGCGTGCGCCGCCGTGCCTCCTCCTGCGCCGGGCGAGCCGTGCGCGTGCCACGTGTGCGGTGCGCCGCTCGCGGCCGGCCAGAGCGCGGTGGTGCGTTGCGGCCATTGCAGCGCCGACAACGTCGTGGAGGCGAGCGTCGTCGCGCGGGCGACGCGCCACCGGCAGTACGTGCTCGCCGACTACGCGTCGCACCTCCGCGGGGAGATCGCCGCGGTGAATCGCGAAGCGAACCGCGCCACGCTCCTCTCCTTCGCCAGCGCGCTGCTCTTGCCGCCGGCAACGGTCGTCTTGCTCGTGCTCATCGTGTTCCCGCTCATCATGATCACGCGACCGGCCGATCCCAGCGTGCGTTACACGCACGAGAAGCGCGCCCGCGGCGACTGCATCGGCAAGGTGACGATGAAGCGCGCGGGGGGCGCGAAGCTCTACTTCGCGACATCCGAGGGGGACGAAGAAGAGTATCCGGCGATCCCGTCCCTCGCGGGGCGAGAGATCTTGCACGCCAAGGACTTCGTCGGGCGCGACGTCGTGATCGGCGGCCTTCCGGCCGGCGAAGGCAAGACGGGTCGCGTCGCGTCGGTGAGCTCCGATGTGATCACAGGTAATCATCTCGACGTCCGACTCCTGCGCGGAGGCGTCCTCGAGGCCAAGCCCTCCGAGCATCCGAGCCCCGAAGGATGCTGTTTTCTGTCGCCGAGCGAAGCGCGCGCCCCTTCCGAGACGCCTTCGAAGGCAAAGCCATGAAAAGCCATGACATGAGGAATGAGGCCATTTTCCCGCCCCTTCCGACTTCCGCGAATGCGCGACGTACGGTAGCTTCGTAGCGTTGCGTGAGGTCCCTCCGGCCTCGTTCGCGACGCCGCGGAGGCAGGGAAGAAGAGCGATGAGTGCGCCCGTTCGTGAGGGGGAGGTGCTCGCCGGCAAGTACCGGATCGAGCGCGTGCTCGGCGAGGGCGGCATGGGCGTCGTCGTGGCCGCGACCCACATCCAGCTCGAGCAGCGCGTCGCGATCAAGTTTCTCCTCCCGCAGGCGATGGAGATCCCCGAGGTCGTCAGCCGCTTCGCGCGGGAGGCGCGCGCCGCGGCGAAGATCCAGAGCGAGCACGTCGCGCGCGTCATCGACGTCGCCACGCTCGAGACCGGCGCCCCGTACATGGTCATGGAGTACTTGGAGGGGAAAGACCTCGCCCAAGTGCTCGACGAGCGCGGCCCGCTTCCCGTGGCCGAAGCGGCGGAGTACGCGCTCCAGGCCTCGGAGGCGCTCGCCGAAGCGCACGCCGCGGGGATCGTGCACCGCGACTTGAAGCCGGCGAACCTCTTCTTGGCGCGCCGTGCCGATCGCACCTCGATCGTGAAGGTGCTCGATTTCGGTATCTCCAAAGCGCTCAACGGCGGCGCGACCGACGGCGTGCAGACGAAGACGAGCGCCTTGATGGGCTCGCCCTTCTACATGTCGCCCGAGCAGATGACGAACTCACGCAACGTCGACGCGCGGTCGGACGTGTGGGCGATGGGCGTCATCCTCTACGAGCTCACGACCGGGAAGACCCCTTTCTTCGGCGAGTCGATGCCCGAGATCGTCGCCGCGATTCTTTCGGCGAGCCCGGCGCCGATGAACGAAGTGCAAGCCGGCCTCGGCGACGAGATCCAAGCCGTCGTCTCGCGCTGCCTCGAGAAGAGCCCGAAGGACCGCTACGCCAACGTCGCCGAGCTCGCCGCGGCGCTCGCTTCGCTCAGCACGCACGAGAAGGCGCAGCTCTCGGTCGCGCGCATCTCGCGTGTGCTCGGGTCCGAGCCGCCGCCGCCGGTGCCGCGCCCGGTGACGAAGGCGCCCGTCCCCGCGATCCCCGCGACGCTCGTCGCCGGCGTCGCACCGCCGCAAGAGACCCCCACGCCCTCCTCGCCGCCCCCTTCCGCCGAAGCGCGCGGATCGGTGCAAGCGAAGACGGTGGGGAGCGCGACCGCCGGCGCCTGGGGCGCGAGCTCGGCCCCGGAAGAGCCGAAGAAGAGCGGCGGCAAAGGGATGCTCGTCGGCTTGGCCGTCGCCGCGACGGTCGTGGTCGTCGGGGGAGGCGCGCTCCTCTTCGGCAACAAGAAGCCGAGCGCTGCGTCGCCCGATCCGACGCCGAGCAGCGTGGTGACGGCGGCGCCCGCGAGCACCGGCGCCCTCGCGCCCACGGCGACGACGATCGAAAAGCTCACGCCTCCCGAGCCGACGGTCGTCGTGCCGCCGGCGGTCGAGTCGGCGACGAGCGAGAGCAGAGGGACCAAGCCTCCTGCGCACGCGACCCATGCCGCGGTTGCCGTGACGACGAAGCCGACCGCGAGCGCGGCCCCCACGCAGCAAGCCGCGCCTCCGCCGACGACCCCGCCGGCGACGACGTCGAAGAGCCCGCTGAACATCCAGTTGAAGTGACGATCTCGAAGCGACGCGGCGCACGCCGCACCACCGAAGGCCCGATGCGAAAAATCTCCGTCCTCGCCCCCGTGCTCACGTTGTCGTGTTTCGCCCTCTTCTCCGCCGTCACCACCGACGCGCGCGCGCAAGCCGACGCCAAGCCGAGCACGGCCCCCGCCGCCGGCGCGAAGCCCGGAACCAAGCCTGGGGTCAAGCCTCCGAAGCCCGGCACCGCCGCCGCCGCCGCGCCCGCCGCTGCCCCCGAGCCTCCGCCGCCGCCGCCCGGTCCGCCGCCGCTCGCCGAATCACTCACCGGTCCGGCGAAGGCCGACTACGAGTCGGCGAAGCTCCTCTTCAACGACGGCGACTACGCCGGCGCGAGCATCAAGTTCAAGACGGCGTACGACGCGTCGAAGGACGCGCGCCTCCTCTGGAACATGGCCGCGTGCGAGAAGGCGCTCCGCCACTACGCCAAGGTGCTGAAGCTCGCGCGCCAGTACGTAGCCGAAGGCGGCGACAAGCTCACCGATCAAGACAAGAAGGACGCCGACGACCTCATCAAGGCGATCGAGCCCTTCACCGCGACCTTGAAGCTCTCCGTCAACGAGCCCGGCGCCGACGTGTACATCGACGACGAGCTCGTCGGGCAAACACCGCTCGAGAAGCCGGTGATGGTCGACATCGGCTCGCGCAAGGTGCGCGTCGCCAAGCCGGGCTTCAAAGAGAGCTCGCAGAGCGTCCCCATCGGCGGCGCGGCGGAGGTCCCGCTCGAGGTGAAGCTCGCGCCGGAGGTGCACGAGGGTCACGTGCTCGTGAACGCGCACGCCGAGGACGCCATCGACATCGACGGAAAGATCGTCGGCAGCGGCCACTACGAAGGCGTCGTGAAGAGCGGCGGTCACACGCTCCGCGTCACGAACCAGGGGATGCGCCCGTACCAGGCGGAGATCCTCGTTCAAGACAACGAGACGCGCCGCATCGACGTGAACCTCGAGCCCGAGGCGAAGTCCGGCGGCGGTGTGCCGACGTGGATGTGGATCGCCGGCGGCGCGGTGCTCGCGGCGGGCGCGGGCGTCGGCGGCTACTTCATCTTCAAGCCGAAGGACGAGACCACCTCGCCGGTGAAGGGGACCGTCAACACCGGCGGCGATCCGTTCGGCACGGTGCACGCTTCGTTCCCGATTCGCTGATCGGCAACGAGCGCCGCGCGACGCTCGGGCGGACGCGCGCAAAGATTCGCTACGTGGGGAAGTTGGAGGCGATCGTCATGGCTTCATCGAGAATCGAAACGTGGGGACGATGGGGAACCGTGGCCGTTGCTGGCGCGGTGGTCGCCGCGCTCGCCGCCGGCTGTTCGGGGAGCAAGAACACCCAGGGCGAGATCGTCGTCGCGATCCAAACGGATCTCTCGCTCCCCAAGGACGTGAGTCAGGTCCGCATCCAGATCTCGACGCTGGGGGTCATTCGCTTCGACAACACGTACCCCGTCGGCCCCGATCCGAGCATGCGCATCCCGGCGACGATCGGCCTCTTGCCGGGGGAGAACCCCAACGCGCCCATTCGCATCCGGATCGTCGGCTTCAAGAAGGAGTTCCAGCCGCGCATCCTCCGCGAGGTGGTCACCACCGTGCCGCCGTCGCGCGTCGTCTCGCTCCGCATGCCGCTCCAGTGGCTGAGCGACGGCTCGGCGCTTGTGAGCCCGCTCGGCGGAACGGCAGGCGCGGCGAGCGCCGGCTTCGTCACCACGAAGGACTCCACCGATCCGTTTGCATTCTACAACCGTTGCCCGGACGGCCAGACGGACGTCGGCGGCGACTGCGTCTCGAGCACCGTCGACTCCTCCACGCTCCCCGACTACCTGCCGGCGGACATCTTCGGCGGCGGTGACGAGAACGGCGCCGGCGGCACGTGCTTCGACACGCAGCCGTGCATGCTGCCCGGCGTCGCCGTGCACCCGGTGACACAGCCCGACGGCTCGTGCGTCGTCGCTGCCCCCTCGGGCGACCCTTCGCTCGTGAACGTGGCCCTCGAGTTCGGCGCGAACGGCGACGGCATCTGCGCCGACGCGAACGGCGGAGGCCCCTGCTTCGTCCCGCTCGACAAGGTCGATCCGGCGACCCCGAACCTCGGCTGGACCGCGGGGAACGAGGCCGCGCCCGTGGGCGGCACGGGCGGCACGAACAGCGGCGTCGACGCGGGAGGATCGGACAACCCGGGCGGCGCGGACGCGAGCGTTCCCCAGGCCGACGGCGGCTTCCAACCGATCCACCAACAAGGCGGCGACACGCCGACCGGCGGCACCGACGCCAGCGTGAGCGCCCCCTTCACCACGATTCATCTCCCCGCGGCGGTGTGTCGCAAGCTCGCGACCCCGGGCTTTGCCGGGCAGGTCGTCGTCTCCGACGCTTGCACCAGCAAGACGGCGAAGAACCCGACGTGCGGTCCTTGGTCGTCGGTCTCGTCGAGCAGCAGCGGCCCGGTGAGCGACGCGGGGATCACGCGCCCCCAAGCCGACGGCAGCGTCGGCGGCGACGACGCCGGCATCCTCTGCAGCCCGACGTGCAACGGCTCGAGCAACGGGTCGTGCGGGTGCAGCGAGACCTGCCAAGGTCAGTCGTTCTCGGTGCAGTGCAGCCTCGACAAGGCTTCGAACACGATCTGCACGTGCGTCGTCAACGGGCAGACGCTCTACAGCGGCGCGCCGCCGTTCGCGGTCAATTGCTCCGACAGCACCGGCGCGAGCATTCGTGCCGCGTTCAGCGCGTGTGCGCAGGGCGCTTCGCTCGACGGCGGCGCCGACGCCGGTCTCTTCCTGAACATCGTGCCCACGAGCGCCGTCATCGCGCCGCTCGCCACGCAGAGCTTCAGCGTCTTCTTGAACGCCGGCCCCGTCCCGGCGAGCTCGGTCCAGTGGTCACTCGACGGCACGCTCGCGCTCGGCGGCGGCTTCATCGACACGGCCGCGGGCGTGTACCACTCGGGCGACGTCGTCGCAGCGTCGGGGCACGTCATCGCCCAGTACGCCGGGCAGATGGCGATGGCCCAAGTGGACGTCGGCACCGGCCCCGCCGACGCTGGGACCGACGCCGGCATCACCGACGCGGGCTTCAGCTGCCCGCAACCGACGTGCAACGGCGGGTCCTCGGCCGACGGCGGCACGGTCTGTTCGTGCAGCGCGTTCTGCAGCGACAGCCAGACCTGGACCTTGAACTGCGACGGCACGACCTGCGGTTGCATGCCCGGTGGCACGGCGAGCTTCGCTCAGGGGAACACCTGTATGGACCAGCCGACCGCCAGCTCCGTCTTCTTCACGCAGTGCCACCCGTAGAGCGAGGCTTCCCCCGCGCTCGTCTTTCGATGGAGTCCGTTTGATTTCGCCTCGCTCGCGTCGCTCTTCGCTCGTCGCTCTCGGTCTCGCGCCTCTCGCTCTCGCGGTGCTCGCGGCCGGCTGTTCGGGGAGCACGACGACCCAAGGAGAGATCGTCGTCGCGATCCAGACCGATCTCTCGCTCCCCAAGGATCTCGCCTCGGTGCGAATCCAGATCTCCACGTTGGGGGTGGTGCGGTTCGACAACACCTACCCCGTGGGTCCCGATCCGAGCATGCGGATCCCGGCGACGATCGGTCTCCTCCCGGGCGAGAACCCCGACGCGCCGATCCGCATTCGCGTGGTCGGCTTCAAGAAGGAGTACCAACCGCGCATCTTGCGGGAGGTCATCACCACGGTGCCGCCGTCGCGGGTGGTGGCGCTGCGCATGCCGCTTCAGTGGCTCAGCGACGGCTCGGCGCACACCGATCCGCTGTCGAGCGGTGATCCCAACGCCTTCATGAGCACCTGCGAGGACGGGTTCACCAACATCGGCGGCGATTGCGTCGATAGCCACGTCGATTCGTCGAGCCTCCCCGCGTACGTGCCCGGCGACGTGTTCGGCGGCGGCGACGACACCGGCGCCGGCGGGGCGTGCTTCGACACTCAGAGTTGCTTTCAGGGGCGCGCGGCAGGGGAGCCGACGACGAGCGCCGACGGTTCCTGCGTCTTGCCCGCGCCGGGAGGCGATCCCGCGCAAGTCAACGTGGCCGTCGAGCTCCCCGCGGGCGGCGACGGCATTTGCGCCGACGCGAGCGGCGGCGGCCCGTGCTTCGTCCCGCTCGACCGCGTGGATCCGGCGGGCGGCGGCCTCGGCTGGTACACGGGCACCGAAGCCACACCGACGATTCATCTCCCGAAGGCGCTCTGCGCAAAGCTGAAGAGCGCAGGCTTCGCCGGCCACGTCGTGACGAGCGTTCGCTGCCCGAGCAAGACACCGAAGAGCCCGACGTGCGGCCCGTGGTCTTCGGTGCAAGGGACGAGCAGCGGCGGATCGAGCGGAGCCGACGGCGGCCTTCACGACGGATCGATCGGCGCCGAGGACGCACCGTCGGGCGACACGGGAGCGAACGACGCGAGCAAGCTCCCGCAGCCGCAGATCCTCGCGCAAGCGCAGTCAGGGGCGAGCGCGCTCGTCCTCGACAGCGCCGATGCTTCGTCGGGCAACGTCGTGTGGACGATCGCCGGCGCAGGCATTCGTTACGTGAAGAAGGACGGCACCGGCGGCGTACAAACGCCGGTCGCGCCGCTCGCGAGCACATCGTCCAACGCCTTTCACGTCGCGCGCGACGGCGCGGGGATCCTCGACGTCACCGGCTACGGCACCGATACGGTCGACGGCGTCGTGTGGACGTACGCGCCGGGCCCCGACGGCGGCCTCTCGCTCACGCCGGCGATCGTCAGCGCGGGGACACCGCGCGGCGTCGCGGTCGTCAGCGGCACGGTGGTTTGGGCAACTGCCAGCGGCGTGCACACCTGCAGCGCGAGCAACTGCGCACAGACGGATCTCGACGTCACCTACTTGATGAGCTCTCCCGCGCACCCGATCGACGTCGCCGGTCTCGTGTCGCAAGGGACGTACTTTGCCACCAACGGCGACAGCTACGTCTACACCTGCTCCGCCACGGGCTGCGACGCCTTCACCCTCATCGCGCAGAACCCGGGGGGCGGTGGCGCCAACGCCGCCATCGTCGCCGCCGACGAAGGCCTCTACTGGATCGACGAAGGGCTCTCCGGTCACGTCTACGCGTACCCCTTCACGAGCCCCGACGGCGGGACCCCTTCGGTCACGACCTTGGCCTCGGGCTACGACACGAGCGCCCCCGCCTCCGAGGTGCACCGTGGCATCGCCATCGACGCGACGTTCGTCTACTTCACCGCGGGCAACGGCGTCTTCGCCGTCCCCAAGGCAGGCGGCGCGGTGATCCCGCTGGCCGCGGGCCTTGGGAAGCCCACGGCGATCGCCGTCGACGGGAGCTTCGTCTACTGGTCCGACTTCGCCACGCAGACGATCGCTCGCACGGCGAAGCCGGCACTCCCCTAGGGCAGCCCCTCCCGAAGATCGGACGAGCGCGTGCGTGCAGAGTGCACGCGTCGCCAGATCAGCCGAACTTCGCGCCGGCGTCGTAGAGCGCGTAGACCGCGCCCCACCCCATCGCCAAGAAGAGGGCGAAGAGGCCGAGCACCGCGGCGTCGAGGCGACGAAGCGCGCGCTGGCTCGAGACGACGCCCCACCCCATGCAGAAGGTCGAGATGCCGTTGGCGAGGTGGTAGGAGACGCCGAGCACGCCGAGCACGTAGACGATGAGCGTCGGCGGGTTGAAGTGCATCTCGTGAGCGATGTCGGAGAACGCCTCGGCGTGACCTTCCACCGCGCGCGGATGAATCATCGCGAGCCAAAGGTGCGCCCCCAAGAAGAGGAGGAGCCCCACCGCGCTCAAGCGCTGGAGGAGATACTTGGCGTTCGCCCAGAAGCCGTAGCGCACGTTGTTCGGGCTCGCCTTCAGCATGCGCCCGATCCCCCACGCGGCGTGCCACACGAGCGGCAGGAGGACGACCACGCTAGTCAGCACCTGCGCGAGCGGATGCGGATAGTGGGTCACCGACTCTTGCCACGCCTCGGCGCCCTGGAACGCCGAGAGGTTGTTCCAGAGGTGGTTCACGATCCACACGCTGAGGGGGAGAAACGCGAACAACGAGCCCAAGCGCGCACGAAGGGGGGCCATCGCGCCCGGATGTAGGTCGTTTCGCAGCCTTTTGACAACCGCAATCGGCGAAGAGGGTGTCCGGCGGGCGGTGGCGTCTTGCGTCCCCCGGCCGTTTCGACGAAGAAGAGAGCCGTGGGCACGGGAAACCTGCGGTGGCTGAGCAGTGGTCTCGCCGCCGGGCTCGCCTTCCTCGGCCACCCGGGGGCGAGCTTCGCGGTCGAAGCCCCGGCCGAGGCGCCCCAAATCGCCCCCCACCCCCGGGTCGAGGGGACCGAGCTCAAGAGCGTCGAGGTCGCGAGCGCGACCAAGCGTGATTTTCACCCCACGGCGTGGGCGGATCTCGCGCGCACGGCGCGCACGCCGGGCGACTACGCGCTTCGCTTCTCGGTCGCCGGCGGCAACAAGATCGCCCTCGAGATCCCGGTGTGCGCCGGGCGAGGCCGCGTGCTCGTCGACGGCAACGCGGTGGCCACGGGCTCACCCGGGCCGGTGGTGGTCCCGCTCCCGTCGCGCCCCGAGCAGGCCTACGACGTCGAGATCGAAGTGCACGTGAGCAACTACGAGCGGCGCATCGCCTGCGGCGCGCCCCCCCGCTTCGGCGCCGAGCTTCGCGGCAAGGACGGGCTCGGCGTGCTCAGCTTCATGAGCCCACACGCCGCGCTCGGCGGCGGGCACGCGGTCGTCTTCGTGCCGCCGGGTCACGACGCGAAGAAGCCGGCCACGGTGCTCGTCGGGTGCCACCCGTGGAACGGCACGCCGTGGACCTACGCGGCCTACGGCGAGCTCGTGAGCGAAGCGGCCACCAAAGACGTCGTGCTCCTCCAGCCGAGCGGCCTCGGGAACTCGCTCTACACCGCCCCCGCGGAGGAAGAGGTCCTTCGCGCCCTCGACGCGCTCGCGCAGGTCGTCGCGATCGATCCGCGACGCGTGTCGATCTGGGGCGCGTCGATGGGCGGCGCCGGAGCCACCACCATCGGCCTGCATCACCCCGATCGCTTCGCTTCGGTGACGAGCTTCTTCGGCGACTCGCGTTACGACCTCTCGACCTACGTGAAGTCGATCCTGCGCGACGAGACGGGGGCACACCTCGTCAACGCGCTCGACGTCGTCGACAACGCGCGCCACGTGCCGATCTGGCTGGTGCACGGGGAGTCCGACGTCACTTCGCCCATCGCGCAGAGCATCCTCCTCGCGCGCGCCCTCGAGGAGCGGCATTTTCAGGTGCGGTTCGATCGCGTGCCGGCGATGGGTCACAGCGGAGCGCTCGTCGCCCGCTTCGCCGCCGAGGTCGTGGACCGCGCCGCCGCCGCCGAGAGGCCCGCGTCTCCCGAGCGCGTCACCTTCACGAGCGTGCGCCCGCAAGACACCTCGGCGTACGGCGTGCACGTCGCTCGGACCGGGATCGGCGACGCCTTCGTCGACGTCGAGCTCCGCGACAAGGCGGTGCACGTGCGCACGGCGCGCGGCATCCGTTCGCTCGAGCTCGCGCGCGGCGCCTTGGGGACCTCGCCCGCGGCGCCGCCGCCGCCCATCGTCGTCGACGACGCGAGCGCGAAGATCGAGACCCGCTGGGCCGAAGCGGAGCGATGATGAACGCGCGCGCGCGTTCTCTCGTGCGCGCCCTCGTGCCGGCGGCAGCGGTCGCGACGGTGGCGCTCGGGCTCCGCGTCGGCGCGCGCACCGATCTTCGCGCGGCGCTCCTCTTCTCCGCCCCTCCTTCGGCGATGAAGCGCGGCCTGGCATGGCAGGTGCGCATCGTGCGCGAAGAAGAAGGGGTGCGCGAGGCGGCGCCGCTCGTCCCGCTGGTCGTCACGGCGCGCGCGCGGGGGCGCGAGGTCACGTGGACGGGCACGAGCAACGCCGACGGCGTAGCCGAGGTGTGGCTGGATCTCCCCGACGTCGCCGCAGGCGAGCCGATCGACGTGAAGGTGACGAGCCCGCTCGATCGCTTCCCCTTGGCCGAAGGGACGGTGCGCACCGACACCGACGAGCTTCGCGTCGAGCTCGTGCCGGCGTTCCTCACGCCGTCCAAGCGCGAAGGCCCCATCGCCCTCGACGTGGCGGTGGGCGACGGGCGACTCACGCTGGGTTTTGCTTCGCGCATCTGGGTGCGCGCCGTCGATCGCGTGACGGGGACGCCGATCGGCGGGCTCCGCATCGAGGCCATCCCCGAGGGGGGCCTCACCATCGCGACCTCCACTGTGACGACGTGCGAAAGCGGGTGGGCCGAGCTCGCCGGCACGGCCCAAGGGCACGTCACGGGGACGACGCTCACCGCGCGTGACGCCGCGGGGAAGACCGGCGTGTGGTTCGGCGGGATCCCGGTGGGACTCGGTGCAAGTTACATCGATCTGCCGGTGACCGCCGTCGCCGGACCGCTGGACCTCGACGTCGTGAACCCCACGGCGCGTGACATCGGGTACCTCGAGGTCGACGACACGAAGGGGCGCGCCTTCGCCTCGACGCTCGCCTTCGCGCACGCGCCGGACGGCATGCTGCACGCGCACGTCCGGATCCCGCCGCTCGCTCCCGGAAGCTACTGGGTCGTCACCGCTGGCGATCCGCGCGGCGCCGATCGCATCACCGGAGGGAGCGCGGTGGCGCGGCCTCTTCGCGTGGTCGATCCTTCGCTGCCGGATCTCGCGTGCGGCGCGCGCGTGGCGCAAGCGCTCACGCAGCCGCGAGGGTTCCCGCGCGTGCTCTCCCTCGACGGCACGCGCGAGGCGTACCTCCGCGCGGCGGGCACGCGGCGGCGGGGGCTCTTCATCGCCGTCGGCGCGATCGTGATCGCGGCGCTGGTCGAGGTGCTGCTCTTTCTGCGCGAGCGGCGAAGGTCGCGCGACGAAGCCGCCCGCGCCGAGGCGGCGATGGAAGCGGCGGGGGTGACGGAAGAGGCGACGGCGCTCGGCCTCTACGGCGCGCCGGGGACGGTCTTCGTCGGCATCGGAATGACGCTGCTCGGCTTCGCGCTGCTCGCGGCGATCGTCCTCTACCGCGGCGGCTGAAGGCGCGCCCCCTCGAGCCCGCGCGTCGGCAGCGTCGTCTCTGCGCGCTCGGTCACATCTCGTCGAGCATGAGGGCGCGCGCGTCGGCGAGCGAGGCTTCGTCGAGGATCAGGTCGATGGGCGTGCGCGCGAAGACCCGCGCCGCCGCCGCCGGGCGACCGTCGCCGCGCGCCTTGGCCCACGCCGCGTGACGCACCAGGAGCGCGAGCTCGAAGCCGCGTCCCAAGGTCAGGGCGAAGCGACGCGCGCCGGCTTCCATCGCCTCGGGGCCGGTGTCCTTCGCCGTCATGAGCCAGCGCCCGGCGTGAAGGAGCGCGCGCGCCGCGACCTCGGCCTCGCGCCCAAGATCGGCGTCGGCCGCGCCGAGGAGGCACTCCTTGGCCTCCGCTTCGAGGGCCTCGAGCGAGCCGCCGCGCGCGAGGGCGCGGAGCACGTCGAGCGAGAGCACGTTGGTCGTCCCCTCCCAAATCGGCAGGACCTGCGCGTCGCGAAGGAGCCGCGGGAGCCCGGTGTCTTCGATGTATCCCGCGCCGCCGAAGGCCTCGAGCGCCTCGCTGCACACGGCGACCGCTTGCTTGCCGGTCGTGAGCTTGGCGATGGGGGTGATGAGCCGAAGGAGCTGCGCTTCGCGCTCGCTGATCTCGCCCGCTTCGTCTTTTCCGAGGAGCTCCACCGCGCGGAACGAGAGGGCGAAGGCCGCTTCGTACTCGGCCTGCATGACCGCCACCGTGTCGGCGTGGAGCGGCTTGTCGATCAGCTTGGCGCCGAAGGCGACGCGCTTCTTCGCGTAGTCGCGCACGAGGGCGAGCCCGCGACGCATCGCCGCGACGGCGCACACGGCGTTCCACGTGCGGGTGATGGCGAGCATCGGGGTGATGTTCTTGATGCCGTCCTTCAAGCCGGTGACGGGCGTGGCCAACGCGCCGTCGAGCGTGAGCTCCGCGGTCGGCACCGCGCGCGTCCCGAGCTTGTCCTTGAGACGATTGATGGCGATGCCGTTCAGGTTCCCGGCTTCGTCACGCGTCTCCACGTAGAAGAGCGCGAGCCCCGAGCCGCCGGGGGGGTTCCCTTCGGGGCGCGCGAGGGTCAGGGCCATCTGCGAGGTGGTGGCGGAGGTGAACCACTTGGTGCCGAAGAGACGGAACTTCCCGCCCGCGTCGGGGCGGGCGATCGTCTCGCTGATGGCGACGTCCGAGCCGCCTGTGCGTTCGGTCATCCACTGACCGCTGGTCCACGCCTTGTCGGCGTCGCGCGTCGTGAGGCGACCGACGGCGCGCTCGACGAGCGGCCCGTTCCCTGCGGCGAGGAGCGTGCGCGCCGCGCCGTCGGTCATGGCCAAGGGGCACGAGTAGACCGTCGACGAGGGCTCGAAGAGGTACACGAGGGCGAACTGATGCACGCGCGAGAGCGCGCCGAGCTTCCGCTCGTACGCCGTGCCTACGATCCCCTTTTCGGCTGCGACGCGCGCCAGGTCCTTCCACAGCGGCGTCACTTCGATTTGATCGATGCGGTGCCCCCACGCGTCCCAGTGCGTGAGCTTGGGCTCGAGGAGCCGCTCGTCGACCACGCGCGTCGACCACTGCCGCGTGAGCTCGCCCATCTCGTCGAGCGAGGGGGTCATCGCGGCGAGCGCGTCTTCGGGGGCGACGCGCGCCAAGTACGACCGAAGGACGCGGTCGCTGGTGAATTGGTTGTCGAGCGCGGGCGGGGTCTGGAAAAACGCCATGACCTGGGAATCAAACCACAAGGCCTGGTGCGAGGCACGCCACAGCGGGCGATTTTCCCCCCCTGCGGAGAGGACGCCGACGAAGTGCGCCGGCCGGCCGATGCGTCTAAGCTTTGAGGGAGTGAAGCGGTCCGTCTCTCTCGGCGCGTTGCTGGTCGTCTTCCTCCCCACGCTCGCGTGGGGGCAGGACTTCGATCCGCGCGGTCGGCACAAGCCGCCGCCGACGCACACGACCCCGCGCCCGGGGACCCCGCATCCGACACCCCACCCGACCCCCTCGCCTTCACCGCCCGGCGGAGCGACCACCGCGGGAGCGGGCGACGCGGGGGAGAGCGGCGGCTCCCCCACGGTGCTCATCGAGCGCTACACGAAGATCGTCCTCGCGCAGCCGGGCTCGCCGTTCCCTCTGCAACGTCTGGCGCAGCTCTATCGCGATCGCGACGGCAAGCTCACCGCGCTCATCGCCGACTTCGAGAAGCGCGCGGCGCAGCCAGGCGCCGACCAATACGCGGCGACGGTCACCTTGGCCGGCATCTACAAGATCGACGGGCGCCCCGACGACGCCGCGAGGACCTACGAGAAGGCCCTGCCGCTCAAGCCGAGCGACCCGAACGCCGCGCTCGCCCTCGCGCGGCTCCTTCAGGATCGCGGCGACGTCGCCGGCGCGCGCGCCCGTTACGAGCAGGCGCTCGCGCTCGAGACCGTGCAGCTCGACAAGGAGCAGACGCTCCGCACCTTGATGGGGCTCGCCCTCGACGCGAAGGACTTCCCCGGCGCGAAGGGCTTCCACGGTCAGCTCGTGAAGCTCCAGCCGACGAGCCTGTTCGTCAAGGGCGAGCTCGGGCGCGAGCTCTTCAACCGCGGCGAGTTCGAGCGCGCCGAGGCCGAGTTCAAGGATCTCGTGACCGCGGCGACCGGCGACAACCGTACGCTGGCACCGGCGCTGAAGGATCTCGGCCGCGCGCAGGCCAAGGCGCACAAAAACGCCGAGGCGCTGACGACGCTCAAGCGCGCCCTCGCCGCCGCCGGTGGTGAAGCGGCGGTGCGCGCCGAGATCTACGAGACCATCACCGAGATCTACCGCGCCGATCAGAAGCTACCGGCGCTCGTGGCGATGCTCGAGGCCGAGCACCCGAACGACTTTGCGCGCCTCGCCCTCCTCGGCTCGCTCTACGAAGAGACCGGCGACGCGCAGAACGCGCTCAAGACCTACCAGCGGGCGCTGGCGCTGAACCCGCGGCACATCGATCTGCGGCTGAAGATGATTCGCTTGCTTCAATCGCAGGGCGATCTCGACAAGGCCATCGCCGAGTACGACGGGCTCATTCGCGCGGCCCCCAACAACCCGCAGTTCGTCTTCGAAGAGTGCGACGCGCTCATGCAACGAGGCGACCGCGCGCGTGCGCTGAAGCTCCTGACCGAGCTCGAGGCCCGCGCAGAGAGCGACGAAGAGGTGCTCTCGCGCCTCGCCGACTTCTTCGGCCGCATCGGCGAGAACGATCGCTCGCTGAAGGTGCTCGCACGCTTGGCGCAGATCGGCCAAAACGATCCTTCGCACCTGGTCGATCTCGGCGATCGCTACTTCCAAGACGGCAACACGCAGCTCGCGGTGGCGACTTGGAAGCGCATCTTGACCACCGTGCAGCCTAGGGCGCGCGCCTTGGCCGCGCTCGGCGACGTGTACCTCGAGCACGACATGACGCAGGACGCGCTCGCCGCGCTGCGCGAAGCGGTGCAGATCGATCCGCAGAACCTCGGCTACAAGAAGCAGCTCGCCGCGGCGCTCGAGCGCGCCAAGAGCTACCGCGAGGCCGGCGTGCTCTGGCACGAGCTGGCAGAGAAGGCGAAGAAGTCGGGCGACAAGGTGCTGCAACGCGAAGCGCGCGGGCGCATCGTGACCTTGTGGGGCCTCGAGCGCGTGCTCGATCAACAGTTCGGACCTCTGCGCGCGCAGTTCCAGGCGAACCCGCCGGACATCGAGGCGGGGCGCACGCTCGCCGAGGCGGAGATCCACGCGCGCAAAGTCGCCGACGCCGAGCAGACGCTCCGTCGCGTCATTCAGCTCGCGCCCGGCGACTCGGACAGCTACCTCGCGCTCGAGCGCGTGCTCGTGCAGGAGGGGAAGCTCCAAGACGCCATCGGCGTTCTGGAGAAGCTCGTGCAAGTCGAGCCCAAGCGCGCGCGCGAGCTCTACCAGCGCATGGCCCAGTACGCGCTCCAGATCTACAAAGACGACGACGCCATCAAGTACGCGGCGCGCGCCGTGGAGCTGAACCCCGACGACGCCGAGGGGCACCGTCGGCTCGGCGAGATGTACCACTCGCGCCAAGACACCGAGCACGCCATCGTGGAGTTTCGCGCGGCGCTGGCGAAAAACGATCGGCTCTACATCGTGTACTTCGAGCTCGCCGACTTGCTCCTCTCCAAGGGCGAGACCGAAGAGGCCGATCGCCTTTTTCGCCGTGTGATTCGCGGCGCGCCCGACGACGAGCTCGTCGCGCGCGCTTCGCGGCTCTCGATGCAGATCAACCTCGGCAAAGGGACGCTCGAATCGCTCGAGCAAGAGCTCTTGCCGATGGCCATCGGCAATCCACAGAAGCCGATCTACCGCCGCTTGCTGGTGGAGATTTACGGCAACCTCACCTTCAGCCTCGTGCAGCGCGTGCGCCACGGCGCCGAGACGGGGAGCGAGAAGGACGGGAGCGAGGCCCGCGCGGCTCTCGCGCGGATCGGCGCGCGCGCGGTGAAGCCGCTGCTCGACGCGCTCGCCGACAACGACACCGGCCAACAGCGCATCGCCATCGACGTGCTCGGCTACGTGGAGAACAAGAACGCAGGCGCGCCGCTCTTCTCCTTCGCCACTGGACCGGCCGACACCGAGCTCCGCACCCGCGCGATGATCGCTTGCGGTGGCCTCCGCGATCCCGGGCTCTTGCCGCGCTACCAGGCGCTCCTCGCCCCCAAGGGGGACGAGGCGATGCCGACCGACGCGGTGGCCGTCGCGGCGGTGTGGAGCCTCGCGCGCATGCAGGATCGCCGTGCCTCGTCGCTGCTTCGTAGCGTGGTCCACCAAGGGACCCCCGAGATGCGCGCCCTCGCTGTCCTGGGGCTCGGCTTCTTGCACGATCGCGGGGCGACGGCGGAGGTGGCGGCGACGGCGCGCGCCCTCGACGTGGGGAACGTCGCGCGCGCGGCGGCGGCCTACGCGCTCGGCGAGCTCGACGCGACCTCGGAGACGCCGACGCTCCTCTCCATGGCGCAAGGGCCGGACGCGCTGCCGCGTGAGCTCGCGCTCCTCGCGCTCGCGCGCATGGGGACGGCCGCCAAGGGCGATCCGCCTGGAGGCAAAGCGGCGCTCGCGGCGATGGCCGACGCGGTCTTCGCGGGCGCCGACGGCGAGAGCGCGCGCGCTCGCCAATCGGCGGACGCGCTGGCGCGCACGGGGAGCGCGTCGCTCGTCCTGCTCGCGGGAGGGGGGCACGTGCCCCACGGCGCCGAAGAAGCGCTCCCCGTGCCGGAGGGCGCGGTGGACGTCGAAGCGACGCTCGCTCAGCTCGTGCCCCACGATCTCGCGGAGAAGGATCGTGTGGCGGCGGTCGTGAAGTACGGCGACGCGCTCCAGCGGGCCGCGCTCTCGGCGCTCGAGACCTCGGGCGATCGCGCGCGCGCGGTGCTCGACGCGATCGGCTCGGGCGGCGGTGAGCTCGCTCCGTTCTTCGGCGGGCAGTCGACCCCGACGCTCGCGCCGGGGCAGGAGCGAGCGCGCGCCCTCTCGCGGGCGCTCGAGCCCGCGGTGCTCGGGCTCGCGGTGCACCCCGATCCAAGCCTACGCACGCGGGCGCTCGTGCTCCTCGCGCACTCGAAGAGCGATGCGGCGAACATGGCGGTCGTGCGCGCGGTCTCCGATCCGGTGGACGCCGTGCAGCGCGTGGCCCTCGCGGCGGTGGGCTCGCAGTCGAGCCCGCGCGCCGTGGCCGCGGTGTCCAAGGTGCTCGCCACCGACGAAAACTGGGCGATCCGCGTGCTCGCCGTGCAAGCGCTGGGGAGGCTCGGAGCCGCGGGCGGCGGCGCCGAGACGACGCAGCCGCTCCGCGCCGCCGCGCAGAAGGACTCCTACGCGCTCGTGCGCGAGGCCGCGCTCCACGCCTTGGCGACGTACGACGCACGCGCAGCGCGCGATCTCGCCGAGCAGATGACCAAGAGCGATCCGGAGCCGCGCGTGCGCCAGAGCGCTGCAGCCATCGTCCAGCGGGGGGGCCGCTGAACGTGACGTCGCTCCTGACGGTGCGCGCGTCCGAGCGGCCACGGATCGCGCGCGGGACCCTCGTGTCGCGCCTCGGCGTGATCGGGCTCGCCTCGTTCGCAATCCCCTGCGCCGTGGGCTGCCGCGACGTGAGCCGGTTCTCGAGCAACGACGGTCACTACGAAGGGAGCGTCGTGGCGGGGAGCTTCGTCCGCGCCGGCGTCGACGACGGCGTGCTCTATTGCATGACGCTCGACACGAACCACCTTCAAGACGGACCAGGAGAGCTCTCGAGCAACGACGGTCGCTTCGCGCACACCGCGCTCCGACCGATCCCTCAGGTGTGGCACGATCCCCTCTCGACGATGAGCTTCGGCGACGGGCGCGTGCAGAACCTCCTCTACGCCGTGCGACCCATCGAGGACGCGGGGACGACGAGCGACGTGCTCGCTATCGTGTCGCTGATGCAATCGGGGGGAATCGAGCTCCGCCTCCTTCGCGGCGCGCCCCTCGCGGCTCCCGGATCCGACGCCGGCGCGTCCGACGCGAACCTCTTCGCCGTCGCCGCGCTCGAGCGCAAGAAGGGGCCCTGCGCGTTCTGATGCTCGTGCTCGGTATCGAGTCGTCGTGCGACGAGACCGGCGCGTCGGTGGTGCGCCTCGCGGACGCGGCGTCACATCACCGCGTGCTCGCGCGGGCCGACGTCCTCTCCGACGTGGTGCAGAGCCAAGTCGCGCTGCATGCCCCCTACGGAGGCGTCGTCCCCGAGCTCGCGTCGCGCGATCACGCGAAGAACGTCGGCCACGTGGTGCGCGAAGCCTTGGCGCGAGCTTCGACGTCGCTCGAAGCCATCGACGGCGTCGCCGTGACCCATCGACCGGGGCTCGTGGGGGCGCTGCTCGTGGGGGTGCAAGTGGCCAAGGGGCTCGCGTGGGCCGCGGAGAAGCCGCTCGTCGGCGTGGATCACCTGCTCGGCCACCTCCTCGCCGTCTTCTTGCACCGCGAGGGGGAGCCCGAGCGCGAGCCGCCGCGGTTTCCTTTCGTCGCGCTCCTTGCTTCGGGCGGACACACGGCGATTTACCGCGTCGACGGGCCGAGCGCGGACGCGTGCCGCGAGCTCGGCGCGACGCGCGACGACGCCGCCGGCGAGGCGTTCGACAAAGTGGGGAAGCTCTTGGGGCTCGGCTACCCCGGCGGCCCGCGCATCGATCGTCTCGCCGCGACGGGCGACGCGCGGAAGATCCCCTTCGAAGCGCCGATGTCGCGCGGCCCCTCGCTCGAGCTGAGCTTCTCGGGGCTGAAGACCAAGCTCGCCCACCACGTCGCCGAGCACGGCGTGCCCGAGGGGCAAGCGCTCGCCGACGTGTGCGCTTCGTTTCAACGCGCCGTCACCTCGGTGCTCGCCGACAAGCTCGTGCGCGCGGCGCTCTCCGAGGGGGTGAAGGACGTCGTGATCGGTGGCGGCGTCGCCGCCAACCGCGAGCTTCGCGCGCGCGTGAGCGAGCTCGCGAGCGCGCGCGGGCTCTCGGCCCATCTCCCGACCTTGGCGAGCTGCACCGACAACGCCGCGATGATCGCCCTCGCCGGCGCGACGCGCCTCGCGCGGGGCGAGCGCGACGGATGGGATCTCGTCGTCACGAGCCAGACGAGCCTCCCGAGGAGCACGCGCAAGGGCGGGGGCCTTCGCGCGAGCCGCGTATAGTGTCCTGAGTCCGAGGTTCGTCGCCTTCGGCGCCGAGCCTTCTGACTCAGGA
>CAZHHD010000050.1:0-37221 GCA_964531795.1 uncultured Polyangiaceae bacterium | reverse complement strand
GTGTTTGCGAGGTTTTGGTTTTCTTTGCTTGCTTACCTGTGATCCCGCTGGGATTATTTTATATATGATCAAAGCATTGATTATCAATTAGTTTAAATCTCTCTGCGAAAACATTTTCAGAAACAAGATCATATAAAAATTATGGTCTTTCAGATAGAGGAGGCCTTTGATTGATTTTGGCCTTTTTGTCTTTCCTGAAGAGATTTCAAATTTTAACAATTTCGGGAAAAACTTTAAAATACATTTAGGTTCCTTAATGTAAATCATTCTTGGTTCGCTTCCTGCAAATTGTGAGATAATCCCAACGACTTCAAGCCGATCCATTATTTGCCCAGCCAAATGGTATCCAATATTCAACTCGCGCTGCAGAAATGATGAAGACGCTTTCTGATACAACACTACCAAAAGTGCTGCTTTTGCAAAAAGCTCTTCGGAATGATTTCTTTTTTTGATTTGTTTCAATGACGTACTCATATATAAAAGTGATTTAACCAGTACGTCAAAACGTGTCGTTTTAAAATCATTTTTTATTTAGCTGCTAGTACCCCAAGTTTTGTCGTATACCTAGGTGCAAATTGCTGCATGAATAAAAATGAACCCGAATCTTTTCAAAAAGAAGCAGAGTTACGAGATGGACAGAAGTTGTGATAGTAGATGTTTGTCGAAATCCTTATCCTTCTTGAGTTTTGAGGTTTATGGATTTTTCTGTATTTTGATCAACGCTTTATATTGGTTTTGCATGAAGGTTACACTCAAGGAATTTGCGGATATGATTAGAAATTATGCAGAAGCATACAGAGCCATTGAACTAGTTCAAAAAGCTGAGACACCTTTAAAAGATAGATTAAATCCTTTTATTCCCAAGAAGGGGGATCAAAAAACTGGGGTTTTTGGTGAGGCCCTGGTTTATGAATTTTTAATGAGAAGTAATTACACAAATTTAGAATTCGGAACACCAAGTGAGAAAGGATGGGATATTAAAGGTATAAAGGATCATGCTTTTAAGTTGATACAGGTTAAGACAACGTCAGCTTTTGCTGAAAAGAGAATAATTTCTCCCATTCATGCCGGTTGGGATCATCTGTACCTCGTATCATTAGACAAGTCATTTATCCCAAATGGAATTTGGTTATTAGACGACCCGTCCGTCTTAAATTGGAAAATTGAAAATGGAAAGAAAATTCTTCGATCAATGAAAATGAAAGACCCTGAAAATTCGCTTTCAAACGGATCTAGGTCGCTTTTTAATTCAGGTTACCCCTTGATTGATTTGATCCAAGTGTTTAAAGAGACAATGCATGAGCTTTATATGTAGTTAACTTTTTTTTTGATTCTTCCATAACCTACATTGTCTACATTTCAAATCATCTACTACCTAATAAATATTATGCCGTTGCTACAAAAAAAGTATTCACCCGCATTTAATCCCTTATCAAGGAGTATTTTTTGAATTTGATTCAATTCCTGACTTCGATATGTAGCAGCGCCCTCATAGTCTAAATTTTTTATCGCATTGTTTTTCAGGTTAACGATTTTTCTCAGCGTTGGTAGTGGTCCTAACAACTGCTCATAACTTTCAACTGAATCAAGGGGAACCATGTCAAATATTTCAGCTGCGTGCGTTTTAAAATGATTATACAATTGTTTGATGCGGTGGATACGGTAAGGTTTTCCTTGCTCGACCGCTTTCTCGTACAACCGATGCATCGTATTTAGCATTGAAGTCATTTCTTCACAACTCATAATTTATTTTTTATTGTCTCGCTAAAATAATTTGGGTCATCCGACATATCTTGTCGTACCAAACGAATTAACTATGGCAAACTATAAAGGTTTGAGACGATATTATCTGATCATCGAAAAGCTACAGGAGGGCAAAAACGCCTCTTTCAAATCCATCGCAAAACATTTGAGTGCAAATGATATTGAAATTTCTGAGCGAACTTTGCAACGCGATATTGCGCAAATCCGGGCTGACTTTGGTGTTGACATTATTTACGACAAGCCCTCTAATGGCTACAGCATCGATGAGACTTCCAGTACTAACCTGCCAAGCTTTTACCGCTTTCTTGAACTAACACTTACGACAGAGCTGTTGCGGGAGCAACTTAAAGAGAAACACACCTTGTTAAATCATATTCAATTTGAGCCCATCGAATCTTTAAAAGGACATGAAAATTTGAAATTAATCCTTGATTCCATTCTTTTAAAAAGATGGATTAAATTTCAGTACACTCGTTTTGATGAAGATGCCACCAAAACGCACGAAGCGATTCCCTGTTTGTTAAAGAGATATCAAAACCGTTGGTATTTAATTGCGAAGCTTAAATCTGATCGGGTGGTAACATTCGGGATAGATAGAATAAGTGACCTAAAAAAAATGGCTCGTACATATAAAGACGATGACTTGTTTTTTCCGGAAGGATTAAACTCTGTGGTTGGGTTAAATTATACTGGCGAGCCCGTTCGCATTATTCTGGAGGCGGATGAGTTGCAGGCAAAGTATCTCCTTTCATTGCCCCTTCATCATTCTCAAAAAGTATTAAACAGCTCCAAAAACGCAACCCGGTTTGAATATATGCTCATACCGAATTTTGAGTTGATGCAAGCTATTCTCAAGCTTGGTGATCAAGTTAAAGTGATTGAGCCAACGGAGCTTAAAGATGAGATTGTGGCTGCTCTTAAAAGAACCCTTCAACTGTATCGTTAATAATCTTTTCTAGTACAATGCATACAACGACATAAATTGTCGTAGTGGTGGATACATCTTTGCTTCACAATCAAACAAAGAAGCCATGAAAACAATCAGCAAAGAAAAGCAGAACGCAATCGTAACCTTGAACCAAACTCTTGAAAATGCAAAAGTTAAACTTAAAGAAGAATTTGTTGGGATAGACCAAGTGATCGATCAGATAGCTGACATGTGCCGAGCCTGGTATGTGTTTCCTGAATACCAACTAAAGCCTACCGTAATAAACCTGTGGGGAATGACCGGAGTGGGCAAAACAAGTTTGGTGAAAAGATTCTGTGAGCTGATCAACTTTTCGAACAAACTCATCAGCTTTGATCTTGGAAGTTCTGTTTCTGAAAGCTGGACATTTCAGAATAATATTAAAAGTATTGCTGAAGTGCATCAGGGTAAACCCGTGGTGATACTATTAGATGAATTTCAACATGCCCGGACATTAAATAGAATAGGCGAAGAACTTGACCGACCTGCCGCCCGGATGGTTTGGGAAGTATTGGATAGTGGGCAATTTACTACTGTTGATTATCCTTATGGATTGGCTGATCTGAATGAGTTGATCTGTAAGCTTAGAGAAATTCTGGCACTAGGTGTGGTGGTTGAAAATGGATTGATAAAGGATTCCATTGGGGTCTATTATAAGATTTTCTACAAGGGATTAGTAAACCCAGATGCAAAAGAGAAAAAGAATGTGATTGAGTCCTTTAAGAAAGCGGAGGATGAATTTGATTTATTCGTACCCGCCCGATCTTATGATGTGATCATTGGGTTGCTACCTGATCTATATCCTACCCGGCTTTCGTTGTGGGAGGATTTACAAAAGCTGAATGGGAATGAAACGGTTCGTTTTTTGAAACATCTTTATGAACAGGCGATTGCACCCAAGAAGATTGATTGCACCAAATCATTGATTTTTGTGCTGGGCAACCTGGATGAAGCATATAACATGAGTAAAGACATTTCGGTGGACATGGAAGCGGATAACTTCCATGAGAATTCGCTGGAGATAAAGTTACCTGATATAAAGCAAGCACTGCTGCTTCGATTCAGAGCCGAACAGCTTTCACGGTTGGGAAATAATCACATTATTTATCCAGCGTTCAATAATGAAAACTATCGCGAGTTAATAAGCCGTTACCTCCAAAGGATTGCTGACAGGACATTTTCAAGTCTGGGTATTAATTTGAAGTTCGAAAACACTGTGCATGAACTTTTATATAAGGAGGGCGTTGTGCCTACACAAGGAACCAGGCCACTGTTCAGCACCATTAATAATTTAATTGAGACCAAGCTACCAAAGATTATTACTTCCGTATTTATTCAAAAAAGGAAATGTGATTCGCTGGTACTTTCATATGAAGGTGATAAGCTGATCTCTACTTCCTATTTCAAAAAAAAGAGAACCGCCACCTTTGAGGAAATCATTGAGCTTGCCCTTGGCCAACTGCGAATAACCAAACGAAATGATAAACAAGCACTAGTGGCTGTACACGAGGCGGGACATGCTGTAGTTTATATCGTGTTGTCACGCAGACTTCCCGAGCGGATTGTGTCTGTAGCGATCGATGCCTCTTGTAATGGTTTTGTTTCCATAAAAGACCGAAAGGGTTTTCGTTCACGAAAGGACATGGAAAATGAAATTTGTACCCTGTTGGGTGGTTATGCTGCTGAGATATTGATTTTTGGCAAGGACTTTCTAACTAGTGGGGCGTCTTTTGATTTTTCCCAGGCGACTTCAAGAGCCAGTGACATGGTAAGGGAACTCGGCATGGGAAGCCTAATAGGATCTTATCGCGTGCGTTCAGCACAAACCAACGCCTTCCTGCATAATGAGGATCAAACAACGCGTGAGATGGAAAGGATTTTGGCGGATGCTCTGGCTGTCACCAACCAAGTGTTAGAGGAAAACCGACCGCTGCTTCTTGCACTTGCTGATTATTTAAGTGATGAACGAATGATGGAGAAGAAAATGATTGCTGAATATGTGAGTCAATATTCAACTCTTCAAGTAGAAAATGACGAACGTATTTTCGAAACAATACACTACCGAAAGCGATTGAAAGAACAGGTGAATGAAAGCAGGACGGTTACTCTAAAAACCGCCTGAGCTGAGCGAAACTATCAAAGTCCCAAAATTTTATTAATATAGAAACATGGCTTTAGAAAAACATATACTTTCGAAATCGACCTTCATATATGGTTGTCAATGCCCGAAGCGATTGTACCTGCACAAATACAGACCAGAACTTCGCAATCCGGAAGAAGAACAACAGCAATCCATTTTTGAGGCAGGTACAAGTATCGGTGAACTTGCACGTGATCTTTTCAAGGGAGGAATAGATGCTTCACCGCCTGATGCTTTCTCTTATCAGCGAGCTGTTCAAAACACTGCAAGATTGATCGGTGAAGGTGCCGATGTAATTTATGAAGCGTCCTTTCAACACGAAGGTGTTCTTTGTGCTCTTGATATTTTGATAAAGCGTGGTGATGCCTGGTATGCTTTTGAAGTGAAGAGTTCAACAAGTGTTAAGGATCAACACATACAGGATGCTACATTGCAATACTTTGTAACACGAAGCTGCGGGTTGCAACTGGAAGATATTTCCATTGTTCATATCAATAAAGAATATGTGAGAAAAGGTGAGTTGGATGTGCAGCAACTCTTCAATTGTCAATCTATTTTAACTGAAGTGACAGAGCAACAGGCGTTCATTCAATCGAAGATTGAGGAACTGAAGGGATTACTGAGACAACCCGAAATTCCGGCAACGGATATTGGACCTCATTGCTATTCACCTTATGCCTGTGATTTTACAGATCATTGCTGGGAGCACATACCTAAGGAAAATTCCATTTTCGAATTGAGACGTGGACCCGGGTGGGAACTATACGAAGCCGGATACAAACACCTGGATGAGATTCCCGAGGATTATGAAATGAGTAGCAAGGCGCTCACTCAATTGATGCATTACCGCACCGGAGAGATTCATATCGATAAGGAAAGTATCAGGAGATTTCTTGAGCCTCTTACCTATCCTCTCTATTTCTTTGACTTTGAAACGATCATGCCAGGGATACCTGAGTTTAATGAGAGCAGGCCTTATCAGCAGATTCCTTTTCAGTTTTCTTTGCATGTGCAGCGACAAAAGGATAGCGAGCTAGAGCATTATGAATTTTTGGGTGATGGCAAATCCGATCCGAGGTCAGCATTAATGAAATCCATGCTTAATCTTCTGGGCAAAACTGGGAGCATCATTTGTTACAATATGGCTTTTGAGAAATCGCGAATCAGTGAACTAGCACGAGTTTATCCAGAATATGAAACAGAGCTCCTATTGATCAATGATCGGGTTTATGATTTAATGATCCCGTTTCAAAAGCAGTGGTATTATCACCCAGCGTTTAAAGGGAGCTATTCTATTAAAACCGTCTTGCCGGTGCTAGTGCCGGATTTAAAGTACAGCGAGCTTGACATTCAGGAAGGAGGCACGGCAAGCCTTGTTTACTCGCAGTTGAAATATCAGGATGAGGATACTGTGCGGGTGCAAAGAGACCAGTTGCTGGCTTATTGCAAAATGGATACATTAGCAATGGTGAAGATTTTGGAGCATTTACGAACCTTATTGACAAACACAATCACACAATAAAACATTATCTCTATGGCAAAAATATTTCATGGAAATAGCTCATCGTCTAGTAACATCGTATTCAGTTTTGACGGAAAGTATCTTTATCAAGGAAATAGTACGTCATCCAGTGCGCGATGCTTTACCTGGGATGGCAAACATATTTTTCAGGGGGACAGTACATCGAGTAGCAAAATATTGTTTACATGGGACGGAAAGTATCTCTATCAAGGAGATTCAACCTCTTCTAGCAGAAGACTCTATACATGGGATGGCAAATATTTCTATCAAGGAGATTCAACATCAACAAGCAAAAGGGTTTATACGTTTGATGGTAAACATCTATACCAAGGTGATAGTGTTTCATCCAGCAAGATCATGTATTCATTTGATGCGCCAATTCCACCAGCTTTGATCTTGGCGGCAATTGCATAAGGATTGGTATATAATTGGTATGCTGGGATTATTATTTATCCAAGTTTTTGATCTTAGAAATTAAATCGAGTCCTTTTTCAATCCTGTCCTCAGTGTCAACCTTATCCTCATTTTGAGATATTGTAAGAATGTTATCATTGTTTGTATATCCTTCGTGGCGTATAGCATCGATTAGTTTCTTGCTTTCATCATTGACTGCTTCTAGTATAAATCCATTATTTGCATTAATCACTCTAATAGAGGTATTACCCTTATTAATAATTAGAGGATGTCCATAATCCTCCAGTTGTAGTTGAAAGCTTGAGTTTGCTTTTAGGGTATATAAGAATGGTGACCAATAAAAACCAGTTCTAGTTGATCTTCTCATCATGAAACAATCATATCTTTTATCCCTGTCAGGCCAATAGTAATAGCCATCGGAGTTATTTCTGAATTCCTTATACTTTATAAAATAATAGTTCCAGGCCTTCGGTTTATCCTTTTGTATGACGAATCCGTCCAAGAAGTCTTCGACAATTTTACTAATGACAGATTGAGGATTTTGAATACAATAAGCCAATAAGTTATACAACACCTCTTGTGTCCGTTCGAAACCGACTCTTCTTTGGCTTGGTGTAAATAACTCTCTCCAAACAGAATTTGTGCTATTACCGAGCCTATCATACTTACCATATTTTTGAAAATAATCCCCGAACGTCAATAATGCTCTGTTTATCGTTTCGTAGTCGCAATTATTGGTAAAGATTTTGTGAAAGACAGGTGCATATTTTTTCAAATCATCTTCAAGCTTAAATATTGCAATACACCCTTGAAGCAAATGATGATCTTCCAATTTGTAGATGGCTTCCTTTAGTCCACTATATTGTTTGATAAATTCTTGCTTGTTAATCTCTTCATTTGTCTGAAGTTTATTGAACATTGAGTCAACAGGGATTTCATCGTTCAAGATTATTTCCGAAACTGTGTTTAGCAATGATCGCATGTTCTCTTTACGAACTGCATCTTCTGAATTAGATATCAGATTTCTTAACTTTCGTATTCTGTGACCAAACTCTGAAGTGTTATGAAATAAATGCAAAATACAAGCGTGCAGTATTAACTGTTCACCATATGAAAAATTATTAGGATAATTGTCAGCACATTTTTTGAATAAATCTATTGATGCGTTCTGAAAAAATATTCTTGTTTTCCCCGCCTTGAAATCCTTTTCATCGATGTAAAATAGAGAGTCGAAGAACCCATTATTTTCTGAATACATCTTGTGAAAAACATCAAGGCATGAAAATAAAAAAGATACATTTTCCGCTCGACCTCTATACACTGGTATGTATTTGTAAAAAACATCAGCCTGGTCACTTATTCTAATATCATATTTCCAACTTAGGATATCGGATATGAACCGAAAGAATCTTAAAAAAGCACTGTCAACAAGTTTAGATACGTCTATGTTTTCTTCTCCTTTGTATAAATCCCAGAACATGTCTGACCAAGCCTGATCAATTTTGTTGTTGAATATTTCTGCCTGCACTGGATTTAATATTTCTGAAAAGCGAGACTTAAAATATTCAAACTCTGTAAGTTCTTTGCCTCTTGAGTTCATTTTTATATACAAATCATCGGGCAACCCCAATTTTTCCATGGGAAGTAAGTGAAAACCAATACGAGTGGGGTTAGAGATTAACAAGGGCCAGACATCACTAGTGTTCCTGAATTTCACCTGAATAGCATTTAGTACAATCAGCATCGAAGAAACCGTTGGATCATTTTTCCAGGCTGTAAAAAACCAAGGCTGGTCAATGATGGTGTCCCCGATTGGTGAATTTAAATCATTAGGTTTGAACTTGAACTTTATCAATTCCTCACAAAATACTCTTGAGCTATGGCGTGTTTCATAGGTAAAATTTGATAGCAGTGCTTCAGCCTCATCAAGGTGGTTTTCCTTAGCGGCAATAAACCAATGAAGCAAAAACAATGTTGTTAAACGCTGCTGGCCATCAAGAGGGACAAAGGTTTTTATGATTTTGCCAGAACTTATAGGGTGCTCATTGATGTAGCCATATACAAAATCTAGTTCCAATGGATCTGCGCCAGATTTAATGGCCGAAGAAAGAGCTTCTAAGAACCTTTCACGGATAGCTGGAACCTTGCCTGTTTCTCTGCCCTGCGCATAATCCCGTTGGAGAATAGGAATGACCACTTTATAATCACTTAATAAATTCCATAAGCTTGTTGCCATACTAATTGTTTTGATCTTGTTCCTTTGGTAAATAATCTTTTAGCTTGTTCCTTATTTCCTTTAAGTAGTTATCTCGATCTTCTTTGCTCCAGAAATAATATTGTTGGGAAGAAGGTTTATCATTATAGTACTTGAAGAATACTCTGCGGGTACACAAAGGAATATACTTTCCTTCTTTATCCATCTTAATAATTTCCCTTCGTTTAACTTCAAAAACGGCATTGTTTAAAGCCGCGTTATCCGGTTGACTTAAGAGTGCAAGATTTGAAATTGAATGCAACTCGTTTGAATGTTCACTTTCGTTTTCAGAGAATCTCTCGATGATCGTTTTTGAAAGAGAATTAAATTTCTCCCACGTTAGGTTGTCGTTATTAAACTGCACAATCTCATTTAGTAATTTCTTAAGCCCTTCATAAGTTTCTTTATCGTTCTCTTCAGCTACTAATTCTTCAATTAAAGCTTTATGGTATCGAAGCCATTTAAACCAAGGTTCCTTCTTTGTTTTATCTAGTGACTCTGAGTTTTGGGCATGAATATGTTCAAGGCTCCACTGCGTATGTTTGTGGGATTTGAATGGATAATACTCTGATATGGATTCGTTGCTTCGGATTGATTCTACGTTAAACAATAGCAGCAACCTTTCAATTTTACCATGATCACCACTGTTTTCATAGCTCAACGTCTCCAAAGCGAAATTGACACTTCTCTCAATTTTCTTATTTAAGACAGCCTCAAAATCTTTCTTTTTTTCATTCATTGACAATTCAATCAAATTACCAATGGATTCGCCAACAGCAATTAAGTATCCCACTTTATGGTAAAGATTTTTGTCCTTATACCATTCACAAATGGTTAGATAATACTGCTCAATAGAAAGCCAGAGACCCCAAAGTGGCTTGGCAGTATTTTTTGACTGACTCAAGAAATAAAGGAATGTGAATAGAGGATCCGGCTCACCTTGTTTCCTATTTGCAATCATATCAAAGATCAATTCGATCTTAGTTGGAAAACTACTTTGGTTTAAGTTTGTTGCAAATGACCAGAAATGATGGTCACCCAATTTTTGTTCTATCTCATCCCATAGCTGAGATATTTCCATTTTCTTGCGGATGATATCATCGTGAGTCTCTCCTGCAAAACTTGATGAGGAAAGAAACAGGGCCTTTATCAACTCAGCATTTGTTAAAGGAATCTTGCCCATGTTTAGGCGAGTGAAAAGCTCAATGCTTTTAGTTTTTTCTTCTACTTCATACCAAATGACTTTTGCGCTAGCTTTAATTTTGGATTGAAACTCATTGTTATCAAATTCTTTATTAAAATGCTTTTTATAGTTTACAACCCAACTGTTTATTGTATCGTACGCCTTCGATATATGATAGAAATCAATGTTGGACTTGTCTATTCCAGCAAGCGAGTCGTCAATTTGCAAGCCCTGCAAGAAAGCTGTACTTTTCTGTCTTGTTTCATACTTAATAGTAAATTCAGGATTTTTTTGTTTACCAACCCACATTTCGTTGGCATAGTGTATGATAAGGAAAATTGTAGTAAGCCTTTGCTGGCCGTCAATCACTTCATACCATTTATTTGTTAAGCCATTCTTTGTTTTTATTTCTTCATTGCACTCTTTTACAACTATGGGCTGCAAGCAGTAAAAAGTTTTATCTTCAGTTCCCTGAATAGTTTTAGGATTAAAGCTATCAATGTCATTCAGCAAATCTTTTACCTGCTGATCCGTCCATCGATAGCCTCTTTGGTAATGTGGAATAAAAAAGTGCTCACCCAAAAGTGAACTAATCGGTTTTAATAAAAGATTATCCATCATATCTCAAAAAATAAATTAGATTGAACTCTCCGTATCAAATCTTTACCTGTTGTTTCTCTTTGGTAAGAGGGTATAAAGAAATTCATCCCCAGAAGTTCACTAATTGAAAATAATTCTATGGTGTTTGACATTCTATTGATTTTAAAACCTCTTACGTTTCTTGAGTTTTCGGTTCTTTAATTTATTAAAATATTTTGATAGACAGATAAACAGGGAACCCACCAGAATTATAAGCCAAAAGCCGTCACTATTTCCTTTTAACTTATTTGATACTTGTTGCTTTTCCTCATTGTTCCAGATCCATTTTTTGTTTTCGATTGACTTTAGTACCTCGTAGCTTAGCTTGTATTCCACATCTTCAAATCGACTCTCTTTAAATCTTGAAAGATCAATCACTAGCGATTTCAATTTTCGGTCTCGATATAGGCTTTCTTTAATGGCAGTAACCGGGCTTGTCACCACGATTTCAATTGCGATGTCTTCTTCATCTATTGATTTGATTATAATATCAGGCCTGTATCTTTTTAATTCTTGATCTGGAAAGGCGGGTTCAATTTTAACACCCGTGTATTTGATTTCTTCTTCTCCATTTCCTGATGGAACAATGACAGAAGAGTTTGATTCGATTATCCTTTTTGCAGCTAAATGAATCTGCGTTTCTAAATAGCCACCATTGCAAATAGAATCCTCGTTTATATGAGAGAAGTGATTTGTATAGTTTATTTTAAGTTGATCCAGAGACTTTGCCGTCACGTTGGATCTTAATGGCTCTCCGCATTCAGGGCAAATACAACCGCATCTTTCTCCGATGCCAGGCGAAAACTTATCGATAGAAACATAATTTCCGTTTTTTAAAGCTACTGTAAATAAGTTTTTAGATTCCAATTGGCTAGCTCTCGAATTGTGATTTGTTTAAACTTTTAAAGTGCTTATTCAAGATGGTATGAAATGATAATTCTCCAACGTGGGAGCGGACCGACACTTCGCACTAAGAAGAGTCCACTTCCGAATCACCCCATGAATTAGGCACATGCCATAACCGCTCCCCCCCCTGCGACTTCAAAGCTATGGTAAAAGCCACATTTCCGAAACACATAATAACAATTGCGCTAATAATCCATTTTCCGAATAGATTTCTTAAATTGATAACGTCAAAATAAAAATGATATATAACAAGGACATATTCTTAAAAGAGATTGCTAATCTCCCGGAGCTAAAGGATAATATTTTATCCTTCGTTTTCGCACTCAACCCTAGCATTGACATTTCAAGAAAAGAGAAATTCTTTGATAATGTTTTACCTTTTTATAAAAGTCAATCCGGAAAAGAAAGGAGCAAGATAGAGATAGTAAAATCTGAATCTGAAATCTCAATAGACAAATGGAGCGGTCGAGATTTGAGAATAAAAAATTTGCTACTTAAATCTGTTCGAGGAATTCCTGACTCAGATAAACCATTTGGAATAGATTTAACTGATGAGAAAGGCCAACCGCAAAGCCTTATCATTCTTGGAACAAATGGTTCAGGAAAATCTTCGATTTATAGCAGTCTTGAATACTGCTATTGCCAAAGCATTGGTGAGGCTCAATTAAGAACATATAGGACAATCGATGAAGGTAGTGAGGATTATAAAAGGTTTCTCGAACATTTCGACAATGGTTTTTCGCGAGCTTATTGCAAAGTGCAGGTTGCCGATGGTATTATGGATATTCAAAAGGAGAATATCCCGAGAAATGTCAGGAGAATCATTAACCCTGAAACACATTTTATTAGTGACTATGATTTATACTTGAATGGCCAACTTGACTATAGTTCGAGCGGGGATCACTCCTTTCACAACACGATCGCACGAAGTCTAGGGCTTGAAGATCTTCTTCTGTTCGAAAAGAATCTTAAAACATTTACAATTTACCGGAGAGTTACAGAAAGTAGAAATGTGACTTCTTTGGAAAAGAATAATGCCTCTCTCGAAACAATGATTGAGAACAACAATAAATCAATTGCAGAGAAGACCGATCGATTGGCAAAACTCAAATCAACTCAGGAAGAAATTCCAGAAGAGAAAGGGATTAAAGAAGCTTTGCAAAAACTAATTAGAATAAATTCATCAAGAATATCGATTGCTGTTAACTATTCAAAAGTCTTGGATGCTGCAATAACCTACAGGCAAGCTTATTCTGAGTTTCTCACAAAACGAATCCAATCAAGTGGTTTTACAGAGTTGCAATTCCTAAACACTGGATTAGAATTGTTAAAAGAAGCTGACGACTGTCCTTTCTGTTTTGAATCTAAGCATGACAAAAATCACATCGAGTCTGAGGTTAAAGAACGGATAAAAAAAATTAAGTCTCTTAACGAAGCTACTCAAGAACTTAATAGAACATTTAACCAGCTGACAGAGTCTTTAGAATCTACTATTAATCAATTGTTATTGCTAAGATCAAAAGTATCCGAGGAAATTTCATTTATCGGAAGTGATACCACTTTCAATGAATTGAGTATTAGCGAAAATAAGTTCATTGCCTATCTGGGGAAGACATTGGGAGAAGACTTTTTGGTCCAATTGAGTGGCCTAAATGAGAACGCAAATTACTTAAAGGATAAAAACAAATTTATTTTTGACCTTATTGATTCACACTTCAATTTTATAGAAAAGGACCTTGCGACAATTATAGATACCATCTCTCTTTTTCCGACCGAGAGAGCTGAAATCATCTCACAAGTCGAACGAGGACTATTAAGTAAAACTCGAGGTCAAACTATTACTGAACAAGTAATAATCATTACAAAAGAAATAGAGGATTTAAATTCTCAGATAAGAGACGCTAGAAGATCGATAGATACGAACTCGGCTGAAATAACTAGAATTAGAGAGCAACAAGTCTTCCTGGAAAAAATTAAAATTGAGGCGACAGAGTATTTAAAGGTAGTTCACGCTGTTTTAAATAAAGAAGTTGAAAAGGCCTTCGCCCCAATCAAACTAATAGTTGAAGAGATTCTTCAACTATTCATCGATCGTGATAGAAGAAATGTCGATTTAGAAATTTCAAAAGAACCAGAATCATTCGATGAAGAAACCGGAGAGGCGCTCTCTGAGGTTATTACAGCAAAAGTTATTAAGAAGGGCAGCGAATCTCCACCACAATCTGTTAATAAATACTTGAATACATTCCATTACCGTCTCTTTCTAACAATGGTTGGAATAAGTATAGCAATTGCGTCACGGAGTAAAACAAGAATTAATTTACCTTTAGTTCTTGATGATATTTTTTATGCAAGCGATTTTGAAAACCGTTCAACAATTGAAGATTTTCTGAGAAAGGTTTTCGTGGCCTTTAATATGTATACCCCAGAGCTAAAACTGCAATTGATTCTATTCACACATGATCAGCTTATTTTCGAAAGTGCAATCAAGGCAGTTTCTGAGAATAGCATAGATAATATCAGCTTCGCTAAACTATTTCCTTATAATGAAGCCAAGGAAGAAGAGAATTATTTAAATCTTGTATACAGACTTCCTAAATATCTGCCTCGCAATATTGTGAGAAATACCTTGACTGAAGCTTAACCCCACTGTTTATTCATGAAATTCAACGTTGGCTATAAAATCATAATAAATCTATTGGTAATCATAGCCATCTGTTCCACCTTTTGGTACTTGCGTGATTGTCGTGTCAAGTCACTTATAAAAAGTGAGAAAGCAGAAATATCTGAGGTGATTCAAAATACTATAAGGGACCAAGTTAATTTAAAGCTTCTGCTTCCTCAGTTGGTTTTCATTAATGTTGATGGTGATTCGAAAAAGAGAATAAGCGATTCAGTAATAAATCAAATAGCCGAAGTCCTTTCTCAGAAGTACACTCAAAAAGATATAAAGCCCTCTGATCTTGAGATTACACCGTACTTTTTATTTCCAACGAAACCTGATAAACTCGGGAGATACACGCTTACCGATGAGCAACTTGAGCAGTTTAAAAATCATCTCAACTTTCTAGCATCACAAGTTGATAAATCAGTCTTAGCTACTAAGGAGGAGATAGATCGGGATATTAGCCGCTTAAACATGTGGGTAAGTATCTGGATTGGTGTAATTGCGTTTCTTGGAATATTTGTACCAATCATTCTTAATGTTAATACGACTAAGCAAGCAGAGAAAGCTGAAAAATTGTCAATCGAGGCTGTTGACAAGATTGATGCTGCTAAAGAAGACGCCACTCAGGCTATAGGTAAGGCAGAAGAAGCGAAAAGGGACTCTGAAAAAGCGCTTAAGCTACTTTCGTTAGTCAACGTAAGTGGCAATCTCACTGATATTGACATTGATACTTTGAGATACATTTCAAAACCACTAAAGGTAATAACACATGTACTTAAAGAGATTCATAAGGAATTAGAAACCTGTGCAGGTGATTCTACCAGTAGAATTGTAATCGATTCTTTGAGGCGTTTGGCTGTTCGGTTGCATTTTCTTTCACTCTATAAATTCATAGATAGGACGAATATCGAAGTAATAAATGGGTTTATCCTATTTTTAAATGCATCCCTTGAGAAGGGTATTGACGAAGGTTCATTTAAGATGGTACTATCGGAATTTCAGAGTCTGATAAAGCAATTGGAGCAATCCTCAACTCAGGAGAATGTGAAAGTCGAAGAGCAAGAGAAGAAAGAAATTGCAACTAAAGGAAAGGAAGACGAGAAAAGCGTGACTGACGAGAAAGGAAAAATGGAAAGCAACGAGTAGGCATGAACCTGGGATGCTTTCATTGTCTATTTTTTCCTTTTGGGTTTTGTGACACCTGGCATCCCCACTTCCTTCTTCGTATAGTATTTATCTATGTCGTCCATATATGAAATCATCAATATTTTTTGATCTTTATTTTCAGGTTTCAAAGGAAAGCCGTTGTCAAAGAAGAAGCCCAAAATATCTATCTCATCATTGAACTCGACATCAGATCTATCGTAAAGAGATAATCTGTGTTTTAAGTACTCTTTAAAGTCTTCTTCACTCTCAATAAGGTCGGCAAAAATCATGAGATCGAAGAAGGAAACGATCCATGTCCACTTATACGCATCGCTCAAAACACCTGCTTCAATAAGATACCGAAGGTTGACGGATACCGTAGAAAGATGTTCATAGGTCACTGAAATTTTCTTTATCTCATAGTTCTTGCTCTTGTCAAGTTTAAGGTTCTCCCTCTTATGGTTGTGAACATAAGTAAATGCCGGAACCTCATTTTCAATTATATATTTCTCAGCACGGTAGCACTGATATGAACCTTCATTTACTGTTTCTCTTAACCTGTCCTTTAATCCTAAGATTGCTCCTCTACGGTGCTTTTTGTTTAGCTCGCCAGCTTTGACTTCGATAATGTAAATGGTATCATTTCCTACCCCTAGGATATCAAGTTCCGGTTTTTTGGGAACTCCATTCTCCACAATGTCATAATCTAAGGAATGATAAAATCTAACCGTGGGTAAAAATTTTTCAAAAAGCTGCTTCGTCTTCTGTTCGATAATGTTGTCCCTTGAGCTTGGATTGGTATTTCCTCTAAACCTTTGCTCGTAATAAATTGAATCAGCAGTTTGCAATAAGCTCGCGGTGATATTAAATAAGTTTCTGAATGGAAGGTTGATGGAAAAACAATAGTACTTTTCATCAACTTTTATTAGTGGCTTAGTTTGGATTACGGAATCTCCCAGGGGGAAACCACCAAATTTGCCTTGGGTGAATAAAGCATTGTCGCCAAATGAATGTGATAACAATTCGAATATTGATTTTTCCTTTTCAGTTTTCGGTATAACCCAAAACATGCGATTGTATTGGGAGATATCATCAAACGAAACCCCTGAGACTTTCTCAGGGCTTCTCGCATCAAACAAATCAGGATTGGCTTCCGTAAATAATTCGATGAAAAACTTTCCAGTTTTTCCCATTTCTTCAAATACCGAATTTTCTCCTCTTTCTTTCTCCCATTCCATAAACCGGTCGTACGAAAGGCTGCTTCCAAAAACGTTTCCAATTTTAGAAGCAACTAATAGACTAAGCTTATCAACAACACTCAAAATATCTTTAGAGTTAAATCCATAGTATTGGTTAAGAAACCCATCGTGCGGAGCAAATGTTTCTTTGAAGACTTCTACCATATGCGAATGATACCCTTCACCTCTCACGTGAAGAGTCTCTTCCATAACTCTTAGTTTAAGCCAATGATCAAACTCATTTCCCCCTGAAGGATTTTCAGCTGACATCTCGTAAATACCAACATTATATTTGATCTTAGATAACTTGTCTCTTATCTCTTGAATATTTTCTGAGGATGGAATATTTCCTGCGTTTGCATTTGGGCTTGCTGAGGCAATGCTCATTCCATATTCTAAGAGAACTTCAATTTCATCATCCACGAGAATCTTATCCTCTTGAGCTTGCTCCTTGTCTGGACCGTCATAAGTCTCAATGAACTGATTGTGAAAATTGGGTGTGGTTTGTAATAAACGGGCGCCCAAACCGCCTAATACATAAATTTTATCATAACGATTTATTAGGTTAGTTACATTTTGAATTTCCTCCTTTATCCAACTGAAATATTTTGGTCTATCAGCTCTTGCCTGCTCAAAAATATGGCGCCATGTTTTTTTGAATTCTTCATCAAAATAAACAGGCTCGCTCATTGGACTGCCTTTGTGTTATTATACTCTTCCTCACTCATCCAAAATTCCGGGCAAACGGTTTTTACTTCCGCATAGGTAAGTTCGTAGAGTTTGAATAATCTGGTTTCTACTTCATGCTCTAGTGAAGTTACTTTGGTGGCATTGCCGAGCGACTTCTTGATTTGCTGATACTTCTGCTCAAACCATTTTAGCTGACTGGCTGATATTTGCTTGATTGGCACCGTAATCATTTTGTTATAATCAAACTTAACGCGGCCACCTTCATCTGCATCACCATATGAAACGAATTTAATACGAGAGTACCAATCAAAAAGGACTGAGTTCAAGAAGAAGAATAGAAACTTATTGTCTGAGGTTATACAATAAGTTGAGTTATTAATAAACCTTTGTTCTGTATCAAGATAGAATGGGTGATGCTTCGCGGTGTAAATGTAGATCAGCTTGGGTTTTAAAAACTCTTGCCAATAATCACTTGCATATCTACTTAGAGAATACCATGGATGGCGACCATCTTTTACTTCCGGTCGATCCGACAATTCTTCTTTATACTGAGTCAGGTATCTTTTAATTGATGGATATTTTTCAATTGGAAATTCCCATGGAATAAATAAAAGAAATTCTTCCTTACCGTCTACTTCCCATTTCGTAATGGCTGTTGATTTTACATAATTCTTAATTAGTTCAGCTCCTTCCGTCTTGACAAGTTTTTCATAACGTTCTCGATCTAAAATAAATGATTTGTTGTGCCCAGTTTTAATGCCGTTGTAAATGCCTTGATTTACGAAATCAAAAAGCTTTATGGAATTATGATCAAGTTTCTTAAAAATTGATTCTTGTGACGTGTCAATAAAAATCCATTCAGCACCTGTTTTGCTTACCTTAATTGGGTTTGTTTTTGTTAAGGCATTTAGATCTAAATTATCCAAAGTTTTTACCGGGAAGTATTTAGTGGCATCTATATCAGGTGAGTTAATAATTTTTGTAATGGCTGTATCTGTGCTGGCTTCGAAAACAGGTAACTCAAAGAAATCAATGATCAGATCAACATTTTTATCTTTCAACTTTTTGCGTAAGCCTTCACCGTATTTGGTTTTCAGGTATTTGTTGAGTGTAATAAAAATAATTACTCCACCAGGGTTGGTAACATACAAAGCAGAGTCAAAGAAGTACACGTATAAATCGGCAGTGCCACTTCCTACCTCCGGGTGATTTTGCACATACAGTGGTTTATAGTAGGGGTCAATAGACTCTTGCCTTACGTAAGGCGGATTGCCAATTACAATATCAAAACCTCCTTTCTCTGTAAACACTTCGGGAAAATTCAGTCGATATAAAAAGTACGGCTTTACATTTTGGTCCTTCAGTTTTTCCAGGTCTTTTAACTTATCTGTTTTGCCTTGGTCTCTCAGGTTGGCGGCAATCAGGTTCCACTCAAGCTCTTCTATTTTTGCCTTTAAATCTTTCTTAACATGCTTATCGGAAGTATTGAACAAATCCTTGTGAAGCTCTTTTAGCTTTTCGGCAATATTGGCTGTGCTGGCATCGCCATGGAAAAGACCGTAGGTTGCTTGCGGCTCTTCGGCCTTCGTCACTTTGGCCAGCATCTCTTTGCTTTCTTTCAGCTCCTTTTCTATGATGGCCTTTTGAGTTCCTTTTAGTTTGTTTGCTTCGTGCAGCTCAATGTATTTGCTTTGCAGCTCGCTTATTCTTTTCTGCGCTTTTTCGATTAGTGCTGCTTTCTTGTTGATAGAGTTATCCACGAGAAGCCGTCCGTCAAAGAGTTTTATTCCCTCATAAGTTTCAAGCAATGAGTTGCCCTGCATAAATTTGAAATCAAGGTTAGGTAACGCATCGATTTCAAAATTGCTTGAAATCTTTTCTGCTTTGTAATCTTCTTCCACAATCAAGGATAGCCATGCCCTAAGTCTTGCAATCTCCACGGCCATGGGCATGATGTCAACCCCGTAAATATTATTGGAAAGGATTTCCTTTTTTAAAATATGTGTATCAGGATATAGCCCAAGCAATTGCCTCAAACTAATCAAGCGATGCAGCACCCCCATAGGGAATGCACCCGAGCCGCACGCTGGATCAAGAATTTTAACACTTTGCAAATATTTCTCTGCCTCAAGTTTACGCTTGCTCAATTTCTCAGGCCAGGTAGGGCTAATGGAAAAAGCCGAGGCCAGGTCATCAGTAGTTACGTTTAGCTTGTTTGCCAGATAGGTGCGCAATGCTTCGTCCACCATGAAGTCAACTATATCGCGTGGTGTGTAGAATGCACCAAAAGCCTTGCGCTCGTTGTTAGCTGCTTTTTCTGTTTCCGGGTTCTGGCTTGCTAAAAGGTTTTCAAAAATGCGGCCCAACATCTCAGGATCGACAGCTACTTGCTGGTATTGACTGCTGCTTTCATCTACTGTGAAATCATAGCTCTCCAACACCTTAACAAAATTAAGTAGCCAGCTATTTAGCTCTAATGATTGAAAGAGTTCGTCTTCTTTGGTTTTATCGAATAAGCCTCCGTTGAGATAGGGGATTTTTTCGAACTTACTTTTTATGTCAACGTCAGCCAATAGCAACCAGTCTCGCTCATTGACTCTCGTATTGAGCGTGCCAAAGAATAGTTTTTGAAGAAAGTCCTGATGAAATTTTTTAACCCTCTCGATGATTGAGCTGTCGATAAGGTTGTGAGGGATAATGCTCTTCTCTTTCAGAAACCAACAAAAAATATAGCGGCCAATAAGCCTCACCGCAAATTGCTTGATTTGGTTTTCGTTGTCGGTTAGCTTTTCAAGTTTTATTATTCCAACGAGATCATCGAAACTTCCTTTCACGCGCTTGTAGAAGTCTTTGTTTACTTCTTTGATGTCAAGACTTTTCCATAGTAAATCAGCTATCTCGGGTTTTGACTTCGATCCAATTTTTGACCAAAGCTGAATGATGCGATTATATTGTGTTTGTGAAAGACGATCGCGAAAAGTAAGAATTCGTTTTTGCTCTCCTTGATTGAAGACTAAGACTAAACGATCATATTCGGTTGTTGTAACAAAGTGAATGAAGTATGGTTGAGTAGGTACGAAACCAGTACCGCTTTGCTGCAAAGTCAAACCTTTTACAAAAGCCTGATAACTAGTTAAGCCTGGATCATTATCCACTAACTGGCTTATATAATCTTTCTTAATTTTCTTGAGGACTGCAAAACGAATGCGAATATTTTGATTGTCAGCATTTAGTCTATAAAGCTGAGGCTGCACTGTTTGGGGTGCTGTAGCTAGGTAATCTTTCAGCTTCTGAGTTTGCGGTGCGAGTAATTGAGGTTTACCTCCATCGTTCAATTTTAAACCCATCCAATCCACCAATGCGTTGGCGAATTCTAGAACTTTCTCCCGCGTTCTTTGCTGACTAAGTTGTGTTAGTAAATCGTTTAAATCCTGAATGGTCATCTAAGCAAAGATTTGAATAATTTCGTTCAATGGCGCTTTTTCTGTTTTTTCCTCGGGTCTGTTTTGATGAGCTAATGTCACAAAACGCTTTACAATTTCATCACCAACGTGCTCGCCTCTTCTATTCATACGGTTTACCAACCTCACCAACTTCATATTCTCTTTGTTGATGTACGCGTTTTGCGAATGACTTATCGAGTTACTTACCTTTTCAATTTCTTCCGCTGGGTATCCGTATTCAATCATTTTATTAATTAAAAATGCAATAGCTACTTGCTGCGGCTGATTGTATCTTACCTGGTGTTCGTCCTCCGTAAACTGATACGCTTGGACAAAGTCCAACATTCCGAATTCTACTTTTGGTTTATTCTTGAAGGTGTCCTTAAATCGCTGATTTTGATCGCTGGTAGCTTTAATAGAAAGCAGTCCTTCTGTAGTTGTTAATAGCTCACCTATATTGTTGTGAAAGGCTACAAAGTATCCGGCTTCTCCGGTTTCATCCATCAGGTGCGCCAGATGAGTGAAATCATCTTCCTCCTTTCGCATTTGCATTTTACCCCATTTGCCTTTTGGTAAATTTTTAATTTTCTCTTTATAACTATTCTCAAAATTGGCATTGCGATCAAACTCACGAAGATCATCCATGAACAAATCTTCAGCTGCTAACAATTCGGAAGTCTCGAATATTTTTTGAAAAGCTTCCAGTCGCTTCTTCTCATCACGGCTGTAAAGTTCTTCAGTAAAATCCTGAGGTATCGGTTCCTCATCCAAAACAGATTGATCAGAACCAATGGTGTAACGGATCAGATTGATCTTATCCTGAAGCTTCCGCACTAATTGAAGGTAGCTTTCCAATTGCTCCGTAGGTCTGAAATTATAGATGAAGATTTCTTCGTGCTTAGTTCCAAGCCGGTTGATACGACCATTGCGTTGAATCATCCTCACCGGATTCCAATGCAGATCATAGTTAATAATGATACCACTGTCCTGAAGGTTCTGTCCTTCTGAAAGTTTATCGGTAGCGATAAGAAAATGAATTTCTTTTTCGTTCTGTTTCAGCTGATACTTTTTGGACACAGGAGCAAAGCGCCTGGCGTAATCTTCGATATCGCCTTTGGTGCCCAAGGCAAATTCTACGTTTTTATTTTTCCGTAGAAGCTTAGGTAATTCTTCCTTCAAGTATTGAAGTGTATCTGCAAAGTAAGTGAAGACAAGAACTTTTTGTTCCTCGTTGTCGTCCAGTTTATCGGCCAGTACTTTTATTTTATGATCCTTCTTAATTAAGAGTGCAATCTGTTCCTTTAGTATGCTTATTACCAAAATGTCTTTGTCGATGTCAGCTTTTAACTGCTTCACGTTGAAGACTCCTTCATCTGCCGGTATGGTAATGAAACCTGCTTCCTTATCTTCAAATGAGTTGATGTCAAAGTCCAATTCATCTTCATCAGAATTTTCTTCATTATAAGCATCAATCACCTTATTCAGTTGAGATATATTTTTGACGGAAATAATTTTGTTGTATTTATCGAGTTTCTCCCTGAAGTCTAAAAGTTTGCGCTCATAACTATCAATCGATTTGCTGATGGAGAACAAAGAAGATTCGAGTCGTTTTAAAAGGACTGTTCTAAAAATTCCATAGATACCGATCTGACGGGAAAGCTCTCGGTTATCATCTGCATTCAATTCCAATTCCCCTCGTTTACGGCCATAGTACGCATGCCGATAAATATTGTAACGATAACATGGGAAACCTAAACCAAGAATTCCCGAGTACACAATTTCGAGCGATGAGCTTATCGGCTTTTCTCTCAGTTGATAGTGCGAGAGTAAGTCAAGCGGATGTGCCAAGTATTCCAGGTCTGCAAGACTCGTAATCGTGTACATCAATACTTCTTTGAGCAAAGGATTCTTTTCTGCCAGCTTTTCTAATTGAGTCTTAAACTGATTAGGTACTTCATACTCTAAATTATCAGGAATTGATTTTGGGAATTTCTGAAGCTTACCGTTTATTTCTAAGCCATCTGGATATTCCTTCTCAATCCCTTGCCTGGTTCTGCGAACAATAAATCGGTTTAGTAAAGGAGTTAACTGCTCTTTGATTTGCTGATAGTCAATAAAACCAGTTTCTCTTATTTGCCTGCGCATGTCAGCCTGCAATAATTCCAGGCGTTCTTTTAATGTAAAATATTTTTGTCGAGAGCGATCATAGAATCTCCCTAACTTGAAAATATCTCCACCAGATCCAAGCATGATTTGGTTGGTAAGGTCAGAAAGCTGATTGTTGATTGGAGTTGCCGTTAATAAAAGTGTTTTTGCATTCTCGTTGTCCTGCCTCCATTTAATGAAAGTATCAAAGCGGCCGCCACCAGATGTGCGAAGATTATGACTTTCATCAAATACAAATAACCCCACTGGTATTGATCTTAGATTTTCCTTTACGTCTTCGATCTTAGCTGTATCCTGTAGGCTATAAATCTCCGGAATGTGGATCATTCGGAAATCATCAAAAGCTTTTCTCCATTGCGGTACAAGTGCTGCTGGCGCAATTACAACTACTCGCTGGTTAAGAATTTGCTTATAATATTCAATAACTTTTATAGCTGTGTACGTTTTTCCAAGACCGACTGAATCGGAAAGCATGGCAACGCTTTGCCTTTCTAATTTTTTGATTAGGCTATTCGCATTCTGAATTTGGAACTTTAAAAGCTGTGGTTTGCCAGTGGAGGGATCGTCTATTTCAACTTTTTTTTCTTTTTCATCAAGTAAGTCTTGTCCATAAATTCTGAATAGAGCATGGATATACATTTCGTAAGGACTGTAACAAGTTCCTCCATGTTTACTAAGATCAAGTACTTCTTCTTTGAATGATTTTGACCAATCTCCACTGTCATTCCAAAGCTCCTCGAACCACGTTCTGTGAGAGGGGTGTTGTGTAAGATTCTTGCGAATGAAATTTACTGTGGCGTTGTTATCCTCCAGTTGGTTTAATTCCAAGTTGCCAAACAAGCCCTGCTTTGTAAAGTTGGAGCTACCTATAATTCCAATTGAATTTTCTTCATCGCTTCCGAAAATGTAACACTTAGCATGTAGGAAGTTTTTCTTATAGACTTTTATTTCAAGCTTGCCATTTTGATTTATGTATTTCCCGAGCAGATCAGCAACCTTTTGAAACTCCTCTTTTAAAACTAAATCTTCAAGGTCTTTCTTCAAGTACTTCTCTGGAAAATCAGGATCTTGTTTGGCCGGGTTTTTAACCTGATATGCTCTCACTGAAGGCTCTTCACCCAGTAATAGCCTGAAACTTGTATTATTCCTCTCAAGAAAGTCTTTCAGTTCTTCATAAATCATTACCATTCCTGGCAAGTCCCAATACCCCGTAGCAATAGAAATTTGAGTGAAAGATTTATTTTTTACTAACTCTTTCAACGCACTACCTAGTTGATAGTCATGTGATGAATTGTCGATGAGTTTAAGGCCTTGTTTCATTTTATAGTGGTAGCTTATCGATTAATTTCTTTAAGAGATCATATGCTTCATTTTGATTATAGTTCTCCATTGGTCTAACCAAAGCAGTAATATCCCCTGTGAATTCACTGTCGTTCAGTTTCGCTTCCATGTTATCAATGAATTGCTGCTGACTTGGAGCTTGCCCTACGGAGAACTTTATGTACTCAAGATAGCACTTTATCAGATTATCGATATTTAGGTCTGTGTTAGTTGAAAGAGCTTTGTGCAGATCAAATAAATCCCGGCCCTTTCTTCGTTGATATAATGCGCGGAGTTTGGTGCCGAGCAATTCCTCCAGTTTGTACGTTGTGATTGAGCAAGAGCCACTAAACCATGGAGACTCTACTTTGAATGGAATTTTTTCATAACCTAACACCGTGAAATGTTCGCGGCAGTTTGTTTCCACTTTCAGGCGAAGTCTTTGAACAGGTGGAAATTCAGAATCAAAACGAAAGATGAGCGTGTTGTTGTGCTCTTTCTGTTTGCGAACTGGATCACCTAAGAATGCTAATCGTTCGCGCAACTTATCAATGACCGGGCCAAAGGGTTCTTCAGTGATCTGTACCAGGTCGATGTCTTCGGAGTAGCGCGGTTGCGGTTGTAAGTATAACTTGTGCAAAGCAGTGCCTCCGCGAAATGCCAAGCGCTCTGAAAGAAACGGATCTGAAAAAATTTCCACGAGTGCCCGGCAGATGACCAGGTCTTGTTCTACCATGTTGTCGCTGCGCCAGGGTGAATTTTCTCTCCAACTTGTTATGTATGCCTGTGGTATCATTCTTCAAAGTCGCTTTGGATGGAAGCATTTTCCACTACTTTCCATTTTTTGTTTACAGGAAACCCAGCCGCTTTAGTACCGGGCATCATTGGAATTGTTTGCAGATTTTTGTCTTTTAGAATTTCGGTGAGTGCACCAGCAAGTTTTTCTTCTTTAAGTCGGACATCGAGTAGATAGCCCAGGCGCTGCAATGCGGCAACGTTGTCAACGTCTTGTGCCTGTGTTAAAAGTTTATCGCGATCCATCACTTCTGCAAGCTCTGTCAGGATGGTGAGCAGCCTTGAGAGGCCGCCAATCTGTTTGTTGTAAATAGTAAGGTCCAATGCTGTGAGCTCGGGACCGGCCACCTGCACATATCCTGCCTCTGTCTTTTTCTGTTCGATGCCTGATTTTGGAATCTCTGACTTCACAAAAAATTCTACTTTCAATCCTTTCTTCGCGATGGTACGCAAAGGAGGCTTAGTGATCATCACCTGAAATACCTGAGGCTGCTGATGAGAAACCCCATGGAGTGCTGCCGAACTAAGAAGGCTCACATAATAGGGCCGTTCCAAAAATTTCATGAGGTCGTCAATGAAACGGAGGGGAGGAAGAATTTTCCAGCGCGCATATTCGGGAGGAACAATCACATAAAACTCTCTGCGCACGGAAGCGATTTTGTTTTGCTTCTGCAACCTGAACAATGCCTGGTGCATTGCCTTTTCGGAAACAGGATAATTTTCAGATACTTGCTTTAGCGTAAATGAATAGCTGCCTTTTGCCTGGAGGGAGCGTAAGTAGTCTTCTAGATGGATTTTCTCGTTTTGCATTTATATTTGCGTTATACTACGAAAAAAGTAGAATATCGCAAACAAAAAATTGATAATTCCAGCTAAAAGGGCATAAAATCAAAGCCGTTTGTCATTTGATGATTGGAAAAGGAGATCAGGTTGAACATTTCTCGGACACTTTGCCGAGGAAAAGGACTGGTCACTTTGCGCGGAATTTCCACCGTCACTAATCACACATCCTTTTCCTTTTCCATTACTTTCCACAAGTCATGACTCACCTGAATGTTCATCCAATACTGAGGCGAAGTATTAAATGCCTTTGCTAATTTCATCGCCATTAAAGGAGACAGGCCGGCTTTGCCATTCACAATGGACGATAAGTTCGGTCGAGTTATATGCAATTTTGTTGCAGCTTCTGAAACCGTGAGTCCAAGTGGCTCAAAATAGTATACAGAAAGTATCTCCCCAGGGTGTGGCGGACTGTGTTGAATGAATCTTTTCATAATTTCTAATGTGTATCCAAGTATTTTAAATTGCTTGCTATGCCATTCGAAAAAACGAAAATTATACGATAATTTCCAGAGACATCAATTGACCAATAACCTACATAAAATCGCCCACCTGCACCAAAACAGAATCCCTCATTTTTCTAGCTGCTACCCGATGCGCCAGCTCATAGAACTCACTATGCACTTCACCAATGAATATTAACATCTATTGAAAATTTCAGAAGTTAAAATGTAAGACATCAGTATTGTGAATCGGAAATGCGAGCATTACATCTCTAAAATATCGTATTGCTGTTGGTGGCGATTGATCACCATTTTCCAAATATTGTTTCACAAACTTCATTACCTGTCCATGTGTAAAGATGACGACTGTGGAGTGAGGCAATTCTCTTAATTTGTGTAGAGAATCTGTGACCCTCAGTGCAAACTGACTAAATGATTCAGCTCCTGGGCCGTGAACGAAAGAAGGATCACAATTATTCCAATATTCCTTTACCAGAGGTTGCCTATCCAAAGCAGTTGTGTTCTGGCAGACTAATGGAGAGAGGAATGTGAATTCGTGCAGTGGCCATATTTCCACTGGAGTTTCTGGAAATTTGCCAATGAAAGGAGCTGCAGTCTGCTGCGTTCGGGTGTATTTCGTTACGATTATCAAATCAGGATTACCTGAAATTCTATTTGGCAGTATGAGCGCTTCTTCTTTTCCTTTTTCTGTTAGGCCTATGGTTGCCGGGTCACTGCTTTTATATCCTGCATTAGCCTCACTTTCACCATGCCTTATTAAAATGAGATTCAATTGATACAATTATTTGTCTTCGTTACACATGCATTCCCATTCTATCGGAGACGGTTCACAATCATAATCGCTATTGTCATTCTCGTGCAGATAATTTAGGATTTGTTCGTAAGTCAAATTACTTCCTCTCAATTGGGCTGCGTGATAATGGGCACGTGCCATAGCTTCTAACCTGATTTTATGGTTTTCTTTAGCAGCTTCGTATTGCTTTTGTTCTTCGATAACATCTCTTTTCATGAGGGAGGAATTAAATTAGAATAGAGTATTGACAAGTAAGATAATACAATCAATCCTCATTTGTATCACTCCAAGCTTCATCATTGAAATCACTAAAAACTTCTTGCCAAGCAATATCATGCGCTCCGGCAAGCCCAAGCGAAGGAAAATGAGCATCAAACTCCTGATCATATTTCCTTTTACACAGCATAATTAATTCCTCTATCGTTTCTCCCGACAAAAGCTTTTCCTTTGTTGATGGCGACAAATCAATCAACAATCTATAAACTGTTTCAGTAATAGCTGGAAGGATACTTGACTTGTACTCTTCGGGGTCTTCTATATTTACCATTGTAAGCACTTTTGAGGCTGGCTCTTGCTTGAACAACTTAAAACCTAAGTTTTCAGCTTCACCGTTATCGTACATCTGGATACTATCAATGTCAATAAATGTATCGGATATTTCAATGGCATCATCTTCTACGGTCAAGTTACTATCAAATACCAAAAAGTTGCTTACTTTAACTCCATCAAAGGGATGACCAGAAGGCCTTACCACCAAATAGTAATCTCCTGAAAAATTTGTTCTACTCGAACCAAAATTCCCAAAATCAAAATTGTGCCTCATATCTTCCGGTATGGAGCTATAACGGTGTATATTAAAGACATCGTTTAACTGTCGGTCAGAGAAATCAACTTGCGATAAAATCCTCTTGATTCCTCTCAATAGTGTCATTGGACGAAGTGTATTTGATTTACTTTTATTAAGCAGCGCTGATTGAATAACGGACACATTTACGGCTTCCTTGCCAGGGTCAAATTCCGATCTCAAACAATAGCTTGAATAAATTTGTATTTCATCAAAGGTAGAGTCGATCTGACCTAGATGAAACCGAGTCACATCGATCTCCTCACTGTCTTTAATTTGGATATCCTCAACGACCAAAAGAAAGCGGATCGCTGGTACATATTCAGAATTAGCATAATCAAAGGAAAGGTAAAGCCACTCTGAACAAAAGCCGGGATCTCCGAGCCCCAATAACGATGAGATAATGTAATAAAGCTCCGCATTGCTAAATTTTCCAAGTGAATGATCAGTAACCGCAAAATTGAAAGAGTCTCTTTTCATGTATTTTTTTACACCAATATAAGAATGACTGTTATAGTCCACAAATCTAAAATACACATATAAATAGCTTGCCTCTTGTGAAAGAGGTCATCAACGAAACATTTGGTAAGGTCATTAAGCAACTTCGTGAAGAACGAGGCTTGAGTCAGCAAGAGCTCGCTGATTATGCCGAACTGGACCGATCTTATATTTCCGACATGGAACGAGGTAGATATAACCCCACACTTCATACTATTTACAAGCTTGCTGAGATTTTAAAAGTCAAGCCGAGTGAAATACTCCAAAAGGTGGACAAGCTTTTAAAGCTCTGAGTCGTCTGCTTTTTTTGACCGTCATATTCTATTGCCGGATCGTAATTTTTTTGGCTTTCCGCCCAACAAAGTCATCTCCAATTTTTTTAGTGATCCCAATGTCAAATCACTTGCCAGTTCTGACGCTTGAAAAGTGAATCCATATTTTTGTACGCTATACCCTCTGATAAGACCTGAGTCAAGGACTTTGTGTTCTGTAACATCGAATCCATTATTCTTGAGTACATCCAAAAATTTGTACGTATCAAATGATTTATTTTCGATGATGCTTTGTTTAGCTAGTCCACCGATTTCTGCTGCGATCTTTTTTCTGGCTTTTTCTTTTTCGATTGCAGGTTTGCTTTGTGTTTCATCTTGAGAAAGCAGCTGAGCCAAATCATTAGGTGACTTGGAGGAGTTAGACTTTTGATTGGAATTATTTAGTGCTTCGGAGTTGTCTGCTGTTATTTCAGTAATATTTTGAGAGATCTCGTTAGCATGTAATTTTTCATTTCCAAAATAGTTCGGGTTGACACTTTCCGGGATGTCATTTGGAATTTCTTTTCTGGCCTTTACACTTTTGCTTTCATTTTTTTCAATCAGGTTATTCTCTGAATTAGAGCCAGTGAACGCAACTGGGGAATTCGAAGTGTGGGATGCCGTATTATGAGATGTTGTTGAACCGGCTTCGGCTTTGACAGAAACACCCTGAGTTTTTTCCTTTACCTCATTACTTTTCTGAATTTGGGGACTTACGAATAGGCCGCTCTTTATCAATTTGTCTAGGCTAAATTCTCCATTTGCAATATCCTTGTCGTGGTAATGTTCACAACCGCTGTGCACGGTATAGCCCGCTAGTTGTCCTTGATTGTACCGGAGATGAATATGATAGCCTTTTTGCTCAATTGCTTCAATAAATTCTTGATAGGATTTATATCGATGCCCACTTGTTGAATCCTTTAAATCGCTCTCAATTCTAGCCAGATCAATTGCGTGAATCAATTCCCTGGCGAGGCCTTCTTCAGAATCGCTTTTAGGAATTCCCGTTGCCCCCTGAAAATGGTGATGTGGAGAAGAAGATACTACACTATCACCAACTGTTATATGATTGGCAATACGGATCGCTTCCATTGCCTGCTTGTTAAGATTTGACAAGGTAAGACTGCTTCCAATTTCTGAAGCGTTGAAAAACAGTCCATCCTTTTCAATTCCATAGCCTCTCAATTTCCCGGTGTCACTATTAAAATGTTCTTTTACCTGGATTCCCTTTGATCTGAGTATGCCAAAATAAATTTGCGGATTAAAAACCTGTTGACCTTTTAGCGCTTCAGTAAAACTCTCGTTTAAAATACCTTCGATACTACTTTTAAGAGAGCTTACGTTTACGAATTCGTCATCACGTTTTTGATTGGTTTTTTTGGTCAACCTTTCAAGAATAAACTCGTTACAGAGAGCCGAAGCTTTTACAAGTCTCTCTCCAGTCTTTCCAAGCGCATATCCGGAAATCTTGTCCGTCAAGACTCCTTCCGGGGATTTCCTGTAATAGATCTTTACTTCAAACCCTTTCGCTTTCAGATTATTGAAATATTTTTCGGGTCTGAAATTATTTCCTGCATCAACTGATAACCGCGCGCATTCAGAAACTTCCTCTCGTATCTTTTCAAAACTACCCAGAGTGGTTGAAAATTTGTTCACGGTATTTTTGACTGCCTTACGCTCTTTCATAACGACAGATGCCCTTACCATACCCCTTTCCTTTGCGATTTCATCACCGAGGCGTTGACTCAAAGCAAGTTCATTTTTATGTCGGTATAAATTGCCCCTTTCATCGATACGATTAGCCACGATGTGTAAATGGTAATGGTCTTTGTCCTGATGAAGGAATGCGATTGATTGATGGTTGTTCAATTCCGCTTTTTGCAAAAACGAACTGGCAATTTCTTTCCAATCGGCCCGGCTCAATTTTTTGCCATCGGCAATGCTAGGTGAAAGGAAAATATGGGCGGTCAGATTTTGCGCCCTTCCTTCATAAAGTTTTTGCCGGGTCGACATTTGCATTTCAATTTCCTTCCAATTGTCTCCGAATACATTGTTGATTGCAATAATTTCGGAATGCTCCTTGATGTTATAATGCAGTGTATCCTGGAGACTGCCATTTGACTTCATCTTACCAATCATGTTTGTCGATTACTTTTTGGATGGAAAGCACCAATTGTTCGATATGATAATTGAGGCTTGGATCATGGGCTTTGATGAGGTTGCTGAGCCGCCTGAAAACTGTACGATGTTCGTTTAATGCTCGAAGCAAATTATCTGTCATAATCATATCTTCTTTCTTTGCCGGCTGAATGACCAATCCCTTGGTAAGCATTTCTCTTATGAACTTTTGTGGCCTCGTGTCGTTGGCATCTTTTAGTAGTTTTTTGAATGATTCATTTTCAGGTTTATTGAGCCTGACTGTGTAGTTAATGCTTCTGACTAAGTCTGGATTTTTTTTCTTATTCATAAGGAAAAATTGGATTTGGTAAAGCGGCTTGCCGCCTGGGGCTTCCCCCCTTTTGAAGCGTAGCGAAAAAAGCAAGAGAAAAACCGTTTCGGTTTTTAATCTTGCCACTGTACCTACGTGAATTAAAACCGACCTTACTTTTTACTTTTGATTTATTAATGATGCAAAATGTTTGGTTCGAATTCATTTGTGATTCAAAATATTCACTTTCGATTTATTCTTGCGTCAAGTTTGATTTAGATTATTGAAAAGAAATTTTATCCGGGATATCTGTATCAAAATCGTCTCTGATGTTTTTGCCAAGTCTTTTTTGAACAGAATTCTCTTTATCATTAAATCTTTTCCGATAACGTCTTAACGCTGAGCTGATACTGGATTTATTTATTGCCTCGACAGGCAAATCAAGCTCCAAGGCCAGCCATTCAATAAATAACGCAGTCCTTAAACTAGAAAGCTTGTCGAAGTAAGATTGAACGATAATCGAATAGACTCTAGGTTTTTTATTGAGCAACCAGGTTTTGATTAGACCTTTTTCCATAAAATATTATTCTCATTTTTTTAATAGGTAAACTCTGACTGATCCGTCATTCCTGAGTTCATACTCTGTGAGGAAGTTTATAACATCCTCTTTGGGGCGAGTAAATTCTAGAAAGTAATATCCACGGCTATCTACCCGAACATTTTGTAACAAATTATTTTCGATTACTGGATTTAACGCGATTATTTGTCGTGCGTACTTTACATCATTATCTGCACTCCAATAGAAATAGGCTGACCATGAAACAATAAGTATTCCTGCTATAACGATTAATATTTTGATACCAATTCCTATTTGCCATTTCAATGCATCACCGTCTGAGAAATGATAAGTCTTAGGACTTATCATTTCAGCTGACTGGGTTACCGTTCGCTCTAATTTTGAAAGTAAACTCTTTGTTTCGGAAAGTCTTGAATCCGTTGACTTCCCGGCATCGAAGATGAAATGGATAATTGGTAGCATTTCGTCATTTTCCGACAGTCGAACGCCATATCTCCGCTCATACTCGTTTATAAAGTCTATTCTCTCGCTTTTTATCCAGCTCATAGGGAATTGATTTGGTTGAAGATGTTGTCTAAATAGTTTGTAACTCTACGTCTTCTGATCATTGAAATATTTAGGATATCAGAGTACACTACTCCATCAATCATCAATTTGTCCCATTCTTTCTGAGCTTCACTATTGGCATCTTCATGAAGCTTGCCGATCTGAATCTTTGCATTTGTGAATTCCTTCACCGTCTTTCCCTTGACACCACCTTGAAATTCGTTGGCAACCAGATGAGTGATTGAGCTAATGCCAGGTATTTTGTTTGCCTGTTCAAAAAATTCAACACACTCCTTTGCGGATCCGCCACCAGCAACTATCAGTAGCATTTGAATATCCATCTCCGCAAAAGTTTCAATGATCCCATTATTTTGTTCTTCCATCATATAGTACAAAAGCTGATCACTCGATGTAGCTCCAAAATCAGCCACCACATTTTCTAAGTTTACGATCTCTGATAAAAATGTATCAAATCTTGTCCGATCAATCTTCTTATCAGGTCCTAGTAGATTAAAGCTTGCGAATTTTAGATACTCACTTTTTCGATCTTTTATTCCGTTAAAGAATTTGGTAGTAGAAGCTGAAGAGTTGTCACAATCAAGAAAGTAGGTTTCCTTTCTTTCCTTTTCTGCCTTCAAGGATAATAATTTCGTGATGTAAGACTTGCCTGCACCACCTTTCGATTGAATGATAAATTGTTTCATGGTTATATAATTGTTTGATTTAAAAGTTTCGGGTATTCCTTGACTAACTTTGATGTTGCGCAATTGCCGTATTCAATGGTTGACACCGTTGACAGTGTTAAGTCTATGGCAACCAACATTTTAGTGATCAACTGAATGTCAACCGTGTTTTTAAAGAGTTGACAATTCCAAAGCCCCAAGCTTGAATAGTTGATTTGAAGTTGACACAAAGTTGATTTTGAGTTGATAATCAAATATTTGAAAATCATATACTTATTAGTGTAAATAGTATTTATCAACCATGTCAACCGCATTTTTTCATTTGATTTTCCAATCCTCTCGATGGCAATCCAAATAGTGCTCTCGAAAATGTGTAGTGCTTTCCTTTCAGAGTATGACTGGTTCGCTCCCCATTGTCTAAGCACACCCATTTGGTATAAGTCGAATTTTTGAATTCAAGCTTCCATTTTCTGGTCAGCAGCTCTTTGATTTTAAAATGAGGTTCGCGAATACCGCTCTGATTAAGAATACCAGCAAGATCTGTTAATGTGAATTTTACCTCGTCCAAATCCCAATCAATCAGGATATCAGCAATTTGTTCTGTAAGTTCCTTTTCCAAATAGGACTTATTTCGCTGAACAATTAATGATAAAGCTTCAGTCTGAATGTCAGAGTAACTAAACCACATTCTCGTTTGATGGGATGTGCTGAGTTGTCGCTCAGTCAGATATTGTAAGAATGCCGAAATCTCTGGCATAAGGGATTTCGGAAGCAAATGAGGATCTTCACTTTCAAAGGGACTCACTTTCCGAACCCAAAAACGAATTTCACTGCTGTCAACTGGAATGAAGCTATCTTCGTTATTGCTGCATAAAATTACTTTCCCGAAAAATTCTGCATCAACACTATCCTGGCCCTTTGCTTCAACTTTCATTGTCTTGCCTGTGGACAATGATTTGATTCGTTCGTAGATTTTCTTTCGATCAATAAAAGTCTCGTCAACTGCGATAATTAGTTTACCAGCCCAGCCACTGTTGAATTGAGATTCAAAATCCTCATTACGATTGATTGTCGCGTTTCGGCCAAAGATGGCTGTTAGCCAATTCAGGAAAGTAGTTTTACCTGTGTTTCGCTCTTCACTTACAAGACACAGCACCGGTAAAATTTGAGTTGGTCTTGTGTATAGTAGCTGAATATAGTCGAGACCTTTTTCATAGTGTTCTCCAAAAATATGACGAACAAATTGTAAGGATTTTTCACAACTACCCGGCACCGGTAAATGATTGATTGGATAGTATCGATTATAAAATCCATTGATAGATTGTTGATATTGAATGTGGTTGGGTACATAGCACCAGTCTTCGTATCGCTCGACTTGCTTGAGGTATTCTTTTCCATGATCCATCTCAATGCAGGATCTGGTCCACTCTTTTAAATTAAGAAGAGTTTTTCCATCAGCTTGAGGGGTGTAAATTTTTTTATAGTATTTAACTCCAACGCGGATATAAGGAATTTCTGAACGGATTTCTTCTAGTGAATGCTTCTCAGAATTACATTTAAAAGTCCTACCGTTGAAGATGAACTCGCTATCACCAATGTGGCTCCCGTAGGTTTCGAAGAATTCTAATGGACTATTAAGGCCCAGATATTTAAATACCTTTTTTAAATCAGTGTTTACATCATTAAGTATAAATCCCCTGAAGTAATCAGAAGCGAGATGAAGTTTGTTGAGATCGGAAATGATTTTATCCTGAACAGAGGTATAGGTTGACAGGAGATCGTCAAGGCCCTTGGTTCTATCATTGTGGTACTTCGATAAAATATGAGTAAAAACAATAAGATCAACGGGATTGGTGAGCAGCAATTCAAGGCTTTCTCTGAAATTTTTTATTGCAGTGTAGAAACTATGTGCTCTTTTGGAGAGATCTTTTCCCTGCGCCCAATGGGTTACCAAAACATCAGCATCTGCAACAAAAACTACCTGCTTAACTTTGCATGTGACAATTACAGATTCAATATCCTCGTGCATTTTTCCCTTCTGCTCCGAGCTATAAAATCCGTGTATTGAAGGGATACCAATAATATCCAAGCCACAAAGCCACCCCTTAAAGGCCTTGAATTCACCCTCTACTATGTATAACGTCTTAATATGTTCTGCGCGATTATATCGATCAATAATGCCTTGGGTGAAGAAAGGGAAATGGGGGCTCCCTTTTGGCTGCGAGTATTTCTGGTCTCCGTTTGGATACCTTAATCTAATACGTTGAAATCTTCTTGGGTATTTGATTCCCTCTTTTTTCCAGTGATAATAACCTCCAGTCAAATTCAAATAATTCAAAATGATATTGCCAGATTCATCAGCATCGAAATATTTTGATTCTTCACCATTGGCCAAATGAATCTTATTTTCCAGCGATGAAATCTGAAGCGTCTCTAACCTTGAAAGAAGGTAAGTCTCATCATTATTTGAATTCGGCTGCATTGGATGATGTGTGAGGTGCTGCGTTTAGATTATTTAATCTCACCTCTTTGATATCGAATAAGCTCCTCCAGGGGAATGGATATTATTCTTGGCCCTAGTCTGTTAAACTTCAACTTCCCGGACCTTAAAAGGACATTCATTTTATTATGGGAAATTTTTGCAGCGGCCATAAATTCCTTTCTCGATAAAAATTCCGGAGGCTGGATTTTACCTGCATTTTCTGCCGCAACGCGCAATTCTCTGAGCGTTGTTATGATTTCATCGAGAAACTCCTGAGGTAATTCGATTACTGTTTTCTGCATCATGATAGTTTTTATTGTTCCTTTTAGTGATTCGACCGGTGCAATTAAGAGAATATAAAAGTATAAAACAAGTAGACTTTGTACTGTTACTTGCTACATGAACAGACTAATTCTAAAAATGAGATATTCATCAAAAAACGGCCTTTTCTGGGTGTTTTTTGCTTTTACGACCTTAATGGAAGGGGTTTTAAACTAGGGGATGGAAATATCACAGTTGAAATAACCGTAATTCTTAATTGTCCAAAATAACGATTCAACGAGTAGTTGATTATTGAAATGGCGTTGTCAATCTGATTTTGAGTAAATCCTTTACTTTTTAAAAACGACTGGAATTCATTCTCTAAATCATAATAGCTCCATTGATAAGACATGATTTTCCCAAAAGGAGGAAATAGCCCCGATTTAGCTTTTGCATTGTTAAGTGCTTCAGACAATGGAGTACTGCTATTCTTAAAATTTTCAAATTCAGGTATCAACGAGAATAAATCGTTTGCTTCCTTAAATTTTTTCATAATCTCGCCCAACGGTTCCGATTCTTTAGAAATGAATGACAAGAGTTTATAGATTTTACCGAATTGGTTTTCCCAGTTTAATCCATCCTGGAATTCTCTCGCGACTTCATTAAATTTAGGAGAGGCATATAAGATATCTTTCAAAAGAGAGATGCAACCTTCATTAAGCACAACATCAAGGTTCGTCATCAATTTATTAATCACCTCTCTCGTTCCTTTTTGTCCAAGAGGGTAGTCGTTGTTTCGGAGCAAATCGGAAACCTGCCAAACTATTTCTTTTTCTATTTCGAGAGCTTTTCCGATTCCTTGATGTTTTTCTTTCAGCAGATTCTCAAACTCTCGTTCGGTTTTAAATCCAATATCCTTCATAGCGGCATATTGGGAATCCGCTGAATTTTTAAGGTAGTATTGGAAATCACTTTTGAAATCAAATTGAGTTTTACCAAATCCTATACGAACGTAGATTGGATTGCGAGTCTTCTGATCTGATTCTGAAACCCGCTTCAGTTGCTTATAGAGGAAGTGTTTTACGGTTAAAGTCCCAGATCTTTCCATATAAACCGGAAATTTAGCCAAAAATTACCGAACAGCTATTTCATCCAACTATTAATGCCGTGAGGCATTAATGTGATCACCGATGCAGAAAAATTATTTATATCAATGATATTTTAATTTTATAAATGATG
>CAZHHD010000049.1:24759-37854 GCA_964531795.1 uncultured Polyangiaceae bacterium | reverse complement strand
GTCTTCGCGCTCGAGCTCCACCGTGAGCTTCATGACGCGTTCTTAGCACTCCGCAGCGAGGTCTTCCTCGGAGTTCCGGGGCAATTCCACGACGCATGAAGCGCGAAGAGGCGCCTCCCTTCGCGCCCCGGGGGCTTCCGCAGGTGCCCCACAGCGCCCAGAGTTGCGCGGCACGCCAACGTTCGTACATTGTTATAATATGGCTCCCATGATCAAGAAGCTCTCCGCCGTCGGCAACAGTCTGGCTCTGATCATCGACCGGCCCATCCTCGATCTCCTCGGGATCACCGGAGACACCCCGCTCGAGATCCGCACCGATGGCGAGGCGCTGATCATTCGCCCCGAGAAGACCGACAAGAAGGAGCGCGTTCGTGCCGCCACCAAGCGCGCCATGGCCACCCACGACGCGACCCTGAGGAAGCTCGCTAAGTGAGCGAGACTGAGCCCGTCTTTCTCGATGTAGAGGACGTCCTCGAGATCCATTCGACGCAGCTCGGTGCGTACGGAGGCTCCGCAGGGCTGCGAGACGCGGGGTTGCTGCATTCAGCGGTCGCTCAGCCGCAGGTGTCGTTCGGGGGGAGCTTCGCCCACGAGGGACTCTTCGCCATGGCGGCGGCCTACCTGTTCCACATCGTGAGCAATCACCCGTTCATCGACGGCAACAAGCGCACCGGCCTGCTTGCGGCTCTCGTGTTCCTCGACATCAACGGCATCAGCATCGTTCACGGGTCGGAGGCGCTCTACGATCTGACGATCGGCGTCGCCGAGGGGCGCCTCACGAAGGAGAGCGTGACGGCGGAGTTGGGGCGCATCGCGGGAGAACGGTAGGAGCCGTGAGCGGACGCGCTGGCGCCTGAGTCAGCGGCAAACTTCGATCGGCAGAAGCGCACCCCGCCACAGGCACGTGTGCGCCGCGACGCGCTCCAAGGCTTCGCGGAGCGGCGCCGGATCGTCGGACGCGGGACGTTCAAAGACCATCGGCCCGAGATCGACGAGGCGATGCTTCGCATCGACCGTGAAGGCGCGGTCCGTCTCCCGCGCATGGAGCAACCGGCCCGTTGGCGACCCCGGCAGCGAAGGGAGGACCGAGCCAGTCTGGTCACGGTCCACCCACTCCATGCCTTCGCCCATCCACGAGATCCGCCCGCTGAGGGCGCTCGCCAGGAGCGCGCGGCCCGACGTCGTGTCCATGCACACCGCGTCTTCGCAAAGAAGCGACCGCCAGACTTCGTCTCCTCTGGGGTCCGGAACGGCTCGTTGGGGAAGTGGCTCGGTTCGCGTGAGGAGTCTCAGGGACGGGATCGCCTCCACGCACGCCTGCGTGCGCGAGCTAACGACCACACGGTGGCCCGCCGGGTCGAACGACGGCTTCGTCGGCGCGCTGCAAGCGGTCGAGCGAGCCACCTCCTCTGCCTTCGTCACGTCGAAGAGACGGAGAGCCTCCTCGCACGGAGCGGCCGGCACGACCGCCCGCGTCGCCAACGCGAAATAGCGGCCGTCGGGGGAAAGCGAACTACTCACGACGCAATCGCCGGCGGCTCGAAAGAGGTCGCGACCGCGGCTGATGTCGCGCAGCACCTTGGACGAGCCGGGCCCCAGTCCAGCAGCGAAGACGAGATTTCCTGCGAACTGTTCGATCAGGGCGAATTCGACCGGAAAGGAGTCGATGAGCTTCGAGCTGACGCCGCGGGGCCCTATGTCCACGACATCCACGCGGCCATCCTCGGGCACCAGTCGCCCCCCGTGTTCGTAAGCGACGCGCGACCCGACGCGTAACCACGAGATCACGGAGTCGGCCACCACCGAGTCGTCCACGCCGGTCAGCGCATCTCGCACGACGAGCTCGTCGGGTCCTCTGGACGAGTGCATGGGCTCCTCGCCGAAGATCACGCTCCGCGTCCCCGGAAGAAACGGGTCATCCGCAATGCTGCCTGTCAGATTCCCCCACCACCTTCGCCGCACGTTCCCGGTGGCGGCATCGGCGACGTAGATGGCGTTGAGGGGCCGGTAGAAGAGTAGGACGACGCTCCCATCGTCCGACAGCACGCCGTGAAGAGTCTCTGCCCGCGGCGCCTCCGGTGGCTCGGCGTCCGGACCGAACATGCCCCGAAAGAGGCGGCGCGTCTCGTCGGTCAATCCGTGCTTGGCGAGCGCTTCGTAGGCCAGAGGAAGATCGGCGAGGCCGCGAGACGGCGGAGGGGTCGCCGCGCCGGCGTCACGCTTCGTCAAAGGCTTCGCCGCGTGGCGCGCTACCCGCTCGTGGACCGACGCTCGGGACGCCCCACACGCGACGAGCGTGAGCGCGCAGAGCGTCGCGGCCCCGCAACGAAGGACCCGTGAGCGAAGGATCCGCGAGCGGAGCGATCCGGAGCTGCCCGGCTGCTCGAGCCCCACGGTACGCCGTCCACCGCCCTCGCCCACCCGGAGAGCGTAGCGCCGCGTCGGGCGTCTGTGCGCTGCAAGCTCGAGCTCATCCATTCTGGCGCTGGACTTGGTTTGCGTCTGGCGCAATGCTCAGGGAGACCTTGCTATCGCGCGCTCGCACGTTGGCTCCCCTCGCTCCCTGGCGCCGGCTTGGGCAACTTCACCTACTGGTCCTCGCGATCGCGATGACCGTGTTCGGTTGCTCGTCGGATGACGGGGCCGTTGGTGGCGGGACCAGCGCTTGTGACGGGCAACGAGCACGGTGCGGCGGCGACGGCTGCGCCGATTTGCTCTCTGATCCGAACAACTGCGGCGCCTGCGGCCACGCGTGCCTCGCCGGATCGAGCTGCGTTCACGGCGTCTGCGCGACCGCGCAGCCGGCCTGCACCGGTGACTCCTGTTCGAGCCCGTGTGCGATGGGCTCGATCGTCTGCGGCGGATCGTGCGTTGACCCGACGACTTCTCCCGCTCACTGCGGCGCTTCGGGGGACTGTCAGGGATCGCGCGCCGGAGCTGCGTGCGCGCCGGGGTTCACGTGCCACGCGAGCGTTTGCGTTCCAGACTGTCCCGTCGATCGTCTCCGATGCGATGGGTCCTGCGTCGATCCTCTCTCCGATCGCCGCCACTGTGGAGCGCTCGGGACCTGCGCGGGGCTTCTCGCCGGAGTCGCGTGCTCCTCGGGAGAAGTCTGCGCTGCAGGCTCCTGCGCCATCTCGTGCCCCACGGGCGAAATCGCCTGCGGCGGAAGCTGCGTCGACCCGACGACCGACAGCCTTCATTGCGGTGCGAGCGGGACGTGCCAGGGCGCGGAGAAAGGCGCGCGCTGCGGTCCGGGCGAGCGATGCAGTGCAGGCGCCTGTGTACCGAGCTGCCCACTGTCGGATCTCGTCTGCTCGAACACGTGTCTCGCTCCAAGCTCGACCAGCTGCGGAACTTGCGGTGAAGCGTGCCCCTCGGGCACCGCTTGCTTGGACCATCGGCTTCTCCGACTCGGCGAGCCGCCCCAGAGCCCCTGGCCCGGCCAGTTCTCCTTTGCGCTACTCGGACGCCAAGTGCTTGCGGACTTGAACGGCGATCACGCGCTCGACATCGTGATGGCAGGATCCGCGGTCGGAGTGTCGCTCGGGCACGGCGACGGCACCTTCTCGACGATTGTTCCGTACTCTCCGATCGGGTCGCCCTTCATCAACGGCGTCGCAGTGGGTGACCTGGACGGTGACGACCACGCCGACGTCGTGGCGACCGACAGCGGCGGAGCCCTTTGGGTCTTTCGCGGGCTCGGCGACGGGACGCTTCAGAAGGTCAGCAAGGAGGCCGGCTCGTACTCGGCGGTCCTCGCTCTGGCCGATGTGGATGGCGACCAGGTCCTCGATCTCCTCGTGGCCGAAGATGACCTCGTGATTCGCCACGGCAACGGCGACGGATCCTTTGGAGCCGTCACACACCAGGACGTGGGGGCTGGAGGGGCTGGTTCTCTCGCGGTGGCTGACGTCGATGGCGATTCGCTGAAGGACGTGATCCTCGGCAAACCCGGCGGGGGCGACGTCCTCGTGCTGCGCGGGCAAGGGGGCGCTGGTCTGGCCGCCCCCGTGACGACCTCGCTCGCCGGGCACGCTTCGTCATCGATCGGCTATCTGACGGTCCGACCGGCCAACCTCAACGGCGACAACCGCGCCGACCTGGTCGCGTCCGACGGGGGCTGGCTCTTTGCGATGACGGGCCAAGCCGACGGCTCGTTCAGCGTCGGCGCGGCGACGTATGAATCGCTCGAGACCATCGCCGCAGGTGACTTCGACGGCGACGGTCTTTCCGACGTCTTGGGCAACTTCTCCTCCGCGATCCGGCTCTTCCCGGGGAACGGGGACGGGACGCTCAAGGCAAGTCGGACGCTCCCATTCAACGCCGGACCAATTCGAGGCATGGCGGACTTCGATGGCGATGGTCACCCCGACATCCTCGTCGACCGCTCGACCCCGGCGCCTCTGGGCGTGATCCGTGGAGGCCTCGTGGGCGTACGAGAGTTCGCCGGACAAGGCGGAACATTGGAAGCCGCCGACCTGAACGGGGATCATGTCGTCGACCTCGTGGCGAGCAGCGGAGATGTATTCCTTGGTCTAGCGGGAGGAGCCTTCGCGCCCGCCGCGCACGTGCTCGCGAGTAACTCGCGGCTGGCGCTTGGAGATTTTGATCGCGACGGGAATCTGGATGCGTTCACCGCGTCCCAATACGGCACGCTCGTCTATCAGGGTCATGGCGACGGAACCTTCGCCTCTCCGCAGCCGGGGAACATCGCACCGGTGACCCTGAGTGTCGCGACGGGTGACTTCGATGGCGACGGGTTCGACGACGTGGTGACGGGTTCACTAAACCCGAGAGGGCTCCAGCTCTTTCCCGGGGGGCCCGCCGGTTTGCCGACGAACCCCGTCTTCATTCCGACGTCAGGCACGCCGGATACTCTGATTCGGGCCGACTTGGACAAGGACGGCTACGACGACCTGCTCGTCGTCACGCGCGTCACCTCCCCCGCCGAACTGCACTTTGGTGCCTCGACGGGACCACTCACGAGCTCGACGTCCGCGAGCTTCCCCAGCACGCCCGCGACGAGCTTCGCGACCGGCGACTTCGACGAGGACGGTCGCATGGACCTCGTCGCTGGTGAGGACAGCCAGTTGGCGTTCTTCCACGGCTCCGCCGGCAACTCGTTTACTCGCGCCGCCAGTGTCGCCGTCGCCGGCCCGTATCTCCTTCGTGCGGCCGATGTGGACCGGGATGGGCACTTGGATGTCGTCGGGACAGCCACGAACGGGCTCTTCGTTGCTCGCGGCGACGGAACTGGAGCGTTCGCCGAGCCGCTCGTCTACCTGGTGAGCGACGGCGTTGGGGTTGCTCTCGATGACTTCGACGGCGACGGTCAAGTCGACGTCGCGATATCGGGCGGGCTCGTGTTGCTCAACTACGGCACCCGGTCCTGCGGGCGACCCTAGTCGACGCGGCGCTCAAGGCGCGAGACAAGGGCCCCCACCCCCCAACAGACCGAACGACACCCACCCCTCCGCCCGATACGCTCGTCCGACATGCTGAAACCGACTTCGCGCGCGGTCCTCTGCGGTCTCTTGGCCGCCTCCCTCCTCGCCGCTTCCTGCGGCGGCGACGACTCGCAGACCGAGGGCGACGCCGCGCCGGACGAAGGTGGGCTCGACGCCACCTCCACGGACAGCGCGACGGGCGACGGAAGCTTGGGCGCCGACGGCGGCGGCGACGCGACCCTCGGTGACAGCGCGTCGGGCGACGGCGGCGACGCGGGCGACAGTGGCGATTCGGGCAACGACGCGCACGACGCGGACGCGTCCGACGGGGCCACGTCCGACGCCGGCACTCCGTCATGCCCCACGCCGGTCGGCTGCCCCACGGGCCAAGCGATCGGCGACAGCGGCGCGTGCGAAGGTTTGGGCACGCTCTCGTCCGGTCTGGCCGGACCGTGGGGGATCGCCATCGACAGTTGCTACGTCTACTGGACGAACTGGGGCGCGACCCAGACGACGAGCTCGATCCAAAAGGTGCCGCTCGCCGGCGGCACGACGACGCCCCTTGCGCAGGGGCAGACGTACCCCTGGGACCTCGCGGTCGACTCGAAGAACGTCTATTGGGGGACCGCGCTTTACCAAGACTCGGGCGCCGGCGCGATCATGAGCGCGCCGCTCTTCGGCGGCGACGCGGGCCCCGGCACGAAGCTCGCGGTCGCCCACGGGCCTTACGGCGTCGCCGTGAACTCGGCGTACGTCTACTGGGTCAACTACACGACGGCGAACAATCAAACGAGCGGCGAGGTCGTTCGCGTGCCGTTCGACGGCGGCGCACCCCAGACGCTCGCGACCGGTCAGCAGCAGGCGTACGACATCGCGCTCGATTCGACGCGCGTCTACTGGTCGAACTTCGGCATCGTCGGGAGCAGCAGCGGCTCGGTCATGCGCGCCGACCTCGACGGAGGGAACGCGGCGCCCATTGCTTCGAACCAAGCCGGTCTCTACGACATCGCCATCGACGCGAACAACGTCTACTGGACCGTCCCCGGCGACGGCACGGTGATGAAGGCCCCGCTCGACTCCGACGGCGGCGCCGGCGTGCCGCTCGCCACAGGTCAAAACGTCCCCTACGGCATCGCCGTCGACGCCAACTACGTCTACTGGGTGGACGAGAACGCGAGCGGCTCGGTGTGGAAGGTGCCCATCGGCGGCGGCTCGCCGATTCCGCTCGCCTCGAACCAACCGTACGCGCGCGGGATCGCAGTCGACGCGACGAGCGTCTATTGGACCGTCAACGGCACCGGCGCGAACGACGGGAAGATCATGAAGCTGACGCCGAAGTAGGCGACGCGATGAATGCGCGGCGCCGCGTGAGGCGATCCGCTCCCTCTTGTCGTACGCTTCCTACGTGGATCCGTTCCGTGACGAGCTCCGTGTCGCCCACGAGCGAATCGCCCAGTTGGAGCGCGAGAACGCCGAGCTGCGCGGCGCACGACCGAAAGCGAAGACGTCGTCGCCGCTGATGGTGGCCACCATCGTCTTCGTCGCCATCGGGCTCCTCATCCCGATTGTGGCCATCTTCTTCGTCCTCCGGCCTCGAGCGCCCGCCGTCGTCGTCGCGTCCGAGGGGATCGCCACGGCGCCGTTACCGAGCGACGTGCCAGAGCCTGCGGTGCTCGCGCCCTCGGCGGTGCCGCAGCGACCCTCGGTCGACGCCCCCGCCCTCTGCAACTGCGCGCCCGGCGATCCGCTTTGCTCTTGCCTCGACGGAGCCAACGCCCCCTTCGATCGCGGCGCGGCAGCGACGGCGCTCGGCGCGGTTTCGGTCGTGCCCTGCGCAGGCCGTGACGGCGCCCTCGGTCACGTGAAGGTCACTTTCGCCCCCTCCGGAGAGGTCACGTCGGTGAAGATCGACGGTCCCATCGAGTCTGCGCGGCTCGACTCCGATCCGAGCTCGACTCACGCCTCCGCGCACGACGCGGGCGCCAGCGAGGCGCGCTGCATCATCGCAGCGTTCTCCGCCGTGCACGTCCCGCCCTTCTCCGGCGGCCCCATCACGGTCGGCAAGACGTTCAGCGTCCCGATGCGGTAGCGGCCGTCGCAGGCGCCCGGCCCGCGCGAAGTCTCGGCCTCTGCAACTCCTGCATTGGCCGGCGCACATCCTGCCAAATCAGGCCTCCCGCCTGCCGGCGCTGCACGCGCGGCCCGCGTCTTTTGCACGCGACGCCGTGGCGTGAGAGTTGCTCTACCGGACCGCATCGCTCGCCAGCGCGTCCCGCGCACGGCAGGAGGAACGATGCAGCGTCGAATCTTCGGTCTTCTCGCACTTGCGTTCGTGGGCTGTGGCAACGCGAGCTCGGGGCCCGGTCCCGTCGCAGCGAGCGGCGCACCGTCGGCCTCGCCCGTCGCTTCGTCCGCAGCGTCCGCCTCCCCCTCGTCGAGCTCGTCGACCGCGTCGCCGACCGCGTCGACCACGGCACCGGGGGCGAACGGAGCGCCGGCCGCATCGAGCACGCAAGGCGAAGAGGAGGACACCGGATCGGCGCGCCAGCGTCTCATGCGCCGGCACTTTCTCGAGGCAGCGCAGGTGCGCGCGGCGCTCGTCAAAGGCAACCTCCACGAAGCGGGCGTCGCCGCCGACGCGCTCGGGAACATGGACGACCTCGCGCCCATCCCGAGGAAGTGGAAGCCGGTGATCGAGCGACTCCAATTCGAAGCGAAGCGCATCCACCAGAGCGTGGACATCCCCGACGCCACCGCCGCCTTCGCCGACATCGGTGCCACGTGCGGCTCGTGTCACCGCACGAACACGGGCCCCAACCCGGGGTTCGGCGCGCCTCCCCCGACGACCGGCGCGCTCGCCGCGCGCATGCAACGTCACGCGTGGGCGATGGAGCGGCTCTGGGAAGGGCTCTATGCGCCGTCGGACGCGAGCTGGAAGGCCGGCGCCGACGCGCTCCAGGGGGCGCAGTTTCCCAAGGAGGTCACCGATCGAGGCGGCGTGCACACGCGCAGCGCGGCCTCGCGGTTTGGCGCCCTCGTGCCGAGCATCGCCGGCGAGACGACGCCCGAAGGTCGAGCCAAGGTCTACGCGTCGCTCCTCGAGACGTGCGCGGCGTGCCACGTCTCGAGCGGCACGAGCAAGTGACGCGGAGGAGATCCGCAAGCCATCGCGAGGCGCGTCGCAGCGGCCGCGCGGGGTAGCGCCGACGGCGCGACTTCATTCATGACGCTCGCGGTCGACACGATCGTCGCTCGTTGACGTCGCCGATTCACACCCGGCGCCAACGACCGTTCACTCTTTCGCCCCCCTGCAGCGCATTTACGCGTGAAAAGCGTGTGGCGCGAGCGTTGCTTAGCGGCTCGCGCCCGAGCCACCTCGGGGAAAGAGCCCATCTCGGGGCGGGAGAGACACGATGAGGTTCTTCGCATGTGCCCTAGGGCTGGTCGCCGCCACGACAGCCGGTTGCGTGATCACCTCGGAGGACGCTTCCCGCTCGCACGCGTCCACCACCGCAGACGCAGGTGCGGGGGACGGCGCTGCGGGCCAGTCGCCCGATCCGGGCGCCGGCGGTTCGACGGGAAGCGGGCCGGGAAGCTCGCCCAGCGTGACGTACTCGGGCCCACTCGAGGTGAAGGATCTCCTCGCCTCCATGAGCGCGGAGCAGGACGAGACGAGCCTCACTGTCTACGCCGCGCTCCTCCACGACCGGTTCCTCGCCGATCCCGATCCGGACTTCGTCGTCCTCGACTCGGGAGATCACTTCACCGCCAGCGTGGGCGGCGTCACCCTGCCGATGACGGAGGACAATCAGGGGAGCAAGGTCCGGTACGTGGCGCACTTCTCGGCTGCTGCCACGGGCGCGTCGGTCGTCGTCGCGTTCTTGCGCACCAACGGCAAGGAGGGGGCGCCGTACTCGACCGTCGTCCTCGGAGCGCCGTTCGCGATCAGCTCCGCGCCCGCGTCCCTTCGCCGTGGCGACCTCGTCTCGCTCGCCATCTCCAGCCCGTCACGCCAGCTCACCCTCGCGTTCGAGGGCCCGTGCGTCGAAGACACACCCCACATGCTCTCCTTCGACGCCAACGGGAAGGCCACCTTCGACACGAGCGCGATCAACGGCGTCGCCGGATCGAGCGCGGGCTGTGACGGCGCGGGCCACCTGGTCGACGCGACGTACGGCTCGGTCGACTCGGCGTTCCAGCGTGGCCCCTTGGACGCGGTGTTCGCCATGGAGGGACACCAGCAGCGCTCCTTTCCGGTGCACGTCGCGCCCTGAGCGACGTTCGAAGTAGCGCGCTGGCGCCGTGCCGCCGTCTCGGCTCGAACGCTGAGGTTCCCCTCGCCTACGCCTTGTACTCGATCTGCCGCGCGTCCTTGGCGACCTCGGCGGCGGCTTCGTCCTTCGTGAGCGCGCGGCTCACGGCGAAGTAGAAGATCGCCATCGAGAAGCCGAGCACCACGAGGAGGTCGATCCAGTTGGGGAGGATGTTCTTCGCCCCCGTGCCGTAGCGGCCGATGGCGCCGAGGATCACGTGGCCACCGAGCCAAGGGACGACCCAGAGCGCGTTGCGAATCGTCCGCTCGGCGCCGGTGCGGGCGCGGATGCCGCCGATGGCGAAGAGCGTGAGCCCGAGCACCATGGCGAGCGAGAGCTTCCACGTCGTCTCGAAGCCGCCCCAGTAGATGATCAAATTCGCGGCGTAGAACGCCGCGGGGAGCACGAAGCGCGGCATCGGCACGCGGTACGAGCGCGGCCTTTCGCCGTCCACGCGGTGGAGCGCGGCGAGCGACACCGGCGCGAAGGCGTACATGATCGCGGTGGCCGCGGTGACCACGTTCACGAGCGACGACCAGCTCTTGAACGGGCCGAGCGCGAGCATGCCGATCCCCGATCCGACGAGGATGGAGACCACCGGCACCCCCTTGGCGTTGGTGGTGGCGAGCGCGGTCGGCATCTCGCGCTCTTCACCGAGCGCGTACGAGAGGCGCGCCGTGGTGCCGACGTAGACGATGCCGGTCCCCGCGGGGGAAATCACCGCGTCGATGATGAGCACCTTGGCGAGCCAGCCGGCCCCCACGGCGAGCGCGAGGGTGTACCAAGCGCCGTAGTCCGACGGATCGGCGCCGAGCGGCTTCTTCCAACCGTTGACGATGTTGCTCGGCTCGAGGCCGCCGATCATGACGAGCTGCAAGGCCGAATAGAGGACCGCGCCGATGGCCATCGCGGTGAGGATGGCGCGCGAGAGATCGCGTTTTGGATCGCGCGCTTCGCCGGCGAGCTGCACCGCTTGCTCGAAGCCTTGCAGCCCGAACACGACGCCCCCGGTGAGCGCGGCGAAGACCCCGTGGAAGCCGAAGGGCATGAAGCCGCCGCCGGCGTGGAAGTTCGAAGGATTGAACTGCAAAAAGGCCACGACGCCGACGGCGAGCACGGGGACGGCCGTCTTCCAGATGACGACGACGGCGTTGCTCTCGGAGAGGAACTTCGCTCCGGCGAGGTTCATCGTGGTGAAGAGCACCATGAGGCTCAGCGCGACGACGAGCCCCTGGCCGTTCAGAAGGCCGGCGTTCTCGCCGACTTTGGTGATCATGTTGAAGTGCTCGTTCACCCACGGGACGCTGTTCACGTAGGTGATGGCGGCGAGCACCTCGATGGGGGCGATGAACACCGCCTGCAGCCACGAAGCCCACCCCGCCATGAAGCCGGCGATCGGCCCGTGCGAGTAGTACGGGAACCTCCCCGAGCCTCCAGCGACCGGATACGTCGCGCCGAGCTCGGCGTAGGTCAGCGCGAGGAGCGACAGCATGAAGGCCGCGAGCATCCACGAGAGCACCGACGCCGGCCCCGCGACCTCCGCGGCGTTGAGCGCGCCGAGCAGCCAACCCGAGCCGATGATCGAGCCGAGCGAGACGAACATCAGCCCATAGAAGCCGACCGATCGCGTGAGTTGACCGGGCGCGCGGGCCGCGTGGGACGTGGACATGCGGCCCATAGTGCCAAGGAGTTGGGCCTTCGCGGGCGATTTCTCGCAGGCGCGCGCCGCGTGGCGGGCCCGCGGGCGTCGCGCATCGAGCCCGCGGCGCGACGAACCCGCTGCTACCGCCTGGCGTCGCGCGCGGAGGGTGTCCGCGTCCCTTGGGGGAGCGGCGGCGCCCTGGGGGAGCGGCCGCATCCGGGAACAGGCGCACCGCGTCCGCCGTCGACGCGGGGGTGCCCCTTCTCAGCCTTGGAGCATGCAACATACTGCATGCGTGTAACAGTCCGCGTGCAGTATGCTGCGTATTCGTTCGGCGAGGACCCCCCTCGAGGACATGCCCCTGGCGGCCGACACCCGGGCGCGTGAGATTGGACGCGGCGTCCGACGTCACTCGACCCAGTGGCCGTGGCTCTTCACGCAGCTCGCTTTCGCGCTCGCGGTGTCGAACGGCTTGCCCCCCTCGGAGTAGAAGTAGCCGACGAAGTCGACGCCCACGCGGCACGCGCCCACGACGTTCGCGGTCGGGCACGTGGTCGCGATCGTGCCCGTCTTGCAGAGCTGCGGCATGACCTTGACGGCTTTGGCTCTCGCCGCGGGGTCGGTCGTGAGGAGCATCTGACACTGGCTGTCTTTGGAGACCGACTCGCACGATGCGGCGGCCTCTTCCCCAGCCTTGAGACCACGGAGCGGTGCATTCACGGGCGTCGGCTGCGCGTTCGCCTCGACGGGCTTCGTCGCAGCCGCAGCGCCGGGAGCCGCGGCCGATGCGCCCGGCGCGCCGACCGGCTCGGCGGCGGAGGTCGTCGTGGTGGCGACGGACTTGTCTTTGCACCCGACGAAGGCGACGAGGACGACGGCAATTGAAGCTACGGCGAGGGAAGAAGTGCGCATGGGAGATCCTTTTTCGATGGGTGAAGGGCCCCCTTCTCTACGTCGGGTGCGCGACGTTCTCCCCTGCCACGGATCGAGCCCAGGTCCGGATCGAATGCTTTTGCGCGAGAACCCCCGGCGTACGGCGCCGACGGGGAGATCCGCCGCGGCGCCGACGTAAGAAGCGGAATGCACTCGCTTCGGAACGCCTCGGGCCTCGTCGGAATCGCTCTCCTTGCTGCTGCCGCCGCGTGCTCGGGCGGGAGCGCGGGGAATGGCGCGGGGGGCGGAGGCGGAGGCGACGATGACGGCGGCACCGCGAGCTCCGAAGGCGGAGGTGGCGGTGGCGACGACGGCGGAAGCAAGCAAGACGGCAGCAAGCCCGCGTGTCAGTTCACCGGCTTCGCGGGATCGTCCGTCGACCTTCCGCTCCCCGACGTAGGGGCCACCGGCACGAACGCCCCCTTCTACTCGCTGAGTGGCGGCGACACGCTTTCGAGCGGCGTGATCCTCACCCACTGGACGGTCGACTTCGACGGCGACGGCAAGCTCGACCTGCTCGTGACCCACAAGGACGACGAGGTCGCGCTCGGCGCTTCCAAGTGGCGCCTCTACAAAGGGACGGGCACCGGCTTCTCTGCGCCGATCGACCTGCCGCTCCCGAACGTCGGTGCGACGGGCTCGAATGCGCCCTTCTACTCGCTGAGTGGCGGCGACACGCTCTCGAGCGGCGTGATCCTCACCCACTGGACGGTCGACTTCGACGGCGACGGCAAGCTCGACCTGCTCGTGACCCACA
>CAZHHD010000049.1:0-24659 GCA_964531795.1 uncultured Polyangiaceae bacterium | reverse complement strand
CACTGGACGGTCGACTTCGACGGCGACGGCAAGCTCGACCTGCTCGTGACCCACAAGGACGACGAGGTCGCGCTCGGCGCATCGAAGTGGCGCGTCTACAAGGGGACGGGCAGCGGCTTCGGCGCGCCGATCGATCTGGCGCTCCCGACCGTCGGCGCGACCGGCTCGTACACGCCCTTCGCCTCACTCAGCGGCGAGGACAACCTCACCGACGGCGCCAGCCTCACGCACTGGACGGTCGACTTCGACGGCGACGGCAAGCTCGACCTGCTCGTGACCCACAAGGACGACGAGGTCGCGCTCGGCGCATCGAAGTGGCGCGTCTACAAGGGGACGGGCAGCGGCTTCGGCGCGCCGATCGATCTGGCGCTCCCGACCGTCGGCGCGACCGGCTCGTACACGCCCTTCGCCTCACTCAGCGGCGAGGACAACCTCACCGACGGCGCCAGCCTCACGCACTGGACGGTGGACGTCGACGGCGACGGTAAGCTCGACATCCTCGCGACCCACAAGGACGGCGAGGCCGCGCTCGGCGCTTCCAAGTGGCGCCTCTACAAGGGGACCGGCACCGGCTTCGCGGCGCCCATCGACGTGGCGCTCCCGAGCGTCGGCGCGACCGGCTCGTACACGCCGTTCGCTTCGCTCAGCGGCGAGGACAACCTCACCGACGGCGCCAGCCTCACGCACTGGACGGTGGACGTCGACGGCGACGGTAAGCTCGACATCCTCGCGACCCACAAGGACGGCGAGGCGGCGCTCGGCGCCTCCAAGTGGCGCTTCTACAAAGGGACCGGCACCGGCTTCGGCGCACCGGTCGATCTGGCGCTGCCGAACGTCGGCGCGACCGGCTCGTACACGCCGTTCGCCTCACTCGGCGGCGGGGACAACCTCACGAACGGCGCCATCCTCACCCACTGGACGGTGGACGTCGACGGCGACCGCGCGCTCGATCTGCTCGCCACGCACAAGGACGGCGACACCGCCCTCGGCGCTTCGAAGTGGATCGTCTTCCGCGCGACGTGTCAGTAGTCGCGGGCACCGCGACGAGAGTGACGCGCGCGCCCTCACTCCGCGAGCGGCGCCGCCTTCACGGCACGAGCCGCGCAGCCCACGCGTCGATGCCGGTCGTCGTCGTCCACACGCGGCCGGCGGCGAGCACCTTGCCGTCGGGTTGACTCGCGAGCCCCATGAGGCCGACGTCGACGAGCGTCCCCTTCCCCGCCGTCGCGTACGCCGTGTCGAGCTGCCCGGTCGCCGTGAAGCGGTACACGTACGAGACCTCGTGCAGGCGATCGACCGTCGCCGAGGCGAGCATCACGCCGCCCGAAGCGAGCGGGACGAGCACCGGCCCGTGCGCACCCGGCGCGGGGGGCGGCGAGTACGGGAGCGGCTCGCGCACGATGCCGCCGGTGCCGAACGAAGCGTCGAGCGCGAGCGCCGGGGTCAGCTTGGCGAGGAACGCCCCCTTCGGCGCCTTGTCGGTGTAGCCGGAGACGAGCACCGAGCCGTCGCCGAGCACCGCCACGGCCCCGGCGGTCACTTGATCGAGCTGCGCCGACGTCGCGGTGAACGAGCCGTCGGTCGCCCCCGCGCTCGTCACGCGCACGACCGAGAGCCGCCCCGAGCTCGCGGTCGAAACGGCGACGATCTTCCCCCCCGGCGCCGTAGCGACGCGCACGATCGCCGCGGTGTCGAACGGAACGGAGAGCACGCCGTCGCTGTCGAACGACGTGTCGGCGGTGCCGTTCGCGAGCACGCGCACGAGCGCCCCCGCGCCGCCGCTCTGCGCGCCGACGACGATGCGCCCGCTGTCGTCGACGGCGCAATCGGTGGGCGCCGCCACGTTCGCGCCGCTGCCGATGTGAAAGAGGCCGCCCGTGCCGAACGCCGAATCGGGCGCGCCTGTCGTCGGATCGAGCGCCGCCACGCCGACGTCGTCGAGCGAAGCGCTGCCACCGCAGAGGATCACTTGGCCGGTGGACGAGAGCGCCATCCCCTCCACGTTGCGGAGCAAGGTGTCGATGCGCGCGGCGCCAGACGTGCCGAAGCCGCCCGCGGGGGCGCCGGAAGCCCCGAGACGCCAGACGAAGATCGCGCCGTCGTAGCCGTAGCCCGAGCGCTGGGCGAAGAACGCGCCGCCCGTCGGGATCGCCACGAGGTGCGCCGCGACCTCGCGAGGCGCGTTCGACGGCACGACCGTGGCGTCGCTCGTGCCGAAGGTCGTGTCGGCCGCGCCGTCGGCCGCTCCGAACGCGCGCACTTGCGGGGCGAGCACGAGCGAGGCGCCCGATCCGCTCCCCTTCGTGTCGAGCATGTACGGCTTGCCGGTCGCCGGATCGATGGTGAATGCACGCATCGGGCTGCTCCCGATGGGGAGCCCCGCCACTGTCGCCAGCCCGCCCGATGCGAATGCCGGATCCGACGTGCCCGTCGCGACCACGCGGCCGAGGACGTAGTTGTCGCTGATGAAGCCGTCGAAGGCGATGCGGCCGTCGTCGAGGGCGTGGAGCTCGTCGATCGATCCGAGCTGCGAGCCCGCCTCGGTGTGCACGCCGGTCGTCGCGAACGAGATGTCGAGCGAGCCGGTCGACGTGTACTTCGCGAGGAACGGCAGGCTGTTGTTCCCGTCGTAGCCGGCACCGCTCACGAAGAAGGTGCCGTCGGCCTGGAGGAGGAACCCTCGGAGCAGGGTCTGCGCCTTGGCGGTGGGCGCGGGATTGAGGCGGCCGTCGGAGTCGAGCGTCGTGTCGGGGGCGCCGGTGGCGAGCAGGCGGACGATGGCGGTCTGCTCGGTGACGCCGTTCCCCTGGTAGGCGCGGTTCGCCACGAGGATCTTCCCGTCGGCCTGCACGGCGACGTGAATGGGCTCGGCGTAGTCGCCCATCGCGAACGGAGCGACGCCGCCCGTGCCGAAGGTCGCGTCCAAGGTGCCGCTCGCGTCGAAGCGGGCGACCTCGATGCTCGACGCCGTCGAGCTCACGCGGGCTTCGACGATCGAGCCGTTCGGGCCGAGGGCGATCACACCGCCGGCCGCGCCGGTCGCGACCATCCCGGTGCCGCCGCCGAAGCTCTTGTCGAGCGCGCCCGCCCCGTCGAGGCGCACGATGAACGCGTTGTGCACGCCGACCGGGCCGACGCCGTCGGAGATGAGCGCGCCGGCGACGAGGATCTTCCCATCGGGCTGCACGAGCAGGCTCTTCGGCAGCGGGGCGCGCGCCACGTTGAGGAGCACGCGACCGCCGTTACCGAACGTGGTGTCGAGCGCGCCGTTCGTGCTGACACGGAACAGGAACGCTTGCCCGCCGAAGCCGTCGCTCCCTTGGCCGGTCGAGCCGAGCACGACGAGCTTTCCGTCCGCTTGGCGCGCGATCGCCGTGGCGTTGTCCCAGTTGTCCGACCCCGCGGCGAAGTCCACGGCGCCGGCGCTCCCGAACGTCGAGTCGAGCGGCACGTCGTTCACGAGGACCGGGCCGCCGTCGTCCCCCGCGTCGCTGCCACCGCTGCCGTCGCCCCCCGCGCTGCCGTCGCTCCCGCTTCCGTCCGTCCCCGCGTCGCCGCCAGCGACCGGATTCGAGTCGTCGCCGCCGCAGTGCACGCCGATCAACGCCGCGACGAGGGCGCCCGCGAGGGCAAGGGAGCTGCGACCACGGCGAAGAGAGCTCATGGCCGAATGGACGCGCGCCGCGCGGCTCAATTCAAGCTGGAAAACGCGGCGACCAGGGCATTCGCGCCGCGTGGCACACCTTGGCGCGGGGGTCGTGGTGCGCGCGGAGCTGGTTTTTCTAGCCGTTCGTGGTCGACCCGGGCACCGCGCCCCCGTGGCTCGCTCGGCACGGCGCCTGCTCTAGAACCAGGCATGCAACTTCGTCGTCGTCAGCTCCTTGGTCTTGGCATTTCGCTCGCGGCGCTCACCTCGCTCGGCGCGCTCATGGCGTGCAGTGGCGGCAACGCGAGCCCGTCGGGGGGCGATCCGATCCCGATGGAGCAGGCGCACATCGTCACCCAGGCGGGGGGCCTCGACGTCTCCGCCACCATCACGGCGGCGACGCTCGGGGACGAGTGCGGCGCATCCTCCGACACGTCGGCCACGGGCTCGGCCGGTCTTTGCGCGATGGTCGACGCGGGGCCCGACGGCTCGGCGAAGGGGACGCCCCCCTCGTGCGGCGGCGAGCCGACGTGTCGCCCTTCGAACATGCAGATCGCCTTCTCCACCGGCACGAGCGGTCAGCCGGCGCACGCGGACATCGTTTCGGTGACCTTGCGCGACGACGCGAGCGGGAGCGATCTTCAGACGCTCACCGCGACCGCGCCCCTGGCGTGGAACGGAACCACGTACAGCTCGTGGGACGGCACGCTGAAGCCGGCTGGCGACTTGAAGGTGACCTACACGCTGAGCTCGCCGACCTGGTCGAAAATGAGCTCCTCCACGACCTACGGCAGCAAGTATCGTCTCATCGTGATCCTCCGCATCGACGGGACCGACATGGCGCTCGAGTCGGCGCTGCTCAATCGGGAGCCCGTGGTCTCGACGTGATACGGCGGGCCCCCTTCTTCGCGCTGCTCGTCGTCGCTGCTCTGGCGATCGCGGCGGCGTGCAAGAAGAGCGGCCCCACCGAGGCCCGTGACGCGCGCAGCCTGGGCGCGTGGTCGGACGACGAGATCCTCGCCGAAGGGCGGCGCTACCTCGACGAGCCCGATTTTCGCCGCACAGCGCTCGAGCGCGCGCTCGTCAATCCGGACAACACCTACTCGCGCCAGCGCCTTCAGAGCTACGGGCTCAAGACCCGCGGGTGGGATCTTCTCCCGGTGTACGTGCCGCAGTCGCTCCCGGTTACGCGGGCGACGGCCGAAGATCTTCGCGCGAAGAAGCCGCTCACGGTCGATCCCGCGACGCCGCGTCTCTGGGACGGCGTGCGCCCGACGACGATGGCCGGCTGGGTGGCGCTCGGGCGCGAGGTGTTCTTCGGCTATCCGCTCCGCGTCGAGGTTTATGCGAAGTACGCGCTCGAGCACCCCGACGTCGGCGAGCGCTACGGCGTGCGCGCGGGGCCGGACGGCGTGTACCCGGGGGTGCGGCTCTTCGTCGACGTGACCGGGAAGCCGGCGATCGGCATCACGTGCGCCATCTGCCACACGAACGTGACGAGCGATCGGGTCATCGTCGGGATGGCGCGTCGATCGTTCGACTACGGCGCGCTCCGCCTCGCGTACCACGAGGCGACGGGCGAGCCGGAGAGCGCCGATCTCGTGCGTCGCATGCGCTCGTGGGGACCGGGGCGCGCCGACGTGACCGAGGACGACGACGAAGATCCGGTCGCCATTCCTGATCTGTGGGGGCTCAAGCAAGAGACGGCGCTCACGCAAGCGGGGACGCTTCGTCAAACGGGGCCGACGGCGCTGGCGATCCGCCAAGAGACGCAGCTCCTTCACTCGAACCATCAGCAAGTGCGCCCGCCGCGCGAGCTCGCCTTCGCCCTGGCGATGTTCCTCTATTCGATCGAGCCGGGCGAAGCGCTCCCGCGGCGTGGCTCGCCGCAAGATCCGGGCGTGGCGCGCGGTAAAGAGCTCTTCGACCGCGGGTGCCGCGAGTGCCATGGGAACGCGGTGCTCGGTGGGCCTCCGGTCGCCGTCGATCGCGTCGGCACCGATCCGGCGTTCGCCAACGGCGCGGCGCGCGGCACCGGCACGTACCGCACGCCGGCGCTGATCCGCGTGGCCGACGCGGGGCCCTATTTTCACGACGGATCGGTGACGCGGCTCGAGGACGTGCTCTCGCCGGAGCGCTTCGAGCCCGGCTTCACCGGGAGCCCGCTCGGCCGCGGGCCCGTGCCGGGGCATCGCTTCGGGACCGAGCTCCCGAAGGACGACCGCGCGGCGATCGTCGCGTACATGAGGACGCTCTGAGCGGGCGGCGCGCGACCCCCTCGACCTGCAGTATGTTGCGTGCCGATGGCCTCGAAGAAGGGACACCACGGGCGGCCCGCCGCGCGTGACCGCGACGCCCGGCGCGGCGCTCGGCGCTCGAGCGCGCCGCGCCCCGTCGGGATCGCCCCCACGAGGCTCCTCGAGGAGGTGAAGAGCACCGCGTCGTGGGCCTTCGCCCTCGAGCCGCGTCTCCCGGCGATCGCGATCCTCGAGCGCGCGCCGGCCCTCGAGGAGCGCTGGCGCACCGGCACCGCGGGCGAGGACTACTTCGTCACGCTGCTCGCGGCGCACTTCACGACCGTCGCCACGTTCTGTCCGACCGACGTGGACGCGCGCATTCGGCAGCACGCGTGGGCGGGGCTCTCCAAGGAGCGGCTCGCCTCCGCCGTCACCCGCGTCGAAGAGGTGACGCGGTGGCCGGTGACGCCGGTCACGGCGCGCCACGTGGTGATCGACGGCGAGGTCTTGGCCGGGCATCAAGGCGAGTGGTTCAGCGTCATGGCCGGCGCGCTCGGCCGCGCTCTCGCCCTCTCGGATGCGGCGGTCGTCGAGCGCACGACGGCGTGGATCGAAGCCGAGCTGACCCGCGAGGCGCGCCTCGTCACCTTCGCGCGGAAGCACGGCACGCCGGCGGATCTGCTCCGCGTGGTCACGACGGTGGCGCACAACGTCGGCGATCTCTCGCGCGTGGTCGATACGTGGGCGAAGGCCCACGCCGACTCCGAGCTCGGGCTTCGCTACCGCCGCCTCGGGCACGAGGACGGCGCGCGATTCGACGGCGCGTTCGTCTTCGCCGGCGCGCTCAACAAGGAGCGCATGGCGCTCGAGAACCACCGCTTCTTGCCGCTCCGCGCCCCCAAAGCGCTGCGGCGCGAGCGCGCGTTCCTCTTGCCGTTCGGCCCGTACTTCTACGACTGGGGGCGGCTCCTCGGGAGCACGAAGCTCCTCGACGACGCCGAGCGGGCCGAGATCCTCCTCGCGCTCGTGCGCGTCCACGAGCTCCGCGCCGAGGAGCGCGGGTGCCTGCGGGCGATCGCCGGCATGCACGAGACCTTCCCCGGCGGCGTCGACAAGCTCGCGCAGCTCTGGCCGGCCGACAAGCGCGGCTCTTTGGCGCGCGGCGGGGTGAAGCTCGCGCTTCGTCTTCGCGAGGAAGATTTTCTCGAGAAGTTCCACGCGGGGATCGCGCGGTGACGCTCGTTGCGCGTGCGCGGCGCGCCGACGGGGCGCGCGCGGCGCGAGTTCGAGTAAGCTCGTGCCGGTGAGCAGCAACGACTCGCCGATCGTCACGGTCGACGTGGTGGTCTCGCCAAAAGAGGCGACCGAAGAGCCGGTGGTACGCGCGGCCGCGGTGCGCGCGGCGAAGATCGCGGCGACGGCGGTGAAGGACGTGCGCGTCGTGAAGCGCTCGATCGACGCGCGCGGACGTGCGCCGCGGATGCAGCTTCGCGTCGAGATTTCGACCTCTGCCCCCTTCGCCCCGCCGGCCACGACGCCCCCCGAGCTCCCCTCGGTCGCGAACAAATCCACTGTCGTGATCGTCGGCGCGGGTCCCGCGGGGCTCTTCGCAGCGCTTCGCGCCATCGAGCTCGGGCTACGTCCTGTGGTCCTCGAGCGTGGGAAGGACGTGCGCGCGCGGCGGCTCGATCTGGCAGCCATCACGCAGCGCGGGGTCGTCGATCCCGACAGCAACTACTGCTTCGGCGAAGGGGGCGCGGGGACGTACAGCGACGGCAAGCTCTTCACGCGGAGCGGCAAGAAGGAGGACATCGCGCGGGTCCTTCGCACCTTCGTCGCTTACGGCGCGAGCCCGGACATCCTCGTCGACGCGCACCCGCACATCGGGACGAACAAGCTCCCCGACATCATCGTCGCGATGCGCGAGGGGATCTTGCGCGCCGGCGGCGAGGTGCGCTTCGGCGCCCGCGTGACCGGCCTCGTGGTCGTGGACGGCGAGCTCCGCGGGGTGAGGCTCCGCGACGGCTCCACGGTCGACGCCACGCGCGCGGTGCTCGCCACCGGGCACTCGGCGCGCGACATCTTCGAAATGCTCGCGACCCAAGGGATCGCCATCGAGCGGAAGGACTTCGCGCTCGGCGTGCGCGTCGAGCACGCGCAGACGATGGTGGACCAGGTCCGCTACCACACGAAGGATCGCGGCGCGTACCTCCCGCCGGCGAGCTACTCCGAGGTGGCGCAGGTCGACGGGCTCGGCGTCTACACGTTCTGCATGTGCCCCGGCGGCATCGTCGCGCCGTGCGCCACCGCGCCCGGGGAGATCGTCACCAACGGCTGGAGCCCGAGCAAGCGCAACAACCCCTTCGCCAACTCGGGCGTGGTGGTGGAGATCCGCGGCCCGCAAGGCGACGGCGGGCCTCTCTCGGGCGTCGCCTACCAGCGCGTCGTCGAGCACGCGGCGTGGGAAGCGGGCGGTCGCACGCAGATGGCGCCGGGGCAGCGCCTCGTGGATTTTTGCGAGGGGCGACTCTCGGCGGATTTGCCCGACGCGAGCTATCCGCCGGGGCTCACCTCGGCGCGCGTCGACCGCGTGCTCCCGGCGGAGATCGCCTCGCGGCTCAAAGCGGCGCTCCGCATCTTCGGACGGCGCATGCGCGGGTACTACACGAACGACGCGGTCGTGATCGCGGTCGAGTCGCGCACCTCGTCACCCGTGCGCATCCCGCGTCACGCCGAGACGCTCGAGCACCCGGCGGTGCGCGGCCTCTTCCCCTGCGGCGAAGGGGCCGGCTACGCAGGGGGGATCGTCTCGGCAGCGATGGACGGCCAGCGCGTCATCGAGCGCGTGGCGGCGCTCTACCCCGCCGCGGCTGTAGGCTGAGGACGATGAGCTCCCGCCGTTCGCGCGTCACGTCGTTCGCGACGTCCATGTCGTTCGCCCTCTCCCTCGCGGCGTGCGGCGCGGGAAACACCACGGAGCCGGCGACGCCGACGGAGACGGCCGACATCGCTCCGCCGACCGGCACCACCACCAGCGGCACGAGCTCCGACGCGAGCGCACTGCCGAGCGCCGCGTCGCGCACCGAACCCCTCCCCGATTCGTGCGACGGCTGGACGGCGGCGTACGCCTGCTGGCGGATCGGCAAAGCCGGAGGGCCCGACGCGGCGCGCGCGGCCGCCGGGCTCCGCGAGGTGTGCCTCCGGCGCGAGACCATCGAGGCGTGCGCGCCGGCGCTCGACTTGCTCGGCGCGAGCCTCACGCCGCAAGAAGCGAAGACGGCGGCCAAGGCCGGCTGCAACGCCTACGCGCAAGTGAAAGAGGCCGTGCCGCTTCAAGCCGCGGCCTGCACGAAGGTGGCCAACGACATGGTGGCGAGCGGCAAACACTTCCTCTCGCTCGACGCCTACGACAAGGGGTGCTCGCTCGGCAGCCAAGCCGCGTGCGACGCCGTGAAGAAGGTGCACGCCGATCTCGCCGCCGAGGGGCGCGACGTCGATCCCGTGCAGTTTCCCATGGGCGGCATGCGCGACTCGGCCGGCGGCTACCGCCTGAACGACGTCGGCTGCCATCTCGAGAAGTCGACCGACTTCAAGTCGTACTTCTCCGAGCTCGGCGCGCCGTTCTTCGCCAAGAAGAAGGCGCTCGTCGCCTGTATCGGCGCGGACGGCAGCGCGCCCGTCTACTGGCACGGGCACGGCGGGAAGATCGTCGAGGTGCGCGCGAAGACCGCGCCGTGCGTCGAGAAGATCCTCCTCGGCACCCCGTACAAGCTCGACGTCGCGTGCGGCGCGGTGCTCATGGCCGGCGCAAAGGCTCGCGCCGAAGACGACGCGCACGACTGAACGGCGAGCCGCTCAGCGCGCGCACGGATCGTCGTCGAGCCACATCTCGCCGCGCGCGGCGGGGCCGAGCACTTGGAGCGTGTTCGACGCATAGGGGTGCGCTTCCTTGCCGAGCGCGCGCACCGCCTCGTCGGCGCGCTTGAGCGAGACGAGGTCGCGCGCTTCGAAGGCAGCGACCGCGAGGTTCGACCACGCGAGGGAGCGCCTTCGCGGGGGGAGCTTCTCCGGCGCCTCGAGATCGGCGGCGGCGAGCGCGACGGCGGCGCGCCAATCGCCGCGGCGCCCGGCGGCGAGGAGCTCGGCGTCCTTGGGGGTCACGTCGAAGACGCCGACGGTGCCGAGGTCCATCACCTCCTCCGAAGGGACGGCCATCGGCCGCGAGGCGCGGGCCATGAGCTCGCTCGTGTCGTGGCCGGCGCGGATTTCGGCGGGCGTGAAGCGGATCCCGAGGCAGCAGTCGCGCCCCTCGCAGTGGCACACGCCCCCCGGCTCGTGCGACTTCACACGAATGACGAGCAGCGAAGGGCCGTCGGTCGCGGCGCGCGCTTGGAGCATGTCTTCGCCGCGTTGGTGCGTCTCGGTCGTGCCGTTCCTGTCGAAGGCGAGCGCGACCGCCTTGATGATCGCCGCGTCGGGGGCGCGCAAGTCGACCTTGAAGCACGCCGAGGTGCGCCGCCCGTCGTAGGAGAGCAAGCCGACGGAGCTGCTCTTCAAGAGCTCGGCGTAGAGCCCCTTCCCGGGGGCGCAGCTCCAGGTGTGCGCCACCTCGTTCTGCGCGCAGGCGATCTCGTAGACGTGGAGAGCCGAGTGGAGCGGGAGGGCGTCGGGCACCGTCGAGCCGCGTCCGCGGTATGGGAAGACGGCGAGCGGCGTGAGCGCGCCGGGGGCGGTCGTCACGTCGTCGGCGCTCTCCGCAGGGGCGATCGACCCGTCGGCGTCGCGCGTGGCGACGTGCGACGGGGGCGCTTCCGTGGAGGCCGGCGGAGAAGGCGGCGAAGAGGCGCCGGCGCATCCCGCAACCACGAGGAGCACGAACGCGCCGAGCGACGCGGGGCGAAGCGACCGAGGCATGGCGCTCGCGTACGCTGACTCGCGCGGCAAGACAAGGGAGGAGCGCTTCCGCCGCCCACGCGTGTGCCGGAGCGTGCCGCGGCGGGCTTCGTCGGGCGAATCGGTCGTGGGGCGGGCACGTCGGGGAGCGCCGATCTCCGCGGATCTCCACGCTGGTACGGTCTTCGCTAACGCGCCGCGTATGAGAACGCGCCTCCTTGCCCGGCACTTCCACCTCCTCGTCGCCTCGCTGACCCTCGGCGCCGGCGCGGCGTGCGGCGGATCCATCGCCACGGTCGAGAATGGCGGCGGCGACGCCGACGCGGGTAACCAAGGGGACGACAACGTCGGCGACGACGTGGCCAACGCCGACGGGAGCGCCCAGGACACTGGCATCTTCATGGACGACGCCGGGCGCGCCGACGCCAACCACACCGACAGCGGGAAGAAGGACGCCGGCCAGCTCGACGCCAACAAGCCTGACGTCTTCACCGGCTGCGCGACCGGGCTCATGGACTCGGATCCGGCGCTCTGCTGCGCGACCCAAACCCCGCCGGCTTCGGAGTGCGGGAACAGCGGCAACAACAACGGCAGCGTCTGCTACCTCGATTGTCGCGCCGTGTGCGAGCGCGCGGCGCCGGGCTCCACGGGCTCGCCCGGCTTCCAAAACTGCTACTGGAGCGCTTCGGCGACCGATCCGAAGATCGGCTACGCGTGCGGCCAGTGCGGCGTCGGGCGCATCCCCGGCGACACCGCGCCGTGCGCCGCGGGGGCGTCGGTCGGCGAGCGGCTCGCCGCCCAGGCCTATTACGAAGCGGCGAGCGTCATCGCCTTCGATCGCCTCGCGGATCTGCTCGAGGCGACCGGCGCACCGGCGGGGCTCGTGCGTCGCGCGCGCGAGGCCAGCGCAGAAGAAGAGCACCACGCCGCGCTCTTCGGTCGGCTCGCCCGCGCCCGCGGCGCCGAAGTCACGCGCCCCGCGCTCGGCGTGGTCGCGAGCACGCTGCTCGATCTCGCGATCGAGAACGCCACCGAGGGCTGCGTGCGCGAGACCTACGGCGCGCTCGTCGCGCTCTACCAAGGCTCGCACGCGATGGATCCCGAGCTCCGCGCCGCCTTCGCGCGCGTGGCCGAGGACGAGATCTCCCACGCCGCGCTCTCGCTCGATCTCGCGCGTTGGTTCGACGCGCACCTCACGGCGAGCGAGCGGGCGCAAGTTCGCGCCGCGCGCCGCGACGCCGAGCGGGCTCTCGCCGAAGGGCTGGCGAACGACGAGGACGACATCGGCCGGCTCCTTGGTCTCCCCTCGCGCGAGATCGCGGCCACGCTCTACGCGCGCCTCTTCGGCGATGTGCTCCCCGCGATGACCGCAGCGGCGTAAGCTGCTCGGGTCGTCGTGACCCAGATCCTCTTCGCCTTCACCGTTCTCGCGCTCGGGTGGAGCACCTTCTGGCGACGACGTCGCGAGGGGGCGCGTCGCCCAGGGTGGACGTGGCTTCAAGAGACGATGGTCGCGGGGCTCCGCTCGAACGGGCAACGCTTGCTCGCCTCTTCGCCCGCGGCGGGGCGGGCGCGGCTCGAAGCGCTCGCGCTGCCTGCCGATCGACGGAAGGTCACGATCGAGCCGGTGGCGATCGGCGCGCTCGCCGGGCAGTGGTTCACCCCCAAGTCGGGCGCGACGCCGGAGACGACGCTCCTCTACTTTCACGGCGGCGGCTACGTGCTCGGATCGGTGGAGAGCTACCGCGAGCTCCTCGCGCGCGTCGCGGTGACGTGCCGCGTGCGCGTGCTCGCCGTCGACTATCGGCTCGCGCCGGAGCACCCGTTCCCCGCTGCGGTCGACGATTGCTTCGCCGCCTACCAATGGGCGCTCGCGCACGGCGTCGACGCGGAGCGGCTCTTCGTCGCCGGTGACTCGTCGGGCGGCGGCTTGGCGATCGCCACGCTGCTCGCGGCGCGCGACGGAGGCGTCACGCTCCCACGCGGCGGCGTCTTGCTCTCGCCGTGGGTCGATCTCACGTCGAGCGAGCCGTCGGTCATGACCAACGCGTCGTTCGACTGGGGGGATCGCGCGTACCTCCAGCACTGGACCGCGCAGTACCTCGCGGGGAGCGACGCGCGCGATCCACGCGCCTCGCCGCTCTACGCCGATCTTCACGGGCTCCCGCCGCTCTTCGTGCACGTGGGGACCGCCGAGCTCCTGCACGACGAGGTGCGCGCCTTCGCCGAACGCGCGCGCGCCGCGGGGGTCGACGTCACGCTCCGCGAGTGGCCGCACATGGTCCACGGCTGGGTGATGTTGAACGAGTTCTTCCCCGACGCGCGCCGCACGCTCGACGAGATCGCCGCCTTTGTCGACGCGCGTCGACAAAGCGAGGCGATTTGCCCTTAGTTTCCCGGGCTTTTGTGCAAGTCCGCGCTTGAGGAGACACGTTCCGCGTGCCATTTCTTCAGCGTGCATTCTCTCCTCGCCAGGGTCTCGGGCCTCGTCGGTCTCTCTCTTCTCGTCGGCGCAGCCGCGCTCGGTGGGTGCGGCGGTGGCGACACCTCCACGACCAACACCGGGGGTGACGGCGGCGGCGGTGGCGGCGGCGGGAGCGACGGCGGAACGACCGGCGACGACGGCGGTGCGTCGGGGAACGACGGCGGCGGCGCTCAGAAGGACGGCTCGGCCGGCGCGCACGCCATCAAGACGATCTTCCTCATCGTCTTCGAGAACCACAACTGGGTGACGGGCACGAGCAAAGAGCCCGAGGTCATCAAGGGGAACGCAGCGGCGCCGTACATCAACGGCCTCCTCGCCAAGGGGGCGCACGCCGAAAAATACTTCGACAACCCGAAGAAGGTGCACCCGAGCGAGCCGAACTACATCTGGCTCGAGGCGGGCGACAACCTCGGCATCACGACCGACGCCGATCCGAAGGTGAACCACCAAGGGACGAAGCAGCACCTCGTGACGTTGCTCGAAGCGGCCGGCGTCTCGTGGAAGTCGTACCAAGAGGACGTCACCACCGGCACCTGCCCGGTGGCGAGCTCCGGGCTCTACGCCGCCAAGCACAACCCGATGGTCTTCTTCGACGACGTGGTGGGGACGCCCCCTTCGACCTCGAGCGCGCGCTGCCTCGCGCACGTCTTCGGCTACGGCGATCTCGCGAACGACCTCACGCAGAACAAGGTCGCGCAGTACAACCTCATCACGCCGAACTTGTGCGACGACATGCACAACGCCTCGGGCTGCGCGACCGGGGACGCGGTCGGCAACGGCGACACGTGGCTCGCCGCCGAGCTGCCGAAGATCCTCGCGTCGAAGGCGTACACCGACAACGGCGCGGTGTTCATCACGTGGGACGAGAGCGAAGGGGGCGAGCTGCCGATCGGGATGATCGTCCTCTCGCCGCTCGCGAAGGTCGGCTACGCGAACACGACGACGACCTTCTATCACTCGTCGATGCTGCGCACGGTCGAGGAGGTCTTCGGCGTCACGCCGCTCCTCGGCGACGCGGCCAACCAGCCGAGCCTCGGGGATCTCTTCACGACCTACCCGTAACGGTCGCCGCCCCGCGGGGCGGCCGGATCGCACCCGCGGAAGGGGCGGCAGCTCGCGAGGTTTGCGGCCTTCCCGCAAACCTTGCGTCGCTCGCCGCGCGGACCCTCAGGCGTCGTGCGCCTCGGCGAGGACGCGGAGCAGATCGAGGGCGGAGAGGACCCCGACCACGTGCCCGCTATGGGTCACGATGATGCGGTGCACGTGGAGCGAGACGATGTACGCCGCGGCGCGCCGGAGCGGTGTGTTCGAGTCGAGGGTCACGATCTCGTAGTTCACGATCTCCTCGACCGGGCGGGCGCGGAGCGCCGGCGGCAGCTTTTGCGCCGCGAGAGCCTGCGCTTGCGTGAAGACGCCGACCGCCGTGGCTCCGTCGAGGACCACGATTCCGTGCACGCGCGCGTCCGCCAGACGACGCATCGCCGCGTCGATGCTGTCGCCCAAGGCGACGGTCACCACCGGGGCGGTCATGATGCGCCCCACGACCCCTTCGAACGGGACCCCCTGGACGCCGCGAAGCACGTCGCGCGCGCTCAAAATGCCGGCGATTCGGTTGTGATCGGTCACGACCAGCCGGTGCACCCGGTGCTCGACCATGCGCGCCGCGGCGACCGCGAGGCTGTCCTCCACGTCCACGGTGAGGGCGGGCGCGCGCATCACCTCGGCCGCGCGAAGCGGCGTGGTGCGCGGGATGTCGAGGTCGCGCACCGAAGCCCGCACGAGATCGGACGTGGAGACGACGCCGAGGACACCGCCCCCTTCGTCGATCACGGGGACGCACGAGACCCCGCGGCGCGCGAGGGTGCCGAGGATCTCTGGACCGAGTGTGTCGGGGCTGACGGTCGTCGGCGGGTAATTCATCCAGGGGCGGACAGAGAGTTGGTTGGCCACGCCCGGGCCCTTGCAGGGGTCGGGCCAAAGCTGGCGTATACTCGCGGGCATGGTGCGAACCCTCGGTGTTCTCGTCGTCGCCTTCGTCGTCGCTGCATGCAGCTCGAGCTCGTCGTCCACCGGCGGGACCACGAGCGGCGACGGAGGAAGCGGCGCGTGCCCCGACGTCTCCGGCGCGTGGAAGGTGACGGCCCACTGCGACACCTCGCTCGTGGGCCAGGCGGTGACGGTCACCGAAAAGAGCGACTGCTCGCTCACGTTCAGCGCGCCGTTCGACGGCTTCACCGGCAGCGTCACCGCCGACGGGAAGATCACCGTGAGTGGGCCGCAGACCTGCAACGGCACCGCGTCGCCGACGGCGATCGCGCTAGCGTGCACGCCGGGCACGTGCAACGTGAACCTCGGGCGGTAAGGAGCTCGTAGCGGTTCAGCCGCGCGCGCAGCGCTTGCGCGCTCCACGGGGCCGTCGTCCGTTGCATTCGCCGCGCGCCGGCGCGAGGCTCACGCCGCTCGACGAAGCGACCTGCGCTTCCCTCGAGCTGCACGGAGGTGAGCGATGGCCACGATGAAGGCGATGCAAGTGTCGAAGGCTGGCGGACCGTTCGAGCTCGTCGAGCGCGAGGTGCCCGAGCCGGCCGATGGTCAGGTGCGGATCCGCGTCGAAGCATGCGGGATTTGCCATAGCGACGCGTTCGTGAAGTTCGCCGGCTTCCCCGGCATGGTGCTGCCGCGCATCCCCGGCCACGAGATCGCCGGGCGCATCGACGCGGTCGGCCACGGCGTCACGGCATGGAAGAAGGGGGACCGCGTCGGCGTCGGCTGGCACGGCGGTCACTGCTTCACCTGCAACGCTTGCCGCAAAGGGCTCTTCATCAACTGCGAGAAGGCGAAGATCACCGGCATCACGCACGACGGCGGCTACGCCGAGCACGTGGTCGTCCCCGCCGAATCGGTCGCGCGCATTCCGGAGAAGATGAGCGCAGTCGACGCGGGCCCGCTCCTCTGCGCCGGCGTCACCACCTACAACGCGCTCCGAAACAGCGGCGCGCGTCCCGGCGACACGGTCGCGGTGCAAGGGATCGGCGGGCTCGGTCACCTCGGCATCCAGTACGCGGCCAAGATGGGCTTTCGCACCGTGGCCGTCTCGCGCGGGTCGGACAAAGAGGAGCTCGCGCGTCAGCTCGGCGCCCACGAGTACGTCGACACCAAGAAGACGCCGCTCGCCGAAGGGCTCCAGAAGCTCGGCGGGGCCGACGTGGTGCTCGCCGCCGCGCCGCACGGCGAGGCGATGGCCGAGGCGCTCGGCGGGTTGAAGCCGCGCGGCACGTTGCTCATCGTCGCGGCGCCCCCCGAGCCGTTCCCCATCTCGGCGTTCGCGCTCCTCAGCGGGAAGAAGATCCTCGGCTGGCCGAGCGGCAGCGCCATCGACTCGGAGGAGACGATGCAGTTCAGCGCGCTCACCGGCGTGAAGCCGCGCACCGAGGTCTTCAAGCTCGAAGAGGCCGAGAAGGCCTTCGCCAAGATGATGGAGAACAAGGTGCGCTTCCGCGCCGTGCTCACCCCCTGACGTCAGCGCCCGGCGTCGGGCATCGCGAGAACGGGCTCGGTCGCGTCGAGGCGCTTCGCCAAGGACGCGGGGAGCCCTTTCTCGTCCGGTGAACCGAGGCCGAGCTCGGTCACCACGCGGCACGTCCCTTCGGCGAAGCGATCCACGTCGCCGGTCGGGTGCTGCGCGTTCGCCTTCAAGAGTGCCCCGCAGCGCGCGGCGTAGCGCCGTCGGATCTCGGCCACGCTGCGCCCCTCGAGGCGCGCGCAGACAGCCGCGGCGACGAGCTCTTCGCCGGTCGCCGCTTCGAGCTTCGCGCGCGTGGCGCACTCGTCGGCGAGCGCCTTCTTGGCCGCCGCGTCGTCGAAGGAGAACGCGCCGCCGGGGAGCGCGTGGGCCACGAAGCGCGGGCCGCGGCCGACGAACGAGGTCTCGTCGCCGTCGGTCGCCGCGACGTCGTAGAAGAGGCGCGTCGTGAGATCGGGGCGGCCGTCGCCGTCGACGGCGCGGAATCCTTCGAGCTCGATTTCGGTCGCGGCGTGCGCGAGCGTGCCGCGCGCGCTCGACCAGACGCGCTCCTGTGCGAACACCCGAGGCACGCGGAGCGCACCGGCGGCGGGCCACGAGCTCACCCCGCCCGCGCGCCAGGTGAAGGCGCGCGCCGAGGGGAGATAGATCTCTTCGTACGCGTCGCGCCGCTCGCTCCCCTCGCCTTCGACGAGCAGCTCCTCTTCGCCGTCACCGTCGTAGTCGAACACGCGCGCACGGGTGAAGGCGCGCCATCCCATCACTTCGCCGCGGACGAGGGCGCCCCCTTCGGCGTGGACGGGTGCGACGAGAATCGTCGGCGCGCCCGGCCAGGCGTAGTCGGCGGCGACGAAGCCCCACGCGCCGTGCTTCGTGCGGAGGCACGTGTCGAGCGTGCCACCGTGGGCGACGCCAGCGTCGATCGACGCGTGCTCGCGGGCGATCGCGTCGCAAGGATCGGCGGCGCCCGGCGCGTTCGAAGCGCCCGCGTCGTTCGTGCGCGGCGCCTCCCTATGGCACGCCGCCAGCGCAAAGAGCACCGCAAGGTGCGCCGTGCCCCTCACCCGCCGACGCATGGCTCCGAGTCTCGCACGCTTCACGCCCCTACCCCACGCGGTGGAGCACGCGCGAGAGCGCCTCGGCCGCGCGCTCGGCGTCGGCGAGGCTCGACGTCTCGCCGAAGGAGACGCGGATGGCCGAGCGCGCGCGGGCCCGATCGAACATCGCCTCGAGCACGGGCGAAGGCTCGTGGGTCCCGGCGCTGCACGCGCTCCCGCTGGAGACGCTGATCCCTTCGAGGTCGAGGGCAGCGGCGAGCTCGGCGCCTTCCCACCCGGGGAACGCCACGTTGGCGACGTGCGGCGCGCGCGGCGCGTCTTCGCCGTGGACGAGGGCGGTCGGCCAGATCGCCGCGAGGCGCGCGGTAAAGGCGTCGCGGACCTGCGCTACCGCCGTGTACCGCGACGCACCGGTCTTCGCGTGGCGCGCGGCCACCGCGAAGCCGCTCGCCGCCACCGGATCGACCGTGCCGGGGCGGACCCCCTTCTCTTGCGCGCCGCCCAAGAGCACCGGCTCCACGCGGAAGCCGCACGTCGCGACCAGCGCGCCGATCCCTTTTGGCCCGCGGATCTTGTGCGCGGCGAGGCTCTGCGTCGTCGCGCCGCCGAGCGCGCTCGTGTCGAGCCGTCCGTACGCTTGCACCGCGTCGACGTGCACCGGCACGGGGCCACCGCGCGCCCCCACGGCGAGCTCGATCACGCGCGCGATCGGCTGAATCACGCCGGTCTCGTGGTTCACCGCCTGCACCGCCACGAGACGCACGTCGGCGTCTTCGTCGAGCGCGCGCGCGAGATCGTCCAGGTCGATCGTCCCTGTAGAGAGCACGCGGAGCCAGCGCACGCGCGCGCGCCCCTCGCGCTCGAGCGCTTCGGCGACGCGCGTGACCGAAGGGTGCTCGAGCCGGCTCGTGACGAGCACGCCGGGCGCGCTGGAGCTCGGGGGCGCCGCGCCGCCCGCCGCGCCTCTGCGTTTTGCCCCCGGCGCGAACGCCGATCGGAGCGCCAAGTTGTTCGCCTCGGTGCCGCCCGAGGTGAGCGTGACGTCGCGCGGATCGACGCCGGCGAGCTCCCCCACCGCGGCGCGCGCGTCTTCCACCGCACCACGCGCGCGTCGTCCGTCGCCGTGCACGCTCGCCGGGTTGGCCCACGCGTCCTTCGCCGTGCGCGCCATCGCCTCCACCACCTCGTCGAGCGGCGGCGTCGTCGCGTTCCAATCGAGGTAAATGCGGCTCACGCGCGCTCCGGCTCGCCCTCGCGCGGCTCGCGGTAGACCGTCCCCCGCACCACGTCCCAGAGCGGCACGGTGACGTTGAAGTTCCAGCGTTGCATCAGCTCGGGGTGGTGGTGCGCCGCGTGGTGGCGGCGGAGGCGCTGCACGATCGCGAGCCGGCCGATGGGGCCTTGCTCCGGCAGGTGGTACGCGAGGTGGAGCCACTCGTAGGAGACGACGTAGAACGACGTCGTGGCGACGAAGAGCGCGCCGAGGTTGCGCTGCCCGAGCGCGCTGAAGAGCACGGCGAGCGGGATCGTCGCCGCGAGGATGGCCAGGATCCCGTAGAACGGGATCAGCACGAGGCGAAACTCGCGCCGCGAACGCATCGCCATGTCGCCGGTGACGAAGATCATGTGGTGCAAAGGCGTGTGGCGATCGTAGAGCACCTCGAGCGGCCAGGTGCGGCGGTGCAGGAGATCGCGGTGAGCGCGCCACTCGACGGCGTTCGACGCCAGGTAGGTCGCGGGGACGGCGAGGAGCTCCCACGCGCGCACGTCGTGGAGCACGGCGAGGCACACGGCGATCGCCCCCATCCCCACGAGCGAAGGGAACGCGAGGTGCGCCCACGGCGAATACCAGCTCGGCGTCTCGGCGACGGCGCTCGCGCGGAGGGCTTCGCGCTCTTCGCGCGTCGGCTTGTCCACGCGGTCGAGGACGCGCCGGCGCGGCGCTCTCGACGGCGTGACCTCGGCCTCAGAGCCCATCGGCCACGGCCGTCGGGGCCCGCTTGGCGATCCGCATCACGACCGCTGCGCCGGGGAAGAACTGGCCGCCGACGCTCGCCCCCGGCTCCACGCGCGCGTCGCCACCGAGCCCGCGGGCCACGCGCCGCACGATGGCGAGCCCGACGCCGACGCCGCCGAACTGACGCGTGGTGGAGCCGTCGACCTGATAAAACGGCTCGAAAATGCGCTCGGCGCGATCGGGAGCGACGCCCGGCCCGGTGTCGGCGACGACGAGCTCGTACGAGCTCTCTTGCTCCCACACGCCGATGCCGATGCCGCCCCCCTCGGGGGTGAACTTGGAGGCGTTGTCGAGCAGCTGTTGGATGGCGCGGCCGAGGCGCGCGCCGTCGCCGTAGGCCGGGAGAGGCCCGCGCGGGAGCTCTTCGACCAAGGTCTGACGGCGCTCGGCGATGCGATCGGCGTAGACGGCCATCGCGCTCCGAACGACGTTGAGGAGGTCGTAGTTCGCGTGCTGGAACTTCATGCGCCCGGTCTCGAGCCCGATGACGTCGACCAAGTTGTCGAGCACCGAGCGGAGGCGGTGAACGCAGTCGTCCATCGCGCGGAGCGCCTTTTGCTGCGGCTTCGTGATCTCGCCGAGCTCTTCGTCGGCGAGCATGCGGAGGTAGCCGACGATGGGCGTCAGCGGCGTCGCGAGCTCGTGCGACACGTTGCGATAGAACTCGGTGCGGAGCCTGTCGAGCTCGCGGAGGCGCTCGTTGGCGTGCGAGAGCTCCGAGACCTTCTGCTCGAGGTGGGCCACGATGCGCCCGCTCTGCAGGCGCAGGCGCTCGCCGGTGGTGTCGGCGCTCGAGGGGATCGACTCGCGGTGCCCGCCCAAGTACTGGCGCACCTGGCGGGCGAAGTTCCGCGCGTCGATGGGCTTTTGGAGAAAGCCGTCGCAGCCCACGGCGTAGCTCGTCTCGCGCTCCCCCTCGGCGGTGATGGCGATGATGGGGACGCCGTTGAGCGCCGCCTCGGTGCGGAGGCGCAGGGTGACCTCGTAGCCGTCGAGCCCCGGGATGTTGATGTCGACGAGGACGAGATCCGGCCGCTGCGAGAGCGCGAGGCGCACCCCTTCGAGGCCGTCCGCGGCGTCGATCACCTCGTGGCCGTCGGCCGTGAGGAGCTTCCGCACGAGGAGGCGGTTTCTCGGATCGTCTTCGATGTGGAGGACGCGCGCCATGCACCGGGCCGGCGGGACCTTCGCCTTTCAGCGCGGGGGGTCCCGAACGAGGAGGGGGAGCCTACCCTGTCAGCATGCCTTGGAAAACGCCCCTCCGCGAACCGCAGCGAAAGAGGCGCCGGGGCGTCGTTTCGCGGGACCATCTCCCGACACGCCTTGTGCTAGTTTCTTCCCGCTCATGAATCGCCCTCGACTTGCCCTCCTCACGCTCCTTCCGGCGCTCGCTTTCGCTCCGTTCGCCATCACCGCGTGCTCGAGCCTCACCGAGCCGCCGGCCCCCGAGCCGATGGCCGCGCCCGAGACTTCGAACGCCCCGAAGCACCCCGACATGCAGCCGCTGGCTTCGGCGTTGGCCTCGGCCGCGCAGCGCCCCGGGGCGATCCCTTCGGCCGCGCAGACGGTCGTGGCCGCGCCGCCCGAGGCCCCCGACGCCAAGCTCGAGATGAAAGACCTCGTCCAGGGCAAGGGGCGCGCGATCAAGACCGGCGACAAGGTCGCGGTGCTCTACACCGGCTCGCTCACCAACGGCACGGTGTTCGACGCGTCGAAGAACCACGGCAACAAGCCGTTCGAGTTCACCGTCGGCGCCAACCAGGTCATCAAGGGCTGGGACCAGGGGCTCGTCGGCATGAAGGCCGGCGGCAAGCGTAAGCTGACCATCCCCTCGGCTCTCGCGTACGGCGACGGCGGCCGCCCGCCGGTGATTCCGCCCAAGTCCACGCTGGTGTTCGAGGTCGAGGTCGTCGAGATCAAATAGGCGAGGCGCCGGGGGCCGCGTCGCGAGGAGGACGAGAGTGACGAGCCCGGTGGCTTCGAAGACCATCTTGGTCGTGGAGGATGATCCCTCCGTCCGCACCCTCTTGTCGCGCGCGCTGGGGATAAAATACCGCGTGCTCGAGGCCGAGGACGGCATGGACGCCATGTCGATGTTGAAGAACGGCCCGAGCGTCGATCTCATCATCACCGACGTCATGATGCCGCGCATGAACGGCTACGCCTTGGCGCGCACGCTGAAGGCGCTCGGCCCGTTCAAGAACGTGCCGATCATCTTCCTCACCGCGCGAACGAGCGCGGCGGACGTCGTGGCCGGGATCAACGTCGGCGCGCGCCACTACATCGCCAAGCCGTTCAGCGTGAAGGACGTGACCGACAAGGTGGCGAAGATCCTCAAATGACCGCGGCCGAAGAGACCCCTCCGAGCTCCACCCTCGTCGCGCGTTTCCCGCTCACCGCGCCGATGGCCTTCGCCGCCGCGGTCCTCTCCGGGCTCCTCTACTTCTTGGCCTTCGCCGGGATGGATATTTGGCCGCTCGCCTTCGTGGCGTTCGTCCCCCTGTGCCTCGCGCTCGAGGGGCAAGCGCCGAAGCGCGCGGCGTGGCTCGGCCTCGTCACCGGCGCGACGATGAACCTCGCCGGATTCTACTGGCTCATCGACATGCTGAAGACGTTCAGCGGGTTCCCCACCGCGCTGTGCCTCGTCTTCGACATCATCATCTGCAGCTATCAAGGCGGGCGCCTCGCGCTCATGGGTTGGCTCTACGCGCGCCTCGCCCAGCGCGGCTTCCGGCCGGCGCCGGTGCTCCTGGTCGCCTTCGCCGCGAGCGAGCTCCTCTACCCGCTCCTCTTCCCCTGGTACTTCGCCGCCACGGTGCACGGGCAGCCGGCGCTCACGCAGATCGCCGATCTCGGCGGGCCGATCCTCGTCGGCGTCGTGCTCCTCGGCGTGAACCTGGCGATCTACGAGCCGATCCGCGCGCGCCTCGGCGGTCGGCCGCTCGAGCGCAACGTGATGATCGGCGGCGCGGCCGGGCTCGTCGTCACGCTTCTTTACGGCGTGGTGCGCATTCACCAAGTCGACGCGCGCGCCCTCGCCTCCGAGCCGCTCCACATCGGTCTCGTGCAAGGGAACATGGGGCTCATGGCGAAGCGCACCGACCCGAGCGAGGGGCTGCGCCGCCACCAGACCATCACCAAGGACCTGAAGGACCGCGGCGTCGAGCTCGCGGTGTGGAGCGAGTCGTCGGTCACCTTCTCGGTGCCCGAGGCCATGGCGCCGAGCTTCATGCAGGGGCGCGTGGCCGGCCGGCTCGGCATCCCGGCGATCTTCGGCGCGGTGCTGTTCCGCACCGATCCTGATCGTGAGCGCTGGTTCAACACCGCGCTCTCCACCGACGACCGCGGGCGCATCACCTCGCGCTACGACAAGGAGTTCCTCCTCGCGTTCGGCGAGTACCTCCCCTTCGGCGACACGTTCCCCATCCTCTACAAGTGGTCGCCGAACAGCGGCAAATTCAGCTCCGGCACCGCGCTCGATCCGCTCGTCATCCAGACGGCGAAGGCGACGCACAAGGTGACGGCGCTCATTTGCTACGAGGACATCCTCCCCGCGTTCACCAACCGCGCGGTGAACGCCGCCGATCCCGAGCTGCTCGTGAACATCACCAACGACGCGTGGTTCGGGGACACGAGCGAGCCGTGGGAGCACCTCGCGCTCTCGCAGTTTCGCGCCATCGAGCACCGCCGCTACCTCGCGCGGAGCACGAACTCCGGCGTGAGCGCCATCGTCGATCCGGTGGGGCGCGTCATCCAGCACGGCGGCACGTTCCGCGCCGAGGGGATCGACGGCATCGTGCACTGGATGCGCGGGGGGACGGTGTACGAGCTCGTGGGGGACGTCCCGTATTGGCTCCTGAGCCTCGCGGCCGTCGCCGCCGCCTTCCGAAAGCGCCGCGGCGGGCCCCCTTCCCCCGAAGCCTCCCCGCAGGCTAAAACCGAGTGAACAAACGGCCGGGGTCGCCCGTCCAACCTGCGCCCTTCACTTCTTAGGAGCCATCCATGAACCGCACCTCGCCGACCGGCCTCGCTGCTCGCCTCCTCGCTTTCTGTGCCTTCGCCGCCGCGAGCGGTGGGCTCGCCTTCGCGGCGATGAGCGCCGAGGGTTGCACCATCAGCAGCGGCAACGGCGACGCGAGCGACTTCAGCTTCGACTCGGGGTCGAGCGGCAACGACGGCGGCACCGGCACGCAAGGGAATCCGGCGTGCAACTCGTGCCTCTTCCAGGGGTGCAGCGGCCAGTGGGCGGTGTGCCAGCAGTCGACCGAGTGCATCTCGATCTACCAGTGCGCCACCAAGGCCGGCTGCGATCAGAACTGCGTCACGCAGTGCTTCAACGATCACCCGAACGGGCAGAAGGAATACACCGCGCTCTACACCTGCGACCAATCGGCCGCGTGCACCTCGTCGTGCATGAGCGCGTGCAACACCCCGGCGGCTTCGTGCCCGTCGGGCGGCCAGGACGGCGGCGGCGGCACGGTCGACGCGGCTCCCCCGGTGCTCACGTGCTCCGACTGCACCACGCAAAAGTGCGCCACCGAGAACAGCAAGTGCGCGCCGGACAGCGACTGTGACAAGTACTCGCAGTGCGTGAACGCCTGCGCCGACCTCAACTGCATCAGCGGCTGCGGCACGACCTACGCTCAGGGCAAGACCGACTCCGAAGCCCTCGCGACGTGTACGTCTAGCTCGTGCAAAACCGAGTGCGGGCTGTAAGCGCTTAGCGTCTGGGGAGGTATGGCCTCGCCACCCTAGTGGGCCGTGCCGGCCCCTCACTCGCTCGCTGACGCTCGTTCGTGA
>CAZHHD010000048.1:0-39471 GCA_964531795.1 uncultured Polyangiaceae bacterium | reverse complement strand
GGGGTCGCAGAACCCCACAAGGGTGGGCTAGGGGCCCGAGTCGAACGTTCGTCGGTACGCCGACGAACTTCAGACTCGGGACACTAGGCGATCTACTTCACGCAGTAGAGCGAAGGCCCCGCGGGGAGCGCGTCGAACGCCGCGGTGGTGATGGTCGCGACCGTGCTGCCGTTGTCGGTGAAGACCTCGAGGCAGCTCGCCGGCCAGAGCGTGTCGTTGTCGAGCTTGAACGCAGCCGGACGCCCGGCGGCGCCGACCGCGGGATCGCCGGCGTGGAGGCCCGCGCCGTACGGGACGGCGCCGAAGATCTCGCTCGTCACCGCGAGCTCGGTCCGCGCGAGGCGATGCGCCGGCGCGGCCAAGGCGAACTGAAGGCGCTTCCCACCGCGCACCAACGTGAGCGGCTGCCCGCCGAGGGTGACGAGCGTCCCTTCGAGCACGCTCGGCCACGGGACGCAGGAGCACGTCCTTCCGGTGGGCACGTCGGCCCCCGCGTGCGCGAGGTCCCACGCGTCGGTGCCGCTCCCGACGGCGCGCATCACGTCGACGCTGAGGGTGTCGCACGAAGCGCTGGGATCGAGCTGCCCGTCGGGTCGCTTCACGAGGCCCGGCCCCTCCGACCAATCGCCGGGGATGCTCACCGTCTTCACCGCTTGGAACGAAGTGTCGAAGAAGCGAAGCTGCACGATCCCAGCGGTGCCGTCGACGGCCATCATGTACATGTCGACGGCCGGCACGTACGTCCAGTCGGGGGAGAACGCCTCGGTGAGCGAGTGCGGGCGCGTGGTGTTGGCCACTTGCGGCGCGAAGCCGTTCGTCCCGAGCTCCTCGACGCCGGTCTGGAAGGTCGCGTCCTTGGAGCGCACGACGAACTGACCCGCGCCGTTCACCGGGTTTGCGCCGCTCGCGCTCGTGTCGGTGAACGAGAGGTAGAAATAGCCATCCTTGTAGAATGCACTCGGTTGGCCGGCGCCGTAGTTGTTCGGCTTGCCGCTGAGCGACTGCGCGGGGTTGATGATGGGCTTCCCGCCGTTCTGCCTCGCGAAGGTGAAGCCGTCGGGGCTCGTCGCGAGGCCGAGGCGCGTCGTGTTGTTGGGCGTGCCGTCTTGGCCGAGGCCGCCGTAGTAGAGGTAATAGGTGCCGTCGACGCGGATGACCGAAGGATCGCAGGTGTGCGCGCCGTCGAAATCCCCCACCACGCCCGTCGGCTGCAGCACGTCGTCGAAGGTGTTGGGCGTCGCGGACGCGTGCGCATGCCACGGACCGTCGAGGCTCGAGGCCTCGGCGTAGAGCACGTGATCGCCGGCGATGCCCCCGCACCACCACATGCGGTAGTTGCCGTCGTGGAGCACGGTCGGCGCGTAGTCGTACGAGCTACGTACGAGCGCGGGGGTGTTGCCGCCGCGCGGGTGAGTCGTGTCCCCGATCGTCACCGTGGCGTCGAGGCAGGTGCCGGCGTCGCTGGTCGACGCACCGTCGCCGCTCGCTCCGCCGTCGGCCTGCGCCGCGTCGTCTCCCCCGGAGGTCGCGTCGCTCCCGGCGTCGTCGCCCGAGCTCGTGGCTCCGGAGTCGTCCCCTCCGCACGCGACGAGCACGAAGGACGTCAACGAGGCGGCGAAGAGAGCCGCGACGAGCGACGCGCGGAGCATCACTCGATCCCGAGGAGCTCGACGTCGAACTTGAGCGGCGCCTTGGCCGGGATGTCCGGCGGGTGCCCCGCCTCGCCGTAGGCCATTTTCCAGGGGATCACGAGCTTGCGCTTGCCGCCGACCTTCATGCCGGAGACCCCCTCGTCCCATCCCTTGATGACTTGGCCTTGGCCGAGGGTGAACTCGAACGGCTCGTTGCGATCGCGCGAGCTGTCGAACTTGGTGCCGTTCATCAGGGTGCCCGTGTAGTGCACCTTCACCTTGTCGCCGGCCTTGGCCTCGCGCCCGGTGCCGACGACGTCGTCGTGGATCTCGAGCTTCTCCGGCCCCTTGGGCTCGGGCGGCGCCTCGGTGGGCTTGAAGTCGTCGGCGGGCTCCGAGACCTTCTTCGAACAACCGCTCGCCGCGAGGACGAGACACAGAGCGATCAAAGTGCGCATGGCGCGCGGAGCTTAGGAGAAGGCGGCGGCGCCGGCAACGAAAGGCGCGGCGCGCTCAGAGCGCGATGCCGGCGAAGACCGCAGCGAGGAGCGGCGCTAGCCCGAGGGCGACGGCGAGCCACGCGAGCGCGCTCCACGCGGTCGCCACGTCCCGTGTCTTACGCGCCAAGTCGTCGGTGGTCCCTTCACGCACGCTCTGCACGTCGGGCGCGGCGATCCCGCGGTAGCCGCCCGGTCCGAGCGCCCCGAGCCGCACCACCACCGGCCCCACGGGGAGCGGCTCGGCGCTCGGGACGTGGACCCGGCTCGCGCCTTCGTGCGCGCCGTCGCCCGCGCCGGGCGTCGCGTCGAAGGCGAGCCACCCCCCACCCTCGTGCCGCGCTTCGGCAAGACCGCGCTCGCGTCGCGAGAGGGATCGCACGCGCCACGCCGAGAGCACGAGCAGCGCCGCAGCGATCCCCGAAGCGAGGAGCTCGAGGACGATCCACCCGCGCGGCGCCGAGACGACGGGGGCCACCTCGCTCACGCCGATGTCGATCGCGCGTGCCTCCGAGATCCGGTAGGCGAAGAGCGGCCACGGGCTGGGCTCGGTCTTGCCCTCGGGCACGGAGAGGAACACCAAGATGTCACCGCGCGGATCGCGCCGCACCTCGAGCCCCTCGCACGCGCCGAAGCGCTCGAGGGCCGCTCCGTTGACGGTCCCCCGGCACGAGCTGTAGCTCCCGTCCTTCCGCAGGAGCGACCGCGCCACGGTCACGCCAGCGACGACGGCCGACGTGTCGGGACCGTCGTCCATCTTCGCCAGAAGCTCGGGGACCGGCGGGAGTCGCGCCGCCACCGGGAGCGAGGCCACGTACCTCTCGGGGCTCACGCGCCCGCGCGCGTGGCACGCCGAAGCGACGCCGAGCACGAGCCCCACGGCCACGGTGAGCCCCGCCCCGAGACGCACGGCCCGGTCGAGCACGGCGCTCCTTTGCCGCGTGACGAACGCGGCGACGAGCAGGCTCACGAAGAGCGAGCCGGCGAGGACGAAGGGGGCGAGCATGAAGAGCCCGATTTCCCCCGTGCCGCAGCGAAAATGCGAAGACACGAGCGGCTGCCCGAGCTGGTAGAGCATCGCCAGCTGAAAGAGCGGGAAGACGCCGAGGAGCGTGAGGCTCGGGAGCAGGAGAGCCCGCGCGCCGAGCCGGTTTCGACCGAGGAGCGCGAGGAGCGGCGCCGCGCCGACGAGGAGCAGCACGTACGGCAGGCTCGCGGGGATGTCGCACGACGCGCCGAGGAACGCCGCGAACGCCGATCCGAGGACGGCCACGAAGAACGCACCGACACCGACGGCGATGGCCGTGCCGGTGATCGCCGCGGACGGCTCTCGCGCGATGGAGGTGTGCGCCATGTCTTCTCTCAACGCCCGAGGAGGAGAAATCTTGCACCCGATTTCTCAGAAGCGCACAGACCGGCCGTAGCGCCGCGGAAGTCAGGTTCAAGGCGCGCGAAACAAGCCTGACTCTATTGCACTTTTTGCAACACCACGACCCGCTTCACCGCGGCGCCGTCGCCGATCCGGCGGGCGGAGGCATCGTGACGCCGAGCTGCGCGGCGACGAGGCCGAGCACCGCCTCGAGCTGCTCGCGCGAGGCGCTCAAGTGGAGCTTCACCACCGAGCCGTCGGGCCCGATCTCGACGTTGTTCAAGAGCCCCTGGGTGACGATGCGCACGCCGATCGAGTTCTGATCGCGGAGCAAGCGCTTCACTTGATCCGAGGCCTTCGACGCTTCGTCCGCTGTGGGGGCGTCGGCCTCGGCGAAGACATCGGCGCCACCGTCGCTCGCGCGCGGCACGATCCAGAGCCGCAGCTCGCTGAGCGACGTGGGCAAGAACGGCATCGGGTGGCTCGGATTCTTGAGCGTGAGCCGCAGCGCTTCGCCCGGCCGAATGTGCGGGCTGATGTGCGCCTTCACCAGCGCCACCGCCGCCGTGTGCGCAAAATCCGGCGGCACCACCACGAGCAGGTGCGACTGCGGGCGCAAAAAGACGCGCGGCGCGCGATCGGCGTGGCCGAGCGAGGCCTTCACCCCAGGCACGCCGGCGTCGAAGGGGCCGCCGCGATCGTACTTGTGCGCGACGATGTCGATGGCGTGATCCACGAGCTTGTCGCTCGCCGAGTAGTGGACCCAGATCATGTCGCGCTCGGTGTGGAGCAGCGAGGGCCCGCTGATGAGCACCCAGTCGGTGTCGCGCACGGCGTCCACGTTCGTCCCGGAGATGAAGTCGTCCCACTGCGGGATGGCCGAGAGCAGCGGCCCCATGCGCGCGCCGATGGGATTTTTGCGGATCTCCTCCATGTTCACGAGGAGCTGCACGAGCGCCGGCCCCGATTGCACGGCGCCCGCTGCGCCGAGGAAGGCCGAGGGATCGCGCGGTCCGCCGGCGCCCGGTCCACCGTCGGGCGACGAGGAAGCGAGCGCCGCGTCGAGCCCACCGTCGTCGAGCATCGCCACCGCGCCGTCGAGCCCCGCGCCGGCGCCGCCGTCGTCGAGCCTCGCCACGGCACCTGCGTCTTCACCCGCGCGCGCGTCGTCCCCCGCGTCGCGCGGCGCAGCGTCACGACCGGCGTCGTGCGCACCGGGGCCCGACTTCGGACCTTCGCCGTGCGCGGTCTCGGCAGGCGTGGGCAGAGGCGTGGGCGGCGGCGTCTCCGGCCCCTCTTGGACCATGTCGATCGGGATCGTGAGCTGCCCGTCGTCGTCGTCTTTGAAGGAGAGCGTGTGCTCGGGAAAAATCGACCAAGGCGCCATCTCGTAGTGGAGCGCCAACGAGAGGAACGACGTCACCGTGAGCGCGATGCGAATGCGCCGTCGGTCCCAGAATTTTTCCGGCCCGGTGCGGTGCTTCGGCGTCCCCTCGCGCGGCGTGGCGTGCGGCGCGGTGGGTGCGACTTCGGCGGCGCCTTCGCCCAGCGAAGAGGCCGCGCCGTCACGCGCGGAGGCCCGAGGCGCACGCGCGCTCACCGGATCGGCCTGCGTCTCTTCAGCCACGCCTCACCATGCCACGTGGGAATCCACCCACACGACAAACAGACCAGAACCGGCGAACTTCCGCCAAAATTGGCTCGCCGGCGCCCTTCTGCGACCTCGGCACGGGGCTCGCTCCACGGGTGGACGTGAACCGTCTCGTGCAAGAACTGGATCGACAGCCCAAGGGCGCGGTACTAGACACCGAAGCAACGATTTTGAACGAGCGTGAAGGGTGCACACGCACCCCCGACGACGCACGACAGGATCGCCTGCGAGGTGGTATGCGCAGCTCGAACTGGCAGCGATGGACACGATGGAGGCGCGCCGCGCTGATCCTCGGTCTCGCGCCCGCGGCCGCGATGGCGGTCGTCGCCTGCAGCGAGCCGCAGCCTCCGCCGGAGTCGGCGAAGAACGGATCCGACGGCGGAGCCGCGCCCTCGCCCGTCGTTCCCCCGGCCACTCCGCAAGGTCCGGCCGCGCTCGGCAAGGTCGACTCGGGGATCCCCGACAACGCCGTGCAGCTCGGCGCGATCTTCATGCAGACGCCGATCATGAACGACATGGAGTGGCCGTACCCGGAGTCGACGCCGCGTGAAGCGCGACGCGATCCGGCGCGCGCCGCGGCCATGCGCATCGGATACATCCGGCGCGGGTCGAAGGTCTTCGTCCTCCCCGAGCCGCACAAGAAAGAGAACTGCAAGGACGGCTGGTACGAGCTCGTCGGCGGCGGCTTCGTCTGCGGCAAGTACGCCACCGTGGACTTGAACCACCCCAAGATCAAGACGGCGCCGCACCCGCCGTACATGAACGCCGCCCTCCCCTACGACTACGGTTACAACGTCGGCAACGGCACGCCGCTCTACCGTCACGTCCCCTCGTGGGACGAGCGCGTGAAGCTCGAGCCGTGGCTCTCGCCGCAGGCGCGACCGAAGCGCGGCATCGAAGAGTCGAACCCGTACGCGGTAGCCGACGCCGGCGCGCCCACGCTGGTGAACACCTCGTCGAACGATCCCTTCGGCGTCACGACCGATCCGCTCGACGCCGGCGCCGGCACCCCGTGGTACCTCCGCGACTACGACGGCGGAAAGCCCACCGTCACCCTCGACGAGCTCCGCGAGGACGAAGGCGGCCCCGTCGTCCGCCGCATGGTGAAGGGCTTCTACCTCGCCCTCGACAAAGAGACGAAAGACAACCGCAACGTGAAGTGGTGGAAGACCACCGAGGGCTTCGTTGCACCCTACACGCGTATCTTCGTGAACAAGTCGGTCAGCGACTTTCACGGTGTGTGGCTCACCGGCGCCCTCCCCGACGGCGCCCCCACGACGCCCGGTAACCCGCCGGCCGCCGACGCCGGCGCGCCCCTCGTGAAGATCGCCGACGCGCTCCCGGTGGGCTTCGTGCTCTGGCGCGGAAAGAAGTACACGCTCTCCGACGACAAGAAGAGCGTCACCGCCGGCGAGGTGCTGCCGCGCTTCACCTCGGTGCCGCTCACCGGCCAGAGCGTGGTCGTCGGCAACATGCGCTACGAAGAGACGACCGACGGCTTCTTCGCCAAGACCGCCGAGCTCGTCATCGTGCGCGACAAGCCCGAGGGGGCGCCGAAGGACCTCGCCCCCGGCGAGAAGTGGATCTACGTCAACCTGAAGACCGAGACGCTCACCGCCTACGAGGGCGACAAGCCGGTCTTCGTGACGCTCGTCTCCACCGGCAAGAAGAGCGACATCAGCAAAGAGAAGGACCACCGCACGAAGCCCGGCACCTTCCGCATCCGCGAGAAGCACATCGCCGCGACGATGGACGGCGACGTCGCCACCGACGGCCCCTACTCGATCGAAGACGTGCCGTGGATCATGTACTTCAACGGCAGCATCGCCCTCCACGGCGCGTTCTGGCATTCGAACTTCGGTCACGAGCAGTCGCACGGCTGCGTGAACCTCGCGCCGCTCGACGCGCGCGCGCTCTTCGGGTGGACCGAGCCGCAGCTCCCCGACGGATGGCACGGCGTGATGAGCACGCCGGAGAAGCCGGGGACGCGCGTGGTCGTCTTCGATCCCGACTGCCCGAAGAACGACTGCGAAGTGCACTACAAGGACGAGTAGCGGCGCCGAGCCGGCGGTTTTGCCGCGTCGGCGCTTGACGACGGGCGTTCGGATGCCGAAAGTGCGCCAAGCTCGACGCACTGCCCGAGCGCGCCCTCCATGGATCAACTCTCCGCACATCTCGACCGAGGCTGGGACCTCGCGCAGCGCGGGGACGCCGCCGGCGCGTCGGCGTGCGCGCGCCGCGCTCTGGAGCTCGATCCGCAATCGCCGGAGGTGCACAACCTCCTCGGCTACAGCGCGGCCATGAACGGCGAGTCGGAAGAAGCGCTCGAGCACTACCGCCAAGCCATCGCCCTCGACGAGACCTACCTCGAGGCCATGTTGAACGCCGCCGAAGTGCTCATGCACCCGCTCGGCGATTGGGAAGAAGCGGTCGTCATGTGCGACGACGCGCTCGACTACGCCGAGACGCCGGAAGAGATCGCCGACTGCACCCTGCTCAAGGTCGACGCGCTCCTCGGCTTGGGACAAATCGAGGAGGCAGCCAAAGCCATGGCGCGAATCCCGGACGAGCCGTTCGAGAACCCCAGCTACACCTTCATGATCGGCCGCGCCTATTACGAGGTGGGTCAGGTCGACAAAGCCGCGCCCCTCATCGAAGAGGCGGCCAAGAGCGATCCGAGGTTCTCCGACGCGCAGTACTACCTGGGCCTCGTGCGCGACGAGCGCGGCGACGTCCGCGGCGCCACCGAAGCGTTCCTCCGCTCGCGCGTGCTCGACGCCGAGCGCCCGCCGGCCCAGTGGTCCCCCTCCCCCGAGACCTTCGCCACCATGGTGCGCACGGTCATCGGGCGGCTCGACGCCATCCTCGCCCGCTACGTGCGCGAGGCGGACGTGTACGTGGTGGACGTCCCCGGCGCCGAGCTCGTGGTCGACGGCGTCGATCCGCGCGCGCTCCTCATCGTCGATCCGGCGCCGCCGCGGAGCGAGACGGACGAGCCCTCGCGCATGCGCGTCTTCGTCTACCAAAGGAACGTGGAGCGCGCCGCCGGCAGCGTGGAGGGGATGGAAGAGGAGCTCTCCGCCGCCTTCGAACGCGAGATCACCGCCGTCTTCCTGGAGAAGGATCGCGAAGGCACGCCCGACCGGAGCCAGCTCAATTGAACGATCCGCGTGAGCCTCGACGAGGCTCGGCGGAATCCCCGGAGACGCGCCGCCTCCCCCAAGGCGCGCCGCCGCTCCTCCTCGTGCCGCGGATCCTTTGGGGCGCGCTCCTCACCAGCACCGCGGCCTTCGCGGGCATGCTGTTCGTCGTCGAGGCGCCGCCGGCACCGGCGACGTCGCTGCTCGTTCCGCTCGCCGCGGTCGCGCTCGTCGTCGCTGGGATGAGCTTCGTGCTCCCGGCGCAGACCGGCAAAGCCAATCTGCTTCGGCTGGAGCTTCGCGTGGAAGAGGTGCCGATCGCCGCGCGCTCGGCCTTCCCCGAAGAGGCCGCGCGCGGCGGCGGGGGCTACCGCGATCTCGCGCCGACCGAGCGTCGCTTCGCCGACAAGGAGACCGCGCGCCGCCGCATCTTCGCCGTCGCGCAGACGTCGCTCATCTTGAGCCTCGCGCTCTCGGAGGCGGTGGGGCTCTTCGGGCTCGCGCTCCGCGTGATCGGCCACCCGATCGCCTCGTGCCTCCCGTTCGTCTTCGCCGCGTGCGTGCTCATGCTCCTCCGCTTCCCTACCGAAGCGAGCATGTTCGGCCCGGCCGAGCGCGCCTACCGCGCGAAGCTGTGAGCTTCGACGCGGCGCCTCGTCAGTGCCACGGACCGATGCCGATCCCCCAGTTCGAATAGCGCGGCGCCACGTCGACGTTGAAGCTCGCGCGCCAGGTCGTGTCCTCGAGCAAGCCCCACAGGTTGAACGGCGCGACCTTGAAGTCGGCGCCGGCGGTGAAGTGCTGGCGCGCGTTCCCGGTGTCGAAGCGCGAAGGCTCGACGTACGTGCCGAACCGCGTGCGCGCCCAGTTGACGATGGGCTCGGCCTCGACGCCCAGGCGCGGCGTGAGCGACACGCGGCGCCCGAAGCGCTCGCGCTTCTGGTCGAGGAAGCCCTCGACGTCGACCCCCTCGTCGCTGGGGCCGGTGATGAGGAGACTCGTGAGGAGGAGGATCTTCTCGCGCGGCCAGTTGTTGTAGCGGGCGCGTCGCTCGGCGAGGAGTCGCTCCGACTCGACCTCCATGCGCTGGTCCTCGACGACACGGATCGCTTTTTCCTCGCGCGCGAGCTCGGCGGCCTTCGCCACGTAGTCTTCGCGCGGCGTCCGCGCGAGCTCTTGTTCGTAGCGTGCCTCGCGCTCGGCGCGATCCATCTCGATGCGGTGGCGCACCGGTGCTTCTTGCTCGTGCGGGTTGATCCACGCCGGGTTCAAGGGGCGCGGGCCCGCCTGCAGCGCGACGCCGAGCTCGACCTCCCACGGCTGCACGACCTTTTGCGGCAAGACGAGGTTCCCCGCGCGGAGCACTCCGTTCTCGTCCACGGTGGTGCCGTCGGAGGCGACGCTCGTCCCCGAGACCGGCGCGCGCAAGGTGCCGCCGATGCGCCACTGCGCACCGTTGGGCTTGTAGAGTGCACCGATCTCCGGGCCCACGCCGACCATGTTGAGCAGCGTGCCGTTGAAGAGCCGTCCGCTCTGGTTGATCTGCAGAGAGAGGACGCGCGCGCCGGCTCCGAGAATCAGCTGATCGCCCATCAAGCCGTAGGCCGCGAGCGCGTGCCATCGGCCGAGGAGCATCGAGAGCCCCGGCGTGTCGGCCCGCGCCGAGGTGACGCTGAACTGCTGCAAGTCGCCGACGACCGAGGTGCCGAACTGGCCGAACTGCACCTGCGCGCCGAGGTTCACGTAGAGGAAGTCGCCGAAGCGCGAGGCCTCGGTGGTCGTGCTCGGGCCGCGATTGTCGAAGTCGGTGCGCGCGAAGGAGCCGGGGAACGAAACGGAGAAGGCGACGTCCACGTCGAGCCAATGCGCCGTCCACGGCTCACGCACGGCGGGCGAAGCGGCGTTCGAGGCCGTGCCTTCCACCCCCTCGGCATAGCCGGTGTACGCGCCGGCGAGCCCGGCCACGCGGATCGGCGCGATGACCGGGCCTTGGTAGAACTCGAGGTTGTAGTCGTTCTTTTGGATCGCCGGCGGATCGGCGTGCGCGAGCCTCGGCGCCCCCAGCGCTAGGGCGAGCCCCGAAACGAGCGCCACGTGGCGCGGCGCGCTCCCGAAGCGAGCGCGCCCGAGGCGCGAGAGCCACTTCAGGACGTGGCCCCCCCGCACATGGAGAGCGCCTGGCCGGTGACGGCGTCGCCCGACTTCGCGCACAAGAAGAGGACGAGCGCGGCGATCTCCTCGGGCTCGATGAAGCGGCCGAGGGGGAAGGCCGCGAGCGCGTCGGCCTTGGCAGTGGCCGGCGAGATGCCGCGCGCGCGCGCGATCTCTTCGATGCCCGAGGAGGCCATCTCGGTGTCGACCCAGCCGGGGCAGATCGCGTTGCAGGTGATCTTGCGCGGGCCGAGCTCCTGCGCGACCGCGCGCACGAGGCCGATGAGACCGGCTTTGCTGGCGCAGTACGCGGCGTAACCGGGCACGCCGAACTTGCCGAGGACCGAGCTCACGGCCACGAGGCGACCGCCGCTCCGAAGATGCGGCGCGGCGGCGTCGAAGGTCGCGTACGTCCCGACGAGGTTCGTCGCGAGGATGGCGCGCGCGGTCTCGAAGTCGCCGCCGAGATCGACGCGCCCCGAGCGCCCGGCGTTGGCGACGACGATGTCGAGCCCGCCGAAGGTGTCGACGGCGCGCGCCACCGCTGCTGCGAGGTGCGCGCGGTCGCGGACGTCGCCCGCGAGGTGCCGCGCCTTGCCGCCGCCGAAGGCGATTTCGCCGACCACTTCGCCGAGCGCACGCTCGTCGCGGCCGGTGATGATCACGTTCGCACCTTGGGCGGCGAGGGCCAGGGCGACGGCGCGGCCGATCCCCTTCCCGCCTCCGGTCACGAGTGCGGTGCGCCCGTCGAGCGAGGTCGTCATGGGGGAAAGCGTCATACCTCCATCACGACGCGTTGACGACCCGGCCCAAGGGGGGCCAAATGCGGCATGGCCGAGGCGCACGACTCTTCTCCCTCCGAAGCGCCGGGGGGAGACACCGAGGAGAGCCGCGCCCCCTCGCGCGAACGCGGCGTCCTCCGCGTGATCCTCGCGGTGTTTCTCTCGCTGGCGACGGCCTTCGTGCTCTCGAGCACCTACCAGCTTTGGCGCGCGGTCTACGATCCGCCGCCGGGGATCCGCGGGGACAGCGAGGAGGCGCACGCCTGCCGCTCGGGGCTCGAGGGGCTCACGAAGACCCTCGATACGAGCTTCGCGGCGGCGGCAGGGCGCACCGAGGGGGACCTCGCCTTGGCCTTCGAGAGCGGTCTCGGGCCGGGCTGGACGGATCTCGCCCCGGTCGAATCGGCCTGCCAAAAGACCCCGGGAGGAGAAGACGCCCTGGCGGCGCTCCTCCGCCTTCGCCGCGCCGAGGAAGCGCACCTCCGCCGTCAAACCGGGGAAATCGCCCCGCTTCGTCGCCTCGTGCGCGCCTCCACCAAGTAGGCCGAGCCTCGGGAGGGGCTTCCTCCGCCGCCTCTCTGCGCCCCTTGGCCGGCCTCGCTCCGAAGTTAGGGGAGCGGCGGCGGTGGATTCGCGGTAAAGAGGGCCGTCGTGCCGGAAGAAGACAAAGAAACGCCGATTCCCCCCACCTTCGACGCGCTCGCGCTGAGCGCCGAAGTGCGCCGAGCCGTCGACGCGTTGGGCTTTACCAACCCCACACCCGTCCAGCTCGCCGTGTTCGACCCTGCGGTCCGCGGCAAGAGCCTCGTCGTGCAAGCGCGCACCGGGACGGGCAAGACCGCCGCCTTCGGCCTGCCGCTCGTCGATCAGCTCGTGCGCCGCGGCGTCGAGGGGGTGCAAGCCCTCATCCTCACGCCGACGCGCGAGCTCGCGCTCCAGGTCGGTCGCGAAATCATGGCCCTCGGTCAGTTCCGCGGGGTGAAGGTCACGTCGATCTACGGCGGCGCGTCGATGACCAAGCAGATCGACGAGCTCAAGGCCGGCGCGCAGATCGTCAGCGGCACGCCGGGGCGTGTGCTCGATCACCTCCGCCGGGGCACGCTCGACGCCTCGCACATCCGCATGTTCGTGCTCGACGAAGCCGACGAGATGCTCTCGATGGGCTTCGCCAAGGAGCTCCACGCCATCATGGAGTTTCTGCCGAAGGAGCGCCAAGGGCTCTTCTTCAGCGCCACCATCCCGCCCGACATCGAGCGGATGGCGCACAAGCAGCTCAAGGAGCCCGAGTTCATCACGCTCTCGAGCGACTCGATCGGCGCGCTCCAGATCCAGCATTTTGTCTACGTCACCCCCGCGGGCGACAAGCGCAAGGCGCTCGTGCGCGTCATCGAGGTCGAAGACCCGGAGAGCGCGATCATCTTCTGCAACACGAAGGACGAGACCGAGCGCGTCGCCGAGGTCCTGCAGCGCGCCGGCTACGAAGCCGAGTGGCTCAACGGCGATCTCGAGCAGAAAGAGCGCGAGCGCATCATGGCGGCGACGCGCGAGGGGAAGCTCCGCTTCCTCGTCGCGACGGACGTCGCCGCGCGCGGGATCGACATCTCGCACCTCACGCACGTCATCAACGCCGACTTCCCCGAGAGCGCCGAAAACTACGTGCACCGCACCGGTCGTACCGGCCGCGCGGGGCGCACCGGAACGGCCATCTCGATGATCGGCCCGAAGGACATCGGCGCGCTCTACTTGATGCGCCTGACCTACAAAATCCGGCCCATCGAGAAGCAGCTCCCCTCGGCGCAAGAGCTCAAGACCCGCGGCGAGCAAGACCTCGTGCAGATGTTCGTGGACGCGTTCGCCAAGACCGAGCCGCACCCCGACGACCTCGCCCTCGCGCGCCGCTTGCTCACGCACGCCGACGCCGAGCGCATCCTCGCCGGGCTCCTTCGCGATCACTTGGGCGCGCGGCAAGCTCTGGGAGAGAACCCGGCGCAGCAAGCCGCCGAGGCGCGGCGCGCGAAGAACCCGCCGCGCGTCGAGCCGCCGGTCGAAACGCGCGTCGAAGGGCGTGTCGAAGCACGCAGGACCGAAGACGCGCGTCCGCCGCGCCGCGATCGGGGCCCGCGCCCCGAAGGCGAGCGGAGCGAGCGCAGCGATCGAAGGCCGAGCCGTGGCGGCGGTCGCAGCGAGCACCGCGACGACGACAACGGACCGGCGGTGCCCGGCTACCGCGTCGAAGGCGAGAGCGATCCTTTGACCCCGGGGCAGACGACGGCGCGCAGCGAACAGCGCGGCCCCGCGACGCGGCCGAGCGACGACCTCTCGCGCGGCGCGGCGCTCGCCGCCGAAGAGCGACGCCGCGACGGTCGCACGTCCGGCCCCGCGCGCGACGACGCCGGCGCGAGGCGCGGCGCCCGCGGAAGGCGCGGCGTTCCCCACACGAGCTTCGCCACGTGGGAGCCCCGCGCCGAGACCGACGACGACAAGCCCATCTTGGTCACGCAAGAGAGCGCCGTCCCCAAGGGGGTCGCGGGCCCGTCCGACGCCGCCGAGATGGACGATCCGGACTTTGCCCAGATCTTCGTCAACGTGGGACGCCGCGACGGCGCGCGCCCCGACGACCTCCAGCGCCTGCTCACCGAGCACGGGGGGATCGCGAAGGAAGACACCGGGCGGATCCGCATCCGCGACCGCATCGCCTTCGTCAGCGTCCGCAAGGCCCTGGTCGAGAAGGCGGTCGCTGCACTTGCCGGGCAGACCCTGGGCGGGCGGAGCATCGTCGCCGAGCCGGCGCGCGATCGGGCGTAGCTGGAAAGTTCCCAAGACAAGGCGCAGGGCGCAGGGCGGAGCGGAGCGCCGCTACGCCGCCAGGTCGCGCGAAGCTGCTCGCACGGTCGAGACCTACATTGAGACGGCGGGCCATTGGCCCTATCCTCCGAGGCTATGTCCGCCTCTCCCGCCGCAGTCCCGCGGGGCGCCTCTTCCTCGCGCGTCCTTCCGTCCGGCCAGACACTCCGCGCTCTCCTCGACGCGCGTCGCAGCGCCGGCAGCATGCTCGGTCTCGACGAAGCCATCGCGATGATCGTCCCCTTGTGCCTCGACCTGAAGGCGCACCACGATCGCGGGGAGAAGCTCTACGTCCACCCTTCGTGCGTCGTCTCGGGCCCCGACGGCTTGGCGCGCCTCGAGCCGAGCCTCGCCGTCCTCCCGACGACGGCGCGTGATCGCACGTGCATGGCGCCGGAGCAGCAAGCTCGCCTCGAGCCCGGCGGCCCGCGCAGCAGCGTGTTCGCCATCGGAGCCATGCTCTACGAGATGGTGACCGGCACCATCATCGGCCCGGCGATGCAGCGGCCGCGCGACATCAACCCCGATCTCCCCGAGTCGCTCGAGACTCTGCTCGGCAAGGCGCTCGTCGGCGATCCGCAGCACCGCCCCGACGATCTCGGCGCCCTCGCCAGCGCGATGCACCACCTCGCGCCGATGAAGAGCGTGCACCCGCCGAGCGCCGACGAATCACGCCTCGATCGCACCGACGACTTCGAGGTCGACGTGCGCTTGTCGATGCTCCCGCCGAGCGAGGTCGTGCCGAGCCTCTCGCGCCATCCGGCGGCGCCGACGAACGTCGAGAGACCCGATCCGTTCGGCCACGTCTCGGTGGCGCCGAAGCCGATGGCCGCGCGCGCGAACGATCCCACGTCGACCTTGGCTGCTTTGAAAGAGCGCCTCGAGTCGGATCCTCGCCCCCGCTACGTCGTGAACAAGGAGCGCATGGATCACGGCCCCTTCGCCGCGGTCGAGCTCCTCCAGCAGATCATCTCCAACCAGTTCGTCGGGACGGACATCCTCCGCGACGAGCTCTCCGGCCAGTCTCGCCCCATCAAAGAGTGGGAAGAGTTCGCCGCGTTCTCCGATCAGGCGCAGTTGAAGCGCGAGATCGTCGCCGAGAAGATCGCCGTCGTCGCCGTCGAGAAGAAGGAGAAGGCGGCCGGCATCGCCAAGTTCCTCGTGGGCGGCGGCGTCATCCTCGCCATCGCCGCCGGCGCCGCGGTGTGGTTCTTCACCGTGCGCGGCTCGCGCAAGGACGACGTCAGCGTCAGCGACGATCCCAACGCGATGGACCTCGAGCTCTCCGGCGGCGTGAACGGCCAGAAGCGCGGCGGCGGCGGCCGCGGAGGCCGAGGCGGTGGCGGCGGCGGCGGGTTCCCCTCGGGCCTCAGCTACGAGCAGGCGCTCGCCTCGAACGTGCAAGAGGTCAACATCGGCGGCGGGGCCGGTGGGCCGGATCTCACCGACAGCCAGCTCGCCGCGCCCATGCGCAACGCGGGCTTCATCAGCGCGTGCGGCGCGCCCGACAGCATGAAGGTCACCGTGAAGGTGGCCATCAAGAACGGCCACGCGGTCGGCGTCAGCGTCTACTGCAACCCGCCCGACGCCAAGGTCGCGAGCTGCGTCGATCACGCGGTGCGCGGCATCGGCTGGCCTTCGAACCCGAAGATGGACAGCTTCACCACCACGTACTGAGAGCCCGTGGGCGAGGACGCTCACGTGCCCGAGGACGAGGGCGAAGAGGAGGCCGAGCGCCCGGGGTGTCTGACGATCCTCCCGCTCCTCGGCTTCTTGCTGCTCCTACGCTTCGAGCAGTGGCTGATGGGGCTCCTCCCCGACGGCAAGCGCACCTTCTTCGCTACCGAGGCGTTCCCGTGGGTGAAGGAGATCGAGGCAGGCTTCGGTGAGATTCGTGAGGAGCTCGACGCGCTCCTCCCTCGCGCCGATTTGATCCCGAATTTTCAGGACATCCAGCGCGAGGAGCGACGCCTCACGACCGACGACCGGTGGAAGGTCTTCATCCTCCACGGCTACGGCGTGCCGGTGGAGGAGAACCTGGCGCGCTGCCCCAAGACGGCCCGCCTCCTCGAGAAGATCCCGGGGATGACGACGGCGATGTTCTCCATCTTGCGCGAGAAGAAGCACATCCCCCCGCACGAAGGGCCGTACAAGGGCGTGCTTCGCTACCACCTCGGGCTCCGCATCCCCGGCGAGAAGAACGAATGCCGCATTCGCGTCGGCGACGACACGCGGACCTGGACCGAGGGGAGGAGCCTCGTCTTCGACGACACCCACACCCACGAAGTGTGGAAGGACTGCGACGGCGTGCGCGTCGTCCTCTTCGTCGACTTCTTACGACCGCTTCCTCCCTTGCTCGCGCAGCTGAATCGCTTCACCGTGCGCGTCATCGCCCGGCGCCCGTTCATCCGGGCGGCGCTCGAGAACCTCGGCAAGTGGGAGAAGCTGACCGGCAAAGAGCTCGACCACGAGCTCATGAAGAGCTGATCGACGATCAGCGTGCGTCGCACCCAGCGAGCGCCCGCTCGACCTCGCCACCTCGCTCGCTCGACCAGCGTGCGAGGACGCGGCGCGCAGCGACGCAATCGCCGCGATCGCGCGCGGCGCGGGCGACGAGGACCGAGGCCTCCTTGGCGTGGAAGGACGCAGGGAAGCGCGCGAGGTGATCCGCTGCCACCGCCGCCGCGCCGTCTTCGCGACCCGCCGCAGCGAGCGACACCGCCTCGAGGTAGGTCGCGTCCTCGGTGAGCGGTGAGCCCGGATGGGCCGCGACGAAGCGACGAAGCCCTTCGGCCGATTCGTCGTAGTGCCCGCTCCGATAGCTCGTCACCGCGGCGGCGTACTCTTCCGACTCGCGCGTGTGATCGACCGCCGGCGCACGATGCGACGACGGCGACGCAGGGAGCGCCGTGACGGCGACCGGCGGAGGGCTCGCCAGCGGAGGGACGACCGGCGGCGACGCGGGAACGGGCCACGATTCGCCCGCGCCACGCAAGACCTCGCCTTGTCCCTGGAGACGCACGGCGACGAGCCCTTCGGTGACGGCGACCCGCTGCGTGTGCCCGCCCTCGACGTCGACGTCGAAGGTCGTACCCCGCACCTCGAGCTCGCCGTCGGGGACCTCGACGAGGAAGCGCTCCCCGCTCTTCTGTTTGCGCACGTGGACGTGCACCGTCCCCGAGGAGACGGTGACGCGCTCCACGCTCCCTCTGCGCTCTTGGTGGAACACGGCGCCGGGCTCGGCGCGCACCTCGCCCGCGAGCTCGGGGGGCGCCACACGCTTCTCTACGACGACGACACCCAGCGCCACCAAACCAGCCGCGCCGAGCGCAGCACCGAACCCAATCGACCTGCGCGACGCGGACGCGCGCGGGGTCGCCGACTCGTGAAGCACCTTCGCCCAGACGCGCCGCACGCGAAGGTCGTCCACCTCGACGGCGTCACCCGAGGCGCGCATCAGCCGCCCGAGATCGTCGTCTTCGCGATGACGCGTTCGGCACGCTTCGCATGCCTTGAGGTGTCGCTCGAACGACGCGGCGTCCGCCGCCGGGAGGCGACCCTGCCGATAGGCATCGACCAGAGACAAACGTTCGCACTGCATCTCAGACCCCCGCTCGCTTCATGGACTTCTTGAGCTCTTGTCGGGCTTTGAACAGCCTCGTTCGCACCGTGACCGGCGGCACCTCGAGCACCTCGGCCGCCATTTCTTGCGCCATGCCGTCGAGCTCCACGAGCACGAACACGGCGCGGAGCTTCGGGCTCAGCTCGCCGAGCGCCGCTTCGAAGGCGGCGAGGCGTTGGTTGTCGTGGGCCTTCGCTTCGGGGCTCCCCTCGGCGAGCCCGGTGCGCGTGCGCGCGAAGCCTTCGAGCATCCGCGCGAAGCGCGCCGCGCTCCGCATGTGACGAAGCGCCAGGCGCGCGCCGATGCCGGCGAGCCACGCGCGCGCCGAGTCGCGTCCGTCGAACGTCTTGGCGATTTCGGGGAGCTTGAGGAACGTCGCTTGAACGATGTCGTCGACGTCGCCCGATCCGCGCGTCACGCGATCGACGACGCGGAAGACGTGCTTGGCGTGCCGCTCGTAGAGCTCGCCGAGGGCACGCAGATCGCCGCGCGCGCACAAGGCGACGAGCTCGGCGTCGCCGCGCCCCGAGGGGCCCGCGCGATCGGCGTCGGAGACCGGGAGGCGCGTGACCGGCTTCATAGGAGATCCACCGCGGCACCGAGCCGAAGCCCGATGTCCCACGCCGGCAAGGGGGGGAGGTCCTTGGCGATGTAGACGTCGCGAAAGAGCGCGCGCGGCGAGAGCTCGGTGTCGATCGACGCCGTGAGCTGCCAGCTCTTCGACATCGGGTAGCTGAAGGTCCCGGCTCCCCCAAGGCGCACCTGCGAGCGCGCGCCGCCGATCTCGCCGCCGACGAGGGCGTCGGTCTCCATGTCGACGCGGACGAACGAAGGGACGAGGGTGAGATCCAGCCGAGAGCGCCCGAAGACGAGGCGACGACCGACGCCGACGCCGAGCGACACCTCTTCGTACGAGTCTTCGTCGAAAGGGACGCCGGGCGCGGCCCCGAACGGCGCCCACCGGAGCGCCAGGGCGACGACCCAGCCCCCCGCCGAGACCGAAGGACGCAACGCGAGATCGGCCATCGTCGCGCGCGTCGGATACGTCGTCCGCGCGCCCCCTTCGAGGGCCACGCTGAGCAACCCGCTCGGAGGAGCGGGTTCGGCGTCGGGCGCCTCGCTCGACGCGGCCTTGGTGGCGGTATCACGGGCCGCCGGTGCTTCGGAGCGCGGGGCGCGCGGCGCCTCGGTCCGCTCGCCCTCACCCTCCGGCGCAGGCTTTGCGGGGGTCTCGGCGGGGATCCCAGCGACGAGCCCCAGCGCGACCGCCACGAGCGCGGCAGGGTCGTCGACCGCGCGGGCCGTGGAGCGCCCGTCACGCGTGCGCGCCCCCACGACGACCGAGTGACCCACGCCCGCCACGGTCAGCTCGAGGGGCTCGCACGGCCCGCCGTCGAGGTGCGCGAGCTCGGCGCGAAGAGCGGCCAGGGCCTCGTGAAAGCGCGGATCCAGGCGCCCTTCGTCGACCGGCGCCAGACGCACGCACGGGCTCTCGGGGGCCCGTGGCCCCTCCGCGCGCGCAGCTCCGCCGGCGAGGAGCACCCCCAAAGTCGCCACCGTCCAAGTACTTCGCATGGTGGTGGCTCTCGTGGGCTTTCCCCGGCGAGGGGCGGAATGTTCCCCGCCTAGGTCCTCGCGAACAGCTTTCCGTAGAAATCCGTCACGGCCTCGCCCCCGAGCTCGCTGAAGAAGCTCGAGTACGCCATCCAGATGGCGAGCCCGTTCAGATCCTTGAACATGGGGGGAATGTAACGCGGCGGCTTCACGACGCCATCGTTGACGCGCGCGGCGAGCACCGGAACGTCCTCGTGGGCCACCTTCCCCACGAAGAGGAACGGGATCAAATCTGCCCGATTGTGCTGAATCGCGCTCCGAACGAAGGCGTAGTTGAGGACGATCCCCTTGCAGTAGCAGGCGTCTTTGGTGAACGGACCGCCGCCGTCGATGACCCCGCCGCGGAAGATGCGCCGCGTGTTGTGGAAGCACTCCTCTTCGTCGTAGCCCTCGGTGCGAAACCACTCGAAGACCTCGATGAAGCTCGCGCCGTCTTCGGCTTTGTCCACCGCGAGCACGCGGTCGTTCAAGCGGCGCGCGCGCCGCGGGTACGTGCGGAAGGTGAAGATCTCGAGGAGCGCGGCGAGCCCTTCTTGGACAGCGGTGGTGCGCGGCGGCCCCTTGGCGAGCCAACGCGCCACCGGCTGCTGCTGGCCGTTCAAGGAGGTTGCAACATGCACCCATCCTTCGTGCACCTCGAGGATGTCGATGTCGCGCGAGGAGAACTTCGCCCCGGTGCGCACCTTCACGTAGTCGTTCCCCGCGGCGGCGTCGGCGAGGATCGAGTCGTCGGCCTGCACGCGCACCGTGGTGTCGGCGAAGTAGCGCGCGAAGCGATCGTTCAGCTCGAGCGCCGCTTCGGTCGCGGTGAGGTTCCGCTCCGGCGTGGGGCCGAGCGTGGCTTCGTCGGCGTTCGTCAGGATGCGGTAGAGCACGTGACCGAGGTCGCGCACGGTCCGCTGACCGCCGGGGAATTTGTCCTTTGGCGATCCGTAGAGCTTCCGCGAGTACGCGTAGAAGAGCGGCGTGCCGCGCGCGGCGAGCATGCGCACGAGATCGCGGTACTCGATGGCCGTGGTCGCCATGATGCGACCGATGGCGTCTTCCTCGCCAAGCTCGAGATCGATGTCCTTGGCGATGGCCTCGAACTCGTCGACCTTCATCTTGGGGTCGAAGCCGAGATCGACGTTCGCGTAGTACTCGGGGGTGACCTTCGGGAGCTCACGCCCGCGCGCCTTCAGGAACTGCTCTTCGATGCTGTTGTCCCAGCGCACCGCTTGGAGCACGCGGATCGGGCGCTGCGCCTCCACGATGCGCGAGGCGAGCTGCGAGATGATCTCCTTGTAGCTGCGCCACGGGCCGGCGGCGGGGAGCGGCGGGAGCGAAGGGGCCTCGCGCGGATCGGCCATGGCCTCTTCGAGCGCGCGTGAGCTCGAGGCTGCGGGCGGCGGAACGAACGACGCCTCGCGCTTCCCCTTGCCAGCAGGGGCATCACCGTTGGCCCCGTCCTTCGGGTCCCGCGGCTCCTTCGCCTCTTTGACGCCACCCTTGGCGCTGACGCGCTCCTCTTCGGGCGCGCCCACTCGCTCGGCCATATATCTGTATTTTACCCGATTTTCCCGCGTCTCCGCAAGGGAGGCGACGGCGATCGAGCCGCGGATCGACTACTTCGACACCGCTTGAACCACCTTGTCGAGCACGTCCGTGTCGCGGATCCCCTCGGCTTCGGCGCGGTAGCTGAGCACGAGGCGGTGGCGCAGGACCGGCGCGACGAGCGCGCGCACGTCCTCGACGTCGGCCGCGGCCTCGCCACGAAGCGCGGCGCGGGCCTTGGCGGCGAGGACCAGCGCCTGCGATCCGCGAGGACCGGCACCGAAGCGGACGAACTCTTGCGCCTCGCGCGGCGCGCTCGGCCCCTTGGGGCGCGTGGCGCGACCGAGCGCCACCGCGAGATCGACGGCGGCGTCGGTCACCGGGATGCGCGGCACGAGCGCTTGGAGCGCGCGCACGTCGTCGGAGGAGAGCACGCGCGGCACCTCGCCGATCTCGGCGCTCGTCGTGCGACGGGCGATCTCGCGCTCTTCCTTCTCCGACGGGTAGTCGATGTGGATCTCGAGGAGAAAGCGATCGAGCTGTGCCTCGGGGAGCGGGTACGTCCCCTCTTGCTCGATCGGGTTTCGCGTGGCGAAGACCTGAAACGGCCCGGGGAGCGCGTGCGTCGTCGTACCGACGGTGACGCGCCGCTCTTGCATGGCTTGAAGAAGCGCGGCCTGCGTCTTCGGCGGCGTGCGGTTCACTTCGTCGGCGAGGACGAGGTTGTGGAAGATCGGCCCCGGAAGAAAGCGCAGGCGACGGTGCAGGTGGCCGTTCGCGTCTTCTTCCTCTTGGAGCACGTCGGTGCCGGTGATGTCCGCCGGCAAGAGATCCGGCGTGAACTGCACGCGGCCGAAGGAGAGGTCGAGCGCCTCGGCGAGCGAGCCCACGAGCAACGTCTTGGCGAGACCGGGGACGCCGACGAGGAGCGCGTGCCCGCGCGCGAGCAGCGCCACGAGCATGAGGTCGATGACCCCCTCTTGGCCGACGACCTTGGCGCCGACGGCCGCCTTCAACGCCGCGTGCGCCTTCGCCGCCTTCTCGAGGAGCTCGACGTCGCTCGGAGGAGCGGAGGAACCGTGGGTGCCCGCCGGGGGGCGCGCGTCCGCCGGGCGGTCCGACGTGGCCGGGGGCGAAGAGCTCTCTGTCACGATCGCGCACGCTAGCATTTGCCCGGCCGCGGGGGGGCGTGTACATGGGGCGCGTGACCCCCGATCCGCCCGCCGCGACCGAAATCGTCCGCCGCCCCGATCCCGGGCTGGCGCGCGGCGCGGTCGAGGGCCCCCCGTGGCTCTTCTACGCCGTCGTCCTCGTGGCGGTGGTCGTCTCCGGGCTCGCGCTCCTCCATCGCCTCGGTCGCCTGCCGAGGCTCCCCTTCCGCGCCCCGCCGCGAAGCTCGATCCCGCCTTCTCGCCGGAGCTCCATCCCCCCTCCGCGAAGCACAAGGACCCGATGAACGTCGACGACGTCTCCCCCGCCCCGGCCGCGCCCAGCGCGCGCCGCCTCCCGCTGAAGCGCGTCCTCTCGGTGATGCTGCTCGGCGTGGCCCTCTACGGCGCCTTCGCCGTCTACCGGGGCGTGGGGAGCATGGGCGCCGAGCTCGCGCGCTTTCACTGGAGCGCGTTCTTCTTCGCCTGCGCGCTCGCCTTCGGGAACTACGTTTCGCGCTTCTTGAAGTGGGAGTTTTACCTCGCGCGTCTCGACATCCGCGGGGTGAAGAAGATCGACAGCTTCCTCGTCTTCCTCTCCGGCTTCGTCCTCACGGTCACCCCGGGCAAGGTGGGTGAGGTCTTCAAGTCGGTCGTCTTGAACGAGATCCACGATGTCCCCATCGCTCGCACCGCGCCGATCGTCGTGGCCGAGCGCGTGACCGATCTCATCGGCGTCATCACGCTCATCGTCATCGGCTCGCTCGGCTTCTCCGGCGGGCTCGTGTGGGCCGGCGCCGGGGCCGCGGTCGTGGGGACGCTCCTCGTGGTCGTCGCCTCGCGGCGGCTCTCGCACGGGATCATCGGCATCGTGCAGCGCATGCCGGTCGGCGCGAAGATCGCCCCCAAGCTCCTCGACGCTTACGACAGCTTGGCCACGCTCGTGAGCCCGAAGAACCTGCTCCTCCCGACGTTCATCTCCATCGCCTCGTGGATGCTCGAATGCCTCTCGCTCTGGGTCATTCTCCAGGGCTTCGGCGAGACCACGTCGGTCCCGCTCTGCATGTTCTTCTACGCGACGAGCACCCTCGCCGGGGCGCTCGTCCCCGTCCCCGGCGGGCTCGGCGTGACCGAGGGCGCGCTCCAAGGGCAGATGGAAAACCTCGGCCATGTGGCGCCGGGGACGAGCACCGCGGCGATGATCTTGGTGCGCTTCGCGACGCTCTGGTTCGCCGTGCTCGTCGGCTTCGTCGCGCTCTCGCTCTTGCGACGACGCCACCCGGGCCTGCTCAAAGGCTGACTGGCACACCTCGACCACGCCGGCTCACGCGCCGCGAAGCACGTCGAGCGCCCAACGAAAATCCGCGGGAACGGGTGACTCGAACCGCACCGCTTCACCGCTCGTCGGGTGGATGAAGCCGAGGACGCGCGCGTGCAGCGCTTGGTGCCCGAGCGTCTCGGCGACGCTCTTCAGGCGAATGTCCTTGGGGGTGCGGCCGTAGAGTGGGTCGCCGAGGATCGGCGTCCCCCCTTCGGCCAAGTGCACGCGGATTTGATGCGTGCGCCCCGTCTCCAGCGTGCACTCGACGTGCGTGGCGCCGGCCAGACGCTCGAGCACCCTCACGTGCGTCACGGCGCGCTTCCCGGTGGTCACGCGGGTCGTGAACTTCAATCGGTCCGTCGGGTGGCGGCCGTGCAGCGTGGCGCGTGTGCCCGGCTCCACGATCCCCGCGCAAATCGCCTCGTAGGCGCGCTCGATCGTGTGCGCGGCGAACTGCGCTTTCAAAGCCTCCCGCGCGCGCGCGGTTCGCGCGACGACGATCACGCCGCTCGTCCCCTTGTCGAGGCGATGCACGATTCCCGGACGCACGTGCCCCGTCACGTCGGCCTCTTCGGCGGCGTCGGCGATGGACTCGGCGTCGAAGAGCCCGAGGGCGAGGAGCCCGTTCACCAGCGTCCCTCCGGCGTGCCCGCGCGCCGGGTGCACCACGAGCCCCGCCGGCTTGTCGATCACGACCAGCGATTCGTCGACATGGAGCACGCGGAAGTCGATCCCCGATTCGGGGACCGCGGTCGTGCGCGCGGGGGGCGGCCTCTCGACCTCGATGAGCGCCCCTTTGCGGAGCTTGTCCGCCGCCTTGGCCGGGCGACCGTCGATCTTGACGTGGCCACCTTCGATCCACCGCTGGAGCTCGGCGCGCGAAGGCCCCGGCCCGTCGCTCGCAGTCGCACCAGCGACCACGCGCACGAGAAAGCGATCGAGCCTGAGCCCTGCGGCGTCGCTCGGAACGGCGAAGCGCGATGGCGGAGGGGGCGCGCCGGCGGTGCTCACCGTCGACGAAGGCGAATCACCAAATCTTGGATTTGATGTGGCCCTTGGCCTTGATCAGGATGTCGACGAGCGCGCGATCGTAGAAATTCTTCGGGTACATCTCGGGGGCGACGCGTCGCTTGTAGAGCGCGCGGCCCTCCTCGATCTCTTCCGCCAGCGACTCGAAGAGGTTGTCGTTGGTGATGCCGTTGACGATCTTGTCCTCGTTGTAGAGCGACAGGTCGCTGGCGATGGCGCGCGCGAGGCGGCGCGCAGCCTCTTCGGTCTCGATGAGCGGCATGGGTCGATTATCTCGAATGCTCCCGGCCGAGTCAAACTGCAGAAATCCGTGATAAAAACCTGGCCAATGTCCGGCGTACGCACCGTGGCGTGGGCGATCGAAGATGCGGCCAAGAGCGCTCCGACGCGTGGCTTTCGCTTCGTCCCCGACGCCGGAGTCCCCGGCACACCGGGCGTGACCGAGACGAGCGAGGCGTCGTTCTCCTTCACGGCGATCGAGCGTGCGAGCCGTCGCTACGGCGGCGCGCTCCAGGCGCTGGGCCTCAAGAAGGGCGATCGCGTCGCGCTCATCTTGCCCACCAACGAGGACTTCATCCTCTCTTTCTTCGGCGCCGTGCGCGCCGGGATCGTCCCGGTGCCGATCTACCCGCCGCAAGGTGTCGGTCAGCTCCGCGCGCACCTCGAGAGCGCGCGCCACATCGTCGACAAGTCGGGCGCCCGCGCCATCCTCACGACGTCGAGGATCAAGCGCCTCCTCGGTACGGTGCAAGCCGCGTGTCCGACCCTCGACACGATCGTCGCCGTCGAGGCGATCCGCGAATCGATGGAGACGCTGCGCCCGGCCCAGGTGACCGAGGACGACGTCGCCTTCCTGCAATTCACGAGCGGGTCGACCTCACGCCCCAAGGGGGTCACCGTCACCCATGGCAGCCTCGTCGCCAACATCGACGGCATCATGTCGGAGGGGCTCCGCGCGAACGAGAGCGACGTCGGCGTGTCGTGGCTGCCGCTCTGCCACGACATGGGGCTCATCGGCTTCGTCCTGGCGCCGCTCGTCTACAAGGTGCCGGTCGTCTTCATGCCGCCCCTCCTCTTTCTGAAGCGGCCCATCACGTGGTTCCAAGCGATGACGCGCCACCGCGGGACGATCTCCTACGCCCCGAATTTCGCCTACGCGCTCTGTACGAAGCGCATTCGCGAGAAGGATCTCGAGGGCATCGATCTCAGCTCCTGGCGCATCGCCGGTTGCGGGGCCGAGCCGATTCGGCCGGAGACGCTGGAGACGTTTGCATCCACGTACGAGCGGGTCGGCTTCCGAAAAGAAGCCCTCCTCCCCTCCTACGGCATGGCCGAGGCGGCCCTCGCCGTGACGCTGAGCCCGCTCTCGCGGGGTCTGTCGACCCTCAGCGTCGCCGCCGAGCCGCTCCTCGGGACCGGCCGCGTCGAGCCCGTCGCTCCCGCCGAGGCGACCGCTGGAGACGAAGCGAACCCGCCAGTGCGGATCGCGTCGTGCGGCATCGCCATCGCCAAACACGCGGTCCAGGTCTTCGAGCTCGACGACGCGACGAGCGCCACGCCGCTCGGCGAAGATCGGGTGGGCGAGATTCGGGTCCAGGGCCCGAGCGTGATGCACGGCTACTGGGAGGACGTCGAGCGCACGCGCGCTGCGTTCGCCGGCGGCTGGCTCAAGACGGGCGATCTCGGCTTTCTCCACGGAGGAGAGGTCTACATCTGCGGCCGCTCGAAGGAGGTCGTCATCGTCAACGGCCGCAACTACTACCCGCAAGATCTCGAGTGGGAGGCGAGCAAAGTCGCAGGCGTGCGCAAGGGGAACGTCGTCGCCTTCGGCGCGCGCGATCCGAGCGGAATCGAAAACGATCGCGAACGCATCGTCCTCGCCTTCGAGCTCGAGGATCCCACGACCCACGCGCCGCCCGTCGTCACCGCCGTCCGACGCGCCGTGCAAGACGGCACGGGGCTGGCGCTCGACGACGTCGTCGCGCTCCCTCGCGGCGCGCTCCCCAAGACATCGAGCGGCAAGCTCGAACGGGTGAAGACCCGGGCCCTCTACGAGACGAACGAGCTCGTCCCCAAACCCACGCGGAGCGACGGACGCGTCGAAGCGGCGAAGCACGCCGCGCGGAGCCAGCTCAGTTACTTGAAGCTCGCGGTCCTCGGCGGGCGCTTTCGCCGCTGACGCCACGTCGAAGCGCGGGCGCAAGACCGTGCGCCCGCCGTCGCGCAAATCGCGCACGTGGCGCAGGTACGGCGGGGGTTGCTATTTAGAATCGTTCTATTTAGCTTGCTGGGCGTGATGCAGCGCCTCGCCAAGACCTCGCGCGCGAAAGCTTCGTCGCCCGGCGAAGCGGCCCGCGCCGCCCACATGCTCGAGGAGCTCGAGGCCGCTGGCTTCAAGCTCACGTCGCAGCGGCGCGCCATCGTCGAGCTCTTCGCCGCCGACCTCACGCACCCCACGGCGCAGGAGCTCTTCGAGCGCCTCCGCGCGAAGTTTCCGTCCATGAGCTTCGCCACCGTCTACAACACGCTCGACGCGCTCACCCAAGCGGGGCTCACGGCCACGTTGCGCATGGGCACGGCGGCGCGCTTCGATCCCAACACGACGCCGCACCACCACGCGGTGTGCGGTTCGTGCGGGAGGATCCTCGACATCCCCGCCGAGACCCTCGCCCCCACCCCCGCCGCCGTGCGCCGTTTGCGCACCAAGGCCCGAGGCTTCGAGGTCCACGCCGTCGAGCGCATCTATCGCGGCACGTGCGCCGCGTGTGTCGACAAGTCACGCGCGTCCGCGCGCTGATGGTTTCACCAGAGGAGACAACAGCATGGGTAAGGCACTGAACGGAACGAAGACGCATCAGAACCTCAAGGACGCGTTCGCCGGCGAGTCGCAGGCCAATCGTCGCTACCTCTATTTCGCAAAGGTCGCGGACGTGGAGGGCTACCCGGAGATCGCCGGCAACTTCAAAGAGACGGCGGACGGTGAGACCGGCCACGCGCACGGCCACCTCGACTTCTTGAAGCAGGTGGGCGACCCGGCGACCGGGCTCCCCATCGGCAACACGGAGAAGAACCTGAAGAGCGCCGTGGCCGGCGAAACGCACGAGTACGAGACGATGTACCCGGGCATGGCGAAGACCGCGCGCGAGGAAGGCTTCGACGACATCGCCGAGTGGTTCGAGACCCTGGCGAAGGCGGAGAAGAGCCACGCGGGCCGCTTCACCAAGATGCTCGACGTCCTCAAGAACTGAGAAAGCAGAAGAGAGGAAGAGGGGTGCCCCCCCTCGCCTCGCTCCGCTCGGCGGTCCCCCCCCAATCGGCGTGCTCCGCACGCCTCAGGGGGGGACCACCAGCGACGAATCACTCTCCGAATGCGCCTCGCGGCACGCCGACCGAGGCACGCACACGACTCGAAAAGCCATGAGCAAGATCGATCCGAAGCCCGCACAGCCGCCCGCGCTCTCGCCGCAGGAGCCGCGTTTTTGGGACGCGCGCGACCTCGAGAGCGAGCTCCGTCGTGTGTTCGAGGTCTGCCACAACTGCCGCATGTGCGTGAACTACTGCGGGTCGTTCCCCGATCTGTTCGCGCGTGTCGACCGCGACATCGAAGCGGGCGCCGAGGGCTCCGAGCGTCTCGGCATGGACGACTTTGCGAGCGTCACCGAGCGCTGTTGGCAGTGCAAGCTTTGCTACGTGAAGTGCCCGTACACGCCCGACGAAGGGCACGAGTGGGCGCTCGATTTTCCTCGCCTCATGATGCGCGAGAAGGCCGTTCGCGCGCGGCGTAACGGCGTGACCCTGCAAGAGAAGGCGCTCGGTGAGCCGGGCCTTCTCGGCGCGGTCTCCTCCGGCGTGGTCGCGCCGATCACGAACTTCGTGAACGCCAACCGCCTCGTGCGCAAAGTGATGGAGAAGACGGCGGGGATCTCCAGCGAGTTCCCCCTCCCCCCCTTCGCCAGCCAGCCCTTCGACAAGTGGCTCGCGCACCACGACGAGCTCGAAGGCACGGGGACGAACGGCACGGTGGCCATCTTCTCGACCTGCCTCGGCGACTACAACTTCCCCTCGGTCCCGGCCAACGCCGTCCGCGTCCTCGAGAAGAACGGCTTCCGCGTCGTGCGCCCGCCGCAACAGTGCTGCGGCATGCCCAACCTCGACGGCGGCGACATGGACGCCGCGCTCGCCAAGGCGCGCTACAACGTCGCCTCGCTCCTCGAGCAGGTCGAGCTCGGCCACACCATCTTGGTCACGCAGCCCACGTGCGGCTACGTGCTCAAGAAGGAGTACCCCGATCTCCTCGGCACGAGCGAAGCCAAGAAGGTCGCGGAGAGCACGCTCGACCTCATGGAGTTCTTGGATCGCCTCCGCAAAGAGAAGCGACTCGACAAGGACTTCAAGCGCGGCTTCGGCAAGGTCGCGTACCACGCAGCCTGCCACCTCCGCGCGCAGAAGATCGGCACCCCGGGCGCCCGCGTGCTCGGGCTCCTCCCCGAGACGGAGGTCGAGGTCATCGAGCAATGCTCGGCGGTCGACGGCACCTGGGGAATGAAGGCCGAGTGGTACGAGGAGGGGCGAAAGTACGCTCAGAAGCTCGTGCGCGGCGTGGACGCGGCCGAGGCCCAGCTCGTCGTGTCGGACTGCCAGCTCGCCGGCCAGCGCGTGCTGAAGGAGAACAAGGTGCAGGTGCTCCACCCCATCGAGGCGCTCGCAGAGGCCTACGGCGTCGCCGTGGCCACCGAGGGGCGCGAGGCGGGCACGCGAGCGAACGGAGCGACGGAAGGAGGCTGAGATGCAACGCGTCGAGCGAAGCGAAATTCTGCGGCTCGGTGACTACGAGGCGATTCGCCCTCAATTCCGCGCGCGCGTCATCGCCGAGAAGAAGCTCCGTCGTGTGCAGCTCGGTCCCGACATGACCGCTGTGTTCGAGAACAAGGACACCGTGCTCCTGCAGATCCAGGAGATGCTCCGCACCGAGCGCATCACCCGCGAGGGGGCGATCCTCCACGAGATCGAGACGTACAACGAGCTCATTCCCGGTGAGAACGAGCTCTCGGCCACGGTGATGATCGAGATCGACGATCGCACGCGGCGCGAGCAGTTCCTCGTCGACGCTCGCGGGATCGAACGTGCCATCTCGCTCGTCGTGGAGGACGACGGCCACGGCGAGACGCGCGCCCCGGCCAAGTGGGATCCGGCGCGTGTCGACAGCGAGCGTGCGTCGGCGGTCCTCTACTTGAAGTTCCCGCTCACCGCGGCGGCGGCGAAGGCCGTGCGCGAAGGTGGCGCGAAGATCACCCTCGTCGTCGAGCACGCCGCCTACAGGGCGCGCGCCGAGATCGGCGCCGAGGCCAAGGCGAGCCTCGCCGAGGACCTCGCGGCGGCGAGCTGAGCCACGTGCCGCGCCCGTTCGTCCACGAGCGAAAGGTCGGCTTCGAAGACGTCGACGCCGCGCGCATCGTCTTCTTCGCGCGCTTCTTTCATTACTGCCACGACGCCATGGAGGCGCTCTTCGATCCGCTCGAAGGCGGCTACGTGCGCCTCATCAACGAGCGACGCATCGGTCTCCCCGCGGTGCACGTCGACGCCGACTTCACGAGCCCGCTCCGCTACGGCGACGCCATGCGAATCTTGGTCGATGTGCCGCACCTCGGCAACTCGTCGGCCACCCTGCGCTACCGCTTCTCGCGACTCGCCGACGGCGCGGCCGTGGCCACCGTGACGCACGTCGTCGTCGCGACGAACCTCGACGCGATCGGCGCGATCCCGCTCCCCGACGACGTGCGCGCGACGCTCGCGACGCACGCCGTCACGAAGGCGAAGACGCCCGCGGCTACGCCGGCGAAGGGGCGTCGCCGCCCGGTGGCGGCTCCTCGGCGCGCGCGCTGAGCAGCACCGCGTCCATCGGCTCGATGCCGCGCGTCCGCTGACGGCGCACGTAGAGCGCGAGCCCCACGCCGGCGGCGAACATCAAGATGCAGCCCCACTGCGCGGGCGTGAGCGAGCCGTAGCGCAGGTCGCCTTGGTCGCTCTCGTCGATGCGGAGGTAGTCCATCGCGAAGCGCACCGGCGCGTACGCCAGCGCCACCACCGCGCAGTAGGTGCCGGTGGAGAGTCGCCGCGACCAGGTGAGCGCGAAGAGCGCCGCGAGCGCGATGGTGAAGATGAGCTCGAGCGTGCCGAGGTCGTAGCGGGGAAAATCGCCGTGGAGGAAGCTGACGAACGTCTCGGTCTTCGGGTGATGATGCGGGCTGGCGAACGGGTACTCGACCGCGAGCCACGCGCCGTGCGCCGAGGGGGCGCCGGGGTGATCGTGCACCACGCTGCACCCGGAGCGGCCGAAGATCCACGCGACGGGGAAGACCGAGAGGATGATGTCGCAGAACGGCAGGATGGGGAGCGACTTCGGTCGGCGCGCGAACCACGGGATCCCGAGCGAGCCGAGGCGCACACGGGTCTTCAGGTAGAAGAACTTCCACGCGAGGATGCCGAGGAAGCCGCCGACGAAGCCGCCGAAGGAGCTCAGCCCCTCCCACAACATGAAGATCGCCTGCGGGCGCACCCACACGAGGTGCCCCCCCTCGATGCGCGCGAGATCGCTCGGGTGATAGAAAATCTGGTCGAGCATGTGCCCGCCGGTGAAGCCGGCGACGAGCATCCACGTGATGAAGGAATTCAGCAGGTCGAGATCGACCCCGCGACGGCGCGCGCGCCAGGTGGCGAGGGCCGTGCCGAGCAGCACGCCCGTGGCGACGAGGAGCCCGAACGGATGCAGCGGGATCGTTCCGATCTTGGGGATCGGTCCGATCATGAGGTCGTTGACCTGGATGTACGGGAGCATGCGACGCGGCGGACGTTAGCACCCCCGGCGCGGGGGCGTAAGCGCGTCCACGGCGGGGCGTTTCACGGCTTCGGTGAGGGTCCTCGGACACGCACCTCATCGGGTTCGCCGAGATCGCTCCCCATGCGACCTTCGATCTCCCAGCCGTCGCAGCGGCGCACGAAGAGCTCCTCGCCGGTGCCAGGGACGCGACAACGCGCGGCCGGTGCCGTCGCCTCGAAAGCACCGGAGAGGAGCTCGACGACGTGCTCGGCCGCAGCCGCTCGATCGGCCGGCGAGGTAGGATCGAAGGGGCGCGCGCCGTCTGCTTCGGCCCACGCCACGAAGAGACCTTGGCCGCGAATGCGCCCCCCGCGAACGACGCCGTCTTCGAGCTCCACCTCGACGTGCAAGGTGACGACCCGCGACTCGCGCTCGAGCGTCGCCGGCACGACGTAGAAGAGATCCTGATCGTGCGCTCGCGGGACACCGGCCCACGTCGCCGGCGCGCGACCGCCGAGGACCGCGGCGAGCGCGGGCTGTGCGTCTTCGAGCTTTCGTCCGTAGACCCGGCGGTCGAGGAACGCCGCCACCGCCGCCAAGATCGACTCCCCCACCGCGTGCCGTTGGGCCCCTGCCGCGGCGAGCGTCGCCTCGGTGCGGCGCGCCTCGCGGAGGAGGCGCGCCGTTGCTTCGTCTTCGATGCGCGCGTCGTACGCCTCGAGGAGCGACTGGGCTGCGGCCGCGTGAGGGCCGCGCGGGAGCCACCCGAGGTAGGTGCGCACGCCGCGGCGCGACGCCTTGGCGCGCTCGAAGAAGCGTTCTTCTTCGGCCTCGTGGGCGGCCCGCACCTCGGGCGCGAACACGCCGCGCGGGTGCGCCGCGAGATAATCCTCGGCCGCGCGCAGCCGCTCGCCTTCGCGCTCGGCCACGCGAAACGCGCGGTAATCGGCGAGATCCGTGTCTTCGGCGAGCACCCCGCGGGCGCCGGCGCAGCCGAGCATCGGCGCGAGGACCGCGAGGCTCATCACACGGAGGATGCTCTTCACTCGCCGCCTCCGTCGGGCACGTAGTGGCAGAAGTCGCACTCCGAAGGGGTCTCGGGCACGACGTCGTCGACGTAGGTCGCAAAGTCGCTGCACGAAGCGGCGAGGAGCGCGCGGAGGCACACGTTGGCGTCTTGCTCGAGCGGGCGACACGTCGCGGGGAGCGCGATGACGGGGGCCGCGTCGGCATCGCAGGCGCTCGCGCAGCGCGCGTTCGAGATCCCGCAGGCGCCGCACTTCTCACAATCGAGCCGCTTTCGTGCGGCTTCGTAGCGCTCGGGCGCGACCTCCACCGCCGAGTCGCCGCAGCCGCCGATGTCCCCCGGCGTGGGGGCCGCGGTGAAGAGGACGGCGACGAGGGCCGCGACGGCGAGCTCACGACGGCGCACGACAGGCCGCGCGCGCGTCACGGGAGCACCTCGTAGGCGATGACCACGCCGACCTGCGCCGAGAGGATCGGGTACGCAGGCTTCGCCGCCTCGCGCGTGCCGGCGCCGTAGAAGAGATCCCCCACGAGCTCGGCGGAGAGACCGATCCCTCCGCGCACGAACCAAATGCCGCCGACCCCGAGCTCGAGGCCGGTGTTCTTCTGAGGCGTCAGCACGATCGGCGCGCCGAGCCGCCCGTAGAGCGCCACGTGACGGAAGCGGCGCTCGAGCACGTACGAAGGGGTCACGACCGCTTGCGGCACCCCTTCGAGCGCCGCCGAGAAGCGGAGCGCCACGCCGTGCTGGAAGCTTGGCGGCGCGAGAAAGAGCGCCGTCGCGCCGACGTCGACGTACGCGGCGGTACGAGAGACCGACTGAGCGTCGTCCCCGAGCGGTGTCGCGAGCCGGTAGGGGTTGTTGAAGCGAAGGCCGTCGCCCACGTAGCTCGTCGCCATCAGCGTGACGAAGGGGGTCGGTGGCCGCTTCCCCTCGGCCGGCGCGTCCTCGAGCGATTCGTTGGGCGCGGCCGCGTGCGCGGGGCTCTCCGGCGCGAGCGCGACGAGCACCGTCGCCAAAGCGACGACGCCGCGGAACGCGATGGGCGCGACGCTCGTCCCCTCCCCGCCTCGGCGCGCCATGCCGGCGAGGATACCGTCTTCAGTCGCGGAGGACCCGCACCTTGGGCTTGGCCCCGAGGAGCGCGAGCTGGCCGCAGGCGGCGCTTACGTCGTCGCCTCGGCGGCGGCGAATGAAGCAGGAGTACCCGGCGTCGCAGAGCACCTTCTGGAAGGCGAGCACGCCGGACAAATCCGGCGGGCCGAGCGAGCTCGCCTCGATGGGGTTCATCGGGATCAAGTTCACCTTCACCGGGAGCCCACGAAGGAGCGTGGCCAAGCGTCGCGCCTCGTCGGCGGTGTCGTTCCTCCCGGCGACGAGCGTGTACTCGATGGTGATCCGCCGGCGCTTGGGGAGCGGATAGGCTCGCAGCCCGGCCATCAGCTTCTCGAGCGGATACTTCTTGTTGATCGGCATGAGGCGCGACCGGGTCGCGTCGTCGGCCGCGTGGAGCGAGATGGCGAGGCCGATCTGTCCGCCGAAGTCCGCCCCGAGGCGCGCGATCTCGGGGACGAGCCCGCTCGTCGAGACCGTCACGCGCCGCGAGGAGAGCGCGATCCCTTCGGGGTGCGTCAAGAGTCGGAGCGCGCGCACCGTCGACTCGTAGTTGTGGAGCGGCTCGCCCATCCCCATGAGCACGACGTTGCGGAGCTTCTCGTTCGGATCGAGCCGCGTGCGACCTACGAGGACCTGAGCGACGATCTCGTCGGCGCCCATGTGACGTTTCAATCCGGCGACGCCGCTCGCGCAAAAGACGCAGCCCATCGCGCAGCCGACCTGGGTCGAGATGCATTGCGTGACGCGCGCCTCGGCCTCGCCTGCGGCTTCGCCCGCGCCGTCTTCGTCCTCGTCGTCGGCGGCCGCGGCCGCGTCGGCGTCTTCCTCGGCGCCGGGGCCGAGCGGCGAAGGGAGGGAGCTCTTGCCGCCGGTGACGCTGGGGATGAGCACGGTCTCGACGGTGGCGCCGTCCTTCATGCGAACGAGGAGCTTCCGCGTGCGGTCGGAGGCGCGCCGCTCGGACGCGACCCCGAGCACGTCGCCGAGCCCCCCGCGCTCTTCGAGCGCCTTGCGAAGCGACGCCGGCAGGTCGGTCATCTCCTTGGGATCGACGACGCTCCGCGCTTGGATCCAGCGGAAGATCTGCTTCCCGTGGAAGGTACGCCCGCCGAGCTCGACGGCGACCGCCGCCCACTCCTCGGGCGTGCGAGCGAGCGGTGCGACCTCGATCGGCTTCATGGGGTGGACTTCGTGACCTCGCGCGTGACGTAACGCACGGGGATCGATCCGAGCTTTAGCAGCTGGTCGTGAAAACGCACGAGATCGAACGCCTTCCCTTCGCGCGCCTCGACCTCGCGCCGCGCCTCGAGGATCTTCAGCTTCCCGTACGTGTAGGTGAACATGTTGGCGGGGGCGAGGACCGCGCGACGAGCCTCGATATGCGCCGCCGCCGGCGCGAGGAAGGCGCGATCTTCGAGCAGCTTGGCCCCCGCGTCGGGGGTGAGCGAGCCGTCGTTCTCCCCCACGTCGACGAGGACACGCGTCGCACGCTGGAGCGCCATACGAAGGTAGAAGGCGCGGGTGCGCACCGGATCTTTGCCGGTGTAGCCGGCGTCGAGCACCGCTTGCTCGCAATAGTGCGCCCACCCCTCGCCGGTGGTCGACGCCCAGATGATCTTCCGCGCGCGCGAGGCGTTCTCGCGGTTGGCCAAGTGCTGGAGGTAGTGCCCAGGGATGGCCTCGTGGATCGCCACGAGATCGATGGCGCCGGGGGCGTGGAACGCCGCGAGCGCGCGCCTTTGCCCCTCGGGCATGGAGGCGTCGGGCGTGTTGACCTCGAAGTCGGCGTCGGTCGCCGAGGGCTCGAGCGGGCCGGCGGGGTTCATGCTCGCGAGCGACATGCCGCGCATCTCCGGCGGGCTCCGCACGACCGTGATCTTCACCCTGTCCCACGGCACGGTCACGAAGGGGTGGCTTTTCATCCACGCCTCGAGCGCCGTCACCGTGCGCGTGTACTCTGCAAGCACATCGCCTCGCGGGACCGTCTCCTGCTCGAGGCGCTTGAAGAAGGCGCGGCGGGTCTCGCCCGGCTTGCCCGAGCGGGCGATGAGCGCGTCGAGCTCCTTTTCGAGGCGCGCGAGCTCGGCCTCTCCCATGCGACGCACGGTGGCCGGATCCTCGGAGACCCCTTCACCGAGGAGCGCGAGGCGGCCCCACAGCTCGGCGCCGATCGGGACGTCGGCGTGCGGCGCGGGAAAGGTCTTCTTGAGCTCGTTCACGTACGCTTCGATGGCGACCGCGGCGGCGAGCGCGCCCTTCTTGGTGCGCTCGGCGAGCGGTGCGTCTCCATCGACCGAGACGGCGTCGACGTGCGCGAGCTCTCCCCGCAGCACTTGCACGAGCCCCTCGCCGACGATGGGGAGCTCCTCCATCGACGCGTGCTCCGGCGAAGCCACGCGCCCGCGCGCGGTCTTGAGAAGGTCAGGGATCGCCGCGAGGCGCGTCGACAAAGCGTTCATCCGCGTGTGCTTCGAGGCGAACGGATGCACCGTGAGGGAGGTGATCCCCTCCCCGATCTTGCGCAGGATCGCCGAAGGGTGCCGCTCGGCGGTGCGGAGCGCGGTCATGCGCAAGGCGATGGCATCGAGGCGGTCGGCCACGACGCGGGCGTCGAGCGCCGGACGATCGGTCCCCGCCTCGGCCGGCGACGCGTGCTCGGGCGCGCTCTCGGCGATCGTGCGGAGCCCCTGCGCGCGCACGCGAAAGTCGGCGGCGATTTTGGCCTCACCGGCGGCGGAGACGTCGGGCCAACGATCGTCGAAGCGGTGGTCTCCGTCTTCGGTCGCCTCGACCGGATCGGCCACGAACATGGCCTCGACCGCCTCGTCCACCGCCGTGCGGAAGGAGACGGGATCGAAGCGCGACTCGGACGTTGCTTCGCGTGCCCCCGCGTCGGGGGGAGAGGCCACCGGCGGCGGCGGCGGCGCAGGTTTCGGAGGCGGCGTGGTCGCGCCTCCTCCGCAGGCGGCGACGGCGACGAGCAGCCCGAGCAGTACCCCCTTCGCCCGCGGCCTCATCGCGCCTGACCTTTCTCTTCCGCCTTCGCCTCTTCCCAGTAACCGTCGAGGACGGCGAGAGGGAGCGGCGCCTCCTTCTTGGTCGGATCTCCCCAGCCGCCGTGCACCTCGGCGACACGCTTCTCGACGTGGCCGAAGCGCTTCGTGAACTTGTCGATGGTGCGTCGGAGCGCCCCCTCGGCGTCGACGTCCATGTGCCGCGCGAGGTTCACGAGGGCGAAGAGCGCGTCGCCGAGCTCCTCTTCCATGGCCACCTTGTCGCCCTTGACGATGGCTTGATCGAGCTCGCCGAGCTCCTCGGTCACCTTGGCGCGCGAGCCCTTCGCGTCTTCCCAATCGAACCCGACGCGCGCGACCTTCTCGCCGATGCGCTGCGCGCGGGTGAGCGCCGGCAGGCTCCGCGGGACGCCGCCGAGGATGCCACGCCCCTTCTTCTCCGCCGCTTTGATCTTCTCCCAGTTCTGCAGGACCTCGTCGGCGTTCTTGGCGTCGAGATCGCCGAAGACGTGCGGGTGGCGACGCACGAGCTTCTCCACGATCGCGGAGACGACGTCGTCGATGGCGAACACGCCGCCCTGGCGCATCAGCTCGGCCTGGAAGACCACTTGAAGAAGCAGATCGCCAAGCTCTTCACGAAGCGACTCGCGGTCGCCGCTGTCGATGGCGTCGATCACCTCGCACGCCTCTTCGAGGACGTACTTTCGCAGCGTCTCGAGCGACTGCTCGCGGTCCCACGGGCATCCGTCGGGGGCGAGGAGCCTTCGCATGACCAGGACGAGGCGCGTGAGCGTGGATCCGTCTTGGAGGGGGAGCGGGGGGACCGGCCGGGGGGCGGCGTCGTCGAAGCGCGGGAGCTCGCTCATGGCGGGCGCACGCTAGCACCAACCTCCCGGGGTGGGCGGACGGGATAGCCCCGCCCCCCGAGGAGCAGGTAGAGTTCCCTCGTGCGGCCGCCCTCTCGACCCAGCTATCCCGACCCGAGCGAGCTCGGGCCGATGCACGGGCCGCCTCACGGGCCGCTCATCACGACGCGACGCCTGCTCGTGGCCGGCGCGGTGCTCTTCACGCTCCTGCTCGCGTGGCTCCTCCGCGGGGTCCTCGCGCCGCTGTTCTTCGCCTTTCTCCTCGCCTACGCGCTCGATCCCTTCGTCGACAAGCTCGAGGCGCTCAAGGTGCCGCGCTCGGTTGGCGCGCTCGTGGTGGTGCTCGGGCTCTTCGGCCTCGTCACCCTCGTGCTCGTCTACGCCATCCCGCTCTTCTTCGACGAGCTCCGCGCGGCGGCCTTCGATCTTCCGTCGCAAGTCGAGGGGCTCGAGCGACGCCTCGAGCCGTGGCTGTCGAGCACGTTCCATCTCAAGATCCCCCACTCGCTGGGCGAGCTCGTGCGCGCGCTCGCCGAGAAGATGCAGGCCGAGGGGCCTTCACTCGCCGGCGCGGTGGCCCTCGCCGCGTTCGGCACGCTGAGCTACGTCGCGGTCATCCTGAGCGCCCTCGTGGTGCCGGTCTTCGCGCTCTACCTGCTCATCGACTTCGACCGCATCGTCGCCCGCGCGGCGCAGCTCGTACCGCGCCGTTGGGAGCGTCCCGTCGGCAGCGTCGCCCGGCAGGTGCACCGCACCTTAGGCGGCTACGTGCGCGGGCAGCTCACCGCCAACGTGCTCCTCGCCGCGCTCTACGCCGCGGGGCTGAGGCTCCTCCCCGACATTCGCCTCGCGGTCCCGATCGGCATTCTCACCGGGATGATGGCCTTCGTCCCCTACGTCGGCTTCTTCACCGGGCTCTTCTTCGCCCTCGCGATGGCCATCCTCGATTGGCACGGCATCGGCGGCGTCGTAGAGGTCGTCGCCGTCATGGGCGGCGTGCAGCTCTTGGACAGCATGTTCATCACGCCGCGCATCGTCGGGCGCAGCGTCGGGCTCGCGCCGCTCGAGGTGCTCCTCACCATGATGGCCGCCGCGTCCTTGTTCGGCTTCTTCGGCGTGCTCCTCGCCGTTCCGCTCGGCGCGGTCGTGAAGATCCTCATCCAGCGCCTCGTGCGCGTGTACCTGCAGTCCGAGTTCTATCGGCGAAGAGAGGCGAGCCTATGAGCGACGTGATCGTGGAAACGGCGTCTCGCACGCGGATCCTGACGATGAACCGCCCCGAGGCGCGCAACGCGTTGACCCGCGGGGTGTTGGCCGCGCTCACCTCGGCGCTCGACGATGCCGCGAAGGATCCCGAGGTCCGCTGCGTCGTCCTGACCGGCGCCGGAGGGCACTTTTGCGCCGGCGCCGACCTCAAGAAGCAGCTCATGGAGGACCCGGATCTCCTCGCGCACATCGAGACGTACTTGGACGAGTACCACGCGGTCATCCGCGCGCTCGTCCGCTGCAAGAAGCCCACGATCGCGATGCTCGACGGCGCGGCGGTGGGATTCGGCGCCGACCTCGCCTTCGCGTGCGATCTGCGCGTCGTCTCGACCGCCGCCTACGTGCAAGAGAAGTTCGTGAAGATCGGCCTTATGCCCGACGGCGGTGGCACCTACTGGCTGCCGCGCCTCGTGGGGACGGCCAAGGCCATGTCGATGATCCTCCTCGCCGAGAAGATCGAGGCGAACGAGATGAAGGATCTCGGCATCGCCCTCCGCGTCGTCGCGCCGACCGAGCTTCGTGAAGCGACGCTCGCCCTCGCGCGCACGCTCGAAGCCGGCCCGCCGCTCGCCTTCGCCGCGGCCAAAGCGGCCATCCAGGCGAGCGCCGGCGACCTCGAAGCGGCGCTGGGCCGCGAGCGCGAAGGTCAGCTCCAGTTGCTCCGCAGCCAAGACTGCATGGAGGGGATCATGGCGTGGGCTCAGAAGCGCGAGCCGAGCTTTCAGGGGAAGTGAGCGCGGCTGCGCGCGAGGTTACCTAGTGTCCTGAGTCCGAAGTTCGTCGCCTTCGGCGCCGAGCCTTCTGACTCCGGAACTAGGTCACCCTGGTGGGGAGCTTGCGCTCCCCCTCGCTCGGTCGCTGTCGCTCCCTTCGCGATCCTCCCCCGCCTCGCCTCCGGCGACTCGTGCTTCGCACGAGCGCGAGCCCGACGCGCCCAGCGTTCGGGAGCCGCATGTTCTTCTTCATGGCGCGAGCCCTGCGAGGCGGTGCCAGTGAACGGCTCGTGCAGCGCACGAGCTCGCCGAAGGCGACG
>CAZHHD010000047.1:0-40623 GCA_964531795.1 uncultured Polyangiaceae bacterium | reverse complement strand
CGCTCCCTTCGCGATCCTCCCCCACCTCGCCTCCGGCGACTCGTGCTTCGCACGAGCGCGAGCCTGACGCGCCCAGCATTCGGGAGCCGCATTTTCCTCTTCACGGTGCGAGCCCAGCGAGGCGGTGCCAGTAAACGGCTCGTGCAGCGCACGAGCTCGCCGAAGGCGACGCGGGGGAGTCTCATCGCGAAGCGATGAGGGGGAACGAAGTTCCCCACCAGGGTGGGCTAGGGGCCCGAGTCGAAGTTCGTCGGCCTGCCGACGAACTTCCGACTCGGGACACTACAGCGCGCACGCGAGCGTGACGTCGGTCGTCGCGCCGCTCGCGTTGGTGAAGGTCGCGTGCGTTCCGCCGTTGAACTCGAGCGAGATCTCGTCGCCCGTGTCGGCGTTGCGCACGTCGATCTTCCCGCCCGCAGCCGGGCACTCGCCGCGGCATCGCTGGTAGTTGGTCAGCGTCGTGATGAGGCTTCGTCCGGCGACGTCTCCCTCGGTCGTGCCGTTGGCGAGGAGGCACGCGTCGCCCACCGTCCACTTCACGTCGCGCGAGCCTTTCCGCTGAAAGGTCCGGCCGCGCGCCGTCGTCCCTTGCGCGTCGGAGGTGAAGGTCATCTCGCGGCTCGCGCCGGTGGCGACGAGCGTGGCCGTGTCGTGAAGGCTCACCGTCGCGCGCCGTAGCTTGAGGGCGTCGCCGCGCAGATCGAGCTTGAGCAGAGGGGCGCCGTTCTCCACGCCGGTCGAATAGACGACCGTCACGGTGCCGGTGACGTGCGCGAGCCCCCAGGGGCCGGTGCAATCGTCGAACTTGTGGACGACGGTGGCCGCCTTCGTATCCACCGTGGTGGTGAGGCAACCCAGGGGGAGGAAGAAGGCGCGGGTCTTCGGCGCAGCGTCGAGCGTGCCGTTCAAGTCGGTGGGCGTCGTCGTCGGGAGACTGAATGCCGCAGCGAGGGAGGCCGAGCCCGACTCGAGCTCGCTCGCGTCGGTGCCGTCTTCGGCGAGCGCTTGCGAGGAGTCGGAACCCGAGTGCCCTGCGCAGCCCGCCCCCAGGGCGAGCGCGGCCACCGCCAGCACCGCCGGGGCGCGGAGCCCACGGGTGAGGTCGTGCCGAAGGTCCCGCCGCATGAGGGATCATGGGAGCACGCCGCGTGCCCGCGCGCACGTGCGACGCGTGGACCCACCGAGGTCCACCTCGCGTCGCGCCCCTCGCGCGCGCGATCGCTGCACGGCGCGTAGCAGTGGTGTAGGGTGTCCGCCGATGGAACAGCAGGGATCGACGCGAGCGCGCATCCTCCACTGGTTCGTCCGCGGTGGCGCGGTGAAGAAGCCCGACGGCACCACGGTCCCCGTGGACGTCGACCCGGTCGTCGTCGGACGTGACGAAGGGGTGCAGGTGGTCCTCGCCGATCCGGAGGTGAGCTCGATCCACTGCGAGCTCCGCGCGATCAACGAGGGGATCCTCGTCAAAGACCTCGGCAGCACGAACGGCACCTTCATCGGCGCGCTCCGCATCCGCGAGGCGGTCGTCACCACGACGACCGAGGTCACCGTGGGGCAGAGCAAGCTCCACCTCGAGCCGGCGGCCAAGCGTCGCGTCGACGTCGGCTTCGCCGATCGCTTCGGCCCGCTCGTCGGCACCTCGCCGAAGATGCGTCGCGTCTTCGGCATCCTCGAGAAGGTCGCCCCCACGCAGCTCAGCGTCCTCATCCTGGGCGAGACCGGCACCGGCAAAGAGGTCGTCGCCAAGTCGATCCACGACGGCAGCACGCGCAAAGACGGTCCCTTCGTCGTCGTCGACTGCGGCTCGATCCCGCCGACCCTCGCCGAGAGCCTCCTCTTCGGTCACGAGAAGGGGGCCTACACCGGCGCGCACGAGCGCAGGAAAGGCGCGCTCGCCGACGCCGACGGCGGCACGCTCTTCTTGGACGAGCTCGGCGAGCTGCCGATCGATCTCCAGCCGAAGCTCCTTCGCGCCTTGGCCGAGCGTCAGATCAAGCGCGTCGGCGGGAGCACCTTCGAGCCCATCGACGTGCGCGTCCTCGCCGCCACGCGCCGCGACCTCGGCGTGGAGATGAACGCCGGCCGCTTCCGCTCCGACCTCTTCTTCCGCATCGCCCAGGTGCGCGTCGAGCTCCCTTCGCTCCGCGAGCGCACGAGCGACATTCCCGCGCTCGTCGAAGAGGTGTGCCTGCGCGTCGGCAAGCCGGAGACGGCGCCGGCGGTGGTCTCGTGGATCGAGCAGCGCATGGGCTCGCACGATTGGCCGGGCAACGTGCGCGAGCTCGTGAACGTCGCCTCGGTCGCGGCGACGCTCGCCGACACGCCGGGCGCCATCGACGACGTGCTCACCCTCGCGCGCGATCCGCAAGACGTTCCTGCCGCCGGTCAACCGGCCACGGCGTTCAGCGAGGCCAAGCGCGCCGCGATCGCCAGCTTCGAGCGCGACTACTTCGGCAACCTCTCGCGCCGCGCCAACGGCAACGTGAGCGAGATGGCGCGCCAGAGCGGCATGGAGCGCCACCACGTGCGCGCCTACCTCCGCAAGTACCACATCGACAAGGGCCAGGGCTGAGCGCTCGGCTAGTGTCCTGAATCAGAAGTTCGCCGCCTTCGGCGCCGAGCCCTTTGATTCAGGAACTAGAACCGCCCGCGCACGCCGAGCGTCGCGCCGTCCTTCGTCACGCCGCCGGTCGGCGTGATCACCGGCACCTCGCGCGTCTTCGTGGCGAGAAAATACCAAGCGGTGAGGCCTAGCGTCGCCGCGCCGAGCGTGATGGGGACGGCGAGCGTGACGTAGTACGCGGTCGACTGCGATTTGTAGTCGGAGCGAATCGACGCGTTGTTCTGTTGGCTCGCTGGATCCTGATCGCCGGAGAGGACGTGCGTCTTCTGGAAGTCTTTGGCGTTCTGGTAGGTGATGAGCGGGACCACCACGCTCGCCAACGTGATGCCGCCGGCCACGTACAGCACCGCGGGGGAGAACGGGTGCTCGGTGCGCTTCTCCATGTGGAGCGGCGGGCCCGAGGGGACCGTGACCACGCGCGTCACCACCTCGGGCGGCGGCGCTTCGGGAGCTTGTGGGGTGAGCTCGTAGACCTCGCCGGCCTTCACCGTGAGCTCGCGTCGTTCGGGCGTCTTCGAGCCGACGCCCAGGATGACGACGTGATCGCCCGGCGGCACGTAGGCGACGAAGCCCGACACGCGCGGCTCGCCGGCGTCGATGCGCACCGCGACCGGGCGCTCGCCGGCGTTCACTTTGATACGCGCCTTGTTGGCCTGGAGATCGCCGAGGCGCGCGCGCGCCTCGCGCTCTTCCTTCTCGACGATGCTGTCGAGCTTCTCTTGCTTCGCGCGGCGCGAGCTCACCTCGCCGAGGAACGACTCGTAGCGCTCGCCGGCGCGGGTGAAGTCGCCGAACGTCTCGTACGCGCGCGCGAGGTTGAACGCGAGGCGGTAGCCCTTGGAGGCGCCGAGCTCGCGGTAGATCGGCTCCCAGTATTGGATCGCCTCGGCCACCGCGCCGGCCTTGTACTTGTCGAGCCCGGTCTTGAAGCGCTCGCGGTAGTCGGCGAGCGGATCGTCGTCTCCCCCGGCGCGGGCCGAGGTCTGTCCGCTCACGACCGAGAGCCCCAGCGCGAAGGCGACGAAGACGTGGCGATACGCGGCGAGGCGGGCGCTAGATGGGGTTCGGATCGACATCCACGACCTTCGAAGATCCGCTCCCCTTGGGCTTCGTCGTTGGGGGGCGAGCGGGCGCGGGGCGCGCGTGTACGGGCGTCCCCTTGCTCTCGATCTCGATGGTATTCGTGCGCGGGACGATGGCGGTAGCCGATTCGGCAGGGCCGCCGGTGGTGCCGCCGGTCGTGCTCCCCGGCGTGTCGCCCACGTCGTGCGGTGCACCGCCTCCGGCGACGGCTTTGAAGGGCGAGCCGCGAAGCGCGTAAAGCGCGCCACCTGCCACCAAGGCCACGGCGGCGAAGATCAAGATCGCGAGCGCGGCGCGCCCGCGCTTCGGCTCTTCCCCCGGCGTCGTGACAGGCGGCGCGGCGATCGCCGCCATCGGCCCGGTCGTGGTCGCGGTGCTTCGCGGAGGGGCGACGCTCCGGCGGAGCGCGTCGGCGTCGGTCGGTGCCACGTCGCGGAGCGCCGCTTCCATCTGCGCGCGCCGGCGCTCCATGTCGCTCGAGAAGAGGCGCGCCATCAGCGCCTCGATCACCTCGGCGTCGACGCGACGCGAGACGCGCGCGGCGAACGCGCGAAGCTCGCCGGCGACCTCGTGCGCCGTCGAAGGGCGCCCGCCAGGCTCGCGCGCCACGAGACGATCGTAGAGGCGGCACAGCTCGATCGGCGCGAAGGGGGCGACTTGCTCGAGGCGCGGCGGCGGATCGAGCGCGAGGTGGCGGAGGACTTCCATGTCCGTCCCTTCCCACATGCGTCGCCCCGCGAGGCACTCGAAGAGGCACGCGCCCACGCTGTAGATGTCGCTGCGACGATCGAGCGGATCGCCCATCGCCTGCTCGGGCGACATGTACGCGACCTTGCCCTTCACTTCGCCGGTCTTGGTGAGGCCCGCCTCGGCTTCGATCTTGGCGACGCCGAAGTCGAGGAGCTTCACGTGCCCCTCGTAGGCGACCATCACGTTGTGCGGAGAGACGTCGCGGTGCACGACGTTGAGCCGCGCACCGCGCTCGTCTTCGAGCTCGTGCGCCGCGTGGAGGCCGTCGCAGATCTCCGCCAGCACGTAGGCGGCGAGCGCCGGGTCGAGCCCGGTGCCGCGCTCGCGCGTGGCGGCGAGCACGCGCGAGAGCGGCTCGCCCTCGATGTACTCCATCGCGAGAAAGAGCTCTTCGTCCGCTTCGCCGAAGTCGAACGCGTGCACCACGTTGGGGTGCTTGAGCAGCGCGGCGAGCCGCGCCTCGCGGAGGAACATCTCGGTGTGGCGCTTGTCGCGCTTCCCCTCGGGCAAGAGGCGCTTCAGAGCGACGACGCGCTGGAAGGCGGGGAGGCCGTCGCTCCCGGGCGGCCCGAGCTCGAGCGCGACCTCGACGAGCCCCATTCCCCCGCGTCCAATGGGGTAGAGCGAGCGGTAGCGTTCGTCGATGCGCCGGGCGAGGCTCGTGGGCACAGCTCCGCTCTCGGCGTCCCCGGTTCGCGGATCGCCGCCCTCCCCGAGCGGGGCGCGCGGGGCCGACCTTGCGCCTTGTGTAGCCACCTCGTGAGAAGTGTAGCGCGAGATCCTGTGATTCTGCGGAGATTTGCCCGACATTTGCTAACCTCCACAGGTCGTGCCGGCCGCCGTGACGCAGAAGAAATGGTGGCTCGCCCTCGCCGTGGGCGCGGTGGCGGCGTGGATCGGCGCTTGGGTGCTCGTCGCGTGCCTGCCGGATCTCGGCACCTCGCCCCCCACACCCCCGCCGCCGCCCAAGGTCGCGTACTGCGGCGACGGGGTCATCGACTACGACGGCGGCGACGCCGGGGAAGAGTGCGATCCGGGCGAAGGGGGTCCCCCGGTCGGCTGCACCCGCGGGTGCCTCGTCGATTGCGTGGGCGGCTACCGCGATCCGCAGACGAACCACTGCTACCAGCTCGCCGGCGGCGCCACGTCGTACAAGGACGCGCTCGACGCGTGCCAGCGCATCAACGCGCACGTCGTCACGTACACGAGCGAAGAAGAGCGACGTCGCGTCTCCGATGCGTTGCTCGGCCCCGGCGACGCCGGGTTCTATTGGGTCGGCATCGCGCAGGATCCCACCGCGCTCGCCTACACCGCGGCCGTCGAGCTGGAGCCCGGGTGGGCGCAAGGGAACCCGCCGCCGTGCGACGGCTGCTTCGCCCACGTAGGACCGAAGGACAATCAGATCCCGAAGAAGCTCGACGCCGGCGGTGGGCCGTTCGCGTGCGTCGGCGACGTGCGCGACGCGGCGACGTGGTTTCAGCTCCCCGCGGAGCTCCCCAAGCAGCTCGGACGCTTCAGCGTGGTGTGCGAGCGCGAGCCTTCGGGCGCTTCGCACGAGCTCTGCAACGGCGGTACGTGCGTCGTCGTTCGTCCGACCGCCGGGCAAAAGCGCTACCTCGTCCCGCCGCTCGCCGCTTCGGCGAGCTCGGCCGAAGACTTCTGTCGCGGGCTCGGACCTCAGGGCCGCCTCGTGGTGCTCGCTTCCCACGAAGAGCGCGAGGCGCTGCTCAAAGAGGTTGCGCGCGCCCTCGACGAACAGGGGAACGACGCGGGGGCCGTGTGGATCGGTCTCTCGCGCGGGCTCGCCGCCGACGGCGGTCCGAGCGGCGTGCCCGACGCGTCGTGGGTCTGGGACAACGGCGCGTCCGTGACCGATCTGCCGACGGTGTGGGGCGACAAAGAGCCGGCGGCCTCGGATGCTTCGGCGCGCGCGTACGCTGTCCTCGATCCGCGGAGCTACGACGTCGAGCTCGCGCACGCTGACACGCCGAGCACGATGCGCCCCTTCGTCTGCGAGTATTGAGCGCCGCGTTCGCGCCGCGGTTCAAGGGACGAAGAGAAGGGATCGCAAGCGCGGCGCTCGCCGCTCACGGCGCGTACGTGAGCGCTTGCTTCCCCATTTGCTCCCACGCCTCGCGGAAGGCCGTGCGGTCGACCTCTTGGTTCTTCGCCGTCGCCAGCGGATTGTTGAGGAAGACAGAGGTAGGCGTGTACCCGGTGACGACGACGGAGTGCTCTTCCCACGTGATCTGCACGTCGCCCGACGACGTGTGCCAGGTGGTGAAGCTGTCGGCCGCGAGCTTCTTGAACGTCGCGTTGGTGATGACCCACACCGGGCGCTTCTGCCCGACGTACCGACCGAGGAGCTCGTCGAAGTCGATCCCCGTGAGCTTCACGACGCGTCCGGGGAGGCGCTTGTCGGCGAGCCGCTCGATGGGCGCGTGGTAGACGCCGTAGCCTGGGTTCTTCAACGAGTACATGTCCCCGACGAAGCCGTCGTTGGGGTTCCCGTTGAGCCCGTTCTGCATGTACGGCACTTTGTCGACCGCGGCGGCGAGGTCCATCTTGTCGGTGGTGGCGAGCCCCGCGTACCGGAGCAACATCGTCAGCGACGTGACCTCGCAGCCGCGCGGCAGCTCGGGCTTCTGCTGAACGAACGGGACGTCGAGCTCGATCGACGCAGGGGGAGGGGGGAGCGCGGCGTCGTTCGCGGCGCCGTCGGCCAGCGTGCTCCCGTCGGTCGCGCCACCGCCCGCTTCGCCGGAAGAGCTCGCGGCGGCGTCCGGATCGTCACCGCTCGCGCCTTCGTCCGCGCCGCAGGCTTGCGAGAGCGCGGCGGATGCGGCGACCGCGCAGGCAAGCGTGACGGCGAGTCGCGCGCGCGTCACCTGGCCTCCACGCGTCGAAAGCATCCTCCGCGTGGTAGCACGCGTGGTGCGCCCACGCCGCCGCGCTCAGAGGCACGAGCACAGCGGATCGCCCGGCAGGCACACGCAGCCGAGCGTGTGCTTCGACGGCGCGCTCGCCGATGCGCTCGCCGATGCGCTCGGCGCGGGGGCCACGGGGTTGGGCGCGTCCCCCGACGGCGGCGCGGAGCACGCCGGTGTGACCGCGAGCGCCACCGCGACGAGCCCTGCGCTCGCGACTCGTCGCGCCGAGCTACGCGTCAGGATCGAACCGTCGTCTCTTCGTGCGAAGCGAACGCAGAGCGGCGCTTCGTGACGACGCGCGAGGAGCGCCTCGGCTTCTTCGCGCGTCCCTGCCGAGAGATCGTGCACGTCGCGACCGCAGGTCGCGCAATGACGCACGCGATCGTCGCCGGACATGGCCTCCCACGACGCCGTGCAGGGCGCGCGGACGTGAAGATCGTCGAGGGTCGCGAGGCTCCTCGTGCGCGCCACGTCCCTTGAAACACATGAGCCCCGCGTCCCTTGGGGGGAGGCGGGGCTCGGCGAGGCGCTCGTGCACCCCGTGGAACGGCGATTACTCCGTTTCCTTCTTGTTGATCTTCTCGTTCAGCTTCTTCACCACCGCGGGGTAGCCCTCGGCGGGGTTCTTCAGCTTCTTCGAGAGCTGCGTGTAGTAGTTCTTCGTGAGGCTCGAGCCCTCGGTCACGATGTCGACGATCTTGAAGGAGCCCGTCGCCCCTTTGACCATGTAGTCGACCTGCACCGCCGGATCGCGCGGCTTGGCCTTGCTCTTCGCCTGGGTGCGGATCTTGTTGTCGCCGAGCGGCGTCTCGCGCACCCCTTCGTAGGCGATCTCGTAGTCGAGCGTCTTCTGGAGCTGCTTGCGGTAGTTCTTCTGCACGAGCTTGCGGAGCAGGCCGCGGAGCTCGGTCTTCTGCGCGTCGTTCAGCTCGGCCCAGTGGTTCGTGCACGCGGGGATTTCCGGCGGGCAGGGCTGCCCGAGCGAACGCCGCGCGAGCTCGTCGTAGTCGACGAAGCGATCGAGCGCCGCGTAGATCTGATCGTCCGAGCCGTGCGCGCGGAGGATGCCGTCGATCTCGTTGTGCTGCTGCTGCACGAACTTCTGCGCGTCGGCGCCGGTGTCGGCGCTGGCGACGCCGCCGAGCGCGAGGCAGGCGGCGAGAAAGAGGCCCGTCAGGAAGCGGCGCGGGGCGGTGCGGGGGGCGGATGCGAGTGTCATGATTCGTCCTCTCGAGGGGGTGTGCTCCGTGGGCGCTCCGTGGTGCTCCGAGGAGCGCTACGAGGCGCGGGGCACTTCAATCGTTTCGCGAGGTTTGACGTGGACGGAGGGGGGGTATTCACTTGGTCGAACCCCCGGAGAATGCGACGAAATCGGTCGCCGTGGCTTCGCTGGGGGAGCGCCTCTGCCGTGTCGAGGTGACGTGGTGGGAGAGGCACCCAGCCCCTATTTGGTGCTTGCGGGGGCCGAGCGCAAGAAGACTCGGAACGAAGCGCCTCCCCCCGGCGCGCTTTCCACCGCGATCTCGGCACCGTAGGGGGCGTGGTCGTCGATGATCCTTTTTACGACCGCGAGCCCGATCCCTGCGCCGTGGGATCGCGTGGTGTAGAAAGCTTCGAAGATTCGCTTCTGAAGCTCTGGCGAGATGCCGGGGCCCGCGTCGTCGACGCGAAGCTCGACGCCGTGGTCCTTGGGCCCGACACGCACCGTGACCGAGCTCCCGTCGGGGCTCGCCTGCACGGCGTTGCGGACGAGGTTCCACACGACCTGCCGAATTTGCGCGGCGTCGCACCACGCGACGAGCCGCTCGGTCGGCCCTTCGTAGGTCACGGTCACCTTGGAGCCCGGCGCACGCTCGGCCAGCGCCACGACCTCGCGCGCGAGCGCTGCGACGTCCACCTCCGCCGGATCGGGCGCGGGGGCGCGCGCCAGATCGAGCATGTCGCCGACGAGCTCGTTCAAGCGCGCCGTCTCGCTCTGCACGATCGCGCAGAGCTGCTTGTCCTCGGCGGAGAGCGCTTGGGACTCCTTGAGCATCTCGATCGATCCTTGGATCGATCCCAAGGGGTTCCGGATCTCGTGCGCCAGCCAGGACGAGATGCGTCCGAGCTCGGCGAGCTTCTCGGCGCGGTTGGCGCGCACGTTGGCGAGGACGAGCTCACCGCCGGTGAGTCGCAGGCGATCGGCCAGGTAGCCGGACAGCGCCGCGACTGCGACGATGCCCAGCCCGTTCAGGAGCAGCGGGTAGGCGAGCGCCGAAGCGGAGACCGCGTACCTCACCGCCGCTTGATCGGGCGGGGGATGAAGCACGCCGAGCGAGAAGCCGGCGCACATGCCGCCGTACAAGAGGAGCCCCGTGGCCGCGCCGACGATCGCGCCGCGCGCGCCGATGAGGATCGCGCCGAGCAGGCAGGTGAGCGCGTAGAAGGAGGTGGCGCCGCTGGTGGCCCCCCCCGAGACGTAGACGATGGCCGTCCAGGTGATTTGGTCGAGGACGACCTGCACGTGGGCGAGGGGGAGGAGGTGCTTTCTCGCGCGGAGCGCCACCGCGTAGGCGCCGGCCAAGGCGTACGCCGAGCCGATGGCGCCGAAGACGACACGCAGGCTGAAGGGGTAGCTCGAGAGCTCGCCCCCCAAATAGAAGAAGGCGGTCGCACCGAGGAACAGCGTGAGGAACGCGAGTCTTAGCGCGGTCGTGTAGGCAAGACGCCGGACGAGCGCGGTGTCCCCGGTCACGTCACTGCGCCTTGATCTTCCCTGCGAGGCTGAAGATGGGGAGATACATGGCGATGAGCACCACGCCGACGGTGCTACCGATGCCGACCATCATCGCCGGCTCGATGAGGCTCGTGAGCGCGGCGACCGCGACGTCCACCTCCTCTTCGTAGAAGTCGGCGATCTTGTTGAGCATGGCGTCGAGCGCGCCGGTCTGCTCACCGACGCCGACCATCTGCACGACCATCGTCGGGAAGACGTTCGTCTCCGTCAGAGGCTGCACCATGTTCTTGCCTTCGCTGATCTTGAGGCGCGTGTAGAGGATCGCCTCTTCGATGATGACGTTGCCGGCGGTGGCGGCGACGATCTCGAGCGCGTCGAGGATGGGCACACCCGAAGAGAGGAGCGTGCCGAGCGTGCGCGTGAAGCGCGCGACCGCGACTTTGCGCAGCACGGGCCCGAGCACGGGGGCCGCGAGGAAGAGCTTGTGGAAGAAGCGCTTCCCCTTGGGCCGCCGGTAGATCGTGACGAGCCCGAAGACGACGCCCGAAGCGAGGAGGATGAAGATCAGAATGTGGCCGACGAAGAACTCGGACGCGGCGATGACGATCTGCGTGAGCGCCGGGAGCTCGTCGGCGGAGCCGAGGTCTTTGAAGATGTTCTTGAAGGAGGGGATGACCCACCCGAGCAAGATGCCGAGGACGGCGATGAAGACGACGAAGACGACCGACGGATAGACCATGGCGCCGCGGACTTGCCGCTTAAGCTTCATGGCCTTCTCGTTGTAGACGGCGAGGCGCTGGAGAATGGTGTCGAGGATGCCGCCCTCTTCACCGGCCTTCACGAGGTTCGCGTAGAGCGAGTCGAAGACCGCCGGGTGACGCTTCAGCGCGTCGCTGAAGGTGGCGCCTTGCTCGACGTTCGCCTTCACGTCCCGCAAGACGATCTGAAACTGCTTATTTTCCGTCTGCCCCTGAAGGATGTCGAGGCACTGCACGATGGGGAGACCGGCGTCGATCATCGTCGCCAAGAGGCGCGTGAAGGTGACGAGGTCCTTCGTGCCGACGCCGCTGCCGATGTTGAAGGAGAAGGCCTTGGCCTTCTTCTTCACGACGTTCGGCGTGAGCCCTTGAGCGCGGAGGCGGTTCTGCACCGCGTCCTCGTTCTCCGCCTCCATGGAGCCCTTCTTGAGCTCGCCGGTGCGGGTGCGCGCTTCCCAAACCCAATCGGCCATGAACCTTCCCTCTCGGCGCGCGTCGGTCGGACCGCGTCTCGAAGAACGACTAGGTTACCTGGGCCGGCAGCGGGGGGTCAAAAGCCTGGTAGCGTAGGCCTCGTGCGGGGAGCGCCGGTGTCGGTGGAGGATGGTCCGGAGGGGCTCCGCGACCTCGCGGTCCGCGAAGGGGTGGCGACGGCCTGCGCCTCGGGGTGGAGCGCGCCCGGCCCCCAAGGGGAGATTTTCGGTGATTCCGCGGTCTTTTTCGACCTCGCGAGCCTGACGAAGCCGATGCTCGCCCTCGCCTTGGTGCGGAGCGGGCTCGACCCCAAGACCCCCCTCGGCGCCCTCGTCGAGGAGGCGCGGGAGACGCCGAGCGCGGAGGCGACCCTCGAGGCCCTGCTGGCGCACCGGGCGGGGCTCGAAGCCAACCTGCCGCTCTTCGCCCCGCTGCTCGAGGGGAAGAGCGTGGACCTTCGCGCGGCCCTCCGCCTCGCCGCCGAGGCCCGCCGGCCGGACGCCGTGGGGCGCGCGCCGGCCGAGGGCTTCGCGCCGCTCTACAGCGACCTTGGCTACATCCTCGCCGGCGAGGCGCTGGCCCGTCACCTCGGCGTGCGGGACGCGGGAGAGGCGATCTTCCGCGAGCTCGTCGTCCCGCTCGGCCTCGCCGCCGAGCTGGGGACGGCGCGGGAGCTCGCCGCCCGCGGGATCGATCTCGCGTCGCGCGCCGCACCGACCGAGGACGCGCCGTGGCGCGGCGGGATCGTGCGAGGCGTGGTGCACGACGAGAACGCGTGGGCGCTGACCCGTCTCGGCGGCTCGGGCCACGCGGGGATGTTCGGCACCGTGGCGGCGGTCCTCGCCGTCGCCCGCTTCGTGATCGAAGAGATGGACCGGGGCGCCGCGCTCGAGACGCTCGTGCGCCCTCGGGCCGGCGGCACGCTCCGCGCCGGGTTCGACGGCAAGAGCCCCGAGGGGTCGAGCGCCGGCGGCCGCATCGGCCCGCGCGCCTTCGGTCACCTCGGCTTCACCGGGACGAGCTTCTGGATCGATCCCGACGCGCGCGTCGCCGTCGCCCTCCTGACGAATCGTGTGCATCCTACACGCGACAACGCCAAGATCCGCACCTTGCGCCCCCGTGCTCACGACGCGCTCGTTCTCCGCGCGGAAGGACGCGTGAAGAGATGACCGCGCCCCGCCGCCGCGCCCTCGCTCTGCTCCTCGCCGCCGTCGCTCTCGCGACCACCGTGACCGGCTGCGCCGCTTCGATCCGCTCGCGCGCCGACGACGCCTTCGAGCGAGGCGACTTCTCCTCGGCTGCGGCCCTCTACGCCAACGTCGTGGCGAACGACCCGAGCGACGGAACCGCCAAGGCCCGCCTCGGTGAAGCGCGCGCCCACGTCCTCGAGAGCATGTCGCTCGACGTCGACCGCGAGCGCGCCTCGGGCGCCTCCGATCCCGCGCTCGACAAGCTGGATCGCTTCCTCGGCACCTCGCACGATTGGGGGACCTCGGGCGACGAAGCGACGACGAACCGAAAAGCCGCCCAGGTGGCGTGGGCCGCCGGCGAGGTGCGCGCGTCGATCGCCCGCTTCGTCGCCGCGCGCGCGCCGCTCTCCGCCGAGGCGTACTTGGCCGCCCACGCCACGCTCCTCCGTCGCGCCGAGCTCGCGCCGACGCTCGCCGCCGTGTCCCCCTCGGTCGTCGCTTCGGGGCGCGAGGTGTGCTCCTCGGCGGCGGCGCGCATTCACCCCGACACGCCGTACTACGCGCGCATCGCCGCGCGTCTGTGCCGGCACTTCGGCGGCATCGTCTCCCTCGAGCCGCCGCTTCCGTACGTGGTCTCTTCGCTCACGCTCGCAGGTCACATCGACGGCGCGAGCGAGGAGGATCGCGCGCGCGTGTTCGCGGCGGTGCAACGAGGCCTCGAGGCGAGCCCGTTCTGGGACGCCGCCGCGGGGCGCGTGGCGACCGTCACCTTGTCCGGTCACAACCGCGCGGCCTACGACAAGCAGTCGCGCACGATCACGCGGCCGTGGGTCGAGCAGGTGCCGTACCAGGCGCTCGAGACCTACGACGAGCCGTACACCGAGTACTACCCCGAGACCGAGACGTACGACGAGCAGGTCCCCTACACCGACTACGAGACGCAGTCGCGCCCGTGCGGCAACACCACGTGCACCGAGTCGGTGCCGGTCACGCGCTACCGCAGCGAGAGCCGCACGCGCACCGTCACGCGGCAACGAACCGCCTTTCGCCAGCGCACGCGCACGGTGACGCGCTACCGCGACGAAGACCGCATCTTCACCTTCGAGGCCCTCGAGCTCTCCGGGGCCTACGACGCCGATCTCTCGGCGACGATCGACGTGAAGCAGGACCTCCCGCCGTTCGTCGTGCACTTCTCCGCCCAAGAGACCCAACGCGGGCTCGAGCACGACACGTCGTTCCCCCCGGCCGGGGTCACCCCTTCGCACACGCTCCTCCCCACCGCCTCGGCGTGGCTCGCCGGACGCACCGGCGCGCTCGCCGGAGAGACGGGGCGCACCGCGCGCGATCACTGGCTCCGCGCGTTCTGCGCGCGTGGTGCGTTCGCCCTCGAAGAGGCCTCGCGCTGCGCGTACGGGAGCCCCCAGAGTCTCCCCTCGGCGGCGCGGGCGGCCCTCGCCGACGCCGTCGGGCCCGACGTCGACCTCACGCTCCGGCTGGAGAAATAGACTCTTCGCGAGCTCGGACGTCGGGGGCGCCCGGGGGTCGGCGTCACCCCGGCGTGGGCGCTTCGCGGCGTGGGCCTTAATGAACTTGAAAGTGATTTTCATTAACGATAAGCGTGTCTCTCTTCGATGCGCCGCCCCGCCCCCCAAGAGCTCCTCCGTCGCCGCCCCCTCGTGGAGCCGCGCCACGAATCGCCCGCGCGCGCCCACGTTGCCGTCGCCTCGGCCTTCGCTCTCGCCGTCGTCGTCGGCTCCGTGGGCTGCTCGTCCAGGAGCGCGTCGTCCGCCCTCGCAGCGCCTTTCGACGGGGGCGCCGGCGATCCCGCCGACGTGCCGCTCGACGGCGTGACCCGCGAGCAAGTCGCCCTCTTCGACGAGGGGGACGAGCTCTTCGACCTCACGCTCCGCGACTACGACGGGCTTGGCCCGCTCTACACCCGCACGAGCTGCGGCGCGTGCCACGAGGGGGCCGCGCGCGGGCCGGGCTTCGTTCAAAAGATGTCGGTGGTGCTCGCCGACGGGGTGACGGCGGCCGACGACCAGACCTCCACGCTCCCCTTCGGCAACACGGTGCATCCTCTCGTGACCGCGGGGGCGAAGACGCCGATCGTGCCGCCCCCGGGGGACGCGCGCGTGAAGGTGACGACGCGGGTGGGGCCGCCCGTCCTCGGGCGCGGCTACCTCGAAGCGATCCTCGACGCCGAGATCGAGCGGGTCGCCGCCGAAGAGGCGCTGCGAACCGACGGGGTGCACGGCCGCGTGAACCACGTGGTCTACGCCTCCGAAGAAAGCGCCGACACGTCGTTCCACGCGCACAAGAAGGGTGACGTCGTGATCGGACGCTTCGGGCTCAAGGCGCGCATCGGCACGCTCGACGACTTCACCGCCGACGCGATGCAAGGAGACATGGGCATCACGAGCCCGCTCCGTCCCCAAGAGATCCCGAACCCCGACGGCCTCACCGACGATCTCCGCCCCGGCGTGGACGTGACGCTCGACTCCGTGAACAAACGTGCGATCTACATGCGTCTCGTCGCCATCCCGCGGAGGAGCGCTTCGGCCGCAGGGGGCGCGCTCTTCGCGCGAGCCACGTGCGACGCGTGCCACGTCCCCTCGCTCAAGACGCGCGCCGACTACCCGATCGCACCGCTCGCCGGGATCGACGCCCCCGTCTACACCGACCTTCTCCTCCACGACATGGGAGACGCGCTCGCCGACGGCACCCGAGCCATCGACGGTGAGGCCACGTCGCGCGACTGGCGCACGGCGCCGCTCATCGGCCTCCGCTTCAGCCGGAGCTTCCTTCACGACGGACGCGCGCGCTCGATCCGCGAAGCGATCCTTCTCCACGACGGGTCGGGCTCGGAGGCGAACGCTTCGGTGCGCCGCTTCGCCGCGCTCTCGCCCGAAGACCAAGCCACGCTCGTCGACTTCGTCGGCGAGCTCTGACCGGGGAGAGAGACGATGTCTTCTTCGATCCTTTCACGCGGACTTCGCACCGGTGCCGCGCGCGCGAGCCTCGTCTTCGTCACCGCGGGCCTCTCGGCGTGCGGCTCGGGCGGTGACGGAGCGAAGAGCGACGACGACTACCGGCGCGACGTCGTCACGGGAATGCACGACGCGCTGCTCGAGGATCTCGACGCGCTCGTCACCGCGACCGAAGAGCTCGAGGCCGCGGCGCCGCTCCCTTTGGGGCGCGGGTGGGACAGGACCGAGGACGCCGACGCCCTCGCGCGTATGAAGGCGGCGTGGGTCCGCGCCCGCGCCGCGTACGAGCACGTCGAGGGGGCGCTCGCGCCGATCTTCCCCGACGTCGACGCGTCCATCGACGCCCGCTACGACGACTTTCTCGCCGAGCTCGCGCCGAACGGCGACGCCGATCCGTTCGACGATCGCGGCGTCACCGGCCTCCACGCGGTGGAGCGCATCCTCTACCTGGACACGACGCCGCCGCACGTCGTCGACTTCGAGAAGGCGCTCCCCGGCTACGCCCCGGCGGCGTTCCCCGCGAACGAAGCGCAGGCGGCGTCGTTCAAGAACCTCCTCGCGGGGAAGCTCGTGGCCGACGCACGCGTCCTCCGCGATCAGTGGACGCCGCAGAAGATCGATCTCGGCGGCGCGTTTCAAGGGCTCATCGCCTTGATGAACGAGCAGCGCGAGAAGGTGAACAAGGCGGGGAGCAACGAAGAGGAGTCGCGCTACTCGCAGCGCACGCTGGCCGATCTTCGCGACAACCTCGAAGGGACGCGGAAGATCTACGCGCTCTTTCGCCCTTGGCTCGCGAGCAAGAAGGGGGGCGCCGCGTCGGTCGACGGCGCCATCGAGCGGGGCTTCGCCGGTCTCGCGGACCTCTACGCGACCGTCCCCGGCGACGCGATCCCCGAGCCTCCAGTCACGTGGAGCGCCGAAGCGCCCACCGCGTCCGATCTGGCGACGCCGTTCGGGAAGCTCTACGTGGGCGTGCGCGCGGCGGTGGATCCGCGCGCGAGCGGATCGATCGTCTCGGAGATGAACCTGGCCGCGGGGGTCTTGGGCTTCTCCGAGTTCGTGGAGGCGCCGTGACGCGCACGCTCCAAAGGCGCGACGTGCGCCGCGTCTTCCTCCGAGCGCTCGCGCTCGCCTGGAGCGTCGTCATGCTCTTCGCCTGCGGCGGCGGAGACGACGCCGCGTCGTCGAGCGGCGACACGCGCATCGCGTTTCTCCCGGATTTTCAGGGCTTCCGCACGTGGGAGGCCTTTCACCTCGCCGACGACGGAGCTAGCGACATCGTGCACCTCCGAGGTCCGAAGGCCGAGTACTTGAACCAAAGGCCGCCGAAGGGGAGCACCGCGTTCCCCGTCGGCACCATCGTGGTGAAGGAGCTCGAGACCGGGCCGGTGGGGACGCGAAAGGTCTTCGCCATGGTGAAGCGCGGCGGCGGGTACAACGCCGCCGGTGCGCCGGGGTGGGAGTGGTTCGAGCTCGAGAACGCCGACGACGGCAGCGTGAAGCGCATCGTGTGGCGCGGCCTCGGTCCGCCGAACGGCGAGCAATACGGCGGCGACCCCAACGGCTGCACGAGCTGCCACGCGCAGGCGAAGGACAACGACTACGTCCCTTCCCCCGCGCTTCGCCTCGGGAGCTTGTGATGCGGAGATCTCAACGCGTCGCCCCGAGGACGGCGGGGCGGTGCTCGGCGTGGGCGGTGCTCTTCGCGGCGCTCGTGCTCCCGCGTTTCGCCAGGGCCACGCCCAAGGTGAGCCCCTTCACCTACGGCTACGAGACGCTCGGGGAAGGGGAGGTCGAGATCGAGCAGTACGCCGACCTCACGCCGCTCAAGGCGCAGAACGCAGCTTCGGGCGCGCCTGTCTGGTACGGCGCGACCCAGTTCCAGACCGAGCTCGAGTACGGCATCACCGACCGCTACGAGCTCGGGCTCTACGTCACCCTGGTCCCTTCGCCTTCGAGCGGGCTCACCGGCACCGCCGAGACCATGGAAGCGAACGGAGTGAAGCAGCGCCTCCGGATGCGCCTGGCCGAGCCCGGCGCGTGGCCGGTGGACATCGGCCTCTACGGCGAGGTCGTAGAGAACGAGCGCGAGATCGAGCTCGAGGCGAAGGTCATCGTGCAGCGGCGCATCGGCCGCCTGCTCGCGCTCACCAACTTGGTCGCGGAGCGCGAGTACTACTTCGTGAACCGTCGCGAGTGGGTCCTGAGCCCCACCGCGAGCCTCAGCTACCAAGTCACCCCTTCGATCTTCCCCGGCGTCGAAGGGTGGATGCGCGTCGAGTGGCCCGACCCGGCGATGCACCCACGAGCGTGGAACCTCGGTCCCATCGGCTACGTGGGGCCCACCTTCAGCGTGAGCTTCGGGCGCGTGTGGTGGACGACGGGCGCCTACGTCCGGGTGAACACGCCGATGCGCAGCCTCGAGCCCGGCGAGTCCTACGGGAATTTCTGGGGGCGCACGATCGTCGGCGTGGAGCTCTAGATGAGACCTTCGCCGAGGAACATCCTCGGCCTGTTGCGTGGGTCGCTTCCTGGGTGATTACATCGCCCTGCCATGGGAAAGCACCTCCTCGCGATCGACCAAGGGACCACCGGCTCGACGGCGCTCGTCGTCTCGCTCGACGGCACGACGCTCGGCCGCGCCACGACCGAGTTCCCCCAGCACTTCCCCGAGCCCGGTTGGGTGGAGCACGACACGCGGGAGATCTGGGCCTCGGTGAAGACGAGCGTCGAGAAGGCGCTCGCCGAGGCCAAGGTGACGGGCAAGGACATCGCCGCCATCGGCATCACCAACCAGCGCGAGACGACGGTGCTCTGGGACAAGAAGACGAGGGAGCCCATCGCCCGCGCCATCGTGTGGCAGTGCCGGCGCACCGCCGACGTCTGCGACGCGCTGAAAGCGGCGGGTCACGGCGAGCTCGTGAAGAAGCGCACCGGCCTGGTCATCGACGCGTATTTCTCCGGCACCAAGGTGGCGTGGCTCCTCGATCACGTGCAAGGTGCACGGAAGCGGGCGGAGGCCGGCGAGCTCTCGTTCGGCACCATCGACACCTTCGTCGTCGACAAGCTCACCTCCGGCGGCGCGCACGTCATCGACGCCACCAACGCCTCGCGCACGCTGCTCATGAACCTGGCGACGTGCGCCTGGGACGACGAGCTCCTCGCTCTCTTCCGCGTGCCGAAGAGCGTCCTCCCCCGGATCGTCGGCAGCGCCGAGGTCGTCGCCTCCACCAAAGGGTGCGAGTTTCTCCCCGACGGCATTCCCATCGCGGGGATCGCCGGCGATCAGCAAGCCGCGCTCTTCGGCCAAGCGTGCTTCGCCGAGGGGGACGCGAAGTGCACCTTCGGCACCGGCGCCTTCGCCCTCACCAACATCGGCTCGAAGCCGATCTGGAGCACCCACGGCCTCGTGACCACGGTGGCGTGGAAGATCGGAGCCGAGGTGACCTACGCGCTCGAAGGGAGCGCGTTCATCGCCGGGGCCGCGGTGCAGTGGCTCCGCGACGGGATGAAGATGATCCGCTCGGCCGACGAGATCGAAGCGCTGGCGCGCTCGGTGCCTTCGAGCGAGACGGTGAGCTTCGTCCCCGCGCTCTCCGGCCTCGGCGCGCCGCATTGGGATCAGGACGCGCGCGGCATCTTGTGCGGCCTCACGCGCGGGAGCAACGCCGGGCACGTCGCCCGCGCCGTCCTCGAAGGCATCGCCCTCGAGGTGTGGGACCTGCTCGACGCCATGGCCAAGGACGCCGGGCGCCCTTTGGCGCGCCTCCGCGTGGACGGCGGCGCCTCGCGGAACGATCTGCTCATGCAGTTCCAAGCGGACATCGCCAAGGTCGCGGTCGAGCGGCCGAAGGACGTCGAGTCGACGGGGCGCGGCGCGGCGATGCTCGCCGCGGTGGGCGCGGGGCTCGCGAAGCAGGCCGACGCGGCCAAGCTCATTCATCACGACCGCACCTTCCGCGCCGAGATGCCCGAGGGCGCACGCGCGGCGCACCTCGCCAAGTGGAACGACGCCGTCCGTCGTTGCCGGAGCCACGGCGCGGCCTGACGTCCCGGCCGCTCGGCGCCGCCCAACGCGCGGCGATTTGCACGCGAAATCAATGCCCCTCGGCGTGACGGCTCCAGGAGCCCGCTTCTCGGCGAGGACCCCCTTTCGCGCGCGGCCGCTGCGTGTCACATTTGACTGGAGCCCGTCGTCCTCTTCAGCCCAGAGGGCCCGGGTCTTCCGACGTGTCCGTTCCTGCGCGCCGGGGGTCGCAGCGCGTCGTTCTCGTCCCGCGCCTCTTACGTTCTTTGTCCGAAGGAGCAGCTCATGACCAGTGACGCCGATCACCCGGCGACCGCCACCCGCGAGGTGCCGGTCGATTGGGAGGCATTGGAAGACGCGTTCGAAAACAACGCGCCCGAAGTCCACAGTTACCTCCACCTCACCACCGGCGAGGTGCTCCGTGTCGTGGACGGCGTCGCCGACCCGCAGATGCACGTTCGCATCGCCTCCGACGGGAACTACCTCCGCATCGATCCGGTGAGCTCGCGCGAGCAGTACCGATGGATGGAGCGCTTCATCCCGATGGTCGACGACACCGACCTTCGCGGAAAGCTGGCGCACGCCATCGACGGCAAGGGGGCGTTCCGCAGGTTCAAGGACGTGCTCATGTCCTTCGCCGCCGATCGCGAGCGATGGTTCACCTTCCGCAGCGAGCGCCTGCGCACCTTCATGGAAGCGTGGCTCACCGCGCACGCCATCCGCGCCACGCCGCGCCCGCAGTGGGTCGATTCGCCTGCCGGCGCAGGACCGGAGAGCGAGCCGGCGGTCGATTCGGCGCCGCTCTCTTCGTCGATGGGCGAGGAAGCCCCCAAGTCGTCGAGCGGTCGTCGCGCGCGCAACGCCGAGGCGAGCCGTCAGCATCTCCGCGAAGCGGCGGAGACGCTCGGCCCGCGTGATCTCGAGACCCTCGTCGCCTTCGCCGAGTTCTTGAAGGCTCGTCGTGCCGCGCGCGGCTTCGCCCACCACCACGAGCACCAGATGCAGGAGCGCGCCGAGTCGCGGCGTCTCGAAGGGGTCGAGGAGAAGACGTGAGCCTCGCGCGCCGCGGCCTCCACCTCGGCGCGCTCGCGACGTCGATCGGGCTCGCGAGCGTGACCGGCGTCGCGCACGCCGCCGATCCGGCCAGCGCCTCGGCGGAGGCGCCGGCGGACATGATGGTGGAGCGCGTGGCGCTTCGGTTCTACGCGCCGGAGACCGGCGGCCCCGCGCGCCCGCGCTTCGTGAGCGATCGCTTGCTCGCCTTCGAGGCGCGCCTCGAGGCGCTCACCGAGGACGGATCGAGCCAGGGCTACGACGACCGCCACCTCCGCGCCGGGATGGAGCGTCACATCTCGGAAGAGCTCCTCGCCTCGCTCCCTCTCGAGCACCAGCCGGACGAAGCGGAGATTTCGCGCATCGCCGCGCAAGTGCGCGCGGGGCTCGCGCAGCGCGTGGGGGGAGAAGCGGCCCTCATGGCGGCGGCGAACGAGGGCGGCATCGCCCCGGAAGAGGTCAACGCGCTCCTTCGTCGGCGCGCGCGCGCGGCGATCTACCTCGAGCGCACGGCTACCTCGTTCCTCTTCCCCACCGACGAGCAGCTCCGCGAGGTCTTCCGCACCGCGCCGCACCCGTTTCGCGGCCAGAAATACGACGCCGTGCGCGGGCCGCTCTCCGAGTGGTACGTGGACGAGCGACTTCATCTTCTCGAAGGAGCCTTCTTGCAAGCGGCGCGAACGCGCGTGAAGATCCTCCCTTCGCCGCGCCCCTCGTGAGAGGCACGCCCGGCGCTTGGGATCGAACGTGAGCGCCGAGGGGAGCAGGAAAGTCGTCATCGCAGCTTTGGCGGGGAACCTCGCCATCGCGACGTGCAAGCTCCTCGCGGCGCTCCTCTCGGGGTCGACGGCGACCTTGGCCGAGGCGGTGCACTCGGTCGCCGACTCGGGGAACCAAGCGCTGCTCTTGCTCGGGATGGGGCTCTCGCAGAAGCCCTCCGACGCGCGCTTCCCCTTCGGGCGCGCCGGCGAGCGGTATTTCTGGCCCTTCGTGGTGGCGCTGATGCTCTTCTCCGTGGGCGGCGCCTTCGCCATCTTCGAGGGGGTCACGCACCTCCTTCACGGTCGCCCGGAGAACGCGCCGGAGATCCTCTCGCGCACCGTGCTCGGCGTGCACCTGGCGGTGCCCACGCGTTGGCTCAACTACGGCGTCCTCGGGACGAGCGTGCTCTTCGAGGCGATGAGCTTCCGCGTCGCCATGCGAGAGTTTCGTGCCTTGTCCCAAGGCAAGCCGCTCCGCCGCGCCATCTTCGAGGCGCGCGACCCGACGATCCCGCTCGTGCTCGCCGAGGACACGACGGCGCTCATCGGACTTTCCATCGCCCTCCTCGCGGTGCTCCTCAGCCACGTCACCGGGTCGTATTTTTGGGATCCGGCGGGGAGCATCCTCATCGGCGTCCTGCTCTGCGCGGTGGCGGTGGTCCTCGCCACGGTCACGCACCACCTGCTCATCGGCGAGAGCGCGACCGAAGAGGACCAAGCGCGCGTGCTCGAGATCGTAGAGAAGGTCCCCGGCGTCGAGCGCGTGACCCAGCTCCTCACGATGCATCTTGGGCCCGACGTCGTCATCTTGGCGCTCAAGATCGCCTTCCGCCCCGAGATGCGCGTCCCCGAGGTCGAGGACGCGACCAACACCCTCGAAGCCAAGCTCCGCGCCGAGATGCCGTGGATGCGGAAGATCTTCGTCGAGCCCGACTCGGCGGGCGACGGCCGCGGTCTCGAGATGAGGCGCGGATGAGCGGACCTTGGAAGGTGCTCCTCGCGCTGTTCGTGCTCGCGGTGGCGCTCACGTTCTTGCCCGCGCGCCACGAGGTCGACGCCCGCGTGACCAAAGGTCCGCCGCGCGCGCGCGTGGGGCTCGTGTTCGACGTCGGCGGTCGCGGCGACAAGAGCTTCAACGACGGCGCGTACCTCGGGCTGCTTCGCGCGGAGAAGGAGCTCGGCGTCGAGGTGAGCTTCCTCGAGCCGGCGGGGAGCGAAGATCGCGAGGCGGCGCTGCGGCTCTTCGCCGCGCGGGGGATGGACCTCGTCATCGGCGTGGGCTTCATCTTCTCGAGCGACGTGGAGGCGGTCGCGCGTGACTACCCGCGGATTCACTTTGCCTGCGTCGACTACGCGCCGAGCCCCGGCGGTCCGCCGCCCAACGTGGAGGGGCTCGCCTTCCGCGAGGAGCAGGGGGCCTTCCTCGTCGGCGCGGTCGCCGGGCTGATGACCAAGACCCAGCACGTGGGCTTCGTCGGAGGGATGAACATCCCGCTCATTCGCAAATTCGAGGGGGGCTACATCGACGGCGTGCACGCGGTGTGCGCCGCGTGCCAAGTGCACTCGGGCTACGCCGGCGCGACCCCCGACGCCTTCAAGGATCCGGCGAAGGGGAAGATGCTGGCGATGGGCGAGATCGGCGCCGGCGCCGACGTCATCTTCCACGCGTCGGGATCGACCGGCCACGGCGTGTTCGAAGGTGCGCGCGATCGCGGCGTCCTCGCCATCGGCGTCGACGCCGACCAGTACGACGAGATGCCGGGCACGGTGGTGACGAGCATGGTGAAGCGGGTCGACGTGGCCGTGCTCGACGCGATTCGCTCGGCGGTGGAGCAGCGCTTCCAAGGTGGGATGCGCGTCTTGAGCCTGGCCGACGACGGCATCGACTACGTGCACGAAGGTCCGCACGGCGCCGGCATCCCCGACGACGTGAAGGCCAAGGTCGAGGCGCTCCGCCAAGAGATCCTCGCCGGCCGCATCCGCGTCGCCGTACGCAACTAGCGAACGGGCGACCCTCACGCGCACGTGAGGTGGTCTAGGACACCCGTCGCGGTGTCGGCACGCATGCTGCAAAAAGCGTCGTCGGGAGCACGCGCCGGGAGGACCTCGCGCGTGAAGATCGATGAAGCGGACACACGGGCTGGTGCTGGGAGCGACGCTGGCAGGAGTTCTTCTCACGCTGTTTGCCTGCACCGGGCAGGACGGCGCAAATGGTGCGCCGGGGGCGCAAGGAAACGCAGGGGCCCAAGGGACGGCGGGCCCCTCGGGGCCGGCAGGGGCGACGGGGCCTTCGGGGCTCGCGGCGGTCCCCGACGGAGGGCTGCCGGCTTCGTGCCTCTCGCCCTGCCACGGCTTCAACGGCATCGTCGAGCAGTGGAAGACGAGCACCCACTACGCGGCCTTCATCGGGAACTTGAACGGCGGCGAGGTCGCGTCGTGGACGGGGCCCGGCGCGTGCGGCAACTGCCACGCGCTCGACGCCCTCTCGCATCGCGTCGCCGGGGACCTCGGCACGCAGAACGGCGGGGTCGTGGCCAACGCCACCCACGGCGAGATGGGCTATCGCATTCCGCTCGCCGACGGCGGCGCGGGGGCGGTCGGCGAAGCGACGTACACCGGCACGGCGAAGGTCGCCGCCGTCACGTGCGTCACCTGCCACGCCGTGACCGACGCCAACGATCCGCACCGCACCGGGCAGCCCTACACGCCGGGCTCGTTCCCCTTGCGCGTCGCCTCGTCGGCCACCGACACCGCCTTCCTCGAGAAGAGCCCCAGCGTCGGCCCGGTCACCGGGAGCGACGCCGGGGCGATGGGCCTGTCGAACACGTGCGTCTATTGCCATCGCTCGCGCAAGGACGTGACGAACTACATCGTTCCGACGAACAACAAGCTCTCGACGTACTGGGGGCCGCACGAGGGCCCGCAGGCCGACGTCTACTCGGGATCGGGCGGCTACCACTTCGCGGGCAAGACCTACGCGAGCAGCACCCACCAGGCGAAGCTCACCTGCGTCGACTGCCACATGCCCGACGTGGCGACGAACAGCGGCGCGGCGAACCACTCGTTTTACGCGCAGCTCTCGGCGTGCACCTCGTGCCACGCCGGCGCGACCTCCTTCGACGTGGGCGGCGGGCAATCGACGGTGAAATCCGAGCTCTTCTTGCTCCAAGCGGCGCTCGCCGGAGCGGGCTACATCACGCGCACGGGGACGCCGATGACCCAAGCCGAGCTCAGCGACGGTCAGTTCGCGCTCGACGTCGGCGCGCCGGTCACGGGGCTCACTGCCAATCAGGCCGGTGCAGTCTACAACTACTTCCTCCTTGCCCGCGGCGGAGCGCTCGGCGCGCACAACCCGAAGTACACCGAGCAGCTCATCTACGACTCGCTCGAGACGATGGGCGCGCTGCCGATCGGCCTCACGCGACCGCAGTGACGGTGCACCCAAGGGCATGAAGCGGCGCTTCCCTCCCGTGCTCCCGACGCGCCGCCTTCGCGGGGGCACGTGGGCATGGGGGCTCGCGCTCGCGACGTCGGGGGCGATCTTCGGGGCGGGCTGCTCCGAAGATCGCGCCACACCCGCCGCCGCTCCGGCGTTCGACGGCGACGTCGCGGCGTTGCTCGCGCTCCGCTGCGCGTCGTGCCACCAAGGCGCCTCCCCGCCCGGGGGTTGGCGCGCCACGTCTTACCTCGACGCGATCGCCTGCGTGGCTCCGGGCGCGACGCCGGCGACGCTCCCCGCCGATGCGCGCGCGCCGGTGCTTCGCGTCCTCGACACCCCTTCGCACGCGGCGATCCTCTCGCCGGACGAGCGAGCCTCGCTCCTCGCGTGGGTCGCTTCGGGGACACCGGCCTCGGCAGGCACGGTGCACACGCCCTCGTTCGCCGATCCGCGCGCGACCGACTTTCACGGCGCCAAGCTCCGCGCCGCGCGATGGGCGCCGATGCTCGACCCCTCCGATCCCGAGGCGTGCGGCCGCTGTCACGAAGGCGCGCCGTCACGTCCAAGCGGGATCACGCACGCCGCGCCGGGCGCGCCGGCGTGCACCTCGTGCCACGACGAGCCGGGGGGCGCGCTCGCGTGCGGGACGTGCCACGGACGCCGCGAGAACCCCGCGCCGCCGCGCGACCTTTGCTTCTTCCCCGACGACGCGAAGCACGCCGGCGCCCATGCCGCGCACACCGATCCCGGGCGTCGCTCCGTCTTTGCGTGCAGCACGTGCCACCCCGCGCCCGGCGCTGCGGTCGTGAGCGGCCTCCACGCCAACGGCGCGGTCGAGGTCGTCTTCGACACGAAGCGCGTGGTGCCCGAAGCGAGCTACGACACGACCAGCTCGGCGTGCGCCGTCGCCTGCCACGATCGCGGCGGCGCGCGTCCGCGCCCGCGGTGGAGCGAGACGGGGCCCATGGCGTGCGGCGACTGCCACGGATCGCCGCCGCGCGATCACTTCCCGGGCCCGTGCACCACGTGCCACAGGGAGGCCAACGCCCAAGGGACGGCGCTCGCCGCGGGCGCGCTCCACATGAACGGCCGCGTGGACCTCGGCGACGGGAGCGGACGCTGCGGCGCGTGCCATGGGAGCGGCGACGACCCGTGGCCCAAGACCGCCGCGCACGCCGCCCACCGCGATCCCACGCTCACCGATCCGGTCGCCTGCAGCGACTGCCACGTCGTTCCGACGAGCCTCGATTCTCCGGGGCACATGAACGGTGTCGTGGAGGTGCGCTTCTCCGGCCGCGCCGTCGCACGCGGCGCCGCGCCTTCGTGGGACGGTCAGGCCTGCGCCAACGTCGCCTGCCACGGCGCCAAGATGCCCGACGCGCCGGCCGTCGTCCCGGCGTGGCGCGACACCTCGGGCGCGGCGCGGGCGTGCGGCGCGTGCCACGGAATTCCGCCTTCGCAGCACACCGCCTCGACCTCGTGCGATCGCGCGGGGTGCCACGGCGCCGAGGTCACGCGCGACGCGAGCGGCGTGCTCGGGATCTCCTCGAGCGGCCGCACGCTGCACGTCAACGGCGTGTTCGACAACTAGAGCGCATTTCATCGAAAGCGCATCACGCAACTATCGCGAGCGCGGCGAGGCCAAGGCGGGCCCGAGCACGGAGCGGAACGACCTGGCGGCGTTGAGCGCCGCGCGCCAAGGCTCTCAGGGCTCTCCCTCGCGCCGCGGCATGCAACATACTGCATGTTGGAGTATGCCTTGCTGCAGTATGCCGCGTGATCATCCGCTCGGGATGACACCCCGCCGAGGCGCCGCGTGTCGAGGGTGGGGAGCTTGCGCTCCTACTTGCGGAACACGTGGCAGCCGCTGCACACCGGCGCGTCCGGCTGGTGCGTGCGTCGATCCACGTGGCACGTCGTCGTGCACGTCGCGCGATCGGCGCGCGGCGGCGCGTGCGACGTGTGACACGAAGCGCAGGCGGCGTGGCCGCTCGCGACGTGGACGCCGGGGAGGGAAGCGGGCGCGTGACACGTGGTGCACGCCGGCGCCTTGACGACGCCGCGTGGACCGTGGGGCGTGTGGCACGTCGCGCAGCTCCCTGGGACCGAAGCATGCGGCGTGTGCGCCTCCTTCGCGTGACAGGTCGAGCACGCGGCCGCGGGGACCCGCGCGCCGCTGTGGGGCTCGTGGCAATTCGTGCACACTTGATGGCCTGCGGGGGCCGCGCGCTGTTCTTGTGCGTGGCACGTGCCGCAGGCCGGGGCGTGGCTCGGTCGATGCGTGTTCGAACCGTGGCACGAAGCGCATGTCGCGTGGCCGGTGTTGGTCGCGGTCAGCGTCGCCTCGCGCGCGTGGCACGTCGCGCACAGCGGTCGCCCGCGCGCTTGGTCGGAGAACGCGTGCCTCTTGTGGCAGCTCGCGCAGACGACGCCGCCGGCGTGAGCGCCGTTGTCGGTCGCGGCGATGGGCGCGTGGCACGAGGTGCACGTCGCCGCCACGACCTTCGCCCCCTCTCCGTGCGCCGCGTGGCACGTGGTGCAGGCGGCCTTCGTCCCGTGAGCGACTTGGATCCCCGAGTGGCACGTGGTGCACGCGCTCGCGGCGTTCGTCGGCGCGTGCGGCGTGTGGCAGCTCGTGCAATCGGCGTGGGCTTTGACCTCGGTCGCGGCGAGCGTGGGCTTCTGCGTGTGGCAGCCGATGCACGCGTTGGTGCCGCCGGCGACGAAGGTGTGCGGCTTGTGGCACGTGGTGCACGCGTCGTGGCCGGCAGGTCGCGGTCCAGCGGGCGTCTTGTGGCACGTGACGCAGATCGCCTGGGCCTCTTTGGCCGCGGCGTGGGGCGTGTGGCAGTCGCTGCAGCCGTGGCTCCCCGCGTGCGCCTCGTGCGAGGGGGCGCGCTCCTCGTGGCACGACGTACACGCTTCTGGAGCGACCGAGGGGGTCTCGTGCAGCTTGTGGCACGACCCGCAGGCGGTCGTCTTGTGGGTGACGATCGCTTGTGACTTTCCGTGCGCTTCGGCGTGACAGCCGGCGCAGGTGGGGACCGCTTGCGCGGGCGAGAACGCGTGGCACGTGAGGCACGTGGTCGGCGTCGCGGCGTTTCCGCCGTGGTGCGTGTGGTCCTCTTTCGTGTGGCACCGCGCGCACGGCGCGGGGCCAGGGTTCGTGAAGCCTTTGGTCTCGTAGTCGTGGCAATCCTTGCAGGTGATGCTCCCTTTGCCGACGTGCGCGCGGTGCCCCGGACTGTCGCGCACCGTGGCCCACGCCGGCGGGACGAGCGCCGGCGGGATCCCTGGCGGCGGCGCGCTCCTTCGAACGAGGATCACGATCGCCACGACCGCCGCGATCACGACGCACGCGAGCGCTACGAGCGAGACGGCGCGTCGACGCGTCACGGTCCGATCCCGTGGCAAAGACGACAGGGGAGATCGCGCAGCTTGTCCTTGGTGCTCGTGAAGCCGGGGCCGTGCGGACTCCCTCCGGCGCCGCCGACGCGGTGGCACCCGACGCACAGCTGCTCGCCCGCGCCGCCGTGGCAACCGGCGCACGATTCGGGATCGAGCCGCGCGCTCACGCCGTGATCGCCGCCGCCGCGACCGGCGGTGAGCCAGGTGGCAGGGTGCGGGCTTCGCTTCGCGTGACCCGGGGAGACGCCGGCCGCGTCGTGGCAATCGCTGCAGAAGCGGGCGTCGTGGCACGTCGTGCAGAGCCCCGGCGACGCCGAGGCCTCGAGCGCGTGCCGCGACCGGAAGCCGGCGGGGTGAAGCGCCTCGAGCTTGCGCGTCTCGAACTCGAGCCGCGAGGGCAACCCGGGCACGGTCACACCGTGACACGCGGCGCACGAGCGCTCGCTGTGACACGTCGCGCAGAGATCACGCTGGCTCGCGGCCTTCAAGCCGTGCTCGTGGATCCAATCTCCGTCGTGCACCACGTGGCTCTCGGGGAGGACGCGCTCGGCCGGCAAGTCGACGTGGCAGGCGTCGCAGTCGCGCGTGCGCCACTGATCTTGATGCTCGTGGCAGCCGAAGCAGGTCGCCATCTTCGGACGGAGCGCGCCGGGAGCCGCTTCGCCAACGGCGCTGTGGCAACGCACGCAATCCCCCTTGGCCGCCGGCATGTGCTGGCGATGGGAAAATCGCAGGTGATCATGCGCGAGCTCGGCCTCTTGGCGCACGTGCGCTTCGCCGTGGCAGCCCGAGCACGCGCGCTCGTCGTGCGGTCGCGTGTGGCACGAGCGGCAGGTGGAGGCGTCCGGCAGGTGCAGCGCGCCGCGCCCTTCGGAGCCGCTCACGCCGGCGTGACACGCGGTGCAGCTCACGCCGTGGGTCACGTGCGCGCGGTGCTCGAAGGGGTGGACCGACGACGAAGGGCGGATCCCGAGGACGCCGGCGCACGCGCCGAGCAAGATGGGGAAGAGCACGAGGAGGGACGCGCGCACCTTCATCGAACCTCGAGGGTACGCGCCACGCGCAGGAGCGCGTTGGTCTCGAAGCGATGCACCGGCGTGGAGGCCGCTTCGACCGCGCCGGCCGCTTCCCACCCGCTCGCCGATCTCCAACCGAGCGCGACGAGCGCCCACGGCCAGAACGTTCCGCGTCCTTCGGGGTGATCAGGGACCGCGACCTCGATCTCGGTCGAGAAGCGAAAGCCTGCGCCGAGCGGCTGTGCGGCCAGGCCGCGAATGCCGCTCCACTTCGCGCGGAACACGTCTTGGCGGCGTAGCTCGAGACCGAGGTTCCCTTCGCCCGCGTCGTCGAGACGAAGAAGGGCGCGCGCGCTCCCGTTGCCGCCGAGCTCGCGCCCCACGGCCTGGGCCGCGCCGCTCGCGAAGAGATCGAGCCTCGGCGCCGCGCGAAGGCGAAGGCTCGCGCCGCTCGCTTCGGAGGGAAAATCCCCGAGCACCGAGAAGAGCGAGGTCGCCGGCAAGAGACGCGAGGGGGAGCGATGCACGCCGAAGAGCTCCACGCGCAAAGGCTCGCTGCGCGCCGCGATCGAAGCACGCGCGTCGGCGATCCCGGGCGAGACGAGGTCGTACGCGCCTCGCGCGCCGAGGTCGAGCCACTTCGCGGGCGCTGCCGTCACGTCGGCACCTGCCTCTTCTTCGCCGAGCTCGTTCCGCTCACGGCGCTGCACGTAGGAAATCCCGACCGCCGCGCGCGACGCGATCGTCTGCCCGAATCGCCCGCCGGCGAGCCAGTCGTAGCCGTGGGGCGCGAGCGAGGGGGCGACCGGCGTCCCCGCCGCGGCCTCCACCGTGGATCCCCACGGCGCACGCCCCAGCACGGTGACGCCGTCGAGGTGCACCGGCCGAATCGCCCCCGTCGTGAAGACGAAGCGACCGGCGCGCGCTTCGCCGAGGCCGTGCGGTTCGCGCATGCGCACGACGAGGACCATCACGTCGGCGGTCGGGTCGTTCCGCGGCACGCGAGGGGCGCCGGTCCACACCAGCGCCTCGGCCCCGAGCCACGGCGTCAGGCGGTCTTCCCCCTGGAGCATCACGAGCCCGGCCGGGGCCTTGGCCTCGGCCACGGCGTCGGCGCGAAGACGGAGCGGCTCGGCGTGCAAGGTTTGCACGTCGGCGAACACGCCGAACCCCAGGAAGAACCCGAGCCTCGCGCAGAGCCGCGCAAATCTCGGAGGATTGACCGTTTTGCCCACCAAGCTGCCGCTGGCACGGTGCAAGCAGTGCGCCCATCCCGTGGGAGACTCCGCGTGACCTTGCCGACGTCGCCTCTCGCGCTGGTGGGGCTCGGATCCGCCGCCGTCGCGGCCACGATCCTCCTCGTGTTTCTCGTGCGGAGGCCCCCGCTCACGCACACCGTTCGCGTCGGCCTGCTCCTCGGCCTCGGGTTCTTTCCGGTGATGACGGCGCTCACGGGGAACGTCGCCGGCTACGAGCAGACCAAGCAGCGCAACTTCTGCGGCTCTTGCCACGTGATGATCCCGCACGCCTCGGACTCGGACGATCCCAAGAGCACCTCGCTCGCGGCCCGCCATGCGCGCAACGCGCTCATCGGTGACGAGAACTGCTACGCGTGCCACGCCGACTACGGGATGTTCGGCACCATCACCACCAAGATGGGCGGCATGCGGCACGTCTGGCTCTATTACACCGAGTACCGCACGCAATCGCTCGCCGAAGCGCAGAAGACCATCCACCTTCGCGCGCCGTACCCCAACGGAAACTGCATGCACTGCCACTCTACCCGGGTGGAGATCTGGTCGAAGGTCCCCGATCACGCGTCGTCGCTCGACGACGTGCGGAGCGGTCGCGTGAGCTGCGCGAGCGCCGGCTGCCACGGCTTCGCCCACCCCATGACGAAGGGAGCGTCCCCGTGACCAAGCGCTCGCACAACCACAGTCGCCTGCTTCGCGTGTGCGCGCTCTCCGGGCTCGTCGCGCTCGCGCTCATGGCTTGGTCGCTCCTCGACCCGCGTCCGATCCCGGTGATCGTGGCGATGTCGATCGGCCAAGTGCTGGGAACGATCTCCCTTTGGGGCGCGATCATCATCGGCGTGCTCGAGCTACGTCACAGCCGGCGCCTCGAACGCGCGAGCCTCGATCCGCCTCCGGAGCCGCCGAGCGAGGCGTGAGCGCCCCCGTCGACCCGCAAGCGTGCAGACTGCACCCACTTCAGTTCGACGACGTCATCCCTGCGAGCATCGCGTCGAAGGCGGCGCGCGCGCCGTGCACGCTCGCCGAAGGTCCGGTGAGCTTGAAGAAGTACGGCGTGCCGGGCCCCTCGACGATGGCGCCGAGGAGGGTGAACCCTGGCTTCGACGAGGCCCCGCCGCCCATCATCCCGCCGCCGAGGTACGTGCCGCTCACCTCGACCTCGGTGACTTTGAACCCGTGGACCGTCTTCGTCTCGCGCTTGGCTTCGGGCTTCCCCTCGAACTGGCCGACCCATCGATCGATGTTGGCGTCGGTGCCGCCGCCTGCGCGCGTGACGCTGACGTCGGCGTCGTCGGTGTCCCCCGCGGCGCGCGGCACGCGGTAGGTGGCGAGTCGCATCGAGCTCGGATTCGGCACGGTCTTCCACGCTGCCGGCACCTTCCACGAGAGGCCCGGCTCGGCCCCCTCTTCGCTCGGCGCCGCCGCGCTCGGATCGCCCATGCCCGGGTGGCCCGGCGGGAGAGCCCCCGAGCTCCCCATCCCGGGATGACCGGGGGGCAGCGCGTTGGGATCGCCTACGCCCGGATGGCCGGGCGGGAGAGCGCCGGGATCGTTCATCCCCGCGCCGAGCGGATCGGCCGCGGCGCTCGGGCCTTCTTGCGCGACGTGCGACGCCGCCGATTCGGTGCTCGAAGGTGCGTCGGGCCGGAAGAACGCGAAGCCCGCGCCTCCGACGACCGCGGCACCGAGCACCGCGGCGAAGAGGAGTGACGGTGAGGTTTGCCCGCTCATGTGTCCCCCTTACTGCCGCCGTTCGTGGGAGGCGAGGATTTCGCCCCCTCGGGCTGCGCCGGGCGGATGCTGAGCCCCGGCGCCACGGCGATGCCCAGCTTCTTCTCGAGGTTGGCGAAGCGAGCGAGGAGATCGGCGTGGAGCTCGTCGACCTTCACGTGCATGTGCGCGATCTCGAGCTCGGCCTTCAGGTTCACTTGGTACTCGATGTCGTTCCTCACGCGCTCGCGCGCCACTTGGCGGTTCTGCGAGAGGAGCACGAAGACCGAAAGGATGATGGCTTCGAGCGACACCGCCATGGTGAGGAGCCCGAAGGGGTAAGGGTCGAAGCTGTGCTTCGCTTCGCCGCCGATGGGCGGCACGTTCATCATGATCCACACGAAGAAGATGCCGACGTGGATGAAGAGGAAGGGGAGGCTTCCGGAAAAATCGCTGATCCAATCGGCGACCTTCATCACCGTGCTGCGCGTGTCTTCTTCGACCTCGTTGATGTCGCGCGACGCGGTGTGACGAAGGAGCTTGGCCGACTCGCGCAAGCGCTTGCCGGTGGCGGTGAGGATCTCCATCGCCGCCGCCGGCTTCACGCGAATCAGCTCGTCGAGATCCCCCCGATCGACGACGAGCGCCTCGACGTCTTCGATGACGACCGCCGAGGCGGTGCGGGGGCCGGCGTCGAGCAGCGAGATGTCGCCGAAGAAGTCACCTTCCCGCGCGGTCTCGAGGACGATCTTGTTGCCGGTGTCGTTGGTGAAGAAGATCTCGACGATCCCTTTCCGGACGACGAAGAGCGAATCGCCGGGATCCCCGTGGTTGAAGAGCGCGTCGCCCTTCTTCGCGGTGATGACGTCGATGCGCTCGGCGAGCGCCGCGCGCTCCTGATCGTCGAGCAGGGAGAACAGCGGGACCTCGGCGAGCATTTCTGCGGCGGTCGGCACGGACCGAGACTCTAGCGACTCACGAAGAGTCGCGGAAGGACTTCGGCGTCGTGCCGGTCCATCGCTTGAAGGCGCGGTGGAAGGCGCTCGGATCGGTGAAACCGAGCATGAAGGCGACCTCGGCGAGCGGCATGCGTCGATCGCGGATGTAGCTGCGCGCGAGCTCGGAGCGTGTCTCGTCGAGGAGCTCGCGGTACGACGTGCCCTGCTCGTCCAGGCGCCGGCGGATCGTTCGTTCGGTCGTGCCGAGACGCTTGGCGAGGTCGTCGAGGGGCGGAATGCCCTTGTGGAGCTCCTCGGCGAGGAGCGTGCGAAGTCGATCCGTCGGTGAGTCGAGCGGTCCACTTCGTCGCTCGAGCGCCTCGTCCGCGATCTTGCGGAGGAAGACCCCGAGCTGCGGATCCGCCTTGGGGAGCGGGCGATCGAGATCGGAACGATCGAGCACCATCGCCATGTCGCTCGCACCGAAACGCACGTCGCAACCGAAGAACGTCGCGTGCGCCGACGTGTCGGCGGGCGCCGGATGAGGGAAGCGAACCTCGCGCGGCGTGAGCCTCGTCTGCGTGACGAGCCGCGCCGCGTGGAGTAGCTCGGCGAACGTTGCCTCGGCGCCGCAGCGTCGGCCTGGTCGATCGTCGAGCGTGAGCCGGTACGTCGCGAGGACCGTCCCGTCGCCCTGGAGACGGATCGACGGATCGTCGGTCCAGAGCGAGAGAAAGCGAACGGTGTGCGTGTACGCTTCGGCCAGCGTCGCGCTGTTGACGACGGCGAAGCCCACGAGCCCGTAGTCGCTCGGTTCGTAGTGCTCGGCGCCCCGGAGCGGCAGATCGCTCCGAGGCACGCGCGTGAGCACCTGCTCCCACAGCGCGTAGAGGACGTCGTGAGGGATGCGCGCGTCGGGATCGACCATCGTCGCGCGGTCGAACGACGCGCCGCGCGCGAGCTCCGCTTCGTCGATGCCGAGCTCACGGGCGACGGTGAACAGCTTGCGAATGGCGCCGCTGGCGATCGTGGAGACGGTGGCTCCCACAGCTGGAATCGTAGAGCAGTCGTTCGTATCGCGGCCGGCTTTTTGCCGCCGATCTTACGGGCTCTCCGCCGGTGGGCGTGGCCCGGTGTAACGGCCGTATTCGAAGGTCACATAGGGCGACCACGGTCCCCAGCCGTGGGCGTTCTCGGCCCGCGCGCGGAAGCGGTACACCGCGTTCCTGACGCTGGGTGAGACCTTCTTGAAGGCGACGGGGCTCCGGAACGTGAAGTAGGGGACGAAGGCGGTGCCGGTCCATCGATCGAGCGAGAGCTCGTAGGAGCTCGCGCGCGGGATCAGCTCCGTCATGAGCTTCACGACCTCGAGATCGATCACCATCCCTTGCTCGGGGAAGAGGCCGGTCGGCGCGGGCGGCGGCGCGCCGGTGTCGGGCGGCGTCGATCGATCGGGCGTCACGGTCGGTGCGCCGGGGACCTGCATCACGTCCATGTCCTCGCCCACCGCGCAAAGAGGCTGCTCGGCCCACTGCTTGCCGGCAGGGGCGGTCCAGCCGCCGAAGTGCTCGGCGCTCCAATCGCCGAGCGAGGTGCGATGGTTGTAGAGTGCATACCAAAGCGGCGCGTTGGCGAAGGCTGTCGTGTTGCTCATGTACGTCTTCCAGAAGCCGGGGCCGGTGTAGATGCCGCATCCGTGGCCCGGCACTGCGCGGCACGCGTCGAGCCCCGCCTGCACGCGCTTCGTGAGCGCGGCCGATCCGAGCGAGGTCGCGTGGTAGATGTCCTCGAGGTCGAGCCAGAGCCGCTGCACCGGGAAGCCCGACACGCGGTGCAGCGCTTCGTCCACTTGGGCCGCCGGGTCCAGGTCCCACAGGATGTAGACGTACGCGTCGACCGTCATGCCGCGCGAGGTGGCCATCGCGAGCTGCTGCCGCGCGACCAGCTCGTTCTGCGTGCCGACGACGATGTGGCGCACCCCCGAATCCCAGAAGCAGTCCATCTCGGCCTGTGCGAGCGCTCCCTCGTAGATCGACACGTCGACGGCGAAGTGGGCGCCGTGCGACGGATCACCGTCGAAACGCGGGGAGGGGGCGAGCTCGCTGCTCGTCGTGCCGTCGCCGTCGTCGGGAACGGCGCACGCCGCGAGAACGCCCGTCGAGACCACGAGACCGAGTCGCACGCACGCGCGCGTCGTCGAAGAACTCCGCTTCATGGGGCCGCCTCCTCGTTCGAGGCGACGAACCTGTCATGCACGGGCTCGCCGCGCCTTGACCGTTTCGGACAAAGGCCTGTCCCGTTCGGCCGCGGCACGTCTCGCGTCGCCCTGGGAATCTCGGGGGATCGTGCGACGGCGGATGAACGACGATCCACGTCGCGGCATGACCCCGGTCCCTGGCGTTGGCCGATTCGGTCAATCGCGTCGGTCGTCGCGCGAAGCTAAGTCCGCGACACGTCGTCGCCTCGACCGCTCTCGGTGTTGTCGCACATGGTGGCATGGCGGCTGCTCTACATCGTCGCGGAGGTGATGCGATGACGACGAAGCTCCTGGGCGCGTGCATGACGGCGGTGCTGACGACTCTCCTCGCTGCGTGCAGCAGCGAAGTGAGTGGCGAGAGCGGCGCCAACCAAGCCGACGAGCTCCAGGACACGGCGCGCTGCGCGCCGAGCGCTGCGCCCGGTGGCGCTGCTTGTCAGAAGACGTGTCGTGACCAGGGCGGTCTCCTCTTTTGGGACGCGAAGGCCGACGGAGGTCACGGCGCATACGACTGCGTGTACGGCACCGACGCGTGCTGGGCGAGCGCAGCCGAAGGGCTCTTCCTGCGCGCCGCTCCGTACAGCAGCGCGCCGAAGCTCGCCGCGACGGCGAGCCCGTGCACGGAGCTTCTCGTTCGATACCGCGCCGGCGAGGCGTTCGAGAATCCCGCGAGCACCGACGACATCGGCGCAATCCCCGCCGGGACGACGGTCACGCGGGTCGTTGCCGCAGGCGGCGAGTGCGAGCCGTTCGACTACCTCGAAGAGGGGGGCTCGGCGCCGTCGGAGAGGCGCTGCTGGCGCAAGGTCATGCGCATCCCGCTGGTGAACGGTCAGTACGCCACCGATCGCCACGCGTGGAGCGTCGGCTTCGTGCGCTCTGGCCTCCTCGCGTGCGGCGCGGTGAAGGCGGTCGGCTCGGCGGCCAACGCGGCCGACGCCGTCTGCGAGTCGAAGGCGCTCGCGATGCTCCCCGACCAAGTCGTCGATTGCAGCAGCATCGGCTTCAGTGCGCCGACTCCGGTCGACAAGGGAGGCGTGAGCTCGGCCTACGAGACGTCGCACGAGGGCTTCAAGGTGAAGGGCCACGTCGTCGACGGACGGCATTACCGATTCGCCGCGTCGTGGACCGTCGGAGGCACGAACCACAACTTCGCGCGCACGATCGACTCGCGTGGTGAGTACTGCTTCTTCGGCGAGGGGGCCCCGGGCTTCGCCGGCTTCTTCGTGTCGGCGCAAGAAGTCGACGCGAGCGGCAATCCGATCGGGGCGCCCAAAGCCATCGCCCCCTGACGCCTCGCGCCGCCCCCGCGGCGGCCCCACGCGCGCTCCGCACGCTGCGCCGCGCGTCCATTCAGATAATTCGATGGATTTCGAAATAACAAGCCAAAAGGAGAAGACATCATGAACACCTCGATCCGCCTCGCTGCCCTCGGAACCCTCGCTTCGCTCGTCCTCGGTCTGGTCGGTTGCGCCGGCGCGGACGGCAGTGACTCCGTCTCCGAGGATTCGGTGAAGGGCCAAGACGCAGTCGCCGAGCTGGCCAGGCAGCTCGAGCTCGGCGCGGAGCACCCGTCGCCGGTCGTGACGATGCGTCAGTTCGGCGACCCGGCCCATCCCAACCGCGTGACGCTCGACGCGCGCGGTGAGGTGCTCGCGATCACGCTCACCGACGGCACTGTCCTCGACGGCTTCGCGCTCGGCGCAACGCGCGCGTTCGGTCTCCGCGGCTACCCGCAAATCGACCACGCGATGGGCGGCAAGCTGGGCTGGGACTTCAAGACCGGGTCGATCGCGATGGAGGATCCGCGCCACGATTGCGACTTCACCGGCGCGGGTCCCGACGACCCCGGCTATCCGAAGTGCATCGCCGACGCGAACGCGGAGCTCGCTTCGACCGGGCCGACGACCCTCGGGTCGCACGAAGGTGTCCTCACGGCCGTGACGATCGGCAACGCCGACGTGCCTCTCTCGGCCGTCTACCTCGCGACGAACCATCGCACGCGGCTCGGCGCCTACGAGAGCCTCCAGAGCGGCGCCTTCGTCTTCGCGGCCGGTCGCGTGGACGCGTTCGTCTACGCCGGGCGCACCATCTCGACCGCCAGCGTCCTCGAGAGCGGCGCCAGCGTCGACCTCGAGACCTGCACCGACGACGGCAGCCACACCACCTGCCGCTACCTCGCCCACGGCCGCTGATCGACGGGGGACGCCATGAAGACCAAGCTCCTTCTACTCTCCGCGCTCTGCGCCATTGCTGCCACTGCCTGCTCCGCTGGCGACGGTGAGCCCGGTGAGTCCGGCGGCGCGGCGACGTCCGACGACCAGCTCGTCACGCGCAACGACGTCGTCATGCTCGTGCAGCTCGAGCCCGACAGCGTCGTGCGCATCGTGAACCCGAACGGCACGGTCACGACGGCCGACGCGCAAGTGCAGCGCTTTCAGGCCATCGCGCGCGGGACCGGACGGCCGCTCGCTCTGGTCGCGTCGTCGGCCTTGCCGGCGGGGAAGACGTTCGACGTCGCCCTCGATCAGGCGATGGCCGCCGTCGAGGACGAGCTGCGGGCGAGCGAGGGGGGAGCGAAAGACGGCAGCGGATCGACGGCGCACGTCACGCTGGCCATCGCCGGTCACTCGAACGGCATGACGTTCTGGCAAGGCGGCGGAGCGACGCTGTCGTTCGACGGCCTGGCGCACCTCGCCGCGAGGCACCCGACCTTCGCGTCGCACGTGACGCGCCTCCTCCTCCTCGGCTGCAACGCCGGTCGACAGTATTGGACGGATCAGTGGCGCGCGCCGTTCCCCAACCTCGTCGGCGCCGCCGGGTTCAACAACACCGCGCCCACGGCGACCAACGGCGGGAACATGTTCGTGTCCGGGTTTCTCTACAGCCTCCCGACGACACGCCCTAGCGCCGGTGCCGCCACGGCAACGTTGAACCGACTCGTGGCCCAGGGATTCTCGGCCGGCGCATTCGAGGTCATCGACGGCTCGGGGACCATGCACTATGCATCGAACGTCCCCCCCACGCGATCGAACGACGCGTGGGACCGGCTCCACGAGCTCCAGCCGAAGTACGACTGCTACTTCTACGCTCGCCCCGGTTGTGAATCGCCGCCGGCAGACTCCGTCGGTAACGCGGTGCACGACTATTACATCGCGGCGCAGGACTACGTGACCGCGCTGGGGCAGGAAGGCGCGCCGCCGGCGAGCTTCGCCGGCCTCGTCACCGTGGTCGGCCAGTCGCTCCGCCTCCGCCGCTTCGAGAGCGACAAGCGCGCGTACCTCGAGGACCCGAAGAACCACGCGCGCTTCACCCACCTCTTTCCCGCGAACGGGCTCACGCTCGACCAGTTGGCCGATCCTTCGACCTCGCGGCGAACGACGCTGGACGTCCTCGGCGCTCTCCCCAAAGCCGACGCCGACGCGCAGCTCTTGGTTCGCGCCCTGTCCAATCTCGATCCGACCGCGCTCCCCGACAACACCGTCGACTGAGCGGATCGAGTACCCTGCGCCCATGGCCTACGTCCACGGAGGGCGCCTCGTCGCCCAGGCGCTCAAGCGGCACGGCACGACGCACCTCTTCACCCTCTGCGGAGGGCATATTCAGGCCATCTACGACGGCTGCCTGGACGAGGACATTCGCGTCGTCGACGTGCGCCACGAGCAGACCGCGGGCCACGCGGCCGACGGCTACGCGCGCGTCACCGGGAGGCCGGGGGTGTGCGCCGTCACGGCGGGGCCCGGTGTGACCGACGTCGTCACCGCCGTCGCCAACGCGCAGCGCGCCGGCATCCCCATGGTGGTCATCGGCGGCGCGGGGCCGAAGCTCCTCTGCGACATGGGCTCGCTCCAGGACATGGATTGCGTGACCTTGATGCGCCCCATCACCAAGTGGAGCGTGCAGGTCCCCGAGACGCGACGCATCGGCGAGTACATCGACGCTGCCTTCCGCGTCGCCCAAGCGAACGTGCCGGGGCCGGTGTTCTTGGAGATGCCGCTCGACCTCCTCATGAACATGCACGACGACGCCGAAAAGCCGAACACCGCGCCGGTCGCGTCGTTCGAAGGCGAGGGGAGCGGGCCGCCGCGTCCGGGCGGTGACGGGCGCAGCGTCGCACGCGCGCTCGAGCTCCTTCGCGCCGCGGAGCGCCCGGTGTTTCTCGTAGGATCGCAGATCCGCTGGTCGCCTCTGCGCGAAGCGGTGAAGCGCGCGGCCGACACCTTCGAGGTCCCGTTCTACTTGAACGGCATGGCGCGGGGCGCGCTCCCCTACGAGCACGCGGGGCTCATGTCGCGCTCGCGCAAGTTCGCCCTCGCGCAGGCCGATCTCGTCTTCGTCTTCGGCACCCCGTTCGATTTTCGCGTCGACTACGGGCGCGCGCCGACGTGGGCCGAAGGGGCGAAGATCGTCCAGGTCGATCTCGACGGCGCCGAGCTGGGGAAGAACCGCCGCGTCGACGTGGCGATCCAAGGCGACAGCGGGCTCGTGCTCGATCAGCTCGTCACCGCCGCGGCAGGGAAGAAGAAAGAGGCGCCGGCGTGGCTCGCCGCCGTACGCGCCGACGAGACGAAGCGACGCGCCAAGATGGCCGCCGAGATCGACTCCAGCGACTCGCCGCCGAATCCGCTCCGCGTCTGCGCCGAGCTCGGCAAGCGCCTCAAGCCGAACGACATCGTCATCGGCGACGGCGGTGACTTTGTGGCCACCGCGGCCTACGTGCTCAAGCTCGAGTGGCCGCAGCTGTGGATGGATCCTGGGCCGCTCGGCACGCTCGGCGTCGGTCCCGGCTACGCGATGGCGGCGAAGCTCGCGCGCCCCGACGCCAACGTGGTGCTCGTCTACGGTGACGGCAGCTTCGGTCTCCACGCGCTCGAGTTCGAGGCGATGGCTCGGCAGAACATTCCGGTGATCGCCGTCATCGGCAACGACGCGGGGTGGACGCAGATCCGCCGTGGCCAAGTGGACATCTACGGCGCCGAGCGCGCGGTAGCGACCGCGCTCGACTACACACGCTACGAGAAGGTCGTGGAGGCGTGCGGCGGCTTCGGCGCGTGGGTCGAGAAGGTCGAAGACCTCGGTCCGGCGCTCGACGCCGCGTTCGCCTCGGGGAAGCCCGCGTGCGTGAACGTGAAGATCGCCAAGAGCGACTTCCGCAAAGGGGCGATCAGCGTCTGAGCTAGTGTCCCGAGTCCGAAGTTCGTCGGCGTGCCGACGAACGTTCGACTCGGGCCCCTAGCCCACCCTGGT
>CAZHHD010000046.1:0-44185 GCA_964531795.1 uncultured Polyangiaceae bacterium | reverse complement strand
TGGTCATCGGCGGGTACATCGTCGACTTCGCCGCGCCGAGCATCAGGCTCGTCGTCGAGGTCGATGGCGCTTGGCATCGGGGGCGAGAGCAGAAGGACGCGCGCAGACAGCGCGCGCTCGAGGCGCTCGGGTGGCGCGTCGTCCGCGTCCTAGCGTAGTGCGCCATCCCGACTCTCAAGGCCTCCTTCGACCCACGCCCCACCCCCCACGCGCGCAGCGCACGTCGGTTGCATTCTGCATACATCACTTCCACTGCGCGCAACCGACGTGCCCTGCTCCCCGCATCGCCCCGTGCTTCGTCGGAGTCGCTCGCGGCGGCGCATCGCAGAATGCGCATTCTGCGATGCGCCCATGGGGCACGGGCCGTGCAGCTCACGAAGCCTCACGCTCACCGCGCGCACGCCCCGTGCCCGCCGCTCCTCGACATAACGCCCAGGCGTTATGTCGCCTTCGACGAAGCACGGGGCTCTGGCGCGTGCCCACCCCGCGCGTCGTGCCCGGCGACACTCAGAAGTAGACCCCTCCGAGCACGTCGAGTTCCTCAGCGCAGCTACGCTCTAGATCCAGAAGATGGATCGCGTACTTCACGTGGCCATTTCGCAGAGCAACCACGGCGGTCAAATGCGTCCCTGCATCATCGACGCTGAGCAACCTTGCGACCCACGCTTTTTCCGGAACGATCCCATCCAGCGTCAGTGGCCTGGCAGTCGGTAGTGCACCCGCGTCCACGCTCCAGACGCCGAGAGTGTGCCCCCCCACACTCCCGGCGAAAGGCCTCCACTCGACAACGCGGAAGAAGATTCGCCCTTGAGCATCGGCGACGAGATCTTCGTACGACTGTTCCGCGGTCGGCTCTCCAACTTGCTCGTAGCGGTCCGTACCCGCCGCGCGTGAATAGATTCGATGGCGGGCGGGGCCGCCCGAGAGACGCAGCTCTAGGAACGTTCGTCGTGAAGCACGGCAGTGAATCACGCGGACGACGATCGACTCCGCGGGCAATCCTGCCTCGACGCGGGTGAGAGGTCGGTGATCGGTCATCTTTGAGCTCCTCGAATTACTCTCGGCGCACAGGAATGTTGTCGGCGCAACTGTGGCCCGGAACCGATGGGCTGATCGGAATCGCCTTCGGCACGGTGATGAGCTCGTCGTTGCTGTGGCAGAGATAGTTGCACGTCGACTCGTCCTCGTAGATCAGCGTGCATGTTTCGAAGACGCCCGACTCGTCGGGGACATGGCACACCTGGGCGCCAGCACCGCCCTCGCCGGGCCCTTCATCCGTCGGCGGCAGAGGATTGAACGCATCGAAGTAGAACGCGCCGAAGCCAGCTCCGACGAGCCCGACGGCACCAACTCCGCCCGCAGCACCAAGCGCACCTCCGCCGCCCACGACGCCCGTGCCCGTCGCACCAATCGTCCCCGCTGCCTCTGCGGCAGCTAGGGCGGCCGCGAATGCACCCGTGGGGTCGTCCAGGTGCCCACTCGGGTCGATCCGATTCACCGGATCGTCGTGGCAATAGGCATAGAGGTTCGTGTCGCCGCCGTTGAAGCGAAGGCCATCCTTGCTGACCCACCTCCCAACGCTCGGGTCATAATCCCTCGCCCCGAACCGCACGAACTTCGTCTGCCGGTCGTACAGCCCGCCCGCGAACCCAAACGGCTGAAACCCGGGCGTCAGACCCGTCCCTGTCACGTCCGTCGTCACGCCCCATGCATCGTACTCCAACCGCTGCACGACGCTCGCGTCGCTCGTCTTCACCACCAGGCGCACCGAGCCAAGTTGGTCGGTGATCAAGCGGTACGTGCTTCCCCCCTTCGTCATCCAGTCGGGCACGTGGCTCTTCGTGCCGTAGACGAAGGTCGAGACGAGGTTGCCGCTCCCATCGAGCTCGCTGACGATCTGGTTGCCCTGGCCGTAGACGAAGCCTTGCTGCAGTGTCCCGGCTTGCTTCGCGCCGACGCGGCGGTTTAGGCCGTCGAGCAGGTACGTCCACGCCGACGCGGGGCTCGGCGGCGTGAAGCCGCGGAGGTTGCCCATCACGTCGTACGCGTAGGCGGTCGACTGCGAGCTCACCGTCTTCGACAGAAGCTCGCCGTTGTTCGAGTAGAGAAAGGTCGCGCCGCTGAACGACGTCACGCGGTCTTGAGCGTCGTAGACACCCACCACGCTACCGTCGACTGTCGTCAGGTTGCCGTTGGCGTCGTACTCGTACTGCGCGTCGCCTGTGGCGTAGTTGGGAACGGTCGCCGTGTCCGCCTTGTCGAAGTAGACCTGGTAGAGCCGACCTGCCGAGTCGTATTCGTAGCGCCAGGTGTGTGCCGTCTCTGCTTGGATCGTCTCGGTCTTCTTGTGCACCCGCCCGCCCGCGTCGCGGTCGTAGTGGAGGGTGTAGAGGTTCGCCTGCGTCGAGTTGTTCTTCGCTTGGTAGTCGGTGACGGCGCCGTAGGTGTCGTAGGTGTAGGCGTCGCTCACGAGGCCCATCGTCGTGCCCGTGAGGAGGCCATTCTTGTTGTAGAGGGTGTCGCGGGTGATGGTCATCGAGCCCGCGGAGCTCAGCACGAGGTTGCCGTCGTAGCCGTAGGTCACGCTGTTCGCGCCGTCGATCGTGCGCGTGAGCTCTTGGAAGTAGTTGTTGTGGGTCCAGTCGACGGTGTGGCTGAACGGGCCGCTCACCGCCGCGTGCTCGAGGAATTTGCCGGTGTAGGCGTAGTCCAGGATCGTGCCGGTGCCAGTCACGAGCTTCATCAGGTGGCCGGTGGCGGGGTCGTAGCTGCGCGTGACCGAATCCTGAGGCCAGACGGTGCTGAGGAGGCGCCCGCCGGCGTCGTACTTCGAGACGACGGCCGCGCTCGGCGTGGTCGCCGTCGTGAGGAGGCGATCGTAGTCGTAGAGGTACGACGTGTCTTTGGGAGTTTGACCTGCGTCGGGCGGCGTGTAGGTCGAGAGCAGATCGGCCTCGTTGCTGGTCATGCCGTGCGCGGTCGCGCCCGGCGGCGTGAGGCTGTTCAGGTTGCCGTTCGCGTCGTAGTTGAGTTGCACGGTGCGGCTGCCGGGGAGCACCATCGTCTTCACGCGGCCGACGGAATCGTAGGACGTGTACTGGGTCGTGTGGTTGAGCGCCCCGTCGACGATGGAATCGATGAAGCCGTTCGTCGCGTTGTAGTTGATGGTGAAGGTTCGCGCGCCTTGCGTGACTTGATGGACGCGTCCCACGCTGTCGTAGTTGGTCGCGATGTCGGTGAGACCCTGCACGTGCACGTTCACGGGGCGGTCGAGGCTGTCGAGCGTGACTTCGGAGGTGCGACCAAGCGTGCTGGTGGTCACCTTCGGCGCGGTGCCCGAGCGGTCGAACGTGGACGTAAGCCATGTGGTCCCGTTGAGGGCGACCACGCGCGTCTCGGAGGTGATGGCGAACGGGTCGGTCGAGCCCGATGGGTAGACGACGCTCACCGTCTCGGTTCGGGTCAGCTGGTGACCGCCGGACGCGGTAGCGACACTTGCGGCGTACTTCCCGCCCATGCCGAAGCGTGGGTCGGCGGCGTAGGTCGTGGTGACGGTTTCGTCCGGCAGCGTCACGACACGGCGGCCGTCCGAGTAGCGGTCGTCCGTGGAGGTGAGCCCCGAGGCGGAGACGACCGTTCGGCGCTCGACGCGGACCGGGCTGTTCGTCGAAGTGTCCGGCGTGTCGTCGACCGTGATGGTCCGCACGCGCCCCTCCGGCGTCCGGAGCGTGCTGACCCAGGACGTGCTCCCCTGCACGCGCGTGAGTTGCATCCCAGGGCTCCCCGGGGTCGCGTCGGTGTCCGTCTTGAGGAGCCCCGCCGGGTCGTACACATAGTTGTGGACGTAGTTCTTGGCGTCCGTGAGCTGCGTGAGGAGCCCGGTCGCGTCGTGAACGAGTTGGGTCGTTTCGTTCGCGGGGTTCTTCACCTGCGTGAGGTAGTGGGTCGTCGCGTCGAGCGTCAGCGTTGTCTGCTGCTGGAAGGGCGACGTGACTTGGACGGTCACGCTGTCCGGATAGGCAAAGGTCGTTCGGTTCGACGAGTCGGGCATGTCGATGTAGTCCAGTCGACCCAGCGCGTCGTAGTGGAACTGCTCGAGCGTCGCGCCGTGCGTTCTTGTCCGGATCGACGTTGCTCGACCGCCCACATCGAACTCGAGCACACGCGAGCCGTCGGCAACGTCGTACCCGCTCCCGTTGTTCAGCCCGCGCCCAACAGACACCTTTCGCAGCCGGGTTCGGTCAGCGATATAAAGTGAGCCGTCCGGCCCAAACGCGATGCGCGTCTGCTGATTGAGATACGCAGCCGCCGCCGGACCGCCGTCCCCGTTGGGGCCGGTGGACACCCCTGGTCCGACGATCGTCGCGATACGCCCGGTGCCGTCGATTCGCTCGACGCGCGAGTGGATGTTGTCGGAAATGTACATCGCGCCATCAGGCCCAAGGCGCGCGTCGAGCGGTTGAATCGCCGCACTCGTCGCTGGCCCTCCCTCCCCTGAGTAGCCGCCCGCTGCGCCCACCGCGCCCGCCACACCTGCAATCGAACCGTCGGGAGCGATCCGAAGCACCTGACCGCTCGGCGCGACTGCGGAGAACGTCAGGAAGATCGAGCCGTCGCTTCCGAGAGAAACGTTCTCGAAGCTGGCCGAGGTGCCGGCGTAGAGCGTGACGGCCGTCGCCAGAGGCGCCGGTGTCGCTCCGATCGTCCCACATCCAGTCGAACAACCGCCGGCCACGGTCTTGATGACGCCATCGGGGCTCACGCGTCGAACGCGCCTGTTGCCACTATCGGCAATGTAAACGGTGCCGTCCGGCGCGACCGCAACCCCTCGCGGGTGGTTCAACATCGCGCTCGGCGCCGAATTGTCGTCACCGCCGAATCCGGCGGTGCAATTGCCCGCGACGACCACGGCGGTGTGGTTCGCGTCGGGGAGAATGCGAACGACCCGGTTGTAGTTGTTCTCCGCCACGTAGATGCTGCCGTCCGGCCCGCGTGCGAGGCCCCACGGCTTCATGAAGATGGACGTCGCCGACGTGTTGGTGCTGATCGTCGGGCACGTCGATGGCGGGACCGAACCGGGCGTCCACGTTCCACCCACGGTGGAGAGAATTCCGGACGGATCGATCTTCCGAACGACGTTCGTGGACATGTCGGAGACGAAGAGCGATCCATCTGCGCCGGCGACGACGTCGTAGGGATTCAGAGGCGCAGCCAGAGCGTTCTGGCCGTCTCCGTATTCTGCGAGCGTGTTGGGGATTTGGTTCCCGTTTCCGGCAACACTGTCGATCCTTGCCGGCAATGAGCCCGTCGTTCGACGGCTCCCATCGCCCAGATACAGCGTCTGCGTCGTAGGCTCGAGAGCAGGTACGTCGCTCACCATCCAGCCGCCGAAGCCAAGGTCGAGGGCGTCCATGCCCCCCAACGCCACTTGGTAAGTTCGCTCGGCGCGGTACTCACGCGCGCTTCGGTTCATGGTGCCGTTCAGAGGACCGGTGGGAGGTGAGTTGAACGCCGGCGTGTCGGCGGCCGCGGCCCCATACACCCAAGCCACCACGACCTTGGCCTCGCGCGACCCGTGGACCTCGCGCCCGAAGGCGTCGATCCGGTCCCAACCCCACACGAGGTTCTGATTGGGAAGATGCGTGGTGCTGACGAGGGTGTAGACGCGTCCCTCCACCTCGATCGTGACCTCTTCGCGCTTCACTGCCGCGGGTACGGCGCTCGGTCCCGAGATCGGAATCGTGAGCTGCGGCGCCCGCCCCCGCTGGCGATCGCTTCGATAGCTCAGAGAGAGCGACGTGCCAGCAATCGGCAGGTCTTCCCCCAGCGTCTGGTTCTCGCACTCGATGACGGAGGCGTTGTGCTTCATGCACGGATCGTCCACACCATTTGCCGCCACGGGCCCGCTCGTCGGCGGCGGATCGCTTCCTCCCGGAATGAAGCCCCAGTTGAAGTCCCACCAGCTGAAGTGGCTGATGGGCACGCGCCAGAGGGACTTCCCGGCGCGAGAGACCGGACAATAGGTGCTCGCGAGTTGCGCGATCTCCTCGGATGAGACGAGCGTCTGCCCCGGATCGGCACCAGCGCTGCCGTCCACGTCGATCTGCACCGTGTTGTTGTTGCAGCTGACGATGTTAATGACCGTGCCGGAGGCCTCCGGCACCCAAGCGGAGAGCGCCCGATCGTAGTAACCGGCCGGGACGCTCGCGCCGTTGGGGATGTTGAGGAAGTTGTCGACGAAGACGGTAACCGGCTTCGCGAACTTAACCTGCGACACCGTCGCGGGGTCGGCCTCGTCAATGCTGAAGTCGACGGCGTACGAGTAGCCGCTAAGAGGTGGCAAGTCCCCGGGCATTCCCTTCATGCCCTTGCCATCCGTGAACTCGGTCGCGCGCACCGTCATCGTGCCGCCGGTCGGCGCCCAGCCGATGGTCGTCTCTTGCGACGGAAACACCAGGGTAGCTTGGCGGCTCCCCTCGCCATCCGAGATGACGCTCCCGCGAGCGACCTGGGCCGCGCCTGCTTGAAGGCTCACGACCGTGGAGTGCGAATCGCGCTCGGTCAGCATGCTCTCGGGGAGCGGCACGATTTGATTCCATCGCGTCGTCACGTGCCGCTCGATGGGCAGGTACGTGTGCCCGGGCACGGGCGCCTTGTTGATGTGGACCACGTAGGTGCCGCCACCGGGCAGTACGAAGTCGAACCAGCCGTCCGAGCGCGTGATCGCGTGACCGAGCTCGGGGTGGCCGACGATCGTCACATCCGCGAAGTCAGCGTCGGCAGATGTGGGCAGGAGGACATGCCCGTGGACAATGCTCGCCTTCGACGTATCGATCGCGCCCGCCGTGACGTTGCACTGATTCTCGCAGGTCGGGGGCTCTGTCGTGGAGAAGAGCGCTGCCGCGGTTGCGCCGAGCGTGGCGTCCGTCACGCCGCTCGCCGGAGGCGCACCGAGGGGGACACCACAGTTGGCGATCGCCACGTTGTGCACACCCGTAGTCGGGCTGCACGAGTCGGTCGTGCAGGGGTTGTGGTCGTCAGTTTCGACGTCCGTGCCACTTACTGAGGTGCAAGCCCCGCTTGAGCAGGTCTCCGTGCCGTTGCACAGGTTTCCATCAGAGCACGGGGTACCGTCCGCGACCGCGTCGTGATGCGGCCCGGTCACGGGGTCGCAGGTGTCCAGCGTGCACGGATTCGTGTCCGCGTACTGGAGGGCGGAGCCGCCCGCGCAGTTGCCGATGCCGTCGCACTTCTGGTTGCTGAGGCAAGCGCTCGTGGAGCAGGCGGTGTCCACCGGCTTGGCCGCATGCGTGATGACGCCGCTCGGCGAGGCGCAGGAATCAACCGTGCACGGATTTCCGTCGTCGACCGAGATCAAGGTCCCGCCGCTGCACCCGCCCGTGAGATCGCACGTCTGGCCCGTCTTGCAGAGATCCGTCGCGCACGCTTGGCCCGGGTTTGGCTGGTGGTAGACGCCCGTCGGGTTCAAGCAGCCGTCGGTCGTGCAGGTGTTGCCATCGTCGGTCGGTACCGCACTGCCTCCTCCGCAGACCCCGGCGGTGCACTGCATGTTGCTGAAGCACACGTTCGTGGCGCACGAGGTGCCGTTTGCAACGTTGGCGTGCGTGCACCCATTCTGCGTGCACGCGTCGGTCGTGCATGGATTGCCGTCGTCGCACATGGCCGGGCACAGATCGAGGAGCTCGGTGGTGGTGACCGGGTTGCCCGAGCTGTTCGCACCGCCGGTCACGAGGAGCTTGTTGTTCGCGAGGAGCACCGACGTGTGCGCGTGGCGCGCGGCGTTCATCGTCGGGCCTGCCCACCACGTGCTGCTGCTCGCGCTCGGGTCGTAGAAGTCGGTGTTGTTGAGCGAGCCTCCGTTGTATCCGCCCGTGAGGACCGCGTAGGCGTTCGCCGTGCCGTTCGGAAGGAGCACCGCACGCTGGAGGAAGCGGCCACTGGAGAGCACACCGGCGGAGGTCCACGAATCGGCGCTCGGGTCGTAGGTCTGGGCGTCGTTCTTGTACGTCGAGCCGTCCGCGCCGCCGGCGATGAGGACCTTGCCGTCGCTCAACCGGACCGCGCTGTGCGCGTAGCGAGCGGTCGTGAAGGTGTGTGCGCTCGACCAGCGCGACCCGGCACTCGCCGCCGGATCGTAGAGCGCGGCGGTGTTGAGCCAGCCGGTGGACGAGTTGTAGCCGCCGGTGACGAGGACCTTGCCGTTGGTGAGAAGCGTCGCGGTGTGGTTCGAGCGCGCGTTCGGCATCGACGCCGTCGTGAGCGCGGTCGAGCCCGGCGTCCCCGGGGTGTAGATCTCTGAGCTCGCGTAGTAGGTCCCGCCGTTCGCGGAGTCGCCGCCGGCGATGAGGACGGTGTTGTCGCCGAGAAGCGTGGCGGTGAAGGTGCCGCGCGCGCTCTGGAGATCCGGGCCCACGGACCAGGTGCCCGCTGAGTAGATGTCGGTCTGCTTGCTCGCGACGTTCGAGCTCGTGTAGCCGCCGGCGACCAGCACGCGACCGTCCGAGAGAAGCGTCGCCACGGTCCAGTAGCGAGCGACGTGGGGAGACGCGAAGCTCCCTGCAGCCGCCCAGCTGCCGGTCCCGACGTTGTAGATCTCCGTCGTCGCGACCGGTCCGCTCGCCGTCTGCCCGCCCGCGACGAGCACGTCGCCGCTCGAGAGGCGCACGGCGTTTACGTAGTAGCGGGCAGTCCCCTGCCCTCCCGTCGTCGACCACAAAGGATCGAGCACCGCCGGATACGTCACGCTCGCATCGAGCGTGAGCGACACGCGGCACGCGTGCGCGCCGGGCGGAGTGACGGCGCGACCCCACGGCGGAACGGTCGAAGTATCGACCGCGCAGCCTGTGACGGTCACCGCGACGTCATGCGTCTGACAGTCGGCGCCGACCACGGACGGCGGCGCCATGCGGAGGCGCGGCGCCCCTTTGGCGTCGAGGAACTCGAGCGTGTTCGAGACCAGGCGAAGGCCGGCAACACTCGCGCCGAGCGACACGTCGTAGTCGATGCTCTCGCCGGGGGCGGTGGCGAGCGCGAGGTATTCTTCGGCACCGCCTTCGGTCACCCGCTGGAGCAGGTGCTCCCCATGCTTCCCTGCGCCGCGGTAGAGCACATAGCCGCCGACGGAGGCAGCGGGCGTTCTTCCAGCGCCTACGAGCTGGATCTGCACATCAACGCCCGTGTGCGCGTCGACGAGGTGCGTGCTGCCGTCGGCGGTCGAAGGGAAGTCGACCGTGGCAGGGCTGGTCTGCGCGGTGTCCCACGCTGCGCGGAACCCGCCTCCGCTGCTGGCGACGAGATGCGTCCCCTCGGGGGCGGGGACGACATCGTGGGTGGGGCCAACGCCGGAAAGGAACGGGTTCCCCGCTCCCGCCGCGTTGGTCGCTCCGTCGGGCGCGAGAGCGAGGGATCCGGCCGGCGTCGCCGACGCATCGACGTCACCGCCCGCCTGGACAGCGCACTTGCGCTGGAAGGCTGACGGCAAGGCAGAGCTGGGCGTGCCCGAGCCGGCCGCCTCGCGCGCGCCGGCTTCGAGGCTCAACGCCTCGTTGGTGCTCGAGGTCTCCTCCCCGTGTTGATCGCCACCGCAAGCGATGGCGAACACTACGGCTGAGGTCACTGCGACGAGAAACGACGTCCTACGAGCACCGAAGCGCATGCACCCCTCCGCACGCGATCACCTGTCGCGCGATCGAGACGCGCGCGAACCTAGCTGCGCCGGAAAGACACGGTCTATGCTCCTCACGGGAGTAGTTGGTCGATTTTTCCCCTCCGCGCTTGAGGTGGATCGGAATGCTTCTGGTGGTCGAAGACAGCCCCATGGTGGCGCGTGCGTACGCCCGCACGCTCGGTCGCTATCAACGGACGAAGACGGTCCACGGCGCAGCGGAAGCGCGCGCCGCGCTCGCGGCAGCGCGCACGATCACGGGGCTCATCGTCGACGTGTTGCTCCCCGACGGAAGCGGCCTCGATCTTCTCGCGCACGCGCGCGAGGCCGGTCACACGATGCCGGCGCTCGTCATCTCCGGGCACGCCGGCGGGAAGGAAGTTCTCGATCGCTGCTTCCGACTGAAAGCGAGCTTCCTACAGAAGCCGGTCAAGCCGGGAACGCTCCTCGCCTTCGCCAAGGAGGTGGCGCGCATCGCGGCGCGTGGCGAAGACGGGCCCACGCGCGAAGAGCTCCTCGCCGTCGCGGAAGATTGGCGCGTGCGTTACCGCCTCACGCCGAGGGAGCACGAGTTTCTCGTGGCGACGCTTCAGGGCGAGTCGCGTGAGGTCTTCTCCGCGCGAAGAGGACTCGCGTTCAACACCGTGCGGAAGCACGCGACGAGGCTCCTCGCGAAGACGCGTCACGCATCGCTCCGCGTTCTGGTCCGCGCGGCGTACGCTCAAGCCTCGCGTGATGCGCTCGCCGCGGTCATCTGCCGCCCCCTCGACCCGAGCCATCCGCCGCTCGTGACTTGAGCGGAGGCGCGCCGTCGCCTTCAGTCGCCACGCGCCCTTTTCGACACGCCTGTATCCAATGCGGTCCGCTACGTCTCCTCTCGGTCGCCACTTGCACACTTGGAAGTGCACCCTGCTGCTCTAGCGCACGACCATGTGAGCTCGGCGGGATGGTCCGCTGCGGCGCGCGGAAGACCTAGGCGCGAGGCGCGCAAGCCACAAACCCCGAGAAAACAAGCCCTGCGCGCGTGCTGCTTCGGCCTCGCGCCGACCCGACCCGCCGCCGGCGGGCGTCGGGCGCCCCTCGTCGAGGCCCGGCGCGACCATGTTCTGCGGAGTTAGAGGCTTGTCGGAGCGCTTACATGGTCCTGCGCCGAAGCAACAGGGGGTGCACTGAGCTCCACACACGCCCGCGCGGCCTCGCAACACGCTTCGCGTCCCGCACACTTCGCCGTTCACCCAGTTCGTGCCACACTCTTCGTGGGGCGGGCACTTGCAGGAGGCCGCCACGTTCCGGGTCAAAGGGCTCGTCTACCAAGGGGCGCGTGAGTTCTACGCGACGGCGGTCATCGGCGGGCTCGACGCCGTGCACGCCGAGCTCCGGCACCCGGGGCTCGAGGCCTTCTGGGCGCAGCACTTCGTGCCTGGCGGTTGGTACGACATCTTGCCGATCGTCGAGATCAGCCGGTCGGCAGCACACGCCGCAGGGGTGCCGCACCTTCGCTTCGTGCGCGACAACGCGGCGTGGGTCGCGCGTCGCGACATCGGCGGCGTCTACCGCGCGCTCTTGAAGCTCGCCTCACCCTCGCTCGTGGCGACGCGCCTCCCCCGCGCCGCGCTCCAGTACTTCGACTTCGGCAGCGCCGAAGGGAACGTCACCGGGAACACACTTCGCGCGTGGCAGCGCGGCGTCCCCGAGCCGCTCGGTCGATGGCTCATCGCCTGCGTGGAAGGCTTCGCCCCGGTGGCACTCGGCGCCGCGGGCGCGCAGAACGTCGTCGTGCGCGCCGAGCTCCCCGAGTCGGCCGGCGAAGATCGCGGGCAGCGCGTCGTGAACCTCGCGTACGAGATTCGCTGGACGTAAGCCTCCCGCCGCGCGCCGCCCGAACGCCTTGCGCCGCGCAAGCTGCGCAATCGCGTTGCGTCGAGGTGCAGAACGTGCGCCTCTCCGACGGGACCTCGCGAAGTTTTACGTGTTCTTCGTCGGCGCGTCGTTTGCTCATGACAACGCGTGGTGCGGTCGAGAGGAGCGGTTCGCGGAGGGCTCGCCGGGGTCGGCGCACTCGCGCTCGTCCTCGGCGCGCGCGACGCACGCGCCCAGGAGCCGAAGGAAGCCACCCCCGACGACAGCGCGTTTCAGTACACGACGCGCGGTGAGCCTCACTACATCCGCGCGGCGCTCGAGGTCGGCCTCGTGCTCGGGCTCGGCTCGCTGCAGTACGGCATGGAGCAGGGGAACTCGACCGACTGGGACCTGAACTACGACTGGCCGAGCTTCCGCAGCAAGCTGACCGGCGACGGTGTGAGCTTCGACACCAACCGCTTCGACACCAACATGCTCACCCACCCGGTGAGCGGCCTCCTCTACTACTGGGCCGCGCGCGGGAACCGCCTTCCGATCTACACCGCCGCCCTCTACTCCTTCGCGGGGTCCACACTCTGGGAGTACGTCGGCGAGCTGCGCGAGAAGGTCAGCATCAACGACATGATCGTGACGCCGCTCGCCGGTGTTTCGGTCGGGGAGTCGTTCGCGCAGTTGGGTGGGTACTTCGACCGTGGCCGCAAGAACGTACTGACCGGGAGCTTGGCGTGGCTCTTCGGCGCGCCCAAGCGACTGCACGACGCCATCGACGGGGACATCCCCGCCGAATCGGACGACACCGACGCGCTCGGCTTCTCACGCGCGGCGGGCCACGCCTTCGAGCTCGGCGCGGGCGGCGGCGCCACGAGGCAGAGCACCTCCAAGGTGATCTACGGGGACGCGCGCTTTCGCCTCCGCACGCACCTCGTGAACATCCCCGAGTACAACTACCCGACGCGCGCCTCGCGCTTCTTTCACGACGGCAACGTATCGACGATCGAAGCGGACACGACCGTGAGCAGCGCGGGGCTCACCGATCTCTGGCTCAACGCCGAGGTGGCGCCGCTCGGCTGGTACGAGCAGAGCTTCGTCGAGGGCCCGGACCACGCGCTCGTCGGCTCGCGCTGGTTCATCGGCATGACCGTGGGCTTCGACTACGCGCTCCACGACTACGACCGCACCGAGCCAACCTCGCTCGATCAAATCTCCACCGTCTACGCGGCCGGCGTTCGCCTCGAGCACGCGCGCACCTTCCCTAGCGGCTTCCAGGTCCGCACGAACCTCGACGTGCACCCGAGCTTCGGCGCGGTGCGCTCGCTCGCCATCGACGACTACTTCGTCCACGCGACGTCGCTCGCGTCGCTCCCGACCGTCGTACGCGAGGAGAGCTACTACTACGCGTGGGGCGCCACCGTGGGCGGGGAAGTGGAGGCGCGCTACCGCGGCTTGCGCCTCGGCGGCTCGGGGCGCGTCGACGGCTTCACCAGCATCGACGGCTTCGATCGCTACCCCGATCGCGTCTCTCACGTGGAGTCGCTGCACGACCGCCGCGCCTCGCTGCGCGGATGGACGGGCCTCGCGCTCTACGGTCCGCTCGAGGTCTCGGTGGAGCTCGTGAAGCGATTCCGTGACGGCGCGGTGGCGAGCGCCTTCACGCACCGCGAAGAGCTGAGCCTCTCCTCCCTCGCCTCGGTGGTGTTCTGATGGGCGCGCTTCACTTCTCCATGCGGCGCGGAGAGCGGCGCGCGCTCGCCCTGACCGCGGCACTCGCGGCGGCGGTCGTCTGCGAATGTGCCGTATTTCCTCGGATGGCGCGCGCCGAGCCGCCTCCCCCGGCGTTCGACGATCAAGGCCAGCTCCGTGCCCCTGGCCCTCCCTCGCCCGCGCCGCGCGTGCTCTTGCCGGGAGAGGAGCTCTCGGCCTTCCGTTACGTCACGCCGCAGAACAAGCACTACCTGCGCGGCGCGCTCGAGGTCTTGACGGTGCTCATCGTCGGGCAGGTCGACTACCTCCTCAACACGCAGGCGCGTGGAGGGACGCTGCAGCCAGGCGACGTGCGATGGGGCCTTCGCTACGACTGGCCGACCTTCCGCAGCAAGCTCGTCTTCGAGGACTACCACCTCGACACGAACCACTTTAATACGAACTTCGTCAGCCACCCGTTGGCGGGGACGCTCTACTACACGGCGGCGCGCTCGAACCACCTGAGCATCGCCGAGTCGTTCGGCTACGCCGTCGTCGGCGCGTTCACTTGGGAGTACTTCGGCGAGCTCCGCGAAGAGGTGAGCATCAACGACGTGACCGTCACGCCCGTCGCCGGCATCGCCATCGGCGAGACGTCGATGCAGCTGAGTAGCTTCTTCCGACGGAGCAAGAAGAACGCCGGGAACGATCTCCTCGCGGTGTTCTTCTCACCCGTCAAAGCGGTGAACGACTTCGCCGACGGCGCGGCCCCGCTTCGCTCGAGCGATCTCGACGCGCACGGCCTCACGAACGAGGTGTTTCACGAGCTCGATCTCTACGCCGGCGGCGGCGTCACCGCGCAAAGGAGCGCCGGACCGAGCGGGGCGATGCACACCTACGGCGACGTGAACGTGGGGCTCGACACGCGCCTCGTGAACTTGCCCGGCTACGGCGGCGTGGGCAAGCGCTCCGACGCGTTCGACGACGGCAATGTCTCGCACCTCCACTTCGACGCCACCATCTCCAACGGTAGGCTCGCCGGCGCGCTCCTCGCGACCGAGCTCATGCCCGCGGGCTACTACTACCGCCGCGCCGCGCTCGACCCTTCCGGCCGACTCCGCGGCGAGGGGCTCCTCGTCGGCCTCCGGGCCGCCTTCGAGTACGGCGTCCACGACTACAACCGCGACGGCGCACGACCGATCGATCTCTACACGATGGTGAGCCCGCTCGGCATCACTGCAGAGTACACACACGAGCTGGGCGCGCTGCGCCTCCGCACCCGCGTCGACGTGGGAGGCGAGCTCGCCGGAGTGAAGTCGTACGCCTACGGCCCGTACGCGCGCACCCACGCCGACCTGACCAACGTGCAGACCGTGCTCCAGCAAGAGGGCTACTACTACCCGCTCGGCGTCACCGCGATCCCCTCGGTGGATCTCCGCTACGGCGCGTTCGAGCTGGGCGGCCGCGTGCGCGTGGACAGCTACCAAGGCATCGAAGGGGTGGACCACGTCCAGGAGCGGATCAAGACCGAGATCCCCCTGGCCGATCGCGTGGTGCAGCTCCGCGCGTGGACGGCGGTGACGGTACCGAAGACGGTGCTTCGCCTGGCGATCTCGGGGGAGCACCGCGAGCGCACCGGCAGTGTCGGCGAAGTGAAGACGAGCCAGAGCGAGTCGTCGCTCTCGGGTCAAGTTGGGATGCGCTTCTGAGTGGAGGACGGGATCATGGGACGAATGACCAAGACGCGACGCGACCTCGGCGCGAGCACCTTCCTCGTGGCGGCGCTCGCCGCCCTCGGGGCCTCGCTCGTGTCGCGCTCGGCGGAAGCCGCGCCGCCGCCGAGTGACGGCTCGGCGAACGAACCGGCGACCCAAGCCACCCCCACCCCCGATCCGCGCGCCGCCTGGGACGCCCGCTACGAAGCCGCCCGCAAGCGACTCGTCGGCGGCGACTACCGCGGGGCGGCGATCGACTTCCGCGCGCTCGCGGCCACCGCCCCCAGCGAAGGCGATCGACTCCTCGCGCTCGAGATGGTGCGCATCGCCCAACAATGGGCGAGGCACGAAGAGCTCGCGACGCCGCCCGCAGAGGTCGCCGCGCCTTCGGGTCGACTCCTCCGCACGACCGACGAGCTCTCGGTGCTCTACGCGAGCGCGTTCCTCTACGGCGCCGGAACGGGAGGATGGTTCCTCCTGCAAACGCAGCCCGACAGCGCGGTCACAGCGACGCTCCCCTTCGCCGCCATCACCGCAGCCCCGGTCGTCAGCCTCGCCCTCGTCGACGGCTACTACCCGCTCCCGCGCGGCCTCCCCCAAGGGATCAGCACCGGCCTCTACCTTGGCCTCGGCGAAGGAATTTGGGTCTCGGCCTACCAGCACGCGCGCGCCCATCGCACCGACGCCAACGTGCCGACGAGCTCGCGCTGGCAGGGCGACACCGTGGCTTCGGTGCTCGAGGTCACGTCCACGCTCGGCGCCGTGACGGGCGGCGCGCTCTCCCTCGGCGTCCCCACGACCCCGGGGAGGATCTCCTTCGTCGGCTCCACCACCGTGTGGTCGGGGCTCATCGCCGGCTTCGCCACGAGCGCGGTGCTCCCGCTCACGTCGCATCGCACCGAGGACTCGGTGCTCGTCGGCGGGCTCGGCTACAACGCCGGCATGGCCTACGGCATGCTGTTCGCGAGCAAGATCTCGCCGTCGGTGACGCGCGTGCGGCTCGTCGATCTCTCGGGCGCGGCCGGCGGCCTCGTGGCCACGGGCTTCTACCTCTCGGTCGCGCACCAAGACGCCAATCCGCGCGTGACCTTGGGGGTCGCCGCCGGCGGCGCGGCGCTCGGCTTGGCGGTGGGAACGTTCCTCACCGACGGAATGAAGAAGCAGTACCCGGAGGTGGTGCGCCCTTCGGCGATCACCTCGTGGCAGCCCACGCTGACCCCGGTGCAAGGCGGTGCGGTCCTCGGCCTGGGGGGAACGCTCTGACATCTCGGCGCGCGACCGATCTGCGCCGCGACGCTCGTGCGCTCAGGTTCGCGTGTGGCGCATCACGAGCAGCGTCATGTCGTCGTCTTGCTCGTGCATCCACGCGCGCACGTCGACGAGGAGCTTGTCGCGAATGACCTCCGGCCGTTCGTCTTGCAGGCGCTCGACCGCGTCCCACAGGCGTTCGATGTCGAACTGCCGCCGATCGCTGCTCATCGCCTCGGTCACGCCGTCGGTGTAGAGCACCACGAGATCGCCGTCCTCGAGAAAGAACGACGAGTCCACCGTGACGCGGGAAATGTCCGGCCGCGCGCCGATCCACGTGCCCGACGGGCGCATGATCTCGAGCTTCCGCGTGCGCTTCCGGCAAATGAGGATGTCCTCGTGCGCGCCGGAGAGGCTCACGCGACCGTCCTTCGTATATTTGAGCAGCGTGAAGGTGATGTGATCGTCGTGCTGCAGGCGGCTCCGGATGTTCTCGTACATGACCTCGTTGAGGAGGAGCACGACCTCGCGCGGCGTGGCCATCGCGTTGCCGCGCGTGAGAGCCGAGAGGGCGCTCTGCAGCATGAGCATGATGAGCCCGGAGTTCAGCCCGTGCCCCGAGACGTCGCCGATGCCGATCCACGAGCCGCCGGGGAACGGGATGACGTCGTAGTAGTCGCCGCCGACCTCGCTCGCGGGGAACATCGCGGCGGCGATCTCGAGGCCTTCCACCGCGAGGTTGCGCGGGAGGACCGAGGTCTGCACGCGGCGCGCGATGGCGAGCTCTTCTTCGGCTTTGGCCTTCCACACCGCTTCGTTGAGGAGCAGCTCTTGTGCGCGCTTGGCCTCGGTGATGTCGAAAGCGACCCCTTGAAGAAACTGCGGACGCCCGATGTCGTCGCGGACGAGCCGCGCTTCTCCGTGAACCCACACGGTGTGGCCGTCGCGTGCGAGGAAGCGACACTCGGCGCGAAAGGGGCCGCCGGTGCGACAGCCGCGGGCGAACTCTTCGTTCCACACCTTGCGGTCGTCGACATGAAGCTGCGAGTACCAGAGGAACGGATCTGCCAGCCACTCCTCCTGGGTGAAGCCGAGCATCGCCTCGACGTGGGGGCTGACGTAGATCTCGTTCTTCCCTTCCCCGAGGACGGCCATGAAGGTGACGGCGGGGATCTGCTCGATGAGCGTGCGGAAGCGCGCTTCGGCGGCGCGGAGGCGCTCGGCGACGTCGGTGGTCTCGCCGGGCGCGCTGGGCCCCGTGTCCCCCCACGTGAGGCGTTTGAGATCGGCGCCGCCGGGGAAGAAGCCCGTCGCCAGTCGCTCGATGAGCGACTCGGCGGTGTCGGCGTCCTTGGCCATGGCGTCCAGCTCGGCAGCGAGCGCCAGGACCTCCTGAATCTGCTTCGTGCTCATGCGTGCGCCTCCCCTCGTGCCCCGACCGACGCGACCTCTCCCCGAAGCCACGCGTAGAGCTCCTCGAGCCCGTCCCCGCGCGTGGCCGACACCTGAAATACGCGAAGCTTGGCGTTCACCTCGCGCGCGCGCGCGACGCACGCGGCGACGTCGAAGCGAACGTGCGGCAAGAGATCGATCTTGTTCACGACGAGGACGTCGCTCGACCGAAAGATGTGCGGGTACTTGTGCGGCTTGTCGTCCCCCTCGGTGACCGAGAGCACGGCGATGCGCGCCGACTCGCCGAGGTCGAACATCGAAGGGCACACGAGGTTCCCCACGTTCTCGATGGCGACGATGGATCCGCTCGGCGGCGCGAGCTCGCGGACCGCGTGCGCGACCATGGACGCGTCGAGGTGGCAGACCGCGCCGGTGTTGATCTGCACGGCGCGGGCCCCGGCGGCGCGGATGCGCGCGGCGTCGTTGTCGGTCGCTTGGTCCCCCTCGACGACGAGGAGCGGCGGCGTGCCGGCAAAATCTCGGATCGTGCGCTCGAGGAGCGAGGTCTTCCCCGCGCCGGGGCCGCTGACGAGGTTCAGCGCGAAGACGCCGCGCCCCTCGAAATAGCCTCGATTTCGCGCCGCGAGCGCGTCGTTCTTGGCGAGGATGTCTCGCTCGAGGCGCACCACGCTCCCCGGTCGCGGATCGTGCGAGTCGTGCGCGTGGTCGTGGGGGTGATCGTGGGGGTGATCGTGACCATGCCCGTGGTCGTGGGCATGCGCGTGGTCGTGTTCTTCGGAGCAACCGCAAGTCGCGCACATTCAAGCCACCTCCATCTCGCGAATCCTGAGCTCGTCGCCGGAGAGCCACTCGAGATCGGTGCCGCCGCACGCGCACCGACCGAAGGGGCGATCCAAGACCACGGTCCCTCCACAGGCGCGGCATCGCGCGAGCCCGTCGGTCTCGCGGATCTCGAGCGCCGCCCCTTCGAGCACGGTCCCCTCCGTCGCCACGTCGAAGCAAAATCGCAGCGCGTCGGGCGAGACGGTGGAGAGCTTGCCGACCTCGACCGCCACGCGCACGACCTTCGCGCTCCCGGCGCGGCTCGCGACGACCTCGACGATCTCGGCGACGATCCCCATCTCATGCATCGGGGGCCCCCGCGCACATCTCGCGGACGAGCGAGACGACGAGCGACACGGCCGAGTCGACCGCCGCTTCCACCTCGGGGCTGAGCCCCATGGTCATCTCGCCGTAGGGATCGACGAACGACGAAGGCTCGCACCCCACGAGGCGGAGCGGGCGCGGCGGTGTGCCGATGGCCCGCGCGAGCCCCAAGACCTTGGCCGGATCCATGGCGTGCGTGTCGAGCGCCGGCTCGAGCACGACGTCGTCGAGATCGAGCACGTAGAGCGTCCCCGGCGCGCGGCCTCGCGGCGTCGCGTCGACGAGCACGGCGGCCGAATACCCGCTCGTGAGGGCAAAGCCCAGGTCGTGACCGCGCACGCCGAAGTCGATCGCGTCGAGCCCTTCGGGGAGCTCGCGCGCGGCGAGGCGACGCACGACCTCGACCCCGAAGCCGTCGTCTCCGAGGAAGACGTTGCCGATGCCGGCGACGAGGACCTTCACGAGAGCCTCTCGAGATCGTCGAGCTGGAAGAAGAAGCGATGCCCGGGGAGACCCTGGACTCCAAAGTCCTGCCCTGGATCTTCGTCGACGGTGACGGTGGCGAAGACGCGCCCTTCGGCGTCTTCTTCGAGCGTGCGCACGGTGGCGATCTTGCCGCGAAGGACCACGTCGAGCGCGTCGGCGCGACCGCGGGGGGCAATGCGCACGCGATCGCCGGCGGAGAGGCGTGAGCGCATGGCGCCGTGGAGCTTCATGAGCTCGCGCGTGCCGAGCGCCTCGGTGCGATCGAGGAGCGCGCGCGCGCGCGGATCGGTGGCGCGCACCTCGCGCTTCTCTTCTTCGGTGAGGGTGAGGATGCGAAGGGTGAGGATCTCGTCGATCTCGGTGCCGTCGAAGAGATCGCCCGGGCTCTCCTTGGCGATGCGCGGCTGGTCGTAGAGGATCACCGGGGAGGCGAGCATCGACGCTCTCCCCACGAGCACCGGCCACGCCCCCTCTTGGGTGCAGGCGAGCGCCTGTTCGCGGAGCTCCTCCGGCGGATCGAGGAGCGAGATGGGCTCGCCGTCTTCGACGGTGACGAGCACGTGGGTCGAGGCGAGCGCACGGAGGAGCGCCGTGTCGCGGCTGTCGGCGCTGCCGAGCGGGGTCTCGTTCTTCACCGCCACGCGGAGGCGGTAGAGCGCGTCGCCCAGCCGCCGCGCCGCGAGGGTGACGGTGCCGGAGATCTCCTCGCCGCACTCGCGCCCGGCTCCGCGCTCCGACTCGACGGTCGGCGCCTGCGTGACGCCGTGGCCGGGCGAGAAGGCGAAGGGGTAGACGTGCGGCCGCTCCACGAGATCGGCGAGGCGCGACTCTTCGGCGGTGGCGTCGCGCTCCTCGGCCTCGTGCCACCCTTCCCGCGGGGTCACGAGCTGAAGAAAGCGCGCCGTCGCCAGCACGCGCGCGTCTTTCCCCCGGACGAGGAGCTCTGTGTGCATGGTGCACGCATCGAACGGCTCGAAGGCGCACCAGCCGGGGGGATAGAGCGTGCCGAAGGTGAAGCGCTGGCGATTCTTGATCGACGATGCGCGGTACGGATAGAGCACGTACCCCTCGTAGAGGACGGCGCGAACGAGGCTCTCCACCGAAGGGTGCTTCATGTGGCCCCCGCGGCGAGGAGGCGCTCGACCGCCTGCTCCAAAGTGGAGAGGCCGTGCGCGCGGCGATAGCTCGTGAGTCGCTCGAAGACGTCGCGGCGGAGCGAGACGGGCGCGACACCGGGGAAATAGTGGTCGATCGTCGTGCGCCACACCGAGGCCGGCAGGGCGAAGCGCGCCTCTTCGGTCCACGCGATGGGTTCGGCTCTCAGCGGATCGCCGTGGAACACCGTGCCGCTGAACAAGAGGAGGAGCGGGATCTCTCCCGTGGTGACGGCGTGGAAGTACTTCGACGCGGCGGCGCCGAGGTCGAGGGTGCACGCGAGCGGGAGCGCGACCTCGGTCGTCTCGTCGAAGGCGGGGACGACCACGTGGACGTTCTCCCAGAGCATGCTGCGGAGGGTCTCCGCCCAGCGCGAGGGCTCGCCGAAGACCTCGGAGAGCGCCGCCTTCTCTTCGGGGGTGTAGCTCCTTTGGTTCGGCTCGATGCGCACTTGGCAGCGGAGCAAGATCGACTGCACGCGCGCCTTGGCGTTGATGCCGAGGCGAATCGCGAGGTGCGGCGTGGCCGCGTGCTCGACCGGCGAAGCGCCAAGGGCAGAGAAGCGAAGGTCACGCATGCGTCGCCCCCTCCTTCAGGTAGCGGTCGATGGCGGTCCACGCCGCTTCCCCGCCGGTGAGCCCGCGCCAGTGCGCGCGGATCGTCCCCACGAGTCCGAAGCAGCGATCGATCGACACGCGCCACACTTCGCTTCGCCCGCGCGTGCGGTCGACGAGGAGCGCCTCCACGTCGGGCTCGAGGTCGGGGAGCTTCACCTCGCGCGCGATGGAGTCCCACGCGTCGAACGAGAGCAACGACTCGGTCGCGCCGGCAGGGCCCGGGTACATGGCCACGATGCGCCCGAGCGAGCTGCTCTTCCAAAAGCACGCGAGCCCCACGGGGACGCCGAGGACGTCCCACGCCGGCGCGCCGAAGGCGGCGGAGATGGGCTCGCGGCGAGGTCGCACGCGCTTTCGCTGCGTCGGGCCGGTCCCTTCGGAGAAGAGCGTGGCGCACGCGCTGCACGTGCAGGTCACGTCGCGCGAGCGCGGATCGACGAGGTGCTCGTGCTCTTCGCCGAGCGGCGCGGCGCAGAGGTCGCATCGCGTGGCGGCGTCCGTACCCGGGCGATCGGCGACGCTCTCTTTACGACGCACGAGGCGCGCCGCCGGGAGGAGGCTCGGATCGTCGAGCGAGGTGGTGACGCTCGCGGCGTCGGGCGCCGCCTCCCACACCCCGGCTTCGAGGTCTTCGATCCATCGCGCCACGGGAGCGCCGCCCGAGGCGCCCGAGAGGACGAGACGCACGTCGAGCGCGCCGTCCTTCGAAGAGGCGAGCTCGGCGCGCGCCTCGTGCCGCGCGAGGCGCGTGTTCATCGCGTCGATCGCCGCTTGGGCGCGCGTCGCCAGATCTTCGGGGTGAAGCTCGTGGAGCACGAGGAGCGCTCGCGTCGCGCCGTCCTTCGCCAGCCGCGCCAGCGCCTCTTCCGGGACCTCGGCGACGATCTTCGCGAGCCCTTCGCGATGGAGCTCGAGCACGGCCGCGACCGCGGCGCGCGCGCTGTCTTGCGCCGCCGGGTCCATCGCCTCGATCGCCGAGAGCAGCTCTTCGAGCCCCGCGACGCCGCTCACTTCACCTGTGCTCCGAAGGTGGGCGAGTGCTTGACGAGGATCTCTTTCCCCTCGCCCAAGTACATGTGCACACCGCACGGAAGGCACGGATCGAAGCTCCGCACCGTGCGCATGATGTCGATCCCCTTGAAGGACTCGCGCCCGTTCTCTTCGAAGAGCGGCGTGTTCTGCACCGCGTCCTCGTAGGGGCCCGGCGTGCCGAAAGAGTCGCGCGGGCTCGCGTTCCACGGGGTCGGCGGGTACGGGTGGTAGTTGGCGATCTTCTTGTCGCGCACGACGACGTGGTGCGAGAGCACGCCGCGCACCGCCTCGTGGAAGCCGCAGCCGATGGTGTCGTTCGGCACGCTGAACTCGGTCCACGTCTTCGTGTGCCCGGCGTGGAGCTCGGCCATCGCCTTCTCGGCGAAGAAGAGCGCCGCCGCCGCCGCGTAGGCTTGGAAATACGTGCGCGCGCGGTTTCGCTCGATGGTGTTGGAGAGCGCGGGGATCTTCCACTCGAAGTCGACGGCGGAGAGGAGCGCGGTCTTCGGGAGGTGGATCTTCACGCTCTTCCCCGTGGCCTTCACGTAGCCGTCCATGTCCACGAGGCCGGCGAGCGCCGTCGTCCAAAGGCGCGCGAGCGGACCGCCGCCGGTGTCGAGCGCGAGGTGGTCGCCGCTCGCTTTGTCGAACCAGCGCGGCGACATCACCCACGTGTACTTTCCACCGAAGTCGCGCTTCTGCGGGCGCGGCGCGGTGGTCTGGTTCCACGGGTGACGCTTGTCGACCGGGTTCCCCAGAGGATCCTTGTCGACGAAGACCGGACCTTCTTGCCAGTCGTCGTAGAACGAGCTCCCCAGCAAGATGCGAATGCCGAGGTTGATCTCCACGAGATCGGTCGTGAGCAGCTTGCCGTCGACGATGATGCCGGGCGTGACGTACATGTCGCGCCCCCACTTGGACATGGTCTCGTAGCGGAAGTCGCAGCTGTCGGGGTTTTGGAAGCTCCCCCAGCAGCCGAGGAGCGTGCGGCGCTTGCCCACTTGGTCGTAGCCGGGGAGCGCCTCGAGGAAGAAGTCGAAGAGGTCGTCGTGGAGCGGCACGACCTTCTTCATGAACTCGACGTACTTCATGAGGCGCACGAGGTAGTCGGTGAAGAGCTGCACCGTCGGCACCGTCCCTACGCCGCCGGGGTAGATGGTCGAGGGGTGCACGTGGCGCCCTTCCATCAAGCAGAACATCTCGCGCGAGACGCGACTCATGTGGAGCGCCTCGCGGTAGAACGCGCCGGTGAACGGGTTCAGCGCGCGCATGATGTCGGCGATCGTCCGGAAGCCGTGGATCCCCGCGTTCGGCGCCTCGGTGCTCTCGGCCTTGTCGAGGACGCCGGGGTTCGTCTCCTTGACCATCTGCTCGCAGAAGTCGACGCCGACCAAATTGTCCTGGAACAAGTTGTGGTCGAACATGTACTCGGCCGCTTCGCCGAGGTTCACGATCCACTCGGCGATGTGCGGCGGCTTCACGCCGAAGGCCATGTTCTGCGCGTACTGCGCGCAGGTGGCGTGGTTGTCACCGCAGATGCCGCAGATGCGGCTGGTGATGAAGTGGGCGTCGCGCGGATCCTTCCCCTTCATGAAGACGCTGTAGCCGCGGAAGATCGACGACGTGCTGAAGCACTCGGTGACCTTGCGCGTGCCGAAGTCGATCTTGGTGTGGATCCCCAGGCTCCCCACGATGCGCGTGACCGGATCCCAGGACATCTCGACGATGTTGCTCATGACGTTCCCCCTCAGGCCTTCTTGGATGATTCGACGCCGCTCAAGAGCTCCGTGCCGGGCTTCCGCCAGCGAGGCTCTTTGTCGAGGGAGGCGCGGGTGAAGTTGCGAAGGGCGCGCACGGTGCGTCCGTACATGAGGACGGCGGAGGTCGACATTTTCGCCCCCGGCGGCTCCTCGTGGAACGGCATGAACTTGTCGGGGAAGCCCGGCATCGTGCAGCCGATGCAAATGCCGCCGACGTTGGGGCACCCGCCGATGCCGTTCATCCAGCCGCGCTTGGCGACGTTGCAGTTCGTGACCGGCCCCCAGCAGCCGAGCTTCACGATGCACTTCTTCGACCCGTACTCGGCGGCGAAGTCCGCCTGCTCGTAGTAGCCGCCGCGGTCGCACCCCTCGTGCACCGTGTTGCCGAAGAGCCACGTGGGGCGGAGCGCTTCGTCGAGCGGGATCATCGGGGAGAGCCCCGCCGCTTGATAGAGGAGGTAGAGGAGCGTCTCCATGAAGTTGTCGGGCTGCACCGGGCAGCCGGGGACGTTCACGATGGGGAGCCCGCCGGTCGATTTGAAATCCCACCCGAGGTAGTCGGCGAGCCCCATGCAGCCGGTGGGGTTGCCGGCCATCGCGTGGATTCCGCCGTAGGTCGCGCAGGTGCCGATGGCGACGACCGCCCACGCGTGCTTGGCGAGCTTGTCGATCCAATCGCAGGTGAGGATCGGCTGGCCGGTCGCCGGATCGGTGCCGAAGGCCGCCCAATACCCCTCGCTCTTGATCTTCTCGTTGGGGATCGATCCCTCGACGACGAGCACGAAGGGCTTCTTCGCCTTCCCCTCCGCCGCCGCGCGGAACGGAACGAGGAAGTCCTCGCCAGTGGCGTAGGCCAGCACCGGGTTGTGCAAGTTCACCTTGGGGAGGCCAGGGATCATCCCCATGACCAGGTCCTCGATGCTCGGCTGCGTCGCCGCAGTGACCGAGACCGAATCCCCGTCGCACGAAAGGCCGGCGGTGATCCACAGGACGTCGACCTCCGGAATCGCGGGCGCGCGCCCCTTCTCTCTCGTCGTCGGTTCGGTCATGGTGTCCTCCTCGTTCGATCGGTCAGCAAATTCTCGGGAGCTGCTCGCCGGCGAGCATCGGAAGAATGCGGGTGCGCCCCACCTGAGTGCGGGTGACGACGACGCCCGGATGCGCGTCGACCACGCGGCCGATGACGGCGGCGTGCGCCCCGAGCGGGTGCGCGCGCATCGCCTCGAGCGCGCGGGGGGCGTGAGCCTCGGGGACGACGCACACGAGCTTGCCTTCGTTGGCCACGTACAAGGGATCGAGGCCGAGGAGCTCGCACGCGCCGCGCACTTCGTCGGTCAGCGGGATCGAAGGCTCGTCGAGCTCGACGCCGACCTTCGACGCGACGGCGAGCTCGTGGGTCGTGCTGGCGAGGCCGCCGCGCGTCGGGTCGCGCATGCAGCGAACCTCGGGGCACGCGGCGAGGACTCCGCTCACGAGATCGACGAGCGGAGCGGTGTCGCTTCGGACCACGCTCTCGAAGGCGATCCCTTCGCGCACGCTCATCACCGCCACGCCGTGATCGCCCAGCGTCCCCGAGACGAGGACGAGATCTCCCGGGCGCGCGTCGCCGATCGATCGACGTCGCCCGTCCATCATCGCCCCCACGCCGCTCGTGGTGACGTAGATCTGATCGCCCTTGCCGCGATCGACGACCTTGGTGTCGCCGGTGACGAGGCGCACGCCGGCCTCGTCGCACGCGGCCTTCATGGAGCGGAGCACGCGCGCGAGATCTTCGACGAGGAGCCCCTCTTCGAGGACCAAGGCGGCGGAGAGGTACTGGGCGCGCGCCCCCCCTACGGCGAGATCGTTCACCGTGCCGTTCACCGCCAAGCGACCGATGTCGCCGCCGGGAAAAAAGATCGGCCGAACGACGAAGGCGTCGGTGGTGAAGGCGAGCTGCCCTCCTTCGAAGGGGCACACCGCTTGGTCTTCCATGCGCGCGGCGTCGCCTCCGCCGAGCGCCGGCAGGATGACGCGCGCGAGCAAGTCGGCGGAGAGACGGCCACCGCTCCCGTGGCCCATCACGACCCGCTCGTAGGCGGAGATGGGGACCGGGCACGCGCCGAAGCCTTTGGTCGCGTCGTTCATCCGAGCACGTCCTCCTCGCCTCGGTGGCAATGCACGAGATCCCACAGGACGTGGAGGAGGGTGACGTGCGTCTCCTGCACGCGGTGGATGGCGTAGCTCTCGACGTGGAAGGAGTAGTCGACGAGCCCGCGCATCTTGCCGCCGTCCTTGCCGCTCATGCCCACCGTCACGAGCCCCATCTCGCGCGCGGCTACGAGGCCGCGGTTCACGTTCGCCGATTGCCCGCTGGTGGAGATCCCGAGCGCGGCGTCTCCCCGTCGGGCGAGGGCGCGGAGCTGGTGAGCGAAGACGAGCGCGAAGTCTTGGTCGTTCCCGATGGCGGAGAGCAGCGCGGCGTCGGTGGCGAGCGCGATCGCCGGGAGCTGTGGGCGCTTCTCGAAGATGGGGTGCATGAACTCGACGGCGACGTGCTGCGCGTCGCACGCGCTCCCGCCGTTGCCGAAGACGAAGAGGCGGCCGCCGGCGTCGAACACCTTCGCTAGGCGCTCGGCGCACGACGACACGAGATCGGCGTGCGCCTCGAAGAACGCGCGCTTCACCGCCGTGCTCTCTTCGACCTTTCGCAGGACGGAGGCGCGCGCTTCTTCGGGCTTCATGCCGGCCTCCGGAGCTGCGACAGAACTGGCGCGTAGGCGTGGTACGCCGCGCACGCCCCTTCGTTCGAGACCATCGTCGCGCCGAGCGGCGTGTCGGGCGTGCACTCTTTGCCGAAGGCCGAGCAGTCGCGCGGGCGCTTTTGTCCGCGCAAGATTTCCCCGGCGATGCAGAGCGGGGATTCGTGGGCCTCGATCCCTTGGGTCTCGAAGATCCGCTCGGCGTCGAAGGCGCGAAACTCGTAGGCGAGGCGGTAGCCGCTCTTGGGGATCGAACCGACGCCGCGCCACTTGCGGTCGCACACCTCGAAGACCTCGCTGGTGAGGGCCTGCGAGGCGGTGTTCCCTTCGTCGCGCACGGCGCGGGCGTATTGGTTCTCCACCTCGGCGCGCCCCGATTCGAGCTGGCGGACGCAGCGGAGCACCCCCTCGAGCAAGTCCACCGGCTCGAACCCCGAGACCACGATGGGGACGCCGAAGCGCCGCGCGAGGGGGACGTACTCCGACGTGCCCATGACCGTGCACACGTGGCCGGGGCCGAGGAAGGCCTGCACGCGGTTGTCGGGTGCTTGCAGGATCCACGCAATCGCCGGCGGCACGAGCACGTGGGAGACGAGCACGCTGAAGTTCGTGAGCCCGCGCTTCTTCGCGAGCCACACCGCCATGGCGTTCGCCGGAGCGGTGGTCTCGAAGCCGATGGCGAAGAAGACGACGCGCTTCTCCGGATGGCGCACGGCGAGGTTCACGGCGTCGAGCGGCGAGTAGACGACGCGCACGTCGGCCCCCCGAGACTTGAGCGACAAGAGATCCCCACGTGATCCCGGGACGCGGAGCATGTCGCCGAAGGAGCAGAAGACGACGTCGGGCGAAGAGGCGATGGCATGCGCGCGGTCGATGGTCTCGAGCGGGGTGACGCACACCGGGCACCCAGGGCCGTGCACGAGCTCGACCGAGTCGCCGAGGAGCTCGTCGAGGCCGTAGCGCACGATCGAGTGCGTCTGCCCGCCGCACACTTCCATCACCACCCACGGGCGCGAGGCCTCGCGGCGGATGGCGGAAGCGAGGGTGCGCGCGGCGTCGCCGTCGCGGTACTCGTCGATGAACGGGAGCTTCGTCATGGCGAAGGCACCTCGATCTCGTCGAGCTGGGCGAGCTCCTCGAGCAAAGCGAAGACCCGCTTCGCTTCTTCTTCCGAGATGCGCGAGAGGGCGAACCCGACGTGCACGAGCACGTAGTCCCCCACCACGGCGTCGGCCACGTGCTCGAGGCAGACCTGCTTCACGATGCCGCCGAAGGCCACGCGCCCCATGCGCACGACGTCGGTCGTGTCGATTTCCACGATTTTTCCCGGGATCCCGAGGCACATCAGGCCACCTCCACGTTGCGGTGAGCGGCGTCGTGGGCGGCAGCGACGGCGAGCTGACCGAAGGAGATGCCGCCGTCGTTGGGAGGGACGAGGCGCGACACGCGCGGCGTGAGCCCGGCTTCGCGGAGGCGCGAAGCGGTGAGCGAGGTGAGCACGGCGTTCACGAAGCAGCCGCCGGTCAAGACGACGTCGGCGATTCCGGTCGCCGTGCGGAGCTCTTTCGCGACGTGCGCCACCATCTCCGCCACCGTGGCGTGAAAGCGCTTGGCCACGACCTCGGGCGCGCGACGAGCGCCGAGGTCGCGGACGACCGCGTGCAGGAGCGGGCGCGGATCGAGGAGCATCGCCCCCGCGGCGTCGACCGTCACGTCGAAGGGGTAGGCGCGAGCCTCGCGCGGCGCGGCGGCGGCGAGCGCTTCGAGGCGCATCGCCGCTTCACCTTCGAAAGCCGCGCGATCGTGGCCGAGGACGAGGCACGCGACGGCGTCGAAGAGCCGCCCCATGCTCGACGTGAAGGGGGCGTTGATGCCGCGCTCGAGGACGAGGCGCACCGTCTCGATCGCGCGAGCGCCGACACGCGCCGCGAGCGGCGCCGAGACCTCGCCGGCGTGGGTGAGGTGCGCGAGCGCCATGCGCCACGGCTCGCGAATCGCGGCGTCGCCCCCCGGCGCGCGCACGTACGCGAGATGCGCAGCGCGGCGGAGGTGAAGCCGATCGCCGACGAAGATCTCCCCGCCCCAGATCGCTCCGTCGGTGCCGAAGCCGGTGCCGTCGAAGGCGACGCCGATCGCCCGCGCGAGCCGGTGCTCGGCCAGCGCCGCGGCGACGTGGGCGTGGTGGTGCTGCACGGCCAGAGTCTCGAGGCCCGATCGCGCGGCGCGCTCGAGCGCGTAACGCGTGGAGGCGTAGTCGGGATGAAGATCGTGGACGAGCCGGGCGGGGCTCACGCGAAAGAGATCTTGGTAGTGCAGGATGGCGGCCACGTACGCCTCGTAGGCCGCGTAGTCGTCGAGATCGCCCAAGTGGTGGCTCACCCACGCGCGACGCGAAGCACCGAGAGCGAAGGTGGACTTGAGGTGCCCGCCCACGGCCAAGGTCGGGAGCGCGAGCTCGCCGCCGAGATCGATCGGCTCGGGCGCGTACCCGCGCGCACGGCGAAGCGGCGTGGGGCGTCCGTCGAGCACGCGCACCACCGAGTCGTCGCAGGCCGTAGCGATGCGTCGTTCGTGGACGAGGAACAAATCGGCGATTTTTCCCAGGCGCGCGCGGGCGTCGTCGTCGTCGAAGGCGATGGGCTCGTCGGTGAGGTTCGCGCTCGTCATCACGAGGATCCTCTGGCCCAGCGAAGCGAAGAGCAGGTGGTGCACGGGCGTGTACGGGAGCATCAGCCCGAGCGTGCTCATCCCCGGCGCGACCGACGCCGCGACAGGCGCCGCTTCCCGCCGCGCCACGAGCACGACGGGGCGCTGCGAGGAGAGGAGCGCGCGCTCCTCGGCTTCGCCGATCACGCCCAAGCGCGCGAGCGCCTCGAGATCCCGCCCCATGACGGCGAAGGGCTTGGCGTCGCGTCGTTTCCGACGGCGGAGCTCCGCGACGGCGCGCTCGCTCTCGGCGTCGCAGGCGAGGTGGTAGCCGCCGATGCCTTTGACAGCGACGATCTCGCCTCGCTCGATCGCCTGGAGGGCGCGGTCGATCGGGTCGCCGTCGATTTCCCCGCCGCTCGCGTCGAGCGCGCGAAGGCGCGGTCCGCACGCCGGGCACGCCACCGGCTGGGCGTGGAAACGGCGGTCGCGCGGATCGTCGTACTCGGCCTTGCACGCCGCACACAGCGGGTACGCGGCCATCGTCGTGCGCTCACGATCGTAGGGGGCGCCGGTCACGAGCGTGAGGCGCGGCCCGCAGTTCGTGCAATTGAGGAGCGGGTAGCGGTAGCGCCTGTCGGCAGGGTCCAAGAGCTCGCGCACGCAATCGGCGCACGTCGCGGTGTCGGCGCCGATGACGAAGCTCTCGCTGGCCGCGTCCTCGCTCGTGGCGATGGAGAAGAGCGCCTCCCCGCGGAGCGGCACGGGCGCGGCGGAGACCGTCTCCACCCGGGCGAGCGGAGGCGGGGCCACGCGGATTTGACGAACCAGCTCGTCGAGCGCGGGCGCGCCGCCTTCGACCTCGATGACCACGCCGCTCGGCTGATTGCGGACGAACCCCACGAGACCGAGGCGCGTCGCGTTGGCGAAGACGAACGGGCGAAAGCCGACGCCCTGGACGACGCCGGTCACCACGATGGCGCGTCGTTCGATCATCGCGCCCCCCCGAGCAAGTCCGGACGCACGAAGAGCGCGTCCTCACCGTCGACGTCGGCAATCTCGACGCGCTCGGTGGCCGGCATGGGGCACACGCGAAGCGCCACACGGCGACGCGGTTCGCCGCCGGCGCGCACGACGAGCCGCGATCCCTTGCGCTCGAGGGCGAGGGAGAGAGCACCGCGCGGCGCGAGCTCGTCGGGGAGATCGGGCAGCCCGAGGAGAGCGGTGGCGCACGGGGCTTCTTGGTCGGCTTGGTCGACGACGGTGACCGTCCACGACGCGTCGACGCACACGAGCACAGGGGCACGCGCCGCGCGGAAGGCGTGGACCTCGACGAGGTCGAGCGCGCGCGGGAGGTGCGCACGAAAGCGCGTCCCCTTCCCTGGCGGCGACTCCACGGTGATCGTCCCCGAGATGCGCGCCAGCGCGGCACGAACCGCGTCGAGGCCGACGCCGCGCCCCGAGACATCGGTCACTTCCTTCCGCGTGGAAAAATGCGGGTGAAACACGAGCTCGACGAGCTCCGCGTCGGTCGGGGTCGCCTCTTCGGCGAGGAGCTTCTTCTCGATGGCGCGCGCGCGGACCGAGGCGCGATCGATCCCCGCGCCGTCGTCCTCGACGATGAGCTCCACGTCGCCGTTCCGGAGGCGCGTGGTCACACGGATGGAGGCGACGCGCGGCTTGCCTCCGCGGGACGCCGGCGCCTCCACGCCGTGATCCACGGCGTTGCGGAGGAGGTGGAGCACCGCCACGTTCAGCGTGTCGACGAGCTCTTCTTGAATGCGCACCCCGTCGAGGTCGGTCTTGATCGTGATCTCTTTGCCGAGCTCCTTCGCGAGCTCGACCGCCGAAGCGACGTGCCGTTGCACGAACGGCTCGACGGGAACGGCGCCGAGGTCCGTCACCACGCGCAAGAGCCCCCGCCACACGTCGCGGAGGCGCGAGCGGTAGGAGCCCGCGGCGTGGAGGTGCTCGAGATAGAGCGTGGTGGCCAGCGCCGAGAGCTGCTGCCTCGCGCCGGGGAGCGCGTGCACGATCGCCGGCAGGCGCAGCGCGGCGAGCTCGTGGGGGGCTTCGGCGGGGAGCCCCGACGATCGGCGGAGCCACTCGCTGAGGACCGACTCGAGCTGCTCGAGGAAGCCGTCGAGATCGATCCCGCTCGGCGCGCCGCCCGGCTTACGCCGAATGAGCATGCCGATGAACTGCACCGCCATGGTGACGACGATGTCGACGTCCTCGTGCACGCGGTACCTTCGGTCGCGCGCGGCAGCGAGGAGATCCTCGAGGCGCTGGCACAAGAGGCCGACCTCGGCGTAGCCGACCACGCGGGCGTCCCCCTTGAGCGTGTGGAGCTCGCGGTAGAGGGTGTCCTCTACCTTGGGAGCGAGCTCGCCTTGCGTGAGCTCACGCCACGCGGCGTCGATGCGCTCGAGGCGCTCGAAGCCTACGGCGCGAAAACGCGCGAGGACCTCGGGTGGGAGAACGAATGCTGCCGCCAAGGCTCAAGATTCGATGCGAATGAGGTCGACGGCGAAGCAGCTCAGCGCGCCGAGGCTGCGGCGTTGCCAATGCTTGGCCTCATCCGACAAGAAGCGAATGCGGTACTGCGCACTCTCTTCGAGCTCCTGCACGCGGGCAATCCACGAGACGAAGGCTTTGAAGCACGACGAGTTCATGAACTCGAGCTCGCGGAAGTCGACGACGACCTCGGGCGCTTTTCGTCCGGAGGCGTCGTCGTGCACGCGCGTCAGCAGCTCGTTCAAATCCGCCATCACCCGCGAATCGGCGCACCCGGCGAAGGTCACGCGGAGGGCGTTCCCCTCGGCGAAGGCGCGGGCGCGAAGCTCGGCGCTGTCCAGGCTGTGAAGCAAGTTCTCGGTGGCCTGGTTCATGATGCGCTCCGGCTCGGAAAGTTGGCGATGGCTTTGAGGTGCACGACGTCGTCGCGAATCTCGTACGACAAGGACATCTCGGATTCGGCGCGCACGCGCGCCAAGCCGAGACCCGAGCCGTCGAGGCGCTTCGCGGTCTCGCGCATCAGCTCCTGATAGAGCTGATTCGGGTCTGCTGCCGAGGCGATGACGTCGAGGTTCTTCCGCACGACGGCGATGTTGTCGGTGGAGGCTCGATTCCTCGTCTGGATTGTCACGCGAATGGACTTGTCTTGCTTCAACACGCCGATGCGGATCGTGGTGTTGCCGTCGCGCGAGTACAGCACCGCGTTGTCGAGCAGCTCGTGCGTGGCGATCGCGAGCTGCGAAGTCGCGTCGCCGTCGAGCAGGATCTGCGCGTAGAACTCGCCCACGAAACGTCGCACCGTGGAGACGAGGCTCACGTTCGGTGAGAAGCTCAACTCGAAATGGGCCGTATCGTCCGCAGTGCTCAGCGGTTCAATGACCATCTTCTCTTGTCCCCCTTTGCGACCGATCGGTGGTGCGCGCGCAGCGAACAGCGCGCGAGGTCGCAATGACGTGCGTCCCCTCCGACTCCATGAATCCAACAGCAAGTCGGTGATGAAATCCAGGGTGCGCTCCGAATGAGCTGGGTCGCCGACGTGCACACAGCTTCGTGCGAACGCCCGACTTGCGAACCTCAAGCGTGGGACAAAACGCGCGGGTCGAGCGCGCGCCGCGGCGCGCAGTGCTAGCGTCACACCACGGGGTCCGTCGCGCGACCGGTCGCGTGAGCGACACACACGCCACGTCGCACGCGCGCCGCGCGCGGCCTCGCGTGCCGAGTCCGTGCGGAGTACGAAATGGGAAGCGACGTCACGGAGCGCCTGCTCCTGCGATGCGAGATCACGGTCCAAGGCCGAACGGTCGTGAGTCACACCGCCGAGGTGTCGCGGACGCAGCTCAAGCTCGCGTGCCCGGTGCACGTGGAGGTCGGCGCCGAGCTCGAGGTCCTTCTCTCCTTCCCCAAGCTCGTGGAGCCCTTTCGCGTCACGTGCCGCGTGACGGCGCAGCATCCTCCCGACGGGCACGGAAGGCCGCCGTCGATCACGTGCGAGATCGTGTCGGCCTCGGCCGAGGCGCGCGATCGCTTGAAGGATCTCGCCGCCGGATCGGACGTCGCCGCGGTGAAGCCGTACCGCTGCCTGGTGGTGGAGGACAACGCGTTCATTCGCGACCTCTTCGCCTACGGCGTCCAGAAATACAGCACGACGCGGCGACGCGCCGTCTCGGTCGAGCTCGCCGAGACCGCCGACGCCGCGTGGCAGCTCTTGGAGAAGGACAACTACGACATGGCGATCATCGATCACTACCTTCCGTCGCAGACGGGCGCGGAGCTCATCGCGCGAATTCGAAGCGATCCGCGGCTCCGCGAGCTTCCCGTCGTGGCGATCAGCGTGGGCGGTGCCGAGGTGCGAGACATCACGATGGCGGCCGGGGCGGACCTGTTCCTCGACAAGCCAATCGTCCTGCGGGATCTGTTCGAGACACTCGACAAAATTGCGGCAAGGGGGGCCACATGAGCGAAGCAAGACCGCGGACGATCTTGTTGATGGACGACAGCAGCATCGTCCTCGACACCACGAAGGCCGTGTTCGAGGCCAACGGTTACGCGGTGCGCGCCGCCTCCAATCTCGCCGAGCTCGAGACGGCGCTCGCCAGCGCTCCACCCGATCTCGTCGTGCTCGACGTGCAGATGCCCGAGATGTTCGGAGACGACGTGGCGCAGGTGCTCCGCAACGTGCGAAGCATGAACGTGCCAATCGTCCTCTTCTCGGACATCGACGAGAAGGCCTTGGCGGAGCGCGCGAGCGAGGCCGGGGTGAACGGCTACGTGACCAAGCGCGACGGCGTGCTCGCGCTCCTCACCAAGGTGGCGTCGCTCGTGGAACGGACGTGATCGAAGATCTGCTCGAGCGCTTCTTGCCTCGATTCCGTCTTCTGGCGCGCGAACGGATGACGAAGATCCGCGCGGCGTGCGCCGCCGGGGATCGAGAGCTCGCGGCGATGGAGCTCCACGCGCTCGCCGGAGAAGCTTCGGTGCTCGGCGCCCTCACGTTGGGCGATCTCGCGCGGGTTGCCGAGCGACTCGTGCGCCAAGGAGGCGACGCCGAAGCCGCCATCGACGAGCTCGGCGGGGCCGTCGACGCGACGTGAACCGAGAGCGAGTCGGCGCGCGACCGCGGCGATGTGCCCTGCGAGCGAGCCGCTGCGTGCGCCGATCGATCGCTTCGCGCGCGCACGCACGGGGCGCGAAGTCCCGAGACGTGCTCGCGACGCTCGACGCGCTTGCTTCGTGCCGGGCGCCCGCTAAGCCGAAGCACTTCATGACGTCGTGGTGGTTCTCGTCGGTGTTCGTGAGCGCTCGCTGGCGCACCCCCCTCCGCGTGTTCGGCGCGGCGTTCCTCGTGGCCGTGGCCGCGTGCTCGGGGGCAGCGACCGATCCGATTGGCAGCGGCGCGAACGGCGACGGCGGCTCGGGGAGCTCGGGGGACGACGCGAGCGCCACCGGCGACGACGCCGGCGGGTCGAGCACGCGCGACGGCGGTGGCTCGAGCGGGGACGGCGGGACCTCGGGCAAGGACAGCGGCACGGCGCACGCCGCCTGCACGACGAGCTTCGTCGGCACCGCGCTCACAGGTGCGTACGGGCGCATGGACGGGCACCTCGTCGCCGTCGTGCCGACGAACGGATCGCACGCGTGCCGCGCCGACTCGGGCCACGTGCACCTTCAAGTGCAGATGAGCGGCGTCGTCTACGACGTGGCCGTCAACACCGACACCTACGTGGCGCAGAAAGACATCGCGCTCCCGGACGGCGCGTGGAGCGAAGGCTGGCACAAGAGCGTGAGCCTCGACTATCCCTCGGCCCTCGGGCTCCACAGCCAGGATTTTCCCACCGCGACCCCCTCGGCGCTCGAGAGCAAAGTCGAAGCGGCGCTCGCCGGCGCCGATCAGATCTCGATCTTCGCCACGCCGTACGACATGACCGGCGCCCACGACGTGCATCGCAAATCAAGCGGGCAAGACGGCGCGATCTTCGTGAACCCGACCTCGGCCCAAGCGCACGTGCTGGCGTTCCGCTTCTCGACCGACACCTTCTGATCGCGCGCTCAGATCGGCGGCAGCTCCGCCCAGGCGTCGTTCGTTCGCAAGATGGCGTTGTACTCGCAGAAGGAGCGGGGGTTCCCCTTCGTGTCCATCAGGTGATGGCAGCAGTTGTCGACGCGATCTTGATCGTACGAGTGGCGATCCATGAACGGCTTGATCGCCACGGTGAACATGTCTTGGCTCCGCACGAGCCCCCTGGCCAAGCGACCGATCGCGCGCTTCACCGCGCCGCCGCCGGAGGTGCCGACCGCGTCCTTGAGCTCCTCGGTCGAGAGGAGCGTGCGGTAGGCGACGTTGTCCATCACCTTGGGGAGGTCGACGTAGCGCACCACGTTCTTCACCACGCCGAACCGCCGCAAATAGAGGGTGATCCAGCCGCAGTTGGGGTGGCTGCAAGGAATGGGGACGAAGTCCGACTCGCGCGCGCGCGTGCTCGTCTGACGAACCACCGCCTTCACCACGTCGCTCAGGGTGAGGCGCTCGAGCGGGCTCGGCTCGAGGTCGTAGCGCCCCGAGTACGTCGCCGGTTGGAGGGCGACGACCTTCACATGGTCGTGGCGGAGCGCGAGATCGATCACGTCGCCGACCTCGTCGTCGTTCACCCCTTGGGCCAGGGTCATCGTGAGCTGTAGGAAGACGCCGTGCTCGGCGAGCTTGGCGATCACCTCGCGGCGCACGCGTGAAGGGGTGGCGGCGCGGAGGCGCTCGTCGGTGCGATCGGTCAGCCCGTCGAACTGAAGGAGCACCATGACCTTCGCCGCGTGACGTGCGAGCCGCGCCACCGCGTCCCCCTTCGCCAGGAGGATGCCGTTCGTCGGCAAGTACACCTTCTTGATCTTCGGATGCGCGGCGACGAAATCGAGCATCTGCCAGAACTCGGGGTGGAGCATCGCCTCGCCGCCGGTGAGCTGCACCGAGTCGAGGCCCCCCTTCTTGGCGACGAGCGCTTCCAGGTACCCGCAGAAGGATTCGAACGGGAGCTTCCGATCCCCCTTCGCGTCGCTGTAGCAGACGGGGCACGCGAGGTTGCACGCGTCGGTGACCTCGACGAGGATCGTGCACGTCTTGTTGGCGTCTTGATCCGTCCCCGTGTCGCACGCGCCCCCCTCGCAGCAGCCTTCGGCGCCGGGGAAGGTGGGAATGTCGAAGATCCGATCGCGCGCGAAGACGTTGCCGGTCTTGTCCTTGTTGGAGAGGAAGTAGAAGCGGGCGTCGTTCTCCAGGATGGCCTCGCTCTTTCCGTGCACATTGCACTCTTTGGCGAGGAAGACGCGGCCGCCGCGCTCGAAGACGAACGCCGGCACGTGGCCGAGGCACGTGGGGCAGAGGCTCACCGTGGTCTTCAGCGCGCGCGTGGCCAAGGGGCCAAGGACGGGCACGTCGAAGCGCGCCCGCGCCGCCGCTTCGTCCATCGCCCGCGCGGCCTCGCGGGCCACGTCGAGCGGGGTCCTCGGCGGTGCGAAGAGACCGAGGCGACGCCGAGGGGCGGCTTCAGGAGAGTGCATGACGGGCGGTCTCCATGATCGTGGCCGAGACGCGGTACACGAGCGCGTGCGGCACGCTCGCGTGGCGCGAGAACGAGGCGAGAAAGCTCCGCACCTGGCGGGCCGAGAAGCTCAGGTTGGCGCGCGCCTCACCGCGTCGATGCGCCTCGAGGACGAGCTTCGCGCGCGCGCTCGGCAAGAGATCGCCCACCGCCGCGCGCGTGTAGGCGGCGTGACGGAACTCGTCGGCGAGCACCGTGGCGACGACGCGCGCGACGTCGCTGCGCCCCGCGCGCTCGCACGCCTCGAGGTGCATCTCGAGCGAGTGGGCGATGCGTCGCTCGAGAAAATGCGCGTGGGCGAGAAAATGCGCGAGCTTCTCCCGGCGCGCGTCTCCCCCTGCGGCGGCGGCGACGCGGAAGTCGACCCCGGTCTCGTGACGAATGGCCACGTTGAAGACGTCGAGCCCGTCGAACTCGGTGCGGGCCACGCCGAGGCGCGAGATGGCGCGGTCGTACATCTTCACGTGGCGCATCTCGTCTTTGGCGTGGCGCTCCATGTCGGCGCGGAGCGCCTGGGAGTCGGCGGCCCAGGTGGGGAAGTAGTCGTCCACCGTCTCGGGGTGATGCTCCCCGGCGCGGTACAGGCTCAAGACCCACGCGTGCGTCTCGGGGTGGGCCACGAGGTCCTTGTGCCACGACTCCTTGATGACGCGGGCGATCATGTCAGTGCCTGCTGCAGGCGAAGGCGATGAGACCGAGCACCACGATGACGCCGACCACCGCGACCACGACGAGTCCGCCGAGCACCAGGAGGAGGATGACCCACCACGGCATCGGCTTCTTCTGCGGAGGCGGCGGCGCTTGCGGGGGGAAGTTCTGGTTCATCGCGTGTCACGCCGGCGCGCGCTCGTCTGCGCCCTTCGGCGCGCGAGAGTACCACGCGAACGACAGCGCCCCGGCGACGAGGAGGGCCACGGCGAAGAGCTGGTAGACCGAGAGCCCGGAGGGGAGCTTCCGTGTCTCGCGGAGCCCTTCGATCACGAAGCGGAAGGCGCCGTACACCATCATGTAGAGCGCGAAGAGCCTGCCGCGCAGCGCGCCGGCGCGGAAGATCGCGAGCCCTGCGCCGAAGGCCACGAGCTGGAAGACGAGCTCGGCGAGCTGCGCGGGGAAGCGGGGAATGCCGTCGGAGTAGACGAAGGCGAGCGGGTAGTCGCCGGGGACGCCGCGACAGCACCCGGCGAGCACGCAGCCCACGCGACCGACGGCGATGGAGAGCGGGAGCTTGGCGGCGAACCAGTCGTTGGGGAGCTCGCGGTAGCGGAGCGGGATCTTCGCGAGCTCGGCGGCGAGAAAGCCGCCCAAGAGGCCGCCGGTGATGGAGCGGCCGGAGAAGACGACCTCGTCGAGGGTCACGGTGGCGAACGGCCACGCGAGGTCACCGGCCAAGAACGCGAGCTTCGCCCCCACGATGGCGCCGAGGAGCGTCGCGAGCTGAAGGACCGCGTAGCTCCTTCGCGAGACCGCGGGCACGAGGCGCGCCGAAGAGGGGAGAAAGATCGCCAGGAGGAGCCCGGTGAAGGCGGTTGCAGAGTACAACCACTGGAACTTCTGCTCGTCGACGTGGATCACGTGAAGAGGAGCGCCAGGCGCCGGAAGGGATAGGCGAGCTGTCCGAGGAGCGACTCGGGGACGTCGCGCTCCACGATGCCGGTGGGGCCAGGATCCCCCGCGGGCATCTCGAAGGTGCCGAAGAGAAGATCGTAGAAGGCGAACACGCCGGCGAAGTTCTTGGGCGCGAGCTCGCGCGCGTGGTGGCGCCGGTGAAAGCGCGGCGAGGCGAAGACGTAGCCGAGCGGGCCGAAGCTCCACGAGACGCGCGCGTGGAGGAGCAGCGTGTGGAGGAGAAAGATCGGTCCGAGGGCGGCGTAGACGGCGAGGGGAAAGCCGAGGAGCAAGATCGGCACGCCGATGAGCATGGCGTCGAGCGTCTCGTCGAGAGGATGGAGGCGCGCGGCGGCGAGCGACGTGAGCTCTTCGGCGCCGTGGTGCACGGCGTGCGCGCGCCACAAGCCCTTCGTGTGGCGGAGGCGATGGCTCGCGTAGCCGAAGCCGTCGGCGATCACGAGGCCGACCGCGAGCGCGGCGAAGAAGGGCAAGCGCGCGAAGGGCATCGCCCCTTGGACGCGCGCGAGAAACCCGGGCCCGTCGGCGCCGTGGCCGGCGGCGCGCGCCACGACAGCGACGAGCCCGAGGGTGAGCAGGCGTGACAGCGTCCCGGTGAAGAGCGGCGTCACGAGCCAGTACGCAAGGTCAACGCGGACGGCGGCGCGCGTCCGTGGGGTGCCGCGCTCGATCCACTCGAACAGCGGCGCGAGGAGAAAGAGGCCCAGGTAGACGACGGCGTACGAGTCCACGCGAGACCACGGACTATAGCCCATCCCTCGGTGGACCCTCGCGCCGCGCGACGCTCAGCGGGCGAGCTTCGCCGCGCGCTCTTCGAGGCGATCGAGCGACTCTTGGAGCCCCGTCTCCATCCCCGAGCCGAGGTGCCCGTCGCGATCGGCCTTCGACGCGTACGTGAGTCGGTTGCGGAAGACCGTGCGCCCGCCGCTCTTCTCCTCGAGCGTCACCGTGGCGAGCATCTCGTGCCCGGGGCCGATGGGCTCGTAGTTCTCGGTCGTCACGAGTCGCGCAGGGGGGACGATCTCGCGGTAGACGCCGTGAAACCCGTGCTCCACGCCGTCGGGCATTTGGAGCACGTAGCGCCACGCGCCGCCGACCCGGAGATCGATCTCGCACGTGGTGACCTTCATGATCGAGCAGCCGTACCAGTGACGGACGTGCTCGACCTGGGTCATCGCCTCGAAGACGAGGTCGCGCGGCGCGTTGAAGCTCCGCGTGATGAGGATCTCGGTGTCGGAGACGATCTCCACGGTCGCGCGGTTCTTCGCCTTCGGTGCCATCTCGACGTTCATGTGCATCTCCCTTCTGGATGTGGATCTCTCGAGCGGGCGGCGTGAGCGCGCCCCAATCACTTCTTCGTGCGAGCGCGCGTCTTCTTCATGTGCTCGAGGTAGTCGTCGAGGCGATCGAGGCGCGCGTCCCAGATGTCGCGGAAGCGCTCGAGCCACACGTTGAGCTCTTGAAGCGGCTCGGCGCGCAGCTCGTAGAGCCGCTGTTGGGCGCGGACCTCGACCTCCACGAGCCCCGCTTCACGGAGCACGCGAAGGTGCTTCGACACCTGCGGTTGCTGGAGGTGAAGGCGCTCGCCGATCTCCCCCACCGGGCGAGCCCCCGCGCGGAGCAGCTCGACGATGCGGAGACGATTCGGCTCGGCCAGTGCGGTGAACGTCGCGAGCATGCGCATTATATGAACCACGACGCATATGCCTGTCAAGGCATATTACATCCCCCCCACTTCGTTGGCGTGGGAACACGCCGTAGGCACACGTGCTCGACACCCCACGTCGAGCGCCGCCGCGGCTCGGCGGTCGCGCGCGCGCAGAGCTCAGCGACGGCGGCGCGGCACGGGGAGGAGCATCGGCACCTCTTCGCGGTAGCGCTCGTAGGTCGCCCCCAGCGCGGCGCGAAGGTCGCGCTCTTCGAGGTGCACGCCGACGAGGATGTACGCCGTCCACGCGAGCGTGAGGACCAGGTGCCCGACGGTCATCTTCGGGGTCGCCCAGAAGGCGATCAAGAAGCCGAGCATGATCGGGTGACGCACGAGACGGTAGAGGAGCACCGTTCGGAACGAAGGATCGGCCGCGGCCTCTTGGCGAAGCGCGCGCCAGGCCTGCTTGAGGCCGAAGAGGTGAAAGTGATCGATGAGGAAGGTCGAGAGCAGCACCACGCCCCACCCCACGCCGTAGAGCGCGAAGAGCAGCGCGCGCACCGCAGGATCACGGGCTTCCCACACCACGGCGGGCATCGGCTCCCAGATCGCGAGGAGGAGGAGGAGCGCGAGCGCCGAAGCGAGCACGTACGTAGCGCGCTCGATCGAAGAGGGGACGAAGCGGGTCCACACGCGCTTGAAGCCCGGTCGCGCCATGACGCTGTGCTGCACCCCGAAGAAGAGGAGAAGCGCGAGGTCCAGCGCCAGCGCCTGCCCCCACGGCGGCGCGGCTCCCGAGTCGATCGTCCTCACGCCGCCCAGGTCGGCGAGAAAGAGCACCGACCAGAGGAGCGACGCGAGCATGAGCGCGTAGGAGACGACGGCGTAGAGGACCTTGGCCATGCGCACGCCTACCTTCGCCTCGCGAAGATGGGTGCGCAAGCCTGACGTTTCTACTTCTGCGACATGCGCCCTTCGTGCGTCACGAGGAGGTCGTGCATGTCGTTCGCGTGCTCCTCTTCTTGAGCGAGGATCGACTCGAGCATCCGCTTCGTCGTCGGGTCTTTGTCGCCGAAGTACCGCACGAGGTCGCGGTAGACCTCGACGGCGATGCGCTCGGCCACGAGGTTCTCGCGGATCATGTCGACGAGGTTCTTCCCCTCGCGGTACTCGGTGGCGCTGCGCGAGGCCAGCGTCGCCGGGTTCAGGTTGGGCTTGCCGCCGAGCTGGTTGATGCGCGACGTGAGGAGGTCGGCGTGCGCCTGCTCCTCGACCACGTGCTTCAAGAACTCGTTCTTCACCGACTCGCTGTCGATGCCCACGGCGGTGGCGTAGTGGAACTTGTAGCGAAGGACGCACACGAGCTCGCTCGCGAGCGCGTCGTTCAAGAGCTCGATGGCGTGCGTCACGTCGCCGCCGTAGTTCGCGGTGATGGCGCCGTCGGCCAGCTTCTCGCGAGCTTGAGCTCGCAGATCGCCAATGTTGCGGATCCCTACGCTCTTGGAGTCCATCTCGGCCGTTCCTTTCGGTGCACGCGCCGCGCGCCCCACGTGGAGGTGAGGGCCGCGCGCTTCACCTCGTGACGAGGAGCACGCGACGTGCCACGAGCGCCCCACGCCGTGGGGTGCATCGCGGCGCCTGGAGCCGCGTCACGTGACGGCGCGCCTTGCGGGGTCGCGCATCTCGCGCGCGTCGCGCGTCGAAAACGGATTCGCTTCGCGAGGTTCCGTGCTGCCTCTCGCGCCTTTCGTACCCATGCGCCTCGCTTTTCTCCCGAAATGAACTAAGGTGCGCCGGGTCAGCTGGACGTCTTCAAGTCGTCATCGTCAGGCGCGTGGGCCTTCTCGGCATTTCGCGGCGCGTTGCAAGCTTCGGGACCCTGGATGAAGGCGCGAGCGAAATCGCTCGTGCCTCGATCGCACGCAGCGGCTCGTCGATCCGAAAAACGCAGTAGCGCCGTAAGAAAATCGAGAAATAGTCATGGGTCAACGTGTTTATGTCGGGAATCTTTCGTTCAACACGGACGCCGACGCGCTCCGCACGGCATTCGCCGAGGTGGACGAAGTCAGCGACGTTCAAGTCGTCATGGATCGTGAGACGGGTCGCTCGCGCGGCTTCGCCTTCGTGACCATGGGCTCCGACGCGGCCGCCCAGAAGGTCATCAGCAAGATGAACGGCGCGGTCGTCGACGGCCGTCCCCTCCGCGTGAACGAGGCCGAAGAGCGCCAGAACCGCAACGGCGGTGGTGGCGGCGGCGGCGGCGCGCGTGGTGGTCACCGCGGCTGGTGAGTAGTTAGGTCGACGTCTCGGCCGCCGCGCGCCAGCGCGCTTCGTTCTCGAAACCAGAACGCAGCGCGCGGAGCGTGGTGGCCGTCGCGTCGAGCGCGCGGGGAGAAATCCCGCGCGAGACCGCGCCGAGCACGCGCGCGTCGATGTGATCGAGCCGTTCCACGAGCTCCGCCCCCTGGCGCGTCAAGACGACGAGCCGCGAGCGTGCGTGCGCCGGGTTCCGCTCGAGGGTGACGAAGCGCTCCTTCTCGAGCGCGTCCACCACCGGTTGCAGTGTCTGCCGACGAATCGCCCGTGTGCGGGCGAGCGCGGGGACCGTCTGCGGTCCGTGGCGAAAGATGGCGCGGAGCACCCACCGGCGCGAGGCGCCGCGAGCGTCCGATCCGTAGATCTGATCGGCGACCCACGCGAGCCAGTGAAAGAGCGCGATCGTCTCGTCGACGACGTGCTGCACGCCTCCGCGTGGGGGCGCGCGGCGAGGCCTCCGCGGTGCGCGACGCTTCTTCATCCCCCTCACGATCGAAGATGACAGGGTGCCTGTCAACTTGCGACCTCGGCCCCCTTCCCTCCCCGGGCCGTGTCGTTCACAACCGAAGGCATGGAGCGATTCGCCTTCCCCCTCACCGAAGAAGAGACCCTCTCCGCGAGCGCCGCGAAGGACTTCGCCGCGCGGAGGCTCGCCCACGACGCCGCCGAGCGTGACAAGACCGGCCGCTTCCCGCTCGAGCAAGTGAAAGAGCTCGGCACCCTCGGCCTCTTGGCCATGAAGGTCCCCGAAGCCTACGGAGGCGCGGGCGCGAGCGACGTCGCCTACGCCCTCGTGATGGAGGGGATCGCCGAAGTGTGCGCCTCGACGGCGGTGATCCTCGCGTCGAGCACCTTGGCTTCGATGGTGATCGCCGGGAACGCCTCCCACGAGCAGAAGACGCGCTGGCTCGTCCCCTTCGCTCGCGGCGAGCTCTCGCCCATCAGCTTCGCCCTCACCGAGCCGGCCGGAGGCTCCGACGCCGCCGCGCTTCGCACGAGCGCGCGCGAAGACGGCGACGCCTGGGTGCTCGACGGCGAGAAGACGTGGATCACGAGCGCGGCGCACGCCGAGCTCCACGTCGTGTTCGCGCGCACGGGCGGCGAAGGGAAAGAGGGCATCTCGTGCTTCGTCGTCGAGCGCGGCACGCCCGGGCTCTCCCTCGGCAAAGAAGAAGACAAGATGGGCCAGAGGAGCTCGGGGACGGCGACGCTCTCGTTCTCCGGCTGCCGCGTCCCCAAGGCGAACCTCGTCGGCACCCGCGGACGCGGGTACGCCGCGGCGCTCACCGCGCTCGGCGCGGGGCGCGTGGGGATCGCCGCGCTCTCCATCGGCCTCGGCGAGGCGGCGCTCCGCGAGGGGATCGCCTACGCCAAAGAGCGGCGCGCCTTCGGCCAAGCGCTGGCCGAGTTTCAGAACACGCAGATGGTCTTGGCCGACGCGCGCACCGAGCTCGACGCGTCGTGGCTCTTGATGCTCCGCGCGGCGCGCCTCCTCGCCTCGGGACGTGCGGTGGCCGAGACCAGCATGGCCAAGCTCTTCGCCTCCGAGGCCGCGGGGCGCGTGGTCGACCGCATGGTGCAGCTCCACGGCGGCTACGGCTACTCGCGCGACTATGTGGTCGAGCGCTTGTACCGCGACGCGCGCGTCACCCGCATTTACGAGGGGACGAGCGAGATCCAGCGCCTCGTCGTCGCGCGCACGCTTCTCGCCTGAGCGGCCTAGTGTCCCGAGTCTGAAGTTCGTCGGCCTGCCGACGAACGTTCGACTCGGGCCCCTAGCCCACCCTGGTGGGGTTCTGCGACC
>CAZHHD010000045.1:0-44748 GCA_964531795.1 uncultured Polyangiaceae bacterium | reverse complement strand
GATCGCGAAGGGAGCGTCAGCGACCGAGCGAGGGGGAGCGCAAGCTCCCCACCAGAGTGACCGGTGACCTAGTTCCTGAGTCAGAAGGCTCGGCGCCGAAGGCGACGAACCTCGGACTCAGGACGCTAGATCGTGCCTCGCTCGGCGGCGCGCACCGCCGCCTGGGCGAGCACCTTCGTCCCCATCAAGAACGCGCCGAAGCGCGGGTCTTGGGTGAGCCCCTTGGCGAAGCGCCAGTAGATCTGCTGCGCGACGCCGGCGGTCTTGAAGAGGGCGAAGCAGTAGAAGAAGAGCAGGTTCGAGACGTCGCGCCCGCTCTTCTCCGCGTAGCGCGCGGCGAGCTCTTTGCGCGTCATGCTCCCAGGGAGCGACGTGGGGACGCCGAAGGGGAGCGACTTCAGGCTGTCGTCGTCGCTGGCCTCGACCCAGTAGCCGAGCGCGGTGCCGAGATCCATGAGCGGGTCGCCGACGGTGGCCATCTCCCAATCGAGGAGCCCCACGATCCGCGAGAGGTCGCTCGGGTCGAGCACCAAGTTGTCGTACTTGTAATCGTTGTGGATGATGGCCGCGCGCGCGTCCTTGCCGGCTTCTTCCATGCGATCGGCGAGCCACTTGGCCATCACGTCCATCTCGGGGATGTCGTCGGTCTTGGCGTTCACGTAACGCTCGGTCCAGCCTTTGACCTGGCGCACCACGTAGCCCTCGGGCTTGCCGAGATCGCCGAGCTCGGCCGCTTTGGGATCGATGGCGTGGAGCGCGGCGAGGTTGTCGACGAACGACGTGCAGAGTGCACGCACCTCGGCGGGGGGCATCGTGACCCCTTCGGGCAAAGCTCGCCGCACGACCACGCCGCGGATCCGCTGCATCACGTAGAACGGCGCGCCGATGACCGATTCGTCGTCGCAGTAGGCGACCGGGCGCGGCGCCGGCGCGTAGACCTTGGAGAGCCCGCGGAGGATCCGATACTCGCGCGACATGTCGTGCGCGGTCTTCACGCGGTTGCCGAAGGGGGGCCTCCGGAGCACGAGCTCGCCGCTCTCCGGGAGCGTCACGAGGTAGGTGAGGTTCGAGTGCCCGCCGGGGAACTGCGAGATGCTCACTTCGCCCGAGGTCACGAGCCCGTTCGCCGCGAGGAACGCCGTCACCTTCTTGGTGTCGAGCTCTTCGCCCTTGCGAACACCCCGCGCCGCGTCGAGGGGGGCGGCGCTCATTTGTCCCCCACGTTCACCCCGAGCCCCTTCAGGATGCGCTTGGCCACCACCGACTTGTGCACCTCGTCGGCGCCGTCGTAGATGCGACCGCCGCGCTCGTGCCGGTAAAACCAGGCGAGCGGCGTGTCGTCGGTCATGCCGAGCGCGCCGTGCACTTGGATCGCGCGGTCGACGACCTTGTCGAGCACGCCTGCCACGTAGAACTTGATGAGCGAGATCTCCTCGCGCGCGGCGTAGGCCCCCTCGCGCTCCATTTTCCACGCGGCGTGGAGGACCATGAGGCGCGCGGCGTGGATCTCGGCGCGGCTCTCGGCGATGAAGTCTTGAATCGCCTGCTTCGTGCCGAGCGGCTTGCCCGGCGAGAGCTCGCGTGTGGCCGCGCGCTGGCACATGAGCTCGAAAGAGCGCTCGCAGATGCCGATCCACCGCATGCAGTGGTGAATACGGCCAGGGCCGAGGCGCTCTTGGGCGATGGCGAAGCCGTGCCCCTCTTCGCCGAGGAGGTTCGTCTGCGGCACGCGCACCCCTTCGTAGACGACCTCGGAGTGGCTCGGGTAGCCGTCGCCGGCGTGACCCATGACCGAGATGTTCCGCACGATGCGAAAGCCCTTGGTGTCGGTGGGGACGAGGATTTGGCTGGCGCGCGCGTGCGGCGGCGCCTCGGGGTTCGTCACCGCCATCACGATGGCGAAGGCCGCGCCGTCGGCGCCGCTCGTGAACCACTTGCGACCGTCGATGACGTAGTCGCTGCCGTCCTTTCTCGCCGTGGTGCCGAGCCAGGTGGGGTTCGACCCCGGGCGGTCGGGCTCGGTCATCGAGAAGCAGCTCCGCACGTCGCCGTTGGCGAGCGGCTTCAGGAAGCGCTCTTTCTGGGCGTCGGTGCCGAAGGCGATGAGCACCTCGAGGTTCCCCGCGTCGGGCGCTTGGCAGTTGAAAGAGTAGTGGCCGAGCGGCGTGCGACCGAGCTCCTCGCTCACGCGGGCGAACTCCTCGAGCGAGAGCCCCATGCCTCCCCACGCCGCGGGGAGCTGCGGGGCCCATAGGCCGCGCGACTTCACGAGCGCGCGCACCTCACGGAGCTTGGGCTCCACGCGGGCGAAGCTCCCGTGGCCGAAGAGCTCGTGCTCGATCGGGACGATGTGCTCGGTCACGATCGCGCGGACGCTTTGCAGGATCCCGCCGAGGCGCTCGGGGAGAGAGAAGTCCATGGCGGCGAGGGTAGCGTGTGGCGCGCGCCCCACAAGCGCCTCGACGTTTCGACGAGCAGCGACGGCGGCCTGCGGGACGGCGCGCTAGAAGCGGCCGGCGACGCCGAGACCGCCGCCGCTCGGCGTGGCCCACGGCGCGAGCGTGAGCTTCCCTTGAGGAGCGTCTTGTACGAGGTAGCTGTGCGACGAGACGAGCCCCTTCGTCGCGACGATCACGCCGACGACCTGCACCGCCATGTCGACCATGCACGCGGCGGCGGCCACGGTGCCGAAGATCACGGTGACGGCGGGCGCGTGATCGGGCGGGTGAATCACCGCGTCCATGAGGGCGCCGGCGCCGATGACGGGTCCCGCGAAGGGGACGAGCATCAAGGGGAGCGTCTTCTTCAGGCGGCGCTCATTGCGCCCTTCGGTGGCGAATTCGGCGTCGCTCGGGCGCGTCCCCAACGTGTAGGCGCCGACGCCGGCGGCCGGTGCGTAGGCCATGCCGAACATCGCCAGACCGACCCAGGTGAGCGAGGTGTCGCGGCGCTCTTCGAGGTGCATCCCTTTCGGGATCTCACCGCCGACGTAGCCGACGCCGGGCATCGACATTTTGAGCTTCGACTCACTCGGCGCCGCTTCGACCTCTTCCGCGCCGGTGATCATGTTCGTGTCGATGGCCGCGTCCCCCGAAGGCGCGGGGGCGCTCGGGGCCGTCGCCGGCGCGGGGGAGGGGGCGGAAGGTGACGAAGTGGAGGGCGGCGCCGGCGTCGTCGCCGCCGGATCCTCGGCGCGCGCGATCCCCGCCACGAGGAACGTCGCCACGCCGAAGAGGGCTCGAGATCGCATCGAGCCCCCTCGTAGCCGACTCTCGTCGGCCCGTCACGCGCGACGCGCGGTCACTGCTGGACGAACCCCATCCACATGTTCTGCTTCTTGCCGAGCGTGCTCACCACGATGAACTCGGCGCCGCCGTTGTCCCCCTTGGCGATCGACTTGATGGTCATGTGGAGCTTCTCGCCGTTCTGGCCTTCGCGACGATCGAAGCTGAAATCGAGCTGCTGCGGCTTCCGGTAGTAGGAGCTCACGTCGACGGCGTCGACCGTCCACGCGCCGCCGGTGGGGCCGTCGCTGAAGAGATCGAGCTCGATGGTCTTCTCTTGTCCGACGGGGATCTTCACCCCCTTGGTCGGGTACGAGCCCGCGCCCTGGAACGAGATGTAGGCCTTCTCGGTCAGGACCGGCACCGAGTTGAAGTAGACCTCGCCGGGGTTCGCCGCGGGGACGCAGGGGTGGTGGTGCGCGGCGGCGGCGGCGTTCGACCAGGTGCGCTGCACGAGGTAGTTGCCGAGCTCGGGTACGCGGATGTTCGCCTCGGCGTCGAACGTGCACATGTCCCCGACCTCGGAGAGCGGGAAGAGCGCGTACACGAGGTGATCGTTGTCGGGGATCGAGTACGCCGGATCGCTCACGTCGTGCGGATCGGTCACCGCTTCGATCCACTCGTGGCTCGCGCCGGTCGTCATCGCGTCGAGGGCGCTCAAGCCGAAGAACCCCGCGCAGCGCGGCATCACCGCGTAGACGACCTTCTTCGATCCGACCGTCGTCTCGTAGTGGTAGCCGCCGAAGCCTTTGCAGCTCTGGCCCCACTGCGGGATCGTGACGACCGTCGTGGTGGGATAGAAGATCGTATAGATGCTGTTCTCGTCGGGCGCGCCGAAGTCGGCGTGCGTGCCGTCGAGCATCGAGCCGAGCCAAGTTTGGATCTCGTCGTCGGTCGTGGCGGTGGGGGCCGCAGCGTCGACGACGATGGGCGCGATCGACGTGGCAGCGCCGACGCCGTACTCCGCCGTTGCCGCCTTCCAGTAGTCGGACGCGCCGACCTTCTGCGAGAGCTCGGCGATCTGCGTGACGTACGTGTCGCCCTTGAAGACGATGGGGACGATGCGCGGGTTGGCCATCGTCGGCCCGCCGTAGCTCTGCACCTGCGGCTCTTTGGGGTGCGGCGCGGGGTAGACGTCGCTCGGCGCGCCGTTGTCGACGTCGGGTCCCGCGTCGACGACGACCGGCGCGGCGTCCTCGACCGGAGCGCCGGAGTCGACCGGATCGACCGGGGCCGCGGTGGTGGAGGACGAGCTGCAGGCGACGACGAGCGCGAGGGGGACGGGGAGGGCGAGGAGCAGGGCAAGTCGCATGGGGGGCGCGCTACGCAAAAATTACGCCACGCGGTTCGGCGGCGAAAAGCGCCGCGTCCGCCGGGCACGTGCGGTTTCTGACGCCAGTCACGGCACCACTTCGACGTAACCGACCCACGCGTGCTGGGTCCGATCGAGCGAGCTCACGAGGAGAAACGGCGCGTTCCCACCGACGGGGCGACGGAGCGCTTGGACCGTGAGGTTGAGCTTTTCGCCGTTCTGCCCGCTGTCGCGATCGAACGAGAAGTCGAGGACCGGCTCGGCGCCGGGGGCGAACGTTCCGTCGCGCGCCTCGACCGACCACGGGCCGCTCGTCTTTTGATCGCTGAAGAGATCCACCTCGATCGTCCGGCTCTCACCGACGCGGAGCTTCAGCCCTTGCGTGGTCGCGTGGTAGCCGAAGCCGAAGTCGTAATCGAAATGGATGCCCACTTGATCGGGGAGCACGGGCGCGGCGTTGAAGTAAGGCGCGCTGCTCGCCGGCACGCACGGATCATGACCGGCGGCCGCCGACGCGTTCGACCACAACGACTGCACCGGGCGCGAGATCTCCGGCGCGTTGGCCTCGGCGCTCGTGTCGAGATCGCACATGTCCCCGAGCTCGCTCCCGGGGAAGGTGAGCCACGCGAGGTGGGCTGCGTCCGGCTTGAAGAACGCGCGGTCGGCCATCGGGTGCGGATCGGTGGCCGCCTCGAGCCACTCGTGCGTCGCGGCGAAGAACGCCGTCCCCACGCCGCCCGGGCACCGCGGGAGCACCGCGTAGGCGATCTCCACCGAGCCGGCGAGGATGTCGCTGTGGTAGCCGCCGTACTCGGTGCAGGCGCCGTCCATCTGCGTCCCGCTCGGGTAAAAGACGGTGTAGATCGCGTTCGGATCGGGCGTCCCCCACGCGGCGTGTGTGCCGTCGAGCATCGACACGATCCACGTGGGGATGTCCTCGGCGGCGACGTTGGCCGGCGGCGGATCGGTGACGGTGATGGCTTCGCCCACGGTGACCGGGCCGACGCCGTACTCGCTCGCGACGTTCCAATACGCCGAGCCGGGGAGCTCCTTCGTCGAGGCGAGGATCTGCGCGGCCTGCGTGTCCGTCGAGAAGAAGATGGGGACGATCTTGGGCGTCGCCAGCACGGCGCCGCCTGCCGATCCGATCGTCGGCGGCGCAGGGTGCGGCGCCGGGTAGACGTCGCTCGGCGCGCCGTGATCCACGTCGGGGCCCGCGTCGACTGCGCTCGACGCGTCGATGGGCCGCGTCCCGGCGTCGACCGCCGGTGTCGCCGTGCTCTCCGTCGCGCCCCCGCATGCGGCGAGGATCGTCGCGACGAGCGCGGCGATCCCCGCGCCGACGGGGAGCGGCGCCAGGAGGAGCTTCTTGCGAGGCGAAGCGGGGAGGGGGGAGGTCATGGTGCCGACGCAGGAGCAAGGTGCGTTCCGTCGACGAACCGCGCGCAAATGCCTTCTTTTCCCCTTCGCGCGTGACGCCACGTGCGTGCCGTAACGGCCTTCACGCGGCCCGCTCGTGCCGAAGTGTGCCTGCGCGAGGCTGGGCGAGGCCGACACGAGGGACGTGAGGCGCGCCCTCACCTCGTGACGTACAATCCCCCCGTGACCTCGCGCGCCTCCGTCACGTCCGGTCACGCACAGACCGTCGCCGCCGGTGACGGCTCCGCGCCCGACACGCTCGTGCGCGGCCCGAACGTGTCGAGCGTCGCGTCCGTCTCCTCGGCGACCACGGGCTACGCGCCGACGGTCACCCCCTCCGCCCTCGCCGCCGGCGTCGACGAAGAGCTCCCTCCGGAGAGCGAGTCCTTCGGCGCCAGGTACGCCCCGCTCGAGCTCCTCGGCGAAGGGGGCATGGGCGAGGTGCGGCTCCACAAGGATGGACGCATCGGCCGCGAGGTCGCGGTCAAGATCATAAGAAAGGGCCAGGGCTCGCGTTCCGACATGCGCGCGCGCTTCCTCCGCGAGGCGCGTGTGCAAGGGCAGCTCGAGCACCCTTCGCTCGTCCCCGTGTACGACTTGGGGGTTCACCCCGACAGCGGGGCGTTCTTCACGATGAAGCGCGTGCGAGGGATGACCCTCGAGCAGATCCTCGAGGCCAAGCGCCAAGGCGACGCCGGCGCCCTCGACGAGTACACGACGCGCCGTCTTCTCACGGCCTTCTCCAGCGTCTGTCTCGCGGTGCATTTCGCCCACGCGCGCGGCGTCGTGCACCGCGACTTGAAGCCGGGCAACGTGATGCTCGGCGGCTTCGGCGAGGTGTACGTGCTCGACTGGGGGCTCGCGAAGCTCGCGGGCGCCGCCGATCTCACCGTGGGGAAGCCGGTGGACGTGCCCACCGGGAGCGGACAGACCGCGGCGGGCGCGATCATGGGGACGCCCGGCTACATGCCGCCCGAGCAGCTCGCCGGCAGCGACGTCGACGCGCGCGCGGACATTTACGCGCTCGGCTGCATTCTCTTCGAGATCCTCACCCTCGAGACCTTGCACCCCTTGTCGAGCCTCGAGGCGACGCTCGCCTCCACCGTGCGCGGCGCCGAAGCGCGCGCCTCGGTACGGGTGCCGGAACGCGAAGTGCCGCCCGAGCTCGAGGCGGTGTGCGTACGCGCCACCCTCGCGGCGCGCGAGGAGCGCTTCCCTTCCGCGCGCGAGCTCTCCGACGCCGTGGAGAGCTACCTCGACGGCGACCGCGACGTCGCCCTCCGCCGCGCGATGGCCGAGAAGCACACCGCGCTCGCCGCCGAGATGGTCGATCGCGCGATCGCCGGCGGCGCCGGCTCCGAAGAAGCGCGCAGCGCCGCGATGAGCGAGATCGGGCGCGCGCTCGCCTTCGCTCCGCAGAACGACGAGGCGATGGCGCTCTTGGTGCGCCTCCTCTCCGAGCTCCCGCGCGAGGTGCCTCCCGAGGCGCAGCGCGAGATCGACGAGGACCAAATCCGCGCGCTCCGCACGCTCGCGCGCGGCGGCACCTTCGCCTATTTGAGCTGGCTTCTGTGGATCCCGCTGCTCGTCGCGATGGGTATCGAGGACGCGTGGCTGGCGGTGGGCATCATCGCGTCGCTGCTCACCGCTGCCGGGCTCTCGTTCTACGTCTCGCGCCGCGGGACCTTGGCCTTCGGGCCGATGGTGCTCGTCTTGGCGTCGAGTTCGGTGGCCATCGGCCTCTCGACGCGGACGCTCGGCCCGTTCATCGTCGCGCCCACCGTCGGCCTCGCGAACCTCCTCACGTTCGCCATTCACGGCGATCGAAAGCACCGAGCCGTCGCCGCGCTCTTCACCGGCGGGGCGATCTTCGTCCCCACGTTGCTCGAGCTCTTGGGGGTCATCCCTCCGAGCTACACGTTCGACCGCGGCGCCCTCGTCGTGCACCCGCACATGGCCTCGTTCGACAACCCCACGCTCACCTGGCTGCTCCTCGCGACCTCGACGCTCGGCCTCATGCTGGCGCCGATGTTCCTCGTCGGCTGGGCGCGCATGAAGCTCACGCGCTGCGAGCGCGACGAGCGGGTGCGCGCGTGGCACATTCGCCAGCTGCTCCCCAAGGGGGCCTCCATCAAGTCGACGTTGCCGCCTCCCGCCGAGGTCACCTGCGCCAGCGAGTTCCTGAAATGACGGGGCGCCCGCGAAAAGAGCGTCGGGCGCTCGGTCGCCTCTTGGCCAAAGACGCCCGCGCGCGCGAGCGCGTGTTCCTCGCCGGCCCCGGCGGGTCGAACGAGCGACCCATCCTGGTCTCTTCGGCGTCGCTCGTCGAAGCCCAGGCCAAGAGCACCCCGTGCCCGCTCTGCGGCGCCGAGCTCAAGATCGACGAGCACGCCGCCGAGGGGGGGCTCCGTGTCGTCCGCGCGCGCTGCTTCGCCTGCGGCGTCCCGCGGGCCATTTACTTTCGCATCGCCGCCCCCAACTGACGGACCTGCTATAGATGAGGCGCGTGATGCGCGCGCGCGAACGGTCGCCGGAATGGGATGCAGAACGGCGTCGCGCCACGTCGCGTGACGGCAGCCAGATCGCCTACGAGGTCGTGGGGAAGGGGCCGAAGACGATCCTGCTCGCCAACGGCCTGGGCGGTCGCCTCTACGCCTGGCAGCCGATGCTCGACGCCTTCTCGCGCACGCATCGCCTCATTACCTGGGACTACCGCGGCCTCTTCGACTCGCACATGGAGGCGGCGGGCCGGAAGCTCAGCGTGAGCCACCACGTCGACGACGCCGTGGCCATCCTCGACGCCGAAGGGGTCGATCGCGCGGTGCTCGTCGGATGGAGCATGGGGGTGCAAGTCTCGCTCGACCTCTCGGCGACCCACCCGAGTCGCGTCGCCGGTCTCGTGCTCATCAACGGCACCTACGGGCACGTCCTCCAGACCGGGTTTCAGCCGTTCTTCGCCGTGCCCGCGCTCCCCAAGAGCCTCCACGCGATCATCGAGCTGCTCCACGCGCACCCCGGCATCACGACCACGCTTGCCAAGATGGTGCGCCTCACCGAGGTGCCGACCGCGCTCTTGATGTCCATCACCGCGGGGCGCCAGGCGCTCGCGCTCCGCCCGATCTTGCGGCGCTACTTCGACGACGTGCTCGGACCGAGCTTCGACAACTACCTGCGGCTCTTCCAAGAGCTCGACGCGCACTCCGTCTACCACCTCCTGCCGTACATCGAGGCGCCGACCTTGGTGGTGAGCGGCAAGCTCGACATCCTCACGCCGGCCTTCCAATCACGGCAGATCGCCCGGCGCATGCCGCGCGCCGAGCACCTGGCCCTCACGCGCGCGAGCCACTTCGCGCTCCTCGAGCGGCCCGAGGTGGTGGTCCCGGCGATCCGCGATTTCCTCGAGCGGAGAGCCGCGTTCTAGTAGCTCGCCGTTCGCTTCGCGATCACTCAAGCGTGATGGGGGTCTTCGACGGGTCGTAGGTGTTGTCGACCTCGCCGTCGACGACGCGGAGCGGATCGGTCGCTTCGGCGGCGCGGAGGAGATCGAGGTAGCTGTGCTGCGTGCCGTCGAGCAGCATCGCGGTGAAGCGACCGAGCGCGTAGCCCGAGTGGTACGCCGGTGCTTCGAGGCCGTTGGTCACGAGCTCGAGCGTCTTCGTGCCGCCCGAGTGGAGCGGGAAGTAGTCCTTCTCGTAGTAGTTGTACGAGACGCAGCCATCCATGAAGAGGATCTGGTAGCTCGACGGGAAATCACTCGAGGAGAAGTTGCTCGGATCGAGCGGGCCGTACCCGATGTACGAGTGGCCGTTGTAGATGAAGACGTCGCTGTTCTTGATGCCGCGCTTGTGCGGCGTCGGATCTTCCTCGGCGCCGAAGTACGTGAGGATGTCGATGGCCAGGGGCTGCGGGGCCGCGCCGCCGATCGACACGTTCACCTTCGTCTCGAAGGTGAGCCAGTGGCGGATGATCTTGTCGCCCGCTTGCCTCCTGAGATCCTGCTCGCCCGGGTAGTCGACGCCGCTGGGGAACGAGCCGCCGTCGAGCTCCCACGTGAGAATGTCGTCGAACCCCTTGCTCGCGATGCTCTTGCCGTTGACCGTGTAGGTCGAGAGGTCCTCGGCGGGCTCGCTCTTCACGAGCTTGAAATCGTGCCCGCGGAACGCCTCGCGGAGCTGCTCGAGCCACTCCGAGTAACCCGAGTCGGTGTAGTCGTTGTGCGCGCCGTGGTCGATGAAGCCCGAGACCATGCCGACGACGAGGTGGCCCTTCTGCACGCCGCCGGTGAAGAGCTTGTCGTACTCGGGGTAGGAGATCCCTTTGTTCGTCTTGTCGGCGCCGAGCGCGACGGTGATGGGCAAGTAGAGGCGGTTCGCTTCCAGCTTCGACACCTGCTTCGTGGCGTCGGTGAGCTTCTTCGACGCGGTGTCGATCGCCTGCTGCTCCTTGGTCATGGCGGTCTTGCAGCCGGAGAGCGAAGGATCGAACACGTACCAAATCGAGCCTTGGAACTCCTGCGCCTCCGAGTCGTTGGCCGTGCACTCGCCGAGGATGCGCGAGGTCTGCGACTTGTAGCTCGGGCTCATCACCGCGACCGAGAGCGCCGAGCGTCGCGCCATCTCCACCGGGACGACGGCGTTGTCCGTGTAGACGTAGCGCACGCGGGTCATCGGCGTGGGCGTCGCGCTCCCCGTGGCGTCCGTGTCGACGACGTCGACGTCTTCCTTCACGAACGTCGTCGGGTCGACGTCCTTGAGCTCGCGGCTGTTCACCCCCACCTGCGCGGTGCGGAGGGCGCCGAACGCGGTCTGGGTCTCGGCGCGTACGGCGCCGAGGATCTCGTAGTCGCTCGCCCCGCGGCGGACGTAGACGTAGCCCTGGAACTTCAGCTCGCGTGACCGCGCCGTCACGCTGGTGAGCGGATCCTCCGACTGGTCCTCGGTGGTGCCCGCCGCCGAGCAGGCGAGGGGGGCGAGCGCGAGGAGCCAAGGGATCGGGGAGAAGACGCGGCGCAGGTTCATGGTCCGCCGCCAAGCAGGAAGGATGCCTGCCTACATTGGAGCCGCGCCAGTCTGCCGCGACGGCAAGCCTTTGAAATCACGTTTGCCCCAGTTTGCCGAAGCCGCCGTTCGAGGTGGGTTGGATCGAAATTGATCCACGTAATGATATGTAGGTGATCCACGTACCACGCCAGGAGGGGGCTTCCCCCCGCGCGTCCCGTGGTAACGCGAGACCATGCGCACCGTCGGGTTCCTCACCTCGGCCGATCTTCGCGAGCTTTGGACGGACGACCACCTCGCGCTCCCCGCGCTCCGCGACGAAGGGATCGACGTGCGTCCGGTGGTGTGGACCGAGGCCTACGACCCTTCGAGGTTCGACGCGATCGTGGTGCGCTCGCCGTGGGATTGGTTCCTTCGCCCCCACGAGTTCGTGGCGCACCTCGACGCGCTCGCGGGCGCGCGCGTCTTCAATGCCCCCTCGCTCCTCCGGCGCTTCATCGACAAGAGCTACATGCTCGAGCTCGAGCGGCGCGGTGTCCCCATCGTCCCCACCGAGTGGCTCGACATCGCCACCGGTCAGAAGCTCGACGAGATCGTCGCGCGACGCGGATGGACGCGCGCGCTCGTGAAGCCCTCGGTGTCGGCCAACGCCCACGGCGCGAGCGTGCTCGATCTCGAAGCGGCGCGCGTATGGGCGCCCCCCGCCGGGCACCGCACGTTCCTCGTACAGCCCTTCCTCCGCGAAGTGCTCGAGGACGGCGAGTGGACCTTCGTCTTCTTCGACGGCGTCTTCAGCCACGCCGTCAAGAAGACCCCCGCCGCCGGCGACTTCCGCGTGCAGACCGATCACGGCGGCGCCGCCGTGCGCGGCGAGCCCGACGGCGCCCTCGTCGCCCAAGCCGAGCGCGCGGTCCGCGCTCTCGGGGAAGCGCCGCTCTACGCGCGCGTCGACGGCGTCGTGGTGAACGGCGAGCTGCTCTTGATGGAGCTCGAGGTCGTCGAGCCCGAGCTCTTCTTCCGCTTCGATCCCCAGGCCCCCGTGCGCTTCGCCCGCGCGCTCCGTCGTCGACTCGAGGCGGCGTGAGCGTCATTCCGCGCGCAGCCGATAGCCGACGCCCGGCTCGGTGAGGAGAAAGCGCGGGCGCGTGGTGTCGCGCTCGAGCTTGTGACGAAGCTGCCCCATGTAGACGCGGAGGTACTGCGTCTGCTCGGCGTACGGCGGTCCCCACACCTCTTTGAGGAGCTGCCGGTGGGTGAGGACTTTGCCCGCGTGCTTCACCAGCGTCGCCAAGAGCTTGTACTCGATGGGGGTGAGATGAATCTCGGCGCCGTCGAGGGTGACGGTGCGCTTCGCCAGGTCGACGACCAGGTGCTCGACCGCGAAGACGGCGTCGGCGGTCGCGCCGTCGTCACGCCTTTGGGCGTGGCGCAGGGCGACGCGGAGGCGCGCGAGCAGCTCGCCCACGCCGAAGGGCTTGGTGAGGTAGTCGTCGGCGCCGGCGTCGAGGGCGTCGATCTTGTCCTGCTCCTGCCCGCGCGCGCTCACCACGACGACCGGTACCTTGCTCCATTCGCGGAGGCGTCGCGTGACCTCGACGCCGTCGGCGTCGGGGAGGCCGAGGTCGAGGAGGATGACCTCGGGGCTCCGCGTCGCAGCCTGGACGAGCGCGTCTTCGCCGGTCTCGCACTCGTGGACGCGGTAGCCGTGCGCGGCGAGCGCCGTTCGTAGGAACCGGCGCATCGGTCGTTCGTCCTCGACGACCAGGACGAGCGGTCCCTCCTGCGGCATGCCTCGAACCTAACGCGAGGGCGTTGACCTCGCCATTCTTGCGTCCATGATGGCGCCATGGCTCGGTTGATTGGACTCGCGGTCTCGCCTTGGTCGGAGAAGGCGAAATGGGCGCTCGCGCACCACCGCGTGTCCTATCGCTACGTCGAGTACGTCCCGATGCTGGGGGCGCTCCACCTGCGCTTTCTCACCGGTCGCTTCCGCGGGAAGGTCACGGTGCCGGTCTACGTCGACGAGAAGACCGTGCTGTCCGACTCGCTCGAGATCGCCCGCTACGCCGACGAGCACGGATCGGGCACGCCGCTCTTCCCTTCGCACGAGGTGGAAGCGTGGAACGTCGAGAGCGAAGCGGCCCTCGCCGCCGGCCGCGCGCTCACCCTCGTGCGGGTGAAGGCGGACAAGGCGGCGCAGCGCGAGCAACTCCCGCCGTTCATCCCCGAGGCGCTCCGTGGTCCGGCGCGGCCCATGGCCTCGCTCGGCATCACGTACGTGCTCCGGAAGTACGGCGCCGGCTCCGAGTCGGCCGACGCTCACCGGGCGACGCTCCGCCGCGTCCTCGAAGCGACGCGCGCGCGCCTCGCCGGCAAGGAGTACCTGCTCGGGGAGTTTTCTTACGCCGACATCGTGATGGCGGTGGTCTTCCAGTTCGTGAAGCCGGTCGACGAGCGCTTCTTCCCCCTCGGGCCGCACACGCGCGCCGCGTTCACCCTCGACGAGTTCGTCGCCGAGTTTCCCGATCTTCTCGCGTGGCGCGACCGCGTGTATCTCCGGCATCGGAGCCTCTCCTGACATGCCCCTCGACCCTCTCTTCGTCGCCGATTGCCCCTACGGCCCTGGTGGCCTGCTCCTCGACGAGATCCTCGAGATCGACGCCGAGAACCACCGCGTACGCGCGCGCATGCCGACCTCCGACGAGCTTCCGCTCACGCGGGAACAGCGCGCCCATCCGGTCTTTCATCCGCGTCACGTCTCCGGCGGGCTCATGGTCCACATGACGGGCATGGTCGCCTTCGTGCACTCGTACTACGTGCTCGGCCTGAAGCACGCCGACGGCTGGATCGGCTACGGCGCGAAGATCCACTCGGCGCGCTTTCGCGCGCTCGCGCCGCCCGGCGCGCCGCTCGTCCTCGAGTGCACCGCCACGCAGCTGAGAAGGACGCCGACGAGTGTCTTCGCGCGCTACTCGTTTCGCTTCACGCAGAACGAGACCCTCGTCTACGAAGGCGAGCAGAGCGCTTTGTGGAGCCGCGTCGTGCCGAAGAGCGGGAACGAGGTCGAAGCGACCGGGTGATTCGCCGCGCGCTACTCGCTCCCCACTTCGTCACCGCACTCGGCGAGGATGCCGGCCATGAAGTGCACGAGGGCGAAGCGCTCGGAGAACGTCGGCTCTCCTTGGAGCTCGACGTGTTGAATCGCCGGGCTGACGAGCGCGCTTCTGAGCCACGCGGGGGGCACCTCGCTGGCGAGCCACTCGGTCTCCGCCGGCGGGATGACCGAGTCTCCGGCGCCGTGGAGCAGATACACCGGGACGTGAATCGCGCCGAGGTGCCCGTGCGGCGAGACGTCCTTCATCGCCTCGGCGTGGCGATCGACCGAGGCCAGCACTTCGCGCGCGGCGTCGGCGTCGCGTCCCGCGAGGAGTCGATCCATCTCGGTTCTCCCCTTCGCGCTGAGCGCCTTCTCGCGCTGGCGCGCGGCGTCGCGGTCCTCCCATAGCCAGAGCTTCAAGGTCTCCCGCGCGACCTCGGCGTCCTCGGCAGGGAAGAAGTCTTCGACGTGAGCGTGCACGAGCACGAGCATCCCGTACTCGTGCGCCTTCATGTGCACGACCGCGCCGTTCGGCTCTTCGATGGTGTCGGTCGCGAAGAAGCGCGCGACGCGGGAGAGATCGTCGTGCGCCCCGACGGCGACGACGAACCCGATCGCGCTCTTCGGATCGGGATCCGCCGCAGCGAGGAGCGAGAGACCCCCGGCGAAGCTCATTCCCATGACGCCGACGCGTTGCCGATGGAGCCGCCGCGCGAGGTCGTGCGCCGCTGCCCCGATGGTGCCGATCGACGCTGCCTCGATGCGGTACTCGGTGAGCTCCTTGAGCTCGGGGGTCATGACCGCCACGCCCGAGGTCGCGATCGCTTGGGCGAAGCGACGAAGACGAGGCTCGTCGACGCCGAGGTGGTGCACGCCAGGGATGAGCACGACCCCGGGTGGGTGCGCGACGTCGTGCGGAAGGTAGAGCTTCGCCCGCGTGGGACCGCTGGGGGCGTCGAGCGTGAAGGACGCCTCGTCGATCGCGCGGTCCAGCCCAGCCGTGCGGGCGCTCCCCGGAGGCGAGGAAAATTGAAGGAGAAGCGACGCGGCGCGAGCGTGCCGTGCGCCCGGGCCGATGGCGAGGCATCCGAGGAGAAGCAGCGCGATCAGCGCTATGCGGAGGACCAGCGCGCCCCCGAAGCGTCGCGGGGCTCGTCGGCGCGGTGACGCAGGATCAGGGGGCTCGGCCGGAGCAGTCATGGGAGATTCCCTCACAAGAGCGCGCGGAGAGCGGCACCGCGTCCCGAGATTTCGAGCCGCGGCCGAGCGCCGCCGAGCCGCGCGTTGCGGAGGCTTGGAAAGTATAGGCCACGACGGCCTGTCGCATGCCGTCGACAGCGCCGCACCCCCATCGCGCCCCCGTCCGTACCCCGGCCGACCTTGGCTGCAGGAAAGCGCTTTTGGTACTTCTGCAAGTGTGACCCTGCTGCTCCTCCAGCCCGCGAACGAAGCGTTCGAGCTTCCCCGGGCCGACCTCACGGCGGAGCGGCTCGGCAACGTGGACGAGCTTCTCACGCGGATCGCCAGCGAGCGCGTCGACGGCGTCATTCTCGGCCCGGCCGTCGAAGGCCCGGTGCGGATCTCGCAGCGCCTCCGCGCGCTCGACGAGCGGCTCCCGGTCGTGTTGGTCGTGCGGCCCGAGCGCCTCGATCGCGCGCGCATCAACGCCGCAGCAGCGCCGCTCGTGGGCGACGCGCTCTATTGCTTCTCCGCCGACGACCTCCCGGGCCTTGCGCGCGCGCTCGCCAATCTCCCCTCGCGCGCGGCCACCTCCGCGCATCCCGACGACGGAGGACGCAAGACGCCCACGCACCTCCCGGCGGCGCGTTACCTCGATCGCGTGCTCGAAGGCCCGACGGGGATCGTCGTCGCCGACGTCGCCGGGCAGGTCCTCAGCATCAACCGCCGCGCGTCCGAGCTCCTCGCCGTCGCCGAGCACGATGCTTTGGGGAGCGCGCTTCGCGAGCTCTTCCCCGGTCTCGACGAGCCAGCCGCGGGCGCGCTCCTCTCGGGCGCGAGCTCGCGCACGCTTTCACGCGTGCTGCCGAGCGGAGTCGAACAAGAGGTCGAGGTCCACGCTTCGCCTCTCGACGCCCCCCAACGCGTCGGGGTCGTACTCATGCTCGCCGACGCCTCGGCCAAGCGACACGCGCAACGCGAGGTCGCGCGCAAAGAGAAGCTCCAGCTCGATCTCCTGTCGATGATCTCGCACGACATTCGCGCCCCCTTGGGCGTCATCGTCGGCGCGGTGAACGAGCTCTCGTCCAAGGACGTCGGCGACATCAACGACGAGCAGCGCTTTCTCCTCAGTCTCGTGCGCAAGAGCGTCGAACGCCTCACGCGGCTCGCAGCGAACGTCGTCTATCTCGGTCGCATGGAGAGCGGGCGCGTGAGCGTCAACTTGCGGCGGACCGATCTTCGCAACGTGATCCGCCGTGTCGCCGAGGACATGCAACGCGTCGAGGGGCCGAGCATCATGTTGCGCGTCGACCTCCCCGACGAGGCGCTGCAGGCGGATCTCGACGTCGAGCGGTTCGAGCAGGTCCTCGTGAACCTGCTCTCGAACGCGGTGCGCTTCGCCAAAAAGGAGGTCGTGGTGAGCGGCCGCCTCGAAGGGAACGACGCCGTGGTGAAGGTCATCGACGACGGCACGGGCATCCCCGCCGACGCACTCCCCACCATCTTCGAGCGCTTCTCTCGCATCGAAGCCCCGCGCTCGGGCACCGGCCTCGGCTTGGCGATCGTCCGCGGCATCGTCCAAGACCACGGCGGCACCGTGACGGCGGAGAACCGGAGGTCGCGCGACCCGGCCCTCCGCGGCGCCGAGTTCACCGTGCGCTTCCCCCAGTTCGCGCGGTAGGTCGTTCAGCGCCTCACGTCGCGCGCGGGAGCTCGATGCCCACGAGCGCGCCCCCTTCGGAGCGGGTTCGCGCGTAGGCGCGGCCGGCGTGGGCTTCGGCGATGCGCTTCACCAGGGCGAGGCCCAGGCCCAAGGACTGACTCTCGCCCCCTTCGCGCGGGCGTCGATAGAACGGCTCGAAGATCCGCGCTTCGTCACCCTCGGGGAGCCCCGCGCCGTCGTCTTCCACTTCGAAGACGACGAGCGAGCCTCGCGTGGTGACGCGCAAGGTCGAAACGCCGCCGCCGTGGCGCTTGGCGTTCTCGAGCAGGTTCGCCACCGCGCGAGCGACCAGCGTGGGATCGCCGTCGAACCCGACGTGCCGTGTCTCGATGACCAGATGATCGGGCGACGTTCCTGCGACTTCGAGGGCGCGCTCGGCCACCTCGTCGGCGTCGAGCCGCGTGCGTCCGAGGGCGCCGAAGTCGAGCCGCGAGCTGGCGAGGAGATCGGCGACGAGCACGTCGATCTCTTCGACCTCGCGATCGATCTCGGCGAGCGGGCTCTCGGCGGCTCCACCGCCCCGCGCCATTTCCGACAAGAGGCGAATACGCGCCAGCGGTGTCCGTAGCTCGTGGGAGACCGTGGCGAGGAGCGCGCGCTGATCGGCGAGCTGCTTTTCGATCCGCGCTGCCATGTCGTTCAGGGCCACCGCGAGGATCCTCGCTTCGCCGTAGTGACGATCGAGGCTCACGCGGGAGCTCCACTTCCCCTCGCCGAGCTCTTCGGCGACGCGCGCGATCTCTCCGAAGGGGCGCGAGAGGCGTCGCGCGAGCTTCCCCGACGCGGCCCACAAGACGAAGAATCCGATGGCGAGCGACGCGGCGACACGAGGTCCGGCGCTCGGTTTCCGGCCCGCGCAAATGCGCACTGTACCGAGCCGCTCCTCGCCGAGCCCGGTCTTCTGCGTCACCGGCACTTCGAGCGGGTGACGGCACTTCGCCCCCGAGCTCTCGAGCACGTGACCCTGGGAGTCGACGAGCTCGAAGTCGAGGTCGAGATCGCTCGTGGCCTGCTTCACGAGGGCGGCGCGCGCCGGCGGGTCGCTCCAGGTCGCAGCGAACTGGTGGGCGAGGAACGTCGAGCCGCGCTCCATGTCCTTCTGCCACGCCGGCTCGCCGCCGATGAGGCGCATCGCGCCGCCGACGAGGGCGATGGTCACGAGGATCGCCGCGCCGAAGGAGAAGAAGATGCGCCGATGCAGCCGCGCGCGGAAGTAGTGTTGCACGCGCTCGACCGGGCCGTGGGGCCTCCGCCAGCCGTGGCGCCCCGACCCCGGGCCGTGGTGAAGGTGAGCGTGGCGCCAGCGCCTCACGGCCCCTCGCGCGCGAAGACGTAGCCGACGCCGCGCACCGTCTTGATGCGCTTCGGCGTCTTCGGATCGTCGCCGAGCTTCTGACGTAGGTGAGAGATGTGCACGTCGACCGTGCGATCGCTCACCGTCACGTCGCCGCGGCCTGCTTCGGCCAGCAGCGCTTCGCGCGCCACGACGCGCCCGGCGCGACGGAGGAGGGCGACCAAGATGTCGAACTCGACCCCCGTCAGGTCGACCACGCGCCCTTCGAGCGTCGCTTGACGCGCCGCTACGTCGAGCACCAGATCCCCTTGCTGGAGGCGCTCGCCGCTGCCGTCGGGGTTCGTGCGACGCAGCACCGCGCGGAGGCGCGCCACGAGCTCGCGCGGCGAAAAGGGCTTCGGGACGTAGTCGTCGGCGCCGATCTCGAGGCCCACGACGCGATCGGTCTCGTCCCCGCGCGCGGTGAGCATGAGCACCGGCACACGGCTCTTCTCGCGCACGCGCTTCAACACCTCGAGCCCGTTCATCCCCGGGAGCATCACGTCGAGGATGACCGCGTCGTACGTCCCGGCGGCGAGCTCGGCGAGCCCGCGCGCGCCGTCGGGGGCGCACGTGACGACGAAGCCGTTCTGCGCCAAGTAGCTCGCGAGGAGCTCGTAGAGCCGCACGTCGTCGTCGATGAGGAGAACCCGTGTGCTCATGGCGCGTCTTCCAACGTACCCGATGCGCCTGCCGCGCGTCCCAGGGCCGCTACTTGCCGCGTGCGGCCTCGACGCACACTTGGGCGATGTGTCGTTCGAAGGCCTCGTGGCGGGCGTGCGCGTGGCAGCCGAGGCTCATGAAGCCGAGGGCGTACCCGGCCACCGTGCCGAAGGCCAAGAGCGCGATCTTCATTCGTCGTCGTCGCATGGTCGTCTCCTCGTTTCAGATGGCGTGGCGCCGGTAGGGGTGGTCGTAGAAGTCGCGATCGCCGCCGAAGCCGCCGCGCGGGCCCGACTCGATCAAGTCGGCGAGGCGCTTCCTCTGCTCGGGCTCGAGCACGCCGTGGACCTTGGCGAACGCGTCGATCCCCGCTTTGCGCGCGGTGTCGACGAGCGCTTCGACGCGCGCCGTGGCGCCGCCCACCGTGACTTCGTCGAACGTCTCCGACCGCATGGCGCGGGCGATGTCGCCGCGGATCTCGCGCGCTTCGGCCCGGGCCGCGCGCGCCTTGTCGCGCATCTCGTCGAACGCTTCGAGGATGACCTTCTCCTGGCCCGGCGTGGTCTCGAGTCGCTCCATCAGGCCGCGCAGGAACATCCCTCGCCCGAAGCCGCCTCGGCCGAAGCCGCCGCGCCGGAACCCACCGCGCCACGAGCCGCCGTCGTCCCACCCGCCATGGCACCCGTGGCCGTGCCGGCCATGACGAACCGCCTTCACGAGGCCAATCAAACAAACCGTTCCCAACAAGAACCCGAGCATGGGCCACCTTCCCTCAGCGAACGCGTCCGTCGCGCTCGCAGCAGCAAGGTGACGCTCGAGTGTGAAGGAGCTACCGGCGGCTTCGTGAAGAAACGTGAAGGCCCGCTCGGATGCGACGCGGAGGTTCGCCCGCCTCGTGGGCTACTTGCAGGTGGAGGCGTCCTTCAGCTTGCACACACCGTCGGAGCAGATGGCGCCCGTCAAGCACGGAGCGCCCTGGCTCTCGTCGGTGCTGCAGCCGGCTCCGTCCGATGCGCGCGCGACGCACGTACCGCTCGTCGCTGCCGGGGTCGCCTTCTTGCAGTAGGTCGTCGAGTTGCACAGGTAGCCGGCGCCGTTGACCAGGCCGCAGGCTTCGCCCGCCGCCGCGGTCTTGATCGCGTCGCACTTGGACGAAGTCGGGTTGCAGAAGAAGCCGTCGGTCAGGCTGCACGGGGTCCCGGTCTTGACGCTCGGATCGCAGGCGTCACCGCCCTTTCCGCCGGCGCTGCACGTCCCGTTCGCGCACACGAGGTTCGTGCGGCAGGGCTTGGTCGCCGAGCACGCATCGCCGTTGCCACCCGGTCGCACGCAGAGGTTGCCCGCGCAGACGAGGCCGCTCGGGCACTTGTCGTTGACGCACGCGCCTCCTTCGGACGGAGCCACCGCGCACGAAGCGCACACGTCGGTGCCGTTTCCGCAGAAGGTGCTCGCGCACTGTGAGTCATCGCCGCACGTGCTCCCCGTCTTCACTTGACCCGCCGTGGGGTTGCAGTCGGGCGGGAGCTTGCCGGCGAAGAGGTCGTCGCACGAGATGCTCGAGAGCGCGGTGGCGCACGCCGCGGTGCGCGCGGGGGTGTTCGACTGGCCCGTCGCCGCGAGGTTGCCGGTGCAGTTGCCGAGCGCGCGTGTCTTGCACGTGGCAACGTCGGCGTAGGCGATCTGCACGTAGACGTGACTGCAGGCGTCGAACTTCTGGCAGAGCGCGTCGGCGGCTTGACTGCAAGCGTCGGCGGCGCTCACCGACGACGACGACGAGCCGGAGCAGGCGAGCGCGACGAAGGCGAGCGCCGCGGTGGCAGAGACGACGAGTCGGGACTTGAGCATGAGACCTCCCGGGAGGATCCTAACCGAAGCTGCCATGACCAGGAGAAGCGCGCGCTCGACGGTCGTTACGCTCGCGCTGCTGGGCGTCGCCGCGCCCTTGGCGTGCACGGAGAGGACGCGCGGCAGCGCCGTGACCTCCGCGCCGCCTCTCGCTTCTTCGACCTCCCCGGTGTCGGTCGCTTCGGAGCGCGCCGCGTTCGGCGGAGAGGGCGGAGCGGAGCTTCGATCGGACGCGTCGACAGCGCTCGCGGACGCCGGGGCGAAAGACGAAGCTACGGCGCGCGCCGTGCTCTTCCCCGACGCGTCGGACGCGTCACCTCTTTGCGACGGCGCCGATCACGACGCGCGCGTCCGCTGTCTCCTCGAGGCACGTTACAAGGACGACCTTGCGGCGCGCGATCTCGCGCTCGACCTCTTCGCCCGGACCACCGATGTCGCCGGTCTCGAGCGCGAGCAGCAGATGGACGGCGGCTACCGCGGCATGCTGCACCTCGTCCCCGCGCTCCCCGTCGGCAAAGAGCGCGCGCACCTCGCGCGTGTTTCCTCGGCGCTCCTCGACTACGAGCGCTTCTTCACCGCTCTGGGGACGGGGGACGGAGGGGCTCTGCCGCGGTATCGCACGCGGGGCCTCGCGCTCCGCTTCTTTCGCTCGGTGAAGGCGCGCACCCCTTCGGCTTACGCCGTCGATTGGACGGTCGCGTACAACGTGGCCGGCTCCCTCAACGGCGACGCCGACTCGGTGCGCGAGACGCTCTTCCACGAGATCTTCCATTTGAACGACGCCGACCACGGCGCCGGAGCGCGCGACTGGTCGGACGTCGCCCTCGCGCCGCTCTACGACAAGATCGTCGGGCGCTGCGGCACGTCCGTCGCCTGCCTCGCCCCCTACGCACCCAACGGCACGATGGTCCGCGGCGGCACGTACTACGCCTTCCAACCGGGGAACGACGTGCGCGAGTACGCCGCCGAGCTGGCGATTCGCTACTACAAGGAGCAGCGCGGCGCGCTCGGGCAGGGGCCGCGCATCGCTCCCGCTTTCAAGTGCGGGCGCGCCGAGAACGCGACGGCGTGGAGGGCGCTCGTTGGCGAGTTCTTCGCCGGGATCGATCGCGTTCCTCCCTGCGCTCGGTAGAATCGAGAGATGGCGCGCGCCCCCTTCGCACGGCCGGCGGCGCTCGCTCTCCTCGCGGCGCTGGCCTTCGGCGCGGTGACGCCCGTCGTTCGTCGCTTCGGAGATCCTTCCTCTCCTTTCACGACCGCGGCGCTCCTCTACGCCGGCGCCGCCATCGCCGCGGTGCGTACCCACGGCGAGTCGTCCCGCTTCGGTCGCTCGGCGCTCGTGCGTGTCGTGTTGGTGGCGGTGCTCGGCGCGGCGGTGGCGCCCGCGGCGCTCGCGTGGGGGATCGCGCGGACGAGCGCGTCCTCGGCCTCGCTCCTCTTGAACCTGGAGGCGGTCTTCACCGTGCTCCTCGCGCGGCTCTTTCTCCGCGAGCACCTGGGCGCGCGAGCGTGGATGGGCGCCGCGTGCATCGTCCTCGGAGGCGTCGTCGTCGCGCTCCCCGAGCGCGGGGAGAGCGTGAGCGTCGCGGGGACGATCGCCGTCGCCTTGGCGACGCTCGCGTGGGCGGGGGACAACGTGCTCACGCGCCCCTTGTCGGATCTGCACCCCACCGACGTCGTGCGCGCCAAGGCTTCGCTCGGCGCGACGCTCTCGTCGCTCCTCGCGCTCGGTCTCGGCGAGTCGTTCCCCCGCGTCACCGCGGTGCTCGCGCTCCTCGCCTGCGGCGCGCTCGGGTTCGGAGCGAGCCTGCGTCTCTACCTTCGCGCGCAGCGCGATCTCGGCGCGGCGCGCACCGGGTCGCTCTTCGCGCTCGCGCCGTTCGTCGGTGTGGTGCTCGCGGTGCTCTCGGGGGAGCGACCGGCGTGGTTCGGGCTCACGGCGGCGGCGGCGCTGATGGCGTTCGGCGTCGTGCTCCACGTCGGCGAAGGACACGGCCATCCCCACGTGCACCCCGAGGTCGAGCACGAGCACGCGCATCGGCACGACGACGGTCACCACCTCCACACCCACGAGACGATGCCCGCGGGGGAGCACACGCACCGGCATCGGCACGCGGCGCTAGCGCACGATCATCCGCACGCCGACGACGTGCACCACCGTCACGAGCATTGACGGCCTCGACCGGCGGCCGTCCAAGAGACGGCCGGGCTCGGGCTCCTTTCGCTCTACGCGGCGCGCGAGGCTTCGACGACGGGTGCGACCGGCGCGGCCGCAGGCGCCTCGGTGCGCACCCGGCGCGCTGTCATGCGGCGATCGCGGATGCGCGCGGGGGGCGTCTGCACGTCCCACACGAGACCGACGGCGGCGAGGAGGCGGATCACGTAGTAGGTGATGTCGATCTCCCACCAGTAAAAGCCCTGGTTCGCGGCCGCGGGGTAGTAGTGATGGTTGTTGTGCCAGCCCTCACCGAGCGTGAGGAGCGCGAGCACGAGGCTGTTCCGGCTCTCGTCGGTCGTGGCGTAGCGGCGTCGGCCGAGCCAATGCGCGAGCGAGTTGATGGTGAAGGTGCCGTGCCAGCAGAGCGTGGTGGAGACGAGGTAGCCCCACACGAGCGCCCACCACCCGCCGATCAAGTAGAGCGAGGTGCCGAGCACGACCGACGGGACCACGTGGTAGCGGTCGAGCCAGCGGAGCTCGGGGTACTTGGCAAAGTCCTGGATCTCTTCGAGCTCGGTGCGGTCGTAGTCGTGCGAGAGGATCCAGCCGACGTGCGACCAGAAGAAGCCGCGCAGCTTCATCGAGTGCACGTCCTCCGGCTTGTCGGAGAACTTGTGGTGCACGCGGTGGTGCGCCGCCCACCAGAGGACCCCCTTCTGCGTGCTGCTCATCGCCAAGACGGCGAAGAGGAACTGCATCACGCGGCCGGTCTTGAAGGTCTTGTGCGCGAAGTAGCGGTGGTAGCCCGCGGTCACGCCGAAGATGCGGATGTAATAGAGGGCCACCGCGAGAGCGACCCCCTTCCACGAGAAGCCGAGGAGGCAGACGCCGACCACCGCGAGGACGTGCACGGCCCAAAAGGGGCCGGCGGCCACCCAATCCACGCGTCCGGTCTTCGGTCGCGACGCGCCCAAGGCGACGCTCGGTTGGGGTTCACGCGCGTCGAGGTTGGCGTCGATCTCAGTGGCTTCGCCCATCCCCGGAGCATAGGAGGGCGCCGCGCGGCGAATGTCATCGCCCCATCATTTCGCTCGGTCGGCCCCCCCGGCGCGGCCACCCACGGCCCCCGTTCAGGGGGTGCCGGCGTCGGACATCGCGGGGGTTTCTGCGTCCAGCGATCCGGCGTCCGCCGCATCGTCGGCGGCGTCGAGAGCTCCGCCGTCGGTCCCCGCGTCGGGCTCTTCCCACGAGGCGATCCGCGCTTGGATCCAGTCGAAGCCGACGTCGACCCGCGCGTAGTACTCGATTTGATGCGCCGGGACGTCGCCGTCGTTGTGGCACGACGTCGTCCCCATGATGGCGCCGTCGCAGAGGAGCGGGCCGCCGGAGTCGCCGTGGTCGGCGATGCCGGTGCCGTACTTCACCTGGATGAACCCGTCGCCGAGGGCGATGACCGTCTCGGCGGCGGTGCGCTTCCCTTCGTAGTAGTCGCCGGGGGCGGGGGGCGGCGGAGCAGCGTCGGTGGACGCGGCGGCCGAGGCATCGTCCACGCTCGCCTCGCTGCTCGTGCCGCCGTCGGTCGAGGTCGCTGCGTCGCTCTCGGGCGCCGACCCGGCGTCGGTCGCGAAGAGCGTGTGCGTGCCGAAGCCGATCGCTCGGCACGTCATCCCCACGAACGGCGTGCCGCCGAAGCGCACCGGCGCGATGTCGGTGATGGGCTCTTTGAGCTTGATGAGGCCCATGTCGAGCGCCGGGTTGGGGCACGTCTCGAAATAGGTGAACGTCGGGAACCGCTTCACCTCGGCGACGGCGTGCGGAGTCATGGTGCCGACCGAGGCGTCCCCTTGGTAATCGGGGGTCTCGACGCCTGTGCCCGTGTAGAAGAAATCGGAGGTCTCGGTCACGCAGTGGCCGGCGGTGAGGACGATGTCGGGCGCGACGAGCGTGCCGGTGCAGAAGCCGCCGCCGGGGAAGTGAATCAGACCGACGGCGAGATCGGCGGTGTCGGCTTCGCCTCCTTGGATGCGTTGGTTCGCGTCGTCCGAGCCGCTCGTGGCGCTGCAGCCAAAGGCGGGGACGAGCGCGAGGAGGCTCAGGGGGGCGAGCCAGCGGGCTGCACGGAGCACGAGGGATGGGCGCATCGTGCCCCGGCAGGAGCAAAGGTGGTGCCGATTGCCCCACATGTGGGCATGACTCGCTGCGTCGCGAAAACGACGCCGAAATCCCATGATTGACGCAACAACGGGGCGGGCTCCCGCGGGACCAGGCGGACCGCGAAGGGGCATCCCCCTGGATCCTTCAGCCGGCCGATCGGCCGTCCGACCCGCCGCTCACCACTCGACCTTCTGCACCACCGGGAGCTGGAGGGCGCGCTCGCGCTCGAGGTCGAGGTTCCCCACGTGGAGGCTCAGCGGGGTCTGCACCCACTTGTAGATCGACTGCGCGAAGAGGCGCCCGAACTTCTCCGCCCACGCCTCGAGCTTGGCGGCGTCGTGCTCGGGGAACATCGCGCCCAAGACCACACGCACCTCGGGGAGGCTCATCTTCTCTCCCGCGTAGAGGGCGAAGCAGGCGTCGAGCACGGGGAAGGGCATGAGGTCTTTCTCGTCCTCCATCCCTTCGGCGAGCTCGGCTGAAGCCGGCTTGCTCAGCGTGAGGCGGATCCCTTCGGGGGCCGTCGTCTCGCGCACGTACTCGAGCAGGTAGCTCACCACGGTCTTCGGGACGTTGGCGATGACCGAGAGCGCCCCTTCCATGTCACCACCGATGGTGGTGTAGCCGACGGCCTTCTCGCTCATGTTGCTCGTCTGCAAGAAGAGCCCGCGTGCGCTGTTCGACCAGTTCCACATGCGCCCGCCGCGGACGCGCGCCTGGATGTTTTGCCGCGTGAGCGCGGTGACGCTCTCTCCTTGGGCGAGCATCGCTTGGGTGGCGGCGAGCTCCTTCTCGAAGGCTTCGTCGATGGAGAGGACGGTGAAGGGGACGCCGAGCTCGCGCGCCGCCGTCTCCGCTGCCGCGCGCGTCTCCGCCGAGGAGTAGCGCGTCGGCATGTAGAAGGCGCGCAGGATCTCCGCCACCTTGGCGCGCGCGCCGGCTTCGCCCAGGGACGCGAAGCGACGTGTCACGTAGCGGTGCGCGAGGACGAGGCACAAGAGGCTGTCGCGCCCGCCGGAGAGGGCGACGCCGATGGTGGCGAAGGCGCGCGTCTTCTCGAAGTAGTCGCCGATGCCGAGGCTCAAGGCGTCGAGCAGGTCCTCGCAGAAGGAAGCGCGCGGCGATCGCGCGGCGCTGTCCGTCGGGAGAAAGAAGCTTCTTCCGGCGGGGACCGGGTAGGTGAGCGCCTCGCGCTTCGTCTTCGAGCGGACCTCCACGTGGCGCACGCTCGGGCACGAAGGACGTTCGGCGAAGCTCTCCTGATCCATGCGCCAGGTGGTGTTCTCGTGGCGGAGGCGCCGCGTGCGATCGAGGTCGACGGTGACCGCGCAGATGCCCTCGCGGAAGCGCGGCGCGTCGAGGAGCATGCGTCCGTTCTGCGCGACGTAGCCGCCGCCGTCGAAGATGAGACCGTCGTTGGCGCCGACGAGGTTGGCGTACGCCACGGTGCACTGGTTGTCGGCGGAGCGCGTGGCGATCATCTCGCGCCGCGTCTCGACCACGCCGACGCGGAAGGGGGACGCCGAGACGTTGAGCACGAGCTCGGCGCCGGCGTAGCAGCGACGACGCATGGGTCCGTCGGGGGACCAGAGGTCTTCGCACACCTCGAGGGCGACGACGCCGAAGTCGAAATCGAAGACGAGGTCGCCGAAGGGGACGCCGTCGATGATGTCGACGAGGCCGGCGCTGCCGCGCGCGAGCGTTCGCCCCTCGTAGAAGACGTTGTACGAGGGGAGCTTCTCTTTGGGCACGAGGCCGAGCACGCGACCTTCGTGGACGACCGCCGCGCAGCTGTAGAGGTGGTCCCCCCGCGCGACCGTGCAGCCGAGCGCCGCGGCGACGCCGAGCGACGCCGTCTCGCGGGCGAAGCGCTCGAGGGCCTCGCGCTGCGCGGTGATGAAGGCGCGCCACTGGACGAGGTCCTCTTGCATGTACCCGCCGACGAGCTGCTCGGGGAGGACGACGAGGTTCGCGCCGTCGGCCGCCGCCTCGCGCAGGACACGGACCGCGCGATCGACGTTCTCTTTCACCGCGCCCACGGTGGTGTTCACGTTGGCGAGGGCGATGCGGACGAGCCTCATGAGATCCTCTGCCCGGAGGATAGGGCCGCGCCGGGGCGAAGCGAGGGGTTTTTCCGTACGAACGGCGCCGCGCGCACGTCCAGCTGGCCGAGGAAGATCCCGGTCTTCGTCCCGGTCATGCTCCGCACCATCTCGCGGCGCACGAAGGGGATGCGCGACGCCGGCCCCATGAAGAGGTCGCGGAAGAGGCCGAGCGGCTCGAGGTCCGACTGGAAGAAGGGGGTGAGCCAGCGGGTGGCGAATTGGTAGAAGGCGAGGTGATCGCGCCGGTCGCGCGAGTAGCGGTCGAGCGCGGAGGGGAGGTGCGTGGCCCCCTCGAGGGCGTCGGCGAGCGTCGCCGCGTCGCACAAGGCGAGGTTGCACCCTTGGCCGAGCTGCGGGCTCATCGCGTGGGCGGCGTCGCCGAGGACGACGACGTCACGTGTCGCCCAGCGATCCATGACGACGTCGTGGTAGCTGGCGAAGGTGAGCTCGTCGACGCTGGTGATCTGATCGACGATGGCTTCGGCGCGCGGCGCGGTCCCGAGCACTTCGTCGCGGAAGGCCGCGAGCCCCGCGGCGCGCACGGCGGGAACGCGGTCCACGCGCACGCTGAAGAAGAGGCTCACGAGGCGAGGATCGCGGCCCGTCGAGGCGAGCGCTCCGCCCGTGGCCTCGGGGCCGAGCCCGGTCGGCAGGAGGCCGATCATCCGCTGCGCGCCGTCGACGACCTGATGAAGCTCGCCTTCGAAGCTCCCGTCGACGTCGTGGCCGACGTACCAGAGCGCGCCCCAAGTGTAAGGGCGTACCTCCCGGACGAGGCTCGTCGCCGCGCGGAGGCGCGAGCGCGCGCCGTCGGCCACGACGAGGAGCTCGTGAGGGCCGTGCACGCGGCCCTCGTGATCGACGAGCCGGATCGCGCCGCTCGCTCGCCGCACGTGCTCGACGGCGACGCCGGTCAGGAGGGTGATCTTCTCCCGGGCCACGGCCCGGTGAAGCTCTTGAAAGAGGACGCCGCGGTGGAGCCCGATGCCGTGCCAAGTCGGATCGAGATCGGCGTAGGCGAGATCGACCACGCTCTTGCCGCTTCGCGTGAGGCAGCGGAGGCGCGCCACCTCGGCGCCGCGCGCGAGGATCGGCGCGTCGATCCCCAGTCGCGCGAGGACGGCGAGCCCGCTCGGTTGGATCATGATCCCGGCGCCCACCGCGGTCGGCTCGGGCACCGCCTCGTAGATCGTCACCGCGTGCCCTTGGCGGCGGAGAAAGAGCGCCGCCGCGGCCCCTGCGGTCCCGGCCCCCACGATCCCCACGTCGAGACGCATCGGTCGATACTACCGCGAGGTGCGTGTGGCCTCTCGTTCCCTCGTCGCGCGCCTCGGACTACGTTGTTCGTGATGCGCGCCGAACGTGACCCGCTCCTCGTCGCTCGAGTCGTCGAACGTCGCCCGCTCCTTTACGCACGCGGCGCCGACGCAACGCTCGACCGCCCCGCGCACGTGCGCGCAGCTTCGGCGGTGGCGTGGCTCGGCGAAGAGCTCGTGGCGGTGCAAGACGACGCGAGCTTCCTCGCGCGGATCGATCCGCGCACGGCGCTTGTCGTCGACGTCCCGCTCCCGGCGGGGCCCGGCGGGGAGCGCTTGTTCGACGATCGCCGAGGGAACAAGTCTTCGAAGCTCGATCTCGAGGCGGCGTTCGCCGTCGATCGAGGCGGCGCGAGGTGGCTCTACGCCTTCGGCTCGGGCTCGACCGAAGCGCGTGAGCGGGTCGTCGTCGCGCGCCTCTCCCCCGTGCCGGAGGTTCGCGTCGTCGAGGCCCACGCGCTCTACGCCGCGTTCCGCGCCGCCGTGGACTTCTCGGGGAGCGAGCTCAACGTCGAAGGGGCGACGCTCGCCGGCGACGTGGTGCGCTTCTTTCAACGGGGGAACGGCGCGCCGCGCGGGGATCTTCTCCCCGTCGACGCCACCGCGGACGTGTCGCTCGAGGCGCTCCTCGCGTACCTCGACGACACGCGCGCTGCGCCGCCGCCGCTGACGCGCGTCACCCGCTACGACCTCGGGAGCATCGCCGGCGCGCGCCTCACCTTCACCGACGCATGCGACGCGGGGGAGGGCGCGCTCTACTTCCTCGCCGCCGCCGAAGACTCGCCCGACGCCACGCAGGACGGTCCGGTCTCGGGGGCCGTCGTCGGCGTGATGCGCGAAGGGGCCGCGCCGCGCTGGGCACCGCTCACGAACCCGGACGGCAGCCTCGTGCTCGACAAGACCGAAGGGATCGCGCCGTGCGATCCGTTCGGTCACGCCGCGCAGGCGGCCACTTCGCGCGAGGTCGTGCGCGTCTTCGTCGTCGTCGACAAGGACGATCCCGACGTCGCCTCCGAGCTCTTCACCGTCGAGCTCTCCGGGCCGTGGCGCTGACGTGACGCGAGCTCTCGCGACGCCGCGAGAGCCTCGTCACGGCGCACGCGTCACTTCACTTCGAGCAGCTCGACCTCGAAGACCAGCGTCGAGCCCGGCGGGATGACCGGGGGGAAGCCGCGCTCGCCGTAGGCGAGGTGCGGCGGGATGGTGAGCTTGCGCATGCCGCCGACCTTCATGCCGGCGACCCCTTGGTCCCAGCCCTTGATGACCTTGCCGGCGCCGAGCTGGAAGGAGAACCCGCGACCACGATCGCGCGAGCTGTCGAACTTCTTCCCGTCGGTGAGCGTGCCGACATAGTGCACGGTCACGTTCTGGCCGGCTTGCGCTTCGGCCCCGGTCCCAGCCTTGATGTCTTCGACGACGAGCTCCATGGCGTTTGTCTCCTTCACCGATCGCGCGGGTTCGCGCCTCTTCGTGAGGGGCGCCATGGGACACCTTCGCCCGCGGGTCCGTCAAGGCGCGAGGGGTGCTATACGGTCCCTCCATGGTGGTGAATCGCCCCGGCCGCGTGGCACTCCTCGCTGCGCTCGCGGCGGGATGCTCACCCCACGGGTGCAGCCGCGACGAAGCCGCGCCCCCCGACACCGGGGCGAGCGCGGCCGTCGCACCGAGCGTCTCCGCCGCGCCCTCGAGCGCCGACTCCGCCGCTCTCTACCGCGCCGACGCCGACGTCGTGAGCCACGCCTCGATGCAGCTCGACGGCGGCGGTGAAGTGCTCGTCGAAGGTTCGGTCGACGGCGCCGCGCTTCGCGCGAAGCACCGCGCGCGTCTCGCCCTCCCTACGCCGGTGACGGTGCTCCAAGGGACCGGGCCGAAGGACGTCGGCGAGCGTCTCTGCCAAGGGGTGGTCCCGCGTCGTCCCAAAGACACGCCGGTGCTCCTGAAGCCGAACATCGGCGGCTTCGATTGGTTCAAAGATCCGGCGAAGAACGACGGCGACGACGGCGTGCGCGGGCGCATCACCGATCCCGAGTTCGTGCGCGGGGTCATTCGCTGCCTCCGCGCGCGCGGGCACACCAAGATCACCATCGCCGAAGGCTGGGGGGCGACGCACAAGGACTGGGAGCACCTCATGGACGTCTCGGGCTACGCCAAGATGGCCGCCGAGGAGAAGGTGCCGCTCGTGGCGATGGACGACGACGGCGTCTTCGACGTCCAAGGCGAAAAGCCGGGCAAGCCGCTCCGCCTCACGGGCATGGAGGCGACGCACGTCCCCACGCTCCTCATCCCCAAGATCCTCGCCGAGCACCTCGAGCACGGCCTCTTCCTCTCGCTCCCCAAGATCAAAGCGCACCGCTTCGGCGTGGTGAGCGTCTCGGTGAAGGGGATGCAAGGGACGGTCATGCTCTCCGACGCCTCGCCGGCGTTTCGTCAGAAGTGGCGCATGCACAAGGAGCTCAACAAGTACATCGAGCACAAAAAGGACGACGATCGCGCGCTCTATGTCTCGGCGCTCGAGACCTTCGCCGATCGCATCGCCGACGTGCTCGAGGTCGAAGCGCCCGACGCGGTGCTCGCCGACGGCGCACCGGCCATGGGGGGTGACGGCTTCCAGAAGCTCTATCCCAGCGCCGAGAGCTTCGGCGTGGGGGGGGAGAACCCGGTGCTCGTCGATCGCATCGCTGCCGAGCTCCTCGGCCTGTGGGACGTGCCCGAGCTCGCGCGAGAGCTCGGGGGGCATCGGACGTCGCCTCTCATCGAGACCGCGGCCAAGCAGCTCGGGATCGATCTTCGCGAGCGACCGGCGGTCGTCGGTGACGGCATCGCGCTCCTCGATGCGCCGCGCCCGCTCGACTTCATCGGTATGGCGCCGTTCGCCATTCACCGGACGACGGCGGGCACGCGCGTCCTCGGCGACGGCGGCGACGAATCGCTCCCGGTCGCTCACGCGGTGCACGGTGACGTCGTCGTCGACGGACGCGCCGACGACGCGACCTGGGCCAAGGCGACGCCGGTGACGTGGGACACCGACACGACCGGACACGGCACCGGGATCCCCACGCACGCGCGCTTCGCCTGGTCGCAAGGGCAGCTGGCGATGCTGTTCGAGGTCGAGGCCACGGATCTTCACGTCGACGCCGCGCGGCCGAAGGACGTCGAGCGACCGCGCCTCTACGACGAAGATTGCGTCGAGGTCTTCGTCGCCCCCGACGCCGCGCACCCGCGCCGCTATTACGAGATGGAGCTCGGGCCGCTCGGGCACTTCTTCGACATCGCCGTCGACCGCGACGCATCGCCTCACGAGGACACGACCTGGAGCGCTTCGCTGAAGATCGCGACCTCCCCCGACGCTGCGCACCGCCGCGCCGTCATCGAAGCGGTGACGCGCGCCCCCGAGATCGTGCGTGCGCTGGTCTCGGGGGGCTCGCTTCGTCTCGGGCTTTTTCGTATGGAGGGGAAGGGCCCGCGCTCTTATCTTGCGTGGAGCCCGCCGAAGACCAAAACGCCGAATTTTCACGTACCTGAAGCCTTCGGCTCCCTCCGCCTCGATCCCTGACTCGCAAACCGTCCATGTCCGCCCCCAAGCCCGCCGTTCCCGCGCCGGCCCCGAGCCGCTCTCCGGGGCCTAGCCGCCCCGCGCCGCGCAGCGCTCGCTCGCTCCCCGACATCGAGGCGGAGACCGGCGGCCACCGGGGCGCCAAGGTGAGCGCGCTGACCATCGCCGCGCTCGGCGTCGTCTTCGGCGACATCGGCACGAGCCCGCTCTACACGCTCCACGAGTGTCTGACCGGCGAGCACGGCGCGTCGACGACGCCCGAGACCTTGCAGAGGAACCTCCTCGGCGTCTTGTCGATGATCGTCTGGTCGCTGACGATGGTCGTGACCGTGAAGTACCTCGGCTTCATCATGAAGGCCGACAACCACGGGGAAGGCGGCATCCTCGCGCTCCTCGCGCTCGTGCCGGAGAAGCTCCGCACCGCGCGTGGCAAGCGCATCGGGTGGGTGCCGGTGCTCGTGCTCATCGGCGCCGCGTTGCTCTACGGCGACGGCATCATCACCCCCGCCATCTCGGTCCTCAGCGCGGTCGAAGGCCTCGAGGTCGCGACCGACAAGCTCCATCCGGTGATCGTCCCCATCACCTGCGCGATCCTCTTCGGGCTCTTCGCCATCCAGAAGCGCGGCACGGCGAGCGTCGGCCGCTTCTTCGGGCCGATCATGCTCGTGTGGTTCTTCACGCTCGGCGGGCTCGGCATCTACCACGTGGCCAAGAACCCGGTCGTGCTCCACGCGCTCTCGCCGTGGCACGCGGTCGAGTTCTTCACCCACAACGGGCGGAAGGGCTTCGGCGTCCTCGGCGGCGTGGTCCTCGCCGTCACCGGCGGCGAAGCGCTCTACGCCGACATGGGCCACTTCGGGCCGAAGCCGATTCGTCTCGGCTGGTGGTTCATCGCCATGCCCGGCCTCGTCCTGAACTACATGGGCCAAGGCGCGCTCATCCTCGGCAACCCCAAGGCCATCGAGAATCCGTTCTACGCCCAGGTGCCGACCGGTGGCGCGACCTACGCGCTCGTCGTGCTCTCGACCATGGCCACGGTCATCGCCTCGCAAGCGCTCATCTCCGGCGCTTACTCGCTCACGCACCAAGCGGTGCAGCTCGGTTACTTCCCCCGTGTCACCGTCCTTCACACGTCGAAGGACACCGAGGGGCAGATCTACATCCCCCAAATCAACTGGGGCCTCGCCATCGCCTGCGTGCTCCTCGTCCTCGGCTTCCAGCAGTCGGGCAAGCTCGCCGCGGCGTACGGCATCGCCGTCACCGGCACGATGGGGATCACGTCCGTCATCTACCTCGTCGTCGTCTCGCAGACCTGGAAGTGGCCCCTGTGGCGCGCGGTACCGCTCGTGCTCCTCTTCTTGTCGTTCGACCTCCCGTTCTTCGCGGCCAACACGCTGAAGTTCTTCGAGGGGGGCTACGTCCCCATCATCGTGGGCGCGGGGTTCTTCTTCGTGATGCTCACGTGGAAGATCGGGCGAAGCCTGCTCGCCGAGTACATCATCGAGCGCTCGCCGCCGATGGACGCATTCCTCTCCGATCTACGGGAAAAGGAGGCGTGCGAGGCCATCGTGCGCGCGCCCGGAACCGGCGTCTTCATGGCGTCGAACTCGGGACGTGTGCCGCCGATCCTCTTTCATCAAGCGAAGCGCATTCGCGTGCTCCACAAGATCGTCATCCTCTTCACGGTGGTGACCGAGCACGTGCCGTTCCTCGAGTACGGGCGGAGGCTCGAGGTGAGCGAGATCGGCTCGGGCTTTTACCGTGTGGTCGCGCGCGTGGGCTTCATGGAGTCGCCGCACGTCCCCGAGCTCTTGGACGAAGTGATGCGCCGCATGGATATCCCCAAAGAGGACACCGACCACCTCACGTACTACGTGGGGCGCGAGACCTTCCTCGCCACCGGTCGTGGAAAGATGGGCCGCTGGAGCGAGTCGGTGTTCGCCTTCCTCTCGCGCAACGCGCAGCCGGCGACGATGTACTTCGGCATTCCGCCCGACCAGGTCGTCGAGCTCGGCACGCAGATCGATCTCTGATTCAGCGCTCGATGCGGTAGACGGCGCCGGTCCCCGCGGTCGCGCCGCGCTCTGCCCAATAGACGTGCGTCGCGCTCACGGCGAGCGCGACGGGGTGAGCGCGCCCGGCGGCGACGACGACCTTGGTCGTGCCGACGGCGCGGTTCACGCTCCCGTCGGTGCTGCCGCCGCTCCCCTCGTCGACCCAGAAGAGGTCCTTGCCGTCGGCGGCGATGGCCGAAGGGTTGTCCTCTTGTTGGAACATCGCCGTGGTCGTCCCCGTCGCGTCGATGTGGGTGATGGTGCCGAGCGGCGCCGCTTGGCGATTGCTCACGTAGAGATCTCCCCCGACGAGCGCGAGCCCGGCGGGGCAGGGGATGGCCTGACCGATCGTCGCCGGTGTCGAGCCCGGGCTCCAGCGCAAGATCTCGCCCGGTTGGACGCAGGGGTTCGTGCGCATCGCCACCATCAACACGCCGCCGCCGGCCTCGATGGTGCCGAGCGTGAGACCGCCGGCTTGCGCGTTCGTGGCGACGAAGTTGGAGCCGTCGGGGGACGCTTGCCACACGCGCCCGCCCTTCAGATCGGTCCCCCACAGCTTTCCGCCGTCGAAGTCGAGCGCGCCCACTTGGTTCCCTCCGAGCGGCTTCAACTCGATGGGGGTACCGCTGCCGGTGTAGAGGACGACCTTGGAGGTCCCCGGCGGGCCGGCCACGCCGAGGAAGACCGCGCTCGCCGCGCCGGGATCGACCGCCATCGCCGTCGGTCGATCGAGCGAGGTGATGACCGCGCCGAGCGTCGCCCCGCGCGTCACCGCCGCGCGGAGGAGCGTGCCCGAGCTCGGCGCGGGGGTGTTGGTCAGGGCGAAGAGGTCGCTTCCGTCGAGGCCGAGGGCGAGCGGCTCGTCGAGCCCGTTGCCCACGCGCACCGGCTGGCAGGCGCCGTTCTGGCACGCGTCGCATTGGCGGTCGCACGCGCCGCAGTGCGCGGGATCTTGGCTGAGGTCCACGCAGTCGGGCGAGCCGGGGCACACCACCGAGCCGGTGACGCAACCTCCGTCTGCGTAGGTCTTGCCGCCGTCGTGCGAGCCGCCCACCGCGCCGTCGGCGCTCGCCGCTCCGGCGTCTTGGAGGAGGCCACGCGCCGCTTCGTTTTCGAGCAATTGATTGCATGCTGCAAGCAACAGCACGACGAGCCCCGAGAGGGCGAAGCTCGCGCCCAGAGCTCGGCGCATGTCAGAACGTCCCCGAGGCGGAGACGCCCAGCGGCCCGGCGTGCAGGCGGAAGCTCGTCGCATTGCCGTTCGCCGGCGCGTCTCCCTTGGGGGCCGTGAGGTAGAGCGCGATGCCGCCCGCCAGCAGGGCGCCGCCGGCGATGAAGCCGACGGTCGCCACGTTCCCGGCGGTGATGGCGTCGTTGCGCGCGCGGATACCGGCGTCGGTGCAGTAGTTGGCGTCGTTGCACTCGGCGTTGGCGTCGCTCCGCTTGGACATCGATCGCAAGCCGAAGAACGTCCCCACTCCGATGCCGAGCACGCCGACGCCGGCCGTCACGACGCCGAGGACGCGCTGCGTGTGCCCGGGTCGACTCGGCGTGACGTCATTGTCGTCCTTCGGAGGAGCAGGCGGCGGCGCGCTCACGACCGGGGCGGCGCCGAACGCGGGCACCTCGACGTGCACCGTCGACCCCTCGGCGCCCAGGTCGAAGCGCTTCTCGAAGCGTTGCCCGTCGGCCGTCGCCACCACCGCGTGCGGCCCCGGATCGAGCGGAAGCGGTGTGTCGAGCTGCGCGGCGCCGACGAGATCGCCGTCTCGACGGATCGCGAGATCGCTCGCGCGCGCGCCGGGGAGCACGGTGATGACCACGTGGGAGACGTGCGACTCGAGCGCGCGCGCGCGACCGCGGGCGACCTTCTCGCGATCGGGTTGGCCCGAGGCCTTGGCCAGCGCCGCCACCTGAAGGAACGCCGCCCACGCGCTCGCGGTCTTGCCCACGTGCTCGTAGCAGTCGGCCAGGTGGTACTGGGTGCCGAGGCCGGGATCGAGGCGGAGGCTCTCCTCGAGCTTGGGGCACGCGTCGGCGTAGCGGCCGTCGGCGATGAGGTCACGCGCGGTGTCGAAGAGCCCTTGCGCCACCGCGGCGTCCGAGGCCGAGGGATCGGCCCCCGCCGTTCCTTCCGCGAAGAGGAGCGCGAGCCCGGCGACGCCGACGGCTGCGAGCCTGACGATCCGCATCCCTCCCACCGATAGCACACTCGCGCGCTCTTCTCGGGGAGCTCAGGGGTCTCGGCTACTTGCGGTCGTCGAACAGGCGGTCACCCGACTTGCCGGAGGCGGCTTTGGCCAGCGGCTTCCTGGTCGGCGGCTTCGGCTTCGTCGCGGCGCCAGCGCTCGGGCCGTCGGGGAGAGGGCTCGCCGTCACGCCGGCGTCGGCGGTCGTCGCTTTGGCGTCGACCGGCTTGGTGTCGACGGGCTCGTCGGCGACGGGGGTGGCTGCGGGGACCGCGGAGACGGCGACGACCGCCGCGAGGGGGGCCAGGTTTGTGCCGCTCGCGAGCTCTGGCGGAGCCGCGGCCGGATGACCGCGCCTCCAGGCGCCTGCGCCGTAGAACGCAGCGACGAGAAGCGGGACCGCAGCGAGCGCACCCACCACCATGGCGGCGCGCCCGCGGAGGCGTGTCGTCTCGGTGAGCGTCCCGGTGTCGTCGGCGCTCCCGTCGACCGTGATGGACGTCTTGGTCGACATCTTCATCAGGTCGGCGATGGGGCGCCCGCTCGACGTCGCCGGCGGCTTCACCGACGACGGATCGCTCCGCGGCGCCGGAGGCGTGACGGCGGGTGAGAACGCGATGGGCGTGGGCGGGCGTTGCATCGCCGCGTCGACGACGGCCGCGCGGTTCCGTGTCGCCTCGGCGACGCGAAGCACCCCCTCGGCGAGGGCGACCGCGCGCGGCGATCCGAAAGGCGCGAGCGCGAGCGCCATCTCGGCGACGCTCTGGACGCGCTGCTCCGGCTCCTTGGCCAGGCAGCGCAAGACGACCGCTTCGAGCCCGGACGGCGCGTCAGGGACCCGCTCCCGGAGCGGCACCGGCGCGCCGGTCTTGATGAGCGCCTGCAGCTCGGTGAGATCGTCGCTGTCGAAGGGCGGATGCCCGGTGATGAGCTCCTGGAGGATCGCCCCCATCGCCCACACGTCGGCGCGGGCGTCGACGTCTTCGGTGGCGCGCAGCTGCTCGGGGGACATGTAGTGCGGCGTTCCGAAGGAGGAGCGCTTGCGCGTGAGCCCCCGGCCCGCGCCCGCCACCTTGGAGATCCCGAAGTCGAGGAGCTTGATGCTCGAGGTGCCGTCGGCGCGCTGCGCGAGGAACAAGTTCGCCGGCTTCAGATCGCGGTGCACGACGCCGAGGCTGTGCGCTTCGGCCAAGGCTTCGCACGCCTCGAGGATGTAATCGACGGCGTCGCGGCGATCGATGCGGCCGAGATCGTCGAGGAGCGACTCGAGATCGAGCCCGTCGAGGTACTCCATGACGAGGCACGGCGCGCCGTCTTCCAGCGTGCCGACGTCGTGCACGCGCGCCACGTGCTCGCTCTTGATCTTCACCGCGGCGCGCGCCTCGCGACGGAAGCGCGCGACGATCTCCTCGTTCGTGCGGTACTTGGGGAGCAGGATCTTCAGCGCGACGCGCTCGTCGAGATCGAGGTGACGCGCGGCCACGACCACCGCCATCCCGCCGACGCCCAGCACCGCCTCGACCATGTACTTGCCGGCGAGGATTTCTCCCGCGGTGGGCAAGCCGGCGAGTCGGCTCGAGCCGGGCGCGCTCGCCGACGGGGGCGGCGGCGACGGCGGTGCAGGGGGGGGGGCGCTCATGCGTGATTCCGTCGAGCTCCTTGGTTAGCGACCAGACCCCCACGAAAGCGAACCGACGCCCGCGTCTCCCCCGGCCCCCCGGCCCGAGCGCCTCCGAGGCCTCAGCCCCATTGGATACCGCGACACGGTCGAGGTGCAAGGCGGGGGATGAGGGGAAGGCGCCTACCTCCACGTACGCGTCGCGCACGCGACCGGCGCACCCCACTCTACGAAATGGCTCGTGCGCGCCGGGATCGCCTACGGATTGCCCGAAATGACCATCGTCCACTCGTTGCCCGGGCCACAGGGGCCGCTGGCGTACTTGACGTGGAAGGTCACGGTGCGCGAGTCGTCCGAGCCGTTGCTGAAGGTTCCGGTCTCGCCCCACTGATGCACGACTTGATCGGTCTGGCTCCCGGGCACGCTCGACGTCTCGACCGGGCCCGAGCAGGAGACCGCGTCGGTGCTGTCGTTCACGAACATGTCGAGGTTGTAGTTTCCCCCCGAAGGCGAGGTGAGGACCGCCTTCACGGTCATCGTCGCGCCGAAGGTGCTGTGGCTGTCTTCGGTCGCGCGCACCTTGATCCACTCGTCGCGCGAGCCCTGCACGGTCACCGAGTTGTTGGCCGGCGAGGTGTCGCCGCTGATGTTCGCCGGGACGGTGGCGCGCGCGGTGTTGCAGTTGTTGGGGCTCACGCAGTCGCTCGGCGTGCCGCCTTCGGGCTTGGTGCCCGCGTCGTCCGTTCCACCGCCGGCTTCTTCTCCGGCGTCGCCCCCGGCTTCGTCGGTCGTGTCGTAGCCGTCGAAGGGCTCGGCCTCGCTCGCGGCGTCGTGCAGGCCTCCGCTCCCGGTGCTGTCGTCGCCGGTGTCTGCGCCGACCGCGCACGCGTAAACACCGGCCGCCGCGAGCGCTACCGCGAGCGCGCCAAGAAAAGCTTGTCTACCCACGGACGGAGTTTACCACGCGAGCGGCGCTGCGCGAGCGCGCCTTCCGACGGCCGAGCGCGAGGATCGCGAGGGCGGCGCCAAGACCCGACGCGTGCGATCCCGGTCCGTCGTGTCCCGCCGTCGTGCAGCTGCATCCGTCGTTCGTCGCGGCCGGAGGGTCGGGCGGGGCGTCGGCGGGCGGCGGCGGAGTCGGATCTCCGGCGGCGATGTGATCGTAGAGGCCGTCCTGCACGCCGTGGTTCACGACTTGCGCGTAGAGGATCGCCGTCCCTGCGGGGACGTCGAACACCGCCTCGTACGCGCCGTTCACCATGGTGGGGGCGACGTCGAGATCGGCGTCGTGGTGCAGGTTTCCTTTGCTCACCGACCACGTGATGGCGTGCCCCATCTTCACGAGCAGCGTCGGTCGAAAGGGGGTGCCGCGCGGCGAGCCGAGCCCCTCGGGGGCGTCGCGGCCGATGAAACGGATCGCCATGTGGCGCGCGGAGCCGTCGAGCGGCACCTCCACCTGCATGACGCCCGGTGTCTCTCCCTGATCGTCACCGACGACGTAGCTCCCCGGCGCGCTGTAGCCGAAGTCGCCGTAGCGATCGCTCGGCGCCGCGACCTCGCCGCCGACGAGCCGAAGGATGCGCGTGCACTCGGGGAGGAGCCCGCGGTACTGCATCTCCGCTTGGAGGACGTCGTGCGCTTCGGGGAGACGCGTCGCCAAGGTGTCGAGGAAGAGCCCGAGGAGATCGGCGTAGCCGGGATCACGCTGGTGCGGGTGGGCGAGCATCGTCGCGTAGAGCGCGGCGTCGAAGTCGCGCCGGCGCTCCGCCGGGAGACGCGAGCGCGCAGCGTAGAGCCCCCCGGAGAACGGGCTCGAATCGAAGTGCGCTTCGCCGATGACGTGGCCGGGACATGTGTCGTCGTTGGCGAGTGTGCGAATCGGTAGGCCGTCGTCTTGGATGTCGCGCGAGGCGTACTCGCCGACCTCGGGATCCCCCGCGAGCGCCGAAGAGAAGTAGTCGGCGAGCGCTTCGTTCATCGCGCCCGGCGCGTCGAAGAGGCCGTAGCGATCGAGCGTGTACTCGCCGAGCCCGAGGGTCTTGTCGATCACCCCGTGCGTGAACTCGTGGTAGACGACGTCGCCGTCGTAGGCGTAGTCGCGCACCTTGCCTTGGCCGAACCACATCGAGCCGCCGCTCACGCCGTAGAAGATGCCGAAGCCCTGGCCGCTGGGGGTGAAGAAGGCGTTCCCGAAGGGGACGAGAGGCGACGACGGATCGGTCGCGTCGTCGAGATCGCCCGCTTCGAGCCCCTTCACCACGCGCAGGTTCGCTACCGCGATGAGCGGCGCGGCGTCGACGACGGCCGCCGTCGGATCGCCGCGGAGGTCGCGGAAGAACTGGTAGGCCCGCGTCACGTGGAAATACATGGACACTTCGGAGTACGGATCTTCGAGGTGTGTCGTGTCGGCCGGATCGTCGTCGGGCTCGGCGGAGAAGAGCCCGTCGGCGTCCGCGGTCGCGCTCTCCACGAGATCGCACACGCGCAGCGAGATGCGCCCGTCGCCGTCGCTCACGTGAGCGATGGTCCCCTTGTCGACGCAGTTGAACGACTTGACCTCGGCGCTCTCCAGGTAGTCGCCCTTGGTGTCGATGGGGAGATCCTGGAGCAGTCGCACCGGCGTGCGCACGGGGTTGTCGACGTAGACCTCGGCGCGGTGGTCGGAGACGGCCCGCTGAACGGCGCGAAGGAGGTGACCGTCCACGGCGTCGATGAGGAGCAGCGGCGCCGAGGGGAAGGGGAAGCGCGGCGCCACCGACCAAGCGAGGCGCGAGCCCCCGCCGCGGAGCGGAGCGACGACCAACGCGGCGTCTTCGACGGCGACGTCGAGACGGAGGATGCGCGCGGCGGCGAGCGCCGCAGCTTCGCGCGAGACACGGGGCACGACCGACGACGGCAGGTCGAGCTCCACGTGCGCGCGACCCACCACGGTCACGCCGTTCGGAGCGAGCCGCACCGCCGCTCCGTGATCGAGCACCGGGAGCCCGCGGTAGGTCTGATCGAAGCGCACGATCACGTCGCCGTCGGGGAGCCGTATCGTCTCCGTCCCCGCGAGGTCGGCGGCGCGCGTGTCGCGATCGATGCGCGCGAGGGCAGCGCGGGCGGCGAGGTCGTGCGACGTGTCGCGCGCCGTCGGGAGGCGCGGGCTCGTCGTGGGGCTTGCGCCGGCGGCGCGCGGCAGCGCCGCGAGCGACGCGAGGGCGAGGAGCACCGTCGCGGCAACACGTCCGGTACAGCGCGCCATCCCACGTCGAATGTAGCGTACGGGGGGGCTCGTGGGATACGACCGGCGCATGAAGACGCGGAAAATCGGCGCTCGGGTGGCCGCCTCGGGGACCTCGACCGAGGGGGTGGGGCTGGAGGTCTCGTGCATCGGCCTCGGGGGCATGTACCTCTCGATTTCTACCGGCGCCGGCGAGCGTCTCGACGAAGCCGAGGCTGTGCGCACGGTGCACGCCGCGCTCGACGCCGGGGTGACGTTCATCGACACCGCCGACGTCTACTGCCTCGACGACGACGACATCGGCCACAACGAGCGCGTCATCGCACGCGCCCTCCGTGAGCGCGGCCGCAAGGACGTCGTCGTCGCCACCAAGGGGGGCCTACGGCGCCCGCGCGGTGCGTGGACGCGCGACGCGAGCCCCGGGCATCTTCGCGAGGCGTGCGAGGCGAGCCTCGTCGCCCTGGGCGTCGACGTCATCGACCTCTACCAACTGCACGCGCCCGATCCCAAGGTCCCCCTCGCCGAGAGCGTGGGGGAGCTCGCGCGCCTTCGCCAGGCGGGGAAGATTCGTCACGTCGGCCTCTCCAACGTCTCGGTGAGCGAGATCGAAGAGGCGTCGCGCATCGTCCCGATCGTCAGCGTGCAGAACCGCTACAGCCCCATGGACCGCTCGCCCGAGCGCGACGGCGTGATCGCGCACTGCGAGGCGCACGGCCTCGCGTTCCTGCCCTACTCGCCCTTCGGCGGCGCGCGCGGTGCGGTGGGCCTCGACCGGGTGGGGACCCTGGCCGCCCAAGCGAAGAAGCGTGCAGTCTCCCCGCATCGCCTCGTCCTCGCGTGGATGCTGACCAAGGGGGCGCACGTCGTGCCGATCCCGGGCGCGCGTCGTGCGGCGTCGATCGTCGATTCCGCGGGGGCGTCCGAGCTCAGCCTGTCTTCCGACGACGTCCGCGAGATCGAGGCCTCGTTCGGCTAAGGTGGGCTCCGTGGAACCGAGGCACGAAGACCGGCGGCTGTCGTTGCCGCTGACCGACACCGAGCTCCCCAAGCTCCACACCGGTCCCGTTGCCGCCGAGACCAAGCGCGGCCAGAGGCTGGCGCTCACCTTCGTGGTCGTCGTCACCTTCTTCACGGTGGCGTGGATCGCCTCTCCGCTGTGGGTCGGGCTCGCGCTCGGCACCGTGATGGCCTTCACCGTGCAGCCGCTCTTCCGCCGCCTCGCCTCGCGCCTCGGCGATCGTCGCGTGCTCGCTGCCGTCCTCACGACCGTCTTCACCGGAATCGCCATGACCTCGGCGGGGGTCGTCGCGCTCTACGTGCTCACGCGCGAGCTCGTCACGCTCGGCGCGCTCTTTCAACGCAAGATGGCCAGCGGCTCGCTCGTCGAGCTCCTCGGCGAGCGCATCGCGCACATCGTCGATCATCTGGGCATTCACCAAGGCGAGCTCATGGCGCGCATTCGCCACGAGCTCAGCGCCGCGACCGAGTACGCGACGACCGCTGCGGGGATCGTGTTGCAGACGACGAGCGGCATGGTGCTCGGGCTCATCATCGGCCTCATGACGATGTACTACGTGTTGCTCGAGTGGCCGCGCATCGCCGTGCGCCTCGAGCGCCTCTTGCCCCTCGATCCGCGTCACACGCGCGCCCTCATCCTCGAGTTTCGTGACGTCGGGCGGAGCTCCTTCGTCGGCACCGTGGCGACGGCGCTCGTGCAGGGGTTGCTCGGCGGCGTGGGCTACGCGCTCGCCGGGATCGAAAACTCGGTGACGCTCGGGCTCCTCACGGCGCTCGCGTCGTTCGTGCCGGTCATCGGCACCGCGCTGGTATGGGCCGCGGTGGCCGCGTACCTCCTCGCCACCGGAGAGCCGCTCCCGGCCATTTTCATGGTGGTTTGGGGGCTCGTCGTCGTCCAAGCGCTCTCCGACTACGTGATTCGCCCGCGCCTCGTGGGGGGCAAGGAGCACGGACACCCGCTGCTCATGCTCGTGGCGCTCCTCGGAGGAATCGAAGTCTTCGGCCTTGCGGGGCTCATCGTAGCCCCCATGTTGATGTCGTTGTTCCTCGCCGCCCTTCGCATCTACGAGCGTGAGATCGCCGCCGAGCTGGCGGCGCGTGCCGTAGGTGCACCTCCGCGACGCCGCGCGACCGATCGCACCTCGGAGCCGCCGCCGGCCACGACCACCGTCCCCGAGGACCGCCGCTGAGCGGCCGCGGCGAAGGCAGACCATGTGCCCCTTCTGCGGAAAGAACGCGCCGATCGTCTACCGCGGCGTGCTCGCGTACTGCACCGCCTGCGGCCGTCCGCGCCTCCCGCTGAGCGGCGAGTCGGTGAACCTGGCCGGGCAGCCCTCGAAGGTGGGGGGCACGGTGGCGCACGTCTTCGGGTGGCTCGTGCTCGGCGGTGGGCTCCTCGTCGCGCTCCTCGTGGGGGCCTTGCTCCTCGCGCTCTTCCCGGGCGCGGCGGTCGGATGGATCTTCGGCGCGGTGATCGCGCTCGCCAGCCTCGCCGTCGGGCTCTCGCTCGCGCGTGCGGGGAAGACCTTGGAGAAGAGCGGCACGCGTCACGAGCAGTCGACGCGCGCGCAAGCCGTCTTCGCGATGGCCGAGACGCGCGGCGGCATGCTCAGCGCGATGGACGTCGCGCAGTCGCTCTCGCTCCCGCCGCACGAGGCCGAGGCGTTGCTCACCGAGCTCGCCAAGGTCGATTCGGATCGAGTGAAGCTCGAGGTCGACGACAACGGGGCGATGTACTTCCTGTTCCCGCACGCCATCGGCGAGGGGAGCGTGGCCCCGGGGCGCGGCCCGCGCGTGGACGTGCGGCCGGCGCGAACGCCGAGCGCGCGTCCGCCGAGCGCTTCGTTCCAAGGCTCGCGCGCAGAGGTCATCGACGCCGAGTTCATCGAAGAGACCCCGCGCCGCCAGCGCCGAAGCTGATGCCGCCTCGAGCGGGGCAACGCGCCACGAGATCGTCACCACTTCGTCTCCGAGGCGCCCTTCGACGTGCCGCCTGTCGAGAAGCGCTTGTGCGAAGCCCAGGTTGCGCTACGTGGGCGGTGTGCTGACCCTCCGCGACACGGTTCGTCTCACCCCACTCGCCCTCGCCGCGCTCCTTGGAGCGTGCGCGGTCGCCGTCACCCCCTCTTCGGGCGAGGGCGACGGCGGCGCTGCCGCCAGCGGCACTGACGAAGCGGGCTCGGGCGACACCTCCGACGCCGATCCGGGGACCGGCGACGACGGCGGGGGGAGCTCGGTCGCCGTCGACTCGGGCGGCGCCGTTGCCAAGGACGCAGGGAAGGGCGACACCGGAGCTTCCAGCGCCGCGACGTGCGCCGGCTACGCCACGCCGAGCCAGACCGCGCAGTGCTCGGCGTGCAACGACGGCGGCGCCGCGTGTCAGCCGAACGGCTGTTACGGCGGGTACTACTGCAAGCTGAGCACGTCGAAGTGCTCGCCCAAGCCGAGCGGCTGCTAGTGTCCCGAGTCTGAAGTTCGTCGGCATGCCGACGAACGTTCGACTCGGGCC
>CAZHHD010000044.1:0-45567 GCA_964531795.1 uncultured Polyangiaceae bacterium | reverse complement strand
CCCGTGGTGTTCTCGACGGCGCTCGTGTCGAGGCCGCCGACCGAGGTGTGGACGTCCTTCTTCGAGTTCCCGGTCACCTTGAACTGACCGATGCTCTTGTTGCCTTGCTTCACGTCGAGCAGGTCGGCGGAGACCTCGACCTCGGCGTCGCCTCCGCCGCCCATCGCGCGCATCGCCTGGCTCCCTTCGTCGACCTTCGCGATCGTGAGGCTCAGTGCGAGCTCGGCGTCAGCCTTCTTCTCCTCGCCGAGCACCTCGCTGAAGATGCCCGCCTCACGGAGCTTGGCGCCCGTCGCGTCGCGCAGCGCGGCCACGTTCTTCTCGCTGTTCTTCGACTCGGTGGAGGTCACGAGGACGACCACCGTCTTGTACGACGAGATCTTCTGCGCGGGCGGTGCGCTCGCTTCGACCGTCCCTGTCTTGGCGCATGCACCGAGCGACGGAATGGCGAGGGCGAGAACGAGCGAAGCGACGAGTGCGGTCTTCATGGCGCGAGGGTAGCGCGGACGGAACAAAAAGACCTACGGCGGGTCACCCACGCGGCCCCCGTGTTTCCACGGAGAACCTGCGTGCGCGACCCGCCGCATGCCTGCCTAGTTCCTACGCAAGGGATGTCTGTCGTTCAGTCTTCACCTCCCGTTCCGCTCAAGGGGCCGTAGCCCAGGCTGTTGCCGATTTGCCGGAGCGCATCCAAGAGACCCACGTACTGCGTGAGCTCGGCGGCGCGCGTGGCGTCCTTCACGATCGGGTGACCATCCTTGTCCAGCGTGAGCTTCGGCGCGCCGTAGGCGTCCGTGAGCATCTTGCCGTCCTTGTCCGTGTCGGTCTGGTACGCCACCGCGGTGATGGCGTTGGCGTGCGCGAGCATGCGGGAGGCGATCCCCTTGTCCACGGATTTACCGTTGATGAGATCGGCGCCGTACTTCCGCGCGATGTACGTGTAGCTCGACGCCGGATCCTGGAAGCGGACTTGCTGCGCGTCGGGCACCGTGATGGCGCCGACTTGTCCGTCGATCCAGAGGCGCATCTTGTTCACCAACGTCATGTCGGTGTTCAAGCGGGAGAAGAGCGCGGCGAAGACGACGCCCGAGAGCTCCTGCTTGTAGCCGACGTTGGGGAAGAGGACCTTCGCGTCACCCGGCCGCGTCGGCGAGGCGCCGCGCACGGTCAGGTCGATGAGCGTCGGTGCGTCGCCGCTCGAGGCGGGGGCCGACATGCCGACCGACTCCCAGTCCTCGGCGAGGATGCCGCCGACGAGGCGATCGATGGCGTCGGGGAGATCGTTCCGGAAGTTGATCTTCACGGCGCGACCGTCGAGGAAGTTCTCCCGCGAGATGGTGTAGAGCGTGGGGCGCCCGTCGACGAGGGCTTGCATGGCGAGCCCCTTCTCGACGCTGAAGCCGGCGTGCTTGATGAACTTCAGGTAGTCCCACGATCCGCCCATGTCGTTGTCGAACTCTTCACCGATGTAGCGACCCTCGGCGACGCCGAGCGAGAAGGAGGCCTTCCCACCGAGCGGGCTCGCGCCGCTGGTCCCCACGTCGAAGACGGGGCTCAGCGTGTCCACCGGCTGGCGCGCGGCGACGTCGGGGCTCGCGTCCGGCGAGTAGTAGTCGCCGGGCTCGGGCATGAGCACCGCGCGGGCGAGCATGCCGAACATCTCCTTTTGCGCCATCGCCACCGGGCGAAGGTCGTTGTCGTCCTGGAGCTGCGAGGGGTTCGAGACACGCGCGAGATCCGTCGCCGCGAGCCAGTGGTAGCTCCTCATGCGCTCGAGGTACCGGTCGCTCGTCGCCGAGGGGAGCGAGCGGTAGTAGTACTCGCGGTTCTGGCGGCGGAAGTAGCCCCACGGGTACCCGAGGTCGAACTTCTTCGCCGTGTTCACCGCGACTTCGTAGGCGTCGGCGCCGGCGTCGCTGTCGTTCGTGTGGAAGTACGCGTTGTGCGTCGTGCCGTAACGGTACGGCCAGCGCACGCGCTCCTTTCCGTCCTTCTCCACCACGTGCCAGTACGGCGCGTTGAAGTTCGGGTCCGAGCCCAAGAGCGAGTCGCTCTTGAAGTCCTGCCACGCCCAGTGATCCTTCGGCGCCGGCGAGCAGACCTTGCCGTGCACGATCCTCCACCCGGCGTGCGCCTTCTCTTCGTCCGTCGCCGCGCGGCAGTCGCGCTTCGCGTCGAAGACCTTCATCGCCCGCGCCGTCTCGGTGTAGTGCGCGAACTGCGGGTTCGTTCCGATGAGGTCGCGGTCTTGGAGCTGCGACCAGTTCTTGAAGCGGAAGGCCTGCTGCCCGCCGACGGGAATCACGCGGTCGTCGAAGGTCTCGAGCACGCGACCGTAGAGCGCCTTCATGGCGTGCTGGTCGTAGGTGCCGAGCCCCACGGTCTCGCCGCCGCGCTCGAGCTGGTACTCCATCGTCGAGGTGTTGGCGAAGTAGAGGATGCCGGGGCGCGACTCCGAGCCGAGACCTTGCTCGTCGCTCGTCTCGGGGTCGATGTAGCGCGGCCCCATGCACGAGTCTTGATCCCCGCTGCGCCCCTCGCCGTTGCACGAAGCCGCCGAAGCGCCTTCGTTCGTGCGGAGCTGCCAGTACTGCGGGTTGTAGTTGGGCGCGTCCCACGAAGACGCGAACTGGTGGAGCAGGCCGAGCGAGTGGCCGATCTCGTGGAGCGCGATCCCCTTCACCGACTCCTTCCACAGGTCTTGGTAGATGGCCTCGCCGCGATCCTTGGCGGAGAGGTTTCCGTACTTGGCCTTGAAGAAGCCGGCGAGCGAGGGGAGGTACACGCTCCCCATGGCCGGCGCTTCGCTGTCCATGAAGCAGACGCCGCGGTTACGGAGCCCTTCGGTGGCGATGTCTTGCATCATCGACCGACGCACCGGATCGAGCCCGCGGAGCGGCGAGGCCGAAGAGAGCGCCACGTCCGTCGCCGGAGCGCCCGGCGAAGCGCCGATGGCGTCCGAGAGCCAGTGCGAGTCGACCATCTGCGCCTCGTACTGCGTGCCGCGCACCTTGTTCGCGAGCGCGTCGTACTCGAGCATCGCCGTGGAGACCTCGCGCGGATCGGCGACTTGCGTCATCGACTCCTTCATCGCCGCGAGGGCGCGCGCGCTCGCCGTGGTTCCGGCGTACGGCGTGGCCCCGGTGCTCTGGCGGAGGTGATCGAAGTCGGTCGCGTTCACGCGCGAGGCGATCTCGCTCGAAGAGAGCGGCTCGGCCGGCGCGCGCCCGTTCTGCAGCATGCGCTGGTAGGTGAGCGAAGGCGCCCCCTGGATGATGTCGGAGAGCTGCGTGTCGCCCAGCGCGAGCTGGATGATGTCGCGCTGCATCGCCGCGGCGTACGTCGCCGAGCGACCCATGATCTGCGCCGCGCCGCCGATGATGCGGCCGGTGAGCGGATCGGCGTTCCAGTCGGCGATGCCGCCCCACGGCGCGCGCGACTCGTACGGCCAGTAGAAGACGAAGTTCTTCCGGATGTCGCCGACGCGGGCCTTGTCCCCCGGCTTGCCGCAGGTGGCGTCGTCGTAGTCGCGCACCGGGTTGTGGCAGAAGGTCAGGACGTTGTGCTGCTCCTTCGGCTTCTCGATGAGCCAGCCGCCGTAGCTCACCATCTGCTTCGTCGCAGGATCGCTCGTCGAGTCGAAGAACTGCGCGTGGCAGTCGTCGCGCGAGCCGCTTCCCGTGCGCCGGCACTCGACCTCGCGTGAGGTCGCGACCGACACCTCGAGGAGCTGGTTCCACGAGTAGATGAGGTCTTCGAGCGCGCCGCGGTTCGTCGGCTTGCCGTCACCGCCGACCGTGTCTTGGAGCGCGTCGGGCGCCTCCTTGTTCACCCAGTAGCCCACCGTCTTGAGCTGCCGATCGCGGAGCGGCACGGTGCACTTTTTGACGATGACGTCGCACTGCGAGCCGGTGCTCCCTTGGTAGCCGGTCGTGCCGTTGTCGCACTGGTCGGCGGTGCCGTCCTTGTTCGCGTCGTCGTTCGCCGTGCACGCCGCCGCTTGGTGGCTCTTGTCCCAGATGTTGTGGATGTACGCGAAGCGATGGTAGAGCGCGTCGGTGTAGCCGTACTGCGGGTCCCATCCTTGGCGGCCGGCGGAGACGACGCCCACCTCGCGGCTGTCCCCCACCCCGCCCGGGTTGCCCACGACGTCGAGCGACGCCTTGGTGTTCTCGAGCGGCTCGAAGTCTTCGTTGGGATCGATGCGCATGTACGAAGAGCGCACCGTCGCCTCTTGCGGATCGCACTCGTAGGTCGAGGACCCGGTGTACATGCCGACGAGGAGACACGTGGGCACCTGCGCGGTGTAGTCGGAGAAGGGCGAGTCGCTCATCTCCGGCGTGACCGTGAATTTGTTGGTGACGTCGAGGTAGCCCGTCTGCTCGTCGATGTGGATCGAGTCGTCGCTCGAAGGATCGTCGACGTAATACTGGAGCGGGTTGATGGAGAACTTGCCGAACGTCTTGGCGGTGAAGAGGTCGCCCCACATCGGGTTGTCCGCCCCGACGAGGTTCTGCGACCAATCGACGCGCATGTACTCGCGCTGTTGCCACGGCCTGTCGCTCGCGTTCTCTTCGACGATGTTGAGCTCTTCGCCCGTCTGCGGGTTGTAGGAGCGCTTGATGTCGAAGTGGCTCGTGATCTTGTAGGCGGCGACGATCGTCCCGTTGGGCGTCTTCGTGTAGCCCTTGTCGTTCCCCTGGTCTTTTTGGGCCTGGCCGTTGGGATCCGACTGCGGAACCCCCTTGTTGTCTTCGCCGTCGGAGATTTGATAGGCCTTCCGCCCGATCAACATGTCCTCGGTGATTTCCCAGCGGATGCGATCGACGTGCCCCCACGAGCCCACGCCGATGAGCGACTGGCTCGCGGAGGCGTCGACCACGTAGTTCCTCCAGAAGAACTCGGGATCGTCGTCGGGCTTCTGCAAGTCGGCGCCGACGAAGAAGTGCTTGCTCATCGCGTTGGCTTGCACGCGACTGATGGGATCGCGCTCTTGGGCGCAGCCCGTACCGAGAATGCTTCCGAGAAGAAGCGCGCCGAGCCCGAGCCTCGATGCGATGCGACGACGGTTCATCGATCCCTCCACTGACGGGCGCGCCCAGCGCGCACGTAGTCCTGCCGCACGACGCGCGCACACGAAGGGCGCGCGACATGGCGGTCGATTAGAAAAAAGACAGAGGCACACGTCCCCCGCGACACGCTTCGCGAGCGCGCGGTACTGCGACGTGCGTTCCGGTCACGGCTCTTCGCAAAGGTCGGACCAACCCGCGCGAACGGGGATTTTTGCAGGAAATCGGCGCATGCCGACGCGAGGCGTTAGATTTCTTCCACCGCGCACCGGCGTGAGAGGCGTCAGCGCTTCGTCGCGCCCACGCGCCACCGCACCACGACACCTGGCGCAAGAGGACCGACCGACGTGTCATGGGGCGCGCGCGCACCGCCCGAGCTCGAGATCCGAATCGAGCGCGTTTGGCGTGCCTTCTCGCTCGTGGCCCGCGACTTGCTACACTCGCCCTCATGCTCCGACTTCGCTTGGCCACGCTGCCGCTCCTCGTCCTCCCCGGCTACATGATCCTGAGCTCGCTCCAGGCGTGCAGCTCGACGTCGTCCACGCCGACGGACGGCGGAGCCGACGTCGACCATCCGACGAACGGGTGCGCCGAGGGCGACACCTTGAAGGTGGTGGACGGCCACTCGCTCTGTTGCGTCGCCGCGGCGAGCGGGCAGAACGACTACAAGTGCCACACGCAAGGCGGCGCGTCGGAAGGTGGCGCGTGCGACACTCCCGGCGCGACGAGCCCGGGTGACGCCTACACGATCACGCTCGACGTCTGCGTGAAAGAGAAGTGCAGCGGCGACCGCTCGTGCGAAGAGTTCCCGAGCCTCGCCGAGGAGAAGACCGGCACGCTCGTCTGCACCGCCTCGGGGGCGACGTCCACGTGGCAGTGGAAGGACGCCGGCAGCACCCACCGCGTGGAGCGCGCGTGCCTCGTCACCTCCACCGAGACCTGCGGCGGCGGCATCTACGACGACGCGACCTACGCCTACTCCGAGCGCTCGTACGCCCCGGACTACGCCTACGCGTGCGGCTACAGCGGAGGGACGGTGGTGCACCACCGCGAGCTCCTCGTGATGAGCTCGACGTGCGCGACCGACGGCGCGCCGTCCCCCTGCCCGGTCGGCTCGCTCTAGTCCCGAAGCTCGGACTCGTCGAAAGGCCTCCCATGTCGGCCGTCGATCGCACGGGCGCGACCTCGCGCTTCTTTCGCGCGCTCTTTTGGGTGACGACGCTCGCTTCGGTCGTCCCCCTCTGGTGCGCGGAGTTTCTCCCCTTCTCCGACATGCCGGAGCAGATCGCCGTCATCGGGACGCTGCGCCACCTGTGGGATCCGAACTGGCACGTCGAGCGCGAGTACGTGGTCGCCTTCGGGCAAAGCCAGTACCTCCTCTACCATGTGATCGGCGCGCTCCTCTCGTGTGTCACCGGGAGCGCCGAGCTCGCGAACCGCCTCTTGCTCACGATCGTGGGGATCGCCTTCCCGCTCTCGCTACGGAGCCTCCTCCGCGCGCTCGGGCGCGACGAGCGGCTGGCGATCTTCGGCGTCCCTGCGTTCTGGAGCCGGCCGCTCACGATGGGCTTCGTCCCCTACGTGGCGTCGGTGCCGGCGGTGCTCTTCGGTCTCGCCCTCGTGGTGCACGAGCTTCATGCCCCCTCCCGAAGGCGCGGCGTGGGGCTCGCGGTCTTGAGCGTCGCGCTCTTCTACCTTCACGCGAACGCCTACGTGCTCTTTCTCCTCGGGGCCGGCGGCTTCGCCTTCGTCTTTCACGGCGCCGACGTGCTCGCCGCCCAGCGCGGCGCTCGCCTGGCCGCCGCGCGCGCGGCGCTCGTCCGTACGCTCCGCTCGCTCCTCTTCACCGTGCCGAGCCTCGGGCTCTCGGCGGCGTGGACGCTCCACGGCGCGCTCACCGCGTCCATTCGTCACGACGAGGTCGTGTACGTGCCGTTCAAGAAGCTCGTCGGCGAGCTCCCGGCGTGGTCGCACGACATTTGGCAGTCGCACGTCGACGAGGGGTGCGCCGCGGTGGTGTGGGCGGCGTTCGCCGTCTTGCTCCTTCAGCGAGGCGACAGCGCCGAAGAGAAGCGCGGCGCGAGGCGAAGGGCGATGGCCTTCGTGCCGCTCGCCTGCGCGGCCGTCGCCTACGTCCTTCTCCCCTACAGCGTCGGCGTCGGCGTGATGCTCAACCTGCGCGTCGCGGTGTTCGTCGCCATCTTCGCGCCGCTCGTCCTCGAGACGCGTCGCGGGTGGGCCTCGTCCGTCCCGATCCTCGCCGCCGGCGCGGCGAGCCTCGTCCTCGCCGCCGACGCCGCCTACGAGGTCCGCGCCGTGGAGCGCGAAGAGGTCGGCGCGCTCGATCGCCTGCTCGATCGCATGCCGACCGACACGCGCCTCCTCACCTTGCCGTTTCACCTGACGTCGCCGCACACGCACTGGGCGCCGTGGACCTTCGTCGGGAGCTACCAAAGGAGCCGCCGCGGCGGGATCGCCAGCTTCTCCTTCAGCGAGCTCGCCCACTGGCCGGTCCACTACCGAGAAGAGGCCGCGCCGCCGAAGAAATCGGTCTTCTGGACCTTCGATTCGTGCCTCTATCGGAACGAGATCGACGGCCGCTACTACGACTACGTGCTCGCGCGCGGCAACGTGGATCCGTTCCGCGACGCGCCGCCGGGCCCGGTGTGGCGCCGCGTCGACGCCGAGCGCGATTTCGTGCTCTACGCGAAGACGGGCGAAGAGAACCCGCGGTGGACCATCGACGACGCCGGCCCGTGCGAGTCGCGAAGGAGCCTCGAGCGCGCCGCGGCCTTGGGCGTGCCCGAATAGCGCGTCAGCCGGAGACGGCGCCGTAGAGCGCGTCGAGCGCGGCGTCGAGCTGGTCGATTTGCGTGCCGCCGGCTTGCGCCATGTCCGGGCGCCCACCCCCCGAGCCGCCGACCATGAGCGCGACCGGCTTGATGAGATCGCCGGCGCGGTAACGATCGGTGAGCGACTTGGAGACGGTGAGCGCGAGCGCCGCCTTCGGCCCCTGCACCGCGCCGACGAGCACGACGGCGTCGCCGAGCTTGTCGCGGAGCTTCTCCGCCATCTCGCGGAGCGTGGCCGCGTCGGCCGCGTCCACGCGCGTGGCGAGCGCGCGCCCGCCGGGGATGTCGCGCGCCGAGCGGACGAGATCGTCGATCCCGCCGCCGCTCGATCCGCCCATCGCCAGCTTGCGCTTCAAGTCGGCGACCTCCTTCTCGAGGGCGCGCTTCTCTTCCTTGAGCTTGTCGGCGCGCTCGGCCACGTGCTCGAACGACGTGCCGAGGATCTTGGCGGCGCTCGCCCCCACCTCTTCGACGTGACGCACGTAGGCGAGCGCGTTGAGGCCGGTCGCGGCCTCGATGCGCCGCACGCCGGCGGCGACACCCTGCTCGCTCGTGATCTTGAAGAGGCCGATCTCTCCGAGCGCGCGCGCGTGCGTGCCGCCGCAGAGCTCGACCGAGTCGCGCGTCATCGTGAGCACGCGCACCACGTCGCCGTACTTCTCTTCGAAGATGGCCATGGCGCCGCGCTTCTTCGCCTCGGCGATGGGGAGCACTTCCGTCTCGACCTTCGCGTCGACGAGCACCTTCGCGTTGACGAGATCTTCGATGGCGCGAAGCTCCTCGTGCGTCACCGCGCGCCCGTGGGAGAAGTCGAAGCGAAGGCGATCGGGGCCGACGAGCGAGCCCTTTTGCGTCGCTTGCTCGCCGAGCACCTTGCGAAGCGCCCAGTGGAGGAGGTGCGTCGCCGAGTGGTTGCGCCGCGTGGCGGTGCGGAGCTCGTGATCGACGACGAGCACGGCGCGGTCGCCGACCTTGATCTCGCCCGACGTGACCTCGGCGTGGTGGGTGATGAGGCCGGTCACGGGCTTCTTCGTGTCCGAGACGGTGAGCTCGAAGCTCGCGCCGCCGGCGCCGCGGATCGTGCCGCGGTCGCCGACTTGGCCGCCCGCTTCGCCGTAGAACGGCGTGACGTCGGTGACGACGGTGACGCTCTCGCCCGCGCGCGCCACGTCGACGAGCGTGTCGCCCGAGGGACCCTTGGCGATGAGCGCGACGACCGTCCCCTCGCCCTCTTCGCGCTCGTAGCCCACGAAGCGGCACACGGCGCTCGCGCCGCTCGAGGCCTTGGCCACCGCTTCGAGCGCGGCGCGATAGACCCCTTCGACCGCGGCCTCACCCACCTTCGAGCCTTCGCTGCGCGCCCGCTGCTCGGCGAGCGCCTTCTCGTAGCCTTCGTGATCGACCTCGAGCGTGCGCTCTTTGGCGATGACCTCGGTGAGGTCGAGGGGGAAGCCGTAGGTGTCGTAGAGCTTGAAGGCGAGATCGCCGGAGATGGTCGCGCCGCCCTTGTTCCGAAGGTCGTTGATCTCGTCGTCCAGGATCTTGAGCCCGCGGTCGATGGTCTGACGGAAGCGAACCTCTTCCTGCTCGGCGACCGTGGCGATGAGGTCCTTCCTCTGCACGAGCTCGGGGTACGCGTCGCCCATGAGGCGCACCACCTCGAGCGCGACCTCGTGGAGGAACGGCTCGCCGATACCGAGGCGGTGGCCGTGGCGGATCGCGCGGCGCATGACGCGGCGGAGCACGTACTCGCGCCCGGCGCGGTCGGGGAAAATCCCCTCGGCGATGAGGAACGCGGTGGTGCGCGCGTGGTCGGCGATGACGCGCATCGAGACGTCGTCGTCCGAGAGCGTCGCGCGGTAGTGCTTTCCGCAGATCTCGGAGGCCTTGTCGACGAGGGCGCGGAGCAGATCCCCGTCGTAGTTGGACATCTTGCCTTGGAGGACGCTCGACACACGCTCGAGCCCGGCGCCGGTGTCGACGCACGGCTTGGGGAGCGGATCGAGGCGCGCGGCGCCATCCGCCACGCTGCGCTCGAACTGCATGAAGACGAGGTTCCAGATCTCCATCCAGCCGCGTCCGTCGGGGCCGGGCTCCTGATCGAAGAGGCCGAGATCGGGCGAGTCGCCGAGGAAGAAGTGGATCTCGGAGCACGGACCGCAGGGGCCGGTCTCGCCCATCTGCCAGAAGTTGTCTTTCATCCCCATGCCGAGGATGCGGTCGTCGGAGAAGCCGGTGACCTTCTTCCAGATGGCGCGCGCTTCGTCGTCCGGGCCCACGCCCAGGGCGGCGTCGCCGCCGAAGACGGTGATGACCAGGCGGTCTTCGGGGATCTGCCAGGTCTTGGCGAGGAGATCCCACGCGTGGACGATCGCCTCTTCTTTGAAGTAGTCGCCGAAGCTGAAGTTCCCGAGCATCTCGAAGAAGGTGTGGTGGCGCGCGGTCACCCCCACGTTCTCGAGGTCGTTGTGCTTGCCGGAGATGCGGATGCACTTCTGGCTGCTCGTGGCGCGCGAGTAGCTTCGCGTCTCTTTGCCGGTGAAGACGTCCTTGAACTGCACCATGCCGGCGTTGGTGAACATCAAGGTCGGATCGTTGGCCGGCACGAGCGGCGCGCTTTGCACGACCTCGTGCCCCTTCTTTTGGAAGAACTCCAAGAAGGACGATCGGACCTCGGACGCGGGGCGGGACAGGCTCTCGGGGACGCCGTTGGGGGTCGACATGGAACCGGACGGATCTAGCACAACGGCGGGCTCCTTTGAGCCTCGCGCGGCAGCGAGCACCACGTTCTCGCGGCAGCGGCGCAGCGCGGGTTCGCGGCGGTCAGCGCGTGAGCTCGGCGTAGAGCTCGTCGTGGCGCGCGGCGACGACCTCGGGGCGGAAGCGCTCTTGGTAGAGCGTCTTCCCTGCCTGCACGGCCTCGCGCGTCCCCTCGCCGCGGAGGAAGCGGAGCGCCTCGCGAGCGAGCTCGGCCTCGTCGCCCGGCTCGGTCAGCCGCGCCGAGGTGATCGACTCGAGCGGCCCGCCGCGCGCGACGACGAGCGGGATCCCGACAGCCAGCGCTTCGAGGAGCACGAGCGGGAGATCGACCTTTCCGTAGAGGTCGTCGACGGGGAACACCACGACGCTCGCGAGCGAGAGCAGCGGCGCGAGCTCGGCGAGCTCGCCCACGTGACGCACGCGCGGGCCGAGCGACTTGAGATCTTGCTCGATCTCGGCGCGGGCGGCGGCGGCGCGCGGCGTCTTGGGGCGGCACGCGAAGACGATCGTCGCCTCGGGGACCGCGCGGAGGATCTCGGGGGCGGCGCGCGCCACCGTCTCGGCTCCTTGCGAGACCTCGTAGTCGCCGGGATAGAGCACCACCGGCCCGTCTCCGAGATCGAGCTCGCGGCGCACACGCGCGCGCTCTTCGTCGCTCACCGCGCGGGGGGCGGCGGCGCACGGGGGGATCACGCGGAGCTTACGACCGGGGACGCCGGCGCCAAGGAGCCGCGCGCGCGTCCACTCGCTCAAGGTGACGACGACGTCGCCGAAGAGGAGCGCGCGCGCGAGCTCGAACCTGCGCGGTGCGCTCGCCACCGTTTGCACGACCGCGCCGCGCCACCCGCGGAGCCTCCGCGAGGTGATGGCCACGCGCGCCATCGACGACGAAGCCGGATTCGGCGCGAAGACGAAGTGCCAGATATCGAGCGGATCCCCGGTCACGAGCCGCTGGAGCACGCGCGCGTTGGAGACGAGCGCGGGGGAGAACCCGCCGGCCTCGCGGTACACCGCCTCGTGCGTCACGCGCTCGCCGATGGGCGCCGCGCCGGGGAGCGTGAGCACCGTGGGGCGCGCGCGCTTCACGTGCGAGGCGACGTCGCGCACGAGGTTCTTCGATCCGTCGTTCCACGGGGGGACGATGGGCTTGGACACGAAGAGGACGCGAGGCTCGGGCACGGACGCCGAACGTAGCGCACTCGGGCGCGCGCGGGGGGGCGCCCTACTGGTTCTTCAGCACGGCGACGAAGCCGGTGTCGGCGTGCTGCATCGCGCTCTCGACCGCGCCGCTCACCGCTTGGTCCTGGAGCTCGCTCACGCGCGCGGGGGTGTTGAGCGACCGCGCGGTGCCGATGCTCGTCGCCGCGCCGCTGAGCGCTGCGCGGAGCGTGTGCTCGGGGACCTTGCGCACGCTGAACTCGACCTGCGCCGAAAAAGCGACTTGCCCGTTCCCCTCGGCGCGCTGCGAGAGGCGGACGATCGATCCGTCGAGGACCAGCGTGGGGACGCCGGGGGCGGCCGCGCTGCCGGTGGGGGAGAGCACGGCGCCAGGGATCGCCGCGGCCTGGCGCTGCGCGGCGCTGCGCATCACTTGGCTCAATTGCTCGCCGCGCACGTTGGTGAGGTTGCGCATCGCGCCGAGCTGCACCGCGTAGCGCGTCGCGCCCGCGTTGCTCGAGCCCGAGCCGCCGCCTTGCAGCGTGGCGATGGTGGTCTGGATCTGCGATTTCACCGCGCCCGATCCTTCGGAGGCGAGGTGGCGCTGGAGCGCGGGGATGGCCGCCGGATCGCCGAGGGTGCGGAGAGCCGCCGCCGCCGCGGTGCGCACCGCGGGGTGCGGATCGCCGAGGCCGCGCTCGAGCGCGTCACGAGCGTTCGAGGACTTCGACTTGCCGAGGAAGAGCGCGGCCTGCACGCGCAGACGAAAGTCGTCCGCCTGCGCGAGGTCGTGCCGCGCCGTCTGCACGTCTTGAGCCGTGGAGACGTGTGCGCTCGCGCAAAGGAGCGCTACGCACGCAGCGATCTGAGTCGCGCGTCTCGCGATGCGTCGCACCAGGCGTACGGCCAAAACCATTCGCTCCCTGACGACGCGGAGACGCAGCGGCTCGCGTGTGAGCGCGAGCCGCGCGGACCTCAGAGGAGACCTTTGATCTCCTTCTCGATCTCCGCTTCGTCACCATCATGATACCCGAGGTGAGCGAAGCGGACGACGCCTTTCCGATCGACGATGAACGTCGACGGCATGCTCTTGGGGTCCCACTTCCCCGCCACGGCCTTCCCGTCATCCCACCCGAGCGGGAACTTGGCGCCGAGGTTCGAAGCGAAATCCTTGATGCCGCTCTTGTCGTCGTCTTCGCTGACGCCAACGATCTCGAGGCCGCTGGCCTTGTACTTCACGTTCAACTCTTGAAGCTTGGGGAAGGACTTCTTGCAGGGCTCGCACCACGTCGCCCAGAAGTCGACAATGAGCACCTTTCCTTCCATGCCCTTGATGCTGATCTTCCCCTGACCGTTGACCGAGTCGAGGCTGAAGTCGGGCGCGGGGCTACCAACGAGCGGGTGGTTGCCGCCACCGCCTTTGTCGTCGGCCGGCGTGTTGCCGCCCCCGGACGACGCGTTGCCGCCACCGCACGCAGCGAGCGCGAAGGCGGAGAGGCTGAGCACCATCATGAACGGGACCAAGGGACGAGTTCTCATGGCCAGCTTTTGTAGCACGCCAGCGCGACGGTCGGAGCGAGGAAGTGAGCGTCTCCAAGCCGCCTCGGAGCGGCAGAGGCCCGCCCTCTCCGCTCGAGGCGAAGATGTTCCGCGCCTTCGCGCGGGCGCAGGGTCGCGCGCTGGTTTCGCTTCAGGAACCGAGATCCAACGCGACGTCGAGCGCGGCGCCCAGCGTTCGCACGCCGACCAGCTCGAGGCCCGGCGGTGGCTTCATGGAGCCGGCCTGGCTCTCGGGGAGGACGGCTCGTCGGAAGCCGAGCGCCGCCGCCTCGGCCAGACGCGCGGCTGCGCGGGGGACGCCGCGCACCTCCCCGGCCAGGCCGATCTCGCCGAAGGCGACGAGGTCCGCGGGGACCGGGCGATCGCGCAGGCTCGACGCCACGGCGAGGGCCACCGGCAAGTCGAGCGCCGGCTCGTCGACCCGCACGCCGCCGGCGACGTTCACGAACACGTCGCACCCCGAGAGGTGAAGCCCGACCTTGCGCTCGAGGACGGCGAGGATCATCGCCAGACGCGCGCCGTCGACGCCGTTCGCCGTGCGGCGCGCCGAGCCCGGCGTCTCGAGCCCGACCAAGGCCTGCACCTCGACGAGCATCGAGCGCGTCCCTTCGCTCGTGGCGGCGACGACGCTCCCCGAGACCCCCTTCGGCTTCTCTCCGAGGAAGAAGGCGCTGGCGTTGGGCACCTCGCGCATTCCTTCGGCGGTCATCTCGAAGACGCCGACCTCGGTGGCGCTGCCGAAGCGGTTCTTCTGCGTGCGCAATGCACGGAACGCCTGCCCTCGCTCCCCTTCGAAGGCGAGCACGGTGTCGACGAGGTGCTCGAGGACCTTGGGGCCGGCGAGCGATCCGTCTTTGGTCACGTGGCCGACGAGGAAGGCAGCGATGCGATCCTTCTTCGCGCGCTCGACCATGCGCGAAGCGACCTCGCGGAGCTGCGAGACCGTGCCCGCTGCGCTCTCGAGCGAGGGGACACGCACCGTCTGCACGCTGTCGAGGACGAGCGCCGTGGGCTTCGACTCGCTGATGGCGCGCTCGATGAGATCGAGATCGTTCTCCGCGAGGACGAGCAGATCGTCCGCCAGCGCGCCCAAGCGACGCGCGCGCGCCGCCGTCTGCCCCGCGCTCTCTTCGCCCGTCACGTAGAGCGAGCGGCAGCCGCGCGCCGAGAGCCCGGCGAGCGCTTGCATGAGGAGCGTCGACTTCCCTACCCCGGGATCGCCGCCGACGAGCGTCACGCCGCCAAGCACCGCGCCGCCGCCGAGGACGCGATCGAACTCGGCGATCCCGGTGGGGACGCGCGCGGCGTGATCGGCGTCGATGTCTTTCACGGGCTGGGCGAGCGGCGGCTGACCGGGCGAAGCGCGCGAGGCCCCCGGGCGCTTGGCCAGCACCTCTTCGCTCAAGGTGTTCCACGCGCCGCACGACGTGCATCGCCCCATCCACTTGGGGAAGATCGCGCCGCAGGCTTGGCAACCGAACTGGCTCTGCGTCTTGGCCATGTCTACCCCTTCGGCCGACGGGCGAGGCGAGTTGCGCGGGGCACGAGCCCGGTCACGACACGCCGTCGAGCGCGCCGGTCTTGTGGAGCCACGTGCGGAGGATGCGGAAGCCTTCGTGCACGAGCGCGAGCGAGGTCGACTCGTTCTTCTGGTGGGCCTGGGCGTTCTCCCCCGGCCCGAAGTTCACCGCGGCGATGCCGCGCGCCGAGAAGCGCGCCACGTCCGTCCACGCTTGCTTCGGCTCGACCGACCTCACGCCCGAGGCGATGAGCGCCTTCACGAGCGGGTGCGACGTGCTCGGCGCCGCCGCCGGGCTCACGTCGAGGAACTGGATGGACGCGCGGTCCTTCACGAGATCCCGCACGTGCTGCATCGCCTGCTCGGGCGTCGTGTCGGGCGTGAAGCGATGGTTCAAGTTGAGCGTGAAGGTGTCGGGGACCACGTTGCGGCCGCGGCCGCCGTCCTTCGCCTGCGTGAGCGTGAAGACGCTCTTGTACGTGTGCCCGTCGAGCACGTGCGGCTCGGGGGTGAGCGCGGCCACGTCGTCGAGGAAGGGCACGGCCTTGATGAGCGCGTTCTCTCCTTCCCACGGGCGGGCGCTGTGCGCCGTCTTCCCTTGGAAGGTGAGCGTGGCGTGGATCGAACCGTTGCACCCTACATGCAATCGATTGTCCGAGGGCTCGAGGCACACCGCGAGATCGACCTTGCCGAGCTCCGGGTCTTGCTCGAGCACCGGGCCGAGCTCGTTCTCGGCGAAGGGCCCCTCTTCGCGCGCGTAGAAGACGAGCGTGAGATCGCAAGGGAGCCCGGTGTGGAGGAGCTCGGCCAAGCAGATCATGACGGCGAGGCCGCTCTTCATGTCCGCGGCGCCGGCGCCGTGGCAGCGGCCGTCCTCGAGACGTGCGGGGCCGTTCTCGGTGCGCACGGTGTCGAGGTGACCGGCGAGGGCCACGTGCATGCGCGGGCCGCCGCCTTTGGGCGCCTCGCCGCCCCGCACCACCGGGACGACGATCGAGTCGCCGTAGCGGCGGATCTGCGCGCCGAGCGGGAGCTTCTTCATGCGCGCTTCGACGGCGTCGCAGAGCTTCTTCTCCTCGCCGATGGGCGAGTCGATGGCGGTGAGCCAAAGCAGCGTCTCGTCGAGCGACGAGGCGAAGACGTCAAACGGGGACGTTGAAGTCACGGAGTGCCGCATTGAGGCTCACCTTGCGGTCGGTGCTTTCGTTGCGCTTGCCGATGACGAGCGCGCAAGGGAGGCCGAATTCGCCGGCGGGGAAGCGCTTCGTGCGCACGCCGGGGATGACGACGCTGCGCTCGGGGACGTGCCCCTTCCACTCTTTGGCCTCGGCCGCGGTGACGTCGATGATCGTCGTCGACGCCGTGAGCACGACGCCCGCGCCGAGGACCGACTCCTTGCCGACGCGCACCCCCTCGACGACCACGCAGCGCGAGCCGACGAAGACGCCGTCTTCGAGGATGACGGGGCGCGCCCCCGGCGGCTCGAGGACGCCGCCGATGCCGACGCCGCCGGCGAGGTGGCAGTCGCGACCGACTTGGGCGCACGATCCGACTGTGGCCCAGGTGTCGACCATGGTGCCCGAGCCGACCCACGCGCCGATGTTCACGTAGCCGGGCATCACGATGGCGCCGCTCTCGAGGAAGGCGCCGTAGCGCACGACCCCCGGCGGAACGACGCGGACCCCGGCTTTGTCGAGGTCCTTCTTCAGCGGGATCTTGTCGTAGAACTCGAAGGGGCCGACGCTCATCTTCTCCATCTTGCGGATGGCGAAGTAGAGCAGGATGGCCTGCTTGATCCACGCGTGCGTGGTCCACTCGCCGCCCGGCTCGGCGGGGGGCGTGGCGACGCGCAGCGCCCCGCGATCGAGGAGCGAGATGATCTCTTCGATCGCGGTGACGGTGCCGGCGTCGGCGAGGCGCGCGCGGTCGGCGAACGCCGTCTCGACGTACAGACGGAGCTTCGCCTCTTCGTCCATGATCAGGCGGTCGGCGCGACCTCGGAGGCCGCGAAGAAGTAGGCGATCTCGATCTTGGCGTTGTCGGTGCTGTCCGAACCGTGGACGGCGTTCTCGCCCACGCTCGCGCCCCACTTCTTGCGGATGGTGCCGGCGTCGGCCTTGGCCGGATCGGTCGCGCCCATCGTGGTGCGGTAAGCGGCGACGGCGCCTTCCTTCTCGAGGACGGCGATGACGACGGGCGAGCGGGTCATGAACTCGACGAGCTCACCGAAGAAGGGGCGCGCCTTGTGCACGGCGTAGAAGCCCTCGGCCACCTGGCGGGTGAGGTGCGTGCGGCGGAGCGCGACGATCTTGAAGCCGGCCTCCTCGAGGTGCGCGAGGACGGCGCCGGCCTTGTTCTTCTCGACGGCGTCCGGCTTGACGATGCAGAGGGTACGTTCGACGGCCATGGGAGCTCCTGAAAGGGGTGCCGCGGTGAGCTCGCAGTTTTTCCGCGAGGAGACGGCGGCAGGTGGCGCCATTTAGGAGGAAGTGGCCGAAAAGGCAACAGGAGGCGCGCGCCGCCCCCACGACCTTCGCCTGGAAGCAGGCGGAAATGGCCTCGCGCGCACGGGCAGGCGCGCGAACGACGCGGCTCGACGCGGCCTTCGCGGCCTCAGCGCTTCCAGGTGAGGTGCGCGCCGGCGAACACCGTGGGGAGGAACGGGCCCGTGGTGCACCCGCCGGCGAAGGAGGTCTGCCCGAGCAGATAGATCGCGAGGCTGCCGTTCGTGGCGGTGTCGCCGACGGTCGTCGAGATGGTGGCCGTCTGAGGCTGGCCCGGGGGCGTACCGACGATCTGCGTGCCGCTCGCTTGGTACGTCGTAGCCATGACGCCGTTGCCGCCGTAGTTCGGCCCTTCGTACGCCCCCTCGTCGAGCTCGAGGAGCGAGATGCCGTGGCAGTCCTTCACCGTGCCGAGGTTGTCGACCTGGTCGAAGCGCACCCAGACATAGACCTGCGTGGGCGTGCACCACGCCTCGTAGGAGCCGCCGGCGGTCGTGAGCGCGTTGCACGCGCGCGGCAGGGCGGTGAAGCCGCCATCCGACTGCATGTAGTCGTCGAGGATGTACGAGGGCGCGGCGCACGCCGTCGTCACGTCGCCGGCGGTGAAGGTGCCGTGGCCGCACTCGGTGGATCCGGCGGGTGGGCTCGAGGCGATGCTCTTCTTCGCAGCGTCGGCGCCTCCTCCGTCGCCCTCGTGGCCACCACTGTCGCCGGTGGACGCTCCGTCGCCGTGCGACGAGCCTCCGTCGCTCGACGAAGAGGAGCCCGCGTCGTCGTCACCGGAGGCGCCGCCGTCGTCCCCCGAAGAAGGAGCTGCGGTGTCGGAGGCGCCGCTCGAGCAAGCGGAGGCCGCGACGAGCGCGAGACAAAGGAAGAGCGTGCCACCGCGCACGGTGGCGGAGATAAGATTTTCCACGCACGCCTAGATGACGGCGAGCGCGCCGACATTCACTCGGCGCGGACTATTTTCCGAGGACGGCCCGAGCCGCGAGGACGCCGGGCACGAGCGTGGTCCCCGGTCCCGGGTGCGAGCCGCTCGATCCGAGGAAGAGCCCCTCGATGGGCGCACGGTAGCGGGCGAAGGGGCGCGCAGGGCGCATGAGCACCATCTGATCGATGGCGCGCTCCACGTGGTGGATCGATCCGCCGACGGCGCCGTACTCGCGCTCGAGATCTTTCGGCGTGAGCACCTCGCTCGCGGCGACGCGATCACGCGCGCCCGGGGCGTGCGTCTCGAGCATCGTGAGCACGCTCGCGAGGAGCTTCTCTTTCACCGCTGCGCTGTCGCCGACCTCGTAAGGGATCGCGGAGACGAGGATCGACGCCGCGGGCTTTTCCCCCTTGGCGCCGCCGTGGAGCGTGACGTCGAGGACGGGGCGCTCGGGGAGCTCGCGGTATTTCGCCGCGTCGAAGGCTCGCTCGAGATCGTCGAGGTGCGCGCCGCCGACGCGCACGTGGTCGAACGACTCCTTCGGCCGCGCACGCCACGCGAGCGGCTCACGAAGCCCGAGGTGCACCTTGGCCACCGTGCCGCGCGAGCGAATCGTGCGCAGCGCCGTCTCGTCGGCGGCGGAGAGCGAGAGCCCGGGGAGGAGCTCGCTCATGAGGCGCGGGCTCGCCGCGAGGACGACCGCCTCGGCGGGCATCTCTTCGCCCCCTTCGAGCCGCAAGGCGCGGACGGCGTCTCCCTCGAGACGAATCGAGGTCACGCGCGTCTTGGTCTTCACCTCCACGCCGAGCGCTTTGGCCGCGGCGAGGAGCGAATCGACGACCGCCGAAGGCCCGCCCACGGCGCCAGGGACGATCATCGCCTCGCGGAGGATCTGCATCGCGCACGTGCCGGGCGACCACGGGCCGACGAAGTCGCCCACGACCGCGGGGAACGCGAGCGCCGCCGAGAGGATCTCGGTCTCGAACTGCTCGCGCATCCAGTCGGCCACGCACATGGGCGCGGCGCGAAGGAGCTCGATCATGTCGCGTTGGCCGAGGCCGCGGAGCTTGAGCCCCATGAGGCCCATCTCGATGGTCTCGCCGAAGCCGCGAGGGAAGAGCGGCGGCGGTGCGCGATCGAGGAGCGGCTCGAGCACCGGCCGGAGGTGGGCCATGAAGGCGCGAAACTGCGCGTAGGCCTCCACGTCCTTCTTCGAGCGCTTGCCGATCTCTTCGCGCGCGGCTTCGGTGTCGACGTGGAGCACGAGCCCCGCGTCGTCGTCCTTCGCGCCGGTCACGAAGAGCGGCGTGTGGGTCTTGGCCAGCGTAAGCCCGTGCGCGTGGAGCCCGAGCGCGTCGACGAGCGCGGGGCGAATTTCGCTCGTGTCGTGCCGCACGCCCGGCACTTCGTAGCCGTCGCCGAACGCGCGGCGACCGGAGAGGCCGCCCGCTTCGGCGCGCGCCTCGAGGACCGTGACCTTCTTCCCCGCCTTGGCGAGGTGCACTGCGCACGCGAGACCGTTCGCGCCGGCGCCGAGGACGACGATGCTCATACCGCCCTCTCTTCCAGCATCGTCTGCGCGCAGAGCCACCCGGGACCGGCCATCACGCCGCCGCCGGGGTGCGCCCCCGAGCCGCAGAGCCAGAGGTTCTTCACCGGAGTGCGATAACGCGACCACCCGGGCGCGGGGCGGAAGAAGGCGAGCTGCTCGAGCGAGAGCTCGCCGTGGAAGATGTTCCCCTCGCCGAGGCCGTAGGTCTGCTCGATGTCCCAGGGCGTGAGCACGTGGCGGTGGAGGATCGACTCTTTGAAGCCCGGGGCGAGCTCCTCGACCATGTTGCACACCGCGTCGCCGAAGGCTTCGCGCTGCGAGGGCCACGCCTCGGGGCCTTCCTTCAGGTGATAAGGTGCATACTGCACGAAGATCGACATCACGTGCTTCCCCGGCGGCGCCACGCTCGGATCGGTGAGCGAGGGGAAGACGATGTTCATGAAGGGGCGCCGGGAGAACGCGCCGTACTTGGCGTCGTCGTAGGCCTTCTCGAGAAAGTCGATCGAAGGGGCGAAGGTGATGTCCCCCTTCAAGTGCGGGATGGGCCCCTCCCCGTTCTTCAAGCACTTGAAGTTGGGGAGCCGATCGAGCGCGAGGTTCACCTTCCCCGAAGAGCCGCGCAGCTTGTAGCGCTTGATGTGCCCCACGAACTCGGGATCGAGGTTCTTCTCCCCCACGAAGCCCAGGAAGGTGCGGCGCGGATCGCAGCCGGAGACGACGACCTTGGCGCGGTGCTCGGTGCCGTCGGCGAGGACGACGCCCACGGCGCGGTCGCCTTGCATGAGGACGCTCTTCACGTCGGCCTCGGTCTTGATCTCGGCGCCGAAGTGCTGCGCCGAGCGGGCGATCGACATGGAGATCTCCCCCGTGCCGCCGCGCGGGAGCCCCCACGCGCGGAAGGAGCCGTCGATCTCCCCCATGTAGTGGTGGAGCAGGACGTAGGCCGTGCCCGGAGAGCGCACGCCGAGGAAGGTGCCGATGATGCCGCTCGCGCTCATCGCCGAGATGAGCGGCTCGCTCTCGAACCACTCCGAGAGGAAGTCGACCGCGCTCATGGTCATCATCTTGAGCTGCGCGGCGACGAAGTCTTCGCCGGCGTCCTTGAAGACGCGGCCGAGGCGAAGGAGCGAGAAGAGCTCGCGCGGGCGGAAGCTCGCCGGATTCGGCGCGGGGCCGTCGACGATGGGCTTCACCATGCGCGACATCTCCGCCATCGCTTGGCTGAAGAGCGGCGCCGCCTCCGCGTCCTTCCGGGAGAACTGCGCGAGGCTCCGGTAGGTGGTCTCCGGATCCTTTCCGCGGAGGAGGTAGCGGCCGTCGAGGAGCGGATTGAACGTCGTCTCGAGCGGGAGGATCTCGAGGCCGAAGCGCGGGAGATCGAGATCGCGAATGACCTGCGGCCGGAGCAAGCTCACGACGTACGAGCAGGACGAGAAGGTGTAGCCGGGGAAGATCTGCTCCGACACCGCGGCGCCGCCGAGGACGTGGCGACGCTCGAGGACGAGCACCTTGCGCCCGGCGCGGGCGAGGTAGGCGGCGCAGGTGAGGCCGTTGTGGCCTCCGCCGACGATGATGGCGTCGTAGGTGGTGCTCACGGCTTCCTCTTTCGCTCGGGGTCGAAGAACGGCCTCTTCACCACGCGCGCGCGCACCGTCTTCCGCTCGAAGAGCACGGTGTGCTCGACGTCGACGACGGTGCCGATCTTGGCGAGCTCGGCGGGCAACGTGCCGAGCGCGAGGTACTTCTTCATGCCCGGGGACCAGGTCGAGGACGAGACGCGGCCCACCTGCTTCTCCTCGAAGTAGATGGGGAGCGATTCGCGGCTGGCCCCGCTCGGGAGCTGGGGCGCCATCTCGTGTGCAACATACAAAGACTCGAGGTGCGGCCAGTCGAGCTCGAGCCCCACGAGCTCGCGCCCGCCGCCCGAGGCGCTCCTCCGCTTCTTCTCGGCGAGGAGCGCGCGCTGCCCGAGGAACGGCTCGCGATCGAGCTCGAGCGCGAAGTCGAGGCCGATCTCGAAGGGGGAGTACTTCTTCGAGGGGACCGTGACGTGCGGCGCCGAGAAGTAGTCGACGCCGAGGAGCACGAAGCCCGCCTCGATGCGGGTCATGTCGAGCGCGTCGAGCCCGGCGGGGATGAGATCGTACGCCTTGCCCGCCCCCATGAGCGCGTCCCACACGGCCACGCCGTCGTCCCAGGCGCTCCACACTTCGTAGCCCAAGTCCCCCGTGTAGCCGGTGCGGCTCACGCGGACGGGCTTGCCGGCGATGGTCCCGGCCATCGTGCCGAAGAACTTGAGCGCGGCGACGTCCTTGTCGGACGTGAGGCACGAAGCGAGCACGCTGCGTGACGTCGGTCCTTGCACGGCGACCGCCGCCGTCGTCCGCGAGATGTCCTCGATGGTCACGTCGAGGCGCGCGGCGCGCTCGGTGAGCCAGAGGTACTGCGGATCGGCGGCGGTGAGACGGAACCAGTCCTCGTCGATGCGGCTGACGGTGCCGTCGTCGACGACCTTCCCTTCGTCGTCGCACCAAAAGAGATACGTCACGCGCCCAGGCTTGAGCTTCCGTACGTCCTTCGAGGTGGCCCGCGAGAGGAAGAGCGCCGCGTCTTTGCCCCGCACCTCGTACTTGTAGAGGGGGGTCACGTCGAGGAGCCCCGCCGACTGGCGGAACGCCGTGTACTCGTACACGTGGTTCTCGACGTACCGGCAGGGGGCGAGGAGCCCGGCCCACTCCTTGTACTTCCAGGTTTCGTTGAGAGCGGTCATCCGCTCGTGAAAAGGCGAAGGAAAGGGCATGCGGGCCGAGCGAGGCTAGCTGAATTTTCGCCGTGGGAGGAGGCCGAGGACCGAGGACGGGACGCCAAGAACGAGAAAGAAGAGAGCCGGCGGGCGCGGGAATCCGGCGGTCGGGCCTTTACAAACCGGGGCAGATCCAATCAGACTTTCCATGGCGTCCTCCGCGTGGCCCCCTTCGGGCCGACGAGGGCGCGCATCGAGCTCCCGGACACACTCATGGCAGACGAATTCGGGGAAAACGGACCGCGGTCGCAGACCCTCGTGGTCAGCACGCCGCAAAAGAGCTCGAGCCGAACGCGCGCGGTGCTCACGACGGCGACCGGCACGCAGACGGGGCGCGTGTTCCTCGTCCCCACGAACGAGATCGTCACGCTCGGCCGCGGCGAGACCTGCACGATTCGCTTCGACGACCCGAGCATCTCGGGGATGCACGGGCGCATCGTGCAGCTCGGCAACGAGTACATGTTCGCCGACAACAAGTCGACGAACGGCAGCTACGTGAACGACATCCGCATCGAGCAACCGACGCGGCTGAACGACGGCGATCGCATTCGCCTCGGCCCCACGTGCCAGCTCCGCTTCAACCTCGTGGACGAGGACGAGGAGGCGGGCCTCAAGCGCATGTACGAGGCGGCGGTCTACGACGGCCTCACGCGCGTCTACAACCGAAAGCACCTCGAAGAGCGCCTCGACAGCGAGATCCAGTTCGCGCTGCGCCACGGCACCGAGCTCTCGGTCATCATCCTCGACGTCGACTTCTTCAAGAAGGTGAACGACACCTACGGCCACCTTGCCGGCGACGCGGTGCTGAAGAGCACGGCGCAGATCCTCGCCAAGGGGCTCCGCACCGAGGACCTCCTCGCGCGCTACGGCGGGGAAGAGTTCGTCATCGTCACGCGCGGCATCCCCGGCGCCAACGCCGCGATGCTCGCCGACCGCCTGCGCCGCGGCATCGAGGTGACGGTCGTCCCCTTCGAACAGCACCAGATCCGCGTCACCGCCAGCGCCGGCATCGCCTCGGTGCGCTGCTGCGGGGCGAAGGTCGACAAGCCGACGTTGCTCGGCCTCGCCGATCAGCGGCTCTACCAAGCGAAGCAGAGCGGGCGAAACCGAGTCATCGGCCCGGTCTGACGGGTACGGCCGCTAGCCCGCGAGGGTCGCGACGTCGGGGACGTCGCCCTCCATGCGCAGCACCCGGAGGACGGGCTCGGCCCCCGCGAGCTCGAAGACGCGTTCGAGCTCGGCGTTGTCCTCGACGAAGACGCGGACGTGGTCGTGTCGAGCGCGCAACCGGACGGCGTCCAGGAGCGCGCGCAGATGCGCCGGCGAGCGGACGTAGAACGGAGACAGACCGGGAAACGTGACGTCGAACGCGCCGTACCCCGCGGGGCCCTCGGCGTCGTCGACGCCGAGAAGAACGCGTTCGCGGAAGTTGCGCACCGCCGAAATTTCACCGGCGGGAAGACCGAGAGCCTGCTCGAAGGGAGCGTCGTCGGGGGGGAGGAGCTCGCGCGCTGCCCCCCGTGGCGGACCGAAGCGCTCGAGGTCTCCCCAACGGAGGAGCATCGAGACCGAGGCGAAGGAAACATGCATTCCACATGCTTCGTAGAGCGCGCGAGCCCCGGCATTGTCCGGCTTCACGTTGAGCATCCACCGCACGAAGCCCGACGCACGCGCGCGCGCGGCGATCGCGAGCATCAACGCGCGTGCGACCCCTCGCCGGCGATGCGCCGGATCGGTGACGAGGTGGACGACATGCAGGGCGCCGGCGCGCGGACGCACGAACGCGTAGCCGACGACGAGCGAGCGCTCGCGGAGGAAGATGGTGCCGGGCGCGACGACACTGGCGAACTTCTCGGAGGAGGGCGGCCCCTCGGGGACGCCGAGCTCGGCGAAGAGGCGGAGGAAGACCGGGTAGTCGGCGGCGGTGGCCGGCGAAACGTCGAAGCTCACGTCTTCACGGTAATCCACGACGCGATGGATCGGGCGCTCGGGAAGTAGAGGGGTTGCGGTACGCTGTCGGCGTCCCATGATCCTCTACCACTTCTCCACCTCCCCTTACGCTCGGCGCGTGCGCCTCGTCCTCGCGCAAAAGGGGATAAAGGCCGAGCTTCGCGACTCGCGCGCCAACCCCGAGTATGCGCGCGAGGTGCGCGAGCTGAATCCGATGGGGCAGGTGCCGGTGCTCGTCGACGACGGCCGCGTGATCGCCGACTCGTCGGTCATCACCACGTACCTCGACCGCAAGGTCCCCTCGCCTCCCCTCTGGCCCGAAGGCATGGAGGGGGTCTCCGCCTTGGAGATCGCGACGCTGTCCAACTACGTGATCGACTCGCTCGTCGACCTCGGCATGCGCTGCGTGAAGCTCCACGACCATCCGAAATTCGGCGAAGTGAAGGGCGAGTTTCTCGGACGCGTCCAAGCCTCGCTCGCGCGGCTCGTCGAGATCGTGAAGGCGCGCGGCGACGCCCAAGGGAAGCCGCTGTGCGGTGACCGCTTCGGCGGCGCGGACATCGCCCTCTTCACCATGGTGGTGTGGCTCGACGGTCTCGCCGTGCGGGCGAAGACCTTCGCGCCGGCGAAGACCATGGTGGAGCTCGGGTGGACCCTTCCCCCCGAGCTCGTCGCGTGGGCCGTGCCCCACCGCGCCCGCGACGACGTGCGCGCGCTGGACGCGTGATGCTCGGGAGCGCGACCGAGCCGACGTGCAGCTGCTCTTCTACCTCTCGGCGCTGAGCGTCCTGCCCTTCTGGGCAGCGATGATCTTCTTCCCGCGCGCGCGGGTCACGGCGAAGCTCGTGGCATCTCCGTGGATCCCGCTCCCCGCCGCGCTCGCGTACCTCGCGCTCGCCGCGCCCCACACGCGCGAGCTGCTCGGGGTCTTCGCGTCACCGTCGCCCGAGGCGCTCGCAGAGGTCATGCGCGCGCCGTGGGCCGCGAGCATGTACTGGGCGTACGCCGGCGCGTTCGATCTCTTCGTCGGACGATGGATCCATCTCGACGCCCAGGAGCGCGGGGTCCGCCACGCCTTGGTGGCGCCAATCCTCGGGATCTCGGTGTTCTTCGGTCCGCTCGGCTACGCGCTCTACGGGGTAGTGCGCCTCTTCTACGGGAAGAGAGCGGCGGGCGGGGCCGACGCGTGAGCTCCGCGGGGGCGCGCCTTCGCTACATCACCGGCTTCGGTCGCTCGAGCACTTCGTCGGCGATCGCGCGCGCGTTGGTCTTGTGGTGGCGGTACGAGGGGTCGATGAGCCGGAGCGGGTGCATGCCCTCCACCTGACCGACGAACGGCGGGTGAATGTTGTACCCGAGCATCGACCGGCCGCGATCCGTGCACTTTGCAGCTACCTCCGGCGGCGCGATGAGGAGCTGCGATTCCTGCGGCCTGAGCCACGGCTGGCAGTACTGCGGGCTCAGCCCGAGGCGCGTCTTGTTCGCCGAGCGGTTCTTCCCACCGCGGTGCCAGAGCGCGCCGTGGAAGACGATGACCGAGCCGGCGGGCATGGTCGCGGGGACAGCGCGCGTGTCGTCGTCCCCCGGCACCTCGTCGGCCCACAGGTGACTCCGCGGGAGGATCTCGGTCGCGCCGTTCTCTTCGGTGAAGTCCTCGAGCGCCCAGATGCTCGAGACCGAGAGGATCTGGCGAGGCCGCGGGATTGGATAGAACGTGTCGTCGGCGTGCCACGGCTGCGGCGTCTCGCCGGGGTGGATGCGGATGGACTGCAAGTTGGAGAGGAGCCAGTTCGGCAAGAGGAGCGCGTCGAGCATCGCCACCACGGCGGGGTTCTCGGCCAGGCGCATGAACACCTCGCCCTTCCCCGCCAGGCTGTAGATGCGCTGCGTGCGCTCGCCTTCGAAGTTGTTCCGCCCCATCGGGCGCTCGCGTTCGAGCACCTCGAGCGCGTCCTTGAGCTCACGCACCGCCTCGGGGGAGATGAGCCGTTCGAAGATGACGTAGCCTTCGCGATGAAAGCTCTCGAGAGCGCCGTGAAGGTCCATGCAAAACCGTCACACGCGCGGCGGAGCGAGGCAAGAGGAGCCGGCGCGCGCGCGAGGCGACGTCGCGTGCGTCCCCCCCTGCGCGGCGCAGCCGCGCTTTGGGGGGGACCGACGCGCCCGGAGCCCGCGGAGCGGGCGAGGACGCGGCGAGGGGGGGCACCCCTCTCCATCCTCTCAGCTCTTCAGCATGCTCTTGAGCGTCGCGCCCATGTCGCTCGGGGTCGGCGCGACCTTGGCGCCCGCTTTCTCGAGCGCTTCGATCTTGGCCGCCGCCGTCCCCTTGCCGCCGGCGATGATGGCGCCGGCGTGACCCATGCGCTTGCCTTCCGGCGCCGTGGTGCCGGCGATGAAGGCCGCGACCGGCTTCGTCATCTTGGCCTTGATGAACTCGGCGCCGCGCTCTTCGGCGCCGCCGCCGATCTCGCCGATCATGATGACGCCGTGGGTGTCGGGATCGGCTTGGAAGAGCTCGAGCACGTCGACGAAGTCCATCCCCGCGACCGGATCGCCGCCGATACCGACGCAGGTCGACTGACCGATGCCGAGCGCCGTGAGCTGGCCGACCGCCTCGTAGGTGAGCGTGCCCGAGCGCGACACGACGCCGATGTTGCCGACCTTGTGGATGTGGCCGGGCATGATGCCGATCTTGCACGCGCCGGGGGTGATGACGCCGGGGCAGTTCGGGCCGATGAGGCGGGTGAGCGGCTTGCCTTGCGCGCGCTGCGAGGCTTGGAGCGCCTCGAGCACGCGGCGCACCTTGATCATGTCCATCACCGGGATCCCCTCGGTGATGCAGACGACGAGCTGGCAGCCAGCGTCGAACGCTTCGAGGATGGCGTCGGCCGCACCCGGGGGCGGCACGAAGATGCAGCTCGTGTCGGCGCCGGTCTCGCGGACGGCTTGCGCCACGGTGTTGAACACCGGGACCTTGCCTTCGAAGGTCTCACCGCCGCGCGTCGGCGTGCAGCCGGCGACGAGGTCGGTCCCGTACTCGAGCATTTGCTTGGCGTGGAACGAGCCCGCGCCGCCGGTGATGCCTTGGACCATCACCCGGGTCTTCTTGCCGACGAGGATGCTCACTTCGCACCTCCCGACACGGCGGCGACGATCTTGGCGGCGCCGTCGGCCATGGTGCTGGCCGCCTGAATGGCGAGGCCGCTCTCGTTCAGGATCTTTCTTCCGAGCTCCACGTTGGTCCCTTCGAGTCGCACGATGACCGGCACCTTGAGGCCCAGGTCGCGCGCCGCGGCGACGACGCCCGAGGCGATGACGTCGCACTTCATGATGCCGCCGAAGATGTTGACGAAGATCGCCTTCACCTTGGGGCTCTTCAAAATCATCTTGAAGGCCTTGGTGACCTGCTCTTGGGTCGCGCCGCCGCCGACGTCGAGGAAGTTGGCGGGGCTGACGCCGTGCTTTTCGCCGGCGTGCTTGATGATGTCCATCGTCGCCATGGCGAGGCCGGCGCCGTTCACGAGGCAGCCGACGTTGCCGTCGAGCGACACGTAGTTGAGGCCGGCGTGCTTGGCTTCGAGCTCGGTCGGATCCTCTTCGTCGTTGTCGCGCATCTCCTCCCACGCCTTGTGGCGGAAGTCGGCGTTGTCGTCGAAGTTGAGCTTGGCATCGAGCGCCACCACGTCGCCGTTCTTCAAGACGACGAGCGGATTGATCTCGCAGAGCGAGCAGTCTTCCTTGACGAAGAGCTCGTAGAGCGCGCCCATCAGCTTGACGAACTTCCCCACGGTCTCTTTGCCGTGCTTCTCGAGACCGAGGCCGAAGGCGAGCTCGCGCGCTTGGTACGCCGAGAGGCCCGCCGTCGGGTCCACGTGGACGGTGAGGATCTTCTCCGGCGACTCTTCGGCCACCTTCTCGATCTCCACTCCGCCCTCGGTCGACGCCATGAAGGCGACGCGACGGCGATCGCGATCGACCACGGCGCCCAAGTAGAGCTCGCGCTCCATCTCGAGCCCTTGCTCGATGTAGAGGCGACGCACCTTCTGGCCTGCGGGGCCGGTCTGGTGCGTCACGAGCTGCATGCCGAGGATCTTCTGCGCGAGCTCCTTGGCTTCGGCCGCGCCCCCCTTGGCGACCTTCACGCCGCCGCCCTTGCCGCGGCCACCGGCGTGGATCTGCGCTTTGACGACCACGAGCGGGTTGCCCGTCTCGGTGGCGAGGCGCTTGGCGGCGGCCTCGGCCTCTTCGACGGTGAAGGCGACGTAGCCCTTGGGGGTGGCGACGCCGTACTTCTGGAAGATCTGTTTCCCTTGGTACTCGTGGATCTTCACTCGATTCAGCCCTTCTTGCAGATGTCGACGACGGCCTGGACGCTCTTGGCGCTCTTCGCGAGCATCGCCTTCTCGTCCTCGGTGAGATCGAGCTGGACGATCTTCTCCACGCCGGCCGATCCGATGACGACCGGGACGCCCATGAAGAGATCGCGGTAGTCGTACTCGCCCTCGAGGTACGCAGCGGCGGGGAGGATGCGCTTCTGATCGAGGAGGTAGCTCTCGGCCATGGCGACGGCGCTGGCGGCCGGCGCGTAGTAGGCGGAGGTGCCCATGAGCTCCACGATCTCGCCGCCGCCCTTCCTGGTGCGGGCGACGATGGCGTCGAGCTTGTCCTTGGCGACGAGCTTCGTCGCCGGGATGCCGCTGATGGTGCAGTGCGAGAGCACCGGGACCATGTCGTCGCCGTGGCCGCCGAGCACCATGGTGCGGACGTCCTTCACGCTCACGCCGGCCTCGCGGGCCAAGAAGAGCTGGAAGCGCGCCGAGTCGAGCACGCCGGCCATACCGACGACCTTCTGCTTCGAGGCGCCGACCACCTTCTTGTACTCGTAGACCATCGCGTCGAGCGGGTTCGAGATGACGATGACGAACGCGTCGGGGCAGTGCTTCTTCGCGTTGTTCGCCACGTCGCGGATGATCGGCAGGTTGATGGCGACCAAGTCGTCGCGCGACTGGCCGGGCTTGCGCGGCACGCCGGCGGTGATGACGAGGACGTCGGCGCCCTTCAAGTCTTCCCAGTTGCCGGTGCCGGTGATCTTGGCGTCGTAGCCGATGACCGCGCCGTTCTGCTCGAGGTCGAGCGCCTTCCCCTTGGCGAACTTCTCCTTCGCGGGGATGTCGAAGAGCACGACGTCGCCGAGCTCCTTGTTGGCGAAGAGGCGGGCGAGCTCGCCGCCGATGTTTCCAGCACCGATGAGACCGATCTTCTTGCGGGTGGCCATGCCCGGGCTTGTAGTCCCGGGCCGGCCGTTCCTCAAGAGGCAACGCGGGCGCCGCCCCCTACCTCCGCACCGAGCACGTGTGGTCGGCCGAGCAGGCGAAGGTCATGTCGGGCGTGTAGCCGGCGGTCTGCCCCACGTGGTTCCACGCGGCGTACGACGCGCGCCAGTCGTCGAGGAGCGCCTGCACCGCGGGCGTCATGTCCTTGTAGTAGTAGCTCCCCTTCGCGGGGAGGATGGCGCTCTCTTCGTAGCAGTCGCTCGGCGCGTCGCAGTAGCCGAAGGACGTGATGGCGTCGGCCGAGGTTTGTTCGAGCGTCGCGCGGAGGTGGAGCTCCATCTCCGGGTTCGTGCAGTGGTGGAGGTCGAGGTAGACGCCGTCGCCCATGATCGGCGACACGCCGAAGGCGCAGTCGTTGGCGCGAATCGCGGGCTCGCCTGCCCCGCTCACCGGGATGAACTTCACGCGCCCCGTGACGCCCCCTTCGAGCCCCACCGGCGACGTGGCGTAGACCACGAAGCGGCCGTGACGCCGACCGAGCGTGGCGTGACGAAGGAGGAACGTTCCGCTCGTGCGCACGGTGGCCCGCTCCGCCTCGGTGAACATGGCGAGGTCGGTCGCCCGCGCCCCCTGCTGCTCGTAGTCGATGACGAGCCCCCCTTCGCTCGCGTCGGGGGTCGTCGCCCACGCGGCCAAGAGGTACGTCGTCTGCGCGAGCTCGTCGGACGAGGTCGCCGCGGGGGAGCTCTCGCTAGCTTCGCCGGCGCTGCACCCAGCGAGCGCGGAGACGGTGGCGAGGACGAGAGCGGCGGTCACGGAGCGGCGAGTCGACATGGGAAGATCCTTTCGTGCGGTGTCTGTCCCACCTCTTCGCACCAAGTGTGCCACGTCGATTTGCTCGGAATTTGCCGAGTCACGAGGCGCATTGCACTTGGTGCGCAACGGCGCGTTGCCCACGAAGCGCACGCTTGCGCAACGGAAGGCGCGAGCCCTCGGCGTGCGGCTCCTGCTCTCGTCGATCGTGAGCCTCGCCTTCCAGAGGTAGGCTCGAAGGTGATGGAGGAACGAATGCGCCGCGCCGTCCCCGCTGTTCTGCCTCTTCTCGTGGCCGCGCTGAGCTGCTCCTCGACGTCTTCGAGCACGGCGAAGCCGCGCCCCGCCACCCACGCCACCCCGGAAGAGGACGCGCGCGCGACTGAGCTCCTCACGGGTCCCGACTGGTACCGGCACGCGGTCGTCTACGAGGTGTACGTCCGCTCCTTCACCGACACGAACGGCGACGGCATCGGCGATCTCGCGGGGCTCACCTCACGGCTCGACTATCTGAAGGGGCTCGGGATCGACGCGCTTTGGCTCATGCCGATCATGCCGACCCCGTTCAAGGACTCCGGCTACGACGTGGCCGACTACCGCGCCATCGACCCCGACTACGGCGACATGGCGGCGTTCGACGCCTTCCTCGCCGCCGCGCACGCCCACGGGATGCGCGTCTTCCTCGATCTCGTCTTGAACCACACGTCGTCGGCGCACGCGTGGTTTCAGGAGTCGCGCGCCGACAAGACGAACCCCAAGGCCGATTGGTACGTGTGGTCCGACACGCCGTCGCGCGCCGACATCGGGTGCGGCACGGCGGGGCCGCAGTTCGGCGACAACGCGTGGACCTTCGATCCGGGGCGCGGGCAGTACTACTACCACCGCTTCTATCCCGATCAGCCGGACCTCAACTACCGGAACCCCGAGGTCGTGAAGGAGACGCTCGACGTCGCGCGGTTCTGGCTCGACAAGGGGGTCGACGGCTTTCGCTGCGACGTCATCGGGCTGCTCGTGGAGAGCGCGACAGGTTGCTACCTCGAGCCCGAGACCATCGACTACATCAAGCAGCTTCGCGCCGTCCTCGACAGCTACCCGAACCGTGCGATGGTGGCCGAGTCGAGCCTCGCGGGCGCTGCCCCTTACTTCGGATCGGGGAAGGACATGTTCCACATGGCCTTCGACTTCCCCTACGGCTACTTCTGGGGCCTCGCGTTCACCGGCGAGAACCGCTCGGTCGCCCAGAACGCGCTCAGCGCGGTCGTCTCGACGTATCCGCCCGGCGCGCAAGACGCTTCCCTCATCGGTTCGCACGACGTGGTGCGGGCCTACGCGGTGGGGCGCGGCCTCGCGTGGCGCCAGCAGCGCGCCTTCGAGATCTCGATGCTCATGAAGGCGACCCCCTTCGTCTACTACGGTGAGGAGCTCGCCCTCCGCCCGGGCACGGGCGTCGTCGTGGACGGGCGTGACGCGGCGCGCACGCCGATGCCTTGGACACGCGCCGAAGGGCACGGCTTCTCCGGCGCGAAGCCGTGGCTCGATTTCGGCGAAGCGGCGGGCGACACGAGCGTCGAGGCCGAGGACGCCGATCCCGATTCGATGCTCTCGTTCTACCGCGAGCTCCTCGCGTTCCGTCGCGGCCACGCGGTCTGGGGAACGGGCGACATGCGCCTCGTCACGCTCGACGACCCCGCGCTGCTTGCGTTCGTGCGGTCGAACGACGAGGAGGCGTACCTGGTCGTCGAGAACTTCGCCGAGGACGAGCACGAGGGGAGCGCGACGACCGACGATGTCACCACCAAGGGGACGATCGTCTGGGGCGACGCGCAAATCGACGTGTCGGCAGGTACGCTCCACGTGAAGGTCCCGGGCAAGGGATCTGCGGTCGCGAAGCTGCGCTGAAAGGCGGCCGCCGCTCGCGGCGCGCCGAGCGGCGGCGCGCCGAGGTCCTGCACTACTGGCAGGAGGCGGTCGTCCCCGGAACGCAAGCGCCGCTGCAGTTGTGGAAGCCAGCGTTGCAGGTGACCCCACACGCATGGCCGTCGCAGGTCGCCGCGCCGTTCGCCGGGGTCGGGCACGCCGAGCACGAGCTGCCGCAGGTCGCGGTGGATCGGCTCGAGACGCAGGCGCGCCCGCAGAGGTGCGCCCCGGGCCCGCAGGTCGGCGCCTTCTCCCGAGGCAACGGCACCGGAGCCGACGCGGCCGATGCGGCGAGGGACGCCGCGCCGAGGAGGACGGCGCCGAAGAGGAGAGCTCCTAGGAGAGGATGCCGGTGTGCCGACGCCACCTGACGATCGTGACGTGCTCACGGGCAAAGTCAACGGAGGTGTCGGGGAAGATCGACGCACCCCCGCCCGAGGCGCGCGCCGAGGTACGCGCGGGATCAACCGTCGTTCGTGAGGCGGCCGGCGCGGTAGTCGGCGATGGCGGCGCGGATCTCTTCGTCCGTGTTCATGACGAACGGACCCCAGCGCGCCACCGGCTCGCCGAGCGGGCGACCCGCGAGCAAAAGAAAGCGCCCCGACGACGCGTCGCACGTCGCCAGCGCGTCGCCCGATCCGCCGAGCACCGCGAGCTGACCGGCGCGGACCTCGCGCGCGGAGAGGCCGAGGCGCACGGCGCCGTCGACGACGTAGGCGAAGGCGGTGTGCCCGGCGGGGATCGGGTGGCGAAACGAAGCGCCGCGTTCGAGCGTCAGATCGAGGAACAGAGGGTCGACGTCGATGCCGCGCACCGGCCCCTCCACGCCGAGCGCGCGTCCGGCGACGACGCGCGCGGTGCCACGCTCGAGCGGAACGACGGCGATCCGCTCGGGGGCGATGTCTTGGTAGCGCGGGCGGATCATCTTGTCGCGCGCAGGGAGGTTCACCCAAAGCTGAAAGCCCCACATGAGCCCGCGCTCTTGCTTGGGCATCTCGGAGTGCACGATGCCGTGGCCCGCGGTCATCCACTGCGCGCTCCCGGGGCCGAGGCGGCCGTGGTTGCCCACGCTGTCTCTGTGCTCCATCGCCCCCTCGAGCATGTACGTGACCGTCTCGAAGCCGCGATGCGGATGATCGGGGAAGCCGGCGGCGTAGTCGTCGGGGTTGTCGCTGTGGAACTCGTCGAGGAGGAGGAACGGATCGAGGACGTTGAGCGCGCGACCGCCGATGGCGCGCCGGAGGTGGACCCCCGCCCCTTCGATCGTCGGGGCGCTCGCGAGGATCGTCGTCACCTCGCGCAAAGAAGCGGCGAGGCCGGAGCCGGTCGCCGCGCCAGGGGGCGAATCGCCCGGCGGCGCTTCGGTGCGGCAGCCGAGGAGGGCGAGCCCCGAGCCGACGAGCATGTGACGACGCGAGAGGAGCACAGGCAAAGCGTACGACGTTCGACACACGTGTCACCTCCGAAGACGCGTGTGTCACGAGCGAGGGGCGCAAGTGCGCGTCGCGTGGTCGGCGGCGGCGGCACGGCGGGTGCTCTAGCGAGAGCCAGCGCAATCGAGCGCTGCATTGAGGACGACCGATCATGACCTACTCGCTCCCCCCGACCTCTCGACGCCCTCTCCGCCGCCGCGGACCGCTCCCTCCGCTCGGCCTCGTGGCCCTCGCGTTGCTCGCCGGCTGCGGGTCCGAGAGCGGCGTGAGCGCCGGCGGCCCGGGCGATCCCGGCGGAGCCGCGGCCGGAGCGGGCGGCGCGGCGGCGGGCGCGGGGGCGGCGATCGGACAGCCGCGCGTCGACGCGGCGGGGCTCGACGCGCGCATCGCGCTCACCTGGGCCGACGTTCCCGGCGCCACGAGCTACGACGTGGCGCGCGCGACGACAGCCGGCGGCGAAGTGCTCGTCGGCAACGTGCCGACGCCCGGCTACGTCGACACCGACGTCACGCCGGAGACGAGCTACTTCTACACGGTGACGGCGCGCGGCGGCGCCGGCGCGGGGACGCCTTCGCCCGAGGTCTCGGCGCGGCCGATCAGCTTCGACCTCTGGCACCAGCGACGGAACTCGCAGCTCCTTCGCGCCTCCGCCGGTGGCGGTGGGGTCACGGTGGTGGTGGGCGACGGCATGCGCGCGCTGAGCTCGACCGACGGCGTGACGTGGGTCGATCGTCAGGTGCCGGGGACGGGCCGACTCAACGCGGTGACGTACGGCGCCGGTGTGTTCGTGGCGGTGAGCAACTCGGGCGACGCGTACACCTCGCCCGACGGCGTTACGTGGACGAAGCGCTCGACCGGGGTCGCCGCGCCGCTCACCGGCGTAGCTTACGGCGGAAAGCTCGCCCCCAAGTTCATGGCCGTCGGCGCGGGGAGCACGCTCCTCACCTCCGTCGACGGCATCACGTGGAAGAGCGTGACGACGAACCTCCATCACACCGCGGGGAGCAGCTTCGATTACGAGATGCGCGCGATCGCCTACGGCGACGCCGCGAGCTTCGACTACTTCGTCATCTCCGCGGCCGACGCGCTCGGCAACGGAAGCTGGATCTTCTACGTCGACGCCAGCAGCGACCTCACGACGTGGATGCCCTCGCCCGCGGGGAGCGCGGCGTGGCTCTCGTCGTACGCCGTCACCGGGCTCACCTTCGCCAAGTACGGAGGCGCCAGCGTGGTCCCTTCGATGCACCTCTTCGGGCAGCACGGGTTCTGGGGGCACGCCGAGCAGATCGCGCCGGGCACGCTCTCCTTCGCCACCGTCACCGCCGGCACCGCCGCCGACGGGTGGTGGGGCGCGGGCTTCGACGGCAACGACACGATCAAGATTTATGGGAGCCGCGCGGTGACGTGCTCCATCAGCACGACCTGCAAGAGCGGCGTGAACGGGTGGGTCGAAGAGCCGCTCGCCAAGCCTTCGTATTTTCTCGGCGGCGGGTTCGCCAACGGATCCTTCCTCGCCTACGGTCAAGACGAGGTCATCGCCACGCATGCGGCCACCGCCGGCGCGACGTGGGCCGAGGGGCATCGCTCCGACGGCACGTGGGACTTCATGACGATCAACGGGCTCGCCGGGCTAGGCGACCGACTCGTCGTCGTCGGAAGCTCGGGAAAGTATCTTTACTCGAGCGACCGCGGCGACACGTTCGTCGCGACCACCGCGCCGACCAACGCGTACCTCGCGGCGGTGCGCGCACTCGGCGGCAGGTTCTACGTCGTCGGCAACCAATCCACGATCTTGAGCTCGCCCGACGGCACCGAAGGGAGCTGGACCGACTCCACGCCGCAGCTCAAGACGACCGGCCTTCGCGACATCGCCACGAACGGCTCCTTGTACGTCGCTGCGGGCGGGCTGGGCGAGGTCTTCACCTCGACCGACGGCGTGACCTTCGACCACGTGCCGGCGCCCGGCTCGGGCTTCAGCGTCAACGCGCTCGACTACGACCCTTCGAGCAAGCTCTTCATCGCCGCGACCGACGAAGCGCACATCCTCACGACCCCCGACGGCGTGACCTGGAAGGACGTCGTCACCGACCCGACCCCCCAGACGAAGCTCTATCGCGTCGGCATCCAAGACGGCGTCGTCCTCGTCGTCGGCGTGGGCGGTCACGTGTGGCTCTCCACCGATCACGGCGTGAGCTTCACGCCGCACCACCTCCCCCAGGGACCGACCTTCACCGGCCTCACCTACGCGAACGACACGTGGATCGCCGGCGGCGCCGATGCGGCCCAGATGCCGATCCTCGCGACGTCGCCGGACGGCATCACGTGGACGCCGCGCGCGGCGCCTCCTGCGCTCACCTTCGGGATGAACGCGGCCGCGGGGCGCGTCTTCGCCGTGGGCTACGAGGGATCGATCTTCTCGACGTACTGAGCGTGGTCAGTCGTCGTCGCCGGCCGGTCCCGGCTCGAGCCCCAGCGCCGCCACGTCGATGCCGTCGCGCAGCATCCACCTCCGCAGCTGGGTGCGGTGGACGACGAGAGCGCGCGCGGCGCGGGCGATGTTCCCGCCGTGCGTGCGCAACGTGGCCACGATGGCCTCGCGCGTCGGCCGTTCGCGCTCTCTCCGCGCGTCATCGTCGTCCCCCGAAGGGGAGCGCTCCACGCCGTCGGCGGCGGCCCTCGCCTCGCTCCCGCCGGCACCCGGCGCGAAGTGACGCGCTTCGACCTGCGTCGACGTCGCGTCGGCCGAGGCCACACGCGTGGCCTCGCGCACTTCGACGAGGAGCTCGCGCACGTTGCCCGGCCACGGCCTGACGAGCGCCGCCTCGAGGAGCGAGGCGTGCATCGCCTTGTCGCGCGTCGTCGCCGCCGCCACGAGGTAGGGGATCTCCTCGCGCCGCTCGCGAAGCGGCGGGATCTCGACGGAGGGGCGCGCCACGCGGAAGTAGAGATCCTCCCTGAATTTCCCCTCCGTCACGCGCTTCTTCAAGTCGGCGTGGGCCGCAGTGCAGATGCGCACGTCCACCTTCTGCGGGCGCGCAGCGCCGAGCGGCGTGACCTCGCGGCTCTCGAGGACGCGCAGCAGCTTCGCTTGCACGGCGAGATCGAGCTCGGCCACCTCGTCGAGGAAGAGCACGCCGCGATCGGCCGCCTGCACGTAGCCCTCGGCGTCGGTGTCGGCACCCGAGTACGCGCCGCGCTTGGCACCGAAGAGGAGGCGCTCGGCGAGCGCGTGAGGAATGGCGGCGCAGTTGACGGGGACGAACGGCCCTTTGGCAGAAGGCCCAGCGGCGTGAAAGTGGAGCGCGGCCTTCTCCTTGCCGCTGCCCGTCTCCCCGCCGATGTGGAGCGTGTCGCCGCCGAGCGCGATCGACGCGATCTCGCGCCAGGCGCGGCTGAGCGTCGGCCCGACGACGACCCCCGCGCGCACCTCGACCCGCTCGGTCTCGAAGGGGGCGAGGTCGTCGACGAATAGGAAGAGCGTGTCGCCGACGCGGAGCACGCGCGGGTGCGCCGCGCGGAAGGTGCCCCGCACGCGCTCGCCGTCGACCGCGGTACCGTTCCGGCTCCCGAGGTCCTCGACACGCCACACCTCACCGTCGTGTGTCACCTGAGCGTGCTGGCGCGACATTCCGTCGTCGTCGACGACGATTCGCCCGACACGCCCGCGGCCGAGCGCGAGCTTTCCCCCCTCGAGCGGCACCGGCTCGCACGAAGGGCGCCCTTCGGTGAACACGAGCAAGAGCCCAGGCAAAGGCGAGCGCGTCGCCTCCGGCTCTTTGTGGCCGCGGCTCAGAGGCTGGTCGACGGTCGCCTTCACGGCGTCGACTATATCGCGAGCGACACACGTTCGCGGTGTGTCGCTCGCAGCGGGTCCAAGTGCGCGAAGGGTGGCGGAAGACCGGGGCACGCGCGTTGCTCTACGGGGTGCCAAGGAGATTGGAACCCATGAACGTCGAACTGTTGCGTGCGAGCTTCGTCCTGGTCGCCGAGCGCCAGCCCTTCCTGACCCGTCGCTTCTACGCGATCCTCTTCGAGCGTCACCCCGAGCTCCGCGCTCTCTTCGGTCGTCACTCGGCACGCGCGCAAGAGGAGATGCTCGGCAAGGCGCTCGAGGCGGTGCTCGAGAACCTGGAGAGCTCGGCGTGGCTCACGGGCACCTTGGAGGCGCTCGGCGCAAAGCACGTGAGCTACGGCGTCACCGACGAGATGTACCCACTCGTAGGCGCTGCGCTGCTCGCGGCGCTCGGCGAGGCCGCGGGCGAAGCGTGGACCCCCGAGCTCGAGGCCGAGTGGACGGCGGCGTTCGGCGCGATTGCCGGTGCGATGCAAGCGGGGGCGCGCCGCGCCGCCGAGCGTGCGGCTTGAGCGCGCAGGCGAAATAGGCTTCGCGGTGCTTGAGCCGGGGCCCGCGCGGTCGCTATGACGTGGATCGTGCGCAGCGACGCCCCCTCCGGATCGGTCGAAGAGCTCCGCGCCGAGCTCGTCGGCGAGCGACGCGCGCGCCAGCTGCTCCAAGCGGTGGCGATGGCCGACGCGACGACGACGGTCTCGGCGCTCCAAGCCGTCGTCGATGCGGTCTGCCGCGTGACGCGGTGGCCGGTCGGGCACGCGCTCCTTCGCAGCAACGACGGAGCGCTCGTCAGCTCCGGCGTGTGGCACCTCGCCGAGGGAGAGCGCTTTCGTCGCTTCCGCGAGATCTCGGACGCGGCCACGTTCCGGTCGGGCGAGGGGCTCCCCGGGCGCGTCGTCGCCACCGGGCGGCCGCACTGGATCATGGACGTGCGCGCCGACGCGAACTTTCCCCGCCAGGAGGCGGCGGAGGATCTGGGCGTGCGCGCCGCCTTCGGCTTCCCCGTCGTGGTGGGCGAGCGCGTCGTCGCCGTGCTCGAGTTCTTCGCCCCCGAAGCCCACGAGCCCGACGAGCCCTTGCTCGAGGTGATGGAGACCCTGGGCAAGGAGCTCGCGCACACGCTCGAGCGCGTCGCGATGACGACCGAGCTGCGGCAATCGGAGCTTCGCTTTCGCTCGGTGGCGCTCACCTCCCCCGACGCCATCGTCACCGCCGACGGCGCGGGGAGGATCATCTCCTTCAACCAGGCCGCAGAGAAGATGTTCGGCTACGCCGAGCACGAGGTCCTTGGTGAGGCGCTCACCATCCTCATCCCCGAGTCGCTGCGTGAGGCGCACGAGCGGGGGATCCGCCGCGTGCGCGAAGGGGGCGAGCGTCGCGTCATCGGTCGCACCGTCGAGCTCACGGGCCTCCACCGAAGCAGGCGCGAGTTCCCGCTCGAGCTCTCGCTCGCGACCTGGCAGATCGAGGGCTCGCACTTCTATTCGGGGATCCTGCGCGACGTCTCCGACCGCAAAGAGATCGCCGCGCGCCTCCTCGCGTCGGAGCAAGCGGCGCAGGATGCGAGCCGCGCCAAGACGGTGTTCCTGGCGAACATGAGCCACGAGCTCCGCACGCCGCTCAACGCCATCCTCGGCTTCGTGCAGCTCATGGGGCGCGATCGGACGCTCTCGGCGGAGCATCGCGAGAACCTCGCAGTGGTGCTCCGCTCGGGCGAGCACCTCCTTCATCTCATCAACGACGTGCTCTCGATTTCCAAGATCGAGGCCGGCGAGACCGAGCTCCGCGAGGTCGACTTCGATCTCGGGCGCCTCGTGGACTCGCTGCGCGACCTGTTCGTCGTGCCGGCGCAGGCGCGCGGCCTGACCCTCCTCGTCGAGAGCGCGACCTCGGCGCCTCCGTTCGTCCACGGCGACGACAGCAAGCTTCGTCAGATCCTCATCAACCTGATCGGCAACGCCATCAAGTTCACGAGCCACGGCGGCGTCGCGCTACGCATCGCTTACGACGCCGGCCGTGCGATCTTCGAGGTCGAGGACACCGGCCCGGGGATCTCGCCCGCCGATCAAGCCCGCCTCTTTCAGCCGTTCGTGCAGAGCGAGGCGGGGCTCGCGGCACACGAGGGGACGGGGCTCGGCCTGGCGATCAGCCGGAATTTCGCGCGTCTCATGGGAGGCAGCCTCGAGCTCGCGTCGACCGTCGGTCAGGGCTCGCGCTTTCGGCTCGAGGTGCCGCTCCGTGAAGGGAGCGGCGTCGACGCGCGCCGTTCGGAAGGAGCGGTCCTCGGCCTCGCCGCCGGCGAGCGCGCGCGGCGGGTGCTCGTCGTGGACAACGCCGACGACAACCGCTTGCTCCTCGTGCGGCTCCTTCGTTCGGTCGGGTTTTTGGTCGAAGAAGCGCAAGACGGCGTCGAAGCGATCGCCGCGTGGGAGCGCTTCCGCCCCGAGCTCGTGTGGATGGACATGCGCATGCCGCGGATGAACGGCTACGAAGCGACGACGCGCATCCGCGCCGCCGAGGCCGTCGCCGCGGAGGGGGCCGCGCGCACCGTGATCATCGCCCTCACCGCCAGCGCCTTCGAGCAGGATCGGCCGAAGATCCTGGCCGCCGGATGCGACGCGATCGTCGCCAAGCCCTTCCGCGAGGAGTCGATCTTCGAGGCCTTCACGCGCCACCTGGGGGTGCGCTTCCGTCGCGAAGCGCTCCCCTCCCCCGAAGAGTCGCTCGCGCCGAGCCTCCTCGTTCCCCAACTGCTCTCGCTCGACGCGAAGGTCCGTCGCGAGCTGGCGGCCGCGCTCTCCGCCGGCGACGATCTCGCCGCCCAGGCGATCGTCGATCGCCTCCCCGCCGAGCAGGCACCGCTCGCGAGCGAGCTCGGGCGCCTCGTGAAGAGCTTCCGGCTCGACGAGCTCTTGAGCCTGCTCGAAGAGGTGGGCCGATGAGCATCGGGCGGGCAGCGGGCACGTCGAGGGTCCTTCGATGACGACCCTGAAGAGCCGCGAAGGCGAGAGCGCGGGCGACGTCTTCATCGTCGACGACAACCCGACGAACCTGAACCTGCTCGCGGGGATCTTGCGCAAGGCCGGCTACGCGGTGCGCATGGCCAACAGCGGGAGGCGCGCGCTCGCGGCCATCGAGAAGGCGCGTCCCGAGCTCATCTTGCTCGACGTGAACATGCCCGACATGAGCGGCTACGAGGTCTGCAAGCGACTCGCCGAGGCGGGCACCGCCCGCGGCGTGCCGGTCATCTTTCTCTCCGCGTTGAACGAGCTCGAGGACAAGATGCGCGCCTTCGAGGCTGGCGGCGTCGACTACGTGACCAAGCCGTTTTACCCCGAGGAGGTGCTCGCGCGCGTGGCGAGCCAGATCAAGCTGGCGCGTCTCCGCGCCGCCCTCGAAGAGCGAAACCGCGAGCTCGCGCAGAGAAACGACGAGCTCGCCCAAGCGCACCGGCGTGAAGACCGCATGTTTTCCGCCTTTGCCGAGGTCCTGCCGGGCACGGTGCTCGACGAGAAGTACAGGCTCGGCGAGCGCATCGGCGTCGGCGGGTTCGCCGCCGTGTACCGTGCCACCGACGTGATCCACGGCCGCGCGGTGGCGGTGAAGGTGCTCCGTCCGCACGAAGGAGACCGGAGCGCGCGCCTGAAGGAGCGGCTCGAGCTCGAGGGGATTTCCACCGCTCGCCTCGCCCACCCGAGCGCGGTGACGATCCTCGACGCCGGCTCGACGCCACAAGGCATCGCCTACCTCGTGATGGAGCTACTCGAGGGGCCGTCGCTCGCGACCGAGCTCGAAGCCCACGGCCCGCTCCCTTTGGAGCGCGCGCTCGCGATCATGATCCCGATCTGCGAAGTGCTCCTCGAAGCGCACGCGCAAGGGATCCTCCACCGCGACGTGAAGCCGGCGAACATCGTGCTCCACGAGACGCGGGTGAAGCTCGTCGACTTCGGCCTCGCCAAGCTCAAAGACGCCCGCAAGGAGACCGCCACGACGGTGGGCCGTCTCTTGGGGACCCCCGTGTACATGGCGCCTGAGCGGTTGCTCGGCGAGCCGCACGACACGGGCGCCGACGTATACGCGGTCGGCATCACCTTGTTCGAGATCCTCACCGGGCGCGTACCGTTCGCTGCGGGCGAAGGGGGGATCTGCGCGCTCGTCGTGGCGTGCGTGAACGAGCCCGTGCCGCTCCTACGCACGCTCCGCCCCGACGTGCCGGCGGAGCTCGAAGAGATCGTCGCGCGCGCCGTCCGCAAGACACCGCTCGAGCGCCCCACGCTCGAAGCGCTGCTCTTCGTCCTCCGCGAGGCCGCTGGTCTCGGCGGAAGGCCCGAACGCACCACGCGCGACGCGCCGATTTAGCTCATCTCACGCCACTACGGCGCCGGGCACGCCGAAGGGGCGACGCACCCTGGCGCTGCGACGCAGCTCGCGCACGCCGTCGCACACTTCGCTCCGCACGCGTCGTGCTGGACGTCGCAGGTGTGCTTGCACGTGTGGTCGCCCTTGCAGGCTTCGGTACACGTGTGCGCGGCGTCGTCGCACCGCGCCGAGCAGAGCGTCAGGTCGGCGCGGCACGAAGGGATGACGGCACACGCGTCACCGCCCGCCTCGAACGGCGTCGGCGAGCCTTCGAGCGCGCCGTCGGGCAACGGCCCTTCGCTGCCGTCGCCAGCCGCCGCGCCACCCGCGGCGTCCGATGACTCGGCGCCGAGCGCGTCGTCGCCCTGGAACGCGTCGTCGGACGACGCATCGGCATAGGTCGTTCGGCTGTCGGTGCCGACGAGCAAGGTGCAGCCGACCAGGGTGCTCGCCGTCAGGGTCAGGAGCGCGCCCGCGAGGCGCGCGGTCACCATGTGCCGCCCACGACGAGCCCCCCCGCGTTGGCGCCGACCCGCACCGAGTGCGCGTGCAGCACGATGTATGCGCCGGCGCCGGTTGCGAGGAGCCCGGTGCCGACGAGGGCATCGGCGACGATGGCCTCGGTCCGAGCCGTGGAGTGGAGGCGCACGCCACGCTCGCTCGTACATTCACCTCCGTCGCACAAGGTTCGGCTCTCGCTCTCGTTGGCCAGCGCCGCGGCGCCCACGCCCGCCCCCACGCCGAGGAGCGCGACCCCCGCGCCCCCCAAGATCCAGCCCAGGGTCGCGCCGTCTCTGCGACGCGGCGGCGGCGGAGCGCTCGCGCGATCAGCCACGGGCAGAGGAGCGTGGACCTCCGGGCCCGGCTCGGCGCGGACGTCGAGCGACTCTCCCTCGGCGAGGCTCACGTCGATCGAGCGCGCCAAGTGGCCGGGCACGCGGACGAGAACGGTGTGCTTCCCGGGATCGACCGGCACGGCCAGGTCCAGGCTCTCCGGACGAACGTCGATGCCGTCGCGCGAGATCACCGCCTCGGGCGGCAGCCGGTCGTGCACGATCCGCAAGTAGGGTACGCGCCTCGCGAGAAGAGCGGCTCGCCGCGCCGCGACCGGTTGGCGTTCGTCGGTCGTCGGAAGGACCTCCTCGAGCTGTCGGAAACGCTGCCACGCGCTCGCCAGATCCCCACGCCGCTCCTCGCAGTCGCCCAAGTTGAGCAGCGCGCCGGGCGAAGGGTCGCGCTCGTAGCTCTCGCGGAACATCGCGCACGCGGCGGCGAGATCCCCGGCGAGGAGCGCACGGCGCCCTTGGCGGAAGAGCACGTCGGCGGCGGCCGGATCGGGGCCGGCTGCGCGCGCGGGGACGGATCCGAGCGAGAGAGAGAGACCCAAGATCGCTTGTGGGATCCAGGTTCGCATCCTCAGTACCTCCGGTCGTAGAGGCTCGAGCGAATGTCGGCGATCGCGGCGTCGCCTTGCACCGTGGCATCCGGACGCGGTGTGGCGCCGGCCACGCGCGACGGAGAGCGTGGCAGCTCGGTGCCGGTGCGCGCGCGCGTCACGTTGACGAGCACGTTCGGCTCTTCCGCCGCCGGCTCGGTGCGGGGCTCGGTGACCTCGCTCACGGGGGCGACGGGCGGGAGCGGAGCGTGGACCAGAGCTTCGCGTACGTCCCTCGCGTGGGGCGGCGTGGCGCGCGCCGCTGCGCGCGACGAGGGACGCGTCACGACGAGAAGGACGAGCAAGAGGAGGAGGAACCCGGCCGCGACCGTCGGCCAGATGGGGCGCGCCCGGAAAGTCGGCACACGCCACGTGGCGGCGAAATCCGTCGTACGACGCGCGACGTTTGGCGCCGAGATCGGAGCGCTGAACGACGGATCGGAGGTGATCCATGAACGCGGCGGAAGCGAGACGGGGAGCGGACGCGCGAAGAGCTTCTCGTAGACGCGCGCCACCTCGGTGCGCATCGCGGCAGCGCTGCCAAAGCGATCGGCTTTGTCGAGACGCAGCGCGCGATCGACGAGGGCCACGAGGAGCTTCGGTGCGTCGGGCATCGCTTCAGCGAGCGAGCGGGCTTGGCGCGTGATCGTGACGGCGACGAGCTCGGCGACCGTCCGGTAGTTCGACCCGTGCACGAACTCCTCGGTCAAGAGCGAGAACATCGTCGCCCCGAGCGAGTAGATGTCGGTCCGCGGGTCGATGAGATCGCGCCGCCCGCGCGCCTGCTCGGGCGCCATGAACGTCGGCGTCCCCATGGCGAAGCCGCTCTTCGTCACGCGCGTCGCCGTGTCCCCCTCGAACATGCAGGCCAGACCGAAGTCGAGCACCTTGATGCGCTCGTCTTCGGTGAGGAAGATGTTCTCCGGCTTGATGTCGCGGTGGACGATGCCATGCGCGTGGGCGGCGCCCAGCACGTCGAGCACCGCCGCGGCGTGGACCAGGACCTCGTCGATGGGGAGCCGTCCGCCGCGCGCGTCGGCGTGCTCGGCCAGCGTGTGCCCCTGCAAGAGCTCCATGACGAGGAAGACGCCGTCGTCCTCGGTCACGTCGTCGTCGAGCACACGCACGACGCCGGGGTGATCGACGCGGTTGGCCACCCAGCCCTCGCGCAAGAAACGCTCGCGCATCGCCCGGTCGGCGTAGAACGACGGGCTCAGGAGCTTGAGCGCGCCGCGACGACCGTTGCGGTGGGTCGCAGCGTAGACGGTGGCCGTACCACCGATGCCGAGCAGGCGATCGAGGCGCCACTTGCCGCGGAGCACCGAGCCGACGCGCCCTTCCGCTTCGACTGCGGTAGGTGGACCGGCGACGACCTCGGAAGAGATGGCGCGCTCGATCGCCCCCACCGAGAGCACCACGTCGTGGGCTCCGGTCTTCCGATGCATGGGCCGTGTGGCCCCTACGCTTTGCGGCGGGCGTGTCATGGCTCTCTCGGTGCACCGCCGTGCACGCTTCGTTCCACGAGGAAGCCGAGCCGCGCGGCGAGTCGCCGTACGCGGACCTGCGCGCGCTTGCGCGTCGCCTGGAGCGTGACGTCTCGTGCAGCGCGTGCGCGTTGCGCGCGCTTTGCGAACTACGAAGCGTGGCTGTGGCGACGAAGCCGCGGCGCGTTCGTGCCTCGCGTGGTGTCTTTGTGCGCGCGCACGTCCGGTGGCGCTAGCGGCTGTCCCTGACCACGGTCGTCGGACAGCCCGCGTCCTCCCGAAGGTCGGACGCATGCCGACGAACGTTCGACTCGGGCCCCTAGCCCACCCTGGTGGGGTTCTGCG
>CAZHHD010000043.1:0-47290 GCA_964531795.1 uncultured Polyangiaceae bacterium | reverse complement strand
GACGGCGTGGAAGCTCCCGTCCGCCGCTGTCTAAGAAGAAGACAGTTGCTCCCCCCGCATCGCTGCCGCGAACGCCTTTCGCTCCGCGAAAGGCGCAGGCCGCGAATGGGTAGCGGCGTCGCTATTGCACGGCCACCAGGTCTCCCCCAAGTGAGGCCGTCCGGCGGATGCGTTAGCGAAGGCCTGTCGGACCGGCACTCGCGTTTCGTGCACTCTGCACGAAACGCGTTGCGGCAGCATGCGGGGGGAGGCTCAAAACGCGCAGCGTTTTGAGGGGCCGGCACGGCCCACCAGGGTAGAGCAAGCGCGAACGTCCGCGCCTCGCTTGTAGGCCAAAATCAGGAGTTCGGCGCCAGCCGACGCTCCTGATGGCCTACAAGCGAAGTGCCTTCTTAAAGCGCTTCGCGTCCGCGAACATGTCGACGTTCGTGAAGACGTAGATCGCTTCCTTGTGCTTCGCGTCGGCGGCGAGCTCGGCGAGCTTTTCGATCGCCGGATCTTCGTAGCGGCTCTTGTGGCCGGCGGGGCCGTGGAGGCGGTAGTAGGCGACGGGCGACTTCGTGAGCCCGTGCATGAGCGGATCGCGCGCGGCGATGGCGCCCACCTCTTCGGCGAGGGCCGAGGCTTCGTCCGCGTCCCATCCCGGCGGCGGCTCCCACACGACGCGGTCGAACTTGCGCTTCACCCCTTGGAGGAAGTCGCGCACGGCGGACTTGTTGGTGCGGCTGTTCGTGAACTCGGGCGGCGCCACGAAGACGGCGGCCTTGGCGTCGAGCTCCTTACCCACTTCGATGAGGCTCTTGAGCGCGCTCTCGACGACCTTCCCCTCGCGGAAGCCCTCTTGGCCGATCTCGCGCGGGGCGAGCATCGAGAAGGAGAAGCCCGCGGGGGCTTCGCGCCGCCAGCGACGCACCGTCCCCGAGCCGGGGAGCGCGACGTGGGTCTCTTGCACCTCGACGAAGAGGAACTCTTTGAAGTAGCGCGTGGCCGGCACCGGGAACCCGGCGCAACCGACGGTGACGTTCCCGACCGGTACGGCGAGGAGCGTGCGCGACGAGGCGCGCGGCGCAGGGATGGCCTTGGCCTTCTTGCTCGCCTTGGCGGGCTTGGTGACGATCTTCGGCGCGACGAGCGCGCTCTTGGACACCGGGGGCGCGACCACCGTCTTCGACATCGGCGGCGCGGGGACGAGCTTCAGCGTGGAGGGCTTGGCCGCGGGGACCGTCGGCTTGGCGCTCTTGCCGCCGCCCTTGCTGCTGCTCTGGGGGGCGGGCTTCGGGGCCGGCTTGGCCGGGCGCTTGGCGACCTTCGGCGCGGGCTTCGCGGTGCTCTTCGGCGCGGCCTTGGACGACGCGGGGGCCTTGGACGACCGCGCTTTCTTGCTTCGGTCGATCGCACGGGGGCTCATTGGCGGGGGAGGTTACCACGGCACGCGCCGCGCGGGTTACTCCCCGACGAGCTCTTCGCGCGCCACCGGATGCCCGAGAATTCGCTGGGCGAGACGCCCTCCGAGACGCCGCGCGGTGGCGTGGAGGGCGTCGTCGTGACCGAGCGCCTCCGCCGAGAGCCCTCCCCCCGGCACGGTCGCTGGATCGGTGGAGGCGACGAGGCTCATCGCGCGCATGTCACCGGTCTCGGCCTCGTGCGGCCCGCCTTGGACGCGCACGATCCACGCGCGCGCGACCACACCGACCTCGCTCCCGCGGGCGCGCGGCACCGCCTTCTCACCACCGCGCGGCGTGACGGCGGCGATCCCCTCGCCCGCTTCGTCCTCGCGGAGCACCTCGATCTCGACGCGCGGGTAGCCGGTCCCGGCGGCGAGCGCGCCTTCGCGGGCGAGCTCTTCGCGCGCGCCGCTCAGCACCTCGTCGTTGGTCGTGGCGTCGGCCGCCGCCGCGCGCACGAGCGCGAGGTGGAGCCGCTCCGGGGTCCCTTCGTTCACTGGGCGATACCCGCACGCGAGCGCGGACGTCGCGAGCGCCACGACGAGCGCGCGCCCCACGACGCAGGCTCGCCCGTGCCGCGTCGCCTCTCCCGTGCGCCCTGCGCCCGCCATCGCCAGATCAGCCGACGATGACGTTGACGATCTTGCCCGGCACGTAGATGAGCTTCTTCACCGATTTTCCGGCGACGAAAGCGGCGACCTTGGGATCGGCGAGCGCCGCGGCGCGGGCCGTGGGCTCGTCGGCGTCGACCGCGAGCGTCACCGTGCCGCGCGCCTTGCCGTTCACCTGCACGCCGATCTCGACGACGTCGTCTTTGACCAGCGCCGGGTCGAAGGCCGGCCACGCGGCGTGCGTGAGCGACTCGGTGGCGCCGAGGCGCTTCCACAGCTCTTCGCCGAGGTGCGGCGCGAAGGGCGCGAGGAGCTGCGCCAGCGCGCGCCCCGCCTCGCGCGGGAGCTTGGGGAGCTGCGCGAGGTGCTTCGTGAGGATCATCATCGCGCTGATGGCGGTGTTGAAGCGCATCGACTCGATGTCTTCGCCGACCTTCTTGATGGTCTTGTGGACCTGCCGCTTGGTCTCGAGATCGTAGTCGGCCGCGTCGTCCGAGACCGCGACCCCTTCGCCGAGGAGCGCGTTCCACACGCGATCGAGGAAGCGGCGAACCCCTTCGATGCCGCTCGTCTGCCAGGGCTTCACCTGCTCGAGCGGGCCCATGAACATCTCGTAGACGCGGAGCGCGTCGGCGCCGTGCGATTTGACGACGTCGTCGGGGTTGATGACGTTCCCCCGCGACTTGCTCATCTTCTCGTTGTTCTCACCGAGGATCATCCCCTGGTGCACGAGCTTCTGGAACGGCTCGCCGTGCTTCACCACGCCGATGTCGTAGAGCACCTTGTGCCAGAAGCGCGCGTAGAGCAGGTGCAGCACCGCGTGCTCCGAGCCGCCGACGTACAGGTCGACCGGCATCCACGCGTCGTACGCCTCTTGGCTGAAGGGCTTGTCGGCGTTCTTCGGATCGAGGAAGCGCAGGTAGTACCAGCACGAGCCGGCCCACTGCGGCATGGTGTTCGTCTCGCGAGCGAACCATCGGGTGACGGTCTTTCCGTCTTCGCCCTTCACGTCCTTCTGGAAGAAGCGCCAGTCGGCGGCGCGGGCGAGCGGTCCGGTCGGATCGTCGCCGGGCTTGAAGTCTTCGAGATCCGGCAGGCGCAGCGGGAGCTCGCTCTCCTCGACGGCCATCGGCTGGTCGTAGCGAACCTTGTAGGTTGCACCCTTCGCCCGCGGGTCGCCCTCGCAGTCCACCGGGAAGTAGATGGGGATCGGCTCGCCCCAGTAGCGCTGGCGCGAGAACACCCAGTCGCGCAGGCGGTAGGTGACCTTGGCGCTCCCCTTCCCTTGCGCGGCGAGCCACGCGCTCGTTCGCGCGCGCACCTCTTCGCTCGGCGTGCCGTCGGGGATTTCGAGCTTCGCGCGGACCTTGTACGCCACGCCGTCGTCGCAGAACGCCGCCGACTGCACGTCGATGGCCGCGCCGCCGCTACCGGCGCGCGCCACGACCTGCACGATGGGGAGGCCGTAGACGGTGGCGAAGGCGTGGTCGCGCTCGTCGTGCGCCGGGACGGCCATGACCGCGCCGGTGCCGTAGGTGCCGATGACGTAGTCGCCGACCCACACCGGGATTTCGTCGCCGTTGATCGGGTTGATGGCGATCGCGCCGAGCGGGACGCCGGTCTTGGTCTTGGTGGCGTCGGAGCGATCGATGTCGCTCTTCTTCTTCGCCGCTTCGACGTAGGCGAGCACCGAGTCGCGCTGCGCCGGGCTCACGAGCTCGAGGGTCAGCGGGTGCTCCGGAGCGACGACCACGTAGGTCGCGCCCGAGAGCGTGTCGACGCGGGTGGTGAAGACCGAGATCTTCGCCGTGTCGTGCCCCTTCACCGCGAAGTCGACGAGCGCGCCTTCGCTGCGGCCGATCCAGTGGTGCTGCTTGGCCTTGGTGTCGGGCCAGTCGAGCGCGTCCAGGTCGGCGTCGAGACGATCAGCGTAGGCGGTGATCTTCAGCATCCACTGGCGGAGCGGCAGGCGCTCCACCGGGTGACCGCCGCGCTCGCTCTTGCCGTCGATGACCTCTTCGTTGGCGAGCACGGTGCCGAGGGCCGCGCACCAATTCACCGGCGCCTCGCTCTGGAAGGCGAGCCCCTTCTTGAAGAGCTGGAGGAAGATCCACTGCGTCCACTTCACGTAGCCGGGATCGGTGGTGTCGACCTCGCGATCCCAGTCGTAGGAGAAGCCGAGCGACTTGAGCTGCCGCTTGAAGGTGGCGATGTTCGCCAGCGTCGTCGCCCGCGGGTGCGTGCCGGTCTGGATGGCGTGCTGCTCGGCGGGGAGACCGAAGGCGTCCCATCCCATCGGGTGAAGCACGTCGTAGCCGCGCATGCGCTTGTAGCGCGCGACGATGTCGGTCGCGGTGTAGCCCTCGGGGTGGCCGACGTGGAGGCCGGCGCCCGACGGGTACGGGAACATGTCGAGCACGTACATCTTCGGCCGGCCGGGGTGGCGCTCGGCGCGGAAGCTCCGATGCTCTTCCCAGTACTTCTGCCACGCGGGCTCGATGCTCGCCGGATCGTAGCGATCGCTCATGGGCGAGGAATTACCACAGGTGGGCGCACGCGCGGCGTCCGGAGCGCGCGCCAACGCCGCCGAGCTCGTCCCGCCGCCCGCTCCGCCGCCTGCTCCCGGCCCCCGACGTCACTGCTTCGGACAGGGGAACTCGGACTCGGCGGTGCTCTGGCAAAGTGTCGAACCCGGAAACGGGATCTGCTCGCACAGCTTCATCGCGCCGAGCCGCTTGCCGCAGCTCGCGAGGACGTCCATCGGGCCGTCCTTGGTCTGCACGACCTGGCCTCCGGTGGCGCCGCCGGCCGCCTTCTTTTCCTCGATCATCGTGCGCAGGGCCGCCAGCTCCTCGTGGAGGGCCTGGCGGTCCTCGTCGGCCTTCTTCTTCTCGCCCACCTTCGTCGTCACCTCGATCATCGCCGCGACCACGTTGTCAGCGACGCCGAGCTGCTTGAGGGCGGCGAGCTCGTCGGCGTCGAAGTTCTTGTAGGGCTCGGTGCTCGCCTTGATGCGGGCGAGGACGATGTTCTCCGAGACGTTCGCCGACTTCAGCTTCACGATGTCGCGAACGCGGAGCCCCTTCGGCCCGACGAGCAGGATGCGACGATCCGCCGGGAGCTCCGCCACTCCCGCGGGGTAGACCTCGGCGAGTCGCTCCTCGATGCCCGTCCGCGCGTCGCCGTCGGCCTTCATCGAGGCGACGACGATGCGCTTCGCGGCGCCGGAGACGCGCGGGTCCTCGTGGTGCTTCTCGATGAAGCCGAACCACGCGTCCGTCGTGTCCGCCTTCTCCGCCGCCGTGTACTCGTCGTCCTGCTCCTTCGCGGCGACCGTGACGGTCCGGCGCTTCTCCGTGAGGCACGCCTTCACCTCGGAGTAGTCGCCGATCGGCTTCGTCCCCTCGGGCACGGTCATCTTGGTCGCGCTCTCGATGCACTCGGCGGCGTGGTGGAACGCCTGACGGGCAGACGGAGCGGTCGCGGTCTCGGCTTGGCTCTTCAACGAGGCGACGGTCTTCTCTTCGTTCGTCGCGTAGCAGGCCATGCGCGTGTCGACCTCGCCCATGCTGCACTGGTACCAACCCTCGAGCCACGCACGAGCGTCCGGGTCCTTCTCGACCGCCATGTCGCGCGCGTGCGCGTCTCGGATCATGGCGTTGATCTGGCTCGAGCTGGGGCCACAACCGAGCAGCATCGCCGCGCCCACGAGGGCCGCGCCGCAGCGAAGGGAAAGACGAGGCATTCGGTCTGGGTATCACGTTCCTCGCATCGGCTGAAGGCTCTCCGAGGCAACCCGCCGCGGTGGACGTACCAAGCGTGTGCGTCCCCACGCCATCCCGGCCCCGATCGCGCGACGGCACGCCGCGCCCGGTCTCGCTTCAGTTTCGACGCGGGGCGTCCGGGCTCCCCGGCGGGGGCTCGGCGCGCGTGAACGCGAGCTCGGGCTGCCGGGTCTCCCGCGGCGCCGAGATCCTCGCCGCCTTCTTCGTCAACCGCGCGCGGCGCTTCCTCTCTGCGGCGTCGCTCTCCCCCGTGCCGGCGTCGACGAGCGCGAGCGCTCGAAGCGGCTCCTTCACGTGGTGCTCGTAGAGCTTCGCGAGCTCGAGGCGCACCACCGGGTCATCGACGGCCGTCGCGAGCTTCGCGTAGTCGGCGAGCGCGCGGTCGCGATCGCCGCGCGCCTTTTGGATCTCCGCCCGGGCGCGGAGCGGGAGCGCGCCCCCCTCGCCGGCCGCGTCCGACCGAAGCACCGCGGCGTCGGCGAACCCGAGCGCGGCGTCGGTCTCCCCCGCGCGCTTGAGCGTGCGCGCTACGCCGGCGAGATCGTCGGGGACGAGCGCCGAGCCGTCCACCGGCTCGCCGTAGAGCCCGACGAGCGCCACCATCGCCACCACGTCCCACGCGTTGTGCTCGATGACGCCGAGGAGCGCGCGCGCCTCGCCGGTACGGAGAAAGTGCAAGTAACACGCGCTCACCTCGCCCGAGGGGACGTCGTCGTGGCGCTCGAAGCCGAGCACGTCGCGCTCGATCGTCGTGAGCTTGCACGTGACGCCGCGCGGCTTGTGCACCCGGCGCGCGACGTGGAGCAGATCGAGGTGTGGGAGCGCCTCGGGCACCGCTTGGCGGTTCATGACGAAGCGCGTGCGAAGGAGCGGCATGTCGAAGGCCTTGCCGTTGAACGTGACGACCATCGACGCTTCGCGGAGCCGCGCCGCCACGTGGGCGAGCATCGGCCCCTCCTCGCCGAGGTTTCGCACGAGCACCTGCTCGACGACGAGATCGCCGCCGCCGTGCGCGCCGGGCTCGTCCTCCCAGAGCGCGAGGCCGACGAGGAACGCGACCGTGCCCGTGCCGCCCGAGAGCCCGGTGGTCTCCGTGTCGAGGTAGAGCGCGCCGCGCGGCGGGCACGCGCGGAGTGAAGGATCGAGCGCGAGGAGCGCGAGGAGCTCGGGGCTCGCCGTCCTCGCCGGGAGGAGCGGCGCGCGCCCGGTGCGATGCGCCGGTGAGAGCCGCAGGCGCCGGAGGTGGAGCGGCCCGTGCGGTGTGTCGGTGGTGACGAACGGGAGCTCGGTCGTGTCGACGGCGCGCGGGGGCGTCTTCGCGGTGCTGCGCTCGAGCACGGCGCGCATGCGCGCGCGAAGATCGTCGAGCACCGCGGGGCGCTCGCTCGGCGCGGCATCGGGCGGCGCGGGGGCGTCCTCGGGCGCGCGGGCGCGTGGAGTGGGCGCGCCGGGGCCCGCGAGGTTCAGGCGATCGAGCTTCCGCCGGAGGGACACGTCTTTACGGTACATCCGTCCAGGGGTGGGCCGCCAGCTCTGCGTAAAATGGCTGCCGTTCGTCCGCTTGTAAGCATGCTTACAAACGCGCGAGCCGCCCGATGGAGCTCGACGGAGCGCACCGCCCTCGCGCTCGCGCCGCCGCCTTCTTCAGCGCGCAGGCCGCTCCGGCCAAACGAAGTGATCGACGAGCACCGGCGCGCCGCGCGGATCCCCCTCCGCGGCGAGCGGATCGACGACCCCGACGACGAACGCCTCGAGCGTGCCGTCGCGCGTCACCTTGAGCCGCACGAACTCTTTGAACGCCGACCCACCGAGCGCGGCGAACGGCTGCGCGTGGTTCAACGCGAAGCGCGCGATGATCGCCAGCATCGCGCCGAACGCGAGCCCGCTCGTCCAGGTGGCGAGCGCCCACGCCACGACGAGATCGCACACGAGCGGGAGCGCGCCGAAATGGCTCGCTGCGTGCTCTTCGGCGAGCACCCCGAGGAGCACCGGCAACGCACCGATGCACACGCCCGTCGCGAGAGCGAACGGCACGACGAGGAGCGCGCGATGACGCCGCCACCCGACGAGCAGCGCCGTGCTCAGCGCGACGATCACGCTGATGATCGCGCCGGCCTCGAGCGACGCGTGCATTCCGCCGCGCTCGAAGGCTTCGAGGGCGAGCGCGTGCGCCACGCCGAAGACGCACGTCACGACCCACCCCGCCTTGCCCATCGCCACGTGCCACGGCAAGCGCCGGAGCAGCGAGCCGCTCGCGATCGGCCCGGGGAACTCGACGTCGCGCGCGTAGACGCCCCCCTTCGCGAGCCGCGAGCCGTGCAAGAACGCGCCGCCGCCCCCCGACACGACGTGGAGGCTCGGCCCCTCCGCCGAGCGTTCGTAGTGGTGAATGTCGCCGGTCAAGACGAGAGTGGGCTCCTTCGCCGGCTCGATGCCGAGCGCCGCCAGCGCCTGCGCGCCGTTGGGACGAACCTCACCCCACGCGCGGATCGGATCGGGCATCACGAGGAGGCGCGCCGGAGCGCCGCCGCGTACGCGAAAGTACGCGCGCTGCCGCGGGTCCACTTGGCGGAGCTGGCGATCGACGGCGAAGAGCTCGAGCCCCGGCGCGAGCGGGAGCCGAAAGTAGCTCGCGCGCTGCACCGGCTCGTAGCCGAAGAGGGCGAGCGCGCCGGGCTTTCGCACCGCCTCGCCGCGCGAGAACGCCTCGGCCCACGCGAGCACCGGGTTCGGATCGGGCGCCGGGTGGAGCGCTTCGGCGCGGTGCGGCGTCCCTTCGAAGGCGCACGGCGCTTGGACGAGGCGCGCGAAGCCGTCGAGGCCGTCGTACCAGTCGTGGTTGCCGGGGATTCCGAGGAGCACACGCGGCCGGCCGTCTTCGTCTTCGGCGAGCACGCGGTTCCACGGATCGAGGAGGCGTCGCGTGATCTCGCGCACCGTCGCGACCGGGTACGCCAGGTCTCCGCCGAGCAGGAGCACGTCGCCGCGCGGGAGGCTCTTCACCTCGCCGTCGATCTCGACCTCGTAGGTGCCGGCGACGAGGCGCGCCACCGCTTCGCTCACCGAGACGTCGTCACCCGTGTCGGCGACGAAGTCGATCCACGCTTCACCTCCGAGCCCTTCGACGAGCGTGTCGGCCTTGGCCTTCGCCCCGCGCGGCGCGAGGACGTCGAGCGCGCGGCCGAGGAGCTTCTCCGGCGCGTCGGGGATCATCCACTGACGCGAGTCGATGTTCTCGGTCGCGATGGCCGAGGCGACGAGGTGGCGGAGGTGCCCCCAAAACGACGTGAAGCCGAACCAAGCGATGGCGCGCGGGCGGGCGCGGCCGGGGGCGAGCTTCCCCACGGCCTCGTCGGGCGGGCGCGCGGCGAGCCGCCGAGGAGCGGGGGCGCGACGGCGTGGAGCGGGCGACACGCGGCGAGAATAGCCGAGTCGCGCGCGCCGTCGCGCGCCTTGCGTCAGAACGCGAGGTCGACGGCGTTCGCTTGGTTCGCGCGGACCCCGGCCTTGCCGGCGCGCGAGTCCTGAGGAGCGATGCGCGCGGGGGCGGGAGCCGCGCCCGCACCGGCAGCGGGCGTCGCCGCGGGCGGCGGCGCAGCGAAGCTCGACTCGGCTTGCGCGACGGCGGCGCTCTGACGATCGAAGTCCTTGTCGACGTCGAAGGCGTCTCCCCTGCCCACCGCGAGCGGGCGCGCGGTCTTGGCGGCGGCGCGGGCCGTGGTGCCGGTGGCCTTGAGCTCTTCTTCACGACGGGCGAGCTTGTCGCGCGCCTCGTTCACGCGGCCCTGTTCGAAGAGTTGGTTCGCCTCGGTGAGCGTCTCGGCGGTGCGGCTCCGCTCGAGGCGCGTGGCCACGAACGGATCGAGCTCCTTTTGCGCCGAGCCGTCGCTGGTGACGAGCAGCGCGAGATCGCCGCGGCAGCTGCCGTCGCTCTTCTGGACGAGGTCGCGGTAATTGAGCTTCACGCTCGCCACCGGCTGCACGCCGTCACGATCGGTGGGCACGCGGAGCTTCATGAGCACCGTCTTCTCTTGCTTGGCGCTGAAGGTGCCGAAGGGGACGATGACGCGCGAGCCCTCGCGACGGAAGGTGCGGTCGAACACCTGCTCGACCTCGACCCCCGGCGCGACCTCCACGGCGAGCTCGCTCTCGCGCGCGACCGAAGAGAGCAAGCTGTCGAACTCTTGCGCGAAGATCGCCGGGAGCTCGGAGGGGTTCTGGACGAAGTAGTGGCGCCCGTTCGATTCGAGGGCGAGCGCGGCCATGACCTTCTCGTCGAAGTCGACGTCGACGCCGATGGTGGAGATGGCGCACCCGCGATCGCGCATGCGACCAGCGAGCGCACGGAGCCCGCCGAGATCGGTGATGCCGTGGTTCGTGGCGCCGTCGGAGAGGAGCAGCATGCGGGTCACGTGGTCGGAGGCGACCGGCGCGGTCCGGAGCTGGCTCATCGCCGACTCGAGGCCGCACGAGATGCAGGTGTCGCCGCCGAGGCGAATCGAGCGGATGGCCGACTCGATCGACGGGCGCGCCGACGCGCTGGCGGCGGTCGGCGGGACGACGACTTGGGCCTCGGTGTCGAACGAGACGACGGTCACGGTGTCGACATCGCGCATACGCTCGACCGTGCCGACGGCGGCGGCGATGGCATTGGCGAGGCGTTCGCCCTTCATCGAGCCCGAGCGGTCGATGACGATGGCGAGGTTCAAGGGGGGCGCCGAGGTCTCGCTGGCGTCGGTGCCGGCGACCGAAGCGAAGAGGAACGTCTCGCCCGGCGAGCTCGAGGCGATCGACGCGTGCCCGAGGCGGGCGTCGACGGTGAGCGTCTGCCCGGCCGTAAAGTGCGAGATATCGGTCGATGTCGGCTTCTGCGGATCCCCGGAAATCGTGGGCGAATCCGAGGAGTGGAGCGGGATGGCCATCGCCGCCGCGCTCGACGCCAACATCCCGACGAGAGCCCAAAGAGCGACCGTTTGAACGCGCATGTCCCCTCCTACGCGCCAGATGACGAAAGGATTTGCCCCTCGGCGTCCTCCGCCGACGGATCTTCCCCTACCTGGGCAGCGTAACGGATCCCGGCGCGCTGGAGCAGCTCCACCGAGGGGATCCCACCGATGAGGACGAGCACCGCGTCGGCCGGGGCGCTCGCCTCGCGGCGCGTGCTCGCGTCGGCGCCCGACTCCTTCGCGCTGCCGCGGGTGAAGCGCACTTCGCCGCGAGCGATCCGCTCGACCGTGACGCCGAGCTCGAGTCGAATGCGCCCCTTGTCGACGAAGCTCTTCACCTCGTCGATGTTTCGCTTCTTGCCGCGGGAGAATCCGTCGCCGCGGTGGAGGATCGTCACCTCGGCGCCAGGTTGGCGGGCGACGGCGAGCGCCGCCTCCATCGCCACGTCGCCGAGCCCTACGACGACGACGCGCTTGCCGGCGAAGGTGCGCGCGTCCGCCAGCGCGTAGGCCACGTCGGCCTCGGCCTCGGGATCGATCGGCGCCTCGAGCTTGCGCGGGGTGCCGCGCCGCCCGATGGCGAGGAGCACGCGCGCCGTCTCGAGCTCGTAGGCCTGGCCGTCGCGCTCACCGCGCACGACGAAGCCCGCCTCGCTCCGCGCGACATCGAGCACGCGCATCCCCTCCTCGACCGCCAGCGCGCGCGCCCGCACGATGCGCGTCCACTGCGCGAGGAGCTCCTCTTTCGTCGACTCGCGGAGCCAGAGCTCCCCTTCGACCGGCAGATCCAGCGGCTGATCGAACACGAGCTTGTTCCTTGGGAAATTCACGATGCTCGAGGCGACCGTCGCCTGCTCGAGCACGACGGCGTGGAGGCCGAGCTCTTTGGCGCGGAGCGCAGCGGCGAGCCCCGCAGGCCCTGCTCCCACGATGATGAGATCGTAGCGAGCGCTCGCGTCTCCCCTCTTGCCGCTGCTCTTCGCCCGCTCTTTGGGGGGCAAGGTGGCGTGGACGCGATCGACCACGCGGGTCCCTTGGCGGATGGCGTTCTTGATGAGCGGAAGCCCGGTCAAGTCCCCAGCAAGGTAGAGACCGGGGACATCTTTGCTCTCGAGGTGCTCGTCCACGTGAGGGCGCGTCTCGATGGGCTCCCCTTCGGTGATGCGGAGCGATCCGTTCGGGCAGACCTGCTCGCAAGAGATGACGCCGCAGCAATCCGCGGGGCGCGCGACGATGGCGACGTAGCGCTGGATCTCGAGCACGTCGAAGGGGCAGGCGTCGACGCACGCGTAGCAGCCGAGGCACGTGGAGGTGTCGATCTGCGGGAGGCGCACGCGCGCCGCGGGGACGATCGGCACGGTGGGGGATGTCGCGCTCTTCTTCGCGACCCTTCGCCGACGGCCGCGCACGAACGCCAGCGCCCCGAACGCCGCCAAGAGCGGCATCGCGGTAAACGCCAAAGGGCCACGCCACGACGCGCGATCGCCCCCGAGCCAGGGTGACGCGAGGGCCACCGCCCGCGCGCCGTCCCACGCCACGAAGCGCGACGTCGTGTGCTGCGCGGCGCACACGCCGCCGGGGAAGCTCGCCGGGCGATCGACCCGCTGGTGCTCGTCGAAGCAGACGCTGGGGAGCTCGGCGCCCGGGGCGCGCGTCGTTGGCACGCACGCCGCGATCGGATCGCGCGGCGAAGCGACGTCGTGGCAGCCGCGGCACGACGCGAGCGCCACGAGGGGGACCGTAGTCTTCGCCGGCACCAGCGGCCCGCCCGCGCCCGCGCGCTCTTCCCCGCCCCCCCAACGCACGTAGCCGCCGCCGCCGGTGAAGGTGACGCCTTGCGTGTTCTCGTGCGCCGCGTGGCACGTCACGCAGCCGAGGCGCCCTTGGGCCGCGAGCTTCTGATGCGGCGCGCGCGTCGACGGGTGCGGGCCGTGACACGAGCCGCAAGCCTTCGTCGCGCCTTCTTTGGTGTCGTGGCACGCACCGCACGCGAGCTTCTGGTGAGGCCGCGCGAGCGGTCCGGGCGCCGAGCGGAGCGCGTACGCCGGGGCGCTCGACGTCGCCACGAAGAGCGCGAGCAGGGTCACGGCCGCAGCGATGGCGGCGACGGCGAGGTCGCGCGGACGCGTCACGTCGCTCGTGACCTCGGCGCGAAGATCCCGACGCGCGCGTCCGCCGGTGTTCTTCGCGGTGACGTGGAGGGGCGCGCTCATCGGTAGACCAACATGGCGACGGCGTGGGCCGCGGCGAGGACGACAGCGACGAGGGAGAGAACGACGTGCGGCGCGAGCCAGCCGCGAAGGAGCACGAGGACGAGTCGCTCGCCGGGGATGGCGACCCGCTCGACGGCGGTCTTGATCAAGTCGTCGAGGCCGTCGAGCCGCCCTTCGCCGCGCCCCTCGAGCACCCGGTCCATCTCGGCGCGAAGCGCGCGCTGCTCGTCGCCGAGCGTGCGACGCGAGAAGACGAGGCGCGCCGTGCTCCACGGCGATCGCACGTACGGCGCGAGGACGCGCCGGTAGAGCGCCTTGACCACGTCGCTCCGTCCAGTGAGCTCGCGAAAGAGCCGCTCGTCGAGCTCGCGCTGGCGGTGCGGAAGATCCTCGGGGAGGTTTCCTTTGCGCTCGATGCGCGAGAGAAGGCTCGGCGCGCCGAAGTAGAGGAGCCCGCCCAAGACGCCGGTCGCGAGAGCGAGCGCCATCGCCAGGCTGAGCGCGCCGGCGAGGTTCGGATGGACGTGCGCGCCGACGTGCGCCGTCGTCACCCCCGCGAGCAGGACGCCGAGGACGAGGTGCGCGCGATAGTGCCCGCGGAGCCGCGACGTCGTCTCGGTCGTCGAGGCTTTCGGTGCGTCGCGCGACGTAGACGCGCGTGACGCGAGCCGCGCGCGGAGCCGCTTCACGAGCGGATACGCGACGAGGCCGAGCAAGAGGAGCCCCGCCACGACGCCGCTCCCGAGCCGCGAGGAGGCGTCGCGCATCGGGACGAGCGCGATCGACCCGGAGAAGAGCGCGGCGCCGACGACGAGCGGCCACGCCGGGGTCGCCCGCGCGAGCACCTCCCGAGGCGCGCGCCGACCGAGCGCGTCTTGCACCTCGGCGAGCACGGCCGAGGGCTCGATGCGCACGATGGCCGACGTCGGGCACGACGCCACGCACGCCGGGCCTTCGGCGCGCCCGTGGCAAAGATCGCACTTCACCGCGACCTCGGCCGACGTGCCGACCGGGAGCACGTCGTCGGCGCGTGCATCGCTCGACGAGCGCGCCTTCTTCTCGTCGCTCGCGCTACGTGATGCTGCCGGACGCCGCGCGAAGAGACCAATTCCCCCCGGCGTCACCCGCGCGGCCATCTGGATGTTGTCCCACGGGCACCCGCGCGCGCAGGCGCCGCACCCGGTGCACAGCTCCTCGCGGATGAAGACCTCGCCGCGCGGATCGCGACCGATGGCGCCGGTCGGGCAGTCGGGCATGCACGCGGGGTTCTCGCAGTGCTGGCAGCTGTTCGGGAGGAGGAGCGGCGCCTCCTCGCCGAAGACCTTGGTCACGATCCGGTCGCCGCGACGCACGAGACGCGAGACGCCGTCCTTGTGCACGTCGGCGCAGCTCGCCGCGCAGTGCCCGCAGCGCACACACGACTCTTGGTCGATGACGAGCAGCGAGCGCGCGACGTCGAGGCGGTAGAGATCCTTGAACACGTGCTGCGTCGTGTGCGCGCCGGCAGCGACAGCCCTCTGCGCGCGCTCTTGCGAGGCAACCACGCGCCGCACCGCCGGGAGAAGGTCGGCGTGCCGCCGCGCGACCTCGAGGAAGACGCGCCGCGGGACGCCGATGGCCAGCGTGGCCCCCATCGCCACCGCGCTGCTCTCGCGCGGGGCGGCGTCTTCGATCTCGGTCTCGCCGACGACGTCGCCGCGCGTGAGGTACGCACGCACGTGGAGCTTGTCGTCGTCTTCGGTGCGGAGCTGCACCATGCCGTCGGCGAGGAAGTACACGCGGTCGGACGGATCGCCTTGGCGGTAGAGCGCCTCGCCGCGCGCGAGGTGCACGCGCTCGGCGGCGTCGAGCAAGAGCTCGAGATCGGCCGCCTCGAGGCTGTGAGCGAAGGCCATCGTGCGGAGCAGATCGAGCGTGGCAGCGCGCGCCAACGCGCGACGGCGATCGGCGGCGACGTCGCCTCCACCGCCGCGCTCCGAGGCGCGGGCGAAGACCAGCGCCGGGACGCGCGCGAGCTTCCCTCCCCGCGTGCAGCGCGCCTCGGCTTGTCGGCTGCCGCCGGCGCGGAGGGTCGCGTCTTCGCCGAACACTTCCCCGCGGCCGACCTCGCGGAGCAGGCGCGCGGCCCCTTCCCCGCGAGCGCGCGCCCGAAGCGCGACTTGGCCGTCGAGCACGACGTAAAAGTCGTCGGCGGGCTCGCCCGGCCCGTAGATCCGGTCTCCGTCGTCGAGCGTCACGAGGGCCCCCGCCGCTTCGATCTCGGCGCGAGCACGCGCGTCGAGTCCGCGAAGCACCGGCGTCCCCCACACCGCCTCGGGCCACGTCATCCGCCGAACCTCGCGTGCGCCGAGGCGAGATCGACGACCTCGATGCGGCGAAGCATGTCGCGCGTTACCTGAGGCCCGCTCGGGCGAAGCCCTTCGGCGGCCTTGCGCGCCTCGTAGTCGGCGAAGGCCTTCACGAGGAACGGCGGGAAGGAGCGAAAGCGGAGGCGCGCGTCGACGGTGAAGGGGCCTTGGCGACCGTTCGTGTCGAGCGTGTACGTGTAGACGAGCGGCACGTTGGGCGGCGCCGACCGCGTGTCGATGATGGCGTCGGGGGCCTTCAGCGTCCCGCGATCGGCGTCGAGCGCCCCCACGGGGAAGTAGGTCTCGAAGAGCTCGAAGCCGTTCGAGAGGTTCGACCGGCACTCGCCGGTATCCGGATCGTAGGCGCCGTCGTCGAAGCGGGCGGCGCGAGTCCCTTCTTGTCCTGGCGCGGCGAGGCATCGCCCCTCGCCGTCGACGATCCCGATGCAGCGCACGCAGCGCAGAAAGCCGTTCTGCAGGTTGATGAGCCCGCGCCCGCGGAAGCGCGTGACGCCGCGGAGGCGCGCCGGGCTGACCGCGCCGAAGCCGCCCCCTTCGGGGCTCCACGCGGGGACGTCGGGCCCGTCGACGACGTCGGCGCCGAAGACACCGAGCGGCCGGCCGCGTCCGTCGGTGAGCGTGTCCGAGGTGTTCACGCGGGTGAAGATCTTGTCCCGCAGATCGGCGTCGTCGCGATCGATGCCGCCGACCTCGTAGACCACGTTGCCGCGCACGTCCTTCACCGTGAGCTCGACCCAGATCTCGCGCTCTTGGCTGAAGCCGGCGGGGACGCGGTGGCCGGCGCCGGTGTTTTCGATCTGCACCGGGATCTCCAGGCGCCCACCGACCGCGCGCGCTTCGCCGAGCGCGAAGGTGAACGCCTTGCGAAGGAGCATGTCGCGCCTCCCGCGGAGGCCGACGGGGAGGCCGAACGCGTCGAGCGATCGATCGTCGACGAACGCGTCGGGGTAGCTCGGCGTGAGCGGAATATCGACGCTCGTGAAGTAGTGCGACACCGCGGCGCCGCGCTCGCCCGTCGCCCGCGCGTCCCCACGCTCGCCGGCGCGACGCGCTTCGAAGTGCGTGCCGCTCGGACAGCTCGCACCGCCCAGGGGATCTTGCTCGCCGCGCGCGGCGCCGGGGACGCACACCCCGGGGTAGAGGCTCATGTGGCACCCTTGGCACGTCGCCGCTTGCCGCCCGGCGCGCGTCTCGTCGTCGGCCCACGCGCGCCACTCGGAATAGGCGTTGCGGAGGCGCTTGAAGTGCTCGCCGCGATCGCTCACGCCGAGCACGTCGCTGCCGAAGAGGCGCACGTCGTGGCACGCGCCGCAGAACTCGCTCGTGCCGAGGTAGCGCTCGGTGCCGCTCGAAGGGGCGGCGTGCACGCGCGCGCCCGCGGTCGAAGGCGCGCGAAGGAGGAAGCTTGCGCGATCGAGGAGGTAGCCGCTGTTCGAGATCCCGAAGCGCCCCTCGGCGTCTTCGGGGCGCGAGAGGAACGTGAGCCCCGTCGTGACGCTCGTCCAGGTCGCGTTCCCCTCGTAGCGACCGGCGGAGCGGCCGTGCGCCCCCACCGGGCCGATCGTGGTGTGGCAACCGGCGCAGGAGATCCCGTCCATCGACGACGCGCCAAGAAGATCACGCACCGGTTCGCGGGAGCGCGCGTCGCTGAAAGCGGACCACGCGGGCATCGTGGGGGCGAGGTTCTCCCCCATCGCGTGGCAGTTCACGCACCAATGCTCCCCGCCCGCGCCGGTGATGGCGATCGAGCTCCGTCCGTCGCGGCACGCGTCGGCCCCCTCTTTGCGCAATACACCGGCACCGTTCGGGCAGGTCGCGTCGCGGCCGACCTCCTCTTCGACGGCGCTCTCGAGGGCGCCGTACAGCGGGCTCTTGGCGGCGTGCGCCATCACCGAGCGCTGCCACTCCGAGACCTCGCGCGCGTGGCAGGAAGCGCACGTCGCGGGATCGGTCGTCGTGAGCGGGCGAGCCTCGGCGACGTGGATCGCCGGCGCGAGCGGCTTCGTCCCCTCGTTCGCGAGGAGCGCCAAGAGCGCCGCCACCGCGCCGGCGAGGATCGGAAGCGCGCGAAACACGAGGGCACGCGAGGCCACGCGTGGCGCCGTGCCGGACGCGGGCGGCGCGGCGCGCTTCTTCTCCTTTCGCGGCAGGGCCGACGGGCCGGATCGATCGCCGCGCGGATCGTCCGCGTGCTTCGCTCCCGCGCGCCTTGCCACCGCGCGCTTCGGCACGGCCCGGACGGCCGCGGGGCGCGGGCTCGGCGCGTCACTCGCGAGCTCGACGGCGCGCTTCGTGATCGACGCCGCGCTGGTGGGCCGGCGCGCCGGATCGGGATCGACGAGACGCAGGACGAAGCTCTGCACGCCGGGACGAAGCGCGCGCGCCACCTCGTCGTCGAACGGCGGCGCGCCGCTCGAGGCCTGCTCGGCGAGCGCGTGCCTCAGCCCTCGCCCGCGAAACGGATGATCCCCGGCGAGCAGGCGGTACGCGACGAGCCCGAGCACGTAGCGATTCGCCGCGTTGTCCCAAGGCGCGCCCGCCGCTTGCTCGGGCGGCGTCCACTTGGGCGAAGGCGCGGTCGAAGCTTCGCCTCCCGACGCGATCGCGCCGACGCGCGCCAGAACGAGCCCCTCCGCCAAGATCCACGGCGGCCCCGGCTCGAGCACGATCTGCGAAGGGCGCAGCGGCCCGGGGAAGAGCGCCGCCTTCTCGCACGCGTCGAGGGCCCGGGCGAGGTCGCGGACGAGCGCCACCACCGTGCCGCCGTCCAGGCGCTCCCCGCGCTCGAGCGCGTCGGCTTTGCGTCGCGGCACGCGGCGGACGAGCCAAGGTCCTTCGTCGTCGACGCCCCCGCGGACGAAGCCGCCGAGGTTCGACGCGCCGAGCTCGAGGAGCCGCAAGGCCACGCGCGCGTCCTCAGGAGCGAAGCGCCACACCTCTTCGTCGCCCGAAGCGGCGCGGCGCGCGCGTCCGATCGCTTCGAACGGGCCCGTGGGGCTCGCGTCGAGGGCGCGCCGTTCGAGCTCCTCCGCCATGGCTCAGGGGGCCGAGGGGGGGCGCGCTCCCAAGGCGCTCGCGGTCGCTGTGCTCGCCGTGTCCGGCGATGCCTTGGAGTGCGAGCGAACGACGTAGGTGGCGACCCCGGCGAAGACCGAGAGGCCGAGGATGAGCAAGAGCGCTTTGCTGGTGGAGATGTCGCGCGCTTCGGGGGCGCTCTCGACGAGCGCGACCGTGTCGAGGCGCTTCTTCGGCGCGCTCTTCTCGCGAGCGTCGCGAGACTCACGAGGCTCGCGCGGCGCGTCGCCGGTCGACGCCGACTTCTTGTGCGGCGTGGAGTGGAGTGTGCCGGAGCCTTCCGCGCGCTCGCCGTCGTCGGGCGTGTCGCGGACCGGCTCCTTCTTGCTCGTGCCGTGAGCGGTGAGCCCGGTGCGCGTGCGGCGCGGCGCCGGATCGGCAGCGCGGAACGGCGTGAGCGCCGTCACCACCGCGGCGGCGTCGGCCGGGCGATCCGCCGGCGATTTCTCGAGGAGCGAGAAGAGCAGATCCTCCACGCCGCGCGGGAGCGTGCGCCGGACCTCTTCGTCGAGATCGGGCGGCGCGGCGGTGCATTGCAGGTTCAAGAGCTCGCGCGGCGAAGCGGAATGGAACGGCGGCGCCCCCGAGATCATCTCGTAGAGGATGAGACCGAGCGCGTAGAGATCGCTCCGCGCGTCGATGGTCTGCGCGTCGATCTGCTCGGGGCTCATGTACTGGAGCGTGCCGATGCTCTGGGTGTTGGTGGCGTGCGCGGCCTCGAGCACCTTGGCGATGCCGAAGTCCATGACCTTGAGGCTCGCCCCCGCGCCGCCCTCGGGCTGCGTGAGCATCACGTTCTCCGGCTTCAAGTCGCGGTGAACGATGGGCGGCTCTTGCGCGTGCGCCACGCCGAGCGCCTCGGCGATCTTGGAGACCACCTCGACCGCCTCGGTCCACGGGAGCTTGCGGCGCTTCGTAAGCTCCTCGCGGAGGGTGTGCCCCTCCAAGAACTCCAGCACCATCACGAGCTGCCCGTCGACCTCCATCGACGCCAGGCTGCGCACGATGTGGGGGTGCTCGAGATGCGCGAGGATCTGCATCTCGTTCAAGAAGAGGCGGCGCCCGTCCTCGCTCCGCGTGAGCTCGGGACGCAGCACTTTCAAGGCCACGCGGCGCTTGGAGAGGCGCTCTTCGGCCTCGTAGACCTTGCCCATCCCCCCTTCGCCGACCATGCGCTGGATGAGGTACTCGCCGATTCGGTCCATGGACGTCTCCCCCTCCTACGGCCGAGCACCGCGAAGGATCTCGAACGTATCAGTCGGCCGGGAGAACAGCGCCGGCGTCTTGATGGCCGGGGGAAGCCGGCGCGCTGGCCGAGGGGCGCGCGATCCCCAGGAGAAACACGAGGAGCGCGAAGACCCCGACCACGCCGAGGACCACACCGAGGGCGACGAGCTGCCAGCCGCTGGTCGGCGGCGCGGCCCGGGCATGCAAGACCTGGGGTGAGGTGGTGGCGGCGAAGCCGCGCGGGGCGGCTTGCTGCGGGTAGCCCACATGGCTCGCGAGCATCGGGCGGCGCATCGTCGACGCCGCCGGCCCGAGGGTCGCGCGGAGGGCGTCGCGGAGCTCGGCCACCGAGGCGAAGCGCTCGGGGAGCGCCACGCGCGTCGCCTTGGCCACGATCCCGTCGATCTGCGGCGGCAAGTCGTACCTTCGCGCGCTCACGGCGACGATGCGATCGCGCCGCATCACCTCGGTGAGGATCTCCGTGGCGCTCTCGCCGGGGAGCATGGGCGTGAGGGTGCACGTCTCCGCCAAGATGAGCCCGAGGGAGAAGACGTCGCTCGCCGGGCCGGTCGTTCCCAGCGACGGATCCCATTGCTCGGGCGCGGCGTAGCGCGGCGTGAAGCCGGCGGCGGCGGTCGCGGCGGCGGCGCCGCCTTGGATCGCGGTGTTGCCGACGCGCGCGGTGCCGAAGTCGAGGAGCTTCGCGGTCATCGCGCCGCCGTCGCCGGCCACGAGCATGATGTTCGCGGGCTTGAGATCGCGGTGCGCGACCCCGCGCTTGTGCGCGGCGTAGAGCGCGTCGAGCACCGGCTCGAAGACGGCGAGGATCTCCGCGGGGGTGAAGCCGCCCACGTTGGCCCGGAGGCGCCGCGCGAGCTCCTCTTCGAGCGAGGTCCCTTGCACGAGCTCGAGCACGACGTAAGGCGTTTCTCCCAGCGGCGTGGGCATCGTGCCGATGTCGTACATGCGCACGATCGCCGGATGCGTGAGGGCGAAGAGGACGCGCGCCTCGCGGAGAAAGCCGTCGGCGGCCGCGGGCTCACCCGAGACCTTGAGGCACTTGATCGCCACCGGCTCGCCCAGCGTGAGGTGCGTCCCGGCATAGACCACGCCGAAGCCGCCTTCGCCGAGGAGCCGTTCGACCCGGTATTTCCCGGCGATCGTCTGCCCGACGAGCTGGAACGGATCGGCGACGCTCACCTCGGCAAGCGTACCACGCTACTCGAACACCGTCGGACCACCGCGGAGCACGGCGTCGAAGACGTCGTCCATCCCCATCGCCAGGGGGCGCGGTAGCTCGTCCTTGGTGAAGAGCTTCACCTCGCGGATCTCGAGCGAGTTGACCGGCTCGCGCTTCGGCGGATCGGCCTCGCACTCCACGATCACGTTGACCGCGTGGAAGCGCACGTCGCGATCGGGTCGCGAGAAGACGCCGACCACCCGCACCACGCGGGCGTTCTCGATGCCGGCCTCTTCGAGGAGCTCACGCGCGAGGCCGCGCTCGAGCGTCTCGCCCCACTCGAGGGTGCCGCCGGGCAAGCACCACGTGCCGGTGTCGCCTCGACGAATGAGGAGCCAGCGTCCGTCGGGGACGCGCACCGCCGCCGCGACCCCCACGACCGGTCGTCGCAAGAGATGACGCGCGACCTCGTAGAGGATCGTGAGCGCCCCTTTGGGGAGCGCGGCGAGCGGAGCAAAGGCCATGCGGCCTATGGTAGAAGCGCGCCATGAAGCTCGTCACCTTCCGCGCTCCTTCCAGCGTCGAATCCCACGGCGGCATCCTCGAAGGGGACCGCGTGCTGGCGTTCGCTCCGTGCTTCGGCTGGCTCGTGAGCCGAGAAGGCGGGACCGAAGCCGACGTCCGCTCCCGCTTCGGCGAAGGGGTCTTGGGCTTCGTGGAGCACGCCGAGGCGGCCCGCGCCGCCGCCGATCGCGTGGTCCTCGCGCACAAGAACGGCGAGCTGCCAGAGGAGCACGCGGGGGCGAAGACGAGCTACGCCGCGAGCGAGGTCACGTTGCTCGCGCCGATCCCGCGGCCCCCTTCGATGCGCGACGGCTACGCGTTCCGCCAGCACGTCGAGACCGCGCGACGAAATCGCGGCCTCGAGATGATCCCCGAGTTCGATCAGTTCCCCGTCTTCTACTTCACGAACCACCAGCAGGTGATCGGCCCCGGCGAGCTCCACGTGCTCCCGCGCCACACCGAGAAGCTCGATTTCGAGCTCGAAGCGGCCATCGTCGTGGGCAAGCGCGGGAAGAACGTGCCGGCGAGCCGCGCCGACGAGCTCGTCTTCGGGCTCACCATCATGAACGACTTCTCCGCCCGCGTGCTCCAGATGGACGAGATGAAGCTCTCCCTCGGTCCGGCCAAGGGGAAGGATTTTGCCACCGGCCTCGGGCCGTGGCTCGTGACGCTCGACGAGCTCGCCCCCCACACCAAGAAGACGCCGAACGGCCTTCAGTTCGATCTCGAGATGCGTGCCTTCGTGAACGGCGTCCAGGTCTCGAAGGGGCGCGTCTCCGACATGAACTGGACCTTCGCGCAAATCCTGGAGCGCGCGAGCTACGGCGTCACGCTCTTCCCCGGCGACGTGATCGGCTCGGGAACGTGCGGCACCGGCTGCTTCCTCGAGCTGAACGGATCGAAGATCACGAACAACCAGTGGCTGAAGGCCGGCGACGTCGTGGCGCTCGAGATCGACGGGCTCGGCAAGCTCGAGCATCGCGTGGTCGTGGACGAGGAGAAGATCGAGATCGGGTGAGGCCGGATCAAAGCCGCCAGCCCGGCGCGATCCAGACCTACATCGTTCCCCGCGACGGCTCGCGAAGCGCCGATTTTCAGCCGCGCGAAGCCCCCGTGCTCTTCGGCGACTCCGCGTCCGCCGTAGTTGCTCCCTGCTCGCGAGCGGACGCGTAGCTCGCGAGCGGCTGCGATACGGAGGGCGCCGTCACTTGGTGCCCCAGTTGCAGTGCATGGGGACGTGAAGACTCTCCCTCGCCTTTCGGTTCTCTTCTCCCTCGCCCTTCTCACCCTGTCGGGATGCGCCGCGGACGCCGGCGTCGACGACGACGACCTCGCCGACGAAGACTCGAGCCTCTCCACCACCAACGAGGCGGCGGTCACCCCCGGCGGGTTCCAAGTCGTCGCCCACTTCGTGAACCCCGACCACGGGCCCAAGGGGGTCGACACCACGGCGACCGACGAGGTCAAACGTCTCGTCTTGAGCGCGCCCCGCGGCGCGACGATCCGCGTCGCCATCTTCCACATCGGCCTCATGGACGTGGCCAAGGCCCTCGTGAAGGCCCAAGACGACAACGGCGTCGACGTGCAGGTCGTCGCCGACGGTCAGATCGAGGACAAGACGGCGGTCGCGACGTACCTGCGCCAGCACCTCAAGTCGCTCCACGCCTGCGGCGAGGCGAGCGGCGGCCACGGCTGTATCCCGCGCGACAAGGACGGGATCATGCACGGCAAGTGGATGACGCTCTCGCAGGCCAAAGATGCCTCGGGGGCTCTCCACGCCCACGTGAGCTGGCTCGGCTCGGCGAACCTCACCGAGGCGACGGGCCAGGCGAGCTTCAACAACACCATCACCGTCTACGACGATCAGGCGCTCTACGACGGCTTCGGCGGCTACTTCCAGGACCTCACGAGCCAGAAGCACTACGCGGGCGACGACTACTACGACGCGAGCCGCGGTCGTGGCTACTTCCGCTCCCCGACCGCGGCGGTCTTCGCTTCTCCGGAGCAGGACACGGATCTCGTCGAGGCTCGCCTCAACGACATCACGCCGACGAAGGACTGCGTCGTGCGCGTGGCGCAAGCGAGCTTCCACGACTCACGGAAGAACCTCGCCGCGCTCTTGGCCAAGCAGAAGAAGGGCGGCTGCAAAGTGGGCGTGGTCGTCGGAGAAGACAAGGCCGGCGTCCCCGACATCGGTCCCGAGGCGCTCCGCATCTTGCGCCAAGCGAAGATCACCGTCCGCTCGCGCGATCACATCCACTCCAAGCTCGTCCTCGTGCACGCCGAGTCGGGCGGTCAGATGCGCGACGTCGTCTACACCGGCTCGCACAACTTCACGAAGCTCGCGCTCCGCCAAGACGACGAGATCTTCGTCCGCATGGCCGACGATCCCGCGCTCTTCCACGCCTTCGTCGGGCACTTCAACGACCAGTACCGGAGCGCGCAGAAGGTGAAGTGACGGCGCCGGCGGCGAGACGCTCCACGAACGCGATCGTGCGCTTCATCGGCCAGGTGTCGATGAAGTGCCCCTCGTCCACTCCGCCGAACCACCCCACGTGACCGCCGCGCTCGCTCCACGCGAGCTCCACTGCGTCCGAGCGCGTCCCCAGCCACGCGCGCATGGTCTCTTCGGGGACCATCGGATCGTCGGCGGCGTGCACGAGGAGGGTCGGCACCACGATCTTGCCGAGCCAGGGTCCCGAGCTCGCCTTCTGGTAGTAGGTCGCGGCGTCGGGGAAGCCGTGCATCGGGGCGACCACCAGCTCGTCGTAAGCGCGCACGGTCTTGAGGCGCGCGAGCTTCGTCGCGTCGTAGCGCGCGCGCTCGGGGCGAAGCTCGGCGAAGGTCTTGGCCTCGTCGACGAGCCCGCGCAGCACGTAGCGCGCATAGGGGAAGCTGCGAAGGCGCTCGAGCGCGCGCGAGGTGAGGGTCAGATCGAGCGGCGGCGAGATCGCCACGACGCCGTCGACGCCCCTCGGCGGAGCGTCGCCCCAGGTTCCCGCGAGGAAGAGCGACGCGTTCCCCCCGAGCGAGAAGCCGACGAGGAGGAGCGAAGACACGCGCGGATCGGCGAGGAGCTCGCGCACGACGAGGTCGAGATCTGCCGTGAGCGCCGCGTGATAGAGCGACGGCGCCGTCCTTATCCCCTCGCCTGCGCCTCGGAGGTTCAGTCGAACGACGTGCATCCCCGCGCGGTAGAGGGCCACCGCCGCGCGTCGCATGTACTGCGAGTCCACGTCCCCGCCGACCCCGTGCACGAGGAGCGCCGTACGCCGAGGGCCACCGGCGTGGAACGCGCCCCGGCCGACGAGACCGAAGCCTTCCCCGTGAGCGTCGAGCGGAAAGAAGAGCTGCTCGTCGCGGGCCGGCGAAAATCCCCGCGGCGGCGCCCACAGCGGGAGGGCCGCCCCGAGGGTTTGGACGTGCGCGTTCCGGATCCAGCGCGGCGGCTCGAACTTCATCACCCCTCGCAGCGCTAGCGGGCTCGGGCAGGAAGGCGCGCGCGGAAGACGCCGCGCGGTGCGCGACCTATAGCCCCTTTTCGCGCGGAAAACGACCGCTTCGCGGACGGCGCTTTTTGTCTATCCTGCGCCGCGCCATGCCGACCCTTCGCAGGTTCATCGTCGTCCCCCGCCTCCCCAACGCGCTCGAGCGCCTCCGCGAGATCGCTTACAACCTCTGGTGGTCCTGGAGCCCGATCGCGAGCGAGCTCTTTCGCCGGATCGATCCCGATCTTTGGGACGAGGTTCACGGGAACCCGATCGAGCTCCTGAGCCGAGCCGAGCAGAAGCGGCTCGACCAGCTCGCGGGCGACGACGCCTTCTTGAGCCACCTCGACTCCACCTGGCGCGAGTTCCAGGAGTACATGTCGCGCGAGGGCTGGTTCAAGAAGCGCTTCCCCGAGGCGAAGCAGGCGACCATCGCGTATTTCTCGATGGAGTACGGCATCCACGAGTGCCTCCCCATCTACTCCGGCGGCCTCGGCGTCCTTGCCGGCGATCACCTCAAGACGGCCAGCGACCTCGGCCTCCCGCTCGTCGGCGTGGGCCTCGCGTACGCCGAGGGCTACTTCCGCCAAGCGTTGAACGACGACGGCTGGCAGGGGGAAAACTACCCGATCAACGACTGGCATCGCTTGCCGGTGCAGCCGGTAGAGGACCGCGAGGGGAAGCACCTCGTCATCCGCGTCGCCTACCCCGATCGCGTCATCTTCGCGCAGCTGTGGCGCGTGCAGGTCGGGCGCGTCCCGCTCTTCTTGCTCGACGCGAACTTGGAAGAGAACGCGCCGGCGGATCGCTCCATCACCGGTCCGCTCTACGGCGGCGATCAAGAGTTCCGCGTCCGCCAGGAGATCATGCTCGGCATCGGCGGAGTGCACGCGCTCGAAGCCGTCGGCATGAGCCCCACGGTGTGCCACATGAACGAGGGGCACTCGGCGTTCCTCGCATTCGAACGCATCGGCCGCTTGATGCGCGAGCGAGGGGCGACCTTCTCCGTCGCGCGCGAGGCGTGCTCGGCGGCGAACATCTTCACGACGCACACGCCGGTGCCGGCGGGGAACGACGCCTTCGCCCCCGAGCTCGTGCTCCGCTACTTGAAGCCGTACCGCGAGGCGCTCGGTCTTACGGAAGAGGAGCTCCTCGCCCTCGGCCGTCAGGACGACAAGCCGACGAGCCTCTTCTCCATGCCCACGCTCGCGATCCGGGCGTGCGATCACTACAACGGCGTGAGCGCGCTCCACGGCGCGGTGTCGCGCAAGATGTACAAGCCGCTCTGGCCCGAGCTGCCGGAGGACGAGATCCCCATCGGCTCGGTGACCAACGGCGTGCACATCGCCTCGTGGGTCTCGCCCGAGCACGGCGCGCTCTATACCCGCTACCTCGGCCCGCGCTGGATGGAAGCGACCGACGACACCGCGCTCTGGTCGCGCGCGCAAGACATCCCCGACGCCGAGCTCTGGCAGACGCACGAGCACCGGCGCCACCGCCTCGTCACCTTGTGTCGCGCGTGGCTCCGGGCCGCCGCCGAGCGCAAAGGGCAAGGCCCCGACGCCATCGCCAAGGCCGAAGAGGTGCTCGACCCGCGCGCCCTCACTATCGGCTTCGCGCGGCGCTTCGCCACGTACAAGCGCGCCGCGCTCCTCTTCAGCGACATCGACCGCGTCACGAAGCTCCTCTGCGACGCGTCGCGCCCGGTGCAGCTCGTCTTCGCCGGCAAAGCCCACCCGCAGGACAAGGGGGGCAAGGAGCTCATTCGCTCCATCGTGCACGCGAGCCGGAACCCCGCGCTCATTGGCAAGGTGGTCTTCGTCGAGGACTACGACATGCGCATCGCGCGGGCGCTCGTCTCCGGCGTCGACGTGTGGCTCAACACGCCGCGGAGGCCGCACGAGGCCAGCGGCACGAGCGGGATGAAGGCCGCGGCCAACGGCGCGCTCAACTTGAGCGTGCTCGACGGCTGGTGGGCCGAGGCGTGGGCGAGCCACGGCTGGGAAGTCGGCTGGGCCATCGGCCGCGGCGAAGAGTACGAGGCCGGCGGCGGCGACGCCCTCGAGGCCGAGCTTCTTTACGATCTCCTCGAGCGTGAGGTGGTGCCGCTCTTCTTCCAGCGCGAGCGCGATCAGCTCCCGCGCGGGTGGATCCGCCGCATGAAGAACTGCATCGCCCACCTCGTGCCGGAGTTCAACACCGCGCGCATGGTGCGCGAGTACGTGGAGGACTTCTACGTGCCGGCGATTCGTCTCTCCGAGCAAATGCGCGCCAACGACCTCGGCGGCGCGCGCGATCTCGTGCGCTGGAAGGAGCGCGTGCAGGGCGAGTGGCCGCGCGTGCAGGTGCGCGGCGTGGTCGCCAAGTCACCGGAGCAGATCCAGGTCGGGCAGTCGATGCAGGTCGAAGCGACCGTCGACCTCGGCGGGCTCGCTCCCGAGGACGTGGTGGTCGAGCTGTACCACGGCCCCACCGCCGGCGGCCTCGAGCTCCAACACGGCGAGGTGTCGCGCATGAAGCTCGAAGGCAAGGCCGACACCGGCGGCTTCCGCTACAGCGGCGAGATCGCGCCGCGCGACAGCGGCGCCCACGCGTTCACCGTGCGCGTGATGCCGTGGAACGCCACGATGACGCACCCCTACGAGACGTCGCTCGTGCGCTGGGGCTGAAAGCCGTGGTTCCTGAGTCAGAAGGCTCGGCGCCGAAGGCGACGAACTTCGGACTCGGGACTAGGGACACCCCGGGGCGAAGACGTGGATGAAGTTGTCTCCCGCCGGCGTGTCCGACCCGAGCACGTAGCCGAACCCGTGCGATCCGGTCACGACGTAGCGTGACGGATCGGCGGGGAGGACGTAGCGCTCGCCGCCCAAGGCGGGGGCCGGCGTCTTCTTCACCACGTGCACGACCGTGTTCGTGCCCCCGTCCGCCTTGCCGCCGGCGAGGGCGATCAAGCGGTCCTCGTCGGCCCACGCGAGCCCCCCGAGCGCCTGCGGCCCAGTGACGGTGGCGTACGTCTCCACGTCGACCTTGGCCGCGCCGTCGAACGACGTGGTCTGCCCGGTCGCGAGGAGAAAGTGCACACGCAGCGCCGAGACGCCGGTCACGCCGCCGTCGACGACCGAGGCGACCGGCACCATCGCCGCCACGGCGCCCAGAGGCGACGAGGCAAAGGACGTCGACGTGTAGACTGCACCGATCGCCGCCGTGAGATCTTGCTCGCCGGCGTTCTGCGAGCTCACCGTGCCGGCCGCTCCTTCGAGGCTGAAGAACGATTTGGGCGCCGTCGCGCTCCCGGCCACGCGATGGGTCACGAGCCGCGCGCCGCTGCTCGTCGCGATCTCGGCGCCGGTGGGGAGCCCGCCGAGCGGATAGAAGAGCAGCTGCGCGTTGGGCGCGAGCGGCGCGTCGAGACGCGTCGAAGGAACCCCTTGCTCGTCGAGGAGCACGAGCGCGCCGCCGTTGTCGGTCGGGAGGACGCTGAGCACGTTCGTGTTGCTCGTCTGCACGAGCGTCGACACCGCGGTCACGTGCTTCACCGTCGGATCGGTGGGGACGTCGAGGTACGCGACCGGCTGCTGGTAGCCGGCGCCGGCGAGCACGCGGTTCCCCAAGAACCACACGCGGTTTCCGCTGGCGACGAGGAACGCCGGCGCAAAGCCGACGCCGTCGACGGTGACCGGAGGCGGCGTGGCGTTCCCCGGGTTTGCCACCGAGTAGGCGAGGATCCCGCCGGTGGCCGTCCCCACGAAGACGAACGGATACGACGCAGCGAAGCAGCGCGCAGCGACGCCGTTGCAGCCGATGGCGCCGGGCGGAAGATGGATCGCGGCGGCGTGAAAGCCATACGAGGAAGGCGCAGCGGCGCAGGTGAGCGCCGTGGGATCGCAGGCGATGGCCGCGCAGGTCTGCGTGGTGGGGCACTGATCGTAGACGCACACTTTGCGAACGTCGTCGCAACGCGGTGAAGCGCACGCGTTCGGCGTGGGGCAATCGCCGGTCGTCGTGCACGTCTTGTAGGTCCCGGAGGCATCGGCTTGCGGCGCGACGTCGGGCGGTGACGTCTCGGGGAGCGCGGCGTCGATCGCTTCGCCCGGGATCTTGGAGGCATCGAGGCCGAGCGAGCACGCCCACGCGGTGAGCGCGAGCGAAGGGGTGAGCACCGCGAAGACGACGCGAAGCGGCTTCAAAACGTCCCCTTGAGCATCGCGCCGCCGGGAGTCGCGGTGGCGCGCACCTGGCCACCGCTCGATCCGCTCGGCCACACGAAGAGCACCACGCCCCCGGCGAGCACCACGCCGCCGGCGATGAACGCGATGTTGGTCCAGCGCTCGAGGCCGTTCGCGTGATCGAAGGTCGCGTGGGTCGGGCTCGCGTTGTAGGTGTCGCGCGCGTCGAGCGCTTCGAGGCCGAGCACGATCCCCGCGCCGACCGTGGCCGCCCCCACGCCGATCGCCACGAGGCCGAGCGACTTGCGGAGACCGCCCGCGGCTTCGTCGTGCTTCGCGTCTTCCTTGGGGGGCGTCGTCGGCACCGGCGCGGGCTTCGTCTCGGCCGCGGGCTTGGGCGTCACGTCGACGGCGATCGTGCTTCCGGCGACGAGCGTCACGTCACGCTTGTCTTGCTTGCCGTCGATCTTGGAAAAGAGCGTGTGCACGCCGGCGCGTCCGTGGAGATGCGCCGGCACCTCGACCTCGGTGAACGCGTCGAGCTGCACGTGCGCGCCGCGCGGGCCCATGACGTCCACGGCGCCGAATTGCTTCTCCGCCAGAGCGAGCTTCTCGCGCGCCGCCTTCTCTTGCTCGGGCGCGAGGCCGGGGACGCTCAGCGCGCGACCGAAGTCGTCGGCGGCGCGCTCCGGTTGGTTCGCCGCTTCCCACGCCAGCGCCGCGGTGTAGAGCGCCACGGCGTGCGCCTTGTACGCCGCCGCGGCCTCGAACGCCTCGGCGGCCTCGGTGTAGCGATGAGCGGCGAAGGCCTGCGTGCCCTGATCGTATTGGCGACGTGCCTCGGCCGCCGGATCGCCGTTCGTCGGCGAGCTCGCCGACGCGTCGGTCGACTGCGCCCACGCGGGGGCGGCGGTGCACGTGAGGAGAGCGACGACGAGACCGAGGCGACGCATGGATCAGTAGGGATTTTTCGGGATTGGAGGGTGCGCGGCTTCACGCTTCTTCGCGGTCGGCGCGGGCTCGGCGGCGTGCGCGGTCGTCGCCGCGGGAGCGGCCTTCACGGAGGCGGCGGGCGCGGCGGGGTCGCTCGGCGCCGCGACCGTCGGGGCGCCTACGGGCGTCGTCACGACACTCGGGGCGACCACCGGCGGTACGGTGACGACGGGCGCCACGACCTGGGCGGAGGCGGCGGGCTGCGACGTCGCCGCAACGCTGGTCGCCGACGGAGCGACCGGCGGCGCACGATGCACGAGGACGAACACCACGACGGTGAGGACGCCGAGGATCACCGCCGCGCCGATGCCGAGCGCCGCTGCGAGGATGTAGCGGCTCGAAGGCACGTCGTCGGGGGAGCGCGTGAGGCTCCCGTGGCTCACCCCCGACGCGGTGACCATCCGCGGCGCGTACAAGTTGGAGTCGCTGCGCGTGGCGTCGGCGGGGCGCGGCATCGCGCCGAGCGACATGCTTCCGCGAGGATCGTAGACCGCAGGCGGCGGCGGCGAAGGCGGCTCGGGAAGGCGCCCGCCGGTGCGAAGGACTCCGCTCTCCGAGCCGCCGCCGACGGGTCCCATCACCCCCGACGCCGACACGCCCGACGGAGCGATCGCCGCGGGGGCGACGCCCGAGGGGCCCACCCCTTCGTCGGCCTCGCGAATGCGCTCTTTTCTGCGCTCGAGGACGTCGTGGAGGCGCTGCCGCACGGTGGCGCCCACGTGCGCCGCGGTGACGAGGCCACCGGTCGCCGCGAGCCACTCTTCGAGGGCCAGGCGCAGCGCCTCGGCGGTCGGATAGCGATCGACCGGGCTCGGCGCGAGCGCCTTGGTGATGATGCGCTCGAGCTCCTTGGGATAACCGACGAGCAGCTTGCCGGGCGGCGTGTAGTCCCCCTTCAAGAGCGCGTGCATCACTTGATGGTCTTGCTCGCCGCGGAATGGCCGGCCGCCGGTCGTCGCCTCGTAGAGCACGCAGCCGAGCGAGAAAACATCGCTCCGGCGATCGACCGTGGCGCCGGTCACTTGCTCCGGCGCCATGTAGTGGATCTTGCCTTTGATCTGACCGGCCACCGTGTACGAGTGGGTTTGCCCGAGCGCCTTGGCGACGCCGAAGTCGGTGACCTTCACGAGGCCGTCGGCGCCCACCAAGATGTTGTGCGGAGAGACGTCGCGATGGACGACCCCCATCGGTTGCCCGCTCTCGTCGACGAGCTCGTGGGCCGCGTGCAACCCGCCGGCGGCCTCGGCGAGGATCCGCGCGGCGACGCGCAGATCGATGGGCTCCGGCGCCGTGTCCCCCTCGGCGCCGCTCCGGAGCAAGTGGGCGAGCGAATCGCCGAACACCCACTCCATCGCCATGTAGAGGATGGACTGCCCCTCGCCGCCTCCTTCGTCCCCGAGCTCGTAGATCTCGCAGACGTTGGGGTGGTGAATCATCGAGGCGATGCGCGCCTCGTCGAGGAACATGCGCTCGAACTCGGCCTCGCGCGCGAGGTGCGGGAGGATCGTCTTGATGGCCACGAGCTTGGTGAAGCCGCGCTGACCGTGCTGGCGAGCAGCCCACACCCGCGCCATGCCGCCGGTCGCGATCGGGACGAGGAGCTCGTACCGACCGAGGCGCGCGCCGCGGCGTAGCTCGGCAAACATGCGCGACGACTCAGGTCGGTCGTCGGATGCAAGTGGCCTGGCCATACCCCGTTCAGTGTACACAGGGGAAAGCAGCGTTTCATGGAAACGCGCGGCGCCGAAGGGCGCACATCTCGCCCCATCTCGCTCTTCGTCCTCCTTGGTGTCCACGCTCGTGCACGCGTCGCCCTCCACGCTTTCCGCGGATCTTCCGCTCTCCCGCGCGCGCGGCTGGACCGTCGCCGTCGTCGCCACGCTCGCGATGACCGTGAGCTACATCGACCGCCAAGCGCTGGCGGCGCTCGCCCCCACGGTGCGCGCGGCGCTCGCGATCGATCAGACGCACTACGGCTGGCTGACCGGCGCGTTCTCCATCAGCTACTTGCTCGGCGCTCCGCTCGCCGGTGCGCTGCTCGATCGCACCGGGTCACGCGTCGGCCTGACGATCGCCGTCGTCCTCTGGTCGATCGTCGCTGGGCTCCACGCCCTCGCGCCGACCTTCGCCGTGCTCTTCGCCCTGCGCGTCGGCCTCGGCGTCACCGAAGCGCCCTCGTTCCCCGGCGCAGCGCAGGCCGTTCGCCGCGTACTCCGCGGGCGCGATCGCGCGACGGCGTACGGGCTCCTCTTCACCGGAAGCTCGGTGGGGGCGATGATCGCCGGCCCCGCGGCCATCGCGCTCAAGATCCACGGCGGCTTTCGCCTCGCCTTCGTCGGCGTGGCGTGCGTCGGCGCGCTCTGGATCCCGCTCTGGCTCCTCGTCACCTCGGGCCGCGCGGGGAGAACGCTCGACCCTTCGCGTGCGCACGAGAGCGACGACGTCGCGCACGCACCGAGCGACGCCGCGCCGAGCGACGCGGCCGAGGCAACGCGACCAGCCTCCTTGCGAACCTCGCTCGAGCTCCTCGGACGCACCTCGGTCCTTCGCGCGCTGCTCCTCGTCGTCGGATCGGCGCCGGCGATCCTCTTCGTGCTCTCGTGGTTCCCGCAGTACCTCGTGGGCGTGCACGGGATCCATCAGGACGATCTCGGCCGATTCGTCTGGTCACCGCCGCTCTTCTTCGATCTCGGCGCGGTGGGGCTCGCCGCGCTGGCGGCGCGTCGCCCCTCGCCGCGCGGACCGAGCTTGCACCTCCTCTTGGCGGCGCTCGCCGCGAGCGCGCTCGTGCTCTTGCCGCTCGCCTCGCGGCTCGGACCTCCGGGGAACGGCGGCGCGTGGATCGCGACCTGTGTGGCGGGGGTGGCGATGTTCGGCGGCGGCGGCGTGTACTCGCTCCTCACCGCGGACATGCTGGCGCGCGTACCGGCGAAGCGGGTCTCGGTCGCCGGCGGGCTCACCGCCGCGGCGCAGTCGCTCGCGCACGTCGTGGGGGCGCCGCTCATCGGCCGCTCCATCGATCACTCGGGGGGGTACGCGCACGCGTGCGTCGTCGTCGGCCTTCTCGTGCTCCCCGCGGCGGCGGTGTGGATCCTATGGGGCCGCTCCCCCGCCCTCGAGCCGCGCCTCGAACGCTGACCGGGCCTTCGTCCCTCGCGCGTCCGCCGCGCCTCCGCTATCGTGCGGGCCATGCGGCTCCTCCACACGATGCTCCGCGTCGGCGATCTCGAGGCCTCGAAGCGCTTCTACACCGAGCTGCTCGGCATGAAGGTGCTCCGCGAGCACGAGTATCCGGAGGGGAAGTTCACCCTCTGCTTCCTCGGCTACGGGGACGAAGCGTCGAACACCGTCCTCGAGCTCACCTACAACTGGGGAACGAGCTCGTACGATCTGGGGAACGCGTTCGGACACATCGCCATCGGCACCGACGACATCCGCGGCACGTGCGAGCGCGTGCGCGCCGCAGGTGGCAAGGTCACGCGCGAGCCAGGTCCGATGAAGCACGGCACGACCGTCATCGCGTTCGTGGAAGATCCCAACGGCTACAAGGTGGAGCTCATCGAGCGCCGCTGACAGCAGAAGAGCTCGTGGCGGCGCTACCCCGCCGCGAGCGTCCGTCGAGGTAGCACGGAGGCGTCATGGGTTTCGTCGCGTACGAAAAGGGCGAGAGTCGTTCGGTCAACGGCGGGCCGCACCCCGAGACCAGCATCCGTAGTTACGCGCCGGCGAGCGGCGATCTCCTCGGCGAGGTCCCCATCGACAGCGCCGAGCACGTGCGCACCGTCGTCGCCCGCGCGCGGAAGGCGCAGGCGGCGTGGGGCGTGCTCCCGCTCGAGGAGCGCTGCGACCGGCTCCTGCGCCTCCGCGACGCCATCGTCGATCGCGCCGACGAGCTCGTCGAGATCCTCACCAAAGAGTGCGGCAAGCCGCGGCACGAGGCGCTGGCCCACGAGGTCCTCATCGTGGCCGATCTGCTCACCTACTACTGCCGGAACGCGCCGCGCATCCTGGCGACGCAGACGATCGAACTCCACCTCTTGAAGCACCGGCGAAGCTACGTGCACTACGCGCCGCGCGGCGTGGTGGGGATCATCTCGCCGTGGAATTACCCCTTCGCCATCCCCATGGGCGACGCCATCGCCGCGCTCGTCACCGGGAGCGCCGTCGTCGTCAAGCCGAGCGAGGTCACGCCGCTCACGATGCTCAAGGCGAAGGAGATCTTCGACTCCTCGGGCCTCCCCGAGGATCTCCTCGGGGTCGTGCTCGGCTTCGGCCCCACCGGTCAAGCGCTCATCGAGAGCGGCATTCAGAAGCTCGTCTTCACCGGCGGCGTCGAGACCGGGCGGCGCGTCGCGGCGGCGTGCGGCGCCCAGCTCGTCCCTTGCGTGATGGAGCTCGGCGGCAAGGCACCGCTCATCGCCTGCGCCGACGCCGATCTCGAGCGCACCGCTCGCGCCGTCGTATTCGGCGGCTTCGCCAACTCCGGGCAAGCGTGCATCTCGGTCGAGCGCGTCTACGCTCACAAAGACATCCACGATCCGCTCCTCGCGCGCGTGAAGGAGCTCGTCGGTGAGCTTCGCCAAGGCGATCCGGCCAAAGACTTCGTCGACGTCGGCGCCATCATCTTCCCCAAGCAGATGGAGATCGCCGAGCGACACATCGACGACGCCGTCCGCAAAGGGGCGCGCCTCGTGTGCGGCGGCCATCGTCGCCCGGCGCCGGGGCAGTTCTTCGAGCCCACCGTGCTCGCTGGCTGCACGCACGAGATGACGGTGATGACGCAGGAGATCTTCGGCCCCATCGTGCCGTTCCAGCGCGTCGACTCGGAGGAAGAGGCCATCCGCCTGGCGAACTCTTCGCACCTCGGCCTCAACGCGTACGTCTTCTCGCGCGATCGCGAGCGCGCGAAGAAGCTCGCCGAGCGCGTGGAGGCGGGGAGCGTCGTCGTGAACGACGTGCTCTTGAACTACGCCGCCACCGACGCCCCCTTCGGCGGGATCAAGCAGTCGGGCTTCGGCCGCGTCCACGGCGATCAAGCGCTCCGCGACATGGCCGAGGCGCGCCACGTGAACTACGACCGGCTCCCCTCGCCTTCGAAGGATCCGCTCTGGTACCCGTACACGCCGGGGAGCTTCCTGTGGATGATGCGCGGCGTGCGCTGGCTCTTCGGCGGGCGCGGCGTCGTCCAGCGCGTGAGCGAGCTCTTCTAGCTCGACCTTCGGGAGGACGTGGGCTGTCCCACAATCGACAATCAGGGACAGCCCCTAGCCCGTGACGAGGTCGCGCATGCGCGCAGCTTCGAGGCAGAAGAGGTACGCGTCGAGCGCCTCTTCGAGCTGTGGCGCGTTCGCGCTCTCGGCGCCGAGGCGCGCTTCGCGAATGCCGCGTCGCACGGTGAGGTAGCGGCGGCCGTCGAGGCCCATCAAGAGACACACGACTCCCGGATCGCGCGGCGCATCGGCCGGGCCGGCGAGGCCGCCCACCGAGGCGAGGATCCGCGCGAGGAGCACGTCGCACGCGAGGAGCGCCGCCGCCGGGTCGCCCTCGGCGATCTTTCCTTCGACGCGCTTGGCCGCTTCGCGCTCAGCCTCGCGCACGAAGCCGACCAACGAAAAGCCTCGGATCGCCGCCTCGGGCTCGGTCCGCGCCGCCGCCGATTCGGCGCCGTTGGCCAACGAGGTCTCGGCCGCCGAGGCCTGCGTCGCCGAGGTGACCTTGCGCACGCTCTTCGGCGCTTCCTCGGTGCTCGGAACCGCGGCGCCGCTCGCCGGCCCACCGCCCGACACCAGCGTCGGCTCTTCGCGCCCAGCGCGCATTTGTGCGGCGGTGGTCGGACGCTTGGAGCGCGGTGCCCCTTCCGGCTTGGGCCGGCTCTCGGCGAGGCCACGCACGGCGTCGGCGATCCCGCTGTCGTCGGCCTCGAGCACCGCGAGCAGATCTCCGTCGCCCTTCGGCAGCTCGGCGCGGTACGCCTCGAGCACGAGACGCGTGATGTTCTCGAGCCCGGCGAACACCCCTTCGCCCGTCGTGGCCGAGGTCCCGATCGACGGCGCGCTGAAGAGATTGAAGCGTCGGTCGAGCTCGTCGGCCGACATGACGTCGGCGAGATCGCGCTTGTTCCACTGGAACGTGTGGGGGATCTGCGAGAGCGAGCGGCCGTGGTCGGCGAGGTTCGCGTTGAGATCCTCGAGTGACTCTTGGTTCGCCTCGCCCCGCGCCGCCTGCGAGTCGGCGACGAAGACGATGCCGTCGGCGCCGGTGAGCACGAGCTTCCGCGTCGCGCTGTAATAGACCTGCCCCGGGACGGTGAAGAGCTGAAGCCTCACGCTCATGCTGCGGATCTTGGGGACGCGGATGGGCAGAAAATCGAAGTAGAGCGTCCGGTCCGTCGGGGTCGCGAGCGACACGAGGTTCCCTCGGTTCTCCGGTCGCGTCGCAGCGTGGATATGCTGGAGCGTCGTCGTCTTGCCGCCGAGCCCCGGCCCGTAGAAGACGATTTTGAAGACAAGCTCGCGCGTGAGCGGGTTGAGGGCGGCCATCGCTTACGACCGCATCCTAGTTCACCGGGCGGGCCGCGCGACGGATCCTGTGCGGCGGAGGCGCAAATCGGCCGCGCCGGGACGGGGCGAAAGGGCCCCTCTTCTCCCGAGAGTTGCCCTAAGCTCCCCTCGCGCGAGCGAGCCGTAGCACCGTGGATTTCGTCGACTTGCATTGCCATTGGGTCGGAGCCATCGACGACGGCGCGCGGAGCGCCGACGAGGGGCTCGAGATGCTCGCCCTGCTTCGTCAGGCCGGCTTCGCCACCGTCGTGGCCACGCCGCACATGCGCACGGGCATGTTCGACAACGACAAGGCGGCCCTCGAGCGCGCCTTCGCGGCGATGCGCGTCCCGATCGACGAAGCCCGCGCCGCCGGGAGGAAGCTCCCCGACGTGCACCTCGCCAGCGAGCACTTCTTCGACGACGTAGTCTTCACCCGGCTCTCGAAGCAGCTCGGCGTCCCCTATCCCTCGGGCAAAGCCGCCCTCATCGAGCTCCCCCCCGAGGTCTTCCCCGCGTTCCTCCAGGCGCGCCTCTTCGACCTCCGGCGCGCCGGCCTCACCGCGGTCATCGCCCACCCCGAGCGCTACCGCCCGGTGTGGAAGGACGCCGACGTGCTCGAGCCGCTCCTCGACGCCGGGGCGCACTTGCAGCTCGACGTTTGCGCGCTCGTCGGGAAATACGGCCGCGCAGCGCAGCGGGCCGCCGAGCAGCTCCTCGAGGAGGAGGCGTACGAGATCGCCGCCTCCGACGCCCACAAGCCCAAGGACCTCGACGAGGTCGTGAAGGCCATCACCCGTCTCGAACGCCTCGTTGGACCCGAGGAGAAACACCGCCTCCTCGCCACCGCCCCACGCGCCATCGCGTTCGGGGGTTGACTTCCGTCTCCAGACCTTCTCTTAGGAGGGAGCCATGCAAGAACGCATTTGTGTCGTCGGCTTGGGTTACGTCGGGCTCCCTGTGGCGCTCGCCTTCGCGCGCAAGTTCCCCGGGGCCGTGGGCTTCGACATCCACAAGGAAAAGGTCGACGAGCTGAAGCGCGGCTACGACCGCAACCACGAGGTCTCGGAGGCCGAGCTCAAGGCCTCGACCCTCAAGATGACCGCCGACACGAAGGACCTCGAGGGGTGCACCTTCTTCGTCGTCGCCGTCCCCACGCCGGTCGACGAGCACAACGTGCCCGACCTCACGCCGGTGGAGAAGGCGTCGGAGACGGTCGGCAAGGTCCTCAAGAAGGGCTCGGTCGTCGTCTACGAGTCGACCGTCTACCCCGGAGTGACCGAGGACATCTGCGGGCCCATCCTCGCCAAGGTGAGCGGGTTGAAGCAGAGCGTCGACTTCAAGCTCGGCTACTCGCCCGAGCGCATCAACCCCGGCGACAAGGAGCACACCCTCGAGCGCATCACCAAGGTCGTCTCCGGCGAAGACGCGGCGACGCTCGATCGCGTGGCCGCCGTCTACGGCGCGGTCATCGAGGCGGGCATCCACAAGGCCGAGTCGATCAAGGTCGCCGAGGCCGCCAAGGTCATCGAGAACACGCAGCGCGACATCAACATCGCCCTGATGAACGAGCTCGCGCTCATCTTCGACCGCCTCGGCATCCGCACCCAAGACGTGCTCGCCGCCGCCGGCACCAAGTGGAACTTCCTGAAGTTCCGCCCCGGGCTCGTGGGCGGTCACTGCATCGGCGTCGACCCGTACTACCTCACGACCAAGGCGCAGCAGCTCGGCTACCAGCCCGAGGTCATCTTGGCTGGGCGCCGCATCAACAACAACGTCGGCCCCTTCGTCGCCCAGCGTCTCGTGAAGTTCCTCATCGAGCAGGACATCACGGTGAAGGGGGCCAAGGTCGGCGTGCTCGGCCTCACCTTCAAAGAGAACGTGAACGACCTTCGCAACAGCAAGGTCCCCGACATCCTGAAGGAGCTCAAGACCTTCGGCATCGAAGCGATCATTCACGATCCGATGGCCAGCGCCCCGGAAGCGGTGCACGAGTACGGCCTCAAGCTCGCGCAGCTCGACGACTTCAAGAACCTCGACGCGCTCGTCTTCGCCGTGAACCACGACGCCTACGTCACGATGGGCCAGGACAAGCTCGTCGGAATGGTGAAGGAAGGCGGCGTCGTCATCGACGTGAAGAGCGTGCTCGAGCCGAAGAAGATCACGCGCAAGGTCACGTACTGGAGCTTGTGAGCGTGTCCGAAGGCGAAGAACAGCAATCGGGGAGCTTCGTTCGGCGCAACGCCGGCAAGCTCGTCGCCTCCGCGGTCATCACCGCGAGCATCCTCTACACCCTGCAGAAGGGCGGGCTGAAGCTCGTCCCCGAAGGGGGGAACTTCGCCCAGCTGCGCGTGTGGACCATCCCCGCGTACTTCTGCACGCTCGCGTTCATGAGCTACTACCGCGCCGTTCGCTGGCGCTTCCTCCTCCGCGGCGTGGCCGAGGTGCCGAAGAAGCGTCTGCTCGCGGTGTCGTGGGTCGGCTTCGCCGCCATCTTGCTGATGCCCTTCCGCCTCGGCGAGTTCGTGCGCCCGCTCCTCGTGCGCGAGAAGACCGGCCGCCTCACGATGTCCGCCGCCACCGGCACCATCGTCGCCGAGCGCGTGGTGGACGGCCTCTACCTCTCGATCGTCCTCGCCGTCGCCCTCATCTTCGTGCCGCACGTCGAGCCGCTCCCCGAGCACGTCGTCGGGCTCCCCATCAGCGTGGCCGAGGTGCGGCACGCCGGCTTCGTGATGCTCGCGGTCTTCGCCATCGCCTTCACGGTCATCGGCGTCTTCTACTTCGCCCGCGCGTGGGCCCACAAAGCCACGCTGGTCGTCTTCGGCATCGTCTCGAAGAAGCTCGCGGAGAAGCTCGCGGGTATCGCCGAGCGCCTGGCCGACGGCCTCCACGCCTTCGGCAGCGGGCGGAACGCCGCCGGCTTCCTCTGGGAGACGACGCTCTACTGGGGCGCCAACGTCCTCGGGATGTGGCTCCTCGCCTGGGGATGCGGCGTCGTGCACGCCGACGGCACCGCCATCACCTTCGGCGAGACGTGCGCCCTCATGGGGATGCTCGGCATCACGATCCTCATCCCCGGTCCTCCCGGGCTCCTCGGCGTGTTCCAAGCCGGCATCTACGCCGGCATGACGATGTACTTTCCGACCGAGGTGGTCACGAGCCAAGGGGCCGCGTACGTGTTCCTCATCTACCTCGTGCAGCTCGTGTGGACGCTCCTGGCCGGCGCGGTGTGCCTCGGACGCACCGGCGGGAGCAGCGCGCCCCCCGCCGCCGAAGAAGCTCGCGCGACCGCCTAGCGCCCTCCGTCTCGGCCTTCCGAGGAGCTCGAACGCGCGAGCTCGATCTGCCGCGAAGTTGGCCCATCGCCCTCCGGCGATCTTCACTCCGGGTCATGCATCGAGACAGGCTCGTCGGCCGCGTGTGGGGTGTCGCCACCGGAGCGCTCGCCGGAGGAGCCGTCGCGCTCGCCATCGTCTTGCTCGGCGGGAGCGCCGACGCCAAGACCTCCTACGAGTCGCCCTACGGCTTCGAGCGAACGTGGAACGCGTCGCTACGGCTCGTGCGCGTCGACCTCGGGCTCAAGGTCACCGAGAAGGACGACACCACCGGCTACCTGCTCTTCGATTACAAGTCGCAAGAGGGGGGGCCGAAGTCCACGTCGGGATCCATCGAGCTCGTGCGGAGCCCCGATCCTTCGACGCCGGTCCACGTCATCGTGCAGCTCCCTCAGATGCCGCGCTACCACGAGCAGGTGCTGCTCGACGAGCTCGTCCAGAAGATGCGCCAGGACTACGGCGATCCGCCGGCTCCTCGCGCGCGCCCCAAGGTCGTCGCCGACGCTGGAGCGCCTGAAGGCGGCGAGTAGGGAGCGCGTGACGCGGCCGAGGCCGCGCCACTTCCTCACGTGACCGGTGCGATCAGCTGCCGGTGAGGACCGCGTCGCCCGACGGGGCGCCCGCGCCGAAGCCCGGGTTCACACCGTGACCGATGCCATTGCCCGCCGGGGCCGCCGGATGCGCCGCGCCACCCGCCGGGACCTCGCCGCAGCAGCGGAAGCCGATCTGGTAGAAGCTGAACTCTTCGTTGTGCGCCGTGGTCATCGGGCGGCAACGCGTCCGCACCGGGCCCCAGTAGCCGCCCTTGAGGCCGCTCTTGTAGGGCTTGGCGCCTTCGTTCACGACCCACTCGTCGACGTTGCCGGTCATGTCGTGCACGCCGTAGGGGCTCACGCAGGCCTCGCGGGTGCCACTGGGCTCGCCCTGCCACAGGCGCGCGACCTCGGCGTCACGGGTCTTCGGGTTGGCGATGGCCGACTCGTCGACGTCCGGGTGGGGCTTGTCGATGTTGCAGGCGTCGGCGTTGCGGGCGTAACCGTACGGATACGGGAGGCGCTCCTGGCCTTCGCAGGCGAGCGTCCACTCGCTGTCGCCGCAGAGGCGCTTCCCCTGGCCTTCGCAGGTCGCCTTGGCCTCGTACCAGGTCTTCATGATGACCGGCTTCTCCCCGACTTTGTTCGGGTATTCGAAGCGGTCGATGCAGAAGCGCTTGTGCACGGTCTTCTGCTGGCACTCGGTGCTCGGAGCGAACTCGGCGCAGCGCATCTTGGTCTCGGGATCGAGCCAGCGGAGGCAGGTTTGCTCGACGAAGGGGCAGTAATCGCCCTCGACCTCCACCATGCCGCTCGGGCAGTTCCCGGTGCCGGTGTCCAGCGACGGCGCCGCGGTCACGGTCGGCTTGATGCCGAGGCTCGCGTGAATCTCCTCGGCGGGGGCCAGCTTCGCCTTCGCCCCTTCGCTCGTCCCGTCCGCCTGCGCGTCGGGCGCGCTCGCAGCGGCCGGCCCGTTCGCTCCGAAGAGCGCCACGCCGAGGACCAGGGAGATTGCCACGCCGAGCTGGATGCGTTTCATGACGGTGATTCCTCCCCACCGGGAGGCCCCTTGACTTCTTCGTCCAAGGTAAGAGCAAGAGTCTCGCCAACGACCGCTGCGTAACGCGCGTCGCGGCTCGCGAGGCTACGGCGTCGCTCGCGCGCCACCGGTCCGGTCGCGTCGGCGCGCTCGCGCGTCGCCTGGGCAAGCGCTCGTCCGCGGCCGACGACGCACAAAACCCTGATTTTTACCGGTCCGCGGAGTGAACCGACCACAATCGAAGTGTATTGGGGAGAATGTACGCACGTCACGTTTCCTGCTCGCGCCTCACAGACGCTTCGCGAAAATTCAGACGCGCGACCTGCTCCGCCGATGCAACCGGTGCGGGATTTCTCTCACGTGCCCTCGGGGCACATGGCCAACGGCAAGTCACCCCTGGATCAAACTGCCGCCTGACAGCGGCGCCCTGGACAACGCGTCGTCCGCGAAGATCTCGACGCGCGTACCTGCTTGGCCGTCTTCGCGGAGCGCGCCAGCCAGGCGAGCCGAGGGTCGTGCTTCAGCGCGAACAGAGCACGACGACCGCCGTCTCGAGCGCCATCGGCTCGAACAGGCTCCCCTCACCCGGCGCGCAGCCCGCCGTGCACCGGGCGACCGCGTGCGGGGCGCCGTCGCAGGCGTAGACGAAGCCGTCGAGGCAGCGAAAGCGCTCGATGTCGCAGATCGGCTCGTCTTCGCCGGCGTCGCGCGGCGGTGCCGAGGTGACGGGGACCGCCGCCAGAGGGGCGTTGGGTGCGGCGCAGAGCTGACGCGCCGCGTTCTCGGCGGGCATCTCGATGGACAGGCCGTCCACGACGCACCCCCGCGCGCAGGCGCCGGCGTCGTCCCAGGGGCACGCGCAGCCCTCGGGGGAGCACGGCGCGTTGGCGGTGCGGGAGGCGAAGACGACGCCGCCTACGCACCGCGCCAGGCCGCCCGGACAGGAGGGCTCCGCCGCCGGGGCGAGCGGCGAAGGGGTCGTCCCCTCCCCGGTCAGCCCCTTCTCGCGGAGCCAGGTCGAGAGGCACCCCCGCTGGCAGCCGGCGAGGGACAACGCCATGACGAGCGCCACCGGCCCCACGCGAGCACCACGCCGGCGCGAGGCGGCGGGAGGGCGCGCCGGGCGTTCAGCGCCCAACGTTGAGCGTGCCGCCGCAGGGGACGCGGAGGCGCGCCTTCTTCCCCAGGCCGATCGAGATGTTGTGCATGCCGCACGCGATGTCGACGTCGCCGCGACCGACCGAAGCTCCGTCGACGAAGAGCATCTCGTCGTGGGCCGAGCCGTTCGCGTGCAGATGCCCCGTGCGACCGCCGTGGCCGGGGGTCGCGCTCGAGGTCAAGGGCGCGCCGCTCGGCGCGCTCGACGACGCTCCACGCGAAGCCGCGTGCGCCGTCGCACGAGCGGGCGCGCTCGCTTTCGCCGTCCAAGAGCCGGTCGCGCCCCACGGCACGGCAGGCGCGGGGGCGGCCGCCGCGACGGGCGGGGCCGCCGGCTGCTCACGCGCAGGCGCCTCCTCGGCGGGCGGCGGCGGGGGCACCTCGGCGAGGCGCTTCTCTTCGAGGCTAGGCGTCGCCGCCTGCACCTTCGCGGTCTCCTGACTCGGCGCAGGGGCTCGAAGCGCGAGGCCGATGACGACGAGCAGCGCGACCGCCGCCCCGCCCGCGCTGGCGAAGAGGATCTTGCGTCGTTTGTTCGCGTCGCGCCCGAGGACGCGCGCCGCCATCTCGCCCGACGTCTCCACGTCGTCGAAGCGGGCGTCAAAGATCTGCGGCGCGCGATCCATCTGCGGAAGGACCGGCCACTCGACGGGGACGTCGACGGCAAACGGCGCGATGCTCGCGGGGACCTCCATCAAGATGTCGTCGGCGGCGATCTCTTCGGTTCCGCTCGTCCGCTTCGTGACCGGACGCGCGGCGGAGGCGAGCGCGACGGCGCTCACCGCGAGGATGTCGTCGGCGGCGATCTCTTCGGTCCCTTCGACGCGCGGCGCCGGCGGCGCGGCGAAGACCTTCTCGGCGCGCGCGGGCTTCGACGTGGCCTCGAGCGCCTGCGTCGCGTCGGCCGAGCTCACCGAGCGGCGCGGCAGCGTGCGTACGGCGTCGCCGCCGGGGACGAGCACCTCCTCGAGGACGTCCTGGATCTGGACCTCTTGCGTCCCGTCGACGGGCTTCGGCGCCGTCTTCGGCAGAGCAACCTTGGGCATGCGCGACGAGCTCGCGCCGCTCGGCCTCGGCGCTTGCACGCGACGCGACGGCGGGATCACCGTGGGACGCTCCGAGGCGACCGGCTGATCCTGCAGCGTGCGATCGGCGTCGCTGAAGCCGCGCGGCTCGGCGTCGAGCGCTTCGACGGCGGCTCGATTCACTGCGCGAAAGATCGAGGTGCGCTCTGCGTCCAGATCCATGTTGGCCTCCACGAACGGCGGCCCGCGAACGGGCGATCGACTGCGGCTCCCCGGGAACGGCCGCGACTCTTCCGCGATCGCTCGCCGACCGCAAGCGCCTCGCTCGCGCGGCGCGCAGTCTCGTGGGAGATGAGGCGCGGTTATCCGACGTTCGTGCGCCGAGCACGGGATCCTTCGCCCCGAGCGCAACGCCGCCGCGTCTCCTTCGCAGCTCAGCGCGGGAAGAAGCTCGCGCTCGCCGCGCGCTTCACCCAGGGCGGGCGATCACCAGGGCTGCGCGAGGCGCGCCTTCACGAGCTGGCCAAAGTCGGTCGTTGGGACGAGCGGCAAGCCGAGACCGCACCCGCCGGCGTCGCCGACGTCTTGGATCAAATTGGGTGGGCATCGCTGATGAAAGTTCCACGCGATGTACGGCACGCCAGCCTGCTCGGCGGCGTTCATCATGTTGGTGATGTCGGCGAGCGTCATCGTCGGGTTCGAAAACGGCCCGTACTCGCCGATGATGACCGGGATCGATTTCGACGGCTGCACGAACATCGCGTCGAAGTCGCTCGTCGGGTTGTAGACGTGCACCTCGTACGCGACGTTCGTCCCGCCGCCGGCGGTGATGGGATGCGCGACGTAGTAGTCGACGTGGCGCGCGTACTCGTGCGTCCCCTGCACCACGACGATGTGCTGCGGCGTCCCCGCGCTCTTCTCGACGTCGCGGATCGCTTGGACCGCGCCGTTCATCGCCACGAGGAGCTGGTCGTTCTTCGACGGATCGTCGTGCGGCTCGTTCACCAGACCGAACATCACCCGCGGCTCGTTCTTGAAGGCGTCGGCGAGCTTGGCCCACACCTTCTGCGTCTCCGCGGTGGGCCACTCCACGCTCGTGATCGTCGGATCGATCCAATCCGAGAGCAGCACGTAGGCCCCCTTCTGCGCGAGGTACGTGACGATGGCCACGGTGTTCGCGAGGTACGTCGGATCGTCCTGGATGCCCTTGTACTGTTTTCGGTAGCCGTCGTCGGACGCGTACGCCTCGAGATCGAGGCGCACGAAGCTCGCGTGCCAGCCGAGGACGAGCTCGTCGGCGCGTCGCTTCACCTCGGCGACTTGCGCCGCGTCTTCGTCGAGGTAGGTGCAGGCGTTGCAAGAGCGTGTATCGTGCAAGTTCGCGCCGCGGCCGTGGAAGGGCTTTCCGTCGGCGAAGACGATGCGGTTCTTGTCGACGTGGAGCCACGCCGAAGCGGCGCTCCCCTCGCCCCCTCCCCCGCCGTCGTTGCTCGAAGCGCCGTCGGCGGGCGGCGCGCCGTCGCCGGTGGTCGCGTCGAAGCCGGTGGCCGGTGGCGGCCCTTCGCTCGAGCCCGCGCCGCAGGCGGCGGCCGACACGATCGCCGGCGCGACCAAGAGCGCGAGGAAGATCGCCGACCTCATGCCCCGAGCTTAGACGACCTTGGCCGTGGCGAGGACCTCAGCGGAGCTCGACGAGCGCGATCGACCTCGCCGGGAGCGTGACCACCGGCGACGCCGGCGCCGTGACGACGCCTGCCTTCGGATCGGAGAAGACGCGCACCGCGCTCGGCGTTCGCGCGGCCCCCGCCGTGGCCACTCGCACCGTGCGCGGCGCCCCTCCGCGGTTCACGAGGAAGACGCGCACCACGCCGTCGGCTCCGCGCGACGCGATCGCCGCGCCGTCGGCGTCGAGGCGCCCGTCGGCGTGGCCCAAGACGGTCAAACGATCGGCGCCGTCGCCGATGAGCCCGGCGAGGAGCAGGTAGGCGCCGTAGAGCGGCTTTGGCGCGAGCGAATGGTCGACCATCCCCCACGGGAGCCCGGCGAAGTAGTCGTAGAAGAACGTGTGGTGCATGCGCGCGACGCCAGCGGTGGCGCCGAGGGCGATGACCGTCGAGACGAGGAGCGGCTGATCCATCGTGCTCGGGTCGAGCGTATTTTGCAGGTTCGGGCCCCACTCCGAGAGGACGAGCTCGGCGTCCTTGTAGTGGGTCGAAGCCGCACGCGCCGCCGTGACCTTCTCGATGTCGGCGACGATCGCCATCGGATCGTTCGCGTAGGCGTGGAAGGAGAAGAAGTCGACGGGGACCGTCCCGCCCGCCTGCTCGAGCGCCTCGAGGACGAAGGCTGCGCTGTCGGCACGGGCGAAGCTGGCGAGGCCGAACTTGGCCGCCTTGGCGTTGGCGTTCGCCGAGGCGTTTCGATAGGCCGCGAGCCGCACGAGGGTCTGCGCCGCCATCGCGAAGAACTGATCGAGCTTGCCCGGGCTCGCCTCGAAGCTCGGATCCCACGCGTACGGAAGCTCGGGCTCGTTCCAGATCTCGAAGTGTGTGACGGCGCGGCCGGGCTCGCTCCCGCTCCCTTCGAGCACGCGCTTCACGAGGCCGGTCGCCGCCGCGCCGAAGACCGCCGGATCGGCGGGGCGCACGTTCGAGACCTTGTTCGTCCAGGTCCACTGGCACGCGTCGGCGAGCGCCGCGGTGGTCCGCGACGGCGTGCGGTTCGCCGCGAGCGCGCGCGGCATCGAGTCGATCCCCACGTAGGGCGCGGCGCCGAGCGCCTTCGCCGCGTCGAGGACCTTGCGCACGTAGGTGAGCGCGTAGCGCGCGTCGTCGAGCGTCATCGCCTCGGTGACCGGCTGTCCGTCGTCGGTGAACCAATCGCGCGCGGCGATGAGATCGAGGTCGGTCGTTCCCGCGGGGGCGCGCGCCTGCGCAGGGAGCGTGGCGAGGAGCGGCGCGCACGACGTGTTGTCGGTCAGGGTCGGGAGCACTTGGGTCGCCGCCTCCCAACGCCCGACCCCCACGCGCCACTCACGAAAGCCGGCGGGCCCGAGGACCGAGGCGAGCCCGGCGACGCTCGGATAGTCGTAGAGCGCCCCCGAAAGATCGTAGTGCCCGAGGAGCGCCGGCGTGACGCGCCCCGCGACGCTCGAGGTGTCGACGTCGATGGCCCAGTCGACCGCCGCGTCACTGGGCGACGTCTCGGCGGCGACGAGCACGTCGCTCGCTCCGCCGTCGCTCGCCGAAGGCGCGCTCGTGTCGTCCCCCCCGCACGCGACAAAAGCGAGAGGCCCCGCGAGGCACGCCAGGAGCGCGATCGCGAGGCCTCGCCTCTTCACGACATTCCTCTCGTCAGCTCTCGATGAAGCTCTTGAGCTGCTTCGAGCGCGACGGGTGGCGGAGCTTGCGGAGGGCCTTCGCCTCGATCTGACGAATGCGCTCGCGGGTGACCTCGAAGTCCTGACCGACCTCTTCCAAGGTGTGGTCGCTCTTCTCGCCGATGCCGAAGCGCATACGGAGGACCTTCTCCTCGCGCGGCGTCAGCGTCTTCAGCACCTTCCTCGTCTGCTCGGCGAGGTTCATGTTGATGACGGC
>CAZHHD010000042.1:0-52801 GCA_964531795.1 uncultured Polyangiaceae bacterium | reverse complement strand
GAGAACCAGGTCAGCAGCGTAAGAAACCTGTCCACCGAATCGGATCAAGCCCACGATATGAAACGCGCTCTCAACGTCCTCAGCCCGCCCGACAACGCTGAGGACGATCCGACCGGCGGACTTCTCCGTCGCAAGCAGATTCGTCTCGGCCCATGAGGCAACAGCGTCGTAGTTGGCCGCGTCGGGAGCGTAGATGTTTGTGAACTGGTCGAGCGTCAAATACTTCCTGTAGTTGCCGCTGCTCGGGTTCGAGACATCGCGCGCGAACGCGAAGAGGCCGGTGCGGTTCTTGAGCGGGAGACCGATCGCGAGCGTCAGCGATTCGTCCGCAGCCAAGGGACCAACGACTGGAGCGGTCGAGGCCGGCGCCTTTATGTAGCCTTGAAGTTGTTGTGAGCCATGTTGGTCTGCCCACGTAGCAGGGAAGCCGCCTTGAAACACGAGCGACACATGGTCGCTCGTCGTCACGTCCCAGCCTGCGAATGCTCCCGTTGCTTGAATGTGATCAGCGAATGCGAGCGTCCCATGCGGAGCAGCAAGGAGGGCGGTCACGGTACTATGGGCCCCGATGCTCGCAGACCGCGTGGAGCCGGAATCGCGCGCAGCCACACCGATGCGGAACGCATCGGCAGGCTCTCCAGCCACCGTGCTGATGGTCGCCGAGTCCTCGGTGATCAAGGTTCCCTCGACGATCGCGTTCACCGCACTTCTCGTTGTTCCTCCGCTAAGGAGTTCGGCCTGGTGCGCGATGGCAACGCTCGAGAAACAGTAGCTGCCGGGCGCAAGCGTCAGACGTCCGTGATCGGAGATACGGACGGCCCCATACGACCCGGGCGACAAGAAGGCATCCGAGTGGGAGGCCACGGTGACATCCGACGTGCCGGGCGTGCACTTCGTGACGAGAGGCAACCTCGGCATCGCTGCCGCCGGGAAGGTGCTGACGACGCCCGTCGTCGCCCCACCATTGGTGAGAGAGTCAGTAGCGATGTTGCCGGTACTCGCCTGCGCGCCGAGTGACACCGAGGGGGAGAAGAGAGTGCGCGAAGGGTCGGTCTGATCCTGCTGGGCGACTGACGCCTGGGCGCCAGTGAACGCAGCCTTCGAACGCACACCAATGTCGCCACCGCTCACGTAGACATGCGGGCCGAGGGAGATGCTGCGCGCGGCATAGAGCGCAAACTGGTCGAGTGCGGGCGTGGAGAGTCCCAACCCGACGGCACGTGGTCGCTCTGTTGAATCATCGCCACCAACGCACGAGGCTGCGAGCACGCCGCTCAGAGCGACAACGAGGTGCGTCGACCACTTCTCAGGTTCGAGCGGGACCAGGGATCCGAACCTCGACCACGAGCCAGAGCGCACGCGACGTTCTCGCGACATCGACACCTCCCCAGGGAAGAACGTGTCACGCAATTAGTACGTCTCACCAGACCTTCGTGAAGGTGGCGTCGAGATCGGTAGCAGGTCGTGTTGAGCTTCTCTCGTTGCTCCGACCTTCCCCGACTTCAACATCGTCCGCGATCGACGACGCTTCGGGGCGAACGGCCTCGATCTCTATCCGCGCAATCCCAACCGAGAAGCTGCTGCCCAACTGCTGCCTTGACGCGAGGGAACCGAGGAAAAGTTAGAGGAACCAGACGGCACCATCCGGAACGACGAACACCCGTGAAAGCGAGGGGCCACGGGTCAAGCAGCCGCCTCTGTTGTGTTTTCCGAACGTCGAGCCAGTTGTTTCGAATCCCCCTGGGGACGCCCCCCAGACCCCTCGCTTGGTCCGGCGAGGGGTTTTTGCTTTTGTGGGCGACGGCGGTGTCGTGGAGCCCGGCGCAGCGAATGGTCGTGGTGAGCACGCCGCGCACGACGGCGACGCAGGCGTCGCGGAACGATACCGCCTCGCGGCTGTCGGGATCACCCGCGCCAGCGATTGGCTTCTCGACCCAGCTCGGCTCCGACGTGGAGCGCCTCGTCCGTCGGAACTCCGGCGCGCAGCGCCCAGACGTCGAGTTGGCTCACGAGCGCGTTCAACTCGGTCCCGAGGGGGAGGTCCGCCACATAATGCGCGGACACTGCGGCGACGAGGTCCGCGCACGTAGAGACCTCCCGCGAAATCGTGCGTGCGCCGCCACTCCCGTGCTGCGCGAAAACCGAAACGGCCATCTTCGAGCATTGCTCGAGCTGCTCGGCGACGAACACGCGACTCTTCGCTTCGCGCTCGCGGGCCGGCTCGTTCGACGTGCGCTGGAAGGAGGTCAACGCGAACGCTTCTTGCCCAGGCTCTTCGGTGGGACGCAGATGGACCGAAACGGCTCCGAAGGTGCGCGCGGCTGCGTACGCGAGCGCGCACGCGTCACCCGCGTGGCGCGGTGGCCGGACCTCGCGCGCGACGTCACGACGCGGAGTGGTCCAGGTGACACGTCGCTCGCCATAATCCCAGACGAACAACGGCTCGATCGTGGCGCGCGCGATCACCACCGTCTCGTCCTCGTCGCTCGTCCAAACGAGGTCCTTCCCGTCGACGTTGGCGGCGCCGGCGCCCATCAGCTCCATGAGGCGCTCCCACTCGTCGGCGGGGGTCGTGCGGGACGTCGCGGACATCGCGCTCTACGCCAGCTTTCCGGCAGCGCGAAGGTGAGCTTGCACCTGTTCGAACGTCCCGCGCTCGACGAGGCGCTCGATGGAGCAGCGCGCCCACACCCGGCCTCGGCGCTCTGCGAGCTGGAGCTCGAGGACACGGCCGTGGATGCGTGCCGCGAGCACCCACGTCCAAGGATGGCTCTCCGCCGTACCGTCGTGTCGAACGACCTCGAGGCCATCCTGCGCCAGCCTGAGGGTGCCATTGAATTTGCGCGCATCCTTGTCGAGGACGGACGCGATCGCCATCAGGACGAGACGAAACGCGACGAGCGCGGTCGCCACCGTCGCCGTCGATTTCAGGACCGAGCCATCGCCCGGCCCCGCGAGGACGAGCCCGAAAGCGAACGACGCGAAGAGAAACAAGAGCAAACGCGAGGGACGGAGCGCGTTCGCGACCTTCGCCGACATCATCGTGGACCAGTCGACGCGTATGGGGATCGCTACGGGCTCCACGGTGGCGGCACTTTAGCTTCGCGCTCGTGGTGCTTCAACCCGGCGGCATCGGCGCGGTGTGGCTCGGCGGGTGGCGCGCCCGCTGACGGTTTCGGCGGCATGAGGCGAGCGCCGACGCCAGTCTCGACGATCGCTTCAAAGTGTGCGAAGAGCCCGCATGTTTGGCTCCGTTAACCGCGTGAAGGAGCGTCGAGATTTCTCGCTCGTCGTCGGAGGTTTGTTGCTCTGGCTGGCAACGGGCTGTGCTCGTAGCGCCACGGCTCCCGAGACGAAAGGAACGAGCTTGCTCGCGCCTCCGGTGGCCTCTGCCAACGTCACGCCACTTAGCCAAACGAGCGACGGTCGCTGGTGGTGTACGAGCGACGGTTTTTGCTCCGCGATTCGCGAACAATGCATTGCCGACGTTGCTGCCAGCAAGGGCGCTTGTGAGAGTCACGATACCGCGTTCTGCGCGCACGGTTGCTGGCGAGAAGCAGACGGGATGCCTGTCTGCGGAAACCACTGCACGGTGACGCGAGAGAGGTGTGAGCTGTTGCCCATCGGACCGTGTACGGAAGCTCCACCCCCTCGACGGCTGCCAGAACTCTTCGAAAGCTATTCGACTCCGGGCTGGTGGTGCTGGGAGCTCCCTCGCGCCGAGCAGGGTGACGATTTGGAGTCGCACTGCGCAAAGGAGCGCGAGCTCTGCGACTGGGAGCTCGCCGGCCAGGTCTCCACGCTTCGCTCAGCGGGGTCGCTCGCCCGCGATACGCTGGGACAAGTTGCATGCAGCCGGCCCAAGAGCGCGCCCTGGTGCGTTCGTTACACAGTCGAAAATCGCGTTACGTTCTCCTGTTCGCTAACGCGTAGTGCGTGTGAGCGAGTGGTTGCACAGCTGCCAGGCATGCGACGTAACGCCGCCGCCGCCGGACTTCGTCTCATGGTCCCGGAGTCGCCACGCTGCGAGACTTGGGCGAATGACTAAGTCACAGACTCGCGACGCCGATCAGTTCACGCACGGGTCGGAGGCAGGACCGATGTCGATGCAGTGGTTGCCGGCCGCGGTCGCGTTCTCCGCTGCGATCGTGAGGTAGTAGAGGCGGCAGCCGACCGTGTTCGTCGAGGTGAGCGCCGTGCTGTAGGTCGCGCTCGTCGCGTAGGACGGACACAGCGACGTCGCGCACTCGTTCGTCTGGTCCGGGCAGACCATGGTGCCCACGCCGCAGAACGAGTCGCAGATGTCACCGCACACGCCCGGGGTGCCGCCCGCCGTGGTGTCGCCACCGGAGGGGCCGGCGTTCGCGCACTCCGTCGCGGGGCTCGTGCCCGCGAGCTGTAGTCGACCGATGCGGCAGCCAAGGGTATTCCCGCTCGTGTCGCTCAGCGCACCGGCCGGCATCTTGGCGCAGAAGGCCAGGCACGTGCTCAGGCTCGTGAACTGCGCCTGCCCCCCCGTGCACGCGCTCATCAGGCCGTTGCAGTAGTACGTGCAGTCGAGCGTCGGAGCGGCGTCGAAGGCGTCGACGTTCGCGTCCACCGGCGCGTCGGCGGGCGCGTCACCGGGCGAGGCCTCTTGTGGGGCGGCGTCCGACGGACCCGCGTCCTGGCTGGGGCCGCTGCAGACCCCCTTCACGCAGGTCGAGCCGGGGTCGCAGGCGTTCCCGCACGCGCCGCAGTTGTCGTTGTCCGTGTCGAGGACCGCGCAGGTGCCGTCGTCGCAGGCGGTCTCCGTGGTGTCGCAGGTCGCCGCAGGCGGCGGCGCGCACGCTCCGACCACCGCGACTCCCACGATCGACGCCGTGAGGAGCATCCAGCCCAAGGTCTCCTTCTTCACACGCTCTCCCTCATGAGGCGCGAGCTCGCGTCGCGGATCTCCCTCGTCGTCGGCTACGGCCCAGCTTGCAACGTACCGGAGGTCGCGGCGGTCACCAAGCGCGGATGCAGGGGCGCGGCGCGCGTGGCTCCTTGGGCCTGGTCGGGTCGCGTGCCACGTCAGGCGAGCACGCGTCGCCACGCGCGGCGCGCGACCGCCTTGGCGTCGTGCTCGACCAGATCTCCGTGCGCGATGACGATGCGCTCGAAGTCCCACGCGACGATCGTCTGAAGCGCCGTGCGCGCCGCCCCTCGATCTCGGAAGCCGAACCTGTATTCGGGCGCGAGGCCGGGCACGTTCCACATTCCGAAGAGCTTCCAGCACGCGCGGAGCAGCCAGTCGATGTCCGGGGTCTGGTCGCCGAAGTTCTCGATGAGATCGACGAGCACGAGGGTGCGGCTCGGTCGATGGAGCATCGCCACCTCGCTCATGATCCGTCCGAGCACCGAGGCGAGGGTGAAGTCGGCGGCGAGGCACGGCGGCGGCTCGTCACCGAGCACCCCGTCGTATCGGAGCGCGGGCTGCTTGCGCTCCACGCCCGGGCAGATCCACGTCGCCGCGTCGGGGAAGCGCTGCTGGCACGAGGCGACGTGGAGGTGGTGGAAGTTCCCTGGCGCGACGATCACCGCCACGCGCCCCAGAGTCTCGATCTGGGCATGGAGCGCGTCGTCGATCGGGCTCGGGGAGTGGAGCACCAAGGCGCCGTCGCTCCGCCGCGCGATGGTCATGCGTGCGTCGAACTGCGTTCCGCCGAGTCGGACGCGGTAGGGGACGAGCCAGATTTGATCGGGGACGAGCGTCTGCAAGGTCGGGGCGCCTCCACGCGGCCGGGTCGTCATTGTGGTCGACGAGGAAACGCCGGCCCCAACGTCAGCGCCTCATAGGATCGAAGTGGCTCTTCACCCCCTCGAAGAGCGCGGCGAACGCGCCGTCCTTGTGCTCCGTCTCCTCCGCCCAGCGCGTGAGCCGGAACGGGAGCGCGGACTCGAACATGATCCAGAGCGAAGCGTCCGGGCTTCGTCGCGGAACGTCGGCGACTTCGTCCGTCTGCGCGAAGACCGCCTCGAAGGTGCTCGTCGCCACGCCGTGGCCCGTCATGAGCGGCGTGAGGAACGTGCACCCCGGCACGTAGCCGTGATCGGCGCTCGCCACGCGGATGATCCCGTTCACCTCGGTCGCCGCGTTGCGGTGCGAAAAGGGCGGACGGAAGCTGTGCTCGAGGACGTCCCACCGCCCGCGGAAGCAGACAAAATCGCAGAGTGCGCGCCCGTGATCGTCGAGCGGCGCCGTGAGCACCGTGTGGATCGACGGATCGGGGTGATCGAACGTCACCGAGCCCATCGCGTTGAACAGCATCAGGTCGTACTTGTACGGGACGTGATTGCCGTGCCACGCGACCACGTCGTACGGCGAACGCTCCTGCGTCGCGGTCCAGAGCTCGCCGCCGATCTTGTGGACGATCTGGTACCCGGGGCACGCGCGGTCCTCGTACGACGCGACGGGGGCGAGGAAGTGGCGCGCGTCGGCGAGCCCGTTCGATCCGATGAGCCCGCGCTCGGGGAGCTTGAACCGCGCACCGAACGCCTCGGCGACGTACCCGCGCGCGCCCGCGGTGCCCGGCGGCAGATCGATCGTGAAGCGCACGCCCCGAGGGACGAGCAGCACCTCGCCCGGCGAGCCACGGAGCACGCCGCACTCGGTACGCGCGACGAGCGTCCCCTCTTGCGGCACGATCAGCATGTCGCCGTCGGCGTCGACGAAGCAGCGGTCGCCCATGCTGGCGTTAGCTGCGTAGAGGTGCACCGCCCACCCCGGGCCGGCCGACGGCTCGCCGAAGCCGCCGAGCGTCGTCATCCCGTCGAGAAAATCGACGCGGCCGCTCGGGACGGGGAGCGGCTTCCATCGCAGCCGGTTCGGCGTCAGCGTCTCGTACGTGTTCGTGAAGCGCCCGCTGGGCAACCGGGTGAGCTCGCTGTGGACGGACGACGGGCGGATTCGGTACAGCCACAAGCGTGTATTGTCCACGCGTCGCGTGGTGAAGGGGACGCCGCTCACGAGCTCGGGGTAGAGCCCGTACGGCGAGCGCCGAGGCGCGTTCTGCGTGCGCGGGATGGCGCCGGGGAGAGCCTCCGACTCCATGGCCGCGCCGAAGCCGCGGAGCGTCTCATCGGACTCGCCGAGGGTCGGCTCGGTGGTGCTCGGCATCCTCTTCCTCTCCTTCGTTCGCCACGCGCTCTCGAGGAGCTCGCGCAGGCTCTCTGCGTCGATCGGCCGCGGGTTCGGCGGCTTGGCTGCGAGCACAGCGTGCACGACGTCGTCGATCGCGTCTCGCGCCAAGCCGAGGTCGGCGAGGCTCGACGGTGCGTCGGTCTCTGCGGCGAGCGCGAAGATCCCGCGCACCGGATCGACCGCGCCGAGCGCGCGTGCGATGCGCCTCATGGCTTCGGGGGCTGCGTCGCGATTGAGGCCGACGACGTGCGGGAGGAGCGCCGCGTGCGTCTCCGCGTGGGGCATTCCACGTCCGCCGAGCACGTGGCAGATCTTGTGGTGGAGCCCCATGATCGCGTCGGCGATGGCGCCTCCTGCGAGGTAGGCCGCCTCGAGCGCGAGCGAACGCGCCTCGGGATCCTCGAGCCTCGACACCAAGCGCGGGAGCGCACGCGCGAAGAGCGCGAGCGACTCCTCGGCGGCGAGGGCGATCGCGGGATCGACGTGCGGCGCCCACATCGCCTCGACCGCGTGGGCGATCGCGTTCCAAGCGCTCGCGATGGTGACGGCGCGCGGGAGAGCGTACGTCGTCAGCGGGTCGTAGAGGACGAGCGCCGCGCGCACGCGCTCGTCACGCCCGGTCTTCTTGGTGCCGCCTTCGGTGAGCCCCCACACCGCGGTCATCTCGGATCCGGAGTAGGTGGTCGGCGCGTGCACGATGCGCACGGGTGTGCCGCCCGCCGCCGGGAGGTTCAGCGCGATGGCCTTCGCGAGGCCGATCGCCGATCCACCGCCGACGGCGAAGACTGCGTCCGCACCGAGGCGCACGGCTTCGCGTACGCCCTCGGCGGCGATCTCCGTCGGCACGTGCTCCTTCGCGATCGCCAAAACGCCGACGACGCGCGGACCCATCTCGCGCGCCAAGGCTTCGAGAGACGCGCGCCGGCCGGGCGTTCCGACGACGAGCACCTTCGTGAGGCCGAGCCCTTCGAGCTCCGCTCCGGCGCGTCGCAAGGCTCCGGGCCCGAAGACGACGCGTGTCGCACCGCGCTGCGTTTCGAAATCTCGCGCCATCGAGCCTTGTCGCCCCCGAGCGGAGGGGTCTACCGTGCCGCCTCGACGCAAGCAAGCAGGCCCCCCTGCCAGGAGATCCGTGCGTGAGCTTCGCTGAGACCATCCCCGAGCTCCTTCGCGCCCGCGCTGCGCGCGATTCGCGTGACGGATCTCGCGTGTGGCTTCGGTTCGAAGGCGCGTCGTACTCCGTCGGCGACGTCCTCCGCGAGAGTGAGCGGTACGCGACAGGTCTTGCGGAGCGCGGCGTCGCGCACGGTGACCGCGTGGCGATCCTCGTCGGCAACACGCCCGAGCACCTCTTCGCGTGGTTCGGTGCCAACCTCCTCGGCGCGATCGCCTTCCCGATTCACATCGCGTCGAAGGCGGCGGAGATCGCGGGCCACCTGCGGCACACGACTCCGCGCGTGATCGTAGCCGCGGACGATCTCCGTCAGCTTGCGCTCGACGCGGTCGCCGCGATCGCGGCTCCGTCTACTGGTGCGCGTGCCGCGCCGCGCGTCGTCTCGCCCGCCGAGCTCGCCGCCGCTTCGGGGGATCCACCCGCGGTCGTCGTGCGTCCCGACGACGTCGCGGTCTTGCTCGGCACCTCCGGGACCACGGGCGCGCCGAAGGCGGTGATGCAAACGCACCGCGCGTACACGATGACGGCGGAGGCGTTTCCAGCGTGGCTGGGGCTCGACGCGAGCGACCGCATGCTCGCGATGCTCCCGCTTTCGCACATCAACGCGCAGGCGTATTCGACGATGGGATCTCTGGGGGCGGGGGCCGAGCTCCTCCTCCTACGAAAGTTTTCGGCGAGTCGCTTCCTCGACGACGCGCGTCGGCTCCGAGCGACGCAGTTCAACGCGGTGGGCGCGATCATCCACATCCTCGCGAAGACCGAGCGGCGTCCGGACGACCGCGACACCGAGCTCCGGATCGCGTACGCCGCGCTCGCGCTCCCCGAGGCGCAGCATCGCGCGTTCGAGGAGCGCTTTGGCCTCTCGATGCGTGTCGGCTACGGCCTCTCCGAGACCACGTTCGGCACGATCTGGCCGACGGATCGCGCGCCGCGCTACGGAACGATGGGGACCTTGCGCCAGCACCCGCGCCTCGGTGCGATCAGCGAAGCGCGTGTCGTGGCGGACGACGGCAGCGACGTCGCCGACGGCGCGGTGGGCGAGCTCTTCTTGCGAAGCCCAGCAACGACGCGCGGCTACTGGAACGATCCCGCGCAGACCGAGGCGGCGCTCGCGGGCGGGTGGTTCCACACCGGGGATCTCGTCCGCCGCGACGCCGACGGCTTCTTCACGTTCGTCGCGCGCAAGAAGGAGGTCCTGCGCCGCCGTGGCGAGAACGTCGCCGCCGCGGAGATCGAGAACGCGCTCCTCGCGCATCCTTTGGTGAGGGAAGCGGCAGCGATCGGAGTGCCGTCCGATCTGGGCGAGGACGACATCGTGGCGTTCGTGGCGCTCGAGCCCGGCGCAAGCGTCGACGGCGAGGCTCTCCGCGCGTTCGTGCGCGAACGCCTCGCCGACTTCAAGGTTCCGTCACGGATCGAGCTCCGCGACGCGCTCCCCAAGACCGCGACCGAGCGGATCGCGAAGCATCTTCTGCGCTAGAGGGTCGAGGACGCTACGACTTGCGCGCTACGGCGCCGCGGAGATCGCGGCGATCTGCGCGGAGGTCAGGAAGCTCAGCGATCCCATCCCGCCGACGTTGTTGTTGATGGCGGTCTGGATGCTCGACGCCGAAGAGCCCTTCTTGCTCGTGCCGTGGCAGCTCGAGCAGTACTGCGTGTAGAGCGCAGCGCCGTCGATGTACGTGCACGCCTGGCTCAGCACGGGCGCGCCGCCGGTGCAGCCCGCGGGGGACGACGACGTGACCGTCCTCGTCTGCGTCCCGTTCGACTGGCAAGCGCCCCACGCGGAGTAGGTGAAGGACGTGCACGTCGACGGAGGGGGAGGAGGAGGCGGTGCCGCGTCCATGGCCGCTGCGTCGGTCGTGCGGGTCGGCGCGGCGTCCTCGACCCCGGCGTCGGTGCTCGCCGGGGGAGGCGTGCCGGCGTCGCCGCAGTGCGGGTTGTGCCCCTTGTCGCAGTTGCCGCCGCGGAGCGGATCCTGGGTGGACTCGGGACCCGAGGGGAGAAGCTCCGAGGGATCCATTCCGCCCGAGCACGCGAGCGTGGTCGCGCCCATCATGAACGCCGCGAGAGCCGAGAGAGTCGTGCGGGTCGTCATCGTGCACCTCCGAGGAACCCTCTTCGCAAGGCACGCGCCACCGAGATTTTGCGGCACATCCTGCGACACAGGGCGTCGCTTGTCCGACACGAAGGAGCGTCCGAATTCCACTCGCCCCGGACGTCGTCCGTCCCTCCTGTTCGCGAGTGCGCATCGAGCGACGTGATCGAATCGATCCCTCTGCCCGGCAAGAGATCCGTCCGGTCCGCGCCGCTCCAGCGTCGCAGATCCATCGACTGGATCGACGCGGAAGCCCGGGCCGTGCGCTCGCGTTCTCAGTCTTCGTCGACCAGGTTGAACCGGAGCTGGCAATGCGCGAGCGAGCTCGTGCGCCGGCGGCCCGTCGTCGTGGTGGACACCGAGAACGCCGCGGAGGCTCCATTCGCCTTGACACAACATAGTTACTAAGTAACTATGACTTCGGGCGCCATTTCGTGCCCCCTTCTCTCCCCAAGGAGACTCCCGCCATGTCGCGTGCTCCCCTCTCGCTCCGTTCATTCGGCGCGCTCTCCGCCTCCTCCTGGCGGCCGGTGTCGCTCGTCGTATCGTTCGTCGCTCTCTGCGCGCTCGGCGGCACGACCGCATGCAGTGGCTCGGATGCGAGCGTCCCCGAGGGGGGTGGCCCGGGTGACGACGCCGGATTGGTGCCGGTCGATGGCGCGGTGCGCGGCTCCGAGGGGGGTCGCGACGGCGCGAGCGGCGAGGCCTCGTCGCCAGGCGACGGCGGCGTCGACATGCCCATCGATCCGATCGCGACCGGCTACTCCTGGACCTACGACGTGACCATCCTCGGTACCTACCCCCTTTGCAAAGCGGGCTCTGCCACCGGGAGCGTCACGGGCAACGCGGCCACCGGCGGCCGCGACGCCTTTCAGGTGAAGTCCTTTTGCGCGGGCTTCGGGACGTCGTCCTATTCGGTCACCGGCGACAAGGTCGAGCTCTTCTACCAAAACGCCTGGGTGCTCGTGGTGGATGCGCCGGTCACCGCCGGACACACGTGGTCGAACGGCGTGACCTCCTTCCAATGGGAAGACGCGGGCAAGGTCTCCGTCCCGGCGGGCACGTTCGACAACTGCTTCAAGGCCAAGGCCACGGTCGGGGCCTCCTACACGACGTTCTGTCGCGGGGTCGGTCCGGTGCACTGGCACTACGTCGACGGCTCGGGGAACGGCTACGACGCGGTCCTCACGTCGAAGAGCTTCTGATATCCACTCCCCCGATCGCGGAGATGATGCGACGATAGAATCCGTGCACGCCAAGGAACGCCGCCTCAACGTTCGGATGAAGCCGATCGCCGAGCTCCCCGCCGAGGCCACCTTGGTCCTCGGCGCGACGCGCGAGCAGATCGCCGTTCAGGATGTCAGCGTGGGCGGGATGGCCCTCTTCACGAGCGCGTTCTTGCGCGAGCGCAAGGCGGGCGACGAGGTGACGCTGCACCTCGCGCTCGGCGCCTTCGGCGAGCACACGGTCTCGGCCGAGCTCCGCTACGTCACGACGACGGCGACGGGCGTGAAGTTCCTCGAGCTGACGCCGGCCGCGTCGACCGCAGTTCGGAAGTACGTCGCCGAGCTCCTCGAGCGCGGCGCGATGTCGTAGGGCTCCGCCCGCTCACCGCTCGAGCAAGTCGGCGATGGGGGTGAGGCGCACCTCTTCGAAGCGCTCGACGATCGCGTCCTTCATGACGGCCGCGGCCGACGCATCGAGCACCTCGGTCTTCCCGCGTTCGGCGGAGGCACGCCAGGCTTCTTCGCTCGGCCACTGGGCGTAGGCGAAGAGCGTCCCGTCCGCGGCTCGGTGCAATCGTGAGCCGAGCCCACCTCGACGCTCTTTGATGAGCTCGGTGACTCGCCGCCAAGCCGCGACGAAGGCCGCCTCTTTGTCGGGAGCAACGCGCCAGCGGTACATGACGGCGAATCCAACGCTGCCCATGAACGGAAGACTACCAGCGGATCTTGGACCGGCACGGCGCCGCAAGCCTGTTACAAGGAAGGTCCGTGCGCTTTCCTGGACGCCGCAAGCACAAACACTACTTTCCGGTCCACGAGCGCGATCCGCTCCTCCACCACGCCGGCCTCGACGCCCCCCAGGCCAAGGCGCACATCGTCGGGGTCGATCAGACCCTGGTCGACATCGACGCGCGCGTCCCCGAGGAGATCCTCGCGCGGTACGGGCTCCCCAAGGGGGCGTCTACGGTCATCCCCGCCGACCGGGCCGCCGCGCTCTACGACGAGCTCTTCGCGAGCGGGCTCATCGGCTCCGAGTTCGCCGGCGGCACCGTCGGCAACACGTTGCACAACTTCACCCTGCTCGCCGACGACGCGTCGATCTTGCTCGGCGTGATGAGCGACCCCATCCGCGTCGGGACCTCGGGCTATCGCTACCTCTCCAACACCTCGAGCCGCGTGAACCTCGACCACCTCCAACCGGTCGAGGGGCCGATCGGCCGCTGCTTCGCCCTCGTGACCCCCGACGGCGAGCGCACGCTGGCCATCAGCGCCGGGCGCATGAACGACCTTCGTCCGGAGAGCGTGCCGCCCAGCGTCTTCGCCGACGCCGCCGCCCTCGTCATCTCGGCGTACTTGATGCGCGCCGAGGCGGGCGAGCCGATGCCCGAGGCCACACTGCGCGCCGTCGCTCTGGCGAAAGAGCACGGCGTGCCGGTGGTGCTCACGCTCGGCACGCGCTTCGTCATCGCCGAGCGCCCGGATTTTTGGCGGTCGTTCATCGCCGAGCACGTCAACGTGCTGGCCATGAACGAAGAAGAGGGCGAGGCGCTCACCGGCGCGTCGGATCCGCTCCTCGCCTGCGACCGCGCGCTCGCGTGGGCCGACCTCGTCCTCTGCACCGCGGGCCCCGTCGGTCTCTACATGGCCGGCTTCACCGACGACGAAGTGAAGCGCACGACCCGCTACCCGCTCCTCCCCGGCGCTATCCCCGAGTTCAACCGCTTCGAGTTCAGTCGCCCGATGCGCCGCGCGCTCTGCGAGAAGCCCATCAAGATCTTCGCGCACATCGCGCCCTACCACGGCGGACCTTCGCGCATCACGAGCGCGAACGGCGCCGGCGACGCGGCGCTCTCTGCGGTGCTCCACGACATGGCGGCGAATCGCTACCACCGCGGGCGCGTCCCCACGTCGTCGAAGCACGCGCGCGAGTTTCTCACCTACTCGTCCATGAGCCAGGTCTGCCGCTACGCGAATCGCGTGAGCTACGAGGTGCTCGTGCAGTCCTCGCCTCGCCTCACGCGTGGGCTCCCCGAGCGCGAAGAGGGGCTGAGCGACGAGGCGTACTGGGCTTTGTGAGCGCGGGACGCGCGTCGCGCGACGTTCGTCTCACTCCTTCGGAACGAACGCGCACGTCGCGTCGTCGATGACGATGGGGCCGGCAGGACCGAACGTCCGCCACCCTGTTCCGTGAAACCAGCCGATCTCCGGATCGGCGATGCGCGTGTACTCGAGTTGCAGAGCGCACGCTTCGTCGGCGGCCCCGGCGGCGACCGCTGCGGCGCGCACCGTCTCCACGCGGCAGTGCGGAGCGGGGATGGCGACGCCACCGTTCCTGATGTTGCTCGTCGCCTCGAAGACCGGCCGGTACATACCGCCGCCTCCCACGGTGGCCGCCGCCGCCGTGCGTCCCTTGTCGGTGCGAACGCCGAACCTATAGCTGATCGACGTGTCGCAGCCGGCGAGGTCCATCCGGCCCGACGGGGCCACGCCGACCATGCGGATCGACAGGAGCTCGGGGTCCTTCACGTCGAGGTTCTTCTTCACCTCTGCGATCGCCAGCGGCAGGACGGCGATCGGATCGACGTCGTGCGGGGCGCCCGGGATCGCCGCCCCACGGAGCGCCCAAGAGCTGTCTTCCGGCGCGGGCTTCTTCTTGCAGGATGCACCGAGCGGCCCCATCACTGCGGCGAGGACCAGCAGCGACGGCGCGGAGCGACGCATGGGCCGAGGTTATGCGAGCGTACGTTGAGAATGAAATGCCCCTCCGCTGCGGCAAGGGCAGACGCTGCGTCCGCGTCGCAGCGCGGGTCGTGCGCCCCCGCGTGCCGGCCGCGCCTCGCAGGACGCGCGCGAGCAAGACGGCTCATCCGAAGAAAGTACCTCGCACGCTCTACACGATTGGACATTCGACGCGGCCGGTGGAGGAGCTCGTCGACTTGCTCCGCACCTTTGGCGTGACGCGTCTCGTCGACATCCGCAGCATCCCGCGATCGCGGACCAATCCTCAGTTCAACCTCGACGTATTGCCCGCGATGCTCGCGAAGGCCAAGATCGCCTACGTGCACCTCGCCTCGCTCGGCGGGCGGCGCGCCAAGAGCAAGGAGGTTGGGACCGACGCAAACGCGGGTTGGCAAAAGCCGCCGTTCCACAACTACGCCGATTACGCGGAGACCACGCCCTTCCGCGAGGGCCTCTCGACGCTGCTCGAGATGGCGTCGCGCGAGACGTGCGCGATCATGTGCGCCGAGGCCGTGTGGTGGCGCTGCCACCGTCGCATCGTCGCCGATCACGCGCTGGCGCACGGCGTCCCCGTGGTGCACCTCTTCACGCGCCAGAAGAGCGAGCCGGCCTCGCTGACCCCCTTTGCCGTCGTCGGCGCGGGGGCGCGCGTCTCCTATCCCGCGTCGCCGGTCGACCCGCACGGCACCGATGTTGCTCCTCACGAGCCCATGGCGCGCGCCTCGAAGAAGAGGCGCACCGCGCCGACCAAGCTGAGGAGTCGAACATGAACCTCAAGGAGTTTCAGGGCCACGGTCAGTCCATCTGGCTCGATTTCATTCGTCGCGATCTTCTGACGAGCGGAGAGTTCGCCCGGTTGGTGAAGGAGGGGGTTCGTGGTGTCACGACCAATCCGTCGATCTTCGAGAAGGCCATCGCCGAGAGCACCGACTACGACGCCGCCCTCGAGCGGTACGTGCGCAGCCGGAAGAACGAACCGGCGTCCTCGCTCTACGAGCGGCTGGCCATCGAAGACATCCAGCAAGCGGCTGACGTCCTGCGCCCCGTCTACGACGCGACCGATCGACGCGACGGCTACATCAGCATGGAGGTCTCGCCGCACCTTGCGCACGACACGCAGGGGACGCTCGACGAGGCGCGCCGGCTTTGGGGCCGAGTCCAACGCGAGAACCTGATGATCAAGGTTCCGGCGACGCCCGAGGGGATCCCGGCGATTTCGGAGCTCATCGGCGAGGGGATCAACGTCAACATCACGCTGCTCTTCTCTCGCGCGGGGTGCCGGCAGGTCTTCTACGCGTACATGGCCGGGCTCGAGGCCTTGTCCCGTCGAGGGCGCCGTCTCGATGGCATGGGCAGTGTGGCCAGCATGTTCGTGAGCCGCATCGACGTGCTCGTGGATCCGATCTTGGAAGCTCGAGCAGCGACGGCCTCGAGCCGATCGGAGATGGGAGAGACGCCGTGGCTCGTCGGCAAGGTCGCCATCGCCAACGCCAAGCTCGCCTACCAGGATTGGAAGGAGACCTGCCGGAGCGCGCGCTGGCTGGCGCTCGCCGGTCGAGGTGCACGCCCGCAGCGGCTCTTGTGGGCGAGCACCGGGACGAAGGATCCGCGCTTCCGCGACGTGCTCTACGTGGAGGAGCTCATCGGGCCCGACACGGTCGACACGATTCCGCCGGCCACGCTGAAGGCGTTGCGCGACCACGGAAAGGCGGAGAACCGCCTCGAGGAGGGGATCGACGAGGCGCGAAGGATCATGGCTGCGCTGGAGCCGGCGGGGATCTCCTTCGACGCGATCACGCAGCAGCTCGTCGACGAAGGGGTGAAGGCGTTCTCGTCCTCTTTCGACAAGCTCATGGCCGCGATCGAGAAGAAGCGAGGAGCCGTGCTCGCTCGCGTGGGAGCGAGCGGCGGCGGCGCGGGTCCTCGAGACGCGCGGCGCTAGGTCGCGAACATGCTCGGCTTCTTCCATTGGGTGGGGATCAGCCACTACGTCAATCTCCTCCTCGTCGGGTTTCTCATCCGCAGCGGCCTGCAGGTGCTGAGCGCGCATCCCAAGCTCTATTGGAACGATCACTGCCGCCCCGGCAGCGAATGGCTCAAGTTCACGCGCAAGCGGATGCCGACCGACAAGCTGTGGACCGCGACGGACGAAGAGGATCCCTTCTCATCGTGGATCGCGCTACCGGGCGGAAGAAACCTGGGCGTTGGGAGGCATTGGCACTTCTTCTGCGTGCTCTTCTGGATTCTCAACGGCGCGATTTACGTGACGCTCTTGTTCGCGACCGGCTCCTCACGCCGCTTGATCCCGACGTCGTGGAGCGTCTTCCCCGAGGCTGCTCGCACCGCGTGGACGTACCTTCACTTCGAGCTGCCCCCCGCGGGCCACCCCTACAATCCGCTGCAGCAGCTCACTTACGCGGCTGTCGTCTTCGTGCTGGCCCCGATGCTCCTCGCCACGGGCGCGGCCATGTCCCCCGCCGTGGCCGCTCGGTTTCCTTGGTACTTGCGCGTCTTCGGTGGACGACAAGCCGCGCGAAGCCTGCATTTCCTCTCGCTCCTCGCCATCAGCCTGTTCACGGTCGGCCACGTCGCGCTCGTCGTGATCGTCGACTTCCCGGGGAACATGGCCTTCATCGTCCACGGTGGGAAAGCCGAGACGAACTTGTCGATCGGCATCGGGCTCGCCGGTCTCCTGGTGGTGGTGGGGCTCCATGTCTGGGCGACGCGCTTCTCAAGGAGCCACCCGGAGACGATCCAGCGCGTGCTCGGAAGCGTCACTCAGCCCGTGCAGCGACGCCTCCTCCACCACCTCACGTCACGTCAGAAGCTCACCGAGCGCGACGTCGGGTTCTTTCGCGTGAATGGATATCCACCGGAGGGGGCGGAGTACAGGAAGCTCGCGGCGGCGGCGTTCCAGGGGTGGCATCTCGACGTCGGGGGGCTTACGAGGAGAGGCCTGCGCTTGTCCTTGGCCGATCTCCGAGCGATGCCTTCTCGAGTCCAGATCACCGAGCATCACTGCATCCAAGGATGGTCGGGCATCGCCTCGTGGACCGGAGTGAGGCTCGCGGATGTCTTGGCGCAATGCGAGCCGATGCCGGCGGCGCGGTACCTCGTGTTTCACGCCTTCGACGAGCACGTCGAAGGCCAGGCGTATTACGAGACCATCGACCTCGAGCTCGCCATGCAGCCGGACACGATCCTCGCGTACGAGATGAACGGCGCGCCGCTCTCCGTTCCGCACGGCGCGCCGTGTCGCCTCCGCGTCGAAACGCAGCTCGGCTTCAAGATGGTCAAGTTCCTCCGATCGATCGAGCTCGTCGCGGACTATCGCGCCATCGGAAGGGGACAAGGCGGCTTCCGAGAGGACACGCAGTTCTACGGTCCCGAGGCGGGGATCTGAGGGACGAACCGCGTGGCGAGCCGCCGCCGGCCCTGCGCACCAACCGGAGAGCGACGAGCCCCCTCACGGACACGCGCGCGGCGTGAGCGCAGTGCCCGGCTGCGGCGACTGCGCGAAGTCGAGCGCGCCCTTCAGATCCCCGGCGACGCCGTCGCGGGCGGTGGACCCCGGAACACTGGAGAGGCGCGGCAGGCCGAAGAGATCCTCGATCAAGCGCGGGATCGAGGCTTGTTCGGTCGGCGTGTGGTCGACGTGCCCCTTCTTCGCCCAGGGCGAGATGAGCAACGTCGGGACGCGGAATCCGAGGTTGAACGGCCCGCCCCCCGCGGAGCACGGCACCGCTGCCGGCGCCACGTGATCGTAGAAGCCGCCCCAGTCGTCCCAGGTGACGATGAGCAACGTCTCGTTCCAGTGGGGGCCTTGCATCAGCGCGTTCGTGATGGCGACCGTGTCGTTCTCCCCCTTGCAGATGTCCTCCGGCGGGTGCTCGCTGTCGTTCCCGCCCCAGACGTAGGTGATGTTCGCCAAGTCCCCGGCGGCGAGATCCTTCAAGAGCGCGCTGTTCAAGCGCGTGTTGTCCTTCGTCCCCTTCGCCGAGACGGCGGAGATCGCGTCGAACGGCGACGCCAGCGGGCCCGTGCCGTACTGATCGGTGTACGAGCGCCAGGTGATCCCTTCGGGCAGATGGTCGACGACCGACGGGATGTCGAAGCACGGCGTCGACGTGGACGTCGCGCACGTCGTCGGATCATACGTGGGGACCGTGGTCGTGAAGCCGCACCTCCACACCGAGCCCGCGGGGTTGCTGTACGCGGGCGACTGCGCGGCGATGAGGCTCATGTAGCCGGGGAAGCTGTCGGCGAGGACGGTGCTGAAGAAGCTGTCCGAGAGCGCGAACTGAGAGGCGAGCGCGTAGTAGTTCGGCACCACCGCCTCGGGGTAGTAGCCGAATCGCAAGATGGGATCGTTGACGCTCGACGGCTGGGGGACGAGATCGAACCCGTTCATTCCGCCGTCGGCGTAGGCAACTACGGCGTCACCGTGGAGATGCGCCGGGGTCACCCCGAGCGGGCCCGCCGGGATCTGCGGCCGGTCGAGCGTGCCGCCGTCGGAGAGCGCCGCGGTCATCGTGCCGTTGGCGCCGGGAAAGGCGCCGAAGATGTTGTCGAAGGTGTGGTTCTCCTTCACGAGCACGACGACGTAGCGGATCGGCGTCGGCAAGGAGACCTGGGCGGCGTCGGCCTCAGCGTCGGGAGACGCGCTCGCGCTCGAGCTCGACGAGCTGCACGCCACGAGCGGTCCCCAGAGGCATGCGACCGCCGCCACACCGACCGCGCTCATCCCCGCGGCGATCGTCCAGCTCTTCTTCGCGTTCGCCACCATGCGTCTCCCGAGCTCGCCGCCATCACACCGCGAGGCTCACGTGGAGGAGCGATATCACACGCCCCTCACCGCGGGATCGGCGCCGGTCCCGCGGTAGCCCAAGGGCCCTCGACGACCCCTTCGAGCGAGAGCGGCGGCGCAGCGTCGATCACGACCGACGCGCGGTAGCGAAGCTGAAATGCAAAAGCGCCAGGCATGGGCGTCATGTCGCCCGCAGCGCGAAGACGCACCGTCGAGCCTCGCGGGATCCGCCCGGCAGACGCCCCTCCGCCGTCGGGGAGATCCAAGCGCGGGGGCCCGGACGGCACGACGCGCAACTCGAGCGGTCCTTTCGAATGCTGGACGACCTTCCCCGACGGATCGAGGAACTCGATGCTCGTCACACGCACGTGCTCGATGTCGCGCGTCGCCGCGAGATCGAAGACGAGGACCACCGCCACGTACTCCGGAGGTGCGGGGCCGAGGCCTCCCGATCCGCAGAGGACGTGAGTGAGCGCGGCCGCGGGCGCTCCGGCGTCGTGCGCGGCGGCCGGTGAGGAGGCGGTGGACTCGGTGGCTTTGGGCATGGTTTCGCGCGAGCACGCGGCGAGGGCGGCGAAGAGCACGAGACGGGATGCGCCGATCGCCGAACGAAGCACGTGGGCATCATGCCACGGCGGAGGTCGGGAGGGCGCTCCGCCGCTCCCGGCGGCTTGAACGCTCCAAAGATGCGTGGTGTCCTCCGGCCCTCGCTGCCCTACGCGGCCCGCTCGACGCGCTCGAGCTTCCTCTCCCAAGAACGAAGGAGCCCATCATGTCCGAATCGCAAAAAGAGCTCGTGGTGCTCATGACCAAGGGTGCCGACCACGAGCTTTCGTCGGTCGCGTTCACGATCGCCAACGGCGGAATGACCGCGGGGCTCAAGGTCTACGCCTTCCTCACGAGCTCGTCGGTCGATCTCGTCCGCAAGCGCGCCGTCGACGTCACCCACGTGCAGCCGCTCGATCCGCTCAAGGCGCTCATCGACGACTTCCTGAAGCGCGGCGGGACCATCTGGGCGTGTCCGCCTTGCGTGAAGGCGCGCGGCTACACGCAGGAAGACTTCATCGACGGCGTGAAGATCGCCGGCGCGAGCGTGATGCACGAGCGCATCATCGCCGGCGCTGCGACGCTGAGCTTCTGACCGGCGCCCCGCGTCGCTTCATGAACGTGACGATCCGAGCCACGCGCCGCTGAGCGTCGCCTCGACGAGACCCGGCAGGGTGTTGAAGAGGCGCACGGTCCTTCGCGCGCCCGCGCGGTAGACCTCCTCTCGGATCCCCGCGCGCTCGGCGTCGTTCGCGGCGGAGATCATCCGGCGCGCGTGGGGGAAGGTCTCGGCGCGCCAGCGGCGGATGGTGGCCATCGTCTGCACGCCGGAGACCTCCGCCGCTCCGGCGCTGACGATCTTCTTCGACATCGGGCAATCGAGGCGCTCGGCGAGCATCGCGGTCGACTGCCCGACCTTCTCGGTGAGGATGGTGTCGACGAAGTCGTGTCCGCGTTCGATCTCGTCGAGCACCTCGGGATCGTCCTGAAGGCCGAGCTCGCGGATCGTCTCGTCGAGCGAAGCCGCGAGGTCGAGGTTGATGTGGATGCACATCCCCACGAGAAAATGCACGAGCGGCGCTTTCTTGCCGAGCGGCGAGTCCGACGGCTCGAGGTTGTCGAGGGCAAACGACGGCCGCCACAGCTCGTAGCGAGCAGCGTCGGAAGCCGCATCCAAGCCGAGCTCCGCCTTCACTCCGTCGAAGTGGCGCTCGGCGAAGCGGCCCGGGAGCCTCTCGAAGAAGTAGCGCGGGCCGAGGCGCCCTTGGTCCATGGCCTCGATCACCGCGACGGTGATGCCGTGGTAGACCATGAGAAACGCGGCCGCGAGGTGACGGTGCGCGACGAAGAGGTCGCAGAGCTCGGTCTGCGCGCGATCGGCCAGGGCGACGCTCTTCGGCGTCGTGTCGATGCGCGGGAGCGCTTCGCGGAGCGCGGCGGTCGTCTTCGGGTCGAAGCTTCGAAGCGGCCCGAGGACCTCGGCGATGGGGCGAAAGTCCTGCCGCGCGGCTTCGTCGAAGAGCTTCATGGGGCGAAGGCGATCCTACCCGCGTCTCACGCGATGCGAACGCGCAGGTGCTCGCGGTCGACGACGTTGCTCGTCCCGGGCTCACTGACGGTGATGCTCATCGCGCCGTCGATCGCCACGCGAACCGTGAGCGCGAGCTTCGGCACGCCGCGAGGCCCCCGCTTCTGGATCGGAAAGCGGAAGCTCACGATCGGCTCCGCCCCTTGCACGAGGTTCACGTCGAGCGCTTCTTGATCGTCGGAGCGCGTGGAGAGGGTCTCGGTGCGGTAAATGGGGAGCGTTCGCCCCTTCTCGAGGAAGGGGACGGTGTTCGTCGGCGTCACGAACGACACCGACTCGGCGAGACGCGTCTGCCCGGGCGCGCCCGGCTCGACCACGACGCCAGGCTCGCGCAAGCGCGACTGCGCCCCGCAGTACCTGCATTGTACAAGGGGTCCGGCGTCGAGGCGGAGCGGCGCGATGCAGTTGGGGCAGCGAAGGATCTCGAGCATGAGGTCGAGAATACCCGCTCGCGGCCGTACACTCGACCACGCGGTTCTCCTCGTGAAAGGATTCGCCCATGTCTCTGCAACATCCGCTTTCGTCCGGCTTCGGCGCCCAGTCCACCGCTCGTGAGGTGATGGGCGATCGCCGTCTCGACGGCACCACCGCGATCGTCACCGGTGGTTACGCGGGCATCGGGCTCGAGACCACGCGCGTGCTCGCCGCCGCCGGCGCGCACGTGATCGTTCCGGCGCGGGACCACGCCAAGGCCAGCGCCGCGCTCACGGGTGTCGCGAACGTCACGATCGACGCGATGGACCTCGGCGTGCCGGCGACCATCGACGCGTTCGCGGCGCGGTTCGGCGAAGCGCCGCTGCACCTTCTCATCCACAACGCCGGCATCATGGCCGCGCCGCTCTCGCGGGATGCGCGCGGGCTCGAGTCGCAGCTCGCGGTGAACCACGTGGGCCACTTTCGGCTGTTTGCCCGCCTCCTCCCCGCGCTCCGACGAGCCAAAGGCGCGCGCGTCGTCGCGCTCTCGTCGCGTGGGCACGTGCGCTCGGCGTTCGACTTCGAGGACCCCAACTTCGAACGTCGTCCCTACGACAAGATGCTCGCCTACGGCCAGTCGAAGACCGCGAACGTGCTCTTCGCCGTGGAGGCCGACAGGCGCTACCAGGCCGAGGGGATCCGCGCGTTCTCGCTGCACCCCGGCGCGATCCTGGAGACGGATCTGGCACGCAACTACGATCCCGAGGAGCTCAAGCTCGTCGTGGAGCGCGCCCGTCGGATCGGCAGCTTCAAGACCGTCGAGCAGGGGGCCGCGACGACGATCTGGTGTGCGACGAGCCCACAGCTCGCGGGCCTCGGCGGCGTGTATTGCGAGAACTGCGACATCGCCGAGGTGAAGACCGAAGGCGACGACGGCGTCCGTCCCTACGCGGTCGATCCGGTCCTCGCCGCCCGGCTATGGGCGTGGAGCGAGCGCTGGCTCGCGTGACGAGCTCGCCGGGCGCGCCTCCGACGCGGCGAAGTGCTCGACGAGGAGCGCGGCCACCTCGTCAGGCGCGTCGTGCTGCACCCAGTGGGACGCGTCCGGGATGTGCACCACGCGTGCGTTCGTGACCCAGTCTGCGGGGGGATCGGCGAGCGATGCGTTGAGGTGCCTCTCGCGATCGCCCCAGAGGACGAGGGTCGGAACCTCGACGCGCTGGGGAGCGAGCCTTCGCCGGATCCCGTCCTGAAAGCTCGCTCGGTACGAGTTGATCGCGGCGTGGAGCGAGTCCGGTGAACGAACTCCGGCGATGATGTCGTCGATCACCTCGGCGGGGAGGCCGTCGTCGGCGAGGGAGCGGCGCAAGAAGCGAAAGTCGCGCCGCGAAAGCCACCACTCGGGGAGCCACGGGAGCAGAAAGAAGAACACGTACCAGCTCTTCTTCAGCTGCGACCACCTGCGCATCTCGCGCTCGATGCCGACGGGATGCACCGAGTTGAGAATGGCCAATCGTGCGACGAGCTCGGGGTGCACCATGGCCACCCCCCACGCGACGCCGCCGCCGAAATCGTGCCCGGCGAGGCACACGCGCTCTCGCCCGAAGCCGCGGACGATGGCCGCGACGTCGTCGACGAAGCGCGCCACCGAATACGCCGCCACCCCCGCCGGCTTGTCGGACGCGCCGTAGCCGCGAAGATCCGGCGCCACCGCGAAGAATCCGGCGTTCGCCAGGGCGTTCAGGGTGCTTCGCCACGTGCTCCATCGGGCGGGGAAGCCGTGGAGCAAGAGCACCATCGGATCTGTGGGGCGCCCGGCGGTCACGCAATGAAGCCGCACGCCGTCGCTGTCGATCGTGCGCGTCGCGAGCTCGTGCGCTTCGGGCATGCGCTCGAAGTAGAGACAAAGGCGCAGCGTGGCAAGCCGGGAGAGAGAATCAAACCGGGCCCCGAGCCGTCCAAGGGCGGATGCGCCACGTCGCCGTCTTGCTCTTCGCCATCGGCGGCTGCGCGGCGTGGCCACGCCACTCGGGCGATGCAAGCGGCTGCCCCGAAGGGACGACGCCCTCGGTCGAGGCGACCGTCGAGGGGAACGACACGTGGTGGGCGTGCCGAGACGACGCGCGCCGACCCGAGGGGCCGTCGCGTATGACGTACGCCGACGGGCGTCCGCGCAACACCGGGACCTACCACCACGGCGTCATGGACGGGCGGTGGGTGTACTTCGACCGCGAGGGGGGCGTCGAAGCCGAGGGGACGTGGCACATGGGGGAGCGCGAGGGCCGCTGGGTCTGGAAGGACTCCGTCGGGATCCGCGTCGAGGACTACCGCGCGGGGAAAGAGGAGGGGCGCTTCACGCGCAAAGGCGCCGACGGGACGCTTCGCGAGGAAGGCGACTACGCGGCCGGCGAAAAGGTCGGTCTTTGGCGCGCATGGGACGAGCACGGCCAGCTCCTCCTCGAGCAGCACTTCCTCGCCGGGATCGAGCAGGGGACGCGGCGGACCTTTTATCCGAACGGGCAGCTCACTTCGGCGACCGAGTACGCGGCCGGCGCGCCGATCGGTCACGTCGTGACGTTCTACGAGAACGGCACGAAGGAGTCGGAGGGGGATTGGCTCGAGGGGCGCCCCTCGGGTCACTGGCTGTATTGGGGCGCCGACGGAAAGATCGTCTCCGAAGGTGAGATGCGCGACGGCAAACGCGAGGGCGATTGGGTCATCGAAGGTCGGAGGGTGCACTTCGAGGACGATCGCGAGGGGACCTTGCGGCCGTGCCCTCCCGGATCGGTCGCGCGCATCGAGTGCGCCGCGCGCTGCTGCGACCGCACGGCGCGCTGGTGCGAGCGCCCCGACGGCACGAAGGTCGGCCCCTTCGATCTATGGGACGTCGGCGGTAAGCTGATCGAGTCGAGCGTCAGTGACCCGCGTTAGGAGCGGGACGCCCTCGACGCACCCGCGGTCGCTCTCACCCGAACTCCGCGCCCGCGTTACCGGGCTCGAGGCGAATCAAGCGGGAATCCTCGACGGCCGCTTGCCGGTGTTTGACCGCTTCGCGATAGATCGGATCGCGGAGCATCTCGACGAAGGCGGCAACGTTCGGGTACTGCGCGACGAAGCAGAGGTCCCAGCGCTCCTCCGCAGGGCCGATCAGCGTGAGCTCGAACCGACCACGCCACACGATCTCCCCACCGAGTCGCGTGAACACCGGCGCGGTCTCGCGCGCATAGGCGGCATACGCTTCGGCTCCGCTCGCCGAGCGTCCGTCGGCGTAGGCAGCACGCTCGCGGAGGCGCACGAGGTTCAGCATTTGAATCGGCCCCGGCCGATCGGCGGCACGAAACGCGGCGAAGGTCTCTTGGGTCGGGTCGACATATCCGGTCATGGGTCCTCCACGCGCTCGTCAGAACGCGATCGCTTGCTCGTCGCGAAAGAATCCACCGCTGGGCGCGCCTTCACACGCTGCTGCCGAAAGAAGGAAGCGTCACGGTGCCGTCGTCTGCCAACGCGAAGCCCGGGTTGTGCGCGACCTCCCAGAGGTGCCCCTCGGGATCACGGAAGTACCCCGCATAACCGCCGTAGAACGTCTCGCGCGGCCTTTGCGTCACCGCTGCACCAGCGCGCTCTGCGGCGCTGACCACCGCGTCGACCTCGTCACGTGAGGCCACGTTGTGAGCGAGGGCCACACCACCGAAGGAGCCGCCGTCGTCCGACACGCCGGCGTCCGCGGCGAGCTTCGCGCGGGACCACAAGACGATGACGAGGCGCCCGGCTTGGTAGAAGACCGTCTCCTCCACTTCGCGTCCGCGCCACCCGAGCGCGGAGTAGAAGGCGCGCGCTCGCTTCAGATCGCGGACGCCGAGAGTGACGAGGCTGACGCTCTCTTTCATACGCCTCACCGTGCCACGCGCTCCCTCTGCCTCCAAGTGACGAAGCCGCGACGCCCCCGCTCAGCCGCGCTCGGCGCCTTCCGCCGAGGACGTGCGTCGTCCGCGATCCGCGCGGCACGTCCGGAGGGCGATCACTTGGCGATCGGAATCACCCGGTCGAAATAGTCGCCGCTGAAATCGAAGGTGACGCCGTAGTCCCCTACGACCGCGTTGGTTTCGTTTCGTGACACAGCTTCGAGTTGGATGTTCGCCGTCGCCGGGAGCTCTGAGAGGAGCGTCGAAGGAACCACCCCCTGCCCTGCGGCCGCCACAAACTCGCACGTGATCGAGTAGTCGGGCGGGCTGTTCGAATAAATGAGCGCGACGTGCAGCGTCCCCGCGGTGAGGCCGGTCCACTTGAGCGCGAAGTCTTTCGATCGATCGAGGCCGGGACAGCCGCCGTCGCACGCGGGGCTCGTCACCGTGTACGTCGGCATCGCGGCGACCGAAAGGGAGAAGGCAGGAACCTCGGCGCTCCCCGGCGCGCTCGCAAGGAGAACGTCGCCGTTGGCCACGACCGTGCCGGTGCTCCCGACGTCGAGGTTGCCACCGCCGTCGACGGCCAAGAGCTTGGTGCCGGCGGGGATGGTTCCACCCGAGAGGGCGATGTCGCCCGGCGTCACCGAGCCGGGCGTTCCCAAGGGCGGCGGGGGCGTCGCACATACTTGCAGAACGCACGTACCTTGCTTCGTGCGGGTGCACCCGTCGCTCGCGTCGGGCGCCGACGCGTCGGCGGTGAACATGGCCCCCGCGTGCCATTGGCCCGGCGGGGTGAATTGCGTGAAGACGATGCGTCCGACGTGTGCCGGGTTCGTCTTGGGCGCGCCGTCGGCGGCGTCGCTCGTCGCGTCGCCGCCGCTCGAAGCGTCACCCGCGGGCGCGTCGAGAGCGCCGACTTCGGATCCGGTCGCGCCGTCCGTCGTGTCCCCCGAGGACGAGCTCGACGAGCACGCCGCGAAGACGCCGAGGGCTGCGCCGCCGGCGAGCCCCGTCGAAAGTAGGAGAAGGCGACGCCACCGAGATCCGCTTCGCATGATGCGCCATGACAGCACGACTTGTAGGCTCTTGGCTTCGCGCTCAGTTCGTCTGGTAGCCGAGCAAGATCTCGTACCAAGCGGCGCCGCCGGGCGGATCGGTGAAGGAGACGACGGCGGTGTACGCGTTGCTCGCTTCGGGCTGCTGCGAGACGGTGACCGTGCCGCGTCCTTCGACGACGGTGAGGGCGACGGTCTGCGCCTTCGCCGCGAGCGGCGTGACCTGCGTGGCCGACGATCCGCAGTTGCAGTCGCGGTTCTCGCCGCTCGACGGCCACACCGGCGTCCAGGGAACCGAGTCGATGTACGTCGGATCGTTGGCCCCTTGCCACAAGCCCGGCGCGGCCCCGTGGCTCTCGAACCAGTGCAGATCCTTGCCTTGGATCACGATCTGCGACGTGTCGTCGACGTAGCCGCGAACGCGAAGCGTCGCCGCACACACGCCGCTCGTACACGAAGCGTCGCTACCGACGCACGCGACCTCGCAGCCGCCGCAATGGCTGGTGTTCGAGGTCGTCTGCACGCACTGGCCTCCGCACGCCGCGCTTCCGACCCCGCAGTCGATCGACGGCGACGCGTCGTCACCACCCGCGCTGCCATCGCCCGCGCTCCCTCCGTCTTGGGACGCAACGGAGCCGTCGACCGCTGCCGACGCGTCGTCATGGCTCGCCGCCGGGCCGCTCGTCCCCGTCACGTTCAGCGCGCACGCGGCGATGAGCGCGCCGGCGCCGAAGCAGCATACGAGGGCGCGGCGACCGACCATCCACCCATTCTATCGCAACGCGGGCGTGGTGCTCGTGTCGTCCTCGAGGAGGGCGCGCGGGCGTGCCTTCGCTATATTCGGGTCATGCACGCGCGAATGCGAGCGAGGGGAGACGACGAGGCCGCCGCGACCTTCGACGTGATCTGCGCGGGCGAAGCGCTCTGGAAGCTCGCGACCCCGGGCGCGAGGTTCTCTGGACGGTCGGGGGAGGTTCGTCTACGTCCTTCGGGCGGCGCCGTCGATGTCGCCCTCTCGCTCGCCAAGGAGGGGCTCCGCGTGGGGCTCGCGGCGGTGCTCACCGACGACGATCTCGGTCGCGCCTCGCGCGAGAGGCTCGAGGCCGCCGGTGTGGACGTGCGTGCGGTCCGGCTTTCGCCACGCCGTACGAGCTTCGTCGTCGTGGACGGACGCGGCGGCGCGACCCACGTGGGCCCCACGCTGGAGGACTCCGCGGCCTTCGAGGTGCCGCGCGCCTGGTCGGCGCGCGTGCTTCTTTTGTCGGGTCTTTCGCCGCTCATCGCGCACGCGGCGTCTCTGTGCAAAGCGGCCCGGAAAGCGCGCCGCGAGGGCTCACTCGTGATGCTCGACTTCAACGCCAGCCTCCACGAATGGGCGGGGCGCGACGCGCGGGTCATTCGCATGGTGCTCGCCGAGACCGACGTCGCGCGTTGCAGCGTCGCCGACCTCGCGGTGCTCGGTATGGAAGTGCGCGACGTGCGCGCCGCGCTTCGCCCGAACGCCGTGCTCGTCGTAACCGACGTCCTGGGCGGGGCCGTCGCCACCGGTCCCTTCGGGGAGGTCGTGCTCGCTCCTCGAGAGGCGATCCCGCTCGCCCCGAGCGGCGCCGGCGACGCCTTCACCGCCGCGCTCTCCGCCGAGCTCGCGCGTCCCGTCGCACCGGGCGAGAGCGTGAGCGCGCTCTGGCATCGCGTGCTGCGACGCGGACGCGGCGCGGCGCGGGCGCGCTCGGCCCGCGGGCGCGCCGGCTGAACGCGCGAAGATCATCGAGCCCTCGTCAGAGAGCGGCATATCGGTTGCACTCTCCGGCGGCGGCGGTAGTAATCCCTTCGCGCCGGAGGTGCCTCGTTTGCGATCGCTCACTTCACTGCCGCAGGAAGCCTCGGACCGCGCCGTGCGCTGGGCGACGCGCGCGCGCCTCGTCGGCGTGATGCTCGGCGCGCTCGCGCTGGGCGCTCCGGCGATCGGCCTCGGCGGATGCAGCGGCTCCTCGGGGGATGAGGCGCACGAGCCAGGGGACGCGGCCGTCACCGACGACGTGGTGCCCGGTGATCCAGGGGACGACGACGCAGCGCCCGAGGATCGCGACGCGGCGGCCGCAGACGCCCACGCCGACGCGCAGCCCGACGGCGCAGCAAAGGACGCGGGCCCGCCCTACCCGGTTCCGCCGACGACAGAGGTCATCACCGCCGAGCAGGCCTCAGGCAAGGTCATCGTCTTCGACTACAACGTGACGGACTGGTCGAAGCCGAACGCCGTGGTGTGGTCGTGGACCCCGCCGAGCAGCGGCTTCTCCAACCTCTCCGACGTGAAGTATTCGAAGGACGGCAAGCGCTTCCTCGTCGCCGCTTCCGGCGGCGGAATCGCGGTGGTGCAAATCTCGAACAAGGCCCTCCTCCTCCAGGCCACACCCGGCGGGAATACGCACGCGATCGAAGAGCTCCCCGACGGCAGCGTGGTGTCGGCGTCGAGCAGCGGCGGCTATTTGAAGCTCTTTTCGAAGACGGGGGCCGAGCTTCAAACGGTGACCTTCACCGACGCGCACGGCGTGTACTGGGACGGCGCGCGGCAGCGGCTCTACGCCGACGGTGGCTCGGTGGTCCGCGCCTTCACCTACAGCGCGAACGCGCTGCACGACGCGGGCTCGTGGAGCCTCCCCAGCGGCCAAACGGGCGCGCACGATCTCTTCCCCGTTCCCTACTCGAACCAGCTCTACGTCTCGAACTTGGGACACGTCTTTCAGTTCGATCGCGTGACGGGCACCTTTGGCCCCTACGCCTCGGGACCGGACCGCAGCGGCATCAAAGCGGTGGGGCACGATCCCGGATCGAGCACGGTGTGTTTGATCAAAGCGACGAACGCCCCCGGCCCCCAGCCGCGAAGCTGGTCGACCGACACGGTGATCTTCGATCAACCCGGCAGCACGCCGGCCACGGTGACGCGCGTGCGTCCGGGCGCGCAGTTCTACAAAGCGCGCTGGGCCGCGCCTACCCCCTGAGCGGTCCGCGACCGACACGATCGTCGGCGCGAGAAGAGCGACGCTACGTCGGCGCGCGGAGCGAGCGGCGGCCAGGGTAAGCTCGACGACGCATGTCCTCGGACCCGCAGACCTTCAGCTGCACGACGTGCGGCGCGCACTTGCCGGTGGACGGATCGGCGCAGACGATCACCTGTCCCTACTGCCAGACGCAGATCCTCGTCCCCGAGTGGCTCTGGCTCCGCTTTCACCCGCCGGCACCGGTGGCGCCGCCGCTCGCGCCTCCCATGAACGTCGCTCCCAAGGGGAGCTCGCTCGGGCTCATTCTTGGCCTGGCGGGAGGAGTGATCGCGCTCGTCATGATCGGCCTCATCGTCGCCGTGACGGCGTCGGCGAAGCCGCTCAACCCGATCGCCTCGGCGGGCGATCTCTGCGAAGGGCGTCAAGCGGCGTGCGCCAAGGACGGCAAAGCCGAGCTCCACTGCGGGGCCGACGGCAAGATGGCCGTGCTCGGCACGTGCAAGGGCCCCAACGGGTGTCACCCCGCGGCCGACAACACGCGCGTCACCTGCGACACGACCTACGCCGATCCGAAAGACCCGTGCGACGAAGCCGACGACGCGTGCTCGACCGATCACAAGTCGGAGCTCCGCTGCCAGGCCGGGCACTACGCGGTGATCTCGACGTGCAAAGGCCCCGACGGCTGCACGTTGACCCCTTCGGGCAAGGGGGCAGGCTACGTGATGTCGTGCGACGATCACGTCGCCGACGTGGGCGATCCCTGCTTCGCGAGCGATCGCATGGCGTGCTCGTCCGACAAGAAGGCGCTCCTCACCTGCAACGCGCAACGCTTCGTCGTCGACCACGCGTGCAAGAAGGGCTGCGTGGTGAGGAAGCTCGCCGGCACCGACAAGAAGGAAATGGCCTGCGAGTGAGGCGACGCACGCGCGTCGTCGCGCGGTAGGGAGCGAGCGCGCGTCGATCGCGCTCGTTCACCCCGGCTTCCATCCGGCGGCGGTCGCCTCGGCCAGAGAAGCGCTGGGCGTCGTCGCGGCGACCGAAGGGCGCGCCGCGAACCGCGCCACCCGCGCGGCGATGCGCGGGTACGCGTCGAGCCCGGGCACGACGCCGTAGTACTCGAGGTGCTGCCACATGCAGACGAGGACGATGTCCCCGTAGTCGAAGTTCGCGTCGTCGAGATCGACGTGAGCGTCGAGCCACGTGAGACCGCCGGCGATCGCCGAGACGAGCTTTCGAAAGTAGGCGACGCCGTCGAGGTCGCTCAGCCCTCCGCGCTTCGCCAAAAGGAGCACCACCACGTTGTCCATGATGCCGTGGGTGACGGCGACGCGATTCATGTCCTCGACGCGCTCGCTGTGAACGCCGAAGCGGTCGTTGGGATCGAGCTTGCTCACGAGGTAGCGGGCGATGTGGTCCGAGTCGAAGACCCTCGTCTCGCCGACGACCAGCGTGGGGACGCGGAGCAGCGGATTTTCCGCGTACGACGCGCTCGTGGGGGCGAGGACGCTCGGCGCCCGCACGAACTCGTAGTCGACCCCGAGCTCCGCGAGCAAAATGCGAATCTTGCGGGTGAAGTGCGAGAGCGGAGTGCCGTGAAGCGCGAGGCGTTCCATGGATTCGTCGTACTACCGCTCACGCCCGCCTGCGTCGAAACGCGCCGAGCGACCGTCGCGCGAAACGAACGACGCGGCTCCGAATGCGCACAAAATCCCCACGTTCGGCGGCGATGTGCGCGCGTGTTCTTCGTTGTTGCGAGCCCCGGGAGGATGAGAAGCTCGTCCGCGGGGAGGCATCGCCATCTTGCACAAGACGCGTCGTTGGTTCGGGGTCGTCGCCATTCTTTCGGTCGCCGCCGCAGCGGCTTGCAGCAGCTCGAGCAACAGCGGTGGCCCCGCGACCACCGACGATGCCGGCGCCGGCGTCGCCGAGGCCACCATCGGCGCGACGGGCGGAAACCTGTCGTCGACCGACGGCGTCCTCACCGTCTCGATCCCTTCGGGCGCACTCGACGCGAACACGGTCATCCGCGTGGAAGAGATCCCCGCGCCGGTGCCCGGCGCGATCGGCAAGACGTACGAGATTGGCCCCACCGGCACGCAGTTCAAGAGCCCCGTCACCCTCTCCTTCAAATACGGAGGGGTCGATCTACAGGGGAACACGGCGACCGATCTCGAGGTCGCGACCGTCGTCGACAACGCGTGGTCTCCGCTGGTCGGCGACACCGTCGACACGAGCGCCGAGGTGGCGTCGGGAACGACGATGCACCTCTCGCCGTACGGCATCGTCGCGCGCGCACACGACGGGGGGAACCCGCACGACTCGGCCACCGGGAGCGACTCCGCGAGCAGCAACGACACGGGCGCGACCCAGGACACCGGGTCGTCGAACGACGGAGGCGCATCGAGCGACGCGAGCACCTCCGACGGCGCGTCCTTCGACGCACACGACAGCTCCGCCAGCGACGGCGGCAGCGTGACCGACACCGGCGTCACGTGCAGCCCTGAATTCAGCAACGTCGGGAGCTGCGCGAACCACCCTGCCTTCTGCACGAGCTATCCAGGGACGCAGCCCGGCGCATGCACGACCAACGACGGCGGCCAGGGCTACGTCGTCATGTGCTGCACCCCCGACGGAGGGTGACATGAAAGCTCGGCTTCGTTACGCGCTCGCCTTCGTGGCCTCCACTGGCGCGGCCCTCGCCGTGGCCTGCGGCTCTTCCTCCGACGCCACGAGCGGCGGCGGTGCCGACGCTTCTTCGTCCGAGACCGGGAGCGACGGTTCGGCGAGCGGTGACGACGGCAGCTCCACGGCCGACGGCAACGGCGGCGGAGACGTCGCTGCGGGCGACGCACCCGCGGACAGCGCGGACGCCGGCGACGCCATGGCGGACGTCGCCTCCGACGCCCCGTTCGTCTTCGACGGCGACGCCGCCTCTCCTCCCCTCACCCATATGCTCGCGACCGGCGGCGCGCACAGCTGCGTCATCCGGAGCGGAGGCGCGGTGCGCTGCTGGGGGAACAACTCCAAAGGCCAGCTCGGCGGTGGAGGCGCGCTCGGCGGAACCTCACCTCCGGTCGACGTCGTGGGCCTCACCGACGCCGTGGAGCTGACGGCCGGTTACGAATTCACCTGCGCCCGCCGCGCCGGCGGCGGCGTGCGTTGTTGGGGCGACGGGAGCTTCCTCGGCGTGGGCGCCGACGCCGGGAGCACCAGCGTGCCGGTGGACGTGACCGGCCTCTCCGACGCCGTCCAGATCAGCGCGCGCTCGTACCACACGTGCGCTCTCCGCGCGAACCACCACGTCGCCTGTTGGGGCGCCAACTACGGCCGCATCGGCGACGGCACCACCACCGCGCGCTACACCCCGACCGAGCCACTCGGCCCGATGGACGCGGGGACGATCGACGACGCCATCTCGGTGGGGACGGGCTGGGGCGATACGTGCATTGCGCACACGAACGGCACGATGACCTGCTCGGGTGAATACAACCCGTGGGGCCAGCTCGGCGACGGGTACACGCAAGATCGCTTCTCCCCCGTCTCGGTCCTCAACATGTCGACCGCGATCGAGGTCGGTCTCGGGCTCTACACCTCGTGCGCGCGCCTCGCGAGCGGGCAGATTCAGTGTTGGGGGAACAACCAAGGCGGTCAGCTCGGCCTCGGCACCACCGACCAGAACGCGCACTCCTCGCCGGTCGATGTCCCGGGCATGACGAACATGGCGGAGATTTCCCCCGCCGGCTTCGGCACCTGCGCGCTCACGCAGACGCACCAAGTCTACTGCTGGGGCTACTACGTCTCCGGGAGCGGCAACGGAAACTCGAGCTCTCCGCTCCTCGTTGGGACGTCCGGCCCCGTGGCCGAGGTGTCCGGGGGCGACGAGCACGCCTGCGCGCGGCTGGTCTCCGGCGAGGTGCAATGCTGGGGCAACAACTACGCGGGGCAGATCGGCGGCGCTGCCGATGCGGGTGCCCTGGTCGTCGCACCGATCACCGTCCCCGGCCTCTGAAGCTGCGCCGCGCGTCGGTTCGCGCGAAGCTCGTCCGCTGCGAAGGGGCTCGAACCGACCTCCGTTCGGCTAGACTTCGGGGGAGGCGGCGCGGCCCGAGCGAACCACATGTCGAGCGAACTGGAGGGCGGAAGCACGGTCAAGCCCACGGAGGTTCAGGCGTGGCTGGAGGCTCTGTTCAAGGAGTCCCCGGTCGCGATCGGCTTCTCGCGCGACGGCGTCATGCTCGACGCGAACCCCGCCTACGTTCGCATGTTCGGCTACGAGAGCGTCGACGAGCTCCGCGGCAGATCGATCCTCGAGCAAATAGCCCCCTCTCACCGCGACCAGATCCGCGAGGTGGTCGGCCAGCGCGCCCGCGGCGAGACGCTTCCGTACCGCTACCAGTCGCGCGGCCTACGAAGAGACGGCACCGAGTTCGCGTTCGACGTCGCGACCACGCGCGTGGTCGTGGCCGACGGACCGCTGACGATCGCGTTTCTTTCCGATCTCTCCGAGCGTGACAACGCGCTCGCTGCGCTTCAGGCGAGCGAAGAGCGCTTCCGAACCCTCTCGGCCGGCGCCTTCGAAGGCGTGTTCGTCCACGTCGACGGAAAGATCGTCCTCGCCAACGAAGCGGGCGCGGCGATGTTCGGCTTCGATCCGGAGTCGATGGTGGGGACTCCGGTGCTCTCGCTCGCCGCGGGAGAGACGCGCCGCCTCGTCGCCGAGCACGTGGAGACCGCTTCCAGCGAGGCGTACGAAGGCATGTCACGCCGCAGGGACGGCACCGAGTTCTACGCCGAGGCGCGCGGGCGCACGCTCGTCCACCAAGGTCGACCGCTCCGCGTCACCGTGATCCGCGACATCACCGAGCGGCGTCGCGCCGAGGCCGAGCAACGCGCGCTCGCCGAGCGAGTCCGCCACGCGCAGAAGCTCGAGAGCTTGGGCGTCCTCGCCGGCGGCGTCGCCCACGACTTCAACAACATCCTCACGGTCATCACCAACGGCGTCGAGCTGGCCAAGCGTGAGCCCGAGCTCGGCGCCGTCCCTCGCGGCCATCTCGAGACCATCGCGCTGGCCGCCGAGCGCGCCGCCGACCTGTGCCGACAGATGCTCGCTTACACCGGAAAAGCTGCCCTCGCGCGCGACGCGATCGATCTCAGCGCGCTCGTCGGCGAGATGTCGAGCATGCTCGAGGTCTCCATCGGCAAGAAGACGACGTTGGCGCGCGAGCTCCTTCCCGGCTTGCCGATGGTGCTCGGCGATCCGACGCAGATTCGCCAAGTGGTGATGAACCTCGTGCTCAACGCCTCGGAGGCGCTCGGCGAAGAGGGCGGCACCGTGCGTGTCGTCACCGGCGCCGGCACCTACGGCGCGGAGGCGTTCGTCCGTTCGGCCGCCGGCGGCGATCCCAAGCCGGGCCCGTACGTGTTCGTGGAGGTCCAAGACGACGGCGTCGGGATGGACAGCGCGACGGTCGGGCAGATGTTCGATCCGTTCTTCACCACCAAGTTCGTCGGGCGCGGCCTGGGGATGGCCGCGGTGCTCGGCATCGTGCGCGGCCACGCGGGGGCCATCGACGTCGAGAGCGCTCCCGGCAGAGGAACGCGCATTCGTATCTTCCTGCCGACGTCGAGCGCCGAGCAGGCGAGCAAGCCGCCACGTGCTTCGATTGCACCGCATGGCGAGGGGGTCGTGCTCGTGATCGACGACGAGCGCGGCGTGCGGACGTCGACCGAGCTCCTCCTCCGACAATTCGGCTTCGAGGTCTTGGTCGCGCGCGACGGCGTGGAGGGGCTCGAGATCTTCCGCAAGGAAGCGGCTCGCGTCCGCGTCGTGCTCCTCGACCTGACCATGCCTCGCATGGACGGCGTGGCGACGCTGCGCGAGCTTCGGCGCATCGACCCCGAGATCCCCGTCGTGCTCACGAGCGGCTACGGAACCGCGCCGCCGTTGCGTTCCAAGCTCGGGATCCAGGCGGGGCCGCTGCCGAACGCCGTCCTCGCGAAGCCCTACTCGACCGATCAGCTCTTGGGTACGCTCCAGCAGGTGATGCGGAAGGCCTAGGCGCTCGTCGCGCGCCGGCCGAGCCAGAAGCGCTCCCAGCTCCCCTCGCTCCGGAGGAGAGCGAAGGCGACGTAGGCCGCGACGAACGCGTTCCCCAGGCACATGACGAGGACGACGAAGAAGAGAGAGCGCGGAAGGCTTCGCTCGCGAAACACGATCCACCCCGAAGCGAGCGTGAAGCCCACGTAGAGATCGGCGAGCGTCACCTTCCCCCACACGATCGCGAAGAGCACGCTCCCCTCCGCGCCGAAGCTCCCCGTAAGGAGCGCGTGGCCGATGAGCACGAACATCGCGATCGAGGCGAGAGCAGCGAGAGCGGCGGCGACGCGCATGGCTCAGACCTCGGGCCAGCGGAAATCGCGCGTCATCCGGCGCCTCCGCGCTCACCGTCGGCCACGAGCTCGAGCATGTGCCCCGAACGGCGCGCCTTCGTCTCGAGGTAGCGTTGGGTGTGACGCGTCGGGGGGATGGCGTGCGCGACGCGATCGGTCACGCGGAGCCCGTAGCGATTGAGCTGGGCGATCTTGTCGGGGTTGTTCGTGAGGAGTCGCACCGATCGCACACCGAGCGTGCGCAGCATGGCCACGGCCACGGCGTAGTCGCGCTCGTCGTCTTTGAACCCCAGGGCGAGGTTCGCGTCGACGGTGTCGAGCCCTTCTTCCTGCAGCTTGTACGCGCGGATCTTGTTGGCGAGGCCGATGCCGCGCCCCTCTTGGCGCAGGTAGAGGAGCACGCCGCGCGGCAAGGTCGCGAGCTGCTCGAGGCCGCGTTCGAGCTGCTTTCGGCAGTCGCAGCGCAAGGAAGCCATCACGTCGCCGGTGAGGCACTCCGAGTGCACGCGCACCGGCAAGGACTCCGCGCCGAAGACGTCGCCGTGCACCATCGCGACGTGCTCCTTGCCGTCGCGGTTGTTCGTGAAGACGTGGATCCGAAACTCACCGAACTCGGTCGGGAGATTGGCGACGCTCGCCAGCTCGACGCGCAGGGGCGTCGATTCGCAGGTGGTCATGATGGGGGGCCTCGTGTTCGGTGGGAGGAGAGATCGTCAGGGGGCGAGCTGGCAGACGCCTTCGTCGTTCTTCACGCAGCGCCCGGTGAGCCGCAGACGGTTCTTGGCGAAGAGCTCGTAGGCGAGGTCGAGCGCGTGCGACACGCCGGGGAGGCGCGTGACGGCCACGACCGGACCGAAGCCGACCGCGGTGTAGAGGCGACGAAACACCTCCACCCCCTCGACGAGCTCGCCGCTGGGGAGGCGGGCGTGGATGCGCTTCATGAGCGTGTCGTGGTCGAGGCCGAGCGGCGCGGGATCGAAGCCGGGGGCGGCGATGTCGGTGAAGCGAATGCGCGCGCGGCGGTCCATCTTCCGCAGCATGGTGATCTCGCGCGTACAGAGCGGGCACTCCCCGTCGTAAAAGACTTCCACGTCGAACGAGCTCATGGGGCACCTCCGTGCAGCGTGACTTACATGGGCAGTCTAACGTTTGTCCAAGTTTTGTCAATGCGCGATGGCGCACCTCCTCCGAGCACATCGACGCGGCGACGATCTCGCGATCTTCCGACGCGCTGGCGGACATTGCGCGGGGCATGCGGGACGTTGCGCGAAGAACGAGCGAGGCATTTGCGCGCGAGCCGCGTCGCCTCGTCGAGGGCCCGCGCGGGGACTTCGCGCGTTACCTCGTGCGCGCATGGGACGGAGAGCGCCCCTCGGCCACTTCGCGGACCCGCGTGCGGCGCGCGCTCGAACGCGCGCGTCACGGAGGAGAGCCAGGGTGGGCGAGCCGACCCAGTCCCTGGTCCGTGTGAAGAGAAGAGAGACGCAGGGGAGAGGATCCGAGCGCGAGATGACGGACATTGAGGGCGTGCGGGCGCGGTTCGCGCGACCGCGAAGATCCCGGGATCGCAGCGCACGAGGCGTCGCGACTCGGTTGCGGGGCGGGTGAAGGAGTCTCACGTCATGCGCCGAGGTCATCGTCAGTCGCTCGCCGTCGGCGCTGGGAGTGCTGCGTTGGCGTTCGGGGCGACCATGCTCCTCTTGAGCGCCTGCGCCACCGCGCTGAGCGACACGTCGGGGAGCGGCCCTTCGGGCGGCGGGGACGGCGGCGTCGATCCCAAGGTCTGTCCTTCGTGCGTCACCGACACCGACTGCTCGAACGGCGACGTGTGCGCTCAGTTCGGCTCGGACATCTACTGCGCGGCCCCCTGCCCGAAGGGCGACGAGTGCGGCCCCGGCACGACCTGCACCGCCGTGACGAACTCGGCGGGCGATCAGGCGAGCGTCTGCGTCCCCGACGGCAACGCCTGCGGACAAGCAGCGGGACCGGGCGGAGGATCGGGCGGCGGCTCCACCGCGTGCGCGCCTCTCGATGCCGGCGCGGGCGATCCCAACACGTGCGGCACGCTCGTCGGACCGACCGTGAAGGCGAGCTGCACGTCGTGCACCGGGACCACGAGCGGCGGCCACACCTGCCAGGCGAACGGCTGTTACGGCGGATGGTGGTGCGACACGCCCACGAGCAAGTGTCACGCACCGCCCCCGGCGGGTTGCGGCACGGGAGGCGGAGGCTCGCCTACCCCCAACCCGAACTGCTCCTTCGACGCCGGCGGCACGCCGATCAGCGGCACCGTCGGGGCGAACGGCGGCAGCGTCTCGAACCTCTTCTTCGCGATCGTCGGCGACACACGCCCTCCCGTCATCAACGACACGAGCGGCTATCCGTCGGCGGTGATCGGCACGATCTACTCGCACATCGCGTCGCTCAATCCCATGCCTCCGTTCGCTGTCTCGACCGGCGATTACGTGTTCGCCACCGCCAACGGCGGCCCCTCGGCGGCGCAGTTCGCGCTCTATCAAGCGGCCCGCGCGAAGTACCCCGGCACACTCTACCCGGCGATGGGAAACCACGAGTGCACCGGGGCGGTGACGTCGAACTGCGGCGCGTCGGGCATCGACGGCACCACCGACAACTACGCCAACTTTCTCTCGAAGATGCTCGAGCCCATCGGCCAGACCAACCCCTACTACGCGGTCACCATCGCGGCAGAGGACAAGACCTGGAACGCGAAGTTCGTCTTCGTGGCCGGCAATGCATGGGACACGAACCAGGCCTCGTGGCTCGAAGCCACGCTCGCGCACCCGACGACCTACACGTTCGTCGTTCGCCACGAGCCGTCGCAGGTCACGAACGCCCCCGGCGTACGGCCGAGCGAGCAAATCATGGCTGCGCATCCCTACACGTTGGCCATCGTCGGTCACACGCACACGTACGGGAAGACCGGCGCGCGGCAGATCACGGTGGGCAACGGCGGCGCACCGCTCACCGGAACGGCCAACTACGGCTTCGGTCTCGTGCTTCGCCGCGCCGATGGCAGCGTGCAGATCGACATGATCGACTATCAATCGGGGCAGGCGGATCCTTCGTTCCACTTCGCCCTGCATCCGGACGGGAGCCCGGCACCATGAAAGACATCCTTCGCACCTCGGCCGCGCGCGCCGTCTGCTTCCTCGCGGGCAACTCGCTCGCGCGGCTCGCTCTGCTTCCCGCCGTGTGCGTGGCGGTCGGCTGCTCGGGCGCCTCGCACGGGAGCGGCTTCGGCGACGCGCCGACGGACGGAGGAACGTTCGAGGATGATGGAGGCACCGGCGGGACGATCGGGGGCGGTGGGGGCGGAGGAGGAGGCGGCGGAGGCGGAACGACGCTCTTCTACGCGCACACCGACACGACGCTCTACCAGCTCGACGCCACGTCCATCGCGACGCCCATGAAGCTCGTGGGCAAGTTCGATTGCGTCGGTGGATCGAGCGGGAACATGACCGACCTCGCCATCTCCAAGACCGGGCAGCTCTACGGGGTGAGCCCCACGGCGGTCTACCCCTTGGCCATTCAGGGGAGCGCGGTGCACTGCAGCGCGACCTGGCCTCTGCCCGCCACGCACACGAATTTCTACGGCCTCACCTTCGCGCCCGAGGGGACGGTCGACGCCGCCGAGGTGCTGGTCGCTGCCAACGACGCCGGCGAGCTCTATCGCGTCGACGCCAACACCGGGGCGACGACCGAGATCGGCACGATGGGGACGGACAGCGCCACCGGCCTTCCGTGGTCGCTCTCGGGAGACATCGTCTTCCTCGCCAACAACGGAAACCCGATCGGCTTCGCCACGGTGCGCACCTGCCCCAAGAGCGGCTGCTCGACCTCCGACACGCTCATCGAGCTCGACGTGACGGCGATGAAGCCAGGGACGCAGAGTGTTCTGCGCGCGGTGCGCGGGCTCGTGAAGCGCGGCGCGTGGTGCATGAACTCCGCCTCGCCGAGCACCTTCGGCAGCATGTTCGGTATCGCCGCCTACGAGGACAAGGTCTACGGCTTCTCGAACAAGGGGGACTTGATCGAGATCCACAACGCCGACGGCAGCGGCTGCCTCGTCACGTCGTACGGCGCACAAGGGGTGAAGTTCGCCGGGGCCGGAGTGACGACGAGCGCACCGGTCATCGCGCCGCCGCGCTGAGCCGCCGCGCTTGACGATCTCCGAGAGAAGATCGCGCCACGCGACCGCCGGAAGGCGACGGGCCTCTTGCCCGCGCTCAGTCGGCTTCGGGCTTCGGCGTGGTGGACGTGCTCTGGGGGAGCGCGGGCGCCTGAATCAGGTCCGTCGGCAGCGGCCCGGTGAGCGAGCGGAGGAACGTGGCGATCGCTCCGACGTCGGCATCGGCGAGCTCCTTGCCGAGCTGATGCCTCGCCATGAGCCGCACGGCCTCTTCGAGCGTCGGGACCTGTCCGTCGTGAAAGTACGGCCCGGTCTTCTCGACGTTGCGGAGGCTCGGGACCTTGAACACCATCCGGTCGGAGTCCTGCTTCGTCAGCTCGAACCGCCCGAGATCGCGCGCGTCACGCCACGGCATGACGAGACCGAACTTCTGGAACATGCCCCCGCCCATGCCCGGGCCGAAGTGACACGTCTGGCAACCGGTCTCGACGAACTTTCGCAGCCCGCCGATCTCCGCGCTCGTGAGCGCCGAGCGATCACCCTTGAGAAACGTGTCCCAGCGCGAAGGGACGAGGAGCTTGCGCTCGAACGCGCCGATCGCCTTCGCCGCGTTGTCCAAGGTGACCGGCTCCTTCTCGCCGGGGAAAGCGGCTTGGAACGACTCGACGTAGGCGGGCATCGATCGCAAGGTCGCGACGATGCGGCCCTCGTCGGGCATCGCCATCTCCACCGGGTTCATCATCGGGCCGGTCGCCTGCGCCTCCACGTCGGGTGCGCGCCCGTCCCAGAACTGCCGGAAGTGAATCGCCGCGTTGTACACGGTGGGCGCGTTGCGCGTGCCGTGCTGGCCCTTGTGCCCGGTCGACGTCGGCTCGTTGTCGACGCCGTACTTTCCGAGGTGGTGGCACGACTCGCAGGAGACGTCGTGGTTCTTGGAGAGTCGAGGCTCGAAGTAGAGCATGCGACCGAGCGCGATCTTCTCGCTCGTGAGGACGTTGTCCTTGGTCTCGGCCTGCTCGGGGAGCGGCTGAAACGGCGCGAGGAGGAGCGGGTCGAAGGCAGCGGCACCGGCGTCTGCCGAGGTCGTCGTCGTCGGCGGCGACTCCTTCTTCGTACACGCGGTCGCGAGGGAGAGAGGGAGAAGGAGCGCGAACGGGATCGTGTGGCGCGAGCTCATGTGCCGCGAGAAGCAAAGCGCGTTCCGATGAGCCGCAGCACCTCCCGCCGGTGAAACGCGCGCAGGCCCCGAGCACCGCGACGCCTTCGTCGCGCAGTCTTGGCGCGTCGTCGTCACTCCTGCGCACCCGCGCTCGTTCTGCGCCGCCTGGGGGACGCGGCGCATCTACCGCCTAGTTCGGCCCTCGCCGCTTGATTCCCCGGGCCGCGGAGCTTAATCAGGAGCGAATGGAACGACGGGCGCTCGGCAAGCAAGGTCTCGTGGTCTCGGCGCTCGGCCTCGGCTGCATGGGCATGAGCGAGTTCTACGGCACGCCCGACGACGCGGAGTCGATCGCGACGATCCACCGGGCGCTCGAGCTCGGGATCGACTTCCTCGACACCGCCGACATGTACGGGCCGTTCACGAACGAGCGGCTCGTCGGTCGGGCCGTCACCGGCAAGCGCAACCAGTTCGTCCTCGCGACCAAGTTCGGCAACGAGCGGCGCGAGGACGGAAGCTGGGTCGGCATCAACGGCCGCCCCGACTACGTGCGCGCCGCCTGCGAAGCCTCGCTGAAGCGCCTCGGCGTCGACACCATCGATCTCTACTACCAACACCGCGTCGACAAGAAGGTCCCCATCGAGGACACGGTCGGCGCCATGGCCGATCTGGTGAAGCAGGGGAAGGTTCGCTACCTCGGGCTCTCCGAGGCCTCGCCGGCCACGATCCGCCGCGCGCACCGGGTGCACCCCATCAGCGCGCTCCAGACCGAGTACTCGGTCTTCGAGCGTCATGTGGAGAAAGAGATCCTCCCCGTGTGCCGCGAGCTCGGCATCGGCTTCGTCCCTTACTCTCCGCTCGGGCGCGCGCTCCTCACCGGGACCATCTCCGGCGACCTGCCGAAGAGCGACGTACGTGCGCAGCGCTTCCCCCGCTTCGGGGGGGAGAACTTGAAGAGGAACCTCGAGGCCGTGCTCGTGGTGAAGGGGATCGCCGATCAAAAGAAGGCGACGCCCGCGCAGATCGCCCTCGCGTGGCTGCTCCACCAGGGATCGGACATCGCGCCGATCCCCGGCACGAAGAAGCGCAAGTGGCTCGAAGAGAACGCCGGCGCCGCAGCGATCGAGCTCTCGCCGAGCGATCTGACGAAGCTCGGAGAGCTCGGTCAAGCGAGCGGCGCGCGCTACGCCGACATGGGGACCATCGACTCGTAGTGCTCTGGAGTGTTCGCGCGCGTCGCGCGTGACCCTTGGCCTCGCGGGCGTTCGCGGCGATAGTGCGCGGATGAACGTCAAGGTCGTGATCCTCGGTGCGCTCGCTCTCTCGTCTCTTCTCGTCGGCTGCGACGACAAGGCCTCCGCCCCCGCGGCGGCGGCATCGGCGAGCGCTTCGGCGGCCTCTGCCCCCACGCCGCCCCCCTCGGCGAGCGCGGCGCCTCCGCCGAGCGCCGCTCCTTCGGCCACGACCGCGAGCGCGCCCGGAGCGGCGGACTCGAAGGACGTCGTCGTCACCGTGAAGGATCCCACCGCCGAGCCGGAGAAGACCGTGAAGGCGCCGCTCGGCGGGACGGTCACGCTCTACCTCCCGGATTTCCCCGGCACGGTGTGGAGCGTCGACTCGAACGACAAGTCGTTCGGCAAGGGGAAGGAAGAGATCATCCCCGGCTTCGCGCCGGGCACGAACGGACATCAGTTCCAGTGGTCGACGAAGAACCCGCTCCTCAGCGTGGGGAGCTCGCACGTCGTGAAGCTGGTGAACAAGAAGGCGGGGAAGCCGAACGGCACCTTCACCTTCACCGTGCAGATCAGCTAGAGCGCGCTTGCCAACCTGCCCTGTGCCACGGTCCCTGGGCCGGGCCTACGCGCGGTCGTCGCGAGCGACGACTATTGCATGCATCCTGCACGCGACGGATCGTCGCAGCAGGTTTGGATCGACTTGAAGGCGCGCGCGTAGAACGCCTGAAACGCCGCGTCGCTCGTGAAGGCGGTCGCGGCGCTCGGCGGCATCCACGCGTCGTGGGGGAACGAGTTGCCGTAGCTCGAGACCTTCGAGCCGAGCACCGTGCCGCTGAAGCTCGAAGGCTTCGTGGGCATCCAGTAGCGCGCGAACTCGTTGCACGTCCCCTGCCCCGCGGTGGCGATCTCCGATTTGGCGATGGCGTGGCAGCTGGTGCACGCGTTGCTCGGCGCCATCTTTCCGCTTTGAATCGCCGACTGCTCGGCGGCCGTGGGCGGGAAGGCCTTGTCGAACGTCGCGTTGTCGATGACGACGAGCTTCGGGCGGCTCGCGGGGAGGTTCCAGTCCTTGTAGGCGCGCCCGATGAAGAGCGGCTGCCCCGGTGGGCGCGGGATGTCGTGCGTCTTGCCCGTCGCCGAGGGGACCTGGTTCTCGACGCCGATCCACGGCGTCTTCAGCCACACCTGGTTGTCGTGGCATCGGTAGCACTCGGTGTGGTCGGTCGTGAGCGTGACCGGCGAGACGTAGATGCTCGTCGCGCTCTTGTCGGCGGCGTCCCCCTTCACCCGGCCGACGCTGTACGGCGCGGGGATCTTCCGACCGACGAAGGTCGTGTCTTTGCGGATCTGGTACCAGCACGTCTCGTTGTTTTGCAGATCCGCCTGGAGCACCGCGATGTTGTCGAACTTGCCGCTGTCGAGCGCCGAGTAGGCCGCGCGGCGACAGGCGATCACCGTGGCGATCGTGTGGCCGTACATGTTCACGCTCTCGAGTTTGGTCACGCGCGCGCCGGGCACGCAGGCGAAGCCGGTCCCGGCGAGGCTCGGCTTGTCGCACTGCGCGGGGACCTTGGTCGTCACCTCCGCGCCGGCGACCTCGATCTTGAGGCGGCTCGCGTCGGGGCCGTCGCAGTCGAACGACGGCACCTCGACCTGGAAGCGGTCGTAGCACTCCTTGGCGTGATCGAAGATCGAGTAGTCCGGCGGAAGCGGTGAGTCGTCGACCACGTAGGGCGGAAGCGGCGGGTACTCGGGTCCGGCGTCGTCCGGCGGGGTCGTCCCTCCGTCCGAAGGTCCAGTCGTCGGGCTCGACGTGTCGTCGCCGGAGGAGCACGCGCCCAGCGCGGCGGCGGCGACGATCGCGATCGGGGCCAGCCCGAGCCTTTGCCACGGCGGCCGAGCTTCGCGCCTCATGAAACGCCCTTCCACGACGCTACGTTCGGGCGGACCACTCGTTCGATCTTCGCAGACAAACGCCCGCGACGCCAACCGAACGGGGGCTGGAAGGCGTCCGCTGGTGCGGCGGTTGCTTACCGGGCGGCGGGAGAAGGAGAAATGGCCCGCAGGATCCCCGTTCGTCCGTGGCTCGAGCAGCTGCTCCTCGCGGTCCCGGCCGCCGGCAACGGCACCGATCCGAGCGGCGTGCACGATCTGCGGATCGCCATCGCGCGGATTCGCGTGTGGCTCGATCTCGGCGGGACACGGACGCTCGACGACGACCTGCGTCGCCTCCGGCGGAGCGCAGCGTGGGTTCGTGACGTCGACGTGCAGATCGCGCGCGGTGGGCCTGCGGCGCAGCTGGCAAAGCTCCGCGCCGAGCGTGCCGAGGCGCAGCGGGTGCTCGCATCGGCGCTCGAAGGCCGGCGCTTCGCGAGGCTCGTGAAGGCGCTCGGGGAGATGCCGCCCTTACCCCGGCGGCGCGCGCGGAAGGGGCTCCGGCGACTCTCGCGCGCGGCGCTTCTGCGCGGGCGGCACCTTCGGCGACGCGACTACGCGGGCCTGCACGCGCTGAGGCGTGCGCTGAGGCGCGTGCGCTTCGCGCTCGAATGGCTCGGCGAGCCGTCGGAAGATCTCGTCGACCTTCAGGACACGTTCGGCGAGTTCGGCGACGCGTGGGCCACGTTCCGCCGCGCGAACCACGAGGACGGCTCGCGAGCGCGACGGGAGCGACGCGCCCGAAAGCGCGACCTCCGAAGGACGGCGCGCGCGGCTCGTCGCGCGTGGAAGAGAAAGCGCGCGGCGGTGAAGCGCTTCGTGTGACGCACTTCGAGCGTGAGGCGCAGCACGTCTCGTCGGGCTCCCCGCGCTCGCCGCACCCCGTTACGAGCGCGCGCTGCCGTCGAGCCGCGACGAGAGGTAGGTGACGACGCCTCCGAGCGTCTGCATCTTGGCGTAGTCCGCCTCGGGGATGTCGACGTGCAACGCGCCGTGCACCGCCAGGACGAAGTTCAGAAAATCCATGGAGTCGAGGTCGAGCTCGTCGCGCAAGCGTGCCGTGTCGCCGAGCGAGGCGGGGTCCGACTCCGGGGCCACCGAGCGAAGCGCTTCGACGACCACCTGGCGAATTTCGACAGAGTTCATAGCTTCTCCGGCTCCTTCAACGCGCGGCCAATCGCCGCGAGAAAAAGCGCTCCGCGGTGCCCGTCGCTGACGCGGTGATCCGCCGAGAGCGTCGCGGTGACGACCGAGCGAGCGCCGACCATGCCTCCCGACGCCCACGCGCGCTCTCCCACGCGACCGAAGCCGACGAGCGCGACCTGCGGCGGGTAGATCACGCCGAAGACACTGTCGACCCCTTGGTCGCCGAGGTTCGTGACCGTGAGCGTGGGATCGGACATCTCCGAGCTGCGGAGGCGCCCGGCGCGTACGCGCGCGACGAGATCTCGCAGGCTCTCTTGCACGTCGGCGAGGCTCTTCTCCGCCACGTCGTGGATGGCCGGCGCGACGAGCCCCCCCTGACGAAGGGAGACAGCCACGCCGAGGTGCACGGCCGTCGCCGCGCGATAGGCGCCGTCGACGAAGAAGCCGTTCATCTCCGGCACGTCGCGTACGGCGAGCGCCGTGGCCTTGAGCAAGAGCGCGGCGAAGAGGATCCGCTCGGTCACGCTGCGCGTCGCGTTGTGCGCGGTGAGCCACTGGACGGCGTCCTCGACGTCGAGATCGGCGGACAAGTAGTAGTGGGGGATCTCCCGCTTCGAGCGCGCCATCGTGGCGGCGATGGCCCGGCGCATCGCCGCGGCGTCCAAGGTGGACGGCGCCTTGGCCGCGGGCGAGACGGCGGGCGTGGCCGTGGCGCGTGCCTGCGCCGGCGCTTCGGCGACGGCCTGCTCGGGCGCGGTCTTGGGCGCGCTCGCGACGTCGCTCCGTGTCACGGATCCGTGAGGACCGGTCCCGTGGATCGACGCCAGATCGACCCCGAGCTCGCGCGCGAGCTGCTTTGCCGCAGGCGACGCGAGGACGCGCGTCGAAGGCGTCGCGATCGGCGGCGGTGACGAGACGCTCGGCGCCGGGACTGCGGGCGCGGCCGGTTCGGATTTCGCGGGCGATGCCACCGAGGAGGCCGTCGTAGTCGCGCGCGTCCCCGAGGTCGTCGCCAAGACCGTACCGACGGGCACTTTTGTCCCCGGTGCGACGGCGAGCGCATCGACGACGCCGCTCTCCCAAATCTCGACCTCGACGATCCCCTTGTCGGTCTCGACGTCGGCGACGACATCCCCCCGCTTCACGAAATCGCCCGGCTTCACGTGCCAGGCGATCAACGTTCCGGCGTCCATGTCGGCGCCGAGGGAGGGCATCCGAAATTCACTCATGACCCACCGCCACGCTGCGGACGCAGTCGATGATCTTGGCCGCTTGCGGGAGCGCGGCCTCCTCCAGGTGCTTGGCGTAAGGGATCGGCACCTCCTCGCTGCAGACACGGGCGGGCGGAGCGTCGAGATCGTAGAAGGCCTTCTCGGCGATCCGCGCGCACACTTCGCCGGCCAGGCTCCCGGTCTTCCACCCCTCGTCGACGACGACGGCGCGACGCGTCTTGGCCACCGAGGCGAGGATCGTCGCGTCGTCGAGCGGACGAAGCGTGCGAAGATCGATCACCTCGGCGTCGATCCCTTCGGTGGCGAGAGCGGCCGCGGCCTCGAGGCTCTTCCCCACCGTCCCTCCGTAGGCGATGAGCGTGACGTCTTTGCCCGCGCGGCGCACGGCCGCGCGATCGATGGGGACGGCGCCGGCGTCGGGCGCGAGCTCCCCCTCTTGGCCGTAGAGCGTGGCGTGCTCGAAGAGGATGACCGGATCGGGATCCTGGAGCGCCGTCCACAGCATGCCGCGAGCGTCCTCGAGGGTCGCCGGAGCGAGGACGCGCAGGCCGGGAATGTGCGCGTAGTAGTTCTCCAAGCTGTGCGAGTGCTGGGCTGCGACCTGCCGCCCGGCCCCCGTGGCCATGCGGATGACGAGGGGGACGCCGATCTGACCGCCGGACATGTGACGAAGCGTGGCGGCGTTGTTCAGGATCTGATCGAGCGCGAGGAGGCTGAAGTTCACCGTCATGATCTCGACGATGGGTCGCATGCCGCCCATCGCCGCGCCGATGCCCATGCCGACGAACCCCGCTTCGGAGAGCGGTGTGTCGCGGATCCGCTCGGGCCCGAACTCCTCGAAGAGCCCGAGGCTGCACGCGTAGGTGCCGCCGTACTTGCCGACGTCTTCGCCCATGAGAAAGACCCGGGCGTCCTTCTGCAGCGCCTCGCGCAGCGCGGCGCGCACGCACTCGCGGTAGGTCGTCTTCCGCGCCCCTCCGCCGTTCGTGGTCATGGCGCCTCCTGAGACACGTACTTGGTGAGATCGGCCACCGGCTCGAGCGTGCCCGCCTCGGCGAACGCCACCGCCGCCGCGACCTCGTCGTCGGCCTCGCCCTCCAGCCGCGCCATGTCTTCGGCGCCGAGGAGCCCACGGGCTTTGGTGAGCGACTCGAGGAGCGCGATGGGGTCGCGCCGCCTCCACTCCCGCACCTCGTCCTTCGACCGATAGAGCTCCGGGTCGTACGCCGAGTGCGCGCGGAAGCGGTAGGTGATGAGCTCGATGAACCACGGGCCGCCGCCGGAGCGCACGTAGTCCACGCCACGCCGCGTGGCCGCCTCGACGGCGAGGACATCCATCCCGTCGACGCGCTCGACCTCCATGCGGTAGCTCTGCGCCTTCACCGCCAGGTTTTGCTGCGACTGGTGACGCGCGAGCGCCGTCCCCATGGCGTACTGGTTGTTCTCGCAGAGAAAGAGCACGGGGAGCTGCCAAAGCGCGGCGAGGTTCATCGACTCGTGAAACTCCCCCTCGGCCACGGCGCCGTCGCCGAAGAGACACGCGGTGACGCGCTTTCGCCCCTGCATCTTGTCGGCGAGCGCCAAGCCGGTGGCGATGGGGATGCCTCCGGCGACGATGGCGTTGCCTCCGTAGAATCGTCGCGACACGTCGAAGAGATGCATCGAGCCGCCGCGGCCGCGGCTGCAGCCCTCGACCTTGCCGAGCATCTCGGCCATGACCGAGGTCATGGGGACGCCGCGCACGAGCGCGTGCCCGTGCTCGCGGTAGGTGGAGACGAGCGCGTCTTCCTCGGTGAGGAGCGGAATCGCCCCCGCGGCGATGGCCTCCTCGCCGATGTAGAGGTGCAAAAATCCGCGAATTTTCCCGGCGCCGTAGAGCTCGGCGCATTTCTCTTCGAAGCGACGCACGCGGACCATGTCGCGAAGCAGGGTGAGCGCGTGCTCGCGCGTCAGCTCGAGGAAGTCGGGCGAGAGCCCCACGCTCGTCGTCATGACGCCACCTCGAGCGTCGAGGTGTCTCCCTCGGGGAGGCCGAGCTCGCGCGCTTTGAGGAGCCGCCGCATGATCTTGCCGCTCCTCGTGCGCGGAAGCGTGGGGAGGAAGGCGATCTCCTTGGGCGCGACCGCAGGACCGAGGCGTGTACGCGCGAAGCCGAGGAGATCGCGCGCGAGCGCGTCGGTCGGCTCGTAGCCGGGCTTCAGCGAGACGAAGGCCTTCACGATCTGAAGGGCGACGGGATCGGGCTTGCCGATGACGCCAGCTTCCGCGACCGCCGGATGCTCGAGGAGGGCGCTCTCCACCTCGAAAGGACCGATGAGATGCCCCGCCGACTTGATGACGTCGTCGGCGCGACCGACGAACCAGAAGTAGCCGTCCGGGTCTCGGCGCGCGAGGTCTCCGGTGAGGTACCAGTCGCCGACGAAGCACTTCGCGTAGCGCTCCTCGTCGTGGAGGTAGCCGCGAAACATCGAGGGCCAACCGCGTCGAAGCGCGAGCTCTCCTTCGCCGCCGGGCTCGGTCACGACCTCGACGCTCGATCCTACGCGGCGCACGATCGCGGCCTCGACGCCGGGGAGCGGGCGCCCCATCGAGCCCGGACGGATGTCCATCCAGCGGTAATTGGCGATCATGATCCCGCCGGTCTCCGTCTGCCACCAGTTGTCGTGGATCGGCAGACCGAACGCCTCCACCCCCCATTGCACGGCCTCGGGGTTCAGCGGCTCTCCGACGCTGGCGATGAACCTCAGCGTGTGGGTATCGAAGGTCTTCACGACCTCGGCCCCGCCACGCATCATCATGCGCACGGCGGTGGGCGCCGTGTACCAAACGGTGACCTTCTGATCACGAAGGATCCCGTACCAGCGCTCGGCGTCGAAGTCGGCCTCGTCGACGATGCTGGTGATGCCGTTGGTGAGCGGGGAGAGGATGCCGTACGAGGTCCCCGTGACCCATCCGGGGTCGGCGGTGCACCAGAAGACGTCGTCGGGGCGAAAGTCGAGCGCGAGCTTGCCGGTCGCGTGATGCGCGACGACCGCTTCGTGGACATGGATGGCCCCCTTCGGCTTCCCCGTGGTGCCGCTCGTGAAGTGGAGCAGCGCCATGTCCTCGGGCGCGGTCGGCTCGACGGTGAAGTCGATGCTCGCGGCGCGAAGGAGCGCGCCGAGGTCCCGCGTGCCGGTGGGGAGCTCGCGCCCTCCCCGCGCCTCCGGATTCATGGGGAGCAAGAGCACGTGCTCGAGCGACGGCACCACCGCGCGGATCTGCGCGACCTTTTTTTTGAAGAGCGCTTCGGTGGTGACGAGGACCTTGCCGCCGCCGAGACCGATACGTGCGGCGATGGGCTCCGGACCGAACGCCGAGAAGAGCGGCGAGAAGACGCTCCCGTTCTTGAGCGCGCCGAGGCACGCGACATAGAGCTCGGGCACACGCGGGAGAAGAGCGAAGACCCGGTCCCCCTTGCCCACGCCGAGCGTGCGAAGGACGTTGGCGAAGCGATTCGTCTCTTCGAGAAGCGCGCGGTAGGTGAAATCGCGCGTCGCGCCGTCTTTGCTCAGCCAGCGGAGCGCCAGGTGGTCGCCACGTCCGCGGGCCACGTGTCGGTCGACGGCTTCGTAGGCGATGTTGAGCCCTCCGCCGGGGAGCCCGTCGAGCTCACGGCGCGCGCGCTCCCAGGTGAATTCTTCGTAGGCGGAGCGGGCGACGTCGCCGTGCGCGTCGCGCGCTTTTTGGATCGTCGGGTAGTTGCTCTTCACGATCGTCCCTTGGAGCACGGGGCGTGCCGACGGACCTCAGCGACGACGACGCGAGATCATGCGCGGACAATCGCGCAATCGAGGAGCGCCCGCGCAAGAGCTGCACGAGAGGGGCGCGCCCCCGCGAGAGGTGCGTCGCCGCGTGGGACACGCACGCCGCGCGGTCGTCTCACTTGCTCCAGGAAGCGATCTTGGGATCGTGGCGCGGAACGACGCCGGGGATCGACGCCGGATACCCGAGGAGGATCGGCGCGACGGCCGCCCCCGTCACCGGAATGCCGAGCTCGGCCTTCACCTCGGGGGTGTTGGCGACGGGCACCGCGAATCCGATGCAGCACGAGCCGATGCCGACGTCCAAGGCGGCGAGCATCAGATTCCCCGCGGCGAGCCAACAGTCTGCGTCGCTGTAAGGGCCGCGCTCGGCGACGCCGATCACGACGAGCGTGCTCGCGTCGTAGAAGATGTTGAAGTCGGGGCTCGTGAGAAGATCTTGGTAGTGCGCGGTCTTCGGATCTGCGGCCATCTCGGCGAGGAGCATCGCCTTGGCGCGGTCCGAGTAGCGCTTCAACTGAGCGACGTCCTGCACGATGGAGAAGACCCACGGCTGCCGATTCATGGCGCTCGGCGCTTGCACGGCCGCGCGCAAGAGCGTCCGCAGCGTGGCTTCTTCGATCGTCCGCGCCCGCGACGTGCGGGGCGGCGCGCAAATCGTGCCGCTCACCTGCTGACGTTGCGGGGTGACGACGCGCGCAGAGAGACCGGGCGGGCCCTCTCTGCGCGCTCTTCGCGCTCGGCGATCAGCCGAGGGGGATGCGCGATTTGTTCTTCGCGAGCCACTGCGCGAACGTCTGAAGCTCGGGGTTCAGCGCGCGCGAGAAGGCGAGGTCACGCGAGCCGCAATACTCGGTCTCGAAGTCGTGCTTGTACTGGAACATGTTGCCGAGATCGTCGGCGCCGGGGAAGCCGAAGGTCCGGTAGACCGCCGGCGGGACGGCGACGTAGTTCACCGGCTGCTCGAGCGCGCGCCCCAAGGCGTCGGCCATCTGCTTTCCGGTGAGGTGCTCGCCGGCGATGCCCACGGTCTTGCCAACGAGCTCCGCGCCGCGCTTGAACACGCCGTAAGCGCACTTGCCGATGTCTTCGGCGGCGATGCCGGGGAGCTTCTTGTCGCCCATCGGGAGGACGAATGCGAGCTTACCGTCTTCGCCCTTCTTCGGCCCCATGCCGAAGGCGACGAGGTTGTCCCAGTAGAACGCGGTCGCGAGGAACGTGGTCGGCACGCCGGCCTGACGGAAGAAGTCATCCGCCTCCCCCTTCGCGTCGAAGTGGGGGACCTTGTACTTCTCTTTCAGGGTCGGCATCCGATTGTCGCTGAGCGGCACGCGCTTGCGCGTGTCTTCGAGCGTCGACCAAATGACGTGCGCGACGCCGGCCTTCTTGGCGGCAGTGGCGAGGTTCTTCGCCTGCGCGAGCTCCTTCTCCGGCGAGAAGTGCTCCCAGAAGTTCGTCACGCAGAACGCGCCGTGCGCGCCGGCGAACGCCTTCTCGAGGCTGGCGACGTCGTCGAGATCGGCCGCGACGACCTCCACGCCGAGCTTCTTGAGCTCGAGGGCCTTGTCCGAGTCGGGCTTGCGCGTGATGGCGCGCACCGTGAACTCGCCGCTCTTGTCCGCGAGAATGGCGCGAACGAGACCCCCGCCTTGCGCTCCTGTGGCGCCGGTCACCGCAATGATCTTCTTGCTCATGGGCATGCCCTCCAATTTGGCGGGCGAAGCTAACCCAATCCGCGCGGGGAGGGGAGAGACGCGGGGGCGATTGGCGCGATCGCTCGGGCGACGAGCACCGCGCGCAAGCCCTGCGCAACAAGCGGCGACGCGGCCGCGACGACGTCAGGACGACGTCAGGAAGGATCGGTGCGATCGAGCGTCGGCGTCGCGAGGCGCGTCGGCATCGCATGACGGTGCGGCGCGGCCTTGGGCGCGGTCGTGCGCGCGCGGGCGGCCACGGGCGCGGGCGGCGTCGCGGGGACGCCCGTCGACGGCGGACGCGCCACGACCACCGGCGCTGCGGCCGGCGCGACGGCGGG
>CAZHHD010000041.1:0-56164 GCA_964531795.1 uncultured Polyangiaceae bacterium | reverse complement strand
GGTCACGAGCACGCGCGGCGGCGAGCGCAAAGTGCACGCGCGTGGTCGCGTGCGCAAACGCGCGGGCGCCGACCTCGGGACCGGCGAGAGCGTGAAGGCGCTCGAGGCGCGATGCACGCGTCGTGAAGAAGCGCCGGAGTTCTACGAGAAGGCGAAGGGCTTTGGCCTCTCGTACGCGGGCGCGTTTGCCGGCCTCGAGTGGGTGAAGCGCGGCAACGGCGAGGCGCTCGGACGGCTCGTGAAGGACGAGCCGCGAGGGAGCTACGTCATTCACCCGGCGACGCTCGACGTGTGCCTGCAGGGGGCCCTTGGAACGATCGACGGGAGCGGTCAGCTGCTCCCCGTCGCCATGGAGCGCGTGCGCGTCAGCACGACGTCGAAGACGCGTGGTGGCCTCTGGGTGCACGCGCGTCGTCGCGAAGACGCGAGCGGCCAAGCGGCGTGGGACGTGTCGCTCCTCGACGAAGACGGCGCAAGGGTCGTGGAGGTCACCGGCCTCCGCGCGGCGCTCCGGACCGCGGGACGCGACAAGCTCTTCGCGATCGACTGGGAAAAAGCGCCCGCGCCGAAGCGCGCTGCGTCCCCGGGGGCGTGGGTTCTCTTGCTCGACGGCGGGGGGATGGGCGCGGCGGTGAAGAAGGCGCTCGAGGCGCGCGGCGCCAAGGTGACTGCGTTCGCGGCGAGCGACGCGAAGAGCCTCGACGCGATGAAGCGCACACTCACGGGCGCGCGAGGCGACGTCGCCGGGCTCGTGAGCTTCGCCGAGCTCGAGGCCGGCTCCGGCCTCTTTAGCTTGTGGCTCGCGCAGGCGGCCATCGCCACGGGGTGGTCGTCACGCATCACGGTGGTCACACGCGGCGGTGCGCACGTGACCGACGCCGACGAAGCCGATCCCCGTGCCTTCGGTGCGTGGGGCTTCGGCGCGACGATGGCGCACGAAGCTCCCGAGCTTCGCTGGCGTCTCGTCGACGCCGACGCCGGCGCTTCGCCCGAGGATCTCGCCGAGGCGCTCCTCGACGAAGGAGAAGAGGACCGCGTGGCCCTTCGGGGTGGAGAGCGCAAGGTGGCTCGTTTGGTCCCCGCGTCGACCGTCGACCGCGCACCGACGGCGGCGAAGCGCCGCCTCACGGTGGGCGAGGTTGGCTACCGGCTCGTCGTCGGCAAGAGCGGGCTCCTCGAGACGGTGCACCTCGAGAGCGCCGCGCGACGCGAGCCCGGTCCGAGCGAGGTCGAGATCCGCGTGCGCGCGAGCGGCTTGAACTTCCGCGACGTCTTGATGGCGCTCGGGATGTACCCGATGAGCGGAAACGACCGTCTGCCTTTGGGCGGCGAATGCTCGGGTGTCGTCGCTCGGGTCGGCGCCAGCGTGACGTCGGTCGCGGTCGGTGACGAGGTCGTAGCGAGCGTGGTGCACGGCTTCGACGCGTACGTCGTCGTCCGCGCCGAGCTCGTGACGAAGAAGCCCAAGTCGCTGACGCACGAAGAGGCGGCCACGGTGCCGGCGGTCTTCATGACCGTGTTGTACGGGCTCGGCCATGTGGGTCGCCTGAAGCGCGGCGAAAAGGTGCTCATCCACTCGGCGGCGGGCGGCGTGGGGCTCGCGGCCATTCAATACGCGCAGCACGTCGGCGCCGAGATCTTCGCGACGGTCGGCACGGACGAGAAGCGCGCGCTGATGAAGAAGCTCGGCGTCGAGCACGTGATGGGCTCGCACGATCTCGGCTGGGTCGAAGAGGTGCGGCGCCTGACGGACGGCCGCGGCGTGGACGTGGTCTTGAACTCGCTGGCCGGCGAGGCGCTCGAGAAGGGGCTCGAGGTGGTCGCTCCGTTCGGCCGCTTCGTGGAGATCGGCAAGCGCGACATCTACGCCAACACGTCCCTGGGGATGTACGCGCTTCGCCACAACGTGACGGTGAGCGCGGTGGCGATAGACGAGCTCATCTTGAATCGCCCGGCAGAGGCGGGAGAGCTTCAGCGAGAGGTCTTCGCGCTGATGGAACGAGGGGTCTTCCGTCCGCTTCCGCGAGAGGTGTACGGGATCGACGACGCGGCCGACGCCTTCCGGTCGATGACCACGGGCAAGCACGTGGGGAAGCTCGTCCTCCGCGCCGCCGACGAGGTCACCGTCGAGGAGCCCCTCGGCGTCGGGGTGTCGTCCTCCGGTACGTACCTGGTCACGGGCGGTCTCGGCGGTCTCGGGTTGGCGGTGGGCGGTTGGCTCGTCGACCAGGGGGCGCGTCATCTCCTGCTCACGGGGCGAAGCGAACCGAGCGCCGACGCCGCGAAGGCGATCGCAGCTCTACGCGCGCGCGGCGCCGACGTGCGTGTCGCGCGAGGCGACGTGGCGGTGCGCGCCGACGTGGAGCGCATCGTCTCCGAAGCGCACGCGATGCCCAAGCTCGTAGGTGTCGTCCACTGCGCCGGCATCGTCGATGACGCGACGGTCCCGAACCTCACCGACGCGCGCTTCGCCAAGGTCTCCGCGCCAAAGTTGCAGGGTGCACAGAACCTCGACGAGCTCGCCGGTCCCGGGCTCGAGATGTTCGTCCTCTTCTCTTCGGTGGCCGCCGTGCTCGGCTCGCTGGGCCAAGCCCACTACGGCGCGGCGAACGCGGCGATGGACGGCCTTGCGTTCGCACGACGCCGTCGCGGCGAGGCTGCCCTGGCGATCGACTGGGGCTACTGGGGCGAGGCCGGCATGGCCACGCGCGCGGATCGAGCCGAGAACCTCCAAGCGGCGGGGCTCCTCCCGATGACCACGCGCGAGGGGCTCGACCTCCTCGCCGCCGCTCTCCGCACCGGCGCGACCCAGCTGGCGGCGGTCGACATCAACTTCAAGCACTGGCGCGAGAGCAACCCCGCGGCGAGCGGGAGCCCGTTCTTCTCCGAGGTCGCCGCCGCCAGTGCCGCCGCCGACGCCACGACCGGCAAGAGCGCCGCGCTTCAAGAGGTGCTCGCGGCGCCTCGCGACAAGCGAGCCGCGGCGCTCACCGACTATCTGAAGAGCACGATGGCCAAGGTGCTCAAGAGCCCCCTCGAGCGCATCTCGATCTCGCGCCCGCTCACGGAGCTCGGCTTCGACTCGCTCATGATGGTCTCGCTCCGCAACCGCTTGGAGGCGGATCTCGGGGTGAAGATCTCGGCGGCGGCGGTCTACGCCCACCCGACGATCCAGAAGCTCGTCCCCTTGCTCGAGAAGGGGATCACTCCCCCTGAAGAGAAGACCGCGAAGGCGCCCGAGGCCGCGCCCCCGTCGGCGGCACACGAACCCATCGACGACCTCGACGCCGACGAAGCCAAGCGGCTCCTGGAGAAAGAGCTCGAGGAGCTCGACAAACTCTCATGAAAGACACCCCCGAACAGAGCGCCGACGCGCGCGCGCTCCTCGCCATAAGGAAGCTTCGCGCCGAGATCGACCGCTTGAAGGCGGGCGCGCACGAGCCCGTGGCCATCGTCGGGATGGCGTGTCGCTTCCCCGGCGGGTCGGACACGCCAGAGGCATTTTGGGCGAACTTGGCGGGGGCCGTCGACTGCACCTCCGACGCGCCGCCCGATCGCTGGTCCACCGAGGCCTGGTACGATCCGGACCCGGAAGCGCCGCGCAAGATGATCACGAAGCACGGCGGCTTCATCGACGCGATCGATCGCTTCGACGCTGCGTTCTTCAACATCTCCGGTCGCGAAGCGGCGGCGATGGATCCGCAGCACCGCATCTTGCTCGAGACCGCCTGGGAGGCGATCGACAACGCCGGCTACGACCTCGCCCGCCTTCGCCAGGGACCGACCGGCGTCTACGTGGGCGTCAGCACCAACGACTACACGCGCCTCTCGATGAGCGCGTCGGACGAGCTCCTCCCCTACGGAGCGACCGGCTGCGCGCTCTCCATCGTCGCCAATCGTCTCTCGTACACCCTCGACCTTTCGGGCCCCTCGCTCGCTCTCGACACGGCGTGCTCGTCGTCGCTCGTCGCTGCGCACCTCGCGTGCGACGCGCTGCGACGTCGCGAGGTCGACACCATGCTCGTCTGCGGCGTGAACATCCTCATCTCGCCGTACGTGATGTCGATCTTCTCGAAGATGGGCGCGCTCTGCCCCGACGGCCGCTGCAAGACCTTCGACGCCAGCGCCAACGGCTACGCACGCGGCGAGGGCTGCGGCGTGCTCGTCTTGAAGCGCCTCTCCGACGCCGAGGCGAGCGGCGACCGCATTTGGGGGGTGATCCGCGGGAGTGCCGTCAACCAAGACGGTCGCAGCGCGGGGCTCACGGCGCCGAACGGATTGGCGCAGGAGCGGGTCATCCGCGAGGCGCTCAGGTCCGCCGGCCTCTCCGGCCAAGCAGTGCGTTACGTCGAAGCTCACGGCACCGGCACGGTGCTCGGCGATCCGATCGAGGTCGAGGCGCTGAACGCGGTCTACGGCGAACGCGAGGGAACGTGCGCGCTCGGCTCGGTGAAGACGAACATCGGTCACCTCGAGCCCGCCGCGGGCGTGGCCGGGTTGATCAAGGTCGCGCTCAGTCTGAGCCATCGCCGGTTGCCGGCGAGCCTGCATTACCGCCGCGCGAACCCGCACATCGCCTTCGACACCATGAAGCTCCGCGTGCAGACCGAGCTCGGCGAGTGGCCTCAAGGTGAGGGCGACCTCGTCGCGGGGGTGAGCTCGTTCGGCTTCGGCGGTACGAACGCGCACCTCATCGTCGGCGAGGCGCCGCGCGAAGACGGCGAGAAGTACGCCTTCTCCGACGCCGAGGCCGCGAAGGAGAGCGTCGTCGCGCTCGGCATCAGCGGAAAGTCCGAGGGGGCGATGCGCGCGCAGGCGGAGCAGACGGGGGCGAGCCTCTCCGCCGGCGTCGCGTGGGGGAACTACCGAGACGCCGGCTACACGAGCCTGGCTCGTCGCGAGCCCTTCGAACACCGCGCGGTGGCCTTGGGAAAGAGCGCATCGGAGCTGGGGGAGAAGCTCACGGCGCTCGGTCGCGGAGACATCCTCGAAGGGGTCACGTTCGGCCGTGTCCGCGGGGAGAGCGCGACGCCGGTCGTCTTCGTCTTCGGCGGTCAGGGCTCGCAGTGGCTCGGGATGTGCGGAGATCTTGTGCGCGAAGAGGCGGTCTTCCGCGACGAAGTGCGGCGTGTGAGTGAAGCGATCCGCGCGCACGGCGGAGTGAACGTGGAGGAGGAGCTCGCTCGCGACGAGGCGACGAGTCGCCTGAGCGAGACCGAGGTTGCGCAGAGCGTGCTCTTCGCGCTGCAAGCGGGCTTGGCCGCACAGTGGCGGAGCTACGGGATCGAGCCGAGGGCGGTGGTGGGCCACAGCGTGGGGGAGATCGCCGCCTTCTACGTGGCCGGCGTCTTGAGCCTTTCGGACGCGAGCCGCTTGGCGGTGCACCGCGGACGCCTCATGCAGCGCGCCACCGGCCGAGGGCGGATGATGGCGACCGAGCTCCCGGGCGACGAAGCTCGCGACGTCCTGAAGCGCTACGCCGGCCGCCTTTGGCTCGGCGGAGAGAACGGTCCGAAGCAGACGGTGCTGAGCGGCGAGGAGTCGGCGCTCCGCGAGGTGATGGCGGAGCTCGACGAGCGCGGCATCTACGTGAAGGACCTGGGGGTGAAGTACGCCTTCCACTCCGGGCCGATGGCGGAGTACGCCGACGCACTGGAGAAGGAGCTCGTGGGCCTCGCGCCGCAGGCCGGCTCGGTGCGCGTGGTCTCCACCGTGCGCGGCGACTTCGAGCGAGGCGAACGTCTCGGCGCTCGCTACTGGCGCGATCAGATGGTGTCGCCCGTGCTCTTCGACGCGGCGATCCAGCGGCTCTTGGGGGAGGGGAGCGAGCTCTTCTTGGAGATCGGTCCCCACGCGGTCTTGTGCGGCTCCATGGCCGAGCGCTTCTCGGCGAGCGGCTCGTCGGCGCGCGCCGTGGCGTCGCAGCGTCGGGGGAAGGGCGCGAAGGCCACGCTGCTCGAGGCCGCGGGCGCTCTTTGGTGCGAAGGCGCGAGCGTGGACTGGGGGCGCGTGTACGGAGGCGAGGCGCGCGCGAAGAGCCGGGTGGTCCCGCTCCCTGGCTACGCCTGGCAACGCGAGAGCTATTGGATCGACGAGGCAGAGAGCGTCGACGGCGGCTCGATGCGATCGCAGCTCGGCTTCGATCGCAAGAAGACGCACCCGCTCCTCGAGCAGTCGATCGACGTCTCCACGCCGTCTGCGACTGCGGCGGCGCGCGGGCACGTGTGGCAGAGCGTCCTCGACTTGAAGCGCGTGAGCTTCATCGAAGACCACCAGTTCGAGACCGCCATCCTCGTCCCCGGAGCGACCTACACCGAGATGGCGGTCGCCGCCGGTCGCGAGCTCTACGGCGAAGCGTTCGTCGGTCTGGAGAACGTCGCCTTCTCGCAGATGCTCACCATGAAGCCGGGGGGAGCGACCACGATCCAAGCGGTCGTCGCCGGCACCGAGAGCGAGACCGGCGCGTTCCACGTGGCGAGTCGTCCGAGCCCCGAGGCGCGGTGGACGGTGCACGCTTCGGCGACGCTCCGCCACGCTGCGGAGGTCCCCGCCGCGCCGCCGCCGATCGACCTGGACGCGTGGCGTGCAGGATGCACGGAAACCGTCTCGGGGCGTGATTTCTACGCCAGCACGTCGGCGCGCGGGCTCGACTACGGCCCGCGCTTCCAGAGCGTCGCGTCGGTGGTTCACAGCGCCACGCGTTCGCTCACGACCCTGGCGGTGCCGCCGAAGGTCCGCGCGCAGATGGGCCACTACCACGTGCACCCGGCCGTCCTCGACGCTTGCTGGCAAGCGATGGCGGCGGTCCTCCCCAAGGGGCCCAAGGGCGAGCCCATTCCTTTCTTGCCCACCGGCTTCGGAGCGCTGCGCGTCCACGGGGATCTCCGCCAGGTCGCCTTCGCCACCGCCGAGCTCTCGGGCCCGCCGACCGCGGACGGCGTGTTGCGCGCCGACATGTTCGCCCTCGACGCGAACGGCCGCGTGCTCGTCGAGACACGGGGCTTCAGCGTGAAGCGCCTCGACCGCGAAGAGCCGGCCGAGCACGCGAAGTGGACCTACGCGGTCGAATGGGAGGCGCGTCCCGCCACCTCCAAGCGGCGCGACGGTCGCGGCGCGTGGCTCGTCCTCGCCGACGCGAGCGGGCTCGGCGAGGCGCTCGCCGCCGAGATGACGGCGCACGGGGAGAAGTGTGTCCTGGCCCGGACGGGGACCAAGCTCGAAGGATCGCGTGCCGAGGGCTACGTCTTCGAGCCGGGGGAGGCCGAGCACTACCGCGTCATCCTGAAGGACTTGGAGTCGAACGGTGGCTGTCGCGGCATCGTGCATCTGCTCTCGCTCGACGCCTCGCGCGAGGGGATGAGCCCGCTCGAGTCGCTCCTCGTCGGCGTGAAGCGCGGCTCGGTCTCGACCCTCTTGCTCTTGCAGACGCTCTCACGCATCGGCTTCCGCGATGCGCCCGGCGTGTGGGTCGTCACCCGGGGCGTCCAAGCGTCGAAGGCGGGGAAGACCCCTCTCCCCGGGCGGCTCGCGCAGTCACCGGTGTGGGGCCTCGGCGCCAGCGTCGCGCACGAGCTCCCTGAAGTCCCGTGTGCCCTCGTCGATCTCGACCCGTCGTCGGGCCGCGAAGAATCCCTCGCCCAACTCCTCCACGAGATCCACGCGACCGACGGCGAAGACCGCATCGCTTACTCGTCGGGGACGCGCAAGGTGGCGCGCCTGAAGAAGCTCGCCGCCGCGAGCCGTGGGGCTCGCGTTCTCCGTGCCGACCGAACGTACCTCGTGACCGGCGGTCTCGGCGGGCTCGGTCTCGCGACGGCGCGGGCGATGTTCGAACAGGGCGGACGGAACTTCGCCCTGGTCGCGCGCCGGCCGCCCGGACCTGTGCAAGCTGCAAGCATCGCCTCGCTCGAGGCGAGCGGCGCCGTCGTGAAGGTCTTCCCCGCCGACATGGGCGATCCACGGCAGGTCGCGGCGATGCTCGAGGCCGTCGAGCGCGACATGCCGCCGGTGGCCGGTGTGGTGTACGCCGCCGGAGCCTTCGAGGGATCGAACCTCCTGCAAATGAGCCCCGAGCACCTCACGGGCCACGTGGTGTGGGCGAAGCTCGCCGGCGCCTACCTGGTCCACGAATGGTCGGAGAAGCGCGAGCTCGAGTTCTTCGACGTGTACTCGTCGTGCGCCGGGGTGCTCGGCTCTCGCGGGCAGGCGAACTACGCGGCGGCCAACGCCACGCTCGACGCGCTCGCGCGGCTTCGTGCCGAGCGCGGTCTCCCCGCCTTTGCCGTGGCCTGGGGTCCTTGGGCCGAGATCGGCATGGCCGCTTCCGACGAGACCTCGCGCGCCAACTCGGCGGCCGGCTTCGGGGCGATGCCCCCCGACGACGCGCTGCACGCCTACCGCGATCTGCAAGGGGTCGCGAACGAAGCCTGCGTCATGAGCCTCAACCTCGAGCACTGGGCGCAGTCGCACCAGCGTGCGGCGGGGCGGCCCTTCATTCGCGAGCTCATTCAGTCGGTGCAGGCCGCGCACCGAAAGAGCGGGCCGAGCCAACTGCAGCTTCGTCTCGCTGCGCTCCCTCCCGAGGAGTGGGAGGGGACCGTCGAATCCATGCTGCGCGCCGAGCTCGCCCGCGCGCTGCGCATCCCCGCCGACGCCATTCAACCGGCGAGGCCGCTCAGCGAGCTCGGCATGGACTCGATCACGGTCGTGGAGTTCCGAAATCGCGTGCACGAATCCACGGGCGTGCCGCTCCAGATCGGCCGCGTGTTCGGCCGCGCCACGCTGAAGACATTGACGGCCGGGATCCTGGCCGAGCTCGCCCCCGCGGAAGCGGCACCCGCGCCTGCCGAAGCCGCGGCGCCGCCGCCTGCCGAGGCCGTGGACATGGACGCGCTCGAGGACGCTCTGGCTTCGGGCGAGTTGGCAGACGATCTTGCCGATCTGCTCGGCGACGACGACGACGGGGGATGACGTTATGACGCAGAATTCCGTGAGGCCGCCGGCGACCGCCGACAAGCAACGATCCGCCATCGAGGCCGTGCGCCAAATGCGCGACCGGCTCGACGCCTTGGAGCGTCGAGCGACCGAACCGATCGCGGTCATCGGCATCGGTTGCCGGTTCCCCGGCGGCGTGAGCGACCCCGAGTCCTTCTGGCAGTTGCTCATCGACGGAGTCGACGCCGTTCGCGAGGTTCCCCCCGACCGGTGGAACGCCGAGGCCTTCCACGACCGCGATCCCCACGCCCGCGGGAAGATGGTCACCCGGTGGGCGGGCTTCGTCGACGACATCGACCGCTTCGACGCCGAGTTCTTCGGCATCTCGCCGCGCGAGGCCCGCTTGATGGACCCGCAGCAGCGCTTCTTGCTGGAGGTTTCGTGGGAGGCCTTCGAGGACGCGGGGATCCCGGTCGAGAAGCTCGCCCAGACGCGGACCGGCGTCTACACGGCGATCATGGTGCACGACTACATTCGCTTGTCGCTCGCCTCGATCGATCGCATCGAGCCGCACAGCGCGACGGGCGTGGGCGGGTGCTTCTATCCGAACCGGCTCTCGTACTTCTACGATCTTCACGGCCCGAGCCTGCTCATGGACTCGGCGTGCTCCGGCTCGCTCGCCGCCATCCACCTCGCCTGCCAGAGCCTCCGACTCGGAGAGTCGGACCTCGCGGTCGCGGGGGGCGTGAACGTGATTTGCACGCCGCACGCCAGCATCTCGCTCAGCTCGATGGGCGCGCTCTCTCCCACCGGGAGGTGCCACACGTTCGACGCGGCGGCCGACGGCTACGCCCGCGGTGAAGGGTGCGGCATGGTCGTCTTGAAGCGCCTCTCGGAGGCGCAGAAAGACGGCGACCGCGTGTACGCGACGATTCGTGGGTCGTCGATGAACCACGGTGGGCGCACGTCCGGCCTCACCGTGCCCAACGGTGACGCGCAGGAGCAGCTCATTCGCGACGCGCTCAAGAACGCGCGCGTCGCCGCCGAGCACATCTCTTACGTCGAGGCCCACGGGACGGGGACGCCGCTCGGCGATCCGATCGAGGTCATGGCCATCGCCGCCGCGCTCGGTGACTCGCCTGCGAAGCGACCGACCTGCGCGATCGGCACGGTGAAGACGAACCTCGGCCACCTCGAGTCGGCCGCCGGCGTCGCCGCGCTCATCAAGACCGCGCTGGCAGCGAAGAACCGAACCCTCCCGCCGAGCCTCCACTTCCGCGAGCCCAACGTCCGCATCCCCTTCGACCGCATTCCTTACCGCGTGCAGACCGAGGTCGGGGAGTGGAGGGCCGAGGGTGAGCTCCTCGCGGGCGTCAGCTCGTTCGGCATGGGCGGGACCAATGCCCACCTGATCGTGGGCGAAGCGCCGGCGAAGCCGGCCGTGGTCACCAGCACCGAGGCGCTCGGCTACGTGCTCCCCATTTCGGCGAAGAGTGAGGGCGCGCTGAAGACGCTCGCCGGCTCGTACGCAACGTTGCTCGCGAAGGCCTCGCCCGCCGAGCTCCGCGACATCTGCTTCACCGCGGCGACCCGGCGCTCGAAGCTCGATCATCGCGCCACCTTCTCCGGCGTCACCAGAGAGGAGCTCCACCGCGCGGTGGCGGCCTTCGCTGCGGGGCGCCCCGACGACGACGCGCTCGTCGGCCGCGGCCCGCGCGAGTCGCCGAGCTTCGCCTTCGTCTACACGGGCCAGGGGGCGCAGTGGCCCGGCGCCGGGCGGGCCCTCTACGATCGCTCGCGCGTCTTCCGCGAGGCCATCGACGCGTTCGACGCGGTGTTTCGTCCTCTCTCTGGATGGTCGGTGGCCTCCCAGCTCGCGGTCACCGGTGAAGCCTCCAAGATGGTGGCGGAGACCCAGTACGCCCAACCTTGTCTCACCGCGATTCAAGTCGGGCTCACGCGGCTCCTCGCCAGCCTGGGCATCGTCCCCAAGGTCGTCCTCGGGCACAGCGTGGGCGAGATCGCCGCAGCGGAGGCCGCCGGGATCCTCACCTTGGAGGACGCCGCGCGACTCATCTTCGAGCGGGGTCGCACTCTTCAGAGGTCACACGGCCAAGGGCGCATGGCCGCCCTCGAGGTCGACGCCGCCGAGGCCGCGGCCATCGTCGCGCGGCATCCCGGTCGACTGGCCCTCGCGGCCGTGAACGCCAGCCGCGCGTGCGTGCTCTCCGGCGACGAGGCCCTCCTCGAGTCGTGCATGACCGAGCTCAAGGCGCGCGGCGCGCGCGCGAAGATGCTCGCCGGAGCTTACGCGTTTCACAGCCACCAGATGGATCCGCACGTTGCTTCGCTCGCAGAAGCGCTTCACGCGCTCGCACCGCGGGCCGGTACCGTGCGCATGGTCTCGACGGTCACAGGGCGCGTCGAAGCGGGCGAGTCGTTCCAAGCCGGCTACTGGTCGAGCCAAGTGCGGAAGCCGGTGATGTTCCGCGACGCCGTGCTCGCTGCGCTCCAGGCCGACGCCACGGGCTTTCTCGAGATTGGTCCCCACCCGGTGCTCGGCCCTCCGGTGGAATCCACACTGAAGGAGGCCTCCAAGAAGCTGTCCGTCCTCGGCACCCTTCGTCGCGAAGAGGACGATGTCCGCGCGATGCTCCGCTCCTTGGCCGGCGTCGTGCACGCGGGAGGCGAGCTCGACTGGCGCGCCCTTTTGGGCGGAGGCAACGTCGCGAGGCTCCCGCCGCATCCGTGGAATCACCAGCGGCGTCACTGGGTCGAAGACGCGCCGAGCTACGAGCCGGGAAAAGAGCACGCGCTGCCGCCTCGCACCGAGGCGCCCCCGGCTCCCGCGGTGGAGTGGGTGGCGGCCGCGAAGCCTGCGCGTAAGCCGCAGCCCCGCGAGCGCGCGCACCTGACGGCCGAGGAGATCCTTCCGCGGCTCCGTGAGCTCGTGGCGCACGCGTTTCACTCCGAGGCCAGCCAGATCGATCCCGACGCCGATCTCCTCGCCCTCGGCGCCGACTCGATGATCCTCCTCGAGGTCGCGAAGAAGGTGGAAGGGGCGTTCGGTGTCAGCCTCGAGGTGGGCGAGGTCTTCCGCGACGCGCGCACCATCCGCGCGATCGCCACGCTGCTCGAGGCACAAAAGCCGCTCGCGCCCGAAGAGGTCTTGGACGAGGGAGACGACGACGTCGCCTTGGGCGCTCCCGGCGCGCCCGAAGAGTCCATTCAAGGCCAGCTCGACACCTTGAAGGCGATGCTCGCCGAGCTCGGGGGAGCACGAGCGAAGCCCGTCGAAGAGGTGAAGGCGCGCCCTGCTCGCCAACCCACGCCGGCAGCGCGCGCGAAGGCCCCAGCGGCCACGCCGCACGTCGGCGGCGGCATCTTGAACGATCGCCAGCGCGACCACCTCACGTCGCTGGCCGGCACCTTGTCGAAGCGCCTCGCGCGCTCGAAGGCCCTCACCGCGCAGCACCGCGGCGTGCTCGCCGATCCGCGCGCCACGGCAGGCTTCCGCCGCGTCATGAAGGAGGCCATTTTCCCCCTCCACGCGGCCCGATCGAAGGGGGCGCGCTTCTGGGACATCGACGGCAACGAGTACGTCGACGTCGCCATGGGCTTCGGCAGCTTGCTCTGCGGGCACGCGCCGAGCTTCGTCGCTTCGGCGATCGACGACCAAATCGGAAGGGGCATGGTCGGCGGCGGTCAGCTCGACCTCGCCGCCGAGGCCGCGTCGAAGCTCCTCCGCCTCACGCGGGCCGAGCGGGCGCTCTTCGTCACCACCGGCACGGAAGCCGTGATGCTGGGGATCCGCGCGGCGCGCGCGGTGACGGGCCGCCGCAAGATCGTCGTCTTCAGCGGCGCCTACCACGGTCACTCCGACGAGGTGTCGGGCATGGCCCACTCCGACGACGATCCGCGAGCGGCGCCGCTGCTCCCCGGGATCTCCACGCACGCCCTCGAGGACACCCTCGTGCTCACCTACGGGTCGCCCGAGTCGTTTGCCGCGCTCGAGCAGCACGCAGACGACATCGCCGTGGTGTTGGTCGAGCCGGTGCGGAGCCGCACGCCGGACTTCCAACCGCACAAGTACCTGCTCGATCTGAGGCGCTTCACCGCCGAGCGAGGCATCGCCCTGCTCTTCGACGAGATGATCACGGGCTTTCGCATCCATCCTCGCGGCGCGCAGAGCTGGTTCGGCGTCGACGCCGACCTCGTGACCTACGGGAAGACGGTGGGCGCCGGCTTGCCCATCGGTGTCCTCACGGGGCGCGCCGAATACCTCGATCGCCTCGACCCGCGGCGGGGCGCCTCCGGGGAGCACGTCGCCTCCGGCGGGACCCACGGCGCGCACTCGCTGACGATGGCCGCCGCCTGCGCGCTCCTCGGGCACCTCGAAGAGCGCGGCGACGCGCTTCAGGCCAAGTTGAACGGCACGACCGCCGCGATGGTGGCGCGCGTGAACACGATCTTCGCGTCGGCGGCAGCGCCCATCCGCATGAAGTCGTTCGGCTCGCTGTTCCGCTTCGACGCCGAATCGACGCTGCTCGTCGACACGCTCGTGCTGCACCTCTTGCTGGAAGGGGTGTACGTGCCGGAGATCCGCAACAGCTTCCTCTCGACGGCCCACGCCGAAGAGGACATTCACCACATCGAGCAGGCGGTCGGCCGCGCGGCCGGGGCGATGCGAGAGGGCGGCTTCTTCTAGCCCACCAGAGTGACCTAGGTCAGGGCGCGCAGCCGTTCGTGCCGGTGAGCTGCTTCGTCACCGGATCGTACTTGAGCCCGCTCGCGCGGAAGCCGACGAGGTCGCCGTCGGTGACGGTGTTGTCGACGCAGAACACTTGGTAGTTCGTGGCGATGTCCCCGTTCGCGTCGAAGTTCCCGTCCGCTTCGATCCCCTTGAACGTGATGCCCCCGCCGCTCTCCATCGCCCCGATGGCGTTGAGCATGTCGGTGGGGCCGACGTTGATCGCCGGACCGGTCTGCATCTTGGTGAGCAGCGCCGAGCCGAGGATGTCCGGGGTGACCGGCTTGTCGCCCGCCGCCGCGAGCGCGTAAAAGACCATGTACGTCGAGTCGAAGACGAGCGCGGCGAGCTCGTTGGGGACGTCTTCGGGGTAGGCCGCGCCGAGGCGCTGGTAGAAGCGCGCGACGCCCGGATCGGTGGAGCCACGGCCCGGTTGGAAGATGGCGATGCGCCGGCGAATCTTGTCGTCCGAGCCGACGTAGTCGGGGAGGACGTTGGAGACGAGCGCGCCTGCGGTCCCGGTGTAATACGGCGCCGCCGGGAGCCCGAGCTTCTCGATCTGCAGGACGACGGCGGGCACTTCCTGGGAGCCGTAAAGCGCGACGATGTCCGGCTTGAAGTTCTGGATGTCGACGAGCATGTTGGCGAGCTTCGCGTCGAAGTCGGGCGCCGTCGGATCGCCGTAGCTGAACTCCTTGTAGTTTGCACCGTTCTGCGGGAGCGTCTTCCCGTTCAACGTGAGCGACTTGTAGATGCCGTCGATGACGTCGCTCTCCGGACCGCGGCCGGTGGCCACGACCGCGTATTTGAGCTGCACGGTGGCGTCGATGCCGCGGTCTTTGCGGATCTGCGGCTCGTAGTAGTTCGAGATGAACTGCGCCTGCGAGGCGGCGAGCGAGGGGGCGATGTCGCCCGTGCGGAAGAGAATGCCGATGCGGCCGGGCGCGTTGGTGAACTCGGGTCCCGTCGCCGACGAGGGGGTGACGAGCACGGTCTTGGGGTTCGCCGCGAGCGACTTCTGGAAGGCGTAGCTGATCCACGCCGCGGGGAGGGGACCGATGACGGCGGGGACGTGAAGATCGCCGATGAGGTGATCGGCGGCCGGCTGGTTGGCGATCTGGTTCGGCAGCGTGATCTCGCACGCGTTGACGAGCACAGGGCGCGGCGTGCCGTTGCCCGTGGTCCCTTTGAGGCCGCCGGCGGTGGTCTTGAGATCGTTGACGGCGAGCTCGATCGAATCTTCCGCCGCCTTCAAGAGCGCGTTCCACGTCGGCATCATCACCGTGCCGAGCACGATGGCGTCGTCGTTCCTGAGATCCGCCGGGTCACCGATGACGCGCGGGCACTCCGCGGTCAGGAGCGGCACGCAGGTGTGGTCGAGCGACTTTCGACAGATGAAGGGGGCGCCCTTGTTCCTGTCGATGCACTGCTGGTTGGAGAAGCAGTACGTCAGGCTGCTCTGGCAGACCTTGCGATCGCTGCAGAAGGTCCCCTCGAAAGCGGGGCCCCTTCCGGTGCAATCAGCATCCGTCGAGCACTGCGCCGCATCGCGTTTGACGATGAAGGTGCAGCTGGAGGTGGATACGCAAGCGACCGCGAAGAGCGTTGCGGTGAGGAACCCGCAGACCGATTTTCTGACCATTCTAGCCGCTTCAGAATAGCTGAAGCGCTAGGGGGAGGGGAAGCAACCGTTCGTCCCGACGAAGCCGATCCCGTCGTGGTAGACGAGCCCGCTCTCTTTGAAGCCGGCGAGCGCACCTTCGGTGTTCGTGTTGTCGACGCAGAGGATCTCGATGGACATCTCGAGGTCGCCGTTCGCGTCGAAGTTGCCGGTCACTTCGAGGCCGTTGAAGGAGATGGTCTGCCCCTGCTCGAGCGCGCCGAGGGCGTTGAGCATGTCGGTCGGGCCGACGTTGATCTGCGGCCCCGCCTTCAGCTTGTTCAAGAGCCCTTGGCCGATGACCTCGCCGGTGACCGGCTTGTCGCCCGCGGTGGCCATCGCGTAGAAGGCCATGTAGCTCGTGTCGAAGACGAGCGCGGCGAGCTCGCTGGCGGTGTCTTCGGGGTAGGCCGCCTGGAAGCGCTGGTAAAAGCGCGCGATGTTCGGGTCGTTCGCGCCGCGGCCCGGCTGGTGGATCCAGATGCGCTTGCGGATGTTCTCGTCCGTCCCGACGTAGTCCGAGATCTGCGACGAGAGCGCGCCGGTGCCGACGATGTAATAGGGCGCGATGCCGGTCTTCTCGATCTGCAAGAAGACGGTCGGCACCTCGGACGCGCCCCACAAGGAGACGATGTCCGGCGCGAAGTTCTGCACGTCGGCGAGGACCGAAGCGAGCTTCGTGTCGAAGTCCGGCGCGGCGGGGTCGCCGTAGTTGAACTCGCGGTAGTTGCCGCCGTTCTGCGGCGCGGTCTTCCCGTTGAAAGAGAGCTGCGCGTAGGTCGCGGCGATGACCGCGTCCTCGGTACCGTCGCCGCTCTTGATGGCGGCGAACTTGATCGGCGTCGCGGCCGGGATGTTCTTTTGCGCGCGGAGCGCGGGCTCCATGTACGTGGGGACGATCTTGCCGACCGTCGCCGGGATCGCCAGGCCGGTGTAGCCGGTGCGGAAGAGCACGCCGACGCGCCCGGGGGCGTTGGTGAACTCTTGGCCGGCGACGCCCGACGGCGTCATGACCGTCGACTTCGGGTTCGCCGCGAGCGCCTTCGAGAAGGAGTACTGGAGCCAGTCGCTGGGGAGCGGGCCGATGATGGTCGGGACGCGCACCTCGTTGAAGAGGTGGTCGCTCGCCGGCTGATTGGCGGCGAAGTTCGAGAGCGGGATCTCGCACGCGTTCACGAGGATCGGGCGCGGCACCCCTTTGCCCGTCGTCCCTTTGATGCCACCGGCGGTGGTCTTCAAGTCGTTGAGCGCGAGCTCGATGGAGTCTTCCGCCCCTTTGAGCACCGGGTTCCAGCCGGGCATCATGATGGCGCCGATGACGACCGCGTCGTCGTTCTTCAGGTCGGCCGGGTCGCCGATGATGCGCGGGCACTCGGCGGTGAGGATGGGCGCGCACACGTGACCGTTGTCTTTCTGGCAGACGTACGGGGCGCCTTTGTTCCGGTCCATGCACTGCTGGTTCGAGAAGCAGTACGTGAGGCTGCTCTGGCATACCCCGCGATCGCTGCAGAAAGTCCCCTCGAACGCGGGACCTCGGCTGGTGCAGTCGCCGTCGTTGGAGCACTGCGCTGCGTCTCGCTTGACGAGGAACGTGCAGCTCGAGCTCGACACGACGATGGCTCCGAGGCCAATGATCCCCGCGGCAACCGCCGCTCCCAAGGGTTTCCTGAGCATGGGCCCCACGATAGCCGAGCCGTCCGCTTCCTGTCCATTGAAGGGCCAAGCCGATGAGAGGCGGGCGAAGGCGCGGAAGGACGGAGCCCAAGCGACCGATTGCATGGGAGTGCCGGCGGGCGGTCGGCGTGATGCGTGTGGGGATGCGTGTGGGAGGGCGGCGTCCCCGCGCCCACGCTCACACAGGGCGTGCGCGCGCACGGCGCCCTCCGCTCCTCGAGCGGCTCTTTTTCCCGCCTGCTTACATTGCGTCGCGAGCTTTGACTTCGTTATAGTTTCAGCATGGGAAGGCTCGTTGCGTTCGGTCCCTTCTTCTTGCTTCGGTCGAGCATTTCGCTCGGCCTCGTGACGGCACTCGCCGCCGTCTCCGGCGGGGTAGCGGTGGGGTGCTCGGGTTCGAGCTCGAGCTCGAGCAGCGGGACGACCAACGTGCCCGAGTGCACGAGTGTCGCCGTCGATCGTTTCAAGGAGCTCGAGATCGTCGACGACGAAGTCGTCGGCGACGCGCGTTCGCTGAACGCGAGCGACGGCCCCTGGAGCTTTCGTCACGTCTTCGAGCAGCTCGCGGGTCAACAGACCGCGTCGGATTTCATTCAGCACTGGCTCGCGTCGTGGACGCAGCAAGCGATGGTGAATCTCTATCCCGTGGCCGCGCGCACCGGCGTCGGGCCGCAGCTCCTCTGCCCGTGGTTGAAGCTCTCGCCGGACAATCAATGCAACGACGACTGCTCGACCTGCACCAACAAGGTGCTCGACATGGGCAAGGCGCCGTTCAAGTTGATCGGCATCATCAACCGCATCGATCTGGTCAACAGCGATCAGGATCCGGAAGCGCGCTTCGTGTTCGGGTTGATGGACGGCCCCGCGGACGATCCCAACTCGAAGCCGAAGCAGATGAGCCTCATCACCGAGTTTCACCTCGACACGTCGACGCAGTCGGCGAAGCAGTGGGCCCAGCGCTGGCACCAGCTCGGATCGTTCGCGAAGCAGGACGAGAGTTACAAGGCCGCGCTCCAGGCGATCACCGACGATTTCTCCAAGTCGAAGAACCTGCAGGTGCGCACCAACGAGCGCGTCTTCGACTGGCAGTGGCAGCTCCGCGAGTACAAGTACGACGGCACCGGCCTCTCCATCACCGGCACCGCGAACACGCCCGACTCCACCGTCAACTCGAGCGATCAGCTCAATCAGTGGCTGCAAGACAACCGCGACGCGGTGATGAAGAACAAGCATCACCTCCCGCCGCGTCTCCTCGGCGGCGGCGCCGAGATCGAGTTCAACTGGGTCGCGCAGGTCGACGAGCCGCTCCGTCACGCGTTCGCGCAGCAGACGTGCAACGGCTGTCACCACACCGAGATGAAGAACCCGCTGGACATCAACTTCCAGCTCTCGCCCATGCGCACGGGGAGGGATCGTCTCTCGACCTTCCTCCACAACCCGGCCGACACCGCCCACGACGAGCTGCACGCGCGCGAGTCGCAGATGTGCACGCTGCTCACGACCCCGTAGCGCCTCGACCGCGCAGCTATTTCGCGAATCGAGCCGCGTCGCGTGACGAACGCGTCACGCGGCGCGCGCGCGGCGCTTCCACGCTCTCGGTGCGATTGCGACCCCCCCGCGGGCTCCGCTAAGCTCGCGCATCATGCAAGCCATGGCCGCGGTCGAGACGGACACGTCGTTGGGGGAGAAGGTTCGACGCATCGCCAAGGCGGGTTACCACGCGCCCACGCTCGACAACTCGCAGCAGTGGCGCTTCGAGTGGCACCGCGGCGAAAAGAAGCTCCGCGTGTACCTCGACGCCGTGCGCGGAAACTCCACGCTCGATCCGAAGTACGTCTCCAAGATCCTCCAGCTCGGCTTCTTGATGGAGTCGGTGGACATCGCCGCTTCGGCCGAGGGGCTCACGCCGACCTTCGAGCTGTTCAATCTCCCCTCGGTGACGGGGATGAACAGCGGCACCCGCCCGACGCCCGACAAGTGGCTCGAGATCTCCTTTCGCGAGGGGACGCGGACGAAGGATCCGATGCACGAGTTCCTCTACGAGCGCTGCTCGGATCGCCGCGTCTACGCCGGCGGCTCGGCGAGCGATCCGGTGTACGGCGAGCTCCTCGAGGTCGCCAAGCCGTACAAGCGCGCCAAGGTCTACGTCACCGGCAAGCTGCCGCTCGAGCTCGACACCGCGCAGTGGATCCTCCGCCAGTACAAGCCGGCGTGGGCGGCCATCTCCCACTGGTTCCGCTTCACCGACGAAGAGGCGGAGATGACGCGCGACGGGATCTCCTGGCGTGCGTCGCAGATGCCGCGCGGCCTCGCCAACGCCGTCTTCAAGTCGTTCCCCCTCGCGTCGATCTTCTTGCGCATCGCCTCGCGTCGCTTCGCGAAAGTCGGCGATCCGTTCATGAAGGGGAGCGCGGCGCGCGTGTGCATCACCGCCACCCCCGACGCCGAGTCGATGATCGAGTGCGGGCGTCTCTCGCTGCGCCTCTGGCTCCACATGACGTCGCGGAAGTACGCCGTCCGTCCGGTGCCGCTCCCGGCGGTGCTCTCCTTCCTCGAGCACGCGGGGCAGTTCCACGCCGAGATGCCGGCCTACGTCAAGAAGTGCCTCGACGACTCGCGCACGGGCTTCGCCAAGGCGTTCGGCTTCAAGGAGCCGGAGATGGCGCTCTTCGTCTTCGACTCCGGTCTGCCGCCGGGCCGCCTCCCCGACAACGCGCGATCGCTCCGCCGCGACATCTCGCTCGCGTACTCGGTCGTCGGGTAGCGGCGCCCGCCGCCGGCGTGCGGCCCGCATGCCGCCCCGCATGCCCGTATGAAGGTGCACGTCGCTCGTGCCCCACGAGGTCCTACAAAACGGCCTCGAGCGAGGCAAGTCGGCTCAGCTTGGATGTTGACCTGGTCAACCCACCATGCTGAGATCCAATCTCAAGGAGGTCTCGATGGCGAATTTGCTTAGGCTGATGGCAGGACTTTGTGCGCCCGTGTTTGTGGGCGGCGCTTTGATGCTCGCGTGCGGCGATGACAGCACGAACACCGGTACGGGCGACGACGGCGGCACGGGCAGCGATGCGACCTACGACGGTCAAGCGACCGGCGACGGCGCGCCCGGCGACGGCTCGACGCCGACCACCGGCGACATGGCCGTGACCGCGACCTACATGGGCGCGAAGAAGGGCCCGATCATCATGACGGCCTTCACCACCTTCCCCCCGTCGGGTCCGCCCGAGGCGATCGGGACGGTCGAGAAGCCGCAGCTCCCCGGCACCAACGTCGTCACCGTGAAGGGCATCAAGCCCGGCACGTACGTCGTCAGCGGGTACATCCTCGTGGGCGCCGACACCCCGCAGCACCGCATGGGGCCGCAGGCCGGTGACCCGGTCGTCTTCCCCCCGGGCCAGACGCACGTCACGATCGTCGCCGGTCAGTCGGCGGCCGTGTCCGTCGATCTCAAGGACGTCGGCGGTGGTGGTGACGGTGGCTCCGATGCCGGCGACAGCGGCATCATGGACGCCAGCGACAGCGGCTGATCGAAAGCTCGTTCTCGTCGGGCGTTGCTGAAACTCACCTCCCTGACGCGAAGAGCCTGACGAGAAGCGACACCGCCCGTCGGCGGTGAAGCCAAGCGGAAACGCACACTCGGCCCCGTGGACGCATCGCCGGTAACGGCGCGGCGGACTCGGGGCCGACGTGTTCGTGCTCCATTCCTACGGACGAGCTTGTAGTATCGGGGCGCGATCGAAGGACGATCGCGCGCGCATTCTGGGGAGAAGAACACGCATGAAGCCTCTCATTCACGTCGAAGGTAAGGTCGCGGTCATCACCGGCGGGAGCCGCGGCGTCGGCAAAGCGATCGCGAAGGCGTTCGTCGACCACGGCGCGAAGGTGCTCATCGGCGCGCGCAAACCGGAGGGCGTGGCGGAGACGGTGAAGGAGCTCGGCGCGGACAACGTGCTCGGCGTGCCGTTCCACGCGGGCGAGGTCGAGTCCTGTCACAAGTTCGTGCAGGCGGCGATCGACAAGTGGGGCAAGGTCGACGTCCTCGTGAACAACGCGGCGACGAACCCGTACTACGGCCCGGCGATCAACTGCGAGCCGTGGGCCTGGCAGAAGACGCTCGACGTGAACCTCCGCGGTTACTTCGAGTGCGCGCGCGCCGTCGCCAAGCACCTCCTCGAGCGCAAGGCGCCGGGCTCGATCATCAACATCTCCAGCATCCAGGCGCTCCTCGGCGCGCGCGACGAAGCGCTCTACGCCATGACCAAGGCGGCGGTCATCTCCTTGACCAAGACGCTCGCCGTCGAGCTCGGGCCGAACCAGATCCGCGTGAACAGCCTGTGCCTCGGGCTCGTGGACACGCGCTTCGCCGCCGCGCTCGTGAACGACGCGCCGCTCTTGAAGCAGGTCGAGTCGCGCATGGCGCTCAAGCGCATCGGCAAGCCCGAGGATCTCGCCGGTCCGGCGCTCCTCCTCGCCAGCGACGCCGCGGCGTGGGTCACGGGATCGATCTTCGTGGTCGACGGCGGCGAGTCCATCGGTCCTTCGTTCTCCCACGAATGAAGCCGCCGGTCTTCGACCTCGCCGGCGTCGGGCGAAGAGGCGAGCCCGCGCGTCACACCTACGGGTGGCGCGACTCCGTGCTCTACGCGCTCTCGGTGGGGGCGAAGCGCGACGAGATGCCGTTCCTCTACGAACGGCTCGGCCCGCGCACCGTCCCCACGTACGCGATCGCGCCCGCCATCAACCCCGTCTTCGCGCTCCTCGACACGGTGTGCGGAGGCGGCGGTCCGCGCATGCTCACGCGCCTCGCGATGGATTTTCGCGCGCCCGTCCCCCCGGAAGGGACGCTCGTCGTCGACACCGTGGTGCGCGGCATCTACGACCACCCCGCGGCGCCCGGCCCGAAGGGGCCGCCGGCCTTCGCCACCGTGGTCATCACGTCGGAGACGAAGACCGAAGCCGGCGCTGTCCTGTGCGACGCCGAGTGGACGTGCCGCTTCCCCACCGGAGGCGGATTCGGCGGCCCCGAGGCACCGAAGCGCGAGAACCGGAAGCCGCCGGAGCGCGCGCCCGATTGGTCCCACGAGGATCCTTCGAGCCCCGAGCAGGCGTTCTTCTATCGGGTCACCACCGGCGACTTGAACCCGATGCACATCGACACCGAGGTCGCGAACCAAAAGGGTTGGGAGAAGGTGCTCCTCCACGGCACCTGCTCGATGGCGTACATCGCGCGCGCCGCGATAAGGCTCCTCTGCGACGGCGATCCCGCGCGCCTCACCTCGCTGGCCGGTGATTTCCGCCGCCCCGCGCAGTCGGGGGATCTCTTCAAGATCGACGGCTGGAAGGCCGACGGCGGCCGCTACGACGTCGCGCTCGCGGCGAAGGATCGCAACGAGCTCCTCATCTCCAACGCGTCGGTCGTCGTCGCGCCCGCGGGGGCCGGAGGGAAGGCGTGAAGCTCTTCGGGTTCGGTCGTTCGCCGTATTCGATCAAGGTCATGCTCGCCGTGTACGAGAAGGGGATCACCTTCTCCGAGTACGAGTCGGTGCCGCCGTACGATCCGGCGGCGATGGCCCGCATGCGCGCCTCGGAGAAGCTGCCGCTGGCGACGGTGCCGCTCCTTCGCCTCGACGACGGCAGCTACATCACCGAGTCGTCGATCATCCTCGAGTACTTCGACATGAAGTACCCCGAGCCGCGACTCATCCCCCAAGACCCGAGCCTCGCCCTCGAGGCGCGCGCCTTCGATCGCCAAGGCGACCAGCTCATCATCGCCACGAACTACTTGGCGTTCGCGCTCCACGCCCCCAAGGCGAGCCAGGAGAAGATCGCCAAGACGTTCGAGACGATGGGGATCTTGCTCTCCTTCTTCGACGAGAAGCTGGCCGGGCGCACCTACCTCGTCGGCGACGGGCTGACCATCGCCGATCTGGCGGCGGCCGGCGCGCTCGACGTCATTCTTCGCCCGCGCGAGCTCGACGGTGTCGACGCTCACGCCGTCGACAAGTTTCCCAACATCCAACGCTGGCTCGAACGGCTGCACGCGCGCCCCTCGTGGAAGCGCATCGCCGAAGACGTCGAGAAAGCCCCCCGCCCGAACTTCCCCAAACCATGACCGCACCGCGCCCCGAAGACTTCCCCCGCACCCCCGGCCAAGACGAAATCCGCGGCTACGAAGAGCGCGGTCTCTGGCGGAAAGCCGGCCCGCTCGCCGATCTCGAGCGCCACGCGCGCACGAAGCCCGATCAAGAGGCGGTGGTCGATTCGCACCAGCGCCTCACGTGGAAGGAGCTCGGCGAGCGCGTCTCGCACATGGCCGGCGGGCTCCGCGCGCTCGGCATCGGCCCGGGCGATCGCGTGGCGGTGCAGCTCCCCAACTGGGCCGAGTGCATGATCATCCACCTCGCGCTCGAGGGGATCAACGCGGTGAGCTTGCCGCTCCCGCCGATCTACCGCGCCAAAGAGGTGGGCTACATCCTCGGCCTCACCGAGGCGAAGGCGATGTTCGTCGTGCCGAGCATGCGCAACTTCGACTTCGTGGCGATGGTGGAGGGGCTTCGTCCGAAGCTCCCCGCGCTGACGAGCCTCGTCGCCGTCGGCGGCGCGAAGCCCGACCACGCGGGGTGGATGTCCTTCGACGAAGTGCTCGCCAAGGGGGCACGAGCGCCGGTGCCGCTCACCGAGCTCGCCAAGTCGAACCCCAACGTCACCGTCGAGATCGCCTTCACCTCCGGCTCCACCGGCGATCCGAAGGGGGTCATGCACACGTCCAACACCTTGACGGTGGAGGACCTCGCCCACGCGCCGCCGTGCGGGCTCGGCGACCACGACGTGTTCTTCATGCCGTCCACGCTCGGCCACCAGCTCGGCTTCTCGGTCGGCCTCCGCCTCCCGGTGCTGCTCGGCGCGAAGGTCGTCTACTGCGAGCAGTGGGATCCGAAGATCGCCGTCGAGCAGATCGAGAAGGAGGGGTGCACCTTCACCTGCACGACGCCGACCTTCTTGATGGACGCGCTCGCCACCGGCGCGAAGATCCCCACCATGCGCACGTGGCTCCTCGCCGGCGCGCGCGTCACCTCGGCGCTCCACGCCGAAGTGAAAGAGAAGCTCCCGAACCTCCGCGTCGGCCACGTCTTCGGCATGACCGAGATCGGCGGGATGATCATCGCCGCCCCCAAGCGCTCGGAGGACAAGATCCTCGCGACCGGTCAGGCGCAGCCGGGCTTCGACTACAAAGTCATCGACGACGACGGCAAGGCCGTGGGGCCCAACGTCGACGGCGAGCTCGTCGCCCGCGGCCCCTCGCTCTTCCTCGGCTACTACAAGCACGAGGCGCTCACCGCCGAGTCCTTCACCGAGGACGGCTACTTCCGGACCGGCGACCAAGTGCGTCTCGACGACGACGGCTGGGTGCACGTCACCGGCCGCGTGAAGGATCTCATCAAGCGCGGGGGAGAGAACATCTCCCCGGCGGAGATCGAAGAGGTCCTCTCGCGTCACCCGGCCATCGCCGAGGTGGCCATCGTCGGCGCCCCCGATTTGCGCCTCGGAGAGCGCGTCTGCGCCTTCGTGGTGCCGCGCCCGGGCCAGGCGCCCACCCTCGACGAGCTCATCGCCCTGGCACGCGACGCAGGCCTCGCGAAGCAGAAGTGGCCGGAGCGACTCGAGATCATCGACACCCTGCCGAAGACCTCCATCGGCAAGGTGCACAAGAACGCACTTCGGAAGCGTCTGGCACCGATGTAAGCGCGGCGACGCGCCTCTGCCGCCCTTGCTGCGCAGATCCGCGCGATGCTAGTTTCCTAGCATGCCTTCTCAACATCCGATGTGCGCCAAGTGCGTGCTCACGACCGCTGTTCCGCGCGTCACCCTCGACGCCGAAGGCGTTTGCAACGTGTGCCGCGAGTACGAAGCGCACAAGGCCGAGTACGACGCCTACTGGAAGCAGGAGGACGATCTTCGCGCGCTGCTCGCTGCTTCGAAGAAGCCGGAGTCGGAATACGACGTCCTCCTCATGTACAGCGGCGGCAAGGACAGCACGTACGTGCTCTGCCGCTTGATGGAGATGGGGCAGCGCGTGCTCGCGCTCACCTTCGACAACGGCTACGTGCCGCAGCAGTGCTTCGACAACATCAAGGCCGTCACCGGTGAGCTCCACGTCGACAGCGCCATCGTGAGCGTCGAGAAGGGGAAGATGGACCAAGTCTTCGCCGAGAGCCTCACGAAGAAGAAGACCGTCTGCTCCGGCTGCTTCCGCGGCCTGACCGCGCGCGGCACCGAGCTCGCCGTCGAGAAGAAGATCCCCATCATCATGACGGGGCTCTCGCGCGGGCAGATCTACGACACGAAGGTCCACCAGCTCGTCAGCCAGGGGGTCACGAACCCCGAGGAGATCGACGAGTACTTGGCTCAGTTCCGCGAGGCGTACCACGAGGTCGACGACAAGATCGCCGGGCTCATCGAGGACAAGTCGCTCTCCGATCGCGCTGGCTTCGAAGCGACCCAGTTCGTCGACTTCTTCCGCTACTCGGCGGTCAAGAAGCACGAGATCTTCGAGCTCATCCAAGAGCGCGTCCCCTTCTGGCGCGTCCCGGCGAACGTCGGCGGTTGCTCCACCAACTGCATGATCAACGACGTCGGCATCCAGGTGCACAAGGAGCAGACGGGCTACCACAACTACGCGATCCCCCTCTCGTGGGACATTCGCTTCGGCCACATGACCCGCGCGCGCGCGCTCGAAGAGGTCGACGCCGAGATCGACAAATCACGCGTGAGCAGCATCCTCGTGACCATCGGCCTCAAGCCGCCGTCGCAAGCGCGCACCTAGTGTCCTGAGTCCGAAGTTCGCCGCCTTCGGCGCCGAGCCTTCTGACTCAGGAACTAGGCCACCGGTCACCCTGCTGGGGAGCTTGCGCTCCCCCTCGCCGCGCGCCGCGCTTTCCGTGGCGTTTCGCCCTGCGAGGCGTTGCTCCGTGCAGCGCTGAGCTGTTACCCTTTTCCCCGAGTTTTTACCTCACTCGGGAGATGTGACACATGGCATCGCGGGACTTGCCTCTTTCGGCTGGGCAGATCGGGATCTGGACCGACTGCAGTGTTTTGCCGGAGAGCACGGCCTACAACGTCGGCGCGTGTTTTCGCGTGCGAGGGGCCCTCGACGTCGAAGCGTTCGTCGCCGCGCTCCGGCACCTCTTCCAGCGCCACTCGGTTCTCCGCGCCACCTTCCACACCCACGAGGGGCGGCCGGTGCAGCGCGAGGACGGCGAGATCCCCGGCGTCACGATCGTGGACGCGACCTCGCTCGACGAGAAGGCGCTCCACGCCCGTCTCTCCGAGGACTATCTCCGCACGTACGACCTCACCAAGTCGTCCTTGCGCGTCTGCCTCTACAAGACCTCGGCGAACGATCATCTCTTGATGCTCGGCGTGCACCACATGGTGTGGGACCTCGCCTCGCTCGACACCTTCCTCGCCGAGCTCGGCCCGACCTACGACGCGATCCGAAAAGGGGAGAGCCCCGCGCTCCCGCCGCTCGAGGTCACGTTCCAAGACTTCGTCCGCGAAGAAGCGGCCATCCTGAACGACGCTCGCGGCGACGCCCTCCGCGCGTTCTGGAAGGAGCGCCTCAGCGGCGCCCCCACGCTCCTCGAGATCCCCACCGATCGCCCGCGCCCCGCGGTGCGTCGTGGTCGCGGTAACAACGTCACCTTCCCGGTGGGCGAAGCGCTCTCCAAGGCGGTGTCGAAGTTCGGCCCCAAGATCCACTTGCCGCTCCTCACGGCGTTCCTCACGACCCTGCACAAGTGGACGCGCCAAGACGACATGGTCGTGGCGATGCCGGCGAACCTCCGCGGGCAGCGCTTCGCCCCGGTGGTGGGCGACTTCATCAACACGCTGCCGCTCCGCGTGCAGATCAACGCCGCCACGCGCTTCGACGAGCTCGTCGCCACCGTCGGCAAGACGCTCGCCGACGCCGTCGCTCACCGCGATTTGCCGCTCTACCACATCCTCGAGGGGCTCAAGCTCCCGTGGAGCCCGGGGCACTCGCCGCTCACGCAGGCGGTGTTCTTCCCCACGTTCCCCGCGGCCACGCGGCGAAACCCGGGGCTCGCGACGTCGATGATGATGGGGACGCCGACCAAGCTGAAGATCTCGGATCTCGACTTCGACGGTGTGCCGGTGGCGGTCTACCCGCACGTCGACGTGGGCCTGAGGCTCGGCGACGTGAACGGCGCGCTCTTCGGCGAGTTCCGCTTCGACGCCGATTTGTGGGACGCCGAGACGATGCAGCGCATGGCCGAGCACTTCGTCTCGGTCTTGAGCCAAGTGACGGAGAAGGCCGATCTCGCCGTGCGCGACATCCAGCTCCTCACCGCCAAAGAGCGCGATCTCGTCACCTCCACGTGGAACGCGACGACCAAGCCCTTCCCCCAAGAGCGCGGGCTGAACGAGCTCCTCGCCGAGGCGGCGGCCAAGAACCCCGACGCGCCGGCGGTGACGTTCGAGTCACGCACCCTGAGCTACCGCGAGCTTCGCCGCGCCGTGGGTCACCTGGCGACGGATCTCGAGTCGCTCGGCGTGGGGCGAAACACGCTCGTCCCCGTGTGCATGGATCGCTCGCTCGAGATGATCGTCACGGTGAACGCCATCCTCGACGCCGGCGGCGCCTACGTCCCGCTCGAGACCGACTGGCCCGACGATCGCATCGCCTTCATGTTGAAGGAGGTCGACGGCCCGGTGCTCCTCACGCACCCCGCCCTCAAGGCGCGCCTGGAGAAGCTCGGCGCCAAGGCCGTGCGCGACGTGCAGGTGGACGAGCTCCTCGCGCGCACCGCCGACGTCTCGGGGCGAAAGCCGGTGAAGGTCTCGCCCGACGACGCGGCCTACGCGCTCTACACCTCGGGCACGACCGGTCGCCCCAAGTGCGCCATCAACGTGCAGCGCGGCGTCGTGAACTACCTCTCGTGGATGCTCGACGACTACCCGCTCACGGCGAAGGACGTCGTCTTCTTCCGCGCGCCGTACGTCTTCGATCAGTCGGTGCAGGACATCTTCTACCCGCTCGTCGCCGGCGCGCGCCTCGTGGTCGCGCCGCCGGGCGCGCACCGTGATCCGCTGCTCCTCGCCGACATCATGGAGCGGGAAGGGGTTTCGGCGGTGCAGCTCGTGCCGTCGATGCTGAACTCGCTCCTCGACAACGCGAACTTGGAGCGCTGCTCGCGCCTCAAGGTCGTCTTCGTCGGCGGCGAAGCGCTCCCCCACGCCACGGTGAAGAAGTTCTTCGAGAAGATGCCGGGGCGCGAGCTCGTGAACCTCTACGGGCCGAGCGAGACCAGCACCTCGTCGACGCACATGCGCATGAAGGCGCCGCCCGACCGGCTCATCGTCCCCATCGGTCGTCCGGTGTCGAACATGCGCGCCTTCGTCCTCGACGAGGACAAGAAGCCGGTCCCCATCGGCATCCCCGGGGAGATTTACCTCGCCGGCGCCGGCCTCGGCCGCGGCTACTTGAACGCCGCCGAGCTCACCGCCACGAAGTTCACCACCATCGAGACCGCGCCCGGCAAGAGCGAGCGCGCGTACCGCACGGGGGACATCGGGCGCTACCTCCCCGACTCGAACCTGGAGTTTTTGAGCCGCATCGACGACCAGGTGAAGATCCGCGGCGTCCGCATGGAGCTCGAAGAGGTGAAGGCGGTGCTCCTCGAGCACCCCAACGTGAAGACCGCCGCCGTCGTCGCCGACAAGGCGCGCTCGGGGGAGAAGGTCCTCGCCGCCTACGTCGTCCTGAAGGACGGCACGAAGCCCTCGCGCGGCGACATCCGCGCGTGGCTCAAACTGAAGCTCCCCGAGGTCATGGTCCCCTCGGCGGTGGTCGTGCTCGACGCCCTCCCGCTCAGCGGCAACGGCAAGCTCGACAAGAACGCGCTCCCCAAGATCGAGATCGACGGCTCGGACGATCGTCCGTTCGCGCCGCCCATCACCGCCACCGAGACCACGCTCGCCAAAATCTGGGTCGACGTGCTCAAGGTCGAGCGCGTGGGGGCGACCGACGATTTCCTCGAGCTCGGGGGGAACTCGTTCCTCGCCGTCGTCGCCGTGAAGCGCTCCGAGAAGGCGCTGGGCATCAAGATCCAACCGAGCCTGCTCTTGAAGCTCTCCGAGCTCCGCACGCTGGCGACGGAGATCGACGCGATGAAGCGCGCGCGCGCTTCGACGTAGCCCGAGCTCTCGCGGGACCGCCGTCGCCTCGTGAGGCGGCGGCGGCGCGCGCTCAGTCGCCGCCGGCGTCTTGCGGGGCGCCGGCGTCGTTCGGCGGAAGGCTGGCGATCCAGGTCTTCAGCATGTTGATCGACGTCGTGTCGGGGAACTCGGTCGCCAAGGGCGGCATCTGATCGCGATCCCCGCGGGCCGAGGCGCGGAAGATGACCGCGCTCGTGTCGGGGTAGCCGGCGTTGATGCGGTAGGCGTAGCCGGGGTGCGACCAGCGCTTGAGGCCACCGTTGATGGCGGTGCGGAAGACACCGGTCTGCTCGACGGTGCGCTCGTCGACGCCGACGCGGAGGTTCATGTCGGTGTCGGGCCAGGCGAGGCCGTTGGGGTTGTGGCAGTGACCGCAGTTTGCGTGGAGGTACCCGATGGCGGCCGAGGTCTGCGCGTCGCCGGGGACGGCGTAGCCTTCGGCGGGGGGCGGGTTCTTCAAGCGACCGGCCGCGGCGAGCGCCGAGAGCGTGAGCCCTTGGGCGCCGCCCGAGAGCTGCACCGCCGAGAAGCCGAGGTAGTGGCTCGCCTCGCCGAGGTGACACGCGGGGCAGACCTTCTGCGCCGGCACGTCGTGCGGCGTGCCGCGCACGTTCTCGGCGCCGTCGATGACGAAGTCGGCGTCGCTCTCGTCGTCGCGCCAAGCGAAGCCGCCGTGCCAGTAGTCCTTCTCCGGGTTGCCGGTCTTGGCGATGCGCTCGATGAGGCGCGTCTCGAGGCGCTTGCCGTCGAGGGCGAACTCCTTGAAGATCTGCGTCCCCACGGGAAAATCCCAGTGATCGGGATCCGAGTTGTCGATCTGCGTGCCCGGCGGGAGCTTGATCCACCGGGTCTTCTCCGCGGCATCCGACCAGAGCAGGTACGCCGGGCGGAACTGCTCGGTGCCCGGCGAGAGCTGCTTCGTCGCGATGTTCGTGTAGAGCCCCGTCTCCGAGAGGAGGTGCCTCTGGTCCGCCGGCAAGAGCGTGGGACCCGAGTCGACCCCGGCGTCGACCACCGGCGTCGCCTCGGCGGCGGCGTCGACGATCGGCGTCGTGTTGTTGGAGCTGCTGCTGCACCCCGCCGCGCCGCTCGCGGCCAAGAAGCCGAGCGCGGCGCCACCGAGGAGCAGAGCGTGGGCGAGTCGACGACGGGAGCGGGGGATGCGGAAGTTCACGGCGCGGTGCAGAAGGCGGGGACCTTGTTGTTGATGGGCGGCAACGACATGATGTAGTTGCCGATGTCGAGGGCGTCGGCGTCGGTGAGACCGCCGTAGCCGCCGAGCGGACCGAACGGCATCGGCGGGCAGAGCCCGGCGTCACCCTTGTCGTGGCCGAAGTGGAGGACGTTCGCGACGTCCTCAGGCTTCCAGCCGTTGAGGCCGGTGGTCGGATCGCTCGTGAGGTTCGCCGAGTAGATCTGCGCCGGGAAGGGCGGGACGGGGAGGGGGAGATCCGCCGCGTTCCAGATGACGCCGCCCTGGAACGGCTTCGACATGTCGATGAGGCCGTTCGGCTTGGTCTGCCCGTCGGGGTAGCTCTCGTGCGGCGTGTGGCAGTCGAGACAGATGCCGGCGGTCGTCGCGAGGTAACGCCCGCGGAGCGCCGAGTCCTGGTTCGGGTAGCTCGGCATCGGCATCGGGATCTTCGTCGTGTCGAGCGGAGGCGCGGCGGTGGCGAGCGGGCTCCACGGCGGATCGTTCGGCGCGACGTCGTGCTCGACGGCGGGGATCGTGCGGAGGTAGGCGACGATGGCGTCGGCGTCCTCGGCTTTGAGGTTGTGGAACTCCCAGTACGGCATGACCGGGCTCAGGATTTCTCCGTTCGGCCGCACGCCGTTCATGAACATGTCTTTGATCTGCTGATCGGTGCGGTTCTTCAGACCCGTGGCGTCGTTCGTCAGGTTGCGCGTGTTCAAGCAGCCGACCGGCGCGCCCGCGTCGCCGCCGTCCCCGCCGGTGATGCCCGCGTCGAGAGGCTGCCCTTCGAAGCAATTCACGCCGGACATGTAGCGAGCCTTGTCGATCCCCAGCGGACCGTTGCGCGGCGTGTGGCACTCCGGGCACGCGGCGACGTTGTCGACGAGGTACTTGCCGCGCGCCACCGGATCGACCGCGACGTCGGCGCCGGCGTCCATGCTGCCGCCCGTGTCACCGCCTGTCTCCGCGCCGGCTTCGGTCGGTGTGGCCGTGCTGTCGTCGCCTCCACAGGCGAGAAAGAGCGCGGAGCCGGCAAGAGCCGAGAGCGGAAGGAGCACCAAGGCGACGGCGCGAATACGCATGCGTAGTCTCTCGTAATGGCTAGGGCGCAGGCGGAGCGACGCCGCGCAGTCCAAGGATCGAGTCGAACCTAACGATAGTAGGGGATCGACTTTCCACCGGCTAGTTACCTCGATGGGCTCGCGCGATTTCGCTCCGCCGTTCGGCGCGCTTCTGCGCAAGGGTAGGACCTCGGCAGGTTCGACAGGGCTAGGACAGAGGACTCGCGGAGCTTCGTCGCCGGCGAAACGGGCGCCCACGACCCGCCTTTCGCGAAAACTTCGCGCCGGAGCCCTCCTCTTCCTCTCCGCGCTCCCCCGGATTCAACGCGTGGCCGTCGCCCGTGGATCGCTCTTGCCACGAAGGGGGAAATGCCTCGTACTTCGGCGCTGCATGCCGACCAAGGCGCTCCTCAAGATGTGTGTCGTGATCCTCCTCGACATGATCGTGGCGATCGGCGTCGCCTTCGCGACGATGCCCTTCTACCTGAAGTCGTTCGGCGTCTCGGCGTCGGCGATGGGCATCGCGGTCATGCTCTTCTCCGGCGCGCAGTTCCTCATGAACCCGGTGTGGGGCGCGCTCTCGGATCGCCTCGGGCGGAAGCCGCTCCTCATCGTGCAGCAAGCCGGCGCGGCGATCGGCATGATCATCATCTTCTTCGCCAAGAGCGTGCCGTACATCTACGCCGGCCGCGCGGTGGGCGGTCTCTTCGCCGGTTGCCTGATGCTCTCCACCGCGTACGTCTCGGACATCACGCCGCCGGAGAAGCGCACGCAAGCGGTGGGCGCGCTCGCCGCGAGCCTCGTCGTCGGGGGCTTCATGATCGGCCCCGCGCTTGCCGGCGCGCTCTCCAAGATCGCGCTCCGTGTCCCCTTCGGGTTCGCCGCCGGTCTCGCGCTGGTCAATGCACTCTACATCTTCCTCTTCGTCGAGGAGCCGAAGGTGCACAAGGTCACCGAGCGCCCCAAGATCGACAAGGCGTCGTTCGCGCGTGCGCTCGAGAGCCCGCGGAGCCGCGGCGCCATCCTGCTGAACGCCTTCGCCTACTGCGGCGTGGCCGCCTTCCAAACGTGCTTCCCCTTCTTCATGTCGGCGCGCTTCCAGCTCCGGTCGGAGCAGGTGGGGCCCATCCTCGCCATCCTCGGCGTCACCGGCATCATCGCGCAGGGGGTCGTCGTCGGCTGGCTCAGTCGGAAGATCGGCGAGCAGCGCGTCGTCATGATCGCCGCCTTCTGCCAGTGCATCGCGGTCATGATCATCGCCACGAGCCCGACCTTCGCCCCGGTGATCGGCGCCTTCATCCTCTTCGGCTTCTGCCAAGGGATGCTGCTCCCGAGCTTGATGAGCCTCGCTTCGCTGGGCGCGCCCCCCGAGCTTCGCGGCACGGTGATGGGGCTCTACTTCGGCGCGCAGAGCCTCGTGCTCGTCTTCGCGCCTCCGCTGCACGGCTGGCTCTACGACAAGGTCGGCGTGGCCGCGCCGTTCTTCCTCGCGTCGGCGCTCTTCGGCACCGTCGCCGTCACCGGCTTCTTGTGGAAGTGGGGCCCGCGCCTCGCGTCGACCCTGCCGACCGAGAACGCGTAGCGCCCTAGTTGCCGCCGCCGGGGCCTTCGCCCCAGAGGTTCTTGTCGAGCTCGGGGCGCGCCGGCTTCGTCGGACCGGTGGGCGCTGCCGCGGCAGTGGCGGGCGGCGCCGCGGGGCCTGCCGCAGCCGTCGCCGCCGAAGCGGCCGGCTTGCCTTGGGGCGCGGGGGCGACGCGCGCGTGCGCGGGGATGCCGGCAGCGGGTCGGGTCAGCGTGAGCGTGTTCGACGGTGCCTTGCCCGCTTCGGTCTGCGTGGGCTTCGCCACTTGGTTGCCGAGCGCGACCTCGGTCTCGTCGAACGTCGCGTCGATGATGCCGCTCCCTTGCGGGAGCGTGACGACGAGGCTGCGCGGTCGGTCGAACTTGATCCAGAAGCGGCGCCCCTCGTAGCCCGGCGCGGTCACTTCGATGTAGTCGTTCATCTCCGATGACGTGGTCGTCGAGTCGTAGGGGAGCGGGAGATTCGCCCCGCGAAAGCTCATACGTGCAGTCTGCACGTTCGCGCGGACGACCAGCGGCACCGGCGCCGCCGACGGCATCGCCTTGTCTTGCTGCGCGGCCACGGGCTTCACGTTGGGGCCGACCCACGTCCCGTAGATCGCCTTGTGGCCGGCGAGCCCGAGGATGGCCGCGAGCAGCACGCCGACGCCGGCGCCGACGAAGAGCGGGGACTGGGGCGTCATCTCCGAGATAGTAGCAGTGGCCACGCAGGTGCTCCTCTCGAGCCGCGACGGGCTCGGTGCCGACGAAAGAAGATTAGCATGGTCGTGCGGTGCACGGTCCAGCTCGGCGCAACTCGCCAAGGGTAGAGACGCGCCTTCTCGGCGATCGATCTGCACGCGATGCAACCACGTGCGCTTCGCGTGGCGCGCGACGAGCGCCTACGCGCACCGACGATGTCAGTGGGTGTGCGGCGCCTTGGGGTCGTCGGGCTTGGCGCGGTCCTTCTCCAACGTGAGCTCGACGGTCTGCGTCGGCACGTCGAAGGGGACGAGCACGGCCTTGGAGGTGTAGCCCTGCGCCTCCGCGTGCACCCAGTGCATCGCGCCGTCGCGGATGTACTGCGGTTGCTCGCGGATCGGATCGTCGTCGACGAAGAGCTTCGCCCCTGGCGGCGTCACGCGCACGCGGAGCTCCACCACGTCGGTCGGCGCGCCGTTCGGCAGCACGGTCGAAGGGCTGGTGATCGGCGCGACGGGGTGCGTCTTGGCGGCCACCGTGACGATGACCAAGAAGCCGACGAGCCCGACCCCGGCGCCCGCGGCGAGCCCCATGAGCAGCGCGCGATTGCCTGCCGGACGAGCCCCCTCGGCGCGCGTGACCCCTTGCGTCGCCGCCATCGCGTCTTGCGTGGTCTGCGCCGGCACGGTGGCTTCGAGCTTGGGGAGAGAAGCCGACGACTGCGACGTCGAGAGCGAGGCTTGCGAAGGTTGCTCCTCGCCGGGGAGCGCGGGGACCTCCCCCGTTCCGTTCGTGCTGACGGCCGCGCGGAGGCGCGCTTCGACCGCGCCTTTGACCTCGGCGCGGTGGTCGGCGAAGAGCTCGACGAGGAGCTTGCCGATCTCGCGCGGCGAGGCCGAGGCCCGCTGCGGCAACGCGTCGAGGTAGACCTCGAGCTCCGCTTGGAACTCGGCGGCCGTCCCGTAGCGGTCCTTGGGATTGACGGCGAGCGCCTTCATGCAGATCTCGACGAGCTTCGGATCGGCGTCGGGCGCGACGGTGGTGGGCGAGGGGATCTCGCCGCGGGCGAGGTTCTGGAAGATCTCGATGTCCGAGAGCCCCTTCCACAAGCGCTTGCCGGTGATGACGCGCCAGAGCACCGCGCCCATCGAGAAGATGTCGGCGCGACGATCGATCTCTTTGCCGCCGCGCAGCTGCTCCGGCGCCATGTACGCGACCTTGCCTTTGACGACGCCGGCGCGCGTCTCGGCGCTGGAGTCGGCGGCCTTCGCGATGCCGAAGTCGAGGACCTTCGTCGTCCCTTCGTAGGTGACGAAGATGTTCTGCGGGGAGATGTCGCGGTGAACGACCTTGAGCGCCGTGCCGTCGAAGCCGGCGAGCTCGTGGGCGTAGTGGAGGCCGCCGAGCGCGTCGATCACGATGCGGAGGAGCACCGGCATCGGGACGCCGCCGCGCGTGCCGCCGCGACGAAGGAACGACTCGAGGGACTGCCCCTCGAGGTACTCCATCGCGATGAAGTAGAACTTGCCGTCGTGGCCGACCTCGTTCGTCTGCACGACGTTCGGGTGGTTGATGCGCGCCGAGAGGCGGGCTTCGTCCAAGAACATCGTGAGAAATTCGGGATCGGCGGCGAGCTCCGGCCGAAGTCGCTTCAAGACTTGAAGCTTGTTGAACCCGCCCGGGCCCTGGAGGACCGCGAGGACGACGTCGGCCATGCCGCCGCGGCCCAACTCGAAAATAGGCCGGTATTTCCCGCGTACGGTCGGGATGTTGGCAGTGGCGGACGACGATGCTGCGGTCATGGGTTTCTGGCGGAGCCTATTGGGGAAAGAGTACGTCTCTCCGCCTTCCGCACGCAACCTCCTTGGGGAAGAGCGCTCCGTCGGGGCGCCCTCGTTCGGCGCTTGCCGCGGGGGGCGCGAGGGACCAGGATGACGGTCGCCTCATGACGCGAAAAGCGACATCCTCGGAGAAGCGCGGCGGAGGATCGCCCCGCGGCGCGCGTGCTGGCGGCGCCGAAGCCGAGCCCTTCGAAGGAGCCGCCCGAGCGGTCGACGCCGGCGCCCAAGGCGACGACTCGCGCTACGACCGCACCCTTCGCCCCCGAACGTTCGACGACTACGTCGGCCAGACGAAGCACAAGGAGAACCTGCGGATCTCGGTGGAGGCCGCGCGTCGCCGCGGGGAGCCGCTCGATCACATCCTCTTTTGCGGCCCGCCCGGCCTGGGGAAGACCACGCTCGCGCAGATCCTCGCGCACGAGATGGGGGTCGAGCTCCACATGACGAACGGCCCGGTGGTCGAGCACAAGGGCGCGCTCGCCGGCCTCCTCACGAAGCTCGGGCCGCACGACATCCTCTTCGTCGACGAGATCCACCGACTCAATCCCATCGTCGAGGAGAGCCTCTATCCGGCGATGGAGGACTACCGCATCGACGTGATGACCGGCGAGGGGGCCTTCGCCTCGGCCATCCAGATCGGCGTGCAACCGTTCACGCTCGTCGGCGCCACGACGCGCACCGGTCTCTTGAGCGGCCCGCTCTTCTCGCGCTTCGGTCACGTGCTCCGGCTCGATTTCTATCCCGTCGAAGACCTCGCCCGCATCGTGGAGCGGAGCGCCGGCCTCCTCAACGTCCCCATCGACGCGCGCGCCGCCGAAGAGATCGCCGTCCGCTCGCGTGGTACACCGCGCGTCGCCAATCGCCTTCTTCGCCGCGTGCGTGACTACGCCGAGGTGCTCGGGTCGGGGAAGATCGACGTCGCCGCGGTGAAGGACGCCGCCGTCCGACTCGAGATCGACGCCGCCGGCTTCGACGAGATGGATCGCCGCCTTCTGCGCGTCATCATCGAGGACTACGAAGGGGGCCCGGTGGGCGTGGAGACGCTCGCCGCCGCGCTCGGCGAGCCGCGCGACACGATCGAGGACGTGTACGAGCCGTTCCTCCTCCAGCAGGGATTTCTCGGGCGAACGCCGCGTGGCCGCGTCGCCACGCGGAAGGCCTTCGAGCACCTCGGCGCTGCGTTTCGCGACCGCGCGAGCGACGAGCCGGGCTCGGCACCGCCGCAGCGGCGCCTCTTTTGACGCGCGCCGGCACGAGCACGGCGTGCCTCACGAAGAGGTGGCACCCCTCGCTACCATGTGTGATTCACTGGCGGCGCTGGAGCATCCCGCGTAAATTGTGACAATCGTGCCGTTTGGTCCCGTCCTCGTCGTGGACGACGATACCGTGAGCCGACACGTCCTGTGTCAGGCGCTCGCGCAGGCGGACCTGCCTCACGTGGCCGTGGCTTCGGGGACGGAAGCGCTGCGCGAGCTCGAGCGCGTGCGCCCCTCGGTGGTGGTGCTCGACCTCGTGATGCCGCCGCCCGACGGCTACCAAGTGCTCCGCATCTTGCGCGCGCGCGCCGAGACGAAAGACCTCCCGGTGGTCGTGCTCACCGCGCTCGACGCCGACAACGAGATCGCGCGTGCCTTCGAGGCTGGCGCCGACGACTTCGTGAAGAAGCCGTTCAAGCCGGTCGAGCTCGTCGCGCGCATCCGCGGGCAGCTGCGCCTCCGCGGCGTGATGGACGAGCTCGCCTCGAAAGAGAAGGACGCGCAGGTCGTCAACGAGCTCACCCAGGCGCTGGCGTCGAACCTGGATTTTCGCGGCATTCTCTTCACCGTCGTCCAGCGCATCGCCGACGTGGCCAAGGTCGATCGCGTGTCGATCGTCCTCGTGCGCGAGCAGGGGGACATCGGCTACGTCGTCGCCGCCTCCGACGACGAGCAGCTCCGCGACCTGCCCATCGATCTCGCGAAGTACCCCGAGATCCAGCAAGTGCTCACCACCGGCGAGCCGCTCCTCATCAAAGACGCGGCGACTCACCCGCTCCTCGAGGTGGCGCGCCAAGGCGGGCAGTCGGGCGAGTGGAGCTCGGGGCTTCTCTTCAGCTCGCTCGCGATCCTCCCCATCCTCTACGAGAACAAACCGATGGGCGTGCTCTTCCTGCGCGCCAAGCACACCGCGACGCTCGCCGAGCACGAGATCGCCTTGTGCCGCACGGTGACCAACGCGATGGCCATCGCGCTCCGGAACGCCCGCGTCCTGCAATCGCTCCGCGACCAGACGCAGCAAGTGACGGTGGCGCGCTTCGAGGCCGAGCGGCGCCTGCGCTCGCTCCAGCGCTACGCGGATTTCTTCGAGAGCTCGGCCGACGGCATCGTCGTCATCGACGCCGACGGGCGGCTCCTCTTCTCGAACCCCAAGGCGCGCGAGATCACCGGCTACACCGAGGCGGACTTCCGCGGTCGGAGCCTGGGGGATCTCATCGCCGGCGAGGATTCGGAGCGCGCCAAGGAGCTCAAGCTCGCCTTCTCGCAAGGTCACTACCCGCGAGGGCTCGACGTGCGCGTGCGGAGGAAGGACGGCGTGTCGATCACGCTGAGCCTCAACTCCAACTCGGTGCTCCGCGAAGAGGGGGTCGTCCTCTGCAGCTTCCGCGACGTCACCGCCGAGCGCGCCGTCGAGGCCGAGCTCGTGAAGACGCGGAACTTCCTACGCCGCATCATCGACTCCTCGGTCGACGCCATCATCAGCGCCGACATGCAAGGTCGCGTGCTCGTCTTCAACCACGCCGCCGAGCGCATCTACGCGCGCACGACGAGCGACGTCATCGGTTCCAACGTTCGCGATCTGTACCCGACGGGGATCGCCAAGGAGGTCATGAAGCAGATCCGCATGGGGGGTGGGCGCATCGACGGGCTACGTACCGACGTCCTCGACGCGAAGGGGGAACGGGTGCCGGTGTCACTCTCGGCGGCCCTCCTCTTCGAAGGGACGACCCCCGTGGGATCGGTGGGCATCTTCACCGATCTTCGCGAGCGCGTGCAGATGGAGCAGCGGCTCCAGCAAGCGCAAGAGCAGCTCCTCGCGCAAGAGCGTCAGGCCGTCGTGGCCGAGCTCGCCGGCGCCACGGCGCACGAGCTCAATCAACCGCTCACCAGCGTGATGGGCTACGCCGAGCTCTTGAAGCGCAGGCTCGATCCCGAGTCGCCCGGCTTCAGCGCCGCCGAGGTCATCTTCAGCGAAGCCGAGCGCATGGCGGAGATCGTCCGCAAGATCGGGAAGATCACCAAGTACGAGACCAAGTCGTACGTCGGTCGCGCCCGCATCTTGGATCTCGACAAGGCGAGCGACGAAGGCGAAGCGGGCCCCGAAGCAGGCTCGGTCGCCGGCCCGGTGGCAGGAAGAGGAGGCGCGTAGATGCCGCGCAAGAAGCCTCGTCCTGTCCCCAACGCGACGACCGCGCCGCCGGTCTCCAACACGCGCCAGCGCACCTCCACGACGTTCACCGACGAAGCGGTGACGGCGCTCACCGCCTCGAGCCCGGCGTCGCGCATGTCGACGCCGCCCCCTTCGTCGCTCGATCGCCTCCTTCATCTCTCGTTCGAGCTCCCCGCGACCGAAGGCGAAGACGCCGTGGCGCGCGGGCTCCTCCGCGGCCTCGCCGATCTCTTCCCGGGAGCTGCGGTCGGGATCTGCTTCGTCGGCGCCTCCGGCGAGCCGCTGGTCCTCCGCAAGCACCCCACGTCGGGCGATCGCCCGGCGGGGATCGATCCCACGCGGCTCTTCCCGCACCACGCCTACGAGGTCGTGGTGGAGGTCCCGCTCGAGCCCCAAGGCTCCACGCTTCACGCCGCGAGCGACGATCCGCTGCTTCAAGCCGACGGCGGCGCGATCTCGCTCTTGAAGCGCGCGGCGCAGGTGCTCCGCCAAGGGGTGCATCACGCCCGGGCGCATCAAGGGATCCGCGGCGCCAAGAGCGAGGTGCAGACCTTGACCTCGCAGATGGTGCAAGCGGAGAAGCTCGCCTCGCTCGGGCAGATCGCCGCCGGCATGGTGCACGAGCTCAACAACCCGCTCACGTCGATCGTCGCCTACAGCGACTACCTCACGAAGCGTTGGGCCGCGCGCACCGGCGCCGTCGACCCCGACGAGCTCGAGCGCTTGCGTCGCATCGGCGAGTCGGCGCATCGACTGCTCCGCTTCACGCGCGATCTCGTCTCCTATGCGCGCCCCTCGAGCGAGGTCCCGGTGCCGGTCACGCTCCACGGCGTGATCGAGAAGGCGCTCACCTTCTGCGAGCACGTGCTCGTCGAGGCGGGGGTCAAGGTCGACCGTCGCTTCGCCGAGGACGTGAGCCAAGTGCGCGGCATGCCCGAGCAGCTCACGCAGGTGTTCGTGAACCTCGTCACCAACGCGTGCCACGCCATGCCGCGCGGCGGACAAATCGCCATCTCCACCGAGCTCCCCTCGGCGCGTGGCGGGGAGAGCCCTTGCGTGCGCATCGTCGTCTCCGACACCGGCGACGGCATCTCGGAGGAGAACCTCGGGCGAATCTTCGCTCCGTTCTTCACCACCAAGACCGACGGCCGCGGCACCGGGCTCGGGCTCTCGATCGTGAAGAGCATCGTCGAAGGGCACGGCGGGCACATCGAGGTCACGAGCGAGGTCGACCGCGGGACCCGCTTCGTCATCGCGCTCCCGGTCGTCGAGCGCTGAGCGCGCTCACGCCGGGTCGTCACCACCCCACGCGAAGGCGTCGAGGAGCTCGGGAGGGCCGTCGCCCAGCGTGTCGCTCTTGCCGATGGTCCACGCTTCGATCCGCCCGTTCGGGTGCACGCACAGCCGCACGAAATGCTTGAAGCCGGGGTGCCCGAGCACCGAGAAGGCTTGTTGGTGCTCGAGACCGGTCACCGCCAGCGTGGTGAGGAACGCACCGAAGCCGAGGGCGCCGACGAACGCCGCGACGATCAAGATCGCCGTGTCGCCCGCGAGGTGCGGCACGACGCGCGGGAGCGCGAGCCGCACCGCCGCCGGCAGAAATCCCAAGCCCACGCCGAAGGGGATGCACAGCGCCGCGACCTTCTTGGCGTGCCTCCGGTGGTGCCCGGCCACGAAGTAGAGCCCCACGGTGACCGCGATCGTCATGACGATGCCGGTGACCAGCACCCCCGCGCGCCCGCCGAGGCCGCCGCCGAGCTCGATGGAGGCGATGAGGGCGAAGGCGATGTGCGCGAGGAACCCCGCCTTGCCCGCCATCAGCTTGAGCGGCACCTGCGCCACAAGGAGCCGGCTCGTCGCGCCGTCGGGGAAGGCGACGATGGAGCGCCCCGCGCCGTGGGCCTCGCGCGCGGGCGCGCGAATGCGTGTACCATGCATGAACGCGCCGCCGCCGCCGGCGATGACGTGCACCGAGCTCGAGACCTCGCGCCGCTCGTAGTGGTGCACGTCGCCGGTGAGGAAGAAGACGCAATCGCGCTCGAGCGACAGCCCGCAAGCGGCGAGGGCGCGCGCACCCGGCTCGTTGGTCTCGCCGTAGGCCAGCGCGGGATCGGGGCTCACGAAGAGGACGCGCTTGCCCGCGAGCTTCTTGCGACGCTCGGCGAAGAAGTGCCGCTGGCGAAAATCCACGCGACGAAGCTGGCGGTCGACGGCCCAGAGCTCGAGCCCGGCGGTGAGTGGGAGGGCGAAGTAGGAGGCCTCCTGCACCGGCACGTAGCCGGGGAGGGCGAGCCGCTTTCGGCGCGAGACGCTCGAGCCGCGGAAGAACGCGCGCACCGATCGAAAGCCGTTGGCGACGAGCCCGAGCAAGCCCCCCACCTCGTCGAGGTGGAGCTGACGGGCGACGAGGCCGGTCCCGCGGCGCTTGCGATCGCGCGGCGGGCGCTGCTCTTCGTCGATCTCGGTCGCGGCGGCCGCGGGATCGCCGAGGCTCTTGCGAAACATGCGGGCGAAGCCGTCGAGGCCGTCGTACCAGTCGTGGTTCCCAGGGATGCCGAGGAGCACGCGCTTCCGACCGTCGTCGCGCCCGGCGAGCACCTCGCGGAACGGTAAAATGAGGCGATTTTGGATCTCCTCGGCCGTCGCCACCGGGTACGCGGTGTCGCCGCCGAAGAGGAGCACGTCGCCGCGGGGGAGGACGCGCCCGAGGTCGCGGGCGCTCGCGGTGCCACCGCCGCCCTCCTCTTCACCCGGCTCGCCGGTCGACTCGGGCTCGAGCCGGTAGGTCGAAAAGATCATCCTTGCGACCGCGGAGGCGACGTCGCGGTCGTCCCCGGTGTCGGCCACGTAGTCGATGTAGATCGGGCGCCCCATCGCCTCGGCGAGGTGGGCGAACGAGCGGCCCGCGGGGACGCCTAACCCTTCGGCCACCTCGCGGAGGAGCTCCTCCGGCGTCTCGGGGCGCATCCAGTCGCGCGCGTCGACCGATTCGCTGGCGATCGCGCTGGCGGCGAAGTGGCGGGCGTGCCCGAAGAGGGAGGTCACGCCGAACCAGCGGATGGCGTACGGCGGGTGCGTTCCTTGCCGAAAGGTCTCGAAGATCGGGCGCGATGCTCCCCGTGGGCGCAAGGGGACCGGCTCGCCGGCGCGGGGGGGCACGGGCCGGGAGAATAGCTTGTTTACAGCGAAAGGAGCCGTCGGCTACGGTTTCACCTCGGGCGCCCGCGCCGATCCGAAATTCGGTGGCGTCGTTCCGGAGGTCCATGTCCCTCGAGGGTTCGTCGACGTCGCGTATTTTCTCCCTTCCGGCCGCGCTCTTCGCGCTCGCGGTGGCGGGGACCGCCCTGGCTGGGCCGGTCCGCGGCCGCATCACCGGGCAGGACAAGCTCCTCCCCGAGGTGTACGTGGAGGCGTCGAAGCCCGACGCCCACCGCTACACCTGGCGCGAGCCTTCGCCCACGGTGCGGGCCGAGTTCCGGAGCCTCACCGCCAACGTCTCGCGCGATCTCTGCATCGCGGCGATGTCGTCGGGGAACGCTCCGCCCCACGAGCCGATCTTGGTGAGGGTCACCGGCGGGCACACCGTCCCGACGACCCTCGTCATCCCTCCGGGGACGCGGCTCTCGTTCGAGAACCACGACCCGTTCGTCCACCGCCTCTACCAGGTGGGCAACGATCAATGGCACGCCGACGACCTGAACTCCGGCGCGCACCGCGAGTGGACGGCGGCCGGTGCCGGCAAGTACGAGTTCCGCGATCAGCTCGTCCCCAGCGTGCGCATGTACGTGGTGGTCGATCCGCAGGTCGCCGACGTCGCGTACCCCGGGCGCGACGGCGCGTTCGCCATGAACCTCCCCGGCGGCGAGTACGTGCTCAAGGCGTTCTTCAACGGCAAGCAGGTGGGCAAGCCCGTCAGCGTCACCGTGAAGGAGCGCGGGAACCTCGAGCTCAAAGAGCCGCTCAACGTCGGTGAAGGGGTCGAGGGGGCGAAATGATCCTCTCCCGCATCTGGTACGTCATCCTCGCCTTCTGCTCGGCGGTGGCCATCTACGTCACCTACGTGGCGGTGGGGCAGTACAACCGCCGGAACGGCGTGGCGATGACCGAAGGGCTCGCCGCCGACAGCCAGGTCGTGCGCTGGGCGCTGCAGATCGACGCGCGCCGCCGTCTCGACGCGCTCCTCGTCGGCTCGGTCGACAAGGGGATCCAAGACAGCCTGGTCGCCGCGAACTCGAAGGACAAGGTCCCGCCGAAGTCCAAGGAAGACGCGCGCAAGGGGCTCGACGGCGTCCTCGCCAAATTGCCTGCAGAATACAAGCCGGACGCGATCTTCGCCGTCGACCGCGAAGGACGCGTGGTCGCGCAGATCGGCTACGACGCGGCCAACGCCTTCGACGACTTCGAGCTCGGCGGCTACCCGGCGGTCTTCGACGCGCTCCACGGCTTTCTCCGCGACGACACCTGGGTGCTCGGCGGCCGCGTCTACCGCGTCTCTGCGCGCCCGGTCGAATACGACGTGAGCCAGCCGCCGGTCGGCGCCATCGTCGGGCTCCGCTCCGTCGACGCGCGCTTCGCCGGCGACATCTCCAAGCTCACGCGCACGAACGTCGTCTTCTACGCCAACGGGATGCGCCTCGCCTCGGCGGCGGGCACCGAGGGCTTCGACGAGAAGGTGCTCGAGGCCCTCGCCGGCGAGCTCCCCAAGGTCGAGGCCGACAAGACCTACCAAGACACCGGCCGATCGGGCTTCCGCACCCTCGGCGACAACGTCGGCGCGAGCTTCGCCCGCTTCGACGGCGACGCGTGGGAGCTCCACGCGGGCTACGCCGTCGCCCGCACGCACCCGGTCATCGCCGGGCCGATGGGCTTCTTGAACGGCGCCGACGACAAGGACAAGCAGTCGGTGTCGTGGCCGGTCATCATCCTCGTCGTCGTCCTGGGCGGCGTCTTCGGCGTCGGCTTCACGCTGCTCGAGCACACGATGCCGATGCGCGAGATGAAGCTCCAGGCCGCGCGTCTCAAGAAGGGGGAGCTCGACTTCCTCCAGCTCCCGCGCTTTCGCTACGGCTACCGGCCGATCGCCCAAGACCTGAACGCCGGCATCGAGCGCGTCGCCGAGAAGGGGGGCGGCACGGGGCGCAAGCAAGCGGATCTCGAGTCGATCCTCGGCCCGGTCCCCGCGCAGCCGTCGATGAGCGCGTTCTCGTTCCCCGGCCCCGGTGGCGACAGCGCCCCCGCTTCGGCGCCGAACCCCGCGCGCATCACCGGACCTGGCGCGGTGCCCCCTTCGGGCCCGCGGCCCGGTCTCGTCGGCGCCCCCAACGGGCCCGGCGGTTTCCCCGCACGCGAGCAGCCGTCGAGCCCGGGCATCGTCCGTGCGCCGGGGATGACGCCGGGCTTCCCCGCGCCCCCCGGTCCGGGCCCGCGCCCGCCGGGACCGCCGCCCCCCGTGCCGCACGCGCGGGATCAATCGCGGCCGAACCTCCCCCCGGGTCCGCCGCCGCGCATCGCGCAGCCGGCCACGCCGCAAGCGATGCCCGCGCAAGGGGTGCCGAACCTCGCCGGTCACGAAGAAGAGCGTGAGGACGAAGCGACCAAGGTCGGCGCCGTCTCCAAGGAGATCTTGGACGCGGCGAGCGGGCAACACGGCGCCGTCGCCGAGGACTCCGCCGACTGGCTCAGCGTGTACGAAGACTTCGTTCGCACGAAGAAGCAGTGCAACGAGCCCACCGACGGACTCACGTTCGAGAAGTTCCAGCACACCCTTCGAAAGAATCGCGACGCGCTCGTGCAACGCCACGGCTGCAAACGCGTCCGCTTCTCCGTTTACGTCAAGGAAGGGCGCGCCTCTCTCAAGGCCACGCCGGTCAAGGAGTAACGATGCTTTCTTGGGTCCGCTCTCGCCGCACGCTGCCGGCGCTCTTGCTCGGGGCGCTCGGCGCCGCATTCTTCGCGGGTGAGCGCGACGCACGCGCGACCAACGTCACCGAGTTCCCCGACAACGGATCGGAGCAGATGCAGCGCGGCGGCGCGTGGATCGCCCGCGCGAGCACGCCGCTGGCGGTGTTCTACAACCCGGCCGGGCTCGCGGGGCAGGACACGCGCCTCTCCCTCGACATGAACATCGCGATGCAGCACACGTGCTACACGCGCATCAAGGCGGCGGGAGACACGACCCAGGAGCCGCTCGCCGATCCGACGACCGGGGTGTTCCCGCAGGCGTGCGGGAAGGTCACTCCGTTCCCCAACCCGCAGCTCTCCTTCGCCTATCGGGCGACCGATCGCATCGGCCTCGGCATCGCGCTCCTCGGACCGAGCGGCGTGGGTCAGAGCTCGTGGCCGACGTTCCAGGACAACGCCGCCGGGCCCCAGGCTTCGTCGAACCGCTACCTCATCGCCGGGGAGGGGAACTTCTTCGTCCTCAACCCGTCCATCGGCGTCGGCGCAGAGGTGATCGACAACCTCCGCGTGGGCGCGAGCCTCGAGTGGGGGATGATGGCGGCGAAGTTCGCGACCTCGTCGAGCGCCTTGAACGGCAACAACCAATCGGCGCGCGGGAACGACGTTCAAGCGACCCTCATCGTCGCCGACTACTTCATCCCCGGCTTCACGCTCGGCGCGCTCTACAGCCCGGTCGAGTTTCTCGACATCGCCGGCTGGTACAAGTGGAGCGACTCGGTCAAAGCACGCGGTGACGTCTACACGCAGGCCGGCTTCTACACGCCGGCGGTGGCCAAGGGAGACAGCAGCGGCATCATCGACGGCGATACGTCGGTGCAAGACTGCTACTCGCACACCTCGACCAAGGTCTGCGGCGGCGGCAACAACGCCACGCTGAAGCTCGCTGTCCCCATGGAAGCGAAGCTGGGCTTCCGCTTCCACAAGCCGCGGCACCACTGGGTCGACCAGGACAAGAAGGCGCGCCACACGCGCGACCCGATGGCGCAGGACGTGTTCGACACCGAGGTGGACCTCACCTGGACGAACAACAGCGCGATGGACGGGCTCATCATTCGCTTCCCCGGCGACCAGAACAACGACGGCGTCATCCCCGTCAACGGCACGCCGGGCACGCTCCCGCCCAACGCCGACATCCCCGGTCACTTCAAGGACGTCTTCGGCGTTCGTGTCGGCGGCGACTTCAACGTGCTCCCCGACCAGCTCGCGCTCCGCGCCGGCGCGTTCTGGGAGAGCCAGGGGCAGGATCCCACCTACCAGACTTTGGACTTCACCCCCGCCGCGCGGCTCGGTGTGGCGGGCGGAGGGACCTACCGGTTCCGCCTCGACCGGGAGAAGACGCGCGCCATCGAGGTGTCGCTCGGCTTCATGCACGTGTTCTACGCGAACACGGTGAACGACAACCCGAACAACGACGGCCTCCACGGCCTCGCCGGATCGGCGTGCAACCCCGCGGGCAACTCGCGCCCCGGCGACACGTGCAGCGACGGCAAGCAGAAGTACCGAACGAACTGGCCGGTCAACCTCGGCACCATCACCAACGCGCTCAACGTGATCAACGTCGGCGCGGCCTACCGTTTCTAGAAAGTCGGCATATGAGTCAGAGCTCTCGCAAGGTCATCATCATCGGGTCCGGCCCGGCCGGTCACACCGCGGGCATCTACGCCGCGCGCGCGAACCTGAAGCCCCTGATGTTCGAAGGCATGGTCCGCGGCGGGATCCCCGGCGGCCAGCTCATGATCACCAACGACGTCGAGAACTACCCGGGCTTCCCCGAGAAGATCGCCGGCCCCGACCTCATGAAGGCGTTCCGCGATCAGTCGGTGAACCAGGGCGTCGAGATCAAGACCGAGGACGTGAACAAGGTCGACCTCTCCAAGCGCCCGTTCCGCGTGTGGGCCGGCGACGACAACGTGGAGTACCTCGCCGAGACGCTCATCATCGCCACCGGCGCGCAGGCCAAGTGGCTCGGCATCGACTCCGAGCACGCGCTCAAAGGGAAGGGCGTCTCCGCCTGCGCCGTGTGCGACGGCGCATTCTTCCGCGGGCAAGACGTCATGGTCATCGGCGGTGGCGACACCGCGATGGAAGAGTCCATGTACCTCTCGGGGCTCTGCAGCTCGGTCACGCTCGTCCACCGCCGGAGCGAGTTCCGCGCGAGCAAGACGATGCAAGAGCGCGTCTTCAAGAACCCGAAGATCAAGGTCATGTACGACTCGGGCATCGAAGAGGTGCTCGACGTCTCGAAGGGCGAGGTCACCGGTGCGCGCGTGAAGAACCTGAAGACGGGGAAGACGACCGACGTCCCCGTGACCGGCTTCTTCGTCGCCATCGGCCACACGCCGAACACGGATCTCTTCACCGGCCAGCTCGATCTCCACGACAACGGCTACATCCGCACGAAGCCCGGCACCGCGCAGACCAGCGTCCCCGGCGTGTTCGCCGCCGGCGACGTGCAGGACTTCGTCTACCGCCAGGCGGTCACCGCCGCGGGCTCGGGCTGCATGGCGGCGCTCGAGGCCGAGCGCTGGCTCGCGGCCAACGGCGACCACTGACGTCGTGACCGTGCCCGAACCCACCGCGCGCGAAGCCCAGCTCAGCGAGCGCGAAGCGCAGCTCGCCAAGGTGGCGTTCTTCGACGGCCTCACGCGCGAGGCGCTCTCGCTCCTCGCGCAAGTGACGACCGAAGAGTCGCACGCGACCGGCACGCGAATTTTTGCCTACGGGGATCCGGGCGACAAGCTCTTCATCATCCTCGAAGGGAAGGTCCGCATCTCGCGCGAGGTGGCGGGCATGGGCGAAGAAGCGCTCGCGGTGCTCGGCGCGGGCGAGGTCTTCGGCGAGATGGCGCTCGTCGACGAAGTGCCGCGCTCGGCCGACGCGCGCGCACACGAGCGCTGCCGCTTGCTCGTCATCGCCAAAGACGCGTTCGACGATCTGTTGTTCCTCCACAAGGACCTGGCCTTCGAGGTGCTCTGGAGCCTCGTGCGCGTCTTGAACGCGCGCCTCCGCGAGACCAACGAGAAGCTCACGTTCCTCTCCACCTCGGGAAAGTTCTGAACATGGCCGCGACCTCTCGCTCCCACGCGCCGATGCGTGGTGCGCTCGCCCTGGCCCCCGCGCTGCTCGTCGCCGCCTTCGCCGCGTGCGGCGGGGCCCCCAGCGAAGCCAAGTCCCCGGCCGGCGGCGCGCCGACCGAAGCCCCCAGCGCCGCGCCCATGACCGACGGCGGCGCCCCCGCGCCTTCGGCCTCTTCGGCCGCTGCGCCGAGCCCCGCGCCCGGCGGCGCGTTCGCCGGACCCATGAAGCCGATCGTCGCTTCGGCGATGGAAGCCGATCTGAAGGCGCTCGGCCTCGACCCGAAGAACCTCCCCCCGCTGAACAAGCTCGAGCCCGACAAGCTCCGCAAGGTCATGCGCACCTTCACCAAGGCGATGGGGGTGAAATGCAGCGACTGCCACAACGAAGGCGACTTCGCGGCCCCCACGCCGATGAAGAAGATCGCGACCTACAACTGGGACGAGTTCGTTCGGAAGCTCTCGATGGACGACGGCTCGCTCGTCTACTGCGACTCCTGCCACCAAGGCAGAAAGCAGCTCCTCGATCGCCACGACAAGAAGGCGCTGTCCGACTGGATGGACAAGAACTTCGTCGCCAAGGTGAAGCGCAAGGACGGCAAAGAGCACAACTGCGAGACGTGCCACGGCGATCCGTTCGACGGCGCGATCTACGCGAAGCTCTCGAAGTAGCTGGCGCGCGCCGCCGGACGCGCCTCGACGTCGGCGCGGCCGCGCTTCTCCACGAAGTGCCACGACGCCTCCTCCGAGAGGCAACGTCCGACCACTGCTCGTGCGGGGTGCGGGTGACGAGTTGCGCGCGCGCGCAGGGGGGGCCGGACGGCTCGCGGCGGGGCTCGGCGATCGTGCACCGAACGGCGCTTTCCACAGGCTTTTCCCGAGGCTCTCCACAAACGTTACCCAAAATGTTGACGGGGTAACGGGCGTTCAGTAGCCTTGGCGAACCATGGTAGGCCTGACGCAGCGGCAGCAGATGGTCCTGGACTTCATCCGGCAGTCGATCGCCGATCGCGGCTATCCGCCGACGCTCCGCGAGATCGGCGCCCGCATGGGGATCCGCTCGACCAACGGCGTGAACGATCACCTCCGCGCCCTCGAGCGCAAGGGGTACCTCCGCCGCGAGGACATGAAGTCGCGCGCGCTCCGCCCCATCTCGCCGAACAACGAGCCCCAGCGCGGCACGACCCCGGAGCTCCCGGGGCTGAACGGCTCGAACGGCGGTTCGGTCATCCACGCCGACTTCGGGCAGACGTCCGACGACGACTTCATGGACGTGCAGATCCTCGGGCGCGTGGCGGCGGGTCTCCCGCTCTACGCCGAAGAACAGGTCATCGACACGGTGAAGATCGACCGCGGCCTCCTCCGCGGCGGCAAAGAGGTCTTCGGCCTCAAGGTCCACGGCGATTCGATGATCGACGCCGGCATCCTCTCCGGCGACTACATCTTCGTGAAGAAGCAGCCGACGGCGACGCGCGGCGACATCGTGGTGGCCCTCATCGGCGACGAAGCCACGGTGAAGTACTACTTCCCGGAGAAGGACTACGTCCGCTTCCAGCCGGCGAACAAGACCATGGCCCCCATCTTGGTGCGCGCCGTCGACTTCCGCCCGACCATGCTCCTCGGGGTGGTGGTCGGGGTCTTCCGCCGCGTCTAGCGGCCCCGCCCGGTGCGCTTGACCACGCCGTCGGCGCGACGCTAGCGTGGGCTCGAGCATGGGCGGGATGGCTTTTGTGCGCGCGACGCGGGTGGCCCGAGCGGCCGTCCTCGCGGCTTTCGCGCTCGGCGCGAGCGGCTGCGGCGGCGTGTACTACGCCGTCGAGGCGACAGGCGCGTCGTCCAAGCTCGAAGAGGCCCGCACCCTCGGCGCCGAGAAGCTCGCGCCCTACGAGTACACCTACGCGAAGGAGCACCTCACCCAAGCGCAGGTCGAGGCGAGCGAGGCGAGCTACTCCGACGCCGCCGACTACGCCGAGGTCGCCGACACCTACGCGCAGAAGGCCATCGACGTCGCCCGGGCGAAGCGCGCCAAGGCGGAGAAGCCGTGACCCTGCGTCACGGCGCCCGCGCGGTTCTCGCCGTCTTCGCGATCGCGGGGCTCGGCGCGTGCGCGCAGGGGTCGGTCATGCGCGGTCGCGTCGACGGGCTCACGCAGATCGTCGATTCGGCGGAGAAGAACGGCGCGATCCAATGCGCCCCGCGCGAGCTCGCCCTCGCGCGAGCGCACCTTCACTTCGCCGCGGTGGATCTCGACCAAGGGGAGATGTCCGAGGCCGAGAAGCACCTCGCCATCGCCGAGCCCAACGCCCACGCCGCGCTGAAGAACAGCCCGCCCGATCGCTGCGCCGAAGGCCCGCACGCCAAGCCCACCGCCGGCGATCGTGACGGCGACGGGTACGCCGACGCGGTCGACAAGTGCCCCGACAAGCCCGAGACCTGGAACACGTTCCAGGACGAAGACGGCTGCCCCGACGATCCCGACACCGACAACGACGGCGTCACCGACTCGATGGATACGTGCCCGACGGATCCCGAGGACAAGGACGGCTACCTCGACGCCGACGGCTGCCCCGATCCCGACAACGACGCCGACGGCATCCTCGACGTCTCGGACAAGTGCCCGAACGAGCCCGAGGACATGGACGGCTTCGAGGACACCGACGGCTGCCCCGACACCGACAACGACAAGGACTCGGTCCTCGACGTCGACGACTTCTGCCCCAACACCCCCGGCCAGCCCGGCGGCGCGAAGCCCGGTTGCCCGGGCCTCGTCGTGGTGACGGCGCACGAGATCCGCATCACGCAGCAGATCCACTTCGAGTTCAACAAGGCGGGCATCAAGAGCGACAGCTTCCCCACGCTCGACGCCGTGCGCGATGTTCTTCGCGACAACCCGAAGATCAAGCTCGAGATCCAAGGGCACACCGACAACGTCGGCAACGCCGCCTACAACCAGAAGCTCTCCCAGTCGCGCGCCGAGAGCGTGAAGAAGTACCTCACCGACCACGGCATCGAGGACGCGCGCCTGGTCCCCAAGGGCTACGGCATGACCCAGCCCATCGTCCCCAACACGAACGAGAAGAACCGTGCGCTGAACCGTCGCGTGCAGTTCATTCGCACCGAAGCCCAATAGCGGCGACGCGCGAAGGGCCCGCGTCGCCCCCTCGGGTCGGCGACGCCGCCTATCTTTCCCGTCTCCTTCCCGGCTCGATCGACGTCCCCCGGGCCACCCTCGGGGCCGCGCGAGGCGCATCGTCCGAAGAATCGCGCCCGGCTCGTGCGACGGGCCATACGAACAGGGTTCAGATTTCCAGCCCTCGGGTACAAATTGGCCCACTTTTCCTGGCTTTCGTTGTATGTCGCAGGCGTGCGAACCGCTCGATCTGCGCTCCTCTCGCTGCTCTGCGCCGTAGCTCTCCTCTTGGTGGCGCCGCGTGCCTTCGCGGCCGGTCCCGACGCCGCTGCGCGCGCGCTCGACAAGAAGGCGATGGAAGAGGATTACCTCGCCACCGACTTCGACAAGGCGCAGGACAAGCTCAACAAGGCCGTCGCGATGTGCGAGGGGAAGTGCTCCCCGCAGACGCGCGCGCTCCTTCACCGCGACCTCGGCGTGGTGCTCGTCGGCGGGCTCAACGACAAGGACAAGGGGACGGCGCAGTTCGTCCAAGCGCTCGTCGCCGATCCGAAGATCGCGCTCGATCCGGACGTGAAGACGAAGGAGATCGAGGCAGCGTTCGCCGATGCCAAGAAGAAGGCGGCCAAGGGCGGCGGCGGTGGTGGCGGCGCGGGTGGTGGCGGCGGCGGCGGCGAGCCCTCGGGCGACTTCACGCACACGCCGGTCGCCGAGCAGCAGATTCGCACGCCGGTGCCGATCTACGTCGAGTACGGCGGCACCGAGACCATCGTGAAGGTGATGGTTCGCTACAAGGGCTTCGGGATGACCGAGTGGAAGCCCCTCGAGCTCCAGAAGGTCGGCAACGGCTGGGGGGCCAACGTCCCCTGCGCCGACGTCGCGCAGCAGGGCTCGCTCCAGTACTACATCCAGGGCTTCAACGCGGACAACGACCCGGTCGCGACCGCGGGCGACCGCAACAACCCCTACTCGGTCCCGCTCAAGGCGAAGATCGACGGCGAGGCGCCGCACCTCCCTGGCCAAGCGGCCCCCACGCAGTGCGCCGACACCGGCGATTGCCCCCCCGGCTTCCCCTGCGCCAAGAAGGGCGGAGGCGGCGAGGTCTCCGGCGGCGGCGAGCCCGACACCGGCGACAAGGCCGAAGGGGCCGAGTGCGAAGAGGGGAACGAGTGCAAGAGCGGCAAGTGCGAGAACTCGAAGTGCACCGCGCCCGCTGACAAGACCCCGTACTCGAAGATCTGGATCGGCGCCGGCGGCGGCATCGACCTCATCTTCGTCGGCTCGGGGAACGACGTCTGCAAGCTCGACGACAAGACCGCGGTCCCCATCACCGACGGCTTTTACTGCACGAACAGCGACGGCTCCGACTACCCCTCGCGTGACGACAAAGGCGCGCAGAACAAGGGGCTCGCGGCGGGCAAGGCCGGCAGCATCAACGGCGGCCCGGCCCTCGGCAACATCCGCGCGTGGCTCTCGTTCGACTACGGCGTCACGCCGAACATCTTGATCGGCGGCCGCCTCGGCCTCGCGCTCAAGGGCTACCCCGGATCGGCCTCGCAGCAGGACGGCCATTCGCACATCACGCCGGTGCACGTCGAGGGGCGCTTCACGTACCTCTTCGGCAAGATGGCGCTCGCCAACAAGTTCGCCCCCTACGCCTTCGGCGCCGTCGGCGCGAGCGAGTGGGACGCCGAAGTCGACGTCCCGGTGAACGAAGCGGGGACCAACAAGACGGTGCAAGCGTGGCAGAGCGCCGGGCCGTTCTTCGTCTCGGTGGGCGGCGGTATCCGCTTCGCCCCCGTGCCGCGCCGCTTCGCCATCATGCTCTCGCCGCTCAAGTTGAACCTCGCGTTCGGCGGCACGGGGACCTTCCTCCCGTCGCTCCAGCCCGAGCTCGGCCTCCAAGTCGGCTTCTGAGGGCGCGGACGCGCGGGGGGCCGCCCCTCGCGCGAAATCGACCCTAGGATCGCCGTATGAGCGTTCCGCACGTCCTCGTCGTCGGCGCGGGCTTCGGCGGGCTCACGCTCGCGCAATCTTTGGCGCGCGCGAAGGTGAAGGTCACGGTCCTCGATCGGACGAACCACCACCTCTTTCAGCCGCTCCTCTACCAAGTGGCGATGGCCGGGCTCTCGCCGGCGGACATCGCTTCCCCCACGCGGTCGATCCTCGCCGAGCAGGAGAACGTGACGGTGCTCCTCGAAGAGGTGACGCGTGTCGACCTCGCCGAGCGCCGCGTCGTCACCGACGTGGCGACGCACGCGTACGATTTCCTCGTCCTCGCGACCGGGGCCAAGACCGACTACTTCGGCCACGCGGCGTGGGAGGCGTTCGCGCCGGGGCTCAAGTCGCTGGAGGACGCGATCGAGATTCGCCGTCGCGTGCTCACCGCCTTCGAGCGGGCCGAGCGCGCCCCCGAAGAGGCGCCGCGTCTTCTCACGTTCGTCGTGATCGGCGGTGGGCCGACGGGCGTCGAGCTCGCCGGCGCGGTGGCCGAGCTCGCGCGCCACGTGCTCGCGCGTGATTTTCGATCGATCGATCCGCGGCACACGCGGGTCCTCTTGCTCGAAGGGGGAGACCGCATCTTGCCGAGCTTCCCGCCCGAGCTCTCGCGTTCGGCCGTGGAGCAGCTCGAGGAGCTCGAGGTCGAAGTGAAGACGGGGCAGCGCGTGACCGACATCGACGCCGAGGGGGTCGCGCTCGGCGGCGAGCGCATCGCGTCGGCGACGGTGCTTTGGGCCGCGGGGGTGCGCGCGGCGCGCATCGTCGAGACGCTCCGCGTCCCGCTCGATCGCGGAGGGCGCGTCCTCGTCGAGAAGGACATGTCGCTCCCCGGTCATCCCGAGGCGTTCGTCATCGGCGACGCCGCGTCCGCGCTGGGCGACGACGGCAAGCCGCTCCCCGGCGTGAGCCCGGTGGCGATGCAACAGGCGCGCTTCGTCGCCCGCTGCATTCGCGACACGCTCTCGGGGGCGACGCGCGGCACCTTCCACTACTTCGACAAGGGGAGCATGGCCACGATCGGCCGCTCGCGCGCGGTCGCCTCGGCGCGAGGGATGAACCTGAGCGGCCTCCTCGCGTGGCTCGCCTGGCTCACCGTCCACCTGTGGTTTCTCATCGGCTTCCGGAACCGCGTCGCCGTGATGCTCACGTGGGCCTGGTCCTACGTCACCTACCGGCGCGGCGCGCGCCTCATCACCCAGCGCGGGACCGAGATTTCGCGGGTCGACCCCCGTGGGCCGAGCGTCCGGCCGCCCGCCCAAGGCTGAGATTTCCCGGGCGAAAAACCCCTCCGAAGCGCTCCTCCGGCGTGCGAACATCGAAAGCATGAGCGACGAGAGCGCCTTCGAGCACGGAGCAAGTTTCGAGCGCGGCGAGGTCACCGGCAACTTGAGGCTCGGCAAGCTCGAGGCTTGCTACGAAGAGCTCTTCGCCGACGTGATCGAGGACGGTGTCATCACCCTCGAAGAGCGCGCGCAGCTCGACAAGATGGCCGACAAGCTCGGCCTCGATCGCATGCGCCTTCGCCGTCTCGAGGAGGCGCTCCAGGCGGCCTACGAGGCGAAGAACAAGGTCACCATCCGCGAGATGGCCGACGAGGCGCTCCCCGAGGCGTCGCTCGTGCCGCTCGAGCCGGCGACCGATCAGCGGACGATGGCGCTCGAGCGCCGCATCAAGTTCCTCGAGTCGCGCGTGGTGGAGCTCGAGCACGCACTCGAAGAGGCGCGCTCCAACGTCGCGGTCGACGTCGATCTCACCGACATGTCCGCGCCGGCCACCCCCGGCAAGGCGGTGCCGGAGGACGACCCGCTCGAGCTCCAGCGCGCGCTCCGCCATGATCCGCGTGACGAGGGGAGCCTCCACGCGCTCTACCGCGCCTATGAGAAGACCGGCGATCTCGACCGGAAGTGGTGCGTCGCCTCGGCGCTCTCCTACCTCGGCAAGGCCAACGAGCAGGAGCGCGCGTGCTTCGTCGAGCACCGCACGACGGCGCTCATCAAGCCCAAGCTCGCGCTCTCGCACGACGGCTGGACCAAGCTCCTCTTCCACCCCGAAGAGGAGCCGCTCACCGGCGAGATCTTCGCGGTCGTCGCCCCGGCGGTGCTCCTCGGCCGCCTCTCGGCTTTGCGACGCGACAAGCAGCTCCCCAAGCTCGACGTCACGCGTCGGCAAGATCCGGCGACGTCGACCGTGCAGGCCGTGCGGTGCTTCTCCTGGGCCGCGGCCATCGTCGGCATGTCGTCGCCGCAGCTCTACGTCGATCCCGACTATGCGGGGACGGTGGAGATGGTGCCGGCGGTGCCGCCGGTGGCCAAGCTGGGTGCGCAGGCGCTCTCCGGCCGAAGCACGTTCGAGCTCGCGTTCCTCGCCGGCAAGCACCTCGCGTATCACCGCGAGGAGCACTTCGCGCGGCTCCTCGTGCCGAACATCAAAGACCTCGAGGAGATCTTCTTGGCGGCGCTCAGCATCGGGAACCCCGGGCTTCCGCTGGCCGCCAACGTGAAGCAGATCGTCGTCCCCATCGCCAAGGCGATCGAGCCGATCCTCGACGCCAACGCCGTCGACCGGCTGCGCGGGCACTTCCTCCGCTTCGTCGAGGACGGCGGCCGCGCCAACCTCCACCGCTGGGCCGGCGCCGTGCACAAGACGGCGACGCGCGCCGGGCTGCTCCTCGCCAACGACCTGAAGGCGGCGGAGAAGGTCTTGGAGCTCGAGGACGCCGCGCACCTCCAGGAGCGCATGGACGACCTCCTCGTCTTCGTGACGAGCGATCGCTACGCGAAGGTGCGACGGCAGATCGGCATCGCCGTCGAAGGGAACTGAGCGGGTAGTGTCCCGAGTCTGAAGTTCGTCGGCATGCCGACGAACGTTCGACTCGGGCCCCTAGCCACCCTGGTGGGGTTCTGGCGAACCCCCTCATCGCTTCGCGATGAGACTCCCCCGCGTCGCCTTCGGCGAGCT
>CAZHHD010000040.1:0-56969 GCA_964531795.1 uncultured Polyangiaceae bacterium | reverse complement strand
CTCGTCGTCTACTCCGACGCGGTGCTGAGCGACGTCGACACGAGCTGCTTCGGCCCCGACGCCGGCGCGTGCCCGCTCGGCTCGGGCTGCGTGAAGAAGGCCATCGACCGCCATCTCCCGCAGCGCCCTCTGGCGTGCAAGACGGACGCGGACGACGCGGCGACCGACTGATTGCGCGCGACGGCGCCGCTGACGAGACGGGTCGTCAGTGACCGAGGGCGAACACGAGCGCGAGGCCCCCGCCGACGACGAGCGCGGCGAAGCCGACGATCGCCGGCACGAGCCACGCCGGGCGTGACGCGGGGACACCGGCCGCGCTCTCGTAGCCGTCGCGTTGCACGGCGGAGAAGGCGCGATCCATGTTGCGCGCGTAGTCGGGTGCGCCGCCCGCGGGGGCGTAGCCACCTTGCGGCGCGTAGCCGCCCGGCTGCGGCGCGTAGCCACCGCCGCCGCCGTAACCGCCGCTCATCGGAGCGCCGGCGCCGGGGGGAGGCGCGGCGAAAGGGTCCACCGCAGCTTCGAGCGCGCCGACCTTCTTCTGCATCGTACGGGGGCGAGCCTCGGCCACCTTCTGCGCGAGCACGGCTTGGGGCGTCGTCGCCCATTGACGGTGATCGCCGTCGAGCCCGTAGGCGCGACCGACCGCGTCGGCCAAGAGCCCCACGCTTTGCGTGCGGATGTTGGGGTTCTTCGCCAGCGCCTCTTCCATCACGTCGTCGAGCGCCGGAGGAATGGGGAACGCCGACTTGCCTTGACCGGCGGTGGTCGGCGGATCGGCGTCCTTCGTGAGGATGGCGAGGAGGATCGACGGGCCGTTGTTCCCGGGGAACGGCACGGTGCCGACGATGCACTCGTAGGCGATGGCGGCGAGCGCGAAGACGTCGGCGCGGGCGTCGAGCGTGTCGAGCCCCTGCGCTTGCTCCGGCGCCATGTAGTACGGCGAGCCGATCGTCGTGCCGAGCACGGTCAGCTTCTTGGCGTCGGTGTTCTTGTCCTTCACCGATCCGAAGTCGAGCACCTTGACGATGTCCCCCTCGCGCGTGCCGCAGAGGAAGAGGTTGTCGGGCTTCAAGTCGCGGTGGACGAAGTTCGTCGCGTGCGCGGCGTCGAGGGCGATGGCCGACTGCGAGAGCATGCGAATGAGGCGCTCGGGCGGGATCTGCTTCTCGCGCTTCAGCACCACGCGGAGCTCTTCGCCGTCGAGGAACTCCATCACCAGGAGCCACACGCCGTTCTGCGCGTCTTGTTGGAAGTCCAAGACGTTGACGATGTAGTCGTGCGGCAGGCTCGAGCTGATGGCGAACTCGCGCTTGAAGCGCTCGAGCGAGACGTCGTCACGCGCGACGTCGTCGTGGAGGACCTTCACGGCGATGCGGGTGTCGGTCTGCTTGTCGACCCCCTCGTACACGCGCCCCATGCCGCCGTCGGCGACCACGCGACGGATCTCGTACCGGCCGGCGAGACGCTGCCCGATGCGCGGATCGTCGCTCTTGGCGATGGGGACCATGCTCGTGAAGACGAGACCGGTCCCGTCCGCCGGGCAAAAGCCTGCGTCGTTCGGATAGACGCGCTGGCACTGGGGGCAGGATTTCACGAGGTACTCGCTTTACCCCTTCGGCTCGGCGGGGGGCGGCGCGACGAAGTAGATGATGCGGTTGCACGACGGGCACTGGTCGATGAGCGGCTCACGACGCAGGCGGTGAAAGAGCTGCGGCGGCAGCGCCATGTTGCAGGCCTTGCACGTGCCGTCGGTGGTCTGGGCGATGCCCGTCCCGCGCTTGCCCCGGATCATGTCGTAGCGACGGTAGAGCGCGGGGGGGAGCTTCTTCACCGCGGCTTCACGCTCGGCGAGGCGCTTCTCTTTCTCGGCACCGACCGACCCGAGCTTGGAGTTGATGTCCCCCTCGCTCGCGCCGAGTTGCTCCTTGAGCTGCTTCTCTTCGGCCTCGGTCGTCTCGATCTGCAGGCGCGAGGCGTCGGCCTCGGTGGTGAGCTTGCCGATCTCTTCTTCGCGATCGCGGAGCAGCTTGCGGAGCTCCTCGAGCTCGCGCTGGGCGGCGTTCGACTCGCGCTCGTTGCGCGAGCGATTGAGCTTCTCTCGCGAGTGCTCCACCTGCTGCATCATGTTGCGGACCTCGTTCATGAGGTCGGTCCGCATCTTGTCGAGCGAGGCCACGTGGGTCCGGTCGGTCTTGAGCTTCTCGTCCACGCGCTGGAGGCTCCCCTTCAGGGTGCTCAGCGTTCCTCGCTCCTGCGACAGCTCGTCTTCGAGGATCCGGAGGGCGGCGTCGATCGTGGCGAGCTCCTCCAGCGAACGAATCTGGTCTTCGATGCTACTCAAGCTGAGACTCCTCTTTCCAAGGGGGAGACGACGCACGACGCGACGCCCCGACGGCGCCGCAAAGGGCCGCTGGAGCGTGAAGGGAGTGGGCCCACCTGGGTTCGAACCAGGAACAGCCCGGTTATGAGCCGGGGGCTCTGACCGATTGAGCTATGGGCCCCGGCGGGTGCACGTCGAGCGGCAGGTTCGTTCCCCCTCGGCTCGGCGTACGGGTCTTGCACGTGGAAGAACCTAATCGAACCCTGATCTCGATTCAACGGGCCCCCGGTCAATTGCAGTCGACCCGCCGGAATACCGGTTCGGCCGACAAAGCCTCGGAAATGGCGCCCGACGGGGGGATTGCCGTGCCGGCGTCTCCGACGAGGGCCTCGGAGGCGGCGGGGACGAGCGCGAGGACGGTGGGCCCCGGGGGGACCGCGAGGAGGAGCCTTCCCCCCTCGAGCCAGGGCTCGGCGCTTGGGCGCAGGTCGCCGGGCGGCCCGCTCGGAGCCGCGACGGGGAGGAGCCGCGCGTGCTCTTGGACGTCGACGTAGCCCACGAGACTGGCGCCCCCAGGGAGGAGGAGCGCATCGGGGGCGCCGCGCCCGACCGCGCCGACGACCGCGGTGAGCGCCGCGAGCGGACCGTCGGGCTTGTCTTGAAAGAGCTCGCCGACCAAGAGGCGGCCCCCCTCGCCTTCGCGCGTCTCCTCGCCGCTGGCGGCCACGAGCCACGCCGCGCCCGGCCCCGAGGTCAGATCGAAGCCGCTCACGTGACCGTGCGCCGACGTGGCGTGCTGCGCCTGTCCCACCCGCGCGCCATGCTCGTCGATCGCGACGACGTCGATCCACGTGAAGGAGCGCACCTCGCCGGCCCCTTCGAGCGGCGGCTCGGCGCCGTCCTCCTCCGGCTCGGGCTTCCGCGCGAGCCAAGCGACCCAATACCCGCCGCTGGCGCGCGGTACGACGCGCGGCGCGAACACGTCCACGTCCGTCCCCGGAGCCACCACACCGAGGCGCGTGCCCGCGTCCGCCGCGGCGCGTGGCGTGGTCACGTCGATCGCTTCGGCGACGATGGCGTCGTCGTCGTCCCACACGAGGACCGCCCCCGCGCCGCTCGTCGCCACGTCGAAGGCCAGCGACTCGTCCTCGGGCTGCGGGATGCGCGCACGAACATGTGCATCTTGCACACGTGCGACGAGAAGGTCGCGCCCGGCGCGGGGAGCACCGCCGTCCGGCTTCTCGCCGTCGTAGTAGGCGACGTGCGCTTCGCCACCGAGGAGGAAGGGATGCGGCGCGGGATCGTCGCCACGCGCCGGTCCGAGATCGACGAACCGCGGGGGGCTCGCGAGGTCCAGCGGCACGACCGCGACGCTGGCCATGCGCCCCTTCGCGCCGCGTCGAAGGAGCCCGACGTAGATCGTCTTGGCGTCGGCCACCGCTTCACCGACGAGCGTGTCGGGCCCGGCGCCGAGCGCGAGGTCGCGCCCCACGGCGTGGCAGCGTGTAGCGGCGATGCCGCCGTCGGCGGGGGGGCCGGCGTCGACCGCGGCGTCGGTGGCGATCCGCGAAGGACCGCCGCACGCGCGCTGGCAGCCCGGCGCGAGGAGAAGGAGGGGAGCGAAGAGGAGCGCGCGCCACGAGCGACGTGCGCGCGCGCCTCTTTGCGACTCGGGCCACGGCCCGCAGAAGCTCATCGCGCGGCGGCCTCGGGCGCGGAGGCTCCGACGGGGCCCAAGAAGCCGTCGATGACCTCGAGCGCGAGATCGTAGCGCTCGAGCGGCGGCATCACGTAAGCGCCCGCCACCTTGTCTCGCACCGCGGCGAGCATCTCGCGGGCGATGGCGACCCCCTCTTTGCGCCCCTGCGGGCCGCCGCCGGCTTTGCGCATACGCTCGCGCACCGACTCGGGCACCTGCATGCCCGGCACTTCGTTGTGGAGGAACTCGGCGTTGCGGTAGCTGGCGAGCGGGAGGAGCCCCACGAGCACCGGCATCCCCAAGGGCGCGATGTCGGTGAGGAAGCGCTCGAGGACGTCGGGATCGTAGACCGGTTGGGTCATGACGATCTCGGCGCCGGCCTCCTTCTTCTGACGAAGCCGCGTGAGCTCGCGCGCGTAGTTGAGCGCCGCCGGCTCGGCGCCGGTCGCGAGGAGGAAGCTCGTGACGCCGCCGAGCGGCTTACCGGCGGGATCGATGCCGTGGTTCAAGCGCGAAGCGAGCTTGAGCATGCCGATCGAGTCGAGGTCGTAGACCGGGCTCGCGTCGGGGAAGTCGCCCATCTTCGGTGGGTCGCCGGTGATGATGACGAGGTTCTTCAGCCCGAGATCGTGCGCGCCGAGGAGGTGCGCCAGCGTGCCGAGCAAGTTGCGGTCGCGCCCGCACACGTGGAGGATCGTCTCCATCCCGACCTCACGCTGGATGCGCGTGGCCATGGCGAGGTTCGACATGCGCGCCTGCGCGCGCGCGCCGTCGGCGATGTTGATGACGTGCACTCCGCCGGCCTTGAGCATGCGCGCGGCGTTGACCGCCTTCGTCGGATCGAGGCCGATGGGCGGGTTCACCTCCACCGAGACGACGAACTCGCGCCCGATCTTGGCGGCGAGCGCGCTCTTCTCGGGGAAAGGAACGACGCGGACACCGGAGAGCGCCGCGGCCTCGACGCGCATGCTGTCCTGGTCACCCGGGTAGGTCGCGACGTCGATCTCGGACTCGCGCGAAGCGCCGGCCATGCGCGCCGCCGCGGCGATGCGGCGCACGTGCTCGGGCGTCGTCCCGCAACAGCCGCCCACGGCGCGGACGCCGAGCTTGAACATGCGGCGCGCGTAGACGCCGAAGTACTCGGGGGTGGAGACGTAGACCAAGCGCTCGTCGACCCGGTGAGGCAGACCGGCGTTGGGGACCGCGCACACCGGGATGCCCAGGGTCAGCATCTGCTCGACGGCGGCGAGCACGTGCTGCGGGCCGTCGGAGCAATTCACCCCGACCGCCGCGGCGCCGAGCTTCTGCATCTCTTCGGCGACGTCACGCGCGCCGGTGCCGTCGGCCATGCGCCCGTTCTCGTCGAGCGAGACGCACGCCAGGATCGGGATGCCCGTCCCCTTCACCGCTTCGCCCACGGCGCGCAGCGCCTCGCGCAGCTCTTCGCGCTGGCGGATCGTCTCGACGACGATCATGTCGACCTTCGCCTCCACCAGGGCGTCGGCCTGCTCGCGGAGCGAGGCGCGCACCTTGTCGAGGTCGGCTTGGATCGCGTCGCCGAGGAAGTAGCCGCTCGGCCCCACGGCGCCGGCGACGAACGGCTCGACGTGGCCGGGCTTGCCTTGCACGAACGCCGCCGTCGCTTCGCGCGCGAGGCGCACGGCGGCGAGGTTGAGCTCGCGCACGCGGCCGGAGAAGCCGTGCTTCTCGAGGCGCATGGCGTTGGCGCCGAAGGTGTTGGTCTCGATGACCTGCGCGCCGGCGCGGAGGTAGTCCTCGTGGACGCGACGCACGAGCTCGGGGCGCGAGACGTTGAGCTCCTCGAAGCACGCGCTGTAGAGCACGCCGCGCTCGTAGAGCTGGGTCCCCATCGCGCCGTCGAAGACGAGGACTTCGTTCTTCAGGGCGGCGAGGATCTCGGGGCCACGGGACGGGGGAAACGGCGCGTCCGTGGGTGCGGCGGGGGGAGGCATCGGGCGGATGGTATACTCGACTTTCGATGGGGATGCGGAGGCCAGCGCCGCGGGGCGGGCGAGACACGCGGCGGTCGCTCTCGGCGCGGGGCGGACTCGTGCTCGCGGCGTGCGGCGTTCTCTCGCTGCCGCTCACCGAGTGCTCGCAGAAGGTCGACGCGCGAAGGACACCGGAGAGCGGCTTCGCCCCGGCGACCGACAAGGCGAAGATCGTCCCCGCGCGCGCCCGCGTGGCGCGCGCCGACTCACGGAAGCCGAGCGACGCGCCCAGCCTGGCCGCGATGCTCGGCGAGGGATGGGGGAAGTACACGCTCGGGCCCGGCGAAGATCCGGTCGATCGCACCCCCGACGGCAGCCCGCCGCCCGACCCGGGCGCGCACCGTCACCTCCTCACGCGCTTCGTGCACACCGCCGACTTCCAGCTCGCCGACGACGAGTCGCCCGACCGCGTCGTGGCGCTCGACGAGCCGGTCGCGACCGACGCCGCCTACCGCCCGCAGGAGAGCTACGCGTGCCGCACGCTCGACGCGGTGATGCACACCATCAACGAGATCCATCGAGGCTCGCCCTTGGACGTCGTGCTGCTCGGCGGAGACAACGTCGACAACGCGCAGAGGAACGAGCTCCGCTGGGTGCTGTCGATCCTCAACGGCGGCGCGCCGCTCAAGTGCGACTCGGGCACCCCCGACGATCCCGTCCCCGGCCCGGACAACGACGGCAAAGACGTCTTCACCCCCGAAGGCCTCAAGGTGCCGTGGCTGTGGGTGACGGGGAACCACGACGTGCTCGCGCAAGGGAACTTCCCCACGACCCCCGAGCGGAGCGGCGAAGCCGCCGGCGACTACTCGAGCGGCGGCACCATCGTCTACACGAAGAGCGGCCCTTCGGTCGTGCAGGGCACCGTCGCCGCCGATCCCGAGCGCGCCACGATGACCCGCGCCGACTTGATGGCGCGCGTGATGAACGACACCGGGAGGAGCCTCCCTCACGGACACGGCCTCGGCACCTACGCCGCGCAGCACGGCAAGGCGTATTACACGTACGACGTCGGCGACGCGCCCATCCGCTTTCTCGTCATCGACTCGTCGGCCGAGACAGGCGGCGCCGAGGGGGTCGTGCACAAGGCGGACGTCGACGCCTTCGTCGTCCCCGAGCTCGCGCGCGCCAAGGCCGACGGCAAGTACGTCATCCTCGCCTCGCACCACGCGACCGATCGCATCACCGACGGCGGCGAGGTCGGCGGCGCCACGCAGGCCGACGCGCTCACCGCCGAAGCGTGGGAGAAGCTCCTCGCCGCGAGCCCCCAGGTCATCCTCGACATGGTCGGCCACGCGCACGGGCATCGCATCCGCCGGCTCGGCCAGCTCCCCGGCGGGTTTTGGGAGATGCAGTGTGCAGCCATCGCCGACTTCCCTCACGAGTTTCGCCTCGTCGAGATCTGGGACGAGGACAACGGGTGGCTCTCGGTGCGGAGCGTCGCCGTCGACTTCCTCGAGACCTCCAAGGTGGTCGCGCACGCGCGCGAGCTCGCGATCTTGGACAACGAGGTCGGCTGGGGCGGGGGCGAAGGACCGGGGACCATCTCCGATCGCAACGTGATCCTCTGGCAACGAAAGCCCTGACGCGGAAGGCGAGAGGCGCCCGCGCGAGCTCTGGTACAAGAGAGGCGATGACCTCCTCGCTCCTCGAGGATCTGGCGCGCGCGCTCCCGGGGCTCCCCGCGAGCCACGACGCCGCCGATCGCGTCGCTTACGCGCGAGACCTCTGGCCGCGCCATCACCTGGCGGTGCGCGCGGGGAACGTGGCCGAGCATCGTCCGCGCGCCATCGTGTGGCCGCGCTCGACCGAAGAGGTGGCGGCGCTCGTGCGGTGGGCCGCGGCGCGAAGGATACCGCTCGTCCCCTTCGGCGCGGGGAGCGGCGTGTGCGCGGGCATCTTGCCGAGCGAAGACGCCGTGGTGGTCGATCTCAAACGAATGGCTCGCTGGCGGGCGCTCGATCGCGACGCGCCGAGCCTCGACGTCGAAGCCGGCCACATGGGGCTCCCGCTCGAGGACGCGCTGAACCGCCACGGCTTCACGCTCGGGCATTTTCCTTCGTCCATCCTCTGCAGCACCGTGGGCGGCTGGGTGGCGGCGCGAAGCGCGGGGCAGAACTCGGGCTACTACGGGAAGATCGAAGACATGGTGGTGGCGCTCGAGTGCGTCACCGGCCGCGGCGACGTCGTCACGCTGCATCGACGGGCGAACGGGCCCGATCTCGTCCCCCTCGTCGTGGGGAGCGAGGGGACGCTCGCGATCGTCACCTCGGCGCGCCTGCGGCTCCACCCCTACCCTTCGGCGCGCGCGTTTCGTTCGTGGTCCTTCCCCTCCACCGAGGCGGGATGGGAAGCCATGCGCGCGATGTTCCAAGCGGGGCTTCGACCCGCGGTGTGCCGGCTCTACGATCCGTTCGACGCGATGATCGCGCGGCGTGGCGCGGTGAAGAAGCCGCGGCGCGGCGTCTCCTCGCGGAACGCGCACGACGCGGCGCCGGGCATGGGTCCGACGGCGCTGCGCGCGCTCCTCCGTCACCCCGAGGCGTTCAACGAGCTGCTCGAGAGTCGCGCGGGGGCGAAGGCGCTCGGCGGTGCGATGCTGGTCGTCATCTTCGAGGGAGAAGGGGAGAAGCCCGAGCGGGACGCCGACGAGGCGCGGCGCATGCTCGAAGGGCTCCGCGGAGTCTACGAGGGCGAGGGGGCGGCGCGCGGCTGGCTCGAGCACCGTTACTCCGTCAGCTACCGACAGGCGCCGACGATCGCCAGCGGGCTCTTCCTCGACACGATGGAGGTCGCGGCGCGCTGGTCGCAGCTCGGCGCGCTCTACGACGGCGTAAGGCGCGCGCTCGGCGAGAGCGTCTTCGTCATGGCGCACTTGAGCCACCCGTACCCCGACGGCTGCTGCATCTACTTTTCTTTCGCCGGCACCGGCGGGAAGCCGAGCGGGCGCGAGGTCACTACCCCCACGGGCGCGCGCACGGTCGAGCCGAGCTCGCTCGGCTGGGACGCGGCGTGCGAAGCGAACTACGACGCCACCTGGCGGCGTGCCCTCGACGCCGCCGTCGCCGCCGGCGGAACACTCGCGCACCACCACGGCGTGGGGCGGTCGAAGTCGCCGCGCCTCGGTCCCGAGCTCGGCACCGGAGTCGACGTGGTGCGTGCGCTCAAGCGCGCCTTCGATCCCCAAGGGATCTTGAACCCAGGCGCGCTCCTCCCCACCATCACCCCCGAGCCCTACGTGGACGACGCGCACCCGAAGCCGGTCACCGAAGACGCGCGAGGTGGCTCGTGAGCGAAGCGCGCTTCACCCTGGACGAAGTGAGCCTCCTCGTGGAGGTGGACGCGAGCACGAGCGTCGCCGATCTCGAGCGCGATCTCCGCGCGCGTGAGCTGACCCTCGCGCTCGACAGCGCGCCCGCCGATCTCGACCTCGCGACGTGGCTCGCCGAAGGGGCCCACGGCGCCCGCGACGCGTTCCTCGATCCCGCCGATCAGCTCCTCGCCGGCATCACCGCGAAGCTCCACGACGGTCGCGTGCTCGAGGTGCGACCTGCCCCGCGACGCGCGGTGGGCCCCGATCTCGTCGCACTCGTCGTCGGCGCCCGCGGTCGATTTGCCGTCACCACACGCGTGTGGCTTCGCGTGCACCGCCTGGGGGTGATGCGCCCGCGGAGCGCCCCCTTCGAGGCGCCGCGAAACCCGAAGATCACCGTCCAAGAAGAGGCGCTCCTCGCCGCCATCGCGCGCGAGCTCGGCTGACCGCCAGCCTGCGGTCGTGCGTGCGCGACGAACGAGAGCCGGGGAGCGTCAGCCCGGCGGCCAGGCCATCGCGCGGCCACCGAGCACGTGCATGTGCAGGTGGAGCACGCTCTGGCCGGCGTCTTTGCCGTTGTTCACGACGAGGCGGTAGCCACTCTCGGCGAGGCCGAGCTGTTCGGCGACGTTCCGCGCGGCAAGAAAGATCTCCCCGAGGAGCGCCGCGTCTTCGGCCGTCGCTTCGTGCGCGCCGATGATGTGCCTCTTGGGGATGACGAGGACGTGCGTCGGCGCGCCGGGGTGGATGTCGTGGAACGCCAGCACGTGGTCGTTCTGGTAGGCGATGTTCGCAGGGATCTCGCCTTGGACGATCTTGCAGAAGAGGCAGCCCATGACGAGGAGGCTACCTCAAGGCGCTTCGCTCCGGTGCTCCGTGCACTCGCCGTGGCTCTCCGGCTCCTGCACGGGCGGCGCGTAGCTCGCGCGCGGGAGCGCGAGCGCCGGTGCGAGTCGGGCAAGGGCCGCTTCGACGAGGGTACGATCCCGCGGCGAGACGAGGACCGCCGCCCCCCCGGCGCGCGCCGTGAGGTGGGCCACCACCGCTCGCTCCACGTCGGTGACGTCGAGGGTGCGCGTGAGGCGCAGCGAACGAATCCGGTACGTGAGGGTGAACCCGCCGTCCTCTCGCTCGGTGCTGACGAGCTCGATGTCCTCGCGTGTCGCCAAGTGGCGCGCGAGCCCGCGGAGGAGCGCGGCGCGCCTTCGGGCCGCGCGCGCCGGCGGCGTGTCGAAGAAGTGGAACAGACGATTGCGCGAGTAGACACCTGGCGCGAGGGTCATCGCCACCGTGAGCGCCTCGACGTCCAGCGGGGCGTGCGCGGAGGCGCGGCCGTCAGTCATCGTCGTCGCCTCCGGCGCGAACGGGCACGGCTTCGCCGCTCGCGGCGGCGAGGAGCGCAGCTTGGCGCTCGGTGCGGAGCGCGGTGATCAGATCTCCGAGGTCGCCTTCGACGATGCGTTCGAGCTTGTTCAACGTGAGCCGGATCCGGTGATCGGTCACGCGGTTCTGCGGATAGTTGTAGGTGCGGATCTTCTGGCTGCGCTCGCCGGTGCCGACCATGCCGCGACGCTCGGCGGAGAGCGCGGCCTCTTGCTTCTCGCGCTCGATGTCGAGGAGACGGCTCTTCAAGACCTTGAGCGCCTTCGCCTTGTTTTTGAGCTGCGAACGCTCGTCCTGGCATTTGACGATCATGCCCGTCGGCTTGTGTTGGATCTGCACGGCGCTGTTCGTCGTGTTGACCCCCTGCCCGCCCGGACCACCGCTCGCCGCGATCGAGATCTCGAGATCCTTCTCGTCGATCTGCACGTCGACGTCGTCGGCCTCGGGGAGCACCGCCACCGTCGCGGTGGAGGTGTGGATGCGCCCCTGCGTCTCGGTCGCCGGCACGCGCTGCACGCGGTGCACGCCGCCCTCGAAGCGGAGCTGCGAGTACACCTCTTTGCCGGTGATGAGGGCGATGACCTCTTTGTAGCCTCCGGCCGCGGCCTCGCTGACGTTCAGCACCTCGACGTTCCAGCCGCGGGTCTCGGCGAAGCGCGCGTACATGCGAAAGAGATCGGCGGCGAAGAGCGCGGCCTCTTCCCCGCCCTCGCCGCTCCGGATCTCGAGGATGGTGTTCCTCTGGTCGTTCGGATCGGTCGGGAGGAGCAAGAGACGAATCGTCTTCTCGAGCTCCCCCTTCTCCGCTTGGAGCTCGGGGAGCTCGAGCTCGGCGAGCTCGCGCAAGTCGGGATCTTGGAGCGCCTCTTCGTCCTCGCGGATCTTCTTCTCGACCTCGCGGTAGCGACGAAACTGACCGATGAGCGGCTCGAGCTCGCTGCGCTCTTTGTTGAGCTTGGAGATTTGGTGCCTGTCCGAGAGGACCTGCGGATTGCACATGAGGTCGTCGAGCTCGACGTACCTCTTCGAGAGCTGCTCGAGTCGCTCGATCGGCAACATGTTCGTCAGGCCGCGGCCGCGGGGGCGCTCGCATCCCGGAGATGCGGCGCTTCGAGCACGGCGGCGAAGGAAGAGAACGTCACGTCGTCGTCGCCGGCGCCCGACTCCCCGCCCTCTTGGCGGAAGAGCGTGACGCGGAGCGAAGCGAGCGCCACTTCGAGCTGCGCGTCGTCGGGCTCGATGGTGGTGATCTTCTGCACGAGAAAGCCAGGCCAGAGCACGACGCGGAGCGGCCCCTTGGTGAAGTAGCGGGCGAAGATGCGCTGGATCTCGAAGGTGATGCCGGCGATGAACGGCAAGAACGGGAGCTTCTCGAAGAAGAAGATCACGTTGTCCAAGATCTCGCTCCCGGTGTGGATGCGCGGGAGAAACGATCCGATGCCGGTGAAGACGAGGATCGAGACGATGGCCACCATCACGAGGAACGTGGTGCCGCACCTCGGGTGGAGCGTCGTCTTCTTCCGCGCGTTCTCCACGGTGAGCGCTTCGTTCGCCTCGTAGGTGCTGATCGTCTTGTGCTCGGCGCCGTGGTACTGAAACATCCGGCGAATGAGCTCGGCGCGGCGGATCGCCAGCATGTAGCCGATGACGACGGTGAGCTTGAAGATGCCCGTCAGCACCTGAAAGAGCGGCGCCTGCACGTCGAGGCCCAGGTGGAAGATGCGGTTCACCCCCGCCGCCGCCGCTTGCGGCAGGGCGATGACGAAGACGAGCGTGACGACGAGCATCATGCCGGTGAGCCCGCCGCGCTTGCCGTCGTCGGCCGCGCCCGCGTCCTTCGATGCGCTCGGCGAGGCGCCGCTCGTCGACGCCGACATGGCGGGCTCGTCGCCGCCGGTGGTGATCATCGTGAACAACGTGACGCCGAAGGCGGTGAGCCACGCACCGAGCATCGAGAGGAGGTGCGTCGCCGACGAGGCGGCCTTGGCCTTCTTCTCCGCCTCTTCGCGCTCTTCGGCGAGGAGATCCTCTTCGAGGTGACCGAAGGAGAACTTCATCGCTTCGGCGCCGAGCCGGAGCGCCTCGACGAGCGAAGCCACCCCGCGGACGAGCGGGATCTTGTTCGCACCGCGCGGCGTGTCGCTCATCGCCCGCTCGCGCACGACGAGCGCGCCGCTCCTCCGCCTTACGACGATGGCCAGCGACTTCGGGGCGCGCATCATGACCCCCTCGGGGACCGCTTGACCGCCGATGTACGGACGGGCGGGCTCGGTACGGGGGCTCGCGGAGCGCAGCGGCTCGGCGTCCTGCGACATCAAGGACATGAGGACACTATAAAGCACGCGGAGCCTCGCGCGCCGCCCCCCCGCGCGATCCCCACACGAAAACGGGGGTCACGGAGGCGCGGCACCTCGCGGGCGCATCGCGCGCACACGACGGACGGGTCGCCTCGCTTCGCGGCGCGGCGACCCTTCCGACGCGGGGCTCAGCCCTCGGTCTTGGTCTCTTCTGCGGCGGGCGCGGCGGGCGCAGCGGCCTCCGCCTTCTTGGCGGCGGCGGGCTTCTTCTGCTCGTAGCGCTTGCGGAAGCGATCGACGCGACCGGCGGTGTCGAGGAGCTTCTGCGTGCCCGTGTAGAAGGGGTGGCAGGCCGAGCAGACGTCGACCTGGAAATCACCGCGCGTGGAGCGGGTGACGAAGGTGTTGCCACAGGCGCAGGAGACGCGCGCCGCGGGGTAGTTGGGGTGAATGCCTTCTTGCATGGGATGCTCCAGAGCCCTTCCGTGGAACGCCGGGCGCGAATTTCACGCCCGGGACGAGCGCCCCCGGAGGTGCGCCCTATAGGAAGGGGGTCGCGCAACCTAGCCAATCACGGGGTGCCGCGCAAGGAGGGTGTTCCCGCGGGGCCGCGTTTTCGTGGATGATGGGCGCATGGCGAACGACAGCACGACGGCGCGACCGACCCCTCCTTCTACCTCCGGAGCGAGCCCGCAACAGCTCCCTTCGACGTGGGACACGGTCGCGCCGACGTACGCCGAGAGCGTCGCCCAGTGGGGAGCTTACGCCGAAGAGGCGCTCCGCCTGGTTTCGCTGGGGCCGAAGGACCGCGTTCTCGACATCGCGACCGGTCCGGGCACGCTGGCGGTGAGGGCGAGCGCCAGGGCCGCGCACGTGACGGCGTCCGACTTCTCACCGGGGATGATCGAAGAGCTGAAACGCGAGGTCGCGAAGCAACGGCTCGCGAACGTGGAGGCGCTCGTCGCCGACGCGCAGGCGCTGCCCGTGCCCGACGCCTCCTTCGACGCCGCGTTTTGCATGTTCGGGTTCTTCTTCTTTCCCGATCGCGCCCGGGCCTTCGCCGAGATGCACCGCGCGCTTCGGCCGGGCGGTCGCGCGCTCATCGCGACCTGGGCCCCGATTGCGCAAAGGCCCCTCATGCAGATCGGCTTCGAGGCGATGGCCGAAGCCCTCCCGCAGGTCCCCCTCCCGGCGAAGGGTGACCTTCAGTCGGAAGAAGACTGCGTTCGCGAGATGAGCGCGGCCGGGTTCCGCGACGTCGCGACGAGCCTCTTCACCCAATCGGTGCGGATCGACTCGGCGGCGCACTATCTCGAGCTGGTCGTGAAGGCGACCGCCCCCTGCGCGCTCATGCGGAAGAAGCTCGGCGAAGAGGCCTTCGAGGCGACGATGCAGCGCGTGCTACCGCACCTCGAGAAGCGCATTCCGCCGGGCGGGAGGACGCTGACGGCGCAGGCGATCTTCACGACCGCCGTGCGCTGACCTCGCCCGCCCCTCAGAACGGGATTTCGTCGTCGCCGCCGCCGAAGCCACCGCCGCCGAAGTCGTCGGCCGGAGCTTCGTCGCGCGCAGGAGCCTGCGCCGGGGCCGGGCGACCACCGCCACCGCCCCCGCCGCCGCCACCACCGCCGCCCCCGTAAGAGCGACCGCCGCCGCCCCCACCAGCGCCGCCACCGCCGCCCTCGAAGTCACCGCGCTCGCCCCCGCGGCCGCGGCCGGCGAGGATGATGTTGTTGGCGACGATCTCGGTGCGGTAGCGCTTTTCCCCGTCTTTTTCGTAGCTCGACGTGCGGATGCCCCCTTCGACGAAGATGCTGGAGCCCTTCGCGAGGATCTTGGCGAGCGCTTCCCCGCGCTTGCCCCACACGGTGACCGAGTGCCACTCGGTCCGCTCTTGGCGGGTGTTGCTCTTGTCGAGGTAGCTCTCGGTCGTGGCGAGACGGAGCTTCAAGACCGCCTGGCCGCCGGGCGTGACGCGCAGCTCGGGATCGGCTCCGAGATTTCCGAGCAGCAGCACCTTGTTCAAACCTTCGGCCATGACGTTCTCCCTCGAGTTCCTGTGATGCGGGGCGCGGCGTGCGAGCCCTCGTGGCGCCTGGCATCTGTGACGACTTCCCGTCGCCGCGTCAACCGTGAGCCGGACCCTCTTCGCACGAGCTGCTTTGCCAGGCGCCCGGCACCGGGTAAATAGGGGCCCCCTCCATGGTCGACCCGCGCATCTCCATCGTCATCCCCGTCTACAACGAGCAGGGGATCCTGCACTCCGCGGTCGTGGACCTCCGCGAGCGTCTCAAGCCCTTCGGGTGGTCGTACGAGATCATCTTGGCGGAGAACGGCTCGCGCGATCACACCGTCGAGATCGGAGAGGAGCTGGCGGCGAAATACAGCGACCCCGCCGACGGCCAAGTGCGCATCATGAGCCTCGGCGAGCCGAACTACGGCAAGGCGCTGAAGCAGGGAATTCTCCTCGCGCGCGGCGAGCTCGTCCTCTGCGACGAGATCGACCTCTGCGACACCGACTTTCACCGCCGCGCGGTGGAGATCCTCGGCACCGGCGAGGCCGATCTCGTCATCGGCTCGAAGCTCGCCGAAGGGGCCGAAGACGATCGCCCCATGCTCCGTCACGTGGCGAGCCAGGCGTATTCCGGCATGCTCCGCGTGGTCCTCGGCTTCCGCGGCACGGACACGCACGGGCTCAAGGCGTTCCGGCGGCTCGCGCTCCTCGACACCGTGCGCGCGTGCCTCGTGGACAAGGACGTCTTTGCCTCCGAGCTCGTCATCCGCGCCGACCGCGGCGGGGTGAAGATCAAGGAAATCCCGGTGCGGGTCATGGAGAAGCGCCCCCCTTCGATCAACCTCTTCAAGCGCGTCCCCAACGTGCTGAAGAGCGTGGCCAAGCTCGCCTACGCCATTCGGATCCGCGGCTGACGTGACCGCCGCGCGCTAAAGTGAAGGCTTCGTGCGGCCGGTCCTCCCCCAGAAGAGCCTGTTCGCGGCTTCGGTCGCGCTCTTGGCCTTCAGCATGCTGACCCTCGTGGCGCTCGCCGCGTGGATCTCGCGCGTGCCCCAGCCGTGGACGTGGAAAGCGGTGCTCGCGGTCTTGTGCGCCGTGCTCGGCGTGGTGGCGAGCTTCTTCGTCTTCCGCTTCCCCTCGCGCGAGGCGCTCGTCGGCGGGATCGCGATCATGGCGCTCTCGCTGCTTCGCGTGGGCCCCATGGCCGAGTGGACGTGGGCCAGCGTGGCGCTCATCGTGGTGACGCTGCTGCTCGCGGCTCCGCTCGTGCACGCCCTGCTCCGGTTGCCCGACCGCGCGTAGGGGTGTAGATGACCCGGGCGGTGGCGTACGACGGCCAGAAGACGCGTGAGGCCGCCGCGAGGACGCGCGCCGTGAAGAACGGCGAGCCCTCGGGCATGCCGATCCACGAAGGGCCGCCCCCCGACGAGGTGGCCGACGTCGTCGTCATCGGCGGCGGGGTGAACGGCAGCGGGGTGGCGCGCGATCTCGCGCTGCGCGGGCTCCGCGTCGTGCTCTTCGAGCGGAACGACCTGGCCTTCGGCGCGAGCGGCAACTCGAGCGGGATGATCCACGGCGGCGTGCGCTACCTGCTCACGAACCCCAAGGTCACGAAGGACTCGTGCCGGGACTCCGGCTACATCCAGCAGATCGCGCCGCACCTCCTCTTTCGCATCCCCTTCTTGATGCCGGTGAAGGCGGGGGTGAAAGGGAAGATCCTCTTCGAGCTCATCGACGCGTACCTCCGCGCCTACGACGACTACCAGCCGCTGAAGCGGAGCAAGCTCCACACGCGCCTCGACACCTCGGAGCTCTACAAGCTCGAGCCCGGCGTGGTGGGCGACTTCACCGGCGCCGTCACCTTCGACGAGTGGGGCATCGACGGCGCGCGCCTCTGCGTCCTCAACGCCATCGACGCGCGCGAGCGCGGCGCGAGCCTGCACCTTCACACGACGGTGGAGTCGATCGCGCGCTACCTCCAACCGGGCGAGCCGCAGCGCTACCTCGTGACGGCGCGCGATCGCATCACCCAGCGCGTGCATCGCGCGCGGGCCCACGTGGTCATCAACGCCACCGGCGCGTGGGGCCCAGTCACCGCGGCGCTCGGCGCGCTCCCCTCTTCACGTGTGCGCGTGCGCCCGGGCAAAGGGATCCACGTCGTCTTCGATCGCCGCCTCTCGAACTACGCCATCACCAGCGAAGCCATCGACGGCCGGCAGATCTTCCTCGAGCCGTGGCAGAACATGAGCGTCATCGGCACGACCGACGACGACTACTACGGCGATCTCGACGAGGTGACCTCGACGAGCGACGAGGTGCGCTACCTCGTGCAAGGGATCGCCCACGTGTTCCCGCAGATCCGCCAGGCGCGCGCCATCGGCACGTACGTCGGCGTGCGACCGACGCTCTACGACTACGGTCCCAACGAGGACCACCTCTCGCGCGAGCACGCCATCGTCGACCACGCCGCCGACGGCGCGCCCGGCGTCTACTCGATGATCGGCGGCAAGCTCGCGAGCTACCGCCTCTTCGCGCAAGAGATGAGCGACAAGATCGCCGAGGAGCTCGCCCCCTCGAGCAAGTGCACCACGCACGAGAAGCCACTCCCCGGCGGTGACCGCGTCCCCAACGCCATCGCCCTCGCCGGGCGCGAGGAGCTCACCCCCGTCGCGCTCCGCCGCCTCGTCTACCGTCACGGCTCGCGCGTGGCCCGCATCCTCGCGCGCATGCAGAAGCGCCCGCAGGAGCGTCACGTGGTGTGCGCGTGCGAGCCGGTGCTCGAGGCGGAGGTGCGGCACGCGGTGGCGAGCGAGATGGCGCGCACCGTGGACGACGTCGCGCGGAGGACGCGCCTCGGCCTCGGCGCGTGCGGAGGCATGCGCTGCGCCGCGCGCTGCGGGCAGATCGTCGCCGAGGAGATCGGCCTCTCGCCCCGCGAAGGGCGCGATCTTGCCCGGCAGTTCCTCGATCGCCAAGCGCGCCTCCGCATCGTGGCCATGGGGCCCGAACAGGCGCGGCAGGAGGCGCTGGCCCTCGCGCAGATCAAAGCGACGCTCGGCACGCGGGGCGGATCGTGAACGCTGACGTCCTCGTGATCGGGTCGGGCGTCGCTGCCACCGGAGCGGCCCTCGCGGCGGCGGCGCGGGGCAAGAAGACGACGCTCGTCCGCGGCGGCTCGGGCGCCACGGTGCTCGGCACCGGCGCGATCGATCACGACCCGTGGGAGCTCGGTCGCCCGATCGCGCCGCTCGACGAAGCGGTGAAGAAGGCGCTCGACGCTCTCGATCTCTTCGACACCCCCGATCGAGGCGCGCTCCTCGCCACCACCGCCGGCGTGCTGAGGCCCGCGCGCGGTCACGATCGCGCGCTGCTCGATCTGGCGAAGCTTCCCGAAGGGGCGGTCCTCGTCCCTCGATGCGATCGACAAGGCTGGGACGCGACCGCGCTCGCGCGCTCGTTCGGCGAGGCAAGCAAAGCCAAGACACGAGGGCTCACCTTCGCCGCCATCGACGTGCAGATCCTGAGGATGCGCGAAGAGCGCAGCATGCCCGACGGCGAGATCGCCAAGCGGCACGACGATCCCGAGCGGCTCTCTTGGCTCGGCGAGCGCCTCAAAGACTTCGTCGCCCGCGGCACCTTCGTGGGCGTGCTCTTGCCGCCGTGGCTCGGCGTCACGCGGCCGCTCGCAGCCGAGCTCTCGCGCGTGGTCGGGCTCCCCTGCGGCGAGGCGATCGTCGGCCTCGCCGGCGCGCCCGGCCAGAGGTTCGAGCGCGCGCGTGAGCGGGCGCTGGGCGCCGCGGGGGTGCACGGCGTCCACGGGTGGGGCGCGAGCGTCGACGCGCGCGAGGGCGAGCTCGTCTTGACCCTCGAGTCGGGAGAAGAGATCGACGCGCGCGCGGTGGTGCTCGCGCTCGGCGGTCTCGTCGGCGGCGGCCTCGTCTACCAACCGAGCGCGGCGATGGCCGGCGCGGTCGACCTGCCCTCCCGATCCCGCGTGACGTTCCGCACGGGGCTCGTCACGCCGGGGACGATCGGCGCGCGCGGCAAGCCGCTCGACACGCCGGGGACGCTCTTCGGCGGCGCACCCGAGACCCTCTCCGCCCCCTTCACCGACGACCCGATCTTCGATCGCGCAGGGCTCCTCGTCTCCGAGACGGGCGCGATCCACGCCGCGCCGCGCGGGCTCTTCGCCGGCGGCGATCTCGTGGCCGATCAGCCGCGCACCTTCCTCGCCGCCTTGGCCTCGGGCGTCCGCGCGGGAGAGGCCGCCGCGGAGCACGCGTGAGGTCGACGCGCCCCCGCGCCGCCGCGCTCGACGTCATCGAGGTGACCGGCGCGCGCGAGCACAATCTGAACGTTCCGTACCTCGTCATCCCCAAGCAGAAGCTCGTCGTCTTCACCGGCGTCAGCGGCTCGGGGAAGTCGAGCCTCGCCTTCGACACGCTCTACGCCGAGGGGCAGCGCCGCTACGTCGAGACGCTCAGCGCCTACGCGCGCCAATTCCTCGGGCAGATGGAGCGCCCCAACGTGGAGCGCCTCCGCGGGCTCTCGCCCACCGTGGCCATCGAGCAGAAGGCGGCGGCGGGGAACCCGCGATCGACCGTCGGCACCATCACCGAGGTCTACGACTACCTCCGCGTCCTCTACGCGCGCGTCGGCGAGCAGCGCTGCCCGAAGTGCAAGAAGAAGGTCCGCCCCTCGAGCGCCGAAGAGGTCGCCCGCGACTTGGCGAACCTCGGGGGGAAGCACGTCACGCTCTTTTCGCCGCTCGCACGAAATCGGAAAGGGGAGTTCAAGGACGTCCTCACCGATCTCGCTTCGCGCGGCTTCGCTCGCGTGCGGCTCGACGGCAAGGTGCACCGCCTGGACGAAGTTCCGCCCATCGACAAGAAGAAGAAGCACGACCTCGATCTCGTGATCGATCGCGTGCCCCTCCGCGCCGGCGAACCGGGCGAGGCGCGCGCCGCCGAAGGACGCACGCGCCTCACCGAAGGGGTCGAGCTCGCGCTCCGCGAAGGCAAAGGTGAGCTCGTCGCCGAGGACGAGCGCGGCACCTCCCACGTCTACAGCGAGGCGCGCACCTGCTGCGGGCGGAGCTTCCCCGAGCTGTCGCCCCAGAGCTTCTCCTTCAACAGCCCGCTCGGCATGTGCCCGAGCTGCCACGGCCTCGGCACGCGCCTCGACGTCGACCCTTCGCTCGTCGTCCCCGACACGTCGCTCTCGCTCCGCAAAGGGGCCATCGCCCCGTGGGCCGCGGCCATGGAGCGCGGCGAGGGCTGGACCTTCCGCATCGCCGACGCCGTGGCCAAGGCCTGCAAAGTGAGCCTCGACACGCCGTGGAAGAAGCTCCCCAAGGAGAAGCAGAAGGAGATCCTCTTCGGGATCCAGGGGCGCAAGGTGAAGGTCTCGTGGGGGAGCGACACGTCCTCGAGCCAAGGGACGTGGGGGATGCAGTTCGAGGGGGTCGTCCCTGGGCTCCTCCGCCGCTACCAGCAGACGAGCTCCGAGGCGATGCGTGAGCAATACAAGCGTTACCTCGCCGAGCGCCCGTGCGACACGTGCGACGGGCGAAGGCTCCGCGAAGAGAGCCTCTTCGTCTTCATCGACGGAACGAGCATCGACCAAGTCACCTCGATGACCGTGGCCAAGGCCCACGCTCACGTGACATCGCTCACCCTCGACGCCGCACAGCGCCAGATCGCCGAGGCGCCGCTCCGCGAGATCGAGGCGCGACTTCGCTTCCTGCTCGACGTGCGGCTCGACTACCTGACCGTCGATCGCTCGGTCCCTACCCTCTCCGGCGGCGAGGCGCAGCGCATTCGCTTGGCGAGCCAGCTGGGGAGCGAGCTCTCGGGCGTGCTCTACGTCCTCGACGAGCCGAGCATCGGCCTCCACCCGCGCGACAACCAGCACCTCCTGGACACGCTCCGCCACCTCCGCGACTTGGGGAACACGGTGCTCGTGGTGGAGCACGACGAAGAGACGATCCGCGCCGCCGACCACGTCGTCGACTTCGGCCCCGGCGCCGGTGCGCTCGGCGGGCGCGTGGTGGCCGAGGGAGCTCCCGAAGCGCTCCTCACCGCCAAAGAGAGCCTCACCGGCGCGTACCTCGCCGGGCGCGCGCGCTTCGCCTTGCCGAGCTCGCGGCGCTCGCCCAAGGGGGAAATCGTGGTCCGCGGCGCGCGCTCGCACAACCTGAAGAAGGTCGACGTGCGCTTCCCCCTGGGCGTGCTCACCGCCGTCACCGGCGTGAGCGGCGCGGGCAAGAGCTCGATCGTGAGCCACACGCTCCTCCCCGCGCTCGCCCGCCGGCTCCACGGGAGCACCGAGGCGGTGGGCGAGCACGACGACATCGAGGGGGTTTCGGCGATCGAGAAGGTCATCGCCATCGATCAGCAGCCCATCGGTCGCACGCCGCGCTCGAACCCCGGCACGTACACCAAGGCCTTCGACGCCATCCGAGAGATCTTCGCCCAGCTCCCCGAGGCGCGCGCGCGCGGCTTCGGCGCCGGTCGATTCAGCTTCAACGTGAAGGGCGGCCGCTGCGAGGCGTGCTCGGGCGACGGCGTCGTGAAGGTGGAGATGCACTTTCTCGCCGACGTGTACGTGCCGTGTGACGTCTGCAAAAAGCGCCGCTACAACGAGCAGACTTTGGCGATTCGCTTCAAGGGGAAGAACATCGCCGACGTGCTCGATTCGAGCATCGACGAGTGCTTCGAGCTCTTCGCCGCGTTCCCCCAGCTCGCGCGGCTCCTCGGAACCTTGCGCGACGTGGGGCTCGGCTACATGAAAATCGGCCAGCCGGCGCCGACGATGAGCGGCGGCGAGGCGCAGCGCGTGAAGCTCTCGAAGGAGCTCGGGCGGGCGCGCGGCGGGCACACGCTCTACGTGCTCGACGAGCCGACGACGGGGCTCCACTTCGAGGACATTCGGAAGCTCCTCGGCATCCTCCAGAAGCTCGTCGACGCCGGAAACACCGTCGTCGTCATCGAGCACAACCTCGACGTCGTCGCCACCGCCGATTGGATCGTCGACCTCGGCCCCGAGGGGGGCGAAGCCGGCGGACGCGTGGTCGCGGAGGGGACGCCGGAGGCGGTCGCGCGCGTGAAGAGCTCGTACACCGGGCGCTTCCTCGCCACGCACCTCGCGGCGCTTCGCGCGGGAGCGAATGAGAAAGCGCCCGCGCGCGGCAAGCCTGCTTCCAAGCCCGGCGCGAAAGACGTCAGCGCACGATCGGCCCCTTCCCGACCAAGCGCTCGCGCATGACCTGGTAGCCGAGCTTCAGGCCGAAGTCGTCGCCCTTCCGCGGATCGACCGGCATCGTCCGCGCGCTCCCCGGCTCGAGATCGCCGCCGTCAGGGAGCGCGATGCCCGGGCCCGCGTCGACTGCGCCGCGCCCGCCGCGCCCCTCGGGAGAGAGGTGGCCTTCGAGATCGCGCTCGCGGAGCTCGGGGAGACCGTTCGTCACCGGCGCGTCGACGCGCACGTCGGGGTGAATCCCGTCGGCTTGGATCGAGTGGCCGCTCGGCGTGTAGTAGCGCGCGGTCGTGAGCCTGAGCCCGGCGCCGCCGGGGAGCTCGAGGATCGACTGCACGCTCCCCTTGCCGAAGGTGTTCGCGCCGACCACGAGGGCGCGCTTCTGATCTTGGAGCGCGCCCGAGACGAGCTCCGCGGCGCTCGCGCTCCATTGGTTCACCAGGATGACGATCGGCACGTCGGCGAACGCGCCGCCGCTCCGCGCGCGCACGTCGTCGACGATCTGCCCGCGGTGCCGCGTGGTGAAGATGGTGCCGCCGCTCAAGAACTCGTCGGCGACGTCGGCCGCCTCGTCCACGAGACCGCCAGGGTTCGAGCGCATGTCCAAGATGACGCCGGCGAGGCTCGCGCCATTGGCCGACTTCCGCAGGTTCCCCGCGGCCCGCACGAGCTCGTCGTGGGTGTGATCTTGAAACTGCTTGAGGCGCACGTAGGCGATGTTCCCCTCGAGGAGCTTCGACTCCACGCTGGGGACGTGAATGACCTCGCGCGTGAGGTCGAAGGTGATGGCGTCGCGCACGCCGTCGCGGCGCACGGTGAGCTTCACGTGCGACCCGGGGACGCCGCGCATGGCCTTCACGAGCTTCTCGAGCGGCTGACCGGCGATGAGCTGGCCGTCGATGGCGACGATGTGATCGCCGCTCTTCACCCCGGCGTGCTCGGCGGGCGAGCCCTCGATGGGGGCGATGATGGTGATCCCCTCGGTGCGCGCGTCGACCTCGATGCCCACGCCGCCGAACTGCCCCTCGGTGTCGTCTTGGAACTCTTTGAACTCCTCGGCCGGCAAGTAGCTCGAGTGCGGATCGAGCTCGGCGACCATCCCCTTGATGGCGCCGTCGATGAGCTTCTTCCGCTCGACCGGCTCGACGTAGTCGTTCTCCACTTCGACGAGCACGCGCCCCATCTGCAAGGTCGCGTGGTAGGGGCTGTCCTCGGCGGGGGTCGCGTGGGCCCGCACGAGCGACCCCGCCATGCCTCCGGCGAAGGCGAAGAAGGAGAGGAGCCCGAGCGTGGCCCAGCGCCGGGTGCGGAGCGGGCGGGCGATCGAGCCAATTTCCCCGGGGCGAATTTCATCGGCGGAGGCCGCGCGGCGTCGTTCGTTCACGGCGTCACGTTAGCACCGGGCTCCCCCGCTCACGCGCGCGGAGCCGCGGCCAGCGCGCTCGACGCAGCGCGTCCTCGGGTTCGCGTGCGATTGTCGTAGTCAGCGAGCCAATCGGTAGGTACCCTTGGGTAGTTGGATCTGAGTCGCCGCCCACCTCGCAGCAGAGAGGGACGACGAGCTCGGAATCGAAAGGGAGGACCCCGTGGCAATCGGTGACAAGGACGCGAGCGCGGCGAACATCCGAAGTGCGGAGTCGAAGACCGACAAGCGTAAGCAGAGTCTGTACTTCCCCGAGTCGATGCTCCAGGAGATCAAAGAAGAAGCGGCTCGTCTCGACCGCTCTCTCTCCTGGGTCGTTCAACGCGCGTGGAAGATCTCGCGGCTCGAGATCAAGAAGCTCCCGAGCGTGAACGACGTCGACGGCGCGGACGACGACGACAACGAGTAGCACCCGAAAGAGCGTCGGCCCCCGAGCGTAAGGTGGCGAGGAACAGAGCGCCGTGATTTACGACTCCCTTCCGCCGCCGTCCGCGTCGGGGGTGCCGCCCGGGGAAGCCCACTCCTTCACCATCGCGCCCGACGGGACGCGTCTCTTCGTTCGTTCGAAGATCGGCGTTCGTCGCGAAGCTTCGAAGAGCGGCGAGGCCGTGCGTGCCTTCCTGTGCGACGGCATCCTCTGCGACGGCTTCATCTGGAAGTACTTATGGGACGACCTCGCGCCGGTCGTCGACCTGACGCATTGGCACTACCGCGGCCACGGCCGTAGCGCGCCGCCGCAGGATCCCGATCGCATCGACATCGCGGCTCACGCCGACGATCTCGCCGCCGTGCGCGCGCACCTCGGCGATCCGCCGTGCGTGCTCTTCGGGCACTCGATGGGATGTCAGGTCGCGCTCGAGGGCTACCACCGTCACCCGAAGGGGGTGCGCGGTCTCGTGCTCATTTGCGGGAGCTTCGGCCGGGTGACGAGCACCGTGCGCGGCGTCCCCGTGCTCGACATGATCCTCCCCAAGCTGATGGACGTCGCCTCGAAGCGCCCCGAAGTGGTGCGCGCGATCTGGTCGCGCATCCCGCCGGAGATGACGCTGAAGCTGGCGCTCCGCGCGGGGGAGATCGATCCCGACCGCATTCGGTCGGAGGACATGCTCCCGTACCTCTCCCACATGACGCACGTGGATTTCCCCATGTTCCTCCGCATGCTGCGCGCGGCGGGCGATCACTCGGCGGGCGACTACCTCGGCAAGATCGACGTCCCGGTGCTCATCGTCGCCGGCGAGCGCGACACCCTCACCCCGGCGTTCCTCTCGCAATCGATGGCGCAGGCGATGCCCAACGCCGAGCTCTTCGTCGTGAAGGGGGGGACGCACGTGGCTTCGCTCGAGCAGCACGAGCTCGTCGACGAGAAGATCGCGTCGTTCCTTCGCGAGCGCGTCCTCACGTGACCACGCGGCGAGGAGCCGCGCGCGGCGCGCTTCTTTGCGTCGCGCTGCTCGCGCCGGCCGCCTGCAAGCGCGACACGCCGGTCGAGCCCACGCCCCCCGCGAGCGCGGCGCCGAGCGAAGCCGCGTCCTCCCCCGCGCCCCTCGCCGTCGCGCCCGTGGAAGCGGGGGCGCCCGACGCCAGCGTCGCCCTCGAGAAGCTCGCCGAAGCGGACGCCGCCGCGTACCTCCACGCCGCGCCCGAGGACGGCAAGAGCGTCGGCCACACGTCGGTCGTCTTCAAGCTGTCGCTCGTCGGCGGCTTCGAGGCCGCGTTCAAGCCTCGCTCGAAGCGCGGCGACGTGCGCTTCAAAGGAGAGATCGCCGCGTACCGCTTGGCGCGCGCGCTCGGCCTCGACAACGTACCGCGCGCGTTCCCGCGGAGCTTTCGTCGCGAAGACTTGAAGCTCGCCCTCGCCCGTCACCCCGACGCGACCGAGCTCCTCGAGAAAGAGGTCGTCGTCGAAAAGGACGGCACCGTGCGCGGCGCGCTCATCCCTTGGATCCACGGGCTCGAATTCCTCCCGCTCGAAGGGGGTGAGTGGCGCGCGAAGTGGGAGAAGTGGCTCTCGGGCGAGGTGGAGGTGCCGAAGGACCAAGAGCGCCTCGCCGCTCAAATCTCCGACATGATCGTGTTCGACTACGTGACGGGGAACTGGGACAGGTGGAGCGGCGGCAACGTCGGCTTCGATCGACCGACCTCGACGCTCCTCTTCGTGGACAACGACGGCGCCTTCTACGACACGCCGCCGGCCCCGTTCCTCGCCGCGCAGCTCGCGCGCCTCGAGAAGACACGCCGCTTCTCCCGTCGCTTCGTCGACGCGCTTCGCAAGCTCGACGCCGCGGCCACCGCCACCGCGCTCGGGAGCGAAGAGCCGACCCACGGTGAAGCGCGCTCGGAGGCGACGCCGCTCCTCTCCGCCCGCGCCCTCGCGGGGGTCGAGACGCGAAGAAAGCGCGCGCTCGAGATCATCGATGCCCAAGGCGGAAGTGCCGCCTTCGAGTAACATCGGAAGCGTGATGCCCCACGAGCCCTCCCGCGGCCGCGCTCTTCTCACGCGCGTCGCGATCGTCGTCGGAGCCGGTCTCGCCGCCCCCTCGGCGATCGTGTTGGCGGCGTGCAGCAACGACAGCTTCGTCGGGACCGCGAAGGACGGCGAAGCGCCGGAGGCCGCCGGCGACGGAGACACGAGCGAGGCGGGCTCCAGCGACGGAGGCGCGAGCGAAGGGGGCGCCACGCGGCGGGTCGCGTGCAGCGGAGACACGTGCGTCGCGCACGGCGTCTGCTGCCTATCACCGCAGAAGAACCTCGCCTGCTCGTCGCCCCAGAGCTGCGCCGACATCGGAGGCTACGCTTACGCGTGCGACGATTCGAACGACTGCGGTCAGGACCAAGTCTGCTGCGCCATCTCGGGACTGGACAAGCAGGTCACCTCGACGCAATGCCTGCCGGCCGCGGATTGCACCGGCGCGCGTCAGATCGCCTGCCGGCCTGGCGTCGGCGCGTGCCCCGCCGATGCGGCCGTCTGCGCCGCGGGGGATTTTCTCCCGCCCTACATTCCCTTCGTCTGTCAGCCGTAAGAGAGCGCGGTCGAGGCGCGACGAAGGATCAGGCGGCGACCTCGCGACCGAGGTGCATGCGCGAAGCCACGCCGTCGCGGTAGCGATGCCACGCCGCGAGCGCGCGCTGGCAGAGATCCACGACGCTCGCGCACACCGGGCCGTCGTCGGGCACGTGCGCGAGGACGATGCGCCAGGCGTCCCCACGATGCCCGCCTTCGACCGTGGCGTGCGCACGCGTGAGCTCCATCGCCGCCGGAGGGCACCCGTAGTGCGCGACGAGCGGGTGCTTCATCACCGCCGCTTCTCCACGCACGCGCTTGAAGGTGCCGGCGAGCTCGGCGCGCTCGTTGACGCTCCCTTCGACGAAGATGGTCAGCAAGGCCACCGCGGCTTGCCACGGCGACTGCGCGCTCGCCTCACGGAGCAGATCGCGGTACGCGCGCGCCGAGGGGTGAAGCCACGTGTCGTCGTCGGCGAAGTCGGCGCGTCGGTAGCCGAGCCCCTCCATCATGCGGAGAAAGAGCTCGGGGTGCGGCGCCGAGTGCGAGATGCCGCCGGTCTGTTCTTCGTACACGTTCTCGGCGAGGGCCTGACGCACGTCGGCGAGATCGGGCACCTGCCCGAGCGCCCGCGCGAGGAGCACGGGGAAGTCGCGCACGTACACGAGGTACTCGTGGCGGAAGTGCTCGAAGAGCTGCTCGCGCGAGAGCCCCGGTCGCGTGAGGGCCGGGTAGGCCCAGTGGTTCTTTTGGTCCATGACCGCCAGAAGGCGGCCGGCGAGAGGGCGCTCGAGAGGGCTGGGGCTCACACCGAAATCGTGACAGGCGCGCGCGCCCTCGTCACGTTTTCGACGACGCGAAGCGGCGCGCACGGCGTGCGCGCGGGCCGACGCGCAGACGCCTACGGGTTGCCGTTCGGGCTGATCAAGTAGAGGACCGTGAAGGCGGCGGCGAGCGTCACGACGCCCAGCGCGACCAGCTTGCTGCCGGTCCACCCCTGCTCGTCGGCGTTGGGCCCTTCGGCCTGCTTGGTCTCGACCTTCTTCGCGGCTTGTTTCTCGGCGGCCATGGGCGTGACAAAACACCACTTTCCCTGCCCCCGCAAGGGGCTCGGTCAGGTGGCGGCAGGGAGCGGGCGCGGGAGGACCACCATGCTGTCCCCGAGCTCGTGCCCCAGGTACCCGGCGCGCTCGGCGACGGCCAGGGCGGAAAGGAGGAGCGGGCGCGGCGCAAACGACGCGAGCAGCGCGAAGTGGCTCTCGGTCGCTTCGTGCACCCCCGAGAGGATGCCGTCCACCACGCGGCGGCGAAAGCCGGGCCCGAGGAGCACCGCGGTGCGCCCCTCCCCCGGTGCCAGCTCGCCGCCGGCGGGGATCCTTTGCGCCAAGGCGGCCCCTTCGAGCGCGCGCACGACCGTAGTGCCGACGGCGACGACGCGACCGCCACGCGCGCGCGCCTCGGCGATGGCCTTGGTGGTCGCCGAAGGGAGATCGTAGCGCTCCGGGAGCGGCAGACGACGATCGAGCGCCGCGTCTCCGGTGGAGGAGAGCCCCGCGCCGTGCGTGAGCGTGGCGAGGGCGACCCCACGACGCGTGAGGTCGGCGAGGACGGCGAAGGTGAGCGGGCGCCCCGCCGAAGGGAGCTCCGCGGCCCAGGGGCGCGCGGCGTACACGGTCTGCACGTCCCACAGCTCGAGCGGCACTTCGACGTACGCGTATTGAATCGGCCGACCGAAGCGGTAGAGCGCAGACCAGAGCGAGGCGCCGCGCTGCTCGAAGGCCACGCGCACGAGGCGCGGGCTCGCTTCGTCGACCAGGGCGACGCGCGCCACGAGCGAGGCGTCGCCGAAGAGGAGCGCATCGCCGGCAAGGACAGGGGGAGGCGCGGGGCGATCTTCGGTCTTCGTGCGCGCGTCTCCTGCGCCGAAGAGCACCGCGAGCCAGGTCGCGTCCTCACCCGCCCCCGCCCCTTGCTCCACGAGGCGAAGCTCGATGGGCGCCCCCGAGGCCGTGCGACCGCGGAGCGAGGCGGGCAGCGTCGCCGCGTCGTTCATCACCAGCAAGTCGCCGGGGGCGAGGAGCGACGGCAGATCGGCGAAGGATCGATCGGCGAGCGTCCCCGCTTGTGGATCGACCGCGAGCAGGCGCTGCACCGCGCGGGGCCGCGGACGGACCGCGGGGCTCACGACGCGCTCCACGACGCAGCGACGAGCCGCGCACCGCTGGCGATCGACTCCGCGCCCTCGATCATCGCCGCGAGCGTCCGGGCCACGTGCGCGGGATCGGCCAGCGACGCAGGATCGGCGTCGGGCATGGCGTCAGCGTGCATGCGGGTGTTCATCTCGCCGGGGTCGACGGAGAACGTCTTCACCGAGCTCCCCTCGAGCTCGGCGGCCCACGTCCTTGCCAGGTGGTCGAGCGCCGCCTTGGAGACGCCGTACGCGCCCCACCCCGGATAGGCGTTCACCGCGGCGTCGGAGCTCACGAAGACGACGAGGCCGCTCTTTCGAACGGCCATGCCGCCGGCGATCGCCTTCGTGAGGCGAAAGGGGCCGACGAGGTTCACGGCCAAGACCGCCTCCAGGTCCTCGCACTCCGTGTCGAAGAGGAGCGGCATCGGCAGCGGGCCGAGCGTGCTCGCGTTGTGCACGAGCACGTCGATGGGGCCCACGAGCGCCTGCGCCGCGCCCGCTGTCGGGTAGACGGCCGTCTTGTCCTCCACGTCGAAGGGGAGCGCATGGGCCACGCCCCCTTCGGCGCGGATCTCGCGAGCGACGCGCTCGAGCGCGCCCTCGCCGCGGGCCGTCAGGACGACGCGCGCGCCCCGCATCGCCAAATCGCGCGCCAGCGCCTCGCCGAGGCCTCTGCTCGCGCCGGTGATCAACACGTTCTTGCCTCGCACGTCCATAGCCGCCTCCCGCGCTCCTCGCGCACCCTCAAGCTACGACCCGACTGACGAAGTATCGTCACGCTTGCCAATCTGTTGTCAGGCTGACAATCCTTGAGCATGAGCGTCGATGGATTGGCCGAGCGTCTCGGGCGAAACCTGAAGCAGCTGCGCGAAGCGCGCGGCCTCACCCAAACGCAAGTGGCGAAGCTCGCGCGTCTCCCGCGAGCGACGTGGGCGAACCTCGAATCGGGCGCAGCGAATCCGACCTTGGCCGTGCTCTACGCCGTGGCGGAGGCGTTCCAGGTCACGCTGGAGGAGCTCATCGCCACCCCCAAGGCGGCGTGCCAGTTCTATCCCCGGGAGAGCCTGCTCACGAAGAAGCGCGGCGAGGTGACGGTGAAGAAGCTCCTGCCCGATCCCATTCCCGGCGTGGAGATCGATCGCTTCGCGCTCCCGCCGCGCGCGCACATGATCGGCGTGCCGCACACGCCGGGCACGCGCGAGTACCTGACGTGCGAGACGGGGCGCATCGTGCTCGTCGCCGCGGGAGAGCGCTGGGAGCTCGGTGAGGGGGACGTCGTCGTCTTCCGCGGCGACCAACGGCACTCGTACGAGAACCCGACGTCGAAGCCGGCGGTCGGTTACTCGGTCGTTCTTCTGGCGCGCGTCTCGTAGGGGGTCGACCGCGCGAGCGTGCGCCGCAGCGACGAGGAGCGTGCGCCGTTCAACCGCTCGTGAGCTCGAGACCGAACGGCGCAAGCTCGGCGAGCGCGTCCTTCGGCAGGATCACCTGGCTCGGCGCGAGCACGCCGCGCGCCGAGATGGCCCCGCGCGCCGCGCGCTCGGCGTAGAGCGCCTGGATCTCCGCCGTGAGGCCGTAGGGATCGCGCCCCGAGACGAAGACACGCGCCGAGGTGCTCCCACGGTGCGCCTCGGCGAGGATGTCGAACGTGGCGTCGCGCGCGTCCCCCTCGGGTCCTTCCGAGGTGCGCGAGGCGAGCCGCGCGAGCCCGCCGCGGACGAGGCGCACGGCGGAGGGGAGCACCGCGCGCGTCGCGTGGAGCGCGCTGGCAGCACCGCCCGCCGCGACCATGAAGGTGCATACGTTCTTCGCGCCGGTGTGGCCGGGGACGACCACCGCCTCGGGGCTCGGGAAGGAGAAGGCGCTGAGCTCTTTGCCGCTCGGCGAGCGAAAGCGCGCGACCCGCTCCGCCGCCGCCTCGTGCCGAAGCGCGCCGTCGACGAACTGGCGCGCATCACCGTCGGTCAGCATGCGGAGCATCGAGAGCTTGGTCCCGCGCGTGGTCGACGAGGCGTAGCCCCCCTTCGGCCGCATCATGTAGACGATGTCGATCCGATCGGGCGCGCCGCCGACGCGCTCGGCTGCTTCGTGCGCCGCCCAGTCCGCGGGGGCGATCTCGTAGGCCATCGCCGGTACCACGGCGGCCCCGCTCGCCTCCGCCGTGGCTCGGTAGCGGGTGACGGCGAGCTGCACGAAGCTCTGCTCGCCCGTCGTGTCGGCGTAGTGCACCCCGGCGCGCGCGGCACTGGCGAGCATCGGCTCCCCGATCTCCGCGAAGGGGCCGGCGCACGCCGAGACGACGGCGCGCCCCTCGAGGGCGGCGTGGATCGACTCGGCCTTCGTGAGATCGATGACGCACGTCTCGGCGGCCCCCACCTCGCGCGCGAGGGCCTCGAGCTTCTCGGGGCTTCGACCGCCGACGGCGAAGGGGACGCCGCGCCGCGCGAGGGCGCGCGCGACGAGCCGACCGGTGAACCCCGTCACCCCGTGGACCAGCACCTTGGCGCGCGTCATTTGCGCACGACCAAATAGGAACCGGGGCTCCCCCCCGCAAGAGGGAGCCCCGAGAATTAGTGTTCCGTACCGCCGTGGCCGTCCGTGGGCCGTGTGAACCCCTAGCCGATATGGCTAGGTGGGAGGCGAGGGCCGCGCTTCAGGCTTCCGAGTTATCCGCGCTCGTGAGAGGCGGCCCGGCATGCACACCGAACGACCATAGCCCCCCTGGTTCATATACGTAAGGGATCCACAGAACCCAACGGGGCGAACCTGGCAGAGGGAACGCTCTCATCCTAAAGCTCCCGGCGGGTCGGTCAACGGGCCACGCGCTCGATGGCCGCAAATTGGTCCTGTTTCTAGGACCGTGTGTACATGTGGCGCCATGGGCGCCGAGCAGCTTCACACGCCTTCTCCCACGCCTTCGCTCCTTCGCGGGCCCCTCGGCGGCTCGGCGACCCCCGCCTCGCCTCCTCGCGCGCCTTCTCTCCCGATGTCGCCAGGCGCGGCTCCGACGGTCGAGGGGCGCTGGGGCGAGCGCGTCGAGCTCGTCGCGCCGTGGGAAGGGCGCGCGCGCGTCGAAGCGTGGGTCCGTGACGGGTTGCTCGCGGTCACGGTGGAGCCGCCGCCGCCGGCGAAGCGGGGGCACCTCGCCGAGGTCCTCGACGACGCCATCGAGACGGCGCTCGAAGGGGCGCACGCCGGTGCGCCGGGGCTCGGCGCGTCGCGTGAGCGCGGGACGCTCCTCGCCGATCAGCTCTTTCGCGCGCGCCGCGTCGGGCGGCGCGGTGTAGCGCTCCTCCTCGGGACGCTCGCGGGGATCGCCGAGCAAGGTGCGCTCGCGACCGAAGACGCCGCCGCGCTGACGACGCTCCTCGAGGCGACGACGACGCGCCCGATCCACGTCGCGCTCGCCAAAGACGATGCGCACGCCAGCCGCCCGCTCCCGCTCGCCGATCTGTTCGAGGTCGCGCCGCCGACCGAGCCGACCGTCGTCGACGCGCCGGTCGACGTGATGCCCGTCGAGGCGAGGCCGATCGAGCGGAGTCGGAACGAAGCGAGCCCCATCGAAGCGATGCCGCGGGAGACCGCCGTCACGCAAGAGACGCTCACCCCCTTCGCGCCGGTCGTGGCGCCGGCGAAGATCGTCGACGTGCCGCTCGTGCGACCGATCGCGCCGACGCCTCCCCCCGCGCCGCGCCCGGTCGCCCCCGCGGTGGACGAGACGTGGCGCACCTGGGCGCACGCGCTCGGCACCGCGCGTGGTCCGCAGCCGCTCGCCGCCTTCGAAAAGACCTTCACGCAGAGCTACGTGCCGCTCGCGTCGCGACTCGCCGCCGGGCTCGACGATCCGCGCGCGCACAAGGCGGCGCAAGAGTTCCGCCACGCGTTCTCGCGCGCGTACGCCGAAGCCTTCCCCACCTTCGCGTGGACAGGGAAGCGGCCGCGTATGGTGCTCGACGCGCCGCAAATCGCGATGCGCGTGGCCCGTCCGCTCGGCGCGCGCGTCACGCAGCTCCTCCTCGTCGACGCGATGCGATGGGACGTCGGCCTCTCCGCCTTCGCCGAGATGGAGCGCGCCCTCGCCGGGCGCGCGGTCGTCGCTGCGGCCCCTTCGGTGCTCTACGCGGCGCTCCCCACCACGACGCCGCGCCAGATCGAGACGCTCGCACGAGGCGAGACTGCGCTGCGCGATGTGCCTGAGCAAGAGCCGGAAGATCCGCCGGCGCGTCGCCGCGGGACCGAAGCGTTTCGGCGCATGCGCATCGCCGGCCGCGCGTACGACAAGCTCGATCGCGTGGAAGCGCACCTCCGCGAGGCGGGCGCGCGGGCGAAGGGCGAGCTCGACGAGCTCGGGCGATCGACCGGTGCGGTGCTCGGCGAGTACGTCTCGACGCTTCCCCCCCGCACCTTGGCGTTCGTCTTCGGTGACCACGGATTCACCTTCGCCCCGCACGGCGCCCCCGAGCAGGGGGGGACCTCGCCCGAGGAGGTCCTCGTGCCGTGCTTCGCGTTCTACGTCCCCGAGCTCCACTGACGCCGCGCACGAAGCACGCGGCGCGCGCTCATTCTCCGAGCTCGGCCGCGGGATCGGCGAAGGCGGCTCGAAAGCTCTTCGCCATCACACCGGCGTGGTAGCCGTCGAGCACACGGTGATCGAACGCCACGCCGAGCGAGACGCGGCGGCGCACGGCGAGGATCCCGTTCACCACGCTGGGCGCCTCGTGCACCTCCCCCACGGTGATGACGATGGACGCGCGTGACATCTCCACGAGCGGCGCGTGCGCCTCGGTGATGCCGAAGACGCCGACGTTCGTCACCATGCAGGCGCCGAACGGATCGAAGGGGACGCCGAAGCGGCTCAAGTCGATGCCTCGATCGTATTGAAGGTAGGCCGCAGCGCGAGTCGCGAAGCCGACGAAGGGCATGGGCACGCGGGCGAGGGTCTGGGCGCCGCGCGTGGTGTCGGCATCTTCGTTGGCGCGGATCGCCGCCGCCTTGTCGTTGAGCTCGCGCGCGATGGCCTCGATCGACTTCGTGTCGGCAGCGCGGATCTTCGCCCCCCCGAGCTCGGCGCGCCGCCCGTCGGGCTTCGTCGCGCCCTCTCCCGTCGCGCCGCGCGGAGGCAGCGCACGCTCGTCGCCGTCGTCGAAGAAGGAAACTTGGAAGAACACGTCCACCGTCTCGCGCTGGATGAGTCTTCCGCGCGAGACGTAGGCGTTGGCCTCGGGGATCTTGGCGATGGCGAGCGCCACGCACTTGCCGACGAGGTGCGTGAGCGTGATCTTGAGCGAGGTCCTCGCGCGGAGCGCCTGCACGTACGCGAGCGCCGCTTCCGCGTCGAGGTCGAGGGTGCCGTACGCCGTGGGATCGCGCGGCGGGCCCCACGTGGAGAGCGCGAGACGACGCCACGACGAGAGCGGGACCTCGTTCCGCCGAACGGCCATGGCCGCATGGTATACGAAGGACGCGTGAGCACGCTCGCCACCGCCCTCCCCGCCTTCCCCCCGCTCGGTGGAGCCGAGGGGCCCTCGCCGCTCCTCGCCCGCTTCACCGACGTGGCCTCACGCGCCGGGATCGTCGTGCACGACGACGACGAGCGTGTCGCCTACGCCGAGCTCGATCGTCGCGCGCGCGCCGTCGCCGCTTGCCTGCTCGATCGCCGAGGCGCCTCGAGCCTTGGCGGAGAGCGCGTCGCTCTCCTCGCCAAGCCGGGCGCGGACTTCGTGGCGGCGTTCTTCGGCGTGCTCTTCGCCGGCGGCTGCGTCGTGGTCCTCTCGCCGCTCCACCCGACCGCCGAGAGCCTCTATTTCTTGGACGACGCGCACGTGACGACGCTCCTCGTCACCCCCGATCAAGCCGAGCGCGCCGCGCCGCTCGCCAGCATCGCCTCACGCGTCGCGCTCACGATCGCCGACGCGCGCGCCTCTCTGCCGCGCGACCGCGCGAGCCTGCCACGCGTGGTCGGCGGGGCCGACGCGCTGCAGCTCTACACGAGCGGCACCACCGGGAAGCCCAAGGGGGCCGTCATCCTCCACGACAACTTGGCGGTGCAGCAGCGGCTCCTCGACGAGGCGTGGGGCTTCCGTGAGGACGACGTGCTCCTTCACACGCTGCCGCTGCATCACATGCACGGGCTCGCCATCGCCCTCTTGAACGCCGTCGGCGCCGGCGCGACCACGCGCATGCTCCCCGGCTTCGACGCGGCGCGCGTATGGAACGAGATGGCGCACGCCTCGGTCTTCATGGCCGTCCCCACCGTGTACGGTCGGCTCTTCGCCGCCTTCGACGCTGCACCGAGCGAGACGCAGGCGACGTGGGCCGCCTCGGCGCGCGCGCTCCGCTTGGCGACGAGCGGGAGCGCCGCCCTACCCGTCACCCTCGCCGAGCGATGGCGCGCCATCGCCGGTGCGCCTCCCGTCGAGCGTTTCGGCATGACCGAAGTCGGCGTGGGCATGACCAACCCGCTCCACGGCGAGCGAAAGCCCGGGCACGTCGGCCTCCCGCTCCCCACGGTGGAGACGCGCATCGTGGGCGACGACGGAACGGACGCCGCGCAGGGCGAGCTATGGATCCGCGGACCGAGCGTCTTCGCCGGCTACTTCGAGCGCGACGAGGCCACGCGCGCGGCCTTCGTCGCCGACGCGAACGGCGGCGCGCCGTGGTTTCGCACCGGAGACACCGTCACGCGCGATGAAGCGGGCTACTTCAAGATCCTCGGACGGACGAGCGTCGATATCTTGAAGAGCGGGGGCTACAAGCTCTCGGCGCTGGAGATCGAAGAGGCGCTCCGCGAGCATCCCGCCATCCAAGAGGTCGCGGTCGTGGGCATCCCCGATCCCGAGTGGGGGGACCGCGTCGTCGCCTGCGTGCTGGCGCGCCCCGGGCGCGAGGCCGAGTGCAGCGAAGAAGCGGTGCGCGCCTTCGCCAAGACGCTCCTCGCCCCGTACAAGGTCCCGAAGGAGGTCGTGCTCGCGACCGAGCTCCCGCGGAACGCCGTGGGGAAGGTGATGAAGCCAGAGCTCGTGAAGAGGCTCGTGGCGCGCCGCTCGTGAGCTGAGATCGTCACGTCGATGGGCCAGGGGGGGATCGGAGGCGCACGGCGTCTCCGCCGTCCGTCACGGACACGCGTACGGCTTCCCGTAGTCGCACGAGGCCGGGGGCGCGGGGGCAGGCGATGCGCCGCCCACGCAGAGCCAACCGCTCGGACCTCCCCCGCCGGTGCGTAGGACGTCGACGAGCGCGCCGGACCCAGGATCGTAGAGCAACGCCTCGAGCGGGTTGCTCGTCACATCGCCGGTTTGCAGTTGAACGAGGATCACGTCGTAGCCGGCACAGGGGCTGGTGGTGGCGAGGATGCTGTTCACCTTCTGCTGCGCGTTCGCCAGGCTGCACCAGCGGCCGAGGTCGAGCGCCGAGCTCCAGTCCGGAGCGCAGATCTGATCGTGGCAATAGCCGTTCAGCGTGTCGAGGCACGCACCGGCGTCGAGCGCCGAGCCCCGCGCGTCGGGCGCCGCGTCGCTCGGCGCTTCTTCCGTGAGCCCCTTCGAGCACGCCGCCGCGAGCATCGCGACCGCTGCGATTCCCCCTCGCTTCATGACGCCCGCCTCCCTCACAGCCCGTGGAGCCCTTCGCGGATCTCCTGGGTCTTGGCGAGCCCCGCCTTCTTCCACACGAGGCGCCCTTGGCGATCGAGCACGACCACCGTGGGGACGTTGGCCACGTCGCCGAAGGATCCGCCGCCGGCGATCGTCGTCTTGTCGGCGAGCGCCACGGGGAACGTGACCCCGAGCTTCGTGCGATAGACCTCGATGAGCTCGCGATCGGAGCGCGTCTGGAGCGCCACCATCACGTACTGAATCGCCCCTTCGTCGTGCTTGGCCATGGGGACGAGAAAATCGATCTGCGCTTGGCTGTTCAAATCCCACGTGGTGACGAACGCCATCACCGTGGGCTTGCCGAGGAGCGCGGCCGAGGTCACCGGCCGCTCGTCGAGCGAGTCGAACTCGAAGTGCGCGATCGGATTCGACGGTGCGCTGCTCGCGCCCACCACCGGCGGCGCCCCTTCCGGCGCGCTCTTCCCCCCGCACCCGGTGCCGAGCACCCCGAGCGCGGCCAGGATCGCGAGCGCCCGGCGCGCGCGCGAGCGGCTCACGCGGGTCTCACGTCCGGTCGCTTCACCTCGCGGAGCGCACCTCACTCGTCGCGCCCACCCTTCTGTCCGGTGAAGCCTTCTTCTCGCGTCGCGAAGAGGACGTTGAAGGTGGTGAGCGACCCGTAGCAAGCGGTCACGTACTGCTGCATCTGCACCTTGTCCTCGTCGGAGAGCCCGGGGTGGCCGTTCACCTTTTGCTCGAGCACACGCAACTTGTCCCGGATCATGACGACCTTGTGGAAGAGCGACTCGATGGGGATGCGCTTCTCTTGCGTCCCCTCTTTGCCGGGCTTCAGGATCATCTCTCCACCGACCCAGCGCCCGCCGAGCTCCACCTCGGCGAGCCCGAGCTCCTCGCGGATCACGTCGCGCAGCACGTCACGGAATTCGTCGGCGTTCATGTCGAGTAGCTCCTCGGGCAAGGTGAAGGCGAGCGGCGTCCGCGGCAGCGAAGCGCCGCGCGGCCCAGACGTGGTGGACGAAGAAGAGGACGCGCGAGATGAGCGCGTGCCGCGAACGGGGGCCTTTTGCGGGGTGAAGGTGCCGCGACGCACGTACTGCGAGCAGGTGTTGTTCTCGTAGAGCGGCGGGCTCCACACGCCGAGGAGGCATTCGCCGGCGCGGCGCACTTCGCCGTTCTGATCGATGCGCTCGTGCACCCGCACGAAGCGCGCGCAGCTCCCGCATCGCTTGTCGAGCGCGTCCTCTCCCGCCATCGCGCCCCGAGAATAGATCATCCGCTGCGGCGGCGGTGCTTCTGCGCCGAGACGAAGAAACGACGGCGCTAAGCGCAGGCGTCGAAGAGATCGGCGAAGCGGCGGAGCACCTCGGGCGCGTCGCGACCGTCGCGTCGGTCGAAGACGACGGCGTGTGCGAGCTCTTCCACCGCGTCGCGCACCGGCACTTCGTGGAGCAAGGTCCCTTCCCATCGCATGCCGTCGGCGAAGGCGGTGCACGGGGAGAGAGGCTCGTGCGACGCCGCCGCGAGGCCACGCTCGGGGACGAGCGAGCACACGAGCACCTCGACGAAGTCGAGATAGAGCGGCAGCACGACGAGGAGCACCACTTCGTCACGCGCCGACACACCACGGAGCGCCCGAGGCTCGCCGGTGGGGATCGCCTCGGGGCCGATGGCCGCGAGCATGCGCGCGCGACGTGTCTCGTCTTCTTCCACGCCGAGCAGCGGCGCGTAGAGCGCCACCGCCGGCACCGCGACTTGCGGCGCGTCGGCGTCGAGCGCGTCGAGCCACGCGTCGCGCGCTTCGGGAGCGAGCGACTCGTAGGTGAGGGCCGCGGCGAGCGCCACTTCGGCGTCGCGGGCGAGCGCCGAGAGCCACGAGCGCCACGCCGCGTGGGCGCGCGGATCGGGCACGCCGGAGCGGCGTCCTTCACGGCCAAGCGCGGCGGCGCGACCCGAGGGCGTGGGCGCGCTCGCGGGGTGGCTCCCCGCGTCGTCGCGTTCGTCGTCGTGCTCGGCGCCAGGCACCATTCGAACGCGGCAAGCTAGCAAGGACGTCTGCGAGCGGAAGCGTTTTCTTTTCCACAGAGCATCCACAGCGCGACTACCCTTGACACCTTCACGACTCACCCGCCCTCATCTGCGAGAGAGAGATCGCCGACGTGTCCGACGCGCCTCGCGAGAGCCCGAAGAGAGCCGACACCCCCGAGGTGACGGCGCGCGTCCGCGAGGGGATGGATCTCGTCGGCATGCTCGCGCGTCAGCTCCGGCGCACGCTCGGCCGCTCGTTGAGCGTGGAGGAGCTCGAGTCCTTCGGTCACGAGGGGCTCTTGAGCGCTGCGCGCGGCTTCGATCCCGAGAAGGGGGTCCCGTTTCGCCGCTGGGCGAACTTGCGCATCCGCGGCGCCATCCTCGACGGCGTGCGCGCGAACGGTGGGCTCCCGCGTCGCGTCTACCAGACGCTCCGCGCCGTCGAGGCCTCGGACCGGATGCGGGAGGCGCTCGAGGAAGAGCACGCCGCCGCCCCGGTCGCGACCGCGGAAGCCGCCGACGCGCGACTCTCTCAGACGTTGTCGGGCATGGCGATGGCGATGGCCGCGGGATTCCTCGCCCCTTCGACCGAGGGGCTCGAGCGGATCGAAGACCGCGAGAACGACTCGCCCGAGCAAGCGACCGCGCACGCCGAGCTCCTCGGCATCGTGCGCCGCGCCATCGCCGCGCGCCCCGAGGCGGAGCGCAAGCTGCTCGAGCGTCACTACTTCGACGGCGTGAGCTTCGACGAAGCGGCGCGCGAGATCGGCCTCTCCAAGTCGTGGGCCAGCCGGTTGCACGCGCGGGCCATCGAAGCCTTGGTGCTCGAGCTTCGCGGCACGATCGAGGTCTGACCCACGCAACTCGCCGCGCGCTCCGGTCGATGGGGGGACATGGCCCTCCGTATCGCCTCCGAGCGTCCTGTCCTTTCGCCCATCTCCGCTTCGTCGGCCTCCTCGATTTCGCCGGCGCGCCCGGCATCTCCCGCCAAAGAGGCCGAAGGGCCGAGCCCGTTTGCGCGCATGCTGGCGAGCCTCGGCGACGAAGCCTCGCGCGGGGAAGCGGCCACGCACGCGGCGGCGGCGGCCAGCGCTTCCGGGCGCGATCCCTCGCCCACCGAGCTCCTCGCGCTCCAGTCTTCGGTCTACCGCTACAGCGAGGTCATCGACCTCTCCTCGAAGCTGGTCGACCGCGCGTCGAGCGGGGTAAAGACGGTCGTCTCGGGGCAGTGAGCGTGCTAGCTCTCCGCCGATGCGCGTGCTCGTAGCGATGAGCGGAGGGGTCGACTCCGGCGTGGCGGCGGCGCGTTTGCATCGCGCAGGGCACGAGGTCGTGGGCGTCACGCTCCACCTCTGGGATTACCCCGACGATCCGAACGCCCAGGGGGGACACGGCCGCTGCTGCGCCCCCGAAGATCAATACGACGCGCGCCGCACCGCCGACGCCCTCGGCTTCGCGCACTACACCTTCGATCGGCGCGAGCTCTTCGCCGAGAAGGTCGTCGCGCCGTTCGTCGAAGCGTACCTCTCGGGCGAGACGCCGAGCCCGTGCACCGCCTGCAACCGTGGCGTGAAGCTGAAGGAGCTCTTCGCCCTCGCCGACCGCCTCGGCGCGACCTCGGTCGCCACCGGCCACTACGCCCGCGTCGGGCGCGACGCCGACGGGACGCCGTTCCTCCGCGAGGGGCGCGATCCGCAGAAGGACCAGAGCTACTTCCTCTACGCCTCGCCGCGCGCCGAGCTCGAGCGCCTCGTCTTCCCCTTGGGCGAGAGCACCAAAGAAGAGGTGCGCGCCGAGGCCGTCACCCTCGCCCTCCCCGGCGCGACGAAGGGCGAGAGCCAGGAGCTCTGCTTCGTCGGCCAAGGCGCGCACGCCTACGCGTCGTTCGTCGAAGAGCGCGCAGAAGGTCGCGTGCGTCCCGGTCCGATCCTCGACGACCGCGGGCGCGTCGTGGGGATGCACGAAGGGGTGCATCGCTTCACGGTGGGCCAACGCAAAGGGCTCGGCGTGGCGCTGGGGAAGCCGGCGTTCGTCACGCGCATCGACGCCGAGAGCGGCGCGGTGCACTTGGGGAGCGGCGCCGCGCTCGAGACGCTCGGCGCCGAGCTCGCCGACGTCGTGCTCGCGCCGGGGGTGGTCCTCCCGCGGCGCGCGCGCGTGCGGATTCGCTACCGCCACGAAGGGGCCGAAGGCGAAGTCGTCGCCGCGGCGGGGGGCCGCGCCAGCGTGCGCTTCCGCGAGCCGGTGCGCGCCGTGACCCGCGGGCAGATCGCCGTGCTCTACGACGGGGATCGCGTGCTCGGCGGCGGTCGTATCGAGTCTTGTCGCCCACTCGCCGAAGAGCGCGCTACGATCGGAGCATGATGCCGGGACGCGAGGGGAGACGGCGCAGGAAGCGCGACTCGTCCACGCGCGCACGCGCTCTCCCGCGCGCGTTCGCCCTCGGCACGGCGCTCGTCCTCTTGCTGGCGCTCGCCCTCGTGCCGGCGTGCTCGCTCGGCGAGGGGAACGGCACGATCACCGGCACGCTCGACGTACCCAATTGCTGGTCGGGCAAATTCGATCTCCACCCGGATTTCTTCGCCGGTGTCCCTTACCGCGACAGCCTGCAGCTCCGCATCCAGAACGGCGGCGATTTTCAGACCTTCAGCGACGGACTCTCGATCCTCGTCGACGACATCCACGCCATCCGTGGCGACAACGGTAAGCCGAGCCTCCTCGGCGAGCCGCTCACGGTCTCGCTCCCACCCGGTGTCTCGCCCCCCGGAGTCCCCCTCAAGGGGAACCCCGATCCGGCGAGCGTGCACCTCGTCCTCTATCTCCAGAAGACGTGCCGCACGCAGAACGTCGCGCTCTACGCGATGGACTCGGTGAGCCTCAACGCCGACGGCTCCTGCGGCGCGGTCGACGGCGGCGAGGTCCCGCAGGTGTGCGGCACCTCCACAGATCCGCTCGCCACCGGGACGACCGACGGAGGAATGTCGAGCGACGCGTCCCTCGACGGCGGCTCGAGCCCCGCGACCGGGCCCGACGCCGGCCCCCCCAACCGCGTCGGGAAGAGCACCATCACCTTCCTCCACCTCTTCGACAACCAGTCGGACGAGACCGACGCCGCCGAGCGCCTCAACGAGGGGACGTTCGACGTATTTCTCGCCGATCCGCGGGAGATTTGCCCGGGCGGCATCGGTCCGCCGCCGCGCTGCCGTGGGGAGCTGACCGGCACCTTTCGCTTCTATTTCGAGCGCGGGCGCCCTGCTCAGCCGTTCCCCTGAGAGCCCATCCCTCTGCTCCCCGCCTCTGCCGCACGGCCCAACCCAGGGTGCGAATGTCGCGAGCTTGCGCCTCGGCGAGCGCCTCGATAACCTGTTCATCGAGGAATCGTGGCAATTTTCCAGCCGTTCTGCGCCCGACGGGCCGCCGCGCTCTGCGCGTTGGTGGGTCTCATGGGGCAGGCTGCGCCCGCGTTCGCGCAGGCGGACACCGCGAATCCTCCGCGAGGCGCGGCGCCGCTCTCGCGCGCGCGTGAAGCGTGGGGCCGCGGTGACTTCGACGTCGCCGAGACGCTCTTCCGTGAAGCGCTCGACGAGGGGCAGCTCCCGGTCAAAGACACGCTCGAGGCCTATGTCTTTCTCGGCGCGGCGCATGCCGTCCTGGGGAAGAAGGATCCTGCGCTCGCCGCCTTTCGCCAGGCCGCGGTGCTCGATTCGCACTTCAAGGTGCCGCCGGAGGCAGGGAAGAAAGCGGTTCGCCTCGCCGACACCGCCAAGAGGCAGGGGGCCAAGGTCGGCGTCCTCGCGATGCACGCCGACATGCCGCCGACGACAGGCGTGGGCAAGGGCTTCGCGGTGATGGTCCGCATGGATCCGACGCACGCCGCCACGCTCACGCGCGTCGGGCTCCGCGTGGGCGACGGCCTGAGCGGAAGGCCCTACGTGTTCGAGCAGGAGTCGGCGGAGCAGCTGAAATTCCAGGTACCCGGCTCGGTGGCGGTAGCCGACGCGCGCCTCCTCGTGAAGCTCGTCGGCCTCGACGCCCACGACAACGAGCTCGTCGCCACCGAAGGACACGTGCAGGTCGACGCCGGCGCGAAGGCCGGCGCGCCGATCCTCGCGGTCGTCCCCGCGACGCCCGGGCACACCACCGCCCCGCGCGACACGACGCACGACGAAAAGAAGAAGGGCGGCTTCTTCAGCACGGCCTGGCCGTACGTCATCGGCGGCGCGTTGATCGCTGGCGGCGGCGCAGCGGCTTATTTCGCGACGCGCCCCAGCGACCAAGTCACGGTGACTCAGGTCCACGTGCAGGCGATCCGGTGAGGGGAGACGATGGGCGCTCAGCGACCTGACACCACCGGGAGCGATCGCTCGCAGTCGAGCGGCGGCGGCGGGGGCTCGTCGAGCTCCGATCCGCGCGTGGGGACGTATTTCCTCGGGCGCTACCGCGTCGTCGACGAGATCGGCATCGGCGGCATGGCCAGCGTGCACCTCGCGCGCATGGACGGCCCCGGCGGCTTCCAGAAGTGGGTCGCCATCAAGCGCATCCACGGCCACCTCATCGAGGACGACTCCTTCGTCCAGATGTTCCTCGACGAAGCCCGCGTCGCCGCCCGCATCTCGCACCCGAACGTCGCTTCGGTGTTCGAGCTCGGTAAGCACGACGACAATTACTGGATCGCCATGGAGTACCTCCACGGCGAGCCGCTCCGCGAGGTCATGCGCCGCACCGAAGAGATCGGCGCGCCCATGCCGCCGGAGATCGCCTGCCGCGTCATCGCCGACGCCGCCGAGGGCTTGCACGCGGCGCACGAGCTGCTCGGCAAAAATGGCGAGAAGCTCGGTCTCATTCACCGCGACGTCACCCCGCACAACCTCTTCGTGACCTACGACGGCACGACCAAGGTCGTCGACTTCGGCATCGCCAAGTTCTCTTCGCGCATGTCACAGACCCGCGCCGGCACCCTGAAGGGGAAGCTCGCGTACATGTCGCCGGAGCAGGTGCACGGCGAGCAGATCGATCGCCGCACCGACATCTTCGCGCTCGGCGTCGTGCTCTGGGAGCTCACCACCGGGCAGCGCCTCTTCCGCATGGAGAGCGACCTCGACACGCTCGCCAAGGTGCAGGAGTGCAACGTCCCGCGGCCGAGCACGCTCGTGCGGGGCTATCCGATCGATCTGGAAAAGATCGTGATGAAGGCGCTCTCCAAGAACCGCGGCGAGCGCTTCAAGACCGCGCGCGAGTTCTCCCGTGCGCTCCAGTCGCTCCTCATGCGGCGCGGGCTCTTCATCGCCTCGGATGAAGTTGCAAGCTACATCCAATCGATCTTCTCCGAGCGCATCCAGAAGCGCGAGGCGCACCTTCGCTGGGCCGCCGAGGTCACGCAGACCATCAGCCTCGAGAGCGCGCTCGGCGCGAGCGATCAGAGCGCGCTCCTCGCGTTCAACGCCGAGCTCCACAACCCGGCGAGCCTGAAGGGCGGTCCGCGGCCCGCCGCCGGTGCGCCGCCCCCCGGTCGTGGCAGCGTCTCGCAGATGCCCGTCAGTCAGTCGAACCCGTCGATGGGGGCGCCGATGCGCGCCGACACGTTCCGCCCGCCGGCGCGGAGCGGAGGGAACTTCGGCGAGTCGCCGTCCTTCGACAGCTCGTACGACGACGGTCCGACGATCCAAGGCGCCTCGCAGGCCGAGTTCTCGACCGACGAGGACTTCGACGACAACGACGACACCATCGTCACCACCACGCGCGTCGAGCCTTCGTCGGGCAAGGGGCTCGCCGCTCCGCGCCCTGCAGCCGGCGCGCCGGCGGCGAACAACGGTCCCTTCTTCCCCCACGAAACGGGAGAAACACGCGCGGCGACGCCGGCAGCGCGCTCCGGCCCGTTCACTCCTGCGGTCGATCCGTACCAAGCCGAGCCCGAGACCGTGATGCAAGGCGGCGGACCGGTGAATCCCTTCGCCTCCACCGCGCAGGCGACCGATCCGTTGCAGTTCGGCCTCGTGCCGCGCACCGTGAGCGGCAGCCTCGCGCCCCCCGAGCTCCCCTTCGACAACCGCACCGTCACCGCGCGGGCGCTCAAGAAGGGGCTCCCGCCGTGGGCCGTCGCCGTCGCTTCGGGCGTCGCCGCGCTCGTCTTCGTCGGCTTGATTTGGATCGTCCTCTCGCTCGCAGTCGGGTCGAGCAAGCCGCAACCCGTGGCTTCTCCCTCGACTTCGGCGAGCGCCGGCACCGGTGCGCCGCTCGTCCCCGGCTCGGGCCCGTTCGGAAGCGCGCGCGCCGCGTTCTCGGCGGTGCTCGTACCGCCGCCCCCTCCCCCGCCGCCGGCACCGACGGCGAGCGCGGCCATGCCTTCCGAACCGACCCCCGTCGACACGACGCCGCCCCCGACGCCGACCCCCGCGCCTGCGCCCACGCACACCGCGGTGGCCGCGGCCGCGCCGACGCCGGTGCACGCCGCGCCGACGCCCGTCGCCCGTCCGGCGCGCGGGCCGAGCGGCATGCTCACCGTCATCTGCAAACCGGGCCCGTGCGATCAAGTCATCGACAACGGAAAGTCGCTCGGGGCCTCCCCCATCTTCCGCGCGCAGGTTCCGGTCGGTGAGCATCGTCTTCAGCTGAAGAGCGCTTCGGGCATGAAGGTCGTGCCCGTCATCGTCGTGGCCGACGAGCTCAAGGTCGTCAGCGTCAGCATCCCATGAGCCTTCTGGTAGCGCTCGGCTCGCGTTCGACGCTCGCCTCGCGCTTGTCCCGCTTCGGTGCTCGGTCGATCCTCGTCGTGCTCGGCGCGGGGGCGATCGCCGCCGGCGGTGCGTGCAACCGCAAGCCCGAGGTCTCCTTCTCGCTCAAGGTGCCGGGCGACGTGCTCGACAAGACCACGTGGTTCGAGGTCGGCGCCTACGCCGGAGGCTCGTGCCCTCCCCTCGGCCAGCTCACCGGCGGCGTGCCGGTGAACGGCGCGGCGGCGCACGTGGCGTTCTTCCGCGACGCCAAGGTGCCACCCGCGCTCGGCGACATTCCGCGCGGCAGCTACGCGTTCGCCGCCGTGGCCAAAGCCGACGACTGCAGCGTGCTCGCCGGCGGCTGCACGGTGGTCGACGTGGGCGATTCGAACGACGTCTCGATCGCGCTCCACGCCTTCGACAACCCGACGGGCGCGTGCCGCAACGGCACCGTGTGCCAAGCGGCCGAGTGCGTCCCTTCGAGCGACAACAGCGATCCCAGCGTCGGCGCGAGCTGCTCGCTCGATCTGCTCGGCGCGGGCCCCTTGGGCGATCCTCTGGCCATCTCGGGCATCCTCACCAGCGCGCCGGCCATCGTGGCCACGAGCCAAGGCTTCCTCCTCGTGTACCGCGAGTTCGATCCCCTCGCCGGCGCCGCGCGACTCACGTTCCAGCCCATCGACTCGAGCGGCGGCGCGCTCGCGCCGCACCAAGAGACGCTCGCCGATCGCTGCAGCGGCTCGGACGAGAGCGACGCCGTCGGTCTCTCCTTCATCGGCGACACCGGGCTCGCGATCGTCGCGCGCGCGCCGTGCAACGGAAAGATCGGCTTCGATTTCTACGCCGTCGATCCCACGGGGAACGTGCCGCAAGGCGGCTACGGCGTGGTGACGAGCCCGGGCGATCAGCGGCTCCTCGTCTCCACCGCACACGGGCTCGCGCCCATTCCCGGCGCGAAGGACTACATCACCGCGTTCACCAACGACGGCCAAGCGCTCCTCAACACGACGAGCGGCGTGCACTTCGGCGCGTCGCCGGCGAGCCCGTTCGGAGGAGCGCCGCCGCACTCGGGCGCGTGGGTCGCGACCACCGACAAGATCGTGGCGCTCCTCGCAGGGGCGACGGGGACGATCTCCGGCGCCGGCACCGACGCGGGCCCCCTCCCCAACGACGGCGGCAAGAACCCGCCCGACGCCGGGCCGCCGGCACCCGCGGACGACGCCGGCGGCCCGCAGCCGATCCTGCGCTTCAACCTCGCTGCGGCGGGGGCGAACTTGGCGTCGCTCGAGCCGCCCGTGGAGTTCCCCGGCGCGTGGGGTGCGCTCGCCGCCGACGGGCGACGTGTGGTGGTCGCGAGCAGCGGCTTCGTCCCGGGGAAGCCGGTCGCGTACCGTGTCTTCGATTTGGGTCAGAAGGATCCGACGCTCGTCGACGGCTTCAACACCGCCGGTCTCGGCACAGTGCTCTACAGCGACGTGGCGATCCGCGGCGGTCGCCTCGTGTTCGCGGTCGAGCAAGCCGAGGCGATCTCGCTCATGGCGTACGACCACGCCGACACGACGCCGACCTACCTTCGCGAGATTCAGTTCCAGGACAACCCGCGCATCCCTTCGCTCAAGGGGCTCCGCGACGGACGCATCGCCATGGCGATGAGCGACAACCGCGTGGCGGTGGCGTGGACCATGGGGCGCGAGCTCACCTCGAACGACGCGGTGGGTGGCTACGCCGTCTTCGCGTGCACCGGCCCGTGACCGAAGCGCGGAAGAAGCGCGGCGGGCGCGGCGATCGCGCGGGCGGCCGAGCACCGGAGACGGTCACGATCGAGCTCACCCTCGACGCGTTGGCGAACGGCGGCGACGCCGTGGCTCACCTCGAGCACGAAGGGGCACGGCGCGCGGTCTTCGTGCACGGCGGAGTCCCCGGAGATCGACTTCGCGCCGCCGTCGACTTCACGCGTCGTCCGGCGCGGGGAAAAATGCTCGAGCTGCTCGCGCCGAGCGCCGACCGCGTCCCCCCGCCGTGCCCGCACTTCGACGCCTGCGGCGCGTGCGATTGGATGGTCGTCGCGCGCGGAGCGCGTCATCGCGCCTACGCCGCCGAAGTCCGCGCGCTCTTGCCGGCGGCCGCACAAGATCTCCCCCTCCCGTTCCACCCCGCGCGCGAGCAGCTCGCCTACCGCACGCGCGCCCGCCTTCACGTGCGCGTCTCCGGCGGGCGCGCCGTCGTCGGCATGCACGCCGCCGAGTCGCATCGCCCGGTCGACGTGCCGACGTGCGTCGTCCTCCACCCCGCCCTCGATCGCGCGCGCGCGCTCCTCGCCGGGCTCTTCGAAGGGGCCCACGGCGAGGGCGAAGCGCAAATCGCCCTCGGCGCGACGCTCGCCGACGGGGCGCGCAGTGTGGTGCTCGACGTGCGCTGGCCCGGCGGCGCGCTCCCCGCGTCGTTCTTCCGGCGGCTCGAGGAGGCGGTGAAGGGCGGGCTCTTCGCCGGCGCCTCGGTGCGTGCCGGCGACACGCGACTCCCGGCGGTGGTCGGCGACCCGACGCCGTGGATGCGCGCGGCCGACGACGCGCCGCTCCGCCTCGCGACCGGTGGCTTCGCGCAAGCCTCGGAAGAGGACAACCGCAGCCTCGCCCGACGCGTCGACGCGATGGCGCGCGAAGCGTTGGCGAAGAAGGCCGACGACGCGCCGCGTGTGGTCGAGCTCTACGCCGGCGCGGGGAATTTCAGCGTGCTCCTCGCCACGTGGACGCGCCTCGTCACGGTGGAGGGCGACGCCTCGGCCTGCCGCGCCGCCGAAGAGAACCTCCGCGCGCGGGATCTTCGCGCGCGCGTGACCCAAGGCGACGCGGGCGCGTTCGACATTCCGCGCGGGACCGATCTCGTGCTGCTCGATCCGCCGCGCACCGGCGCACGCGAAGCCGTCCTCCGCATCGCGAAGGCGGCACCACGGCACGTGCTCTACGTCGCTTGTGATCCGCCGACCTTGGGCCGCGACCTCGCGAAGCTCGGGGAGTCGGGCTACCTTGTGCGTGCGGTCGAGATCTTCGAGATGTTCCCCCAAACGAGCCACGTCGAGACGGTCGTCCTCCTCGAGCGGCGGCGCGGGAAGGAAGACGGCGCCCGCGCCCCGGGCGGCGCCTCGTGAAGACGCGAATCGACGCGCAGCTCCGCGACGAAGCGGCGCGGTTCGCCCTTCGCTTCGCGTGCGAGGACTGCGCTCACTTCGACGCCGGCGCGTGCGCGCACGGCTATCCGCTCGCGCCGGAGAGGAGCGCGCTCGCCAGCGAAGAGGTCATCTTCTGCAAAGAGTTCGAGCTCGGCGCCCCCGACGACGCTCCGACACCTCCTCACGCGGGGCGCTGACCGTGCGGACGCATCCGCCGACCCTCCTCACCCTGACGAAGCGGACGATTCGCGAGCACGCGCTCTTCGCCCGCGGCGACTGCGTGCTCGTCGCCGTCAGCGGCGGACGCGACTCGATGGCGCTCCTCCACGTGCTCGCGTGGTTGCGGCGCGATTTCGGCCACACCCTGGTGGCGCACGCCGTCGACCACGGGCTCCGCGAAGACGCCGCGGGCGAAATCGCCCAAGCGGCACGCTTCGCCAAGGAGCTCGAGGTCCCCTTCGCCCACACGCGCGTGACCGTCGGCGCGGGCGGCAACCTGCAGGCCCGCGCGCGCGAGGCCCGCTACGAGGCGCTCACCCGCGCCGCCGTGACTGCGCGCGCCGACGTGCTGGCGACGGCGCATCACGCCGACGATCGCGCCGAGACGCTGCTCCTAAGGCTCCTCCGGGGCGCGGGCCCCTCCGGCCTCGCCGTCCTCCCGCCGAAGACGACGGCGCACGGGCCGCTCCCCCGCGTGCGCCCCTTCGTCCACGCCAGGCGGCGCGCCATCGAGGCGCACATCGCACGCCACCGGGTCCCTTACGCCGACGATCCGTCGAACGCCGACGTGCGCTTCACCCGCGCCCGCGTGCGTCACGAGCTCGTTCCGCTGCTGGAAACGATGAACCCGCGCATCGTCGAGCACCTCGCGGCGCTCGCCGATCGCCTGGCCGAGCCACGCACCTCCTGCGCTCCTCTTGTCCCTCCCCTTGTCCGCAGCGACGAGCGGACACACGTTGGGGAGGTGGTAGCCCCCCGGGGCGCACCTTCCGCGCGTAAGAAGTAGTCCCTTGGGCGTGGATGCCCCTGGATTTCGATGGTACTCGTTAAGGTAGTCGTCGCTCCGTAGGCGCCTCGCTCGCGAGGGTCAGGTCCAACGAAGGGGCTCCGAGGTCAACGTGAAGCAATCGCACAAAACTCTCCTCCTCTGGTTCCTTCTGATCCTGATGTTCTTGGCGATCTGGCAGTTTCTGAGCCCGACGCAGCACACGACCCCGGTGGCCTTCAGCGAATTCGTGAACGAGGTCCATGCCGGCCACGTCGACGAGATCCGCATCAAGGACCGCGACTACAGCTTCCGCGTCCACACCGGCGACGGCTCCAAGGGGACCATCCAGAAGGAATCGGTCGGCCCCCTCGCCGACGAGGCGCTCCTCGCGAGCCTCAAGCCCGACAGCAAAGAGGCGCCGCTCCCCAAGGTCTTCTTCGAGAAGGAAGACTCGAGCCCCTACTGGTCGTCCACGCTCCTCACGGTCATCCCGATGCTCTTCATCGGGGCCATGCTCTTCCTCTTCATGCGGCAGCTCCAAGCGGGCGGCGGCAAGGCGATGAGCTTCGGCAAGGCCAAGGCGCGCATGCTCTCGGACTCGCAGAACAAGGTGACCTTCGCCGACGTGGCGGGGGTCGACGAAGCGAAGGACGAGGTCGAAGAGATCATCGCCTTCCTGAAGGATCCGAAGAAATTCCAGCGGCTCGGCGGGCGCATCCCCAAGGGCGTCCTCATGATCGGCCCGCCCGGCACCGGCAAGACGCTGCTCGCCCGCGCCATCGCCGGCGAAGCAGGCGTGCCGTTCTTCAGCATCTCGGGCTCGGACTTCGTGGAGATGTTCGTCGGCGTCGGCGCGAGCCGCGTCCGCGATCTCTTCGAGCAGGGGAAGAAGCACGCTCCGTGCATCATCTTCATCGACGAGATCGACGCCGTCGGTCGTCACCGCGGCGCGGGCCTCGGCGGCGGTCACGACGAGCGCGAGCAGACGTTGAACCAGCTCCTCGTGGAGATGGACGGCTTCGAGTCGAACGAGGGCGTCATCATCATCGCGGCGACGAACCGCCCCGACGTGCTCGATCCGGCGATTCTTCGCCCCGGCCGCTTCGATCGCCGCATCACGGTCACGCGCCCCGACGTGCGCGGCCGCGAGGCGATCCTCCGGGTCCACGCCAAGAAGACCCCGCTCGCGCCCGACGTCGACATGGAGACGATCGCGCGCGGTACCCCGGGCTTCTCCGGCGCCGACCTCGAGAACCTCGTCAACGAAGCGGCGCTCCTCGCCGCCCGTCAGGACAAGGACGCCGTGTCGATGGCCGACTTCGAGATGGCCAAAGACAAGGTCTACATGGGCACCGAGCGCCGCTCGATGGTCATCAGCGACGAAGAGAAGCGCAACACCGCCATCCACGAGGCCGGTCACACGCTCATCAGCGTCCTCATCAACCACCACGATCCGGTGCACAAGGTCACCATCATCCCGCGCGGCCCGGCGCTCGGCGTGACCTGGTACTTGCCCAAGGACGACCGCCACAACCTCTCCAAGGAGCAGGCGGAGTCGAGCATCGCCGTCGCCCTCGGCGGGCGCATCGCCGAAGAGATCATCTTCGGTCGCATGACCACCGGCGCCGGCAACGACATCGAGAAGGCGACCGACATCGCCCGCAAGATGGTGTGCGAATGGGGCATGAGCGAGAAGCTCGGTCCCCTCGCCTACGGTCACAAAGAGGAGCAGGTCTTCCTCGGTCGTGACTACGGCGGCCGCACGCAGGACTACTCGGAGCAGACCGCGGTCGAGATCGACCAAGAAGTGCGCCGCATCGTCGGCGACCAGTACAAGAAGGTCCGCTCGCTCCTCACCGAGCACCGCCTGAAGCTCGACGGCCTGGCCGACGCGCTGATGGTCCGCGAGACGCTCGACTCGGAGGAGATCCACGCCGTCCTCGAAGGGCGCGAGCTCCCCAAGCGCGAGAAGATCGTCATCGTCTCCTATGCCGACAAGGAAAAGGCGGCGAAGGAGAAGCGCAAGGTCGCGAGCATCTTCGGCGGGCCGCCGAAGCCGGTTGGCGCGGGCTGATTAGCTAGAGGAAGAGACTGGAGCCACGTGGCCTTTAGGGGCCGCGTGGCTCTTGGTTTTTCTAGTGGGCCGTGCCGGCCCCTCAAAACGCTCCCGCGTTTTGAGCCTCCCCACGCATCGCTGACGCGACGCTCTTCGTGCGGCGCACGAAGAGCGAAGGCGGCGGGGCTGGGAGGGTGGCGCTGACGCACGGGCCGAGCGCACGCTTGGTGAGACCGCACGGCCGGAGCGCCGGAGGCGCGAGAGGGGGCATCCAAACAGGTCTGCTTGCCCCGACGGACGCGGGAAATCGGCCGAATTTCCCTGCGCGAAGCTCATCGACGACTTGCTTGGGGCACGTCCCGGGACTACGTTCCCCGCCCTCAAGGCCCCCCGGCCTCCCCCCCCACGCGAGCCCCTTTCCGCGGCTCGACGGAGCTTCGGCACCATGGCGACGAAAATCGGAATCAACGGCTTCGGACGTATCGGACGCTGCATCGTGCGCGCGATGGAAGGCCGCGGCGTGAAGGACCTCGAGATCGTCGCCATCAACGATCTCACCGACGCCAAGACGCTCGCCCACCTCTACAACTACGACACCGTCCACGGCCGCGCCGACCACCGCGCCACCGCGCTCGAGGGGGCGATCCAGTTCGGCGGCCACGGCAAGACCAAGATCCTCGCCGAGAAGGATCCGGCGAAGCTCCCGTGGAAGGAGCTCGGGGTCGACGTGGTGCTCGAGTGCACCGGCCTCTTCACCGATCGCGAGAAGGTCTCCGCCCACCTCACCGCCGGCGCGAAGAAGGTGCTCATCAGCGCCCCCGCCAAGGGGCAGGACGCCACCATCGTCCTCGGGGTGAACACGGAGGTCTACGACGCGCAAAAGCACGTCATCCTCTCGAACGGCTCGTGCACGACGAACTGCCTCGCGCCCGTGGCCAAGGTCCTCCTCGAGAGCTTCGGCATCAAGCAAGGCTTGATGAACACGATCCACTCGTACACGAACGACCAAGCGGTCCTCGACATCCCCCACCGCAAGGGGGATCTCCGTCGCGCGCGCGCCGCGGCGATGAACATCATCCCCACGAGCACCGGCGCCGCCAAGGCCCTCAGCGAGGTCATCCCCTCGCTCAAGGGGAAGTTCGACGGCTGCTCGCTCCGCGTCCCGACGATGGACGTGAGCATCGTCGACCTCACCTTCGAGTCGGAGAAGCCGATGACGAAGGACGCCATCCACGCGGCCATGAAGGCGGCGTCGGAAGGCCCGCTCAAGAACATCCTCGGCTACACCGAGGAGCCGCTCGTCTCGAGCGACTTCATCGGCGACCCGCGCTCGTCGATCTTCGACGCCACCCAGACGCAGATCATGGGCGACAGGTTCGCCAAGGTCTTCAGCTGGTACGACAACGAGTGGGGCTTCTCGAACCGCATGATCGAGCTCGCCCAGCTCGTCGCTTCGAAGCTCTAAACCACCATGGCGAGCTACCTCGAAGGGATCCGGTCGGTCCGCGACCTGCCGGTGGAGAACAAGCGCGTCTTTCTGCGGGTCGACTTCAACGTCCCCCTCGCCGAAGACCGCTCCATCACCGACGACTCGCGCATCAAGGAAGCGCTCCCCACGATCAAGCACTTGATCGAGCGCGGCGCGCGCGTGGTCCTCGCGAGCCACCTCGGCCGGCCGAAGGTCGCCAAGAACCCCGACGATAGGAAGAACCTCTCGCTCGAGCCGTGCGCGGCGCGCCTCGCCGAGCTCCTCGGCGCCGACGTGCGCTTGCCCGAGGACTGCATCGGGGATGCGGCGACCAAGGTCGTCTACGACCTTCGCGGTGGCCAGGTGGCGCTCCTCGAGAACCTCCGCTTTCACCCGGAAGAGGAAAAGGACGACGAGGGCTTCGCCAAGGAGCTCGCCAAGCTCGCCGATCTCTACGTGGACGACGCCTTCGGCGCCGTGCACCGCGCGCACGCCAGCGTCCACGGGATCGCCAAGCTCTTCACCGATCGCGGCTGCGGCTTCTTGCTCGAAAAGGAGATCGCCGCGCTCGGCAAGCTCGTGACCGGCCCCGACAAGCCGTACGTCGCCGTCCTCGGCGGCGCCAAGGTGTCGGACAAGATCGCCGTGCTCGACTCGCTGCTCACCCAGGTCTCGTCGATCCTCATCGGCGGGGCGATGGCCAACACCTTCCTCGCGGCCAAGGGCGTGGACGTCCGCGGCTCCAAGGTCGAAGGCGACAAGCTCCCGCTCGCGCGCACCATCCTCGAGAAGGCGGCGGCGGCGAAGATCGACGTCCTCCTCCCGGTCGACGTGGTGGTGGCAAAATCGCTCGACGCCCCGCAAGGCGAGGTCGTGGCGGTGGAAGCGATCCCCGAGGGGACCATGGCCCTCGACATCGGCCCGAAGAGCGTCGCGCTCTTCGCCAAGCGCTTCGAGAACGCCAAGACGGTCTTCTGGAACGGCCCGATGGGGCTCTTCGAGCGGGCGCCGTTCGCGAACGGCACCTTCGGCGTCGCGCGCGCGATGGCCGACTCGAGCGCCTTCACCGTGGTCGGCGGCGGCGACAGCGCAGCGGCGGTCCACGTGGCCGGCGGCGGCATCGCGGCGAAGATGAAGCACATCTCCACCGGCGGCGGCGCCTCGCTCGAGCTCATCGAAGGGAAGAAACTCCCCGGCATCGAGGTTCTTCGTGCGGGCGGCCCGGTGCGAGGAGACGCGACGTGAACCGAGATCGCAGACCGCTCGTGGCCGGCAATTGGAAGATGTTCCACGGCGGCCTCGAAGGGGTGAAGCTCGCCGCCGCGTGCGCCGCGTTCGCGCGGAAGGTCCCGGCGGTGGAGCTCGTCATCGCCCCTCCGTTCACCGCGCTCGCCGCCGCTTCGCACGAGTGCGAGGGGAGCGGCGTGGCCATCTGTGCGCAGAACTTCTACCCCAAGGACTCGGGCGCCTTCACCGGCGAGGTGAGCGCGCCGATGCTGAAGGAGAGCGGCTGCACCTGGGTCATCGTCGGCCACAGCGAGCGCCGCCAATACTTTGGCGAGACGGACAACAGCGTGGCAGAGAAGACCCGGGCCGCGCTCGCCGCCGGGCTCCTCCCCATCGTGTGCGTGGGGGAGACCCTCGCCGAGCGCGAGGCGGGGAACACGCTCGCTGTCGTGAAGCGCCAGGTCGACGCCGTCCTCGCGATCCTCGAGGAAGGCGGGGGGCGCGCCGCCGTCGCCTACGAGCCGGTGTGGGCCATCGGGACGGGAAAGGTCGCCGGCCCCGCCGAGGCCGAAGAGGTCCACGCCGCCATCCGCGGGTGGCTCGCGGCCCGCTCCCCGGCCCTCGCCAAGGCCACGCGCATCCTCTACGGAGGCTCGGTGAAGGCCGACAACGCCCGGGGCCTTTTCTCGCAGGCAAACATCGACGGAGCGCTCGTCGGCGGCGCAAGCTTGGATGCCGGCTCATTCGGTGCTATCGCGGAGGCCGCAGAGGCGCTGGCTTCGGCCTAATCGGCCCACGGCTCTCGCCACTTAGGAACCCATGCACTCGTCGATCGTCGAAACGCTCCTTCAGATCCTGCACCTCTTCGTCTGCGCGGTGCTCATCCTCGTGGTGCTCCTCCAGCAGGGGCGCGGCGGTGGCATGGGGGCGGCGTTCGGCGGCGGCGGCGCAGCGCAGGTCTTCGGCGGCCGCGGCGCGGGGAACCTCCTCACGCGCGCCACCGGGGTGTGCGCCGGCATCTTCATGCTCACGAGCGTCTCGCTCGCGTACATCTCGTCCTCCGGCGACCGCGCCATCAAGGCGAAGGCTGCGATCGAAGAGAAGAAGCTCAAGGAGAAGGGCTCCGCCCGTCCCAAGGAAGCGCCGAAGGACACGGCCCCGAAGGACACCGAGGCTCCGAAGGATCCTTCGGGCGGCGGCGTTCCGGGAAGCGGCGGCGCGACCGGCGGCGGCGCAGGCAGCGGCGGCACGTCCCCCGCGAGCGGCACCCCGTAAGGTTCTCGCGTGGCGGCGGAGACGAGCGCGCGCCGGAACGTCGCGCTCGACACGGTGCTCCTCGGCGCGGCCAAGCTCGCCGTGAGCGCGTGGGTCCTCCACCACGGCTTCACCCACATCTCGGACGACGACTACGCGCGCGTCACGATCGCCGAGTCGTTCGCCCACGCGCCGCGCTTCGACCCCAGCGGCACGAGCTGGCTCCCCTTCCCTTTTTGGCTGACCGGCGCGGCGATGCTGCTCGCGGGGCGCACGCTCGTCGCGGCGCGGGCCGCGGCGCTCTTCGCCAGCTCGCTCGCGACCATGGGCGCGTACCTCGGGATTCGTCGCGCCGGCATCCCGCGGGGCGCGGCGGTGGCGGCTACGATCGTCGCCGCGATGACGCCGTGGGCCGCGTGGTCGGGCGCGGCCACCGTCCCCGAGGGGTTCGTCGGCGGGCTCGTGGCCATCGGGCTATTTGCCAGCGTGCGCGCCGACGGCGAGGGCGACGTGCCGCGACTCGACGTCCTCTTCGGAGGCGCGCTCGCGCTCCTCGCGGCGGCGTGGTCGCGCTACGAAGCGTGGCCGGCGTGCGTCGTCTTCACCGGCGCCGTGCTCCTCCGCGCGGCTCCGTGGCGAAAGGCCGGCGCGAGCGCTTCGGGGCTTTTGTCCGACGCGCGCCTTCGGTGGACGGCCGCGGCGCTCGCCGTGGTGCCGCTCCTCGGCCCGATTGCGTGGATGGCGTGGAACGCGAAGGTCCACGGGAGCGCCACCCACTTTCTCGCGCGCGTCGCCAACTATCGCCACGCGATCGGCGACGACGGCGAGACTTGGGGAGCGCGCGCCTCGTTCTATCCGCGCGCGCTCTTCGGCGAGGCGTGGGAGATCGCCGCGCTCGGCGCCGTCGCAGTCGTTGCACTTTACATGTACCCGGACGCGCGCCGACGTCTGGGCGCGCCGATGCTCGGCGCCGCGCTGACCCTCGCGTTCCTGGTCGTGGGCGAGCTCGAGGGGGGCGCGCCGACGCACCACCCCGTGCGCGCGCTCCTCGCCATCTTTCCCGTGCTGGCGGCGGCGGGGGCCGAGGGGGCACGTCTCGTGGCGCGTGAGGTGTCGTGGGGTCGCTCCGGCCGCGAGGCATGGCTCGTCGCCGGCCTCGCCTGCGCCGGCTTGCCCTGGGCCCTCTCGCTCCCGGCACGGCTCGTCGACGCACCGGGACGAAGCGTGGCCGAGGATCGGACCTCGCAAATCCAGCGGGGCGAGGCGCTGCGCGCGCGCACCGGCGGCGAGCGACCCGTCGCGGTGACGCCGTGCGCGTACGAACACTTCGCGCTGATCGCTGCGTTCGGTGCGCCGGAGCGGGTGGAGATCGCGCAGGCGCCCCCACGCACCTCGAACGAGGCCCGCAGCGCCGACGACGTGCAGCGCGAGTGTCCTCACGTAGAGACGCGCTGACGACGCCGACGCCGAAGGCGACGAACCTCGGACTCAGGACGCTAGTGTCCCGAGTCTGAAGTTCGTCGGCAGGCCGACGAACTTCGACTCGGGC
>CAZHHD010000039.1:0-57455 GCA_964531795.1 uncultured Polyangiaceae bacterium | reverse complement strand
TCTATCTCGGGGTGATGCGCGTCGCCACGCGGCTCCTCGGCGTCGACACGCCGCCCGATCAAATCGTCCGCGCGGCGCGAGCCCACGGCGTGGACGCGGTGGGCCTCCTCGTGACCGCGGCGTCGGATCTTCCGAGCACCGCGCGTCACGTCCGTTGGATGCTGGCCGAGCTCCCGCGTCGTGTCTCGGTGTGGCTCGGCGGAGGCGCGGCCCCCGAGCTCGAGCTCCCGCCCGACGCCACGCGCGTGATTCGCACGTGGGAGGATCTGGACCAGGCGATCGAAGCGCTCGGGCGCTAGCGTCCCGAGTCCGAGGTTCGTCGGCGGGCCGACGAACGTTCGACTCGGGCCCCTAGCCCACCCTGGTGGGGAACTTCGTTCCCCCTCACTCGCTCGCTAACGCTCCGCTCGTGAGCCTCCCCCAGCGTCGCCTTCGGCGAGCTCGTGCGCTGCACGAGCCGTTCACTGGCACGGCCTCGCTGGTCTGCAGCAGGTGAGAGGATGCGGCTCCCCAAGGCTGGGCGCGTCGGGCTCGCGCTCGTGCGAAGCACGAGTCGCCGGAGGCGAGGCGGGGGAGGCTCGCGAAGGGAGCGCAAGCGACCGAGCGAGGGGGAGCGCAAGCTCCCCACCAGGGTGGCTAGTTCCCGAGTCAGAAGGCTCGGCGCCGAAGGCGACGAACTTCGGATTCGGAACTAATTCGCGCCCATCTTTTGCGGGCCGGTGATGGTGGTGTCGGCCACCTCGAAGGTGTTGGGGCGCCGCTCGAAGGAGAACGCCGCGGTGCCGCCCTTGATGGTCCCCTTCTTCGCCCGCACCTCGGAGTTGAAGGTCGCTTGCACGGCGACGCCCTTGCTCTCGATCGTGCCTCCCTGGAGATCGATCTCCATGTTCTGGTGGGCGTCGATGGCGATCTTGTTGCCGTAGATGCGCGCGCCTTTGACGACCTTCACCTTGGCGTTCAAGCGCGCCTCGAGGCCGATGTCGCCCCCTTCGACCGAGCTGTCGTCGAGCACGAGCTCGGGGTTCGTCTCGGTCTCGAGCACCGTGCCGTTCGCGTGCACGCGGCTCTTCTTCGTCGCCGTGAGGTGAAAGTTCGAAGCGCCGTGGACCGCCGTGTCGGCGCCGTCGATGGTGCTGTCGTCCATGGTGATCTCGAGGTTCGTGTCCCCCTCGACCGGCGTCCCCTTCTTGGAGGTGACCTGGCTCTTCTTCGAGAGCTTGAGCTTCAGGTTCACGCCGCCTTTGACCGTCGTGTCACCGCCGTCGAGCGTCGTCGCCTCGGCGTCGATGTCGAGGTTGATGCCGCCGGTGACCGCCACGCCCGGGGAGGTGACCTTCGACTGATGCAGCTCGATGTCGGCGCCGTTCCCGCCGTCGATGCCGGCGGTGGTGCCGGAGATCTCGACGTTGGTGCCAATGAGCTTGAGGTTTTGCTTGGTGACGATGCCGTTCTCTTCCCCGGTGATCTTGGAGTCCTTCACGTGGATCTCGACGTTCAGGCCGCCGCGGATCCCTTCCTTCCCCTTGATCTCGCTCTTGCCCGAGATGTCGAGCTTGGAGTTCACGTCGGCGAGATCGATCGCCGCCACCGAGCCTTCGAGCGTGCTGTTCACGATCGTCAGCTCGAGGTTCTGGCCCCCCTTCACGACCACGTCGCTCTTCAAGTGGCTGTCCTTGATCGTGATCTTGCAGTTGACCCCGGCGACGACGACGGGCCCCGTGCCGTTGAATGTCTTGCCCGAGATGGTGATCGAGTCGTTCGCGTCGCACGTCGTCGGGAGGCTCATCACGCGCCCGTGGACGGCCGTCCCCACCAGGGCGATGAGACCGATGACGAGCGGGATGAGGATCGGCAGCCCGACGCTCAGAGCGATGATCCAACCGACGGCCTTGCCCGCGTTGGGATCGAGGTAGACCGTGTTGGTCGGTCGCGGCCCCATCGCCATCGTCGGCGCCTTGGTGCGCTCGACGTGCACGGGGTTCCCGCAATAGTGGCAGCGGATGTCGGTCTCGTGGGGCGGGATCTGGAGCGGTGCGGAGCAGTTCGGGCACTTGAAGGTGGAGAGCTTGGGCGCGGCCATGTCGAGGCGAGCATCGCACGGACCGTGACCCAGGTGTCCGGGCCGTGTGCCAACGGGCGTTTGCACCTGGCCGCCCCGCCTGACAAAGCCGCCATTTTCTCGGGGGATCGACGCGGCGCGGGTTGGTCCGTGCCTTGCTAACGTCACGCCCCGAGATGCGCGCACGCCCGGGACCTGACCTCCTCCTCAACCGTCCGAACCGGGCGTCGCGCTTCGCGCTTCCTTGCTTGCTCGCCCTTCCTTTCCTTGCCGCTCCTTCGCTCTTCGCCTGCGGAGGCACGACCGCCGCGGCCCCGGTCCCCGCGCACGACGCGGGGCCGGAGGCCACCGGTGTCGCGCCCGATCCTCCGCGCCGCGCCGACAGCGGTCCGACGTTCTGCCAGAAGAACACCGGGCACACGTTCTGCGCCGACTTCGATCTCGCGCCCGACGGTTACACCGCCGGGTGGGACTACGACCAATCGTCGGAGACGACGCGCCTCGAGACCGTCCCTTCGGATCGCTCGAGCCCCTACGCGCTCCATGTCGCCGGCGACGCCTACGATCCCGACGGCGGTTACTCCGATCCGTCGGCGATGCTCGACAAGGTGCTCTCGGGCATCGACCCCTCGAACATCCACTTCGCGTTCGACGTGCGCATCGACGCGCTCGGCCTCCGGGCGAACGATCCGAGCCCGGTCACCATCGCCGGCCTCGGCGTCTACGCCGGCCCTTCGCTCGATCAAGTGGGGAGCCTCGAGCTCGAGGTCAGCTCGACCGCGACGCGCTTCTACGCGTACATCTCCGGCGATCACGGCCAGCCCGATCTCGTGCTCACCGATCTTCCGCGCGGCCGCTGGGTGCACGTCGACCTCACGATGGTCGGCACGCCGGACGCTACGCGCGTCGCCGTGACCTACGACGGCGTGCCCGCGGGCGCGTTCGAGCTCGGCGCCGGCACCTACCGCGGCGACATGGTGGACGCCCACATCGGCGCGCTCCGGCCGTTCCACACCGACGCCACGTCGATCGCCTTCGACAACGTCACGCTCGATCTCTAAGGGGGCGCGCCACGCGCGTTCTCCACGCCGCGTGACGCTTCACCGCCCTCACCAGGCTTGCCGTCGCCTCGGTGACCTTCGACGACGGGCGCGGTCCTTGCGCCGCACGGCGAGAGGCGCGACGCTACGGGGAGGCACACATGGGGGCTCATGGACGCGAGCGTCGAGGGCGGATGCGTCTCGCCAAGGTGGCCTTCGCCTTCGTGCTGAGCGTGTCCAGTGCGGCGTGCTTGTTCGGAAGCTCCAGGAACGACGTCGGGGAGTGCACTGTCGACGCCGAGTGCACGCAATCGACGGTGGCCTGCCGCGAAACGCAATGCGTGGACCGTCAATGCATCACCAGGACCGCCCCTGAGGGAATGGCGCCGGCGACGAGCGCGCTCGGTCAGCCGCCCCCCTGCAAGAGCTGGTGGTGCACCCGCGAGGGGGTGGCGGAGCTCGTGAACGCTCCCGCGGGCCCCGCGCGCGACATCTTCAAAGACTGCAAGCAAACGATCTGCGACGGAAACGGGAACGCGACCATCGAGCCGGACGTCAACGACGTGCCGGTGAGCCCCGTCGGAGACTGCCAGACGTCGACCTGCAGCCCCGACGGCACGGCCGGACAGACCGCGGACGATACCGACATCCCGAAGGTGTCTGCCACGTGCAAGAAGGGAACGTGCACCCACGGAGCACCGGGCACGGCGCCCGCCGACGTGGGCACGAGCTGCGACGATCTTGGCGAGACGTGTTCGAGCAGCGGCGCGTGCGACGTGTGCTTCACCCCCGACGCCGCGTGCACCGACATCGGTCCCGGAGCCTCGGCTCACACGCCGACGTCTCCCAAGGATTGGGGCGGCATTGGGCGCTGCGACGACGGTGGACGCGCGTGGTGTGGTTCCGTCGCTGCGGGCGGTACGGCGTACTTCAAGTACTACGACGACCAGACCGGGCCGTTCTGCAACTTCGATCCGCGTATCTCGTTCGAGCCGGCGGGTTCCGCCACGGTGTGTCTTCTCACCGAATGCCCGGGCACGCCTAGCTGCCCGAACGGCTGGGCGTACGCGAACCCAGGCGTCGGTACGTACCGCGGCTGCTGTGCGACGGTAGGCGCCGGGGGGACGGACGTGGCCATCGACTACTGCCGCGCGACCCACGTGATGATCACCGTCACGACCGCGGAGCCGTGCGTCGGCTACCGGCTCGCGTTCAACCAGTAGGAACGCGCCTTCATACGCATCCGCGATCGGTCGAATATGCATGGATCGGCGCGCGCCGACCCCCCCTGCTTGCGGAGCGCGGAAAACGCTATAAGAAGCCGAGATCCATGGCTTCACCCGTCGTCCCCACCAAGACCTTCGACACCCTCCGTCGCGCGCTCGCGTCGCGCCTCCTCGTCATCGACGGGGCGATGGGGACGATGGTCCAGCGCTACAAGCTCACCGAGCAGGACTTCCGCAGCGCGCGCTTCGCCTCGCACTCCCACGACCTCAAAGGGAACAACGACATCCTCGTGCTCACGAAGCCCGAGGTGATTCGCGAGATCCACGAGCAGTACCTCGACGCCGGCGCCGACATCCTCGAGACCAACACGTTCGCCTCGACGCGCGTCGCCCAGGCCGACTACGCGCTCGAGCCGCTCTGCTACGAGCTGAACGTCGAGGCGGCCAAGCTCGCCCGCGCCGCGGCCGACAAGTTCACCGCCAAGGATCCGGCGAAGCCCCGCTTCGTCGCCGGCGCGCTCGGTCCGATGAACCGCTCGCTCTCCATCTCTCCCGACCTGAACGATCCGTCGAAGCGCAACGTCACCTACGAAGCGGTGCGCGACGCCTACGCCGAGCAAGCGCGCGGGCTCCTCGACGGCGGGAGCGACATTCTCCTCGTCGAGACCATCTTCGACACCTTGAACGCCAAGGCGGCGCTCTTTGCCATCGAGCAGGTGTTCGAGGAGCGCGGCCAGCGCGTGCCGGTGATGATCTCGGTCACGATCGTCGACAAGAGCGGGCGCACGCTCTCGGGGCAGACGCTCGAAGCCTTCTGGACGAGCGTGGCGCACGCCAAGCCGTTCTCGGTCGGCATCAACTGCTCGCTCGGCGCCGTCGAGATGCGCCCGTACCTCGAAGAGCTCTCGGCGACGGCGGACACCTTCGTGAGCGTCTACCCGAACGCCGGGCTCCCCAACCCGCTCTCCGACACCGGCTACGACGAGCTCCCCGATCAGACCGCGGCGCTCCTCAAAGAGTTCGCCGCCTCGGGGCTCGCCAACATGATCGGCGGGTGCTGCGGCACCACCCCCGCGCACATCCGCGCCGTGGCCCAGGCCGTCGCCGGCGTGAAGACCCTCCGCGCGGTGCCGAAGAAGGACGACTACTCGCATTTCTCCGGCCTCGAGCCGCTCGTGCTCCGCCCCGACTCGAACTTCACGATGATCGGCGAGCGCACGAACATCACCGGTTCGGCCCGCTTCGCCGAGCTCATTCGCAAAGCCGACTACGGCACCGCGGTCGAGGTCGCGCTCGATCAAGTGCGCGGCGGCGCCAACATCCTCGACGTCAACATGGACGAAGGGATGATCGACGGCGAAGCGGCGATGACCCGCTTCTTGAACCTCATCGCCACCGAGCCCGAGATCGCCAGGATCCCGGTCATGGTGGACAGCTCCAAGTGGAGCGTCATCGAGGCCGGCCTGAAGTGCATCCAAGGCAAAGGCATCGCCAACTCGATCAGCCTGAAGGAAGGCCCGGCCGAGTTCCTCGAGCGCGCGAAGAAGATCCAGCGCTATGGCGCCGGCGTCGTGGTCATGGCCTTCGACGAGAAGGGGCAAGCCGAGACCGTTCAGCGCAAGGTCGAGATCTGCGAGCGGGCCTACAAGCTCCTCACCGAAGAGGTGGGCTTCGATCCGCACGACATCATCTTCGACCCCAACATCCTCGCCATCGCCACCGGCATCGAGGAGCACAACGACTTCGCCAAGAACTTCATCGAGGCGACGCGCATCATCAAAGAGAAGTGCCCGGGGGTGAAGATCTCCGGCGGCGTGTCGAACCTCTCGTTCTCGTTCCGCGGGAACAACCTCGTGCGCGAGGCGATTCACTCGGCGTTCCTCTACCACGCGACGAAAGCGGGGATGGACATGGGGATCGTCAACGCCGGCCAGCTCGGCATCTACGATGAGATCCCCAAGGAGCTCCTCGAGCACGTCGAGGACATCCTCTTCAATCGCCGCCCCGACGCCACCGAGCGCATGGTCGAGTACGCCGAGCGGGTCAAAGGGAAGGGGAAGAAGAAGGAGCTCGATCTCACCTGGCGCGAGGCGCCGGTCGAGGCGCGGCTCTCGCACGCGCTGGTCCACGGCGTGGTCGACTACATCGAGACCGACGTCGAGGAGGCGCGGCAGAAGTACGAGCGCCCGCTCCACATCATCGAAGGCCCGCTCATGGACGGGATGAAGATCGTCGGCGACCTCTTCGGCGCGGGGAAGATGTTCCTCCCGCAGGTCGTGAAGAGCGCGCGGGCGATGAAGCGCGCGGTCGCTTATCTTCTCCCCTTCATGGAAGAGGAGAAGAAGCGCGTCGGCGACACCAAGGCCCAAGGGACGGTGCTCCTCGCCACGGTGAAGGGCGACGTGCACGACATCGGCAAGAACATCGTCGGCGTCGTCCTCGGCTGCAACAACTACCGGGTCATCGATCTGGGGGTCATGGTCTCGTGCGAGACCATCCTGAAGGCTGCGAAGGAAGAGAAGGTCGACATGATCGGCCTCTCCGGGCTCATCACCCCCTCGCTCGACGAGATGGCCCACGTGGCGAAGGAGATGGATCGCCAGGGCTTCGATCTCCCGCTCCTCATCGGCGGCGCCACCACGAGCCGCCAGCACACGGCGGTGAAGATCGCCCCCGGCTACCACCAGCCGACGGTGCACGTGCTCGACGCCTCGCGCGCGGTGGGCGTGGTCGCGAGCCTCGCCGATCCGGTGAAGCGCGAGGTCTTCGCCAAGGAGAACGCGCGCGATCAAGAAGAGCTGCGCAAGCTCCACGCCTCCAAGATCAAAAAGCCGCTGCTCTCCTTCAGCGACGCCAACGCCGCGCGCGAGAAGGTCGATTTTGCGAACCTCCCCGCCGCGCCGTTCGTCGGACGAAAGAAGATCGAAAGCGAGCCGCTCGCCTCGATCGTCCCCTTCATCGACTGGACCTTCTTCTTCACCGCGTGGGAGCTCACCGGACGATTCCCCCAAATCCTGAAGGACCCGAAGCAGGGCGAAGCCGCGCGCGATCTCTACGACGCCGGCAAGAAGGTGCTCGACCGCATCGTGAAGGAGGGGCTCCTCACGGCGAGCGCGGTCTACGGCTTCTGGCCGGCGGAGACCGAGGGGAACGACATCGTCCTCTACACCGACGCGTCGAAGAGCACGGTGGCAGAGCGCTTCTGCATGCTCCGCCAGCAACAAGAGAAGGGGCCGGCCGACGCCGGGAAGCCGTACGCCTCGCTCGCCGATTACGTGGCTCCCAAGGGGACCGCGGGGGTCGATCACCTGGGCGCGTTCGCCGTCACCGCCGGCATCGGCGTGGACGCGCTGGTCAAAGAGTACGAGTCCGAGCACGACGACTACTCGGCCATCTTGGTGAAGGCGCTCGCCGACCGCCTCGCCGAGGCCTACGCCGAGCTCCTCCATCAGCGCGTCCGGAAGGCGTGGTACGCGCCCGACGAGAAGCTCACCCCCGAGGACCTCGTCGCGGAGAAGTACCGCGGCATTCGCCCGGCGCTCGGCTACCCGGCGTGCCCCGACCACACCGAGAAGCGGAAGCTCTTCGAGCTCCTCCGCGCCGCCGAGGTGGGGATGGAGCTCACCGAGTCGTGCGCGATGACGCCGGCGGCGAGCGTCAGCGGGCTCTACTTCGCCCACGAGAAGGCGCGCTACTTCAACATCGGCCGCCTCGGGCGCGATCAGATCGAAGACTACGCGCGCCGCAAGGGGATGAGCGTGAAGGAGATCGAACGCTGGCTCTCGCCCAACTTGGGCTACGAGCCGTAGAGCGCGCGCGGGACCGCGTGCTTCGCGGCCCTCGCGCCTTGCGCCCGCGCGGCTACTTCGCGACCTTCTTCGTCATCTCGATCTCGATGTCGAGCGTGACCTCGTCGCCGACGACGGCGCCGCCGCTCTCCATCACCTTCCCCCAGCTCAGGCCGAAGTCTTTGCGATTGAGCTTGCCGGTGGCGTGGGTGCCGCGACGAAGGCCGCCCCACGGATCCTTCTGTTCGGGGGAGAGCGCGTCGACGTCGAGCACGATCGACTTGGTCACGTCGCGCATGGTGAGGTCGCCCGTCACCTTGTAGCCGGCGCCGGAGCGCTCGATCGACTTCGACACGAAGGTCATCTTGGGGAACTTCGCGGTGTCGAAGAAGTCCGGGCTCTTCAAGTGCGTGTCCCGCTTGGGCTCGTTCGTGTCGATCGAAGTGGGGTCGATCTCCAAGGCGACGTTGCTCGCGGCGAGGTTCCCCTCGTCGATGTGCGCGTGCCCGCTCCACTTGGTGAACTGCCCGCGCACGTTCGACACCATCATGTGGCGCACCGAGAAGCCGAGCCGCGAGTGGCTCGTGTCGATGTCGTAGTCGCCGGGGGGGGCCGTGGGGGCCTGACCCGTCGCGGGGGCGACCGCGGCGGTGGTGGCGCCGCCTGCGCCGGTCGAGGGGGCGCCGTTCGCGGCGCCGGTCGTGCTGGTGGTCGAGGCAGGAGCGGCCGAGACGGCGGCCGGCGCTGCGGAGGTGTCCTTCTTGTCTTCGCATCCGAAGAGACCGAGGGGAATGAAGAGAGCGAGCGCGACGATAGGGTTGAGCTTCATGAATTGAATTCCTCCGCGTGCACACCAGTAAGTAGCGCGCGCCTGACGAACAAGGACACCAGGTGCCCCAGACTGTTCCACGGGGAGCAACAATCGTCGCGCCGCGGGTGCCACGGGTGCCACGCGGCGCCATCCCATGCTGTCGCGGCGGCACGTGCTTGGCGTGGCGTTGCACGGCGTGCTGCAGCGTCCGACCGGGGCTACCCCGCCCGCCCCTCGGCTCCCACCGCTCCAACCCAAATATTAGTTCAAACAAATATTAGTTGGGACGTATAGGCCACTCGCGGGAGCCTCCCCACGACCCACGCCCGTGTCAGGGGTGCGTACCCGGTGCGGCGAGCGGCTCCTCGACGAAGCGATGGAGCGTCCCCCCGCGCTGTCCGCCGGCGTAGAGCGTGTTGTCGAAGACGGCGAGGGGCGCCGCGCAGAAGAGATCGTCGATCAAGAAGGGTGACCTTGGACGGGCGGGACGCAACGCAGGGCCCGCGCCGCCGGCGGTTCTTGCGGGGTGCGCGGGGCCGGCGTTGCCCGCGTGGCCCGCGGGATCGGAGGCGCTCGGCGCGTCGAAGTCGGCGATGGCGGTCGCCGCGAGCGTTCGCTCGTCGAGCCGCACGAGCGCGTGCTCGGTCAGGACGAAGAGCGCGTCGCGGAAGCGCGTGATGTCGGTCGGTCGCCCCACGCCGTCGGGGAGTGCGACCTCTCGCCAGGTCGTGCCGTCTTCGGTCACGCGAAGCACGCCGCGCCCCACGCGCTCGAGTGCGACCCAGAAGAGCCTCCCGCGATCGACGTACCACCTGAGCGTCGCCGTCGCGCCGAGAGGCGAGACGCGCACCGCCTCTTCGTCGTCGTGGGTGAGCGGGCTCTTGTCGGGCTTGGGGGTGAAGACGACGAAGTCTTTCGGCTCGCGTCCGTCGTAGTCCTGGATGCCGGCGTAGAGCCGCCCGCGGAAGCGCGTCATGTACGTGAGGCGCCACACCCCTTGGCCCCAGGGGAACGGATAATCGGCGGTGAACGTGAAGCGCGCGAGGTCTCCGTCGGCGACGTGGAGCGCGCCCGGCGAAGGTCCGCTCCACGCGTGCTCGTGCGGCGGCACCGATCCCGTGGAAGCGTAGACGCGCCCGCCGAAGCGAATCGTGTCGATGACGTGGTACGCGCGCGGGAGGACCGCTGCGCCCGCGCGCCCCTCGGCGTCGGGCGGGCCTGGCGGGCGCGCGTGCTCACCGACGGCGCGCGCGAAACGCCCCTCGCGATCGGAGACGAAGACGTAGCCCTCGGTGCCGTGGTCGGCGAGGCCGAAGCCGTTGTACGGAGGATCGGCGTCGGGGACGAAGAGCCGCCCGCCCGTGGCGTGGACGCGGAGAAATCCCTGGCCCGCGCCTCCCCCCTTCGTCGGCTCGCCGGCGCGGTTCCAATCGAAGGCCACGGAGAAGCGCGCACCGTCCCAGCGCGAGATGGTGGCCCCGTCGCTCCCGAGCGGTGCGTTGGCGTGGGCGGCGTAGAGCGCGCCGTGGAAGGGGGTCAGATCGCAAATGCGCGTGAGCGCGAGCGGCGGATGCCCCACGGGCTCGAAGTGTCCGGCGCGCGGCGCCTCACCCGTCCCCGGGTCTTCCGGATCGTCGTCGCCGTCGTCGCTCGCGGCGGAGGCGCGCACGCCTCCATCACCTCCTCCGGCGTCGTCGTCGGTCGCGCCGAACGCCTCGCGCGGTGTCGCCGAGGCGGAGGATCCGGGCGAGGTGAGCCCGGCGCGCGGCCCGGGAGATTGCGTGCAGGCTACAAGCAACAGAAGAGCCGCCGCCGGGCGCGCCCCTCTCACGCGGGGGCCTTCTGGCACTTCGCGCAGAAGACGGTGCTTCGCCCCCCTTGCACGATGCGCGTCAGCTTGGTCTTGCAGCGAGGGCAGGGGGAGCCGCCGCGGCCATAGATCAAGAACGGGTTCTCCGCACCTGCCTCCTCGACGTAGGTGATGGTCTTCGCCCCCTTCACCTCGCGGAGCGCGTGGTCGAAGGTGGCGCGGATCCCGCGCGCGAGGCGCTTCACCTCGGCGAGATCGAGATCGCTCGCTCGCCTCCGCGGATCGATCCGCGCGCGAAAGAGCGCTTCTTGCGCATGAATGTTCCCCACTCCGGAGATGAGACGCTGGTCGAGGAGGGTTTCTTTGATCGATCGGCGAATGGGCGCGAGCGCGGCGGCGAGCGCGCGCACGTCGATGCCGTCCTCCAGCGGATCGGGGCCGAGCCCGCGGAAGGCGAGCTTCTCGTCGTCGGTCACCCGGAGCCGCCCCAAGATGCGCGGATCGGCGTAGACGATGGCGCGCCGTGGCCCGTGCGCGCGCCCCGCGCCGCCCGCCGCTCGCGCACCGCCCGCACCCCTGCCGCCGCGCACCTCCACGACGAGCCGCACCTTCTCGAAGCGCGCGGTGGGCGCGTCGTCGGGGAGGACGAGCCACTTCCCCGTCATCCCCAAGTGAGAGAGGAGAAACGTTCCGTCCGCGAGATCGATGCGGAGGCGCTTGCCTCGCCGCGCCACCGCGATCACCGCGGCCCCGCGAAGCGCGCGCGCGAACGGCGCGGCGCCGCCCGAGACCACGCGGGCGTCGTGGACGACGACGTCCTTCACCACCGTCCGCGCGAGATTTCGTTCGAGGAGACGACGCGCGAACTCGACCTCGGGGAGCTCCGGCATGGCCTCCGAGGCTAGGCGCTCCGGCGCGCGCGCACGAGCCCCGAGCGAAGGGCTCGAGCGAGGCGTCGGAGCGAAGCGCCGGACCGAAGCGTCAGAGCGACGCGTCAGAGCGACGCGTGCGTGTCGCGGTGCGCTTCGGCCACGAGGTCGAGAAACTCGTCCCGCGGGATCTCGATGCACCCCAGCGACTCGAGATGGGGGTTCATCACCTGCACGTCGAAGACGCGGTACCCGCCCGCGCGAAGGCGCTCCACGAGCGAGGCGAAGGCGATCTTCGAGGCGTCGGTGCGGGCGTGGAACATCGACTCGCCGGCGAAGACCGCCCCCACCGCCACGCCGTAGATCCCGCCGACGAGCTCGCGCGCCCCCTCGTGCTCCTCCCACACCTCCACGCTGTGCGCCCACCCCAGGCGATGAAGCTCCGTGTAGCCTGCAAGCATCCCGGCGTTGATCCACGTCCCCTCGGGTCGCGCCTCGCCGCAGGCGCGCATCACCTCGGGAAAGGCCTCGTCGAGCGTCACCGTGTAAGGGTGCTTCTTCAGCGTGCGCCTTAGGCTCCGCGACCAGTGGGGGGGCTCCTCCAAGGGGAAGACGGCGCGCGGATCGGGGGAGAACCACGCCACCACGTCCCCGTGGGGCCAAGGGAAGATCCCTCTGCGGTAGGCGGCGAGCAGCGTCCCCGGCGAGTAGTCCTCGCCCACGCCGACGACGTCGCGGTCGCCGAGGAGGCGCGGGTTGGGGAAGCGCACGCGCGTGGGCGGGGGCTCGATCGGTCGACGCGGCGTGCGGCTCACGAGAAGCCCTTGCCCCCTTCGCTCACTTCGCCGGCGTGAACTCGATGGGGACGCGGGTCACGACGCACGACGCGGCCCCCGGCGGCGCGAAGCCCCCCTTCTTGTATTGGTCCATCACGCAGTCGGCGAGGCCAGGGTACGAAGGCTCGCCGACCTTTGCCTGCACACTGCACGCAGTGCCGTCGCGGCCGACTTTGACCTCGATCGTCATCGACGCCTTGGCGTTCGGTGTGTTGGTGAGGACGCGCACGTAGCAGTCGCGGGCCTCCGAGGCGCGCTTGGTGAGGCCGTCTTGGAGCTCGGGGGTGACGCGGCCGGCGCAGAGGTCGCACGGACCGTCGGCGCGCATCGGCGGCGTGCTCGAGGTCGTAGGCGCGGGGGCCGGGGCGGGAGCCGGCGGCGGATTCGCTGCGCTGATCGTGCCGGCGGTCACCATCGGGCCCGAGCCGGCGCTGGTCGTCCCCTTCGTCGGCAGCGGGGTGGCGACGGACTCCGGCTCCTTCGCCGGCGGATCGCTCCCTCCGCAGGCGACGGCCAGGAGCGCGACCACGGGGAACACCAACGAGCGGGAAACAGCCCTCATTTCGATCTCCTCTTCAGCGTGTCGAGTGGCTTCGGGCAGACGCCGCGGAGCTTGCACCCTTTGCATTCTGCACCGGACCAAATTCGTTCGAAGCGCGCCTGCGCGGCGTCGAGCGTGACGTCGTCGTCGGTCAAGAGACCCATCTCGAAGTTGCGGCGCCCTTCGCCTTTCGCGCCGAGGCCGGCGCCGGTGAAGTTCGCGCTCCCCAAGTAGAGGAGGCGACCGTCGATGGCGATCATCTTGAGGTGGACACGCGGGCACTGGCGCCGCGCGAGGGGGAGCGATCGGTGCTTCGCGATCTCGGCGCGGAAGGGGCGCGAAGGGGGGCTCGCGTGCAGGAGGCGCAGCTCGACCCCGCGCCGCGCGAGCGACTCGAACGTGTCGAGGATCGAGAGGTAGCGGCCGCGCGCGCGCGCCACCGTGCCGATGGGCGCCTCCACCATCATGCTCTTCAAGTTGGCGGTGGCGATCCACACCGACACCTCCGCCTTGTCGATGGCCTCTTGCACGAGCACGTCGTAGTGGTCGCGATCGACGATGAGGCGCGCGCGCAGATCCCGCCCCGCGGGGAGCGTGCCGCGCCCGGGGGAGCGCGCGGGGGGAGCAGGCGCACGCGGAGGCCGAACCGCCGGCGGGCGGGGTGTGCGCACGGCAGGCGGACGCGGCGTGCGGGCTGCGGGGGGGCGTGGCGTACGGGCGGCGGATGGCACGGCAAAGGGATCGTCGGTCAACGGCGCGGCGCGGGCCACCTCTTTTTGCATCGCCGGCCCTCTCCTTGACGGCGCCCCGGCCGTGGTGCACTTGTTCCCCCATGACCGACGCTGAGAAGACGAAGCTCGAAGAGCTCGTTCGTTCCGACAAAGTCGTCCTCTTCATGAAGGGGAACCGACGCTTCCCCCAGTGCGGGTTCTCCTCGCAGGTCGTGCAGATCTTGGACGAGCTCCTCCCGAGCTACACGACGGTGAACGTCCTCCAAGATCCTGCGGTGCGCGACGGCATCAAGGTCTTCTCCAACTGGCCGACCATCCCTCAGCTCTACGTGAACGGGGAGTTCATCGGCGGTTGCGACATCGTCCGCGAGATGGCGCAGACCGGCGAGCTCGAGCAGCTTCTCGGCGTGAAGCGCGAGCCGAAGAAGGCGCCCACGGTGAAGGTGACCCCCGCCGCCGCCAAGGCCTTCCGCGACGCCGCCGAGTCTCCGAGCGATCTTCCCCGCCTGGGGATCTCGCCGAGCTTCGAGTACGAGCTCTTCTTGGATCAGAAGCAGCCGGGCGACGTCGAGATCGACGCCGGCGGTCTCACGCTCCTCCTCGACCAGGCGAGCGCCTCGCGCGCCGACGGCGTGAGCATCGACTTCGTGACCGTGGGAGGCACGGGCTTCCGCATCGAGAACCCGAACGAGCCGCCGCGCGTGCGCCCGCTCTCGGTGCAAGACTTGAAGGGGATGATGGATCGCAAGGAGAAGATCGAGCTCTTCGACGTGCGCACCCCCGAAGAGCGCAAGATCGCGGTCATCGAAGGGGCGCGTCACCTCGACGACGCCGGCGGCGAATACTTGCAGAGTCTCCCCAAGACGACCCCCGTCGTCATGCTCTGCCACCACGGCGTGCGGAGCCGCGCCGCCGCGGAGAAGGTGCTCAAGATGGGCTTCGCCAAGGTCTACAACCTCGAGGGCGGCATCGACGCCTGGTCGCAGCACGTCGACCCGAAGGTGGCGCGGTACTGATGGGCCACCACCTCACGACGTTTCAGGGCTCGGTCACCGAAGCGGTCAAGAAGGCGATCGAGGAGAAGATCCCCGGCGCCGGCGTCGAGGTCGAAGGGGGCGGAGGCCACTTCACCATCGCCGTCACCTCGCCTGTCTTCGAGGGGAAGAGCCGCCTCGAGAGCCAGAGGCTCGTGCTCACCGCGATCGCGCACTTGATGGCCGGCGACGCCGCGCCGGTGCACGCGGTCGATCGTCTCGTCACCAAGACGGCGTAGCGAAGCGCGTAACGCGCGGTCTACCTCAGCGCCTCGACGAGACGCGGCACGTCGCGCTCGGCGACCGAGCAGAGCGCCACGCGGAGCGCGCCTTGCGAAGGGACGACGAACACACCGGCGTCGCGCATCGCCGCCGCCTTGGCCTTCGCGTCGCCCTCGGAGAAGACGGTGACGAAGAAGCCCCCTTCGTAGCGCGGGTAGCGGAGCCCGGCCTTCTGCGCGTGGGTGTTGAAGGCCGCGACGCGCGCGAGGAGGAGCTTCGTCTGCGCCGCGCGCTCGCTGGCGATGGAGCGCGCCATCTCCTTGTCGGTGAGGAGACGCGTCACCGCCGCGAGCCCGCCGCGGTTGCAGTTCGACCACGTGCCGCGCGACGAGAAGCTGAGCGCCGCTGCCGTGGCCGTGCGCTCGCTCGCGTCGGGGACGCACGCCACGATGGCGCCGACGCGGAGCCCGTAGTGCGTGAACGACTTGGACGCGCTCCACGCGAAGAGGAGCCCGACCTTGCCGAGCAAGGGGCGAAGCTCGCGGAGGAACGCGCGGGGCTCGCGCGCGCCGTAGAGGTAGTAGGCGATGTCGACCAGGAGCGTGACCGGCGCTTTTTCCGCGTGCGCGAGCAGGCACGCCACGACCTTCTGCCACTCCTCGGGGCGCATGGAGTAGCCGGTGGGGTTGTGGCAAGGATCGTTCAAGAAGACGAGGGCGCGCCCTTCGCTCGCGATGCGCTCGTGGAGCGCGCGATCGAGCGCGGCGACGTCGAGCGCGCCGTCTTCGCCGAACATCCGGAACGTCGCGAGCTTCCGCTCCCCCTCGTCGGCGAGCGTTTGGTACGGACCCCAAAAGTAGCTGCTCGTGAGGAGCGACTGCCCGGGCTCGAGGTAGTTGGCGAGGGCGTGGCGGAGCGCGCCGCTGCCGCCGGGGGTAGCCGACGCGATGGCCGCGGCGCGGAGCTCGGGCTCGGTGCCGAGGAGATCGTCCATCACCGCTTCGAGAAAATCCGGGCTGCCGGCGATGGGGGCGTACGCCGCCCACTCTTCGGCCGGCACCTCCTTCACCGCGCGCGCCGCCGTCGGCAAGACGACGAGGCGCGACTCGTCGTCCAAGAGCGCGCCCACGGTGGCGTTCACGATCGACTCGCCCTTCGCCTTGCGCGCGTTCGCTTCGCGGTTGAGCGCGAAGATCGGATCGTCGGCGGGGCGCGACTGATGGGACGAGATGAGGTGGCGCGACATCCGCTTCGTCTTACCGCAACTCGCGCGCGAAGCGCCGCTCTCGCGCACGGCGGAGACGTCGGATCGGCCCGAAAAAGCCGGCTGTCACTTTGTCAGGCCGGTCCCACCCGCCTCCGCCTCCCTGCCAGCTTTGTCACCGGCGCGGCCCTCGGGCGCCCCCTTCTTCGGCGGATCTGCAGGAAAATGCGCGTGGCACGCGGTATGCTCCGACGCCCTCCGATGGCCCCTTCGCCGCACCCCGCCCTTGGCGCCGCCCGCCGCGCGCCCCGCCTCCGCGTCCCCGCCTGGGGCGTCGGGCTCGTCGCCCTCGTGGGCGCGTGCGTGGCCCTCGCCGCGGGACCTTCGGAGAACCTCGCGGCCGCGCAGACGACCGGCACCGGGCCGAGCATCACGGTGAACCCGCTCGTCACGCGCACGCTCCCCAACGGCGACACCGCGCCGACGCGCTCGCAAGGCTTGAACCCGACCGGGATCAGCTTCGACGACTGCGAGAAGGACGTCACCCTCAACTTCTCGCTCACGCTCGGCGGCCTGCCGCAACCGAACCTCCATGTCGAGGCGTGGGTCGGCTCGAGCGACTGCACCGATCTCGCCTCGCGCACCTCGACGACGGCGACCTGCAAGCCGGCGGCGCCGCTCGGGATCAGCCTCTCGCAGACGGTGAGCGTCCACATCAAGGCGCGCGACATCGTCGCCAACCAGGCCGACAATCCGAAGCCCGTCACGTACACCGCCGCGCCCGAGAGCGCGTGCACGAGCGCGCAGACCACGTCGGGCGCGACCTCGCTCTCGGTCTACTTCCTGTGGCTCGACGGCAGCGGCAACTCCCAAGGCACCGCCGCCAAGTACGATCTCAAAGCCGACCTCGTCGGCCCCGCGGCGCCGACCAACGTCTCGGCGGGCGACGGCGATCGCATCCTCGTCGTGAACTGGAACCCGACGGCCGACACCGACACCTACGGTTTTCAGGTGTTCTGCGATCCCTCGGACGGTCTCTCCACCGTGACCGACGGCGGCGCGTCGGATGCTGCGGCGGCGTCGAGCACGCAAGCCATCTGCGTCGACGGCGGCTTCAGCGACGGCGGCGTCGACGACGCCGGCAACCCGCTCCCCGGCGAGGCCATCGACGGCGGTTGCCGTTTCATCAACGTGACCGACGCGGGGAGCGCGGCCGGCGATCCGACCTGCCCCGCGCCGACGATGAAAAACGTGTGCGCCAGCGTCGGCGGCAACACGAGCACCTCGACCGTCGTCGACGGCCGCACGAACGGCGTCCGCTACACCGTCTCGGTCGCGGCGACCGACGGCTTCGGCAACAGCGGCCCGCCCTCGACGGCGAGCTGCGCGACGCCCGGCCCAGTGAACGATTTTTTCAACCGCTACCGTGACGACGGCGGCGGCGCGGGCGGCGGCTTCTGCGCGCTCGAGCGCGTGGGGGCGAAGACCTCGCTCTCGATCTTCGGCGTGACCGGGCTCACCGCGATCGCCGTTCTGGCTCGGCGCCGCAGGCAGCGGGGCCGTCGATGATCTCAGGGATGAAGAACAAGCTTTTCACCACGCTCGGCGTCGCCAGCGCCGCGTTCGCCTTCGCGCCGAGCGCGCTCGCGCAGGACTCCGAAGCGCTCGGCGGCACGCGCCACAAGAAGTACGAGTCGCCGCAGCACTTCGAGGTCGAGTTCCGCTTCGCCCCCTACCGCTCGATGATCGACGACGATCCCGCGCTCAACGGGAAGACGCCGTTCAAAGACACGTTCGGCACGATGCCGCGCCTCCTCGTGGCCGCCGAGCTCGACTGGCAAGTGCTCCGCATCCCCCACCTCGGATCCATCGGCCCCGGCGTCTCGATCGGGTACACGACGATGGGGGCGCAGGCGACGAAGAAGAGCGACGGCAGCCCCTCGGCCAGCGAGACGTCGCTCGACGTCTTTCCGCTCTACGGCGTGGCGGTGCTCCGCGCCGACGTCTTCATGAAAGACTTCGGCATCCCGCTCGTCCCTTACGCCAAGGCGGGCGTCGGCTACGCGCTCTGGCGCTCGTACACGACCGGCGGCACGTCGGAGGTCGACACGCCCGGCGGCGGCACGGTGAGCGGCAAGGGGCACACCTGGGGGACGCACTTCGCGGCGGGGCTCCAGTTCCAGATGAACGTGCTCGATCCGCAAGCGGCGCGCGCCTTCGACGACAGCCTCGGCGTGAACAACACGTACCTCTACGGCGAGTGGATGTTCGAGAACCTCGACGGCCTCGGCCAGACGAGCGCGCTCCGCGTGGGGACGAGCACCTGGGTCGCGGGGCTCGCCTTCGAGTTCTGAGCGCATTTCGCAACCGTCGCGAGCGCAACGAGGCCAAGGCGGGCCCGAGCACGAAGCGGAACAACGTGGCGGCGTTGAGCACCGCGCGCCAGGCTCCGAGGGCTCTCCCTCGCGCCATGGTGTATGCAACATACTGCATGTGTTAGGGCGTCGTAATGCAGTATGTTGCGTGACGATCCTCTGACGACACCCCCGCCGAGGCGCCGCGCGTCCCCCGGACCTCGCCGCGCTCGTCATCGTCCTGCTCCGCGAGCCCGAAGTGCTCCGCGTTCGGGAGCCTCAGAAGAGCTCGAGGTTCGTCCCGCCTTCGCGGCGCAGGCACTCGGGGCCTTCGTGGTTGGCGTTGTTCACGAAGCGGCTCACCGGCACGAGCTCGAGCTCGGGCGGCTCGCGCGAGAGGATGCGACGGAGCTCTTCGCGCGTCGTCCCCGGCGTGAGCCACGCTGTGTGATCGCTCGCGTCGAGCACGATGGGCATGCGATCGTGCAGCAACGTGACCGGAGGCTTGGCGGCGGTCGTGAGGATGGAGCAGCTCTCCACCACCTCGCCGTCCTTGGAGACCCAGCGCTCCCACAAACCGGCGAGGGCGAGCACACCGCCGTCTTTTCGCTTCACGTGGTGCGGGCGCTTGTTCTTCCCTTGGCGCTGCCACTCGTAGAAGCCGTCGACCACCACGAGGCACCGCCGCGCAGCGAAGGCGGCGGAGAACGACGGACGCTCCTCCACCGTCTCGACGCGCGCGTTGATCATCCGCGCGCCCACGCTCACGTCGCGAGCGTCGGGAGGGACGAGCCCCCAGCGGAGCTGCTCGAGCACGCGCTTGCCGCCGGCGCCGCGCACGACCGGGATCGGCTGCGTGGGGGCGATGTTGAAGCGCGGCTCGATCGACGGCACCTCGGAGAGGCCGAGCGCCTCGGCGATCTCCTCACCGGGCGTGACGAGCGTCGCGCGTCCGCACATACGTCACTTGCAGACGCCGGTGGCCTCGACGCACTTGCCGGCGCTGGCACCGCAGATACGGTCGTTCGAGCCGTTCTCCCCGCACGAGAAACACGCGGTGTGGTTCGGCTTGCCCGCGCAGAACGTCTCGCCCGGGCAGGGGGAGACGGCGTTGCACCCGCAGTGGACGTAAGCACCTTGGAGGCACGTCGCGGTGGCGAAGGGCTGGCAGGTCGCCACCGGATTGCCGCCGTTGCACTCGAAGCACGCGGTGGTGTTCCCGCCGCAGTTCTTCTCGCACGAAGGGACACACACGTTCCCGATCGGGCAGCCCACGGCGCCGAAGCAGTCGGCGCAGTCGGTCACACAGAGCGGGCCGCACGCGTATTGGCCCGTCGGGCACGTGGCCGTCCCCGCGTCCGAGTCGAGCTGCACGTCGAGGAAGCCGCCGTCGCCGGTGACGAGGACGTCGGCGATGTTCACGTCGTCCGCGGCGTCGCTTCCCGAAGTGCCGTCCTGACCCACCGCGCTGTCGTCGCCGCCGGTGACGTCGTCGCCCTGCGCTCCGTCACCGCCGCCGACCGTGCCGTCGCCGCCGCCGCCGTCTTGGCTCGAGGCGGTGCCGTCGGCGCCGCTCACCGAGAGGCCGCATGCGGCCATCGCGCCGGCCAGACAGGCCGCGAGGGTCACTGCGGCGAGCGTGCGTCTCTTGACCGCTAGGAGCATGCTCAGGAAGTCTGCCACGATCGGTCGCAAGAGTCACAGAGAGAGGGGGGAGTCGCGATGAGCTTGTTCGGTGAAGGCGCAAGGTCGCTCCAAGACCGCTTCGACACGCGGAGGCTCGCCGATCGCATCGACGCGCGCTTGGTCAAAGATCGCCTCGACGAGAACGACCGCGCGTTCGTCGAGCGTCAGGACATGTTTTTCCTGGCAACCGTCGACGCCAAGGGGCACGCGAACTGCTCGTACAAGGGGGGCGCGCCCGGCTTCGTGCGCGTGCTCGACGAGAAAACGCTCGCGTTCCCAAGTGAGAATGGGAACGGAATGTTCCTCTCTCTCGGCGCAATTCTCGAGACCGGGCAGGTGGGGATGCTCTTCATCGATTTCGAGGGGCAGTCGCGCATGCGCGTGAACGGCGTCGCGACCATCGACGCGAGCGATCCTCTCCTCGCCACCTTCCCCGAGGCCGAGGCGGTCGTGCGCGTCGCCGTGCGCGAGGTCTTCCCCAACTGCCCGCGCTACATCCACAAGCGCGTGCTCGTGGAGCGCTCGCCCTTCGTCCCCGCCGCCGGCTCGATCACTCCGGTGCCGAGCTGGAAGCGGAGCGACTGGGCGAAGGACGCGCTCCCCGCCGGCGATCCCGCGTGCGATCCCGCGCGGCCGGAGCGGAAGCGCTGACGCGTCTCGTGCCCCGAGCCCGCGCTTCCTACGCGTGCGCGGCGGCGAGCGGCAGGTCGGCCTCGTCCGTCTCGGTGCTCTTCTTCGCGAGGAAGAGGAACATCACCGGCACGAGGAAGAGTGAGAGGATCGTCGACGACGTGAGCCCGCCGACGACCGCGAGGGCCAGCGGCTGATTCGCCTCGGTCCCCTTCTCGAGCGCGATGGCGGTGGGGATGAGGCCGATGACCGTGGCGATGCTGGTCATGGCGATGGGGACGAAGCGCGAGCGCGCGGCGAGCACGACGGCCTCGACCTTGTCGGCCCCTTCGAGGAAGCGCCGGTTGGCGTCGTCGACCAAGAGAATGCCGTTCGACACGGCGATGCCGACGACCATCAAGATCCCCATGAGCGCGGTGATGGAGAAGCCTTGGCCGGCGGCGAGGAGCGCGGCGACGATCCCCGCGAGCGAGACCGGGATGGTGAACAGCATGATGAGCGGCAGGCGGAGCGACTTGAACTGCGCCGCCATGATCATGAACACCACCATGACCGCGAGCCCGATGGCCACGCCGAGGCCGGAGAAGGTCTTGTCCATGAGCTCCACTTCGCCGACGAAGGAGAGGTCGATGTTCCGCGTCTTCGGATCGCTCTTCAGCTTCGCGCGGAGCTCGGCGGCGGCGCTCCCGACGTCGCGCCCCTCGGTCTGCATGAGCACGTGGGCGGCGCGTTTGAGCTGGTTTCGCTCGATGGCGTTGGGGCCGGTGGAGCGCGCGAGCTCGCCGTAAGCGCCGATCGGGACGGCGCGTCCGTCGTGGATCTTCACCGGCATGGAAGCGAGCGCCCCCGGGCCGCCGACGCTGGCGCGATCGTATCCGGTGACGACGTAGTAGGCCTGGCCGTTCGCCGGATCGACCCACACGCTCGGGGTGTTGATGTTGCCGAAGGTCGACTCGAGCGCCGTCTGCGCGGCGTCGCGCGAGCTCACCCCCACTTGGCCGGCCTCGGCGCGGTTGGTGTTCACGCGCACCTCGGGGTAGTCGTTCTCGAAGCTCACGCGAACGTCGCGGATCCCCGGCACGGTGCGCGCGACTTCGGCCACCGCGCGTGACTCCTCTTCGAGCTCGACGAGGTTGTCGGTGCGAACCTCGACGACCACGGGCGCGATGTACCCGTTGGAGAAGACGCTGGCCACGAGCCCGCCCGGCCACTGCAGGAACTCCACGCCGGGGTAGTGCTTGTTCAGGATCTTCCGGATGTCGTCGGCGATTTCGCGCTGCGACTCCTTGCGCTTCTCCGGCTCGGTCAGCGCGACGCGGATGAACCCCATGTGCGGGCCGGCGTTGGGGCTCGTCATGGCGCTGCGCGCGTTCCCCGGTGAGCCGACGTTCGTCAGATAGAGCTCGGCGGTCCCTTTGGGGAGCTCGTCGACGACGGTCTTGGCCATCTCGTCCATCCGCTTCGACGACTCCTCGAGCGACATCCCCGGCGCCATGCGCACGTAGACACGCTCCATCGACTCGTCGATCTCGGGGAAGAACGTGCTCGGGAGGCGCATCGACGCCCACGTCGCGCCGATGGTCAGAGCGGCGCACGCACCCACGATCGTGAGACGAAAGGGGAGGGCAGCGCGGAGCGCGCGCGCGTAGAGGCCGGCGACGGCGTCGATCTTGGCCTCGACCATCTTCCCGAAGCGCCCGTGCTCGGAGTGCCCGAGGAAGTAGCGGCACGCGACCGGCGTCACGCACACGCTCACGAAGTACGAGGCGGTCATGGCCACGGCCACGGTGAGCGCGAGAGGGACGAAGAGCTTCTTGGCGAGCCCTTCGAGGAGCACGACCGGCAGGAGCACCGCCATCGTGGTGAGGGTCGAGGCGAGCACCGGGAGCGCCACCGAGTTCGTGCCTTCGAGCGCAGCGCGGTAGGAGGTCTTCCCCATGCGCTGGTGGCGGTGGATCGCTTCGAGCACGACGACCGCGTCGTCGACGAGGCGCCCCATCGCCAGCGTGAGGCCGCCGAGGGTGAAGGCGTTGAGCGTCTGCCCCGAGGCGTAGAGCACGATCAGCGTGATGGCGAAGGAGAGCGGGATGGCCACCGACACGATGAGCGTGCCGCGCATGCTCTGGAGGAAGAGCAAGATGACGAGGGCGATGAGCACGAGCGCCTGCACGACCTCTTGCTTCAGGCCGTGGTAGGTCGTGCGCACGAAGGTCGACTGATCGAAGACCGGGACGACCTTCATCCCCGGGGGGATGTTCTTCAGGTTGGCCACGATGTCCTTCACCGAGTCGACGATGGCGAGCGTGTTGCCGCCGGGCACGCGGAGGACGTTGAGGTAGACGCCGTTCTGCCCGTTCACCGACACCGTCTGCGTCGGGGGGGAGCCGCCGTCTTCCACCTTGGCGACGTCGCGAATGGCGACCGGCTTGTCCCCCACGCGCTTCACCAGCGCGTCGCCGATGCTCTTCACGCGCTCGGGGACGGCGTTCGTGTAGATGTTGGCGTCGAAGGTGGGGGTGATGAACTCGCCTGCGGGGAGGAGCGCGTTCGACTGCGCCACCGCGGCGGCGACGTCGGTCGACGTGACGCCGCGCGCTTGGGCGGCGATGGGATCGACGTTGATGTTGATCTGCCGCTGGCGACCGCCGTTCAGGCCGGCGCTGGCGACGCCGGGGATCCCTTCGAGGAGCGGCTCGATCTCGTTCTGCGCGTAGTCGTAGAGCTGCGGCCCGCTGAATCCGCCGCCGTACACCGCGACCTGCACCACCGGCGCGTTCGAAGGATCGTATTGCAGGACGAACGGCGGGAGCGCGCCGAGCGACTTGGGGACGGCGGCCATGGCGAAGGCCGTCTGCTGCTGCACCAGCGTCTGCGCGGCGTTGAGGTCTGTCCCCCATTTCATCCACACGAAGACGACGCTCAAGTTGTTGCGCGAGACGCTCTCCACGTGGTCGACGCCCGGCGTCGCGCTCACGTACTTCTCGATGCGCCAGGTGAGGGTCTTCTCCACGTCCTTGGGGCCGAGGCCGGGCGCGAGCGTGCCGACCACGAGCACCGGCGGCGTGAGCTCGGGGAAGGTGTCGACGGCCATGCGCGGCGTGACGACCGCGGAGAAGACGACGAGCGCGATCGCGATCATCAGGATCGCGATCGGATTCCTCAGCGCGAGACCGGTCACGGCGCGGACCCCTTCTTCGCTTCGGAGACCGAGCCCGACGGGCGCGTCACCGGGGCGGGCGGCTCGGCGCCGGCGGTGACGCGATCGCCGTCACTCAAGAGCGCGCGCCCCTCGGTGACCACCTTGCTCCCGGGTGCGAGCGAGGTGTCGACGAAGAGGCGACCCGTGCGTTCGCCGAGGATGGGGAAGACGCGGCGATGCGCGACGCCGTTCTCGACGACGAACATCGTGGCCTTGGCGCCGCGCACCGTGGCCGCGTAGAGGGGGACCTCCGTCGCTGCGACAGGCGTGCCGACGTCGATCTTCAGCTCGGCGGTCGTGCCTACCGGGAGCTCGCGCTTGTCGTCGGGGACGTCGAGCTCGAAGTGCACCGTGCGGGTCGCCGGATCGGCTGCCGGCGCGCGCCGCGCCACGTTCGCCGTCAGGTCTTGCCCGGTCGAGAGCACGTGGAGCGTCACCGGCGTCCCCGGGGCCACGACGCCGAAGTCCACTTCGGGGGCGTCGGCCACGACCCGCACCGTGCGCCGATCCACCACCGCGACGATCGACACGCCCGGACGCGCGAAGCCGCCGGGGTCCATCGTGCGCGTGGCGATCTCGCCGTCGAAGGGAGAGCGGAGCACGCAGTCGTTCACCTCGAGCGAGGTGCCGAGGAGTCGGGCCTTCTCGGCGAGGACCTGGGCCTCGCGCTCGGCGCTCTCTGCCGACTTCTGTTCGGCTTCGTTGGCGGAGACGAAGCCGCCGTCCAGGAGCCCGGCCACGCGCGTCGCTTCGTGAGCGACCGCTTGCTGCCTCGCGTCGAGAGCGCGCGCTTGCATCGCCACGGCTTGCGCGGTGGCGCTCGCGTTTCGGCAATCGAGCGTCGCCAGCACTTCGCCTTTGCTCACGACCGCGCCCGGCCGCACGAGCACCGTGTCGACGTAGGCGGAGACGATCTGCGGGCCGATGTCCGCGCGCACCCAGGGGTCGAGCGTACCGACGTAATCACGGAAGGGGCGGTAGGACGCGCTCTTCGCGTCGACGACCGAGACGGGCTTGGGATCGGAGGAGAGCGCCACCTTGTTCGTCTGCGACTCGGCCCTTCGTACGAGGAAGCCTCCGAGGACGAGCAAGAGGGCGGCGCCACCGGCCATGGCGATGGGGATACGCCGGCTCGAAGGGGTGGGCATGATGCGCGGGGTCTCGGTCTCCGCGGACGGGGGCTTGTCGTGTGTATCCTGCATGTGTGTCACGTTCCCTCGGCGATGGCGCGGCCGAGCTCGGCGCGGGCGCGCGCGAGCTCGAAGGTGCCTAGCGCCAGTTGAATTTCAGCCTCGGTGCGCAGCGCCTCGGCGTCGGAGAGCTCCACGCTCGTGCCGAGCCCGGCGCGGAAGCGCGCGTCGGCTTGGGCGTAGTTGGCGCGCGCCGCCTCGACCGCGTGCTCGAGGCCGGGGAGCGCGTTCCTCGCCACCTCGACCTTGGCGAAGGCGAGGCGCACGTTGGCCGCGAGGTCGTGGCGCGCCGCGGAGATCTCTTCGCGGCGCACGTCCTCTTCGGCGCGGGAGGCGTCTTTCCGCGCGTTGACCACGCCGTCGAACAGCGGCCAGGTGAAGACGATGCCCACGTCCCAGTTCGCGACGTAAGGGACGAAGCCGTCGTAGTCGGCGGCCGATCCGTTCCCCGAAGGGGGCGCGCCGCCGGCCCGTCCGGAGAGCGTGCCGGTGAGCGAGAGATCGGGGCGCAGCTCGGCGCCGATGGCGCGGGTCCGCTCTTCCTCGGCGTGGAGGCGGGCGATGACCTCGAGGATGCGAGGGTCGCGCGCCGAGGCCTGTTCGATCGCCCGGGCGATGGCGGGGACGTCGGGAGGAGCGGAGGGCGCGCCGGCGGCGTCGAGGCCCGCGTCGTCGACGCCGACCGTGGCGGCCAACGTCGTCTGCGCCTCGACGAGCCCGCCGCGCGCGCGGATGCGTCCGATGTCGAAGCGCGTGAGATCGGCCTCGGCTCGCGTGAGCTCGATGGGAGGACGCATCCCCGAGTCGACCCCCGCCTTGGCGAGGTCACGGTGCACGCGCGCGCGGTCGTAGGCGTCGTTCGACGCGGAGACGATCGATTTGGCCGCCAAGACGGCGAAGTAGGCTTCCTCGACGTCGAACGTGACGTCGAGGCCGACGGCGCTGGCGCGCGCTTGCTCGACGTCGGCGAAGGCATCGGCGGCCGAAGCTTGCGCGGCGATGCGACCGAAGTCGAAGAGCTCTTGGTTCGCCCCCGCGCCGACGAAGGTGGAGGCGTACGGCCTGAGCGGTCCGGTGGCGGTCACGCGCGTGCCGCCGATGCGCGGGACGTCGAAGACGCCGGGGGAGACGTACATGCCCGTCGTGTTGTTCGCGGTCCCGCCGAGGAGCTGTGCGCTGACGCCGACCGTGGGCAGCCACGCTGCCCGCGGCACGTCGGCGTCGGCACGTCGCGCCGCCACGCGGGCGAGCGCGACGCGCATCGCCGGCTGGTGGGCACGCGCGTAGGCGATCATGTCGGGGAGCGACATGGCGCGAGGCGCTGGTGCCTCGTTGCCCGCGCCGCTCGGCGCCGGGGGAGCGGCCTCGGCGCGGGCGCGCGAGGAGGACGCAAAGAGGGCCACTAGGGAGAACGCGAGCACCGCGCGGGGACGAGGCATGGGACGCCGGACGCCCGGTGCATGGGCTGCGCCAAGCCGATTCCCCTTCGATCTGCGGGCCGGCGCGCGAAAACCGCTGGGATTTCGTCCAAGCGCGGTTGGAAAAATTCCAATCGTTCGCAGAGCCGGAAAGCCCCACAATCCACGAAATGAACGGTCGACCGACCGAGGCGCAGCGCTTGCAAATCGGGAGCTCGGAATGCACGCCGCGCCCGCCCGAGCCGAGGCCCGCTATCGCTCGGTCGCGCCCGGCGCGCGTACCCGTGACGTCGCGCGTCGCGCGCCGCCCGAGGCCGAAGTGAAGACCTCGGCGATCGCCCTGTGGATGCTCGCGGCGATCGCGCTCGTCACCGCGCTGGCCTTCTGGGACGAAGAGCGCGAGTCCAAGGCGGCGCTCGACGACTTCGTCGCCGAGCAGACGAGCCTGGCCGATGCGCTCGCCTCTTCGCTCGAACAAGCGCTCGCCATCCGGGCGGACGGTGCGCGCCGCGCCGGGACCGATCCGCTCGAGGAGGCGCCGGGGGCGCTCCTGCACGCGATCCTCACCACCGAGCGCGCGGGGCTTCGCCGCGTCTTTCTCGTGCGCCCGGCGAGCCCCTCGTCCTCGCGGCTCGTTGCGAGCGACGGCGCGCCGGTGGAGTCGCCGGCGCTCGAGGCGGCGTCACAGCTCGACGCCACGTCCGTCACGCTCTCGCGTCCCGAGGCTGCGCGGCTCGGTCTCCCTGCGCGAACGGCCATCGCCGGAGTGCGCACCTTCTCGGTCGCCGACAGCGGTCGCTTTGGGATCGTGGTCGTGGCCACGGCCGAGGCGGTGCGCGATCGCGAGCGACGCGCGGGCTATCGCCTGGCCTTGAGCGTCGGCGTGACCACCGGGCTCGTGCTGCTCTTCGGCGGCTTGGCGCTCCGCAAGCAGCGCATGGAGCTCGAGCTCGCGCATCGGCTCGCCTTGGGAGCGATCGCCAACGAGCGCGACGAGCGCCTCGTGCGGGCCGACAAGCTCGCGACCATGGGCGCCTTGGCGACCGGCGTCGCTCACGAGGTGTCGACCCCGCTGGGGGTCATCCTCGGCCGCGCCGAGCAGCTGCTGCCCAAACAGACCGACGAGCGCGCGCGGCGCGCGGTCGAGACGATCGTCGAGCAGAGCGAGCGCATTTCTCACGTGGTCCGCGGCTTCTTGGCGCTCGCGCGCGGGGGCGAGCCGGCGCTGGCCCACGCCGACCCGGCGCAGTTGGCGCGTGCTGCGGTCGACCTGTGCGAGCACCGCTTCTCCAAGGCGGGGGTGACGATTCAGACCGACGTGGCGTCGAACCTGCCGCGGGTGGCGTGCGACGCGCGACTCTTCGAGCAGGTGCTGGTCAACCTGCTGCTCAACGCCTGCGACGCCTGCGAAGGGGGCGGCGTCGTCGAGCTCGCCGTGCGCTCCGACGGGGAAAAAGTGGCCTTCGTGGTGACCGACGACGGCGTGGGGATCTCGTCGTCCGACGCCGCGCGGGCCACCGAGCCCTTCTTCACGACCAAGCCGCAAGGGAAGGGGACGGGGCTCGGGCTCGCCATCGCCAACGAGATCGTGAAACATCATCGAGGCGAGCTCGTCTTGCGTCCGCGCGAGACCGGGCGCGGCACGCACGCTTCGGTCGAGCTCCCGGCCATCCGCTGACCCATGCCCACCTCGAGGAATCCTCCGAAGCCCCGCGTCCTCGTGGTCGACGACCACATCTCGCTCGCCGAGACGCTCGCCGACGGCCTCGCCGATCGCGGCTACGACGCCGTCCCGATGTCTTCGAGCAAGGACGCGGCGAAGGTGCTGGAGGACGAGCCCATCGACGCGCTCGTGACGGATCTCCGCATGCCCGAGGTCGACGGCCTCGGCCTCCTCGCCGTTTCGCGCAAGCACGACCCCACGCGCCCGGTCATCGTCATGACCGCGTACAGCGCGGTGGACACGGCCGTCGAGTCGATCCGCCAGGGCGCGTACCACTACATGACCAAGCCCTTCAAAGTGGACGAGCTCGCGCTCTTCCTCGAGAAGGCCTTGGCCGAGTCACGCCTCCGCCGCGAGACGATCCAACTCCGCCGCGCGCTCCACGATCGCTTCGGGCTCGAAGGGCTCATCGGCACGAGCGCGGCGATGCGCGAGGTCTACGACGTGATCGAGCGCGTCGCCGATACCGACGTTCCGGTCCTCATCGTGGGCGAAACAGGCACGGGAAAAGGGCTCGTCGCGCGCGCGATTCACGCGCAAGGTCGGCGGGCCGAAGCCCCCTTCGTCGCGGTCAACTGCGCCGCGCTCCCCGAGAACCTCCTCGAGAGCGAGCTCTTCGGACACGTGAAGGGGGCGTTCACCGGCGCCACGTCGAGCCGCGCCGGCCTCTTGGAAGAGGCCGACGGCGGCACGCTCTTCCTCGACGAGATTGCCGAGATGACCCCTGGGCTCCAGGCCAAGCTCCTCCACGTGCTCGAGAGCGGCACGGTGCGTGCGGTGGGCGCGAGCAAAGAGCGGAAGGTGAGCACGCGCATCCTCGCGGCGACGCACCGGGATCTCCGCGAGCGCGTGGCGGCGGGGGCGTTCCGCGAGGACTTGCTCTATCGCCTCGACATCATCACTCTGGCGCTCCCCGCGCTCCGCCAAAGGCGCGAAGATCTCCCGGATCTCCTCGACGCGTTCCTCGCCCGGGCGCTCGCCAAGCACCCGAAGTCGGCGGTGCGGAGCATCGCCCCCGAAGCCATGGCGCGACTCCTCGCCCACACGTGGCCGGGGAACGTGCGCGAGCTCGAGCACGTCATCGAGCGCGCGGTGCTGCTCGGGCGCGGGCCCTCGATCCTTCTTACGGATCTCCCGGCGTCGGTGCTCGAGCCGGAGACCCCGTTGCACGACCTGACCTTCGCGGGAGAGATCGTGCCGATGCGCGAGCTTCAACGCCGCTACGCCGCGTGGGCCTACGAGAAGCTCGGCGGGCGCAAGCTGCAGACGGCGGAGCAGCTCGACGTCGACTTCAAGACGCTGAGCCGCTTGCTCGAAGAGGGGAACGCCAAGCGCGGAGGCGGCGGCTCGGACGGGACGTGACGCACGCGCGCGTGCTCTGTCAGAGGACGTGGTCGACGTCGCCGTCGCCCCACATGTACTGCCAAGCGTCGGGCCGCGTGAGCGTCGCCGCCTGAGGGTGATCCTCGGGCACCTGCACCTGGAAGGCCTTGGTCGACCGCGGAAGAAAGCCCGAGGCGACGAGCAACGCGCGCTCGCGGGGGGCCGGCACGTGGACTTGCACGTGCAGCGTGTCGTCGCCGCGGCAAAGATGTGCCACCGCGGCGTGCGCGGCGAGGCGACGCCTTAGAGGCGCCACGACGTCGATGAGCGCCGCTGCGCCGAGGCTGCGCTCGACGGCCACCACGGCGCGGGGCGCGTCGCGATCGAGCAAGAGAAAGGCATGCTCCACGCGCGAAGGCGAAGCGGCGAATCGCCACGCGTAGAACGCCGCGTCGCGCACCGGCGTGACCGCGTGTCGCCGTTCGGCGAGCATCTCCTCGAACAAGCGATCGACGCGCGGATCCGGTCGATCGCCCAAGGGAACGGCGCGGAGGCGTGAGCTCCGCGGCTTGAGCACGAAGTCGAGCAGCGGCGTGAGTGGTCCCGCGTGCCCGGAGAGCCGCCCGAGCCCGCGCGCGGTGAGCGGCCTCGTGAAGCGTTGCACCGCGCCGGTGACGCGTGCCCCGGCCTTCACCAACGCCTTCAGGTTGTTCGGCTCGGGGGGGCCGAACATGAACGCCACCTCGCCGTCGCGCATCGCCTCCATGGCCTCGCGATGCAGCGCGGTGACGATGCCGCGTCGTCGGTGCGCCGGAGTGACGTAGCCGTCGCCGCCGATCGCGCCGGTGATCTCGTGGCCGGCGACGATGGTCTTGCGGGGGAAGATGGAGGTGATGCCGACCGGCTCGCTGCTCGAGGGATCGAGCGCCAAGAAGGTGAGCGCTTCGCCGTGCGGGTTGTCGCGATAGAGCCAGCGGTAGCGCGCCTCGGCGTCGTCGCCGGTTCGCTCGTGGGTCACGTACTCACCGAGGATGCGTAGGATGAACGCGCGGTCGGCGGGCGACCGATGATCGGCTCGCCGCGTGAGGTACGGCGTGGCGCGGGGGTGCTCGCCGGATCGCGTCGCGTCGTTCATGCGTGCTCGTAGGTCGCGGCGAAGCGCCGTGTGCCGTCGTCGTAGGGATCGAAGGCGATCTCGTGGAGGCCCGCTCGCTCGAGCGCACGGAGCTCGCTTCGCGCGAGCGGCCACGGCGGCCCGGCGACGCGATCGGCCGGCCCCTCGTCGCGTGTGCGCGCCACGACGAGGAGGTGCCCTCTTGGCGCGACCGTCCGCGCGAGCGACTCGAGCGCGCGGGGGCGCACCGTGTGAGGGAGCGACTGGAGGGTGTACGCCTCGAAGACGAAATCGAACGCGCCGGCGAACGTCTCCGGCAGCTCGAACAGATCCGCCACCTCGTAGCTCACGCGCGAAGCGGGGAAGCGGCGCTTCGACCACGCGACGGCGCGCGGCGCGACGTCGAACGCCGTGACGTGAAAGCCGTGCGAGACGAGCGCTTCGGCGTCGTCGCCGAGACCCGAGCCGACGACGAGCGCTCGGCCGCCGCGCACGGTCCCCGCGTGCGGTCCGTCGAGCCACGTGAGGAGCGCCGCGTTGGCGACGAGGTCGGCCCACGGGATCCGTCGCTCGTCCCCTTCGGCGGCGGCGTAGACCGCGTCGAACCAGCCCAGCGTGTCGCCGCGCCCGAGGTGAGCTTCTGCGAGACTCCGAACCTGCGTGCGCACGTCGTCGGTCACTTGGGGAGGGTGCGCGAGGATCCGCGCTCTCGTCAACCCGGGCCGGGCGTACCGTCGCCGGGTGCCCCAGCGGCCGCCGCGGCCGAACGCTCGTACGCGGGGATGGCCAGGCGACGGAGCTCGGGGAGCTTCCGCGCGAAGGCGAGCGCGCCGAGCATCGTCGCGACGCCGCCCCACATGACCGTCGACGAGACGCCGATACGATCGCCGAAAAATCCCGCGCCGAGCGCGCCGAACGGCGCCATGCCGAAGAAGGCCATCGTGTAGAAGCTCATCACGCGCCCGCGCTTGTCCTCGTCGACGAGCGTCTGCAAGAGCGTGTTGCTCGCGGCCATCTGCACCATCATTCCTCCGCCGGTGAAGACCATGAGGAGGAGCGAGAGCCAGAGCCACCGTGACCAGCCGAAGGCGACGAGGCCGAGGCCGAAGGCGAAGCCGGCAATGCACACGATGCGCTCGAGCCCCATCACGCCACGGCGCGACGCGAGCCACAGGGCGCCCATCATCGCCCCTACGCCCGAGCCGGCCATGAGGACGCCGAGCGTATGCGGCCCGCCGCCGAGCACCTTGGCGGCGAACACCGGCATCAGCACCATGTAGGGGATGCCGGTGAGGCTCACGAGCGACAAGAGGAGCAGCACCGCGCGAATGGGGGCGAACGACGCTGCGTAGCGGAAGCCTTCGCCCATCTCCACGAGGACGTGCTTTTCGTTCGGGCGCCTCGGTCGCGTCGCCACGCGCATGGCCAGGAGCGAGGCGATGACCGCGACGTAGCTCGTTGCGTCGAGGGCGAAGCACGGACCCTCGCCGATGGTGGCGATGAGCACGCCGGCGATCGAAGGACCGAGGAGGCGCGCGATGTTCACCATGGTGGAGTTCAGCGCGATGGCGTTGGGGAGGTCTTCCCGCGCTTCGACCATCTCCACGACGAACGCCTGCCGCGCGGGTGTGTCGACGGCGTTGATGAGCCCTTGGCAGGCGACGAGGACGAGCACGTGCCACACGGTGATGGTGTTGGTCAGGGCGAAGAAGGCGAGCAGCGCCGACTGCACCATCGCCAACACTTGGGTCACGACGAGCACGCGGTGTCGGTTCCAGCGATCGACCAACACGCCGGCGAGCGGCGCGCCGAGGAAGGTGGGGAGCTGCCCGGCGAACCCCACGATGCCGAGGAGCACCGCCGAGTGTGTGAGGCGGTAGACGAGCCAACTCGTCGCTACCCGCGTGAGCCACGTGCCGATGAGCGACGTCCCCTGCCCGAAGAAGAAGAGCCGGTAGTTCCGGTGGCGGAGCGCGCGCCCGATGCGCGCGAGAGCCGAGTCATCGGGCGAGGTCACGGGACAGGAAGACTAGAGCGCATTTCATAAGCTCTGTGCACTCGTGCGAACCAGCACGAGTGCCTACGATCCTTCCTCGCCGCCGGGCTCGGGCGACCTCGTCGCCAGCGCGACCGGAAAATCAGCCGGCAAAACGTTGACAGTTATAACTGTCACGGTTATAAGTGTGGCGTCTTGAGGCGTGCCCGTGGAGGGTGGCGCCCGAAAGGAAGCAGATGGAGCAAGGAACCCCCCTGCTCGTGGGCGACGTGTTGCCTGCGAACGAGCGCCACCGAGCCCCCGAGACGCAGTCTCGCACGCCCCGTCCCGCGCCGGACGCCCCCTCGACCGCGTACGCGACCGAGGACGCGACCGAGGACGCGGACAGGTACCGCCGCTTCGGCGAGGCCATCGACACGATCCGCAGCGACGTCGAGGCGAAGATCGGCGAGGAGGATCTGAAGCGCGTCCGCCGACTCGACCGGTTCTCGCGGGCGATGGAGATCGCCGGGCGCGTGCTGATCCACGTGAGCCTCGACCCCCTGACGTTCTCCGCCGGCGTGCTCGCGCTCTTCGTGCACAAGCAGCTGCAAGCGACCGAGATCGGCCACACCGCGCTCCACGGCGCGTACGACCGCATCCCCGGCGTGGGGCGCTTTCACTCGCGCAAGTTCCGCTGGGACGTCCCCATCGACGAAGAGTCGTGGCGGAGCGGTCACAACGTGAAGCACCACCAGTTCACCAACATCGCCGGCAAAGACCCTGACATTCACTTCGGCCCGGTGCGCCTCACCGACAAGACGCCGCATCGGTTTCACCACTACGTGCAGCTCCCGTTCGCCTTGGCGGTGCTCTTCCCGAACTTCACTTTCATGATGAACCTGCACTTTACCGGCCTTCACGACGTGTACTTCGGCAACGGGCGCCCGGAGCGCTTCGACGTCATCAAAGACCGCTCGTGGAAGAGCGTGCGCCAGGCGCACCTCCGCGCGCTGCGAAAGTACGCGCCGTACTACTTGAAGAACTACGTCTTCTTCCCCGCGCTCGCCGGGCCGTTCTTCTTCAAGGTCCTCTTCGGCAATTGGCTGGCCGAGACGATGCGCGACATCTACTCGGCCGCGACGATCTACTGCGGTCACGTGGGCGAGGGCGTCGCCTCGTTCGAGGCCTCGGCGCGCGCCAAGGGGCGCGGGCGCTTCTACGCGATGCAGTGCGAGGCGACGAACGACTTCGAGGTGAGCCGGCCGGTGTCGCTCCTCTGCGGCGGGCTCGATCGGCAAATCGAGCATCACCTCTTCCCGCATCTCCCGCCCGAGCGCCTTCGGGAGATCGCGCCTCGTGTTCGTGAGGCGTGCGCGGCGCACGGCGTCTCCTACCGCACGGGCTCGTGGGGCTCGGTGCTCAAGAAGGCGCTTCGCCATATCGCCGCGCTCAGTCGAAAGAGCCCCGATCCGGTGCACGCTACGCGCGCGCTCCTCGAAGCGGCGGCCTGACAAGTGACGGCAGCTCTGTTATCCGGACGGATGGGTGAAGTCGCGTTCGACGAAGCGACCTCCCAGGCCGAGCCCATGTCGAAGACCGCGCACGAGTACACGATCGACGAGCTCGCCGCGGCCACCAAGGTCCCGAGCCGCACGATCCGCTTTTACCAAGCGAAGGGCGCGCTGCCGCGTCCGGAGATCAAAGGCCGCGTCGCCTTCTACGGTGAGCCGCACGTCGAGCGTCTCAAGCTGATCGCCTCGCTCCAAGATCGCGGCCTTCGCATCGACGCGATCCGCGAGCTCGTGGCGCGCATCGACAAGGGCGAGGTCGACGTCGCCGAGTGGCTGGGGCTCGAGGCCCAGCTCCAGGCGCCGTGGGCCAACGATCAACCGCGTGTCGTGAGCGAGGCCGAGCTCTTCGAGCTCGCGGGGACGAAGCGGCCCGGTCTCCTCGCCGATCTCCTGCGCGCCAAGCTCGCCAAGCGCCACGGCGACGCGTACTTCGTGCGGAGCCCCGCGCTCCTCGTCGTCGCCATGAAGCTCGAGAGCGCGGGGGTCGAGCTCTCGGCGGCGGTGTCCGGCGCCGAGATCCTGCGAAAGCATTTTGCGCGGGCGGCGAGCGATCTCGTCGACCTCGTCATGAAGAGCTCGGACGAGGTCTTCGCCGTGCGTGGCGACGGCGGCGACGCAGCCGAGACCTTCCGCGAGCTCCGGCCCATGGCGCTCGAAGCCTCGCGCCTCATCTTCGGCCAGGAGATGGAGCGCGCGCTCCGAAAGCTCCTCGAGTCGGGCAAGGCGGCGAAGCTCCGCACGAAGTCGAAGCGGCGCTAGGCGCACGCCGTCGGCAAAGGCTCGACCACGACCTCGAAGCGACCGTGGTCGAAAGGAACACCGGGCGCGCGCTCGATCTGGACGAGCCGCTCGCGCACGCCCCGGGCCGCGTGCTCCAGCGCGCGGTGATGGCAGTAGGGGTTGTTCCCTCGCTTGCCGAAGAAGACGTGCGCCGTCCAACTGCACCCGCCTTGGCAGACCGAGGCGTAGTAGCAGCCCTTGCAGTAGCCCCAGAGCTCGGCGTCGCGTGCTTGGCGCGCGAAGGCGAGCTCGCGGGTGCGATCCCAAATCTCGCGGATCGAGGTCTCGCGCACGTTCCCTCCGACGTAGTCGGACGTCGGGAGGGAAGGGCAGCCCTTGATCGCGCCGTCGGCCTCGATGCCCAGCGTCGTCACACCGGCCATGCAACCCTCGAAGTGCTCGCTCCCTCGCCCCTCGAAGGGGCGCCCGCGGAGTGTCTCTTCGTGAGGACCGAAGTAGCCCACGTTGTTCCCGGGGAAGAGCGAGAGGCCGGAGCTCCACGCGCGATCGGAGAGCTCGCTGAGCTTGGGGAAGAGCGTGAGGAGCTCCCACGGCTCGAGGAGCCACTCCGGGCGCTCCGCGGCGCGCCCCATCGGAACCGTGAGCGCGACCTGCCAAGCCTTCAAGCCGTGCGCGAGGAAGAGATCGAGCATCGCGTCGAGATCGGGGACGCTCAAGCGATTGAGCTGCGAGTTGGCGGTGACGCCGACGCCGGCCGCGCGAAGCGTCGCGATCGAACGCACCGCTGCGTCGAAGCTCCCGAGGAGGCCGCGCTGCTTGTCGTGCGCTCTGGCCATCCCGTCGATCGAGATCGAGACGCTGGTCATGCCCGCCCGTGAAGCGCGTCGCGCGCGATCCTCGTCCCAGCCGCGCCCGCCCGAGACCATCGTAGAGCGCATGCCCGCGTCGACGATGGCTCGAGCGATCGTGTCCCAATCCTCGCGGAGGTAAGCCTCGCCGCCGATGAGCGACACCTCTTTGGCGCCCATCTCGGCGAGCTGCCGCACGACCTCGAGGCACTCGGCGGTGGTGAGCTCGGTCGCTCGCGCCTTCCCTGCCCGTGAGCCGCAGTGACGGCAGGAGAGGTCGCACTTGAGCGTGAGCTCCCACACGACGTGCGTGAGGGAGGTCGCGCTCACGGGGGCGTCGGCGCCAAGGTGACGGGGACGGTCAACACGCTCGGCTTCCCCGGTCCTTCGAACTGCGAGTTCTGGAGCACGTGCTTCATGTCCTCCACCAAGCTCGCCGAGAGGCCCGACACCGACTTGGCATCGACCGAAGCGACCGATCCGTCGGCCGCGACCTTCACCGTGAAGGTGACTTGCCCCTTCATGCTCGGATCCTCGGCGAGCGTGCGCTGGTAGAGCGAGCGCATGCGTGCACGCGCGCTCGCGAGGACACGCTCGGAGTTCGCCACGGGGACGGTGGCTTGGATCGTCCCGTAGGTGGCTTGCCCGGTGGGCCCGAGCCTCGTGGGCGGCGGCCCGTAGACGGCGGCTTGCTCGCGCATGAGGCCCTTACCGAGCGTGCCGAGTGCGCCGAGCCCGCCCGCGTCGGGATTCGAGAGATTGCCGTTGTCCAACGCCGACGTCGACGTGCTCGGCGCGGCGCTCGGGGTCGCGCTCGCAGGGGGCGTCGCCGACGCTCCGGGATCCGCCGTCGTCGTCGGCGCGTCACGATGACACGCCGCGAGGACGAGCCCCAACGCCGCCGCTTTGGCCACGGCGCGTGCCTCGGGGAGCGCATGGCAAAAGGGGCACTTGGGGTCCAGCGCGAACACGTGACGTCCGCACGAAGCACAGGCGAAGAGACGAGGGCTCATGGACCCTCCACTTTACCGAAGGCTTCCTTGAAGAGCCACCGCTCAGCGCGTCCGCACGTTGAGCTCGAAGCTCCCTGCCGGCGTCGCCCCGGAAAAGCCGGCGACGTAGACCTCGATGGCGCCGCCCGCTGGGATCGTCGGCGCGTCGCCGTCCACGAGCCCGGCGAAGTTCGTCCCGGTGCACGCCGGCGTGAGCGTGCGCGTCGTGCTGCACCCGTCGTTGACCTGACCGCTGCACGCGCCGCGATCGGTGTCGTTCGTGGGAACGACGGGGGTGTTGTACCAGGCGATGATGTTGTCTTGGACGACCGTGACTTTGCTCGTCCACACGTCGACCACGTGCGCCTTGGTGTCGGGGTTGTGCACCTCGACGAACACGTAGGGCGTGCTCTCGCTCCCCACCGTGGTCGGGCAGGTGCCGGTGTCGAGCGCGGGCATCTTCTTGGCCGAAGCGAGGGAGAACGTCCCCGACACCGTCGTCCCCGAGGTCTTACTCGCCGTCACCGCGTTGGGGTTCGGCGGAGGAGCCTCGCACGCGCTCGGCGGTCCCCACGTGCAGTCGTTGCCGCAGGTTTGCGCACGACCGAGGTTCGCCGCGCAACCTTGCGCGAGCGTGAACTGCGTCTCGTTCGGCGTGCACGCGTTGGCCGGCTCCCCCTGGCACACGATCCCTTGCGCGATGTGGCAATCGGCCTGGCACACGACCGGCCGATGCCCGCAGTTGCCGCACGCCACCGTCCCCGCGTCGGTCGCCGACGGATCGCAGACGCCCGGGCCCGTGGCCTCGCCGGTGCACGCGCCCCAATCGCTCCAGAGTCCCGGGTGTTGTCCGCCGTCGACCCCGCCGTCACCCGGGAGGCACACGCGCGTTTGGTTTCCACACAGCCCGCACGTTTGTGATTCGTTTTGTCCGACCGGGCCGCACGGCGTTCCCGGCGCGCCGGTGTCGGGCTTGAAGCGCACGTCGGGGCCCGCGTCTTTCGGCGTCGCGTGGCCCGCGTCGGGCGAAGCGCCGGGGAGATCGGGCGAGGTGGCGTCGTCGTCGACCACGCTCGCGTCGTCACCCGCCGGGGTCGTGGCGTCGACGTCGTCGATCGGCGCGTTCGCTCCGGCGCTGCATCCGTAAAGAGCCGCCTCCAAGGCCGCGGCGGCGAACAAAGACACCCACCCCATTCGGTATCGACGCATCTCGAGCCCCTCGCGCGGCTCGGTGCAAAGGCACACCGTCCGAACCGCGGCGATTCCCTACGGCACGGCGCGGTGCACGCCAGGGGTTGGCGCGCTCGGTCCGAAAGATGGCGCCGTTCGTCTCTCGAGCCCCGGGGCCCGAGAGCCTGTCGAACGCCCAAGCCCGCCGCGTTTCGCGACGAGCCGCGTCACTCTTGGACGACGATGGTGCGCGTCACGACCGCGCTCGTGCGACCGGCTTGGTCTTGCACGTTGAAGTCGAGCCCGTGCGCGCCTGCCGAGGAGAGATCGAAGATGAGCGGCTGCGGGCTCGCGCCGTTGAGCGACCCGCGATAGACCGATCCGCTCGTGCCGTGCGCGAGCACGTTCACCGCCGTCACCGGGGTCGTGTCGCTGTGGAAGCTGATGGAGCCCTGGATGTGCGCCACGCCGGTGGAGACGTCGATCGTCGCCGTCTCGGGGACGGTCACGTCGTCGACGACGGGTGCGCCAGCGGCGTCGACTTGCGCCGTGCTCGACGTCCCCGAATCCGAGCCGGTGCCGAGTCCGTTGCAGGGATCGAGGGCGACCGCCGCGAGCGCCAGAACGAGGAATCGCATGGCCTTTCCCTAGCACGTCGCACCGCGCGAGCGATGCAAAGCGTGCAGGCCGGCGCGCAGTGGCTGCGTCTTGCGCATGCTTGCCCCGCGGCTTCGTGCTCTCCTCGGGCCCGGCGCCCGCGTGGCAGGGGGATTGCTCTGGGGCCGGGGCGTGAGGCGATCACGCGAGGAGTCGACACGACGATGACCACGACGCTCAGCGCGGACGAGCTCCGCACCATCGACGCCTACTGGCGCGCTGCGAACTACCTCACCGTCGGCCAGATCTACCTGCAGGAGAACCCGCTCCTCCGCGAGCCGCTCCGGAAGGAGCACGTGAAGCCTCGTCTCCTCGGCCACTGGGGGACCTCGCCGGGCTTGAGCCTCGTCTACGCGCACATGAACCGCGCGATCCGCGCGCGCGATCTCGACGCCATCCTGCTCGTTGGCCCGGGCCACGGCGGCCCGGCGATCGTCGCCAACGTCTACCTCGAGGGGACGTACTCCGAGATCTACCCGCGCATCTCCCGCGACGCCGCCGGGATGCGCGCGCTCTTTCGTCAATTCTCCACGCCGGGCGGTATCCCCAGTCACGTGAGCCCGCAGACCCCGGGATCGATCCACGAAGGGGGCGAGCTCGGCTACGTGCTCACGCACGCCTTCGGCGCGGCGTTCGACAATCCGAACCTCGTGGTGGTGGCGGTCGTCGGCGACGGCGAAGCAGAGACGGCGCCGCTCGAGGGATCGTGGAAGGGGACGAGCTTCCTCGATCCGACGCGCGACGGCGCGGTGCTCCCGATCCTCCACTTGAACGGCTACAAGATCGCCGGCCCCACGGTGCTCGGACGCGCTTCGGACGAAGACATCGCGCGCATCCTCCAGGGCCACGGCTACGAGCCGCGCTTCGTCGAAGGCGACGACCCCAAGCTCGTGCACGAAGCGCTCGCGACGGCGCTCGACGCTTCGCTCGACGCCATCGCGCGGATCCAACGCGACGCGCGTGCACGCGGCAAGACCACCGAGCGGCCGCGTTGGCCGGTCATCGTGCTCCGCACCCCCAAAGGGTGGACCGGTCCGCACGAGGTCGACGGCGTGCTCATCGAGGGGACGTTCCGCTCGCACCAAGTTCCCCTCGCCAACGTGCGCGCCGACGCTTCGCACCTCGCGATCCTCGAGCGCTGGCTCAAGAGCTACCGCCCCGAGGAGCTCTTCGACGACGCCGGACGCCTCGTGCCGAGCCTCGCCGCGCTCGCGCCGGTGGGCGAAAGGCGCCTCGGCAAGAACCCGCACGCCAACGGCGGCGCGCGGAAGCCGCTCGTCATGCCGGATTTTCGCGACTACGCCCTCCCCGTGAAGGCGCCCGGCGCCGAGCTCCACGAGTCGACGCGGCAGCTCGGGCTCCTCGTGCGGGACATCTACGCCAAAAACCCCACGAGCTTTCGTCTGTTCTGCCCCGACGAGACGAACTCGAATCGTCTCGGGGCGGTCTTCGAGCGAGAGGACCGCTGCCTCGTCGCTCCGCCGCGGGCCGGCGACGACCACGTCGCGCCGAGCGGACGCGTGATGGAGGTCTTGAGCGAGCACAACTGCGAGGGCTGGCTCGAGGGGTATGTCCTCACCGGGCGCCACGGACTCTTCGCGACCTACGAAGCGTTCGCCCTCATCGTCGCTTCGATGACGACGCAGCACGCAAAATGGCTCGAGACCGCGACCGAGCTCCCCTGGCGTACGCCGGTGCCGTCCTTGAACGTGCTGCTCACCTCGACGTGCTGGCGGAACGACCACAACGGCTTCAGCCACCAGGGTCCCGGCTTCATGGACACCATCGTCTCCAAGCGGGGCACCGTCGCGCGCGTGTACTTGCCGCCCGACGCCAACTGCCTCCTCTCGGTGGCCGACCACTGCTTCCGGAGCGAGGGCTACGTGAACCTCGTCATCATCGACAAGCAGCCGGAGCTTCAGTGGCTCGACATCGACGCCGCGCGAGCGCACTGCGCACGCGGCGCCTCCACCTGGGATTGGGCCGGCAACGAGAACGGGGAGGATCCGGACATCGTGCTCGCTTGCGCCGGCGACATCGCCACCCTCGAGACCATGGCCGCCGCGGCGTGGCTTCGCGAGAAGGCGCCGGAGCTTCGCGTCCGCGTCGTGAACGTCGTCGACCTCATGGTGCTCGCCTCGCCCGCGGAGCACCCGCACGGCATGAGCCAAGAGCGCTTCATCGAGCTCTTCACCGAGGACACCGACGTCGTCTTCGCGTTCCACGGCTATCCCGGCGCCGTGCACCAGCTCCTCCACGGCCGTCCCGATCCCGCGCGCTTCCACGTGCGCGGCTACCGCGAGGAGGGGAGCACCACGACCCCCTTCGACATGGTGGTCCTGAACGAGACCAGTCGCTTTCACCTCGCCACCGAAGCCTTGCGGCGCGCGCGCCGGCAGGTCGACGACGAGCAGCGGCTCCTCGCCGAATGCCAGGCGATCCTGGTGAAGCACTCGGCGTACGTGCGCGAGCACTTCGAGGACCTCCCGGAAATTCGCGACTTTCGCTGGAAGAGCGCGTGACCCCGATCGTCCTCGTCCTGAACAGCGGCTCGTCGTCGCTCAAGGTCGCGCTCTTCTCCGGCGCGAGCGAGGGGCCGCGCCTCCTCGCGCGTGGCGCGGTCGAAGGAATAGGTCTCGCGCGAGGGCGCGCGTGGCTGCGCGGCGAAGGGGTGCCGGTCGAGCGCGAGCTCGCCCACGTCGATCACGCCGAGGCGTGCACGGCGATCCTCGATCTCGTGGAGAGCTCGGGCGCGCCGCGGGCGACGGCCTTCGGGCATCGTGTCGTCCACGGCGGCGCACGTCACGTAGCGCCCGAGCGGATCGACGAAGCGCTCGTGGCGAGCCTTCGCGCGCTCGTCCCGTTGGCGCCGCTCCATGCGCCTCCCGCGCTCATGTGCATCGAGGCGCTCGCGCGTCGTCGCCCCGACGTGCCAGCGGTAGCGTGCTTCGACACTGCGTTCCACGCCGGCATGCCGGAGGTCGCGCGCCGCTTGCCGGTGGGCGACGCGCTCGATCGAAAAGGGGTGCGGCGCTACGGGTTTCACGGGCTCTCGTACGAGCACGTGCTTCACACCATTGGCAGGCCGCCGCCGCGCGCGGTCTTCGCGCATCTCGGGAGCGGATCCAGCCTCGTGGCGGTGAAGGACGGGCGCGCCGTCGACACCACGATGGGCTTCACCCCTGCCGGGGGGGTGATGATGGGGACGCGCACGGGCGATCTGGATCCGGGCGTCGTGCTCTACATGCTCCGCAACGAGAAGATCGACGTCGACGGGCTCGAACGCGTGCTCGAGCGCGAGTCGGGGCTCGCCGCCGTCGGGGGTACGCCGGACATGAAGACGCTCCTCGCGAGGAGCGACGATGCAGCACGGCTCGCCGTCGCCATGTTCGGTTACAGCGTGCGCAAGGCCATCGGCGCGTTCGCCGCCGTGCTCGGTGGGCTCGACCTCGTCGTCTTCACCGGCGGCATCGGCGAGCACGTCGCTGCGGTGCGCACGTCCGCGTGCGAAGGGCTCGGCTACCTCGGAGTCGCGCTCGACGAGGCGAAGAACCAAGCGAACGCCGCGATCGTTTCGCCGGACGGCGCCCCCTGCGCCGTACGAGTCGTACCCGCCGACGAAGAGCTCGTGATCGCACGCCACACGCTCGGGGTGCTCGGGAGCGCGCCGCCGTGAGCACCGAAGCGCGCGGGCTCTCCCAAGAGGAGGCAGCGCGCCGCCTCCTGGAGTTCGGCCCCAACGAGCCGGTGGTGGCGAAGGAGCGCATGCTCCTCGTGGAGATCGGCCGGCGCTTCGCCAGCCCGCTCGTCGCCATCTTGCTCCTCGCGAGCGCCGCTTCGGCGGTGGTGCGCGACTTTCTCAACGCGTCCATCGTGCTCGTGATCGTGACGGCCAGCGTCGTCGTCGACTTGGTGCAGACGCATCGGTCGGAGCGGGCCGCGAGCGCGCTCGGCGCGCGTGTGGCGCAGACGGCCAGCGTGCTTCGCGACGGCACGTGGAGCGAGCTGCCGCGTCGCGAGCTCGTGCCGGGGGACGTGTTTCGTCTCGTGGCCGGCGACATGATGCCGGCGGACGCGCGTCTCCTCGAGGCCAAGGATCTGCACGTGAACGAGGCCGCGCTGACCGGAGAATCGCTGCCGGTCGAGAAGGCAGCCCCGGCGGACCTCCTCATGGGCTCGTCGGTGGTGAGCGGCACGGGCACTGCCGTCGCCGTCTCCACCGGCGCGCGCACGGCGTTCGGAAGGCTCGCGAAGGACCTCGCGTCGCGGCGTCCCCCCTCCGATTTCGAGCGCGGGGTCGCTCGCTTCGGTTCGTTCATTCTGAAGACCGTCCTCTTCCTCGTCCTCTTCGTCTTCGTGGTGACAGCGGTCCTCCACAAGGACGCGCTCGAGTCGCTCCTCTTCGCGGTCGCGCTCGCCGTAGGGCTCACGCCCGAGTTTCTCCCGATGATCACCACGGTGACGCTCACCCGCGGCGCCGTGCGTATGGCTCACGCCAACGTCATCGTGCGCGATCTTCAGGCCATCCAGAACTTCGGCAGCATGGATGTGCTCTGCAGCGACAAGACCGGCACCCTCACCACCGGGGAAATGAAGCTCGAGGAGCACGTCGATCCGTTCGGTGCCTCGAGCGATCGGCCGCTCCTCCTCGGCTACGTGAACAGCCTCTTCGAGAGCGGGGTCGAGAACCCGCTCGACGTCGCCATCCTCGACGCCGTGGATGCGAAGCGCGCCGACGTCGTCGGCTTCGAGAAGGTCGACGAGATCCCCTTCGACTTCGAGCGACGCCGCGTGAGCGTGGTCGCCTCGCGCGGAGACTCGAAGGTCTTCGTGACCAAGGGGGCGCCGGAGCACGTCCTCGACGTCACCACCACCTTCGAGGTCGAGGGCGTGGCGCACCCGCTCGACGCGGCGTCACGCGCACGCGCCGTGGCGACCTTCCAAGAGCTGGGGAAAAAGGGGCGCCGTGTCCTCGCCGTGGCGAGCGCCACCGTCGATCCTGCGCAGCGCACCTTCGGAAAAGGGGACGAGCACGACCTCACGCTCGTCGGCTTCCTCGCCTTCGCCGACCCTCCGCGCGAAGACGCGGGCGAGGTGGTGAAGGAGCTCCGGAAGGAAGGCGTTCACGTGAAGGTGCTCACCGGGGACAGCGAGCTCGTCGCCCTCTCGGTGTGCGACCGAGTCGGCATCTCGGCGCGGCACGTGCTGCTCGGCAGCGACATCGAGCACATGAGCGACCCGGCGCTCGCCCACCGCGCCGAGCACACGCACCTCTTCGCCCGTATGGCGCCGGCGCAGAAGACCCGCGTCATCCGCGCCCTCCGCGCGCGCGGTCACGTGGTGGGGTTCTTGGGCGACGGCATCAACGACGCGCCTTCACTCCACGCCGCCGACGTCGGCATCTCGGTCTCGACCGCCGTCGACGTAGCGAAGGACGCGGCCGACATCATCCTCCTCGAGCCGGGGCTGCGCGTGCTCCTCACCGGGGTGCTCGAGGGCCGTCGCGCCTTCGGCAACGTCATGAAGTACCTGCTCATGGGGACGAGCTCGAACTTCGGCAACATGTTCAGCATGGCGGGCGCGGCGCTCTTTCTGCCGTTTCTGCCGATGCTCCCGACGCAAATTCTTCTGAACAACTTCCTCTACGACATCGCCCAAATCACGATCCCTTCGGACAACGTGGACGCGCGCTTCGTGCGAAAGCCACGCAAGTGGAGCATCGACATGATTCGACGCTTCATGCTGGTGACCGGGCCGGTCAGCTCGCTCTACGACTTTCTCACCTTCTTCGTGTTGCTCCGCGTCTTCCACGCACACGAAGAGCTCTTTCACACCGGCTGGTTCGTCGAGTCGCTGGCGACGCAGACGCTGGTCATCTTCGTGATCCGCACGGCGGCGAACCCGTTCCGGAGCCGCCCGAGCCTCGCGTTGCTCGTGAGCACCTTGGCGGTCGTAGGGCTGGCCGTCGCGTTGCCGTTCGTCCCTGGCGCGCGCGTCCTCGGGTTCGTGCCGCTGCCCGCCACGTTCTTCGCCTTCCTCGTCGGCGCGACGGCGACGTACCTCGCCTTGGTCGAAGGGGTGAAGCGCACGCTCCTCAAACGCTATTTGACCTGACGCTCACCGCGCGAGGCGGTGCGCGGCCGTCACGCGGCGCCGTTCGTCAGCAGAGCTTGGTCACGGCCGCGAGGAGGTGCTCGGACTTGAAGGGCTTCACGATCCACGCCTTCGCCCCCGCCTGGCGCGCGCGCTGGATGAGCGAGGGCTGTCCTTCGGTGGTCAGCATCACCACCGGGAGCTTGCTCCCTTCGCCGCTGGCGTGGAGCGCCTCGAGCATCTCGATGCCGGTCATGTTCGGCATGTTGATGTCGCAAAAGACCATCGAGAGATCGGCGGTCGCGCGGATCTTCTCCAGCCCCTCTTTCCCGTCGCCGGCCTCGATCACTTCGCAGCCGCCGCTCTCCAGCGCCTGGCGGACTTGGTCGCGCACCGTCTTCGAATCGTCGATTACGAGAATCTTCCTCGCCATGGGAGCACCCTTCAAAAAAATGTGACGTCGCCGCCGGCCATGATGTCGCTGCCTTCGCCCTCGGGCTTGGGCTCGAACGAGAGGCTCTCGTTCGCGACCCGCACGTCGGTGCAGACGAGCACTTCGAGGTCGTCGACGGTGTAGCCGCACACGACCAGCTCTCCACCCGCGCCGTGCGCCAGCCGCAAGCGATCGGCCACGAAGCCCTGCGGCAGGCCCACGTCGATGGCCACGCCGGCGCGCAAGAGACCGCGCTTCACCGCGCCGGCGAGCTGGTTCGCGAGCTCGCTCGACCAATCCACGGCGTCGCTCTCGTCGAGCGGCGCGCCGCGCCCCGCAGGGTGCGTACGCACGAGGAGGGCCGAGGCGAAGGCCATCGTGATCGCGCCGCGCACCTCTTTTCCGGTGAAGCCGACGAACGCCGCGTGGCAGTTCGCGCTGCCGGCGCCGGCCTTGGGGGTCAACGTCGGTACCACCGAGAGTCCGTACGCGGAGAAGAGCGACTTCACGCACTCCGACACCAATGCGCGCAAGGACGCAACATACGGCGGCGGGGGCTGGCTCGACTGCCTGCGCGTCGGAAGAACCTCGACGCGTGCCAAACCTTCGTTCTCTTTGCTCATGAAATGCTCGCTTGTCGTCGTCGCGCGCGCAGGGTGATCCTGACCGACAGGACTTCGTCGCTCACGTCTTCTTTCGTTCGTCGTCGAACCACACCATCGATCCCTCGGTCGCCGCCTCGGTGGGGGCACCGCGGAGCAGCGCGGCCTCGACCTCGGCGTTCAAGGTCGCGGTGAAGCACACGTCGATCTCACCTCGGTCGGAGATGAAGTGCAGCGTCGGCTTTGGGCAGCGCCGGAGCTCGGAGGTGAGCGCCGGCCCGGAGAGTGCGCGCGGGCTGCCCACGTGCGTGGACATGCCGTACGCGGCGAGGCGATTCGAGATCCGTCCCGAGAGCTGGTTCGTGAGCTCGCGGGTCCAGTCGCGCACGTAGAGCCAGTCGGCCGCGCTCTTGGCGGCGAATGTCTCTCGCGCGCGGTTCGGGTGACAGCTGGCGACGAGATCGAACGAAGTCGAGAGCAAGAGGCGCGTGGCCGACGGGCCGAAGCCCGCCTCCATGACCGCCCCGGTGAGCTCGGCATCGGGCACCGCGGTCGCCCCTGGGGTCGCGCCGTGGGGTTGGAGCGTGAGGCGAACGCCGTGCGCCAAGAAGAGATCACTGGTCGCGCGCGAAACGAGTCGGGAGAGGGCCGGGCTCATCGTGCCACCGCGCGGCCCGCTGGGGGGGCTTGGATCGATTCGGGGATTCTGCATGTGATTGTCGTGCCCTTTCCCGGCTCGCTCTCGACGACGACCCTTCCGCCGAGCTCCTGCACGACCTGGCGCAGCGCACCGAGACCGACCCCCCGACCCGACACCTCCGTCAACGAACCTGCTGTCGTCACGCCGTGCGTGAAGAGCCCTTCTTCGAGCTCGGCGCGCGTCCCCACCGGCCGTCCGAGCTCACGCAGCTTGTTCGCCACCGCGTCCCAAGCGATACCTGCGCCGTCGTCGACGACTTCGACCACGAGCTCGTCGCCCTCGAGGCGACCGCGGAAGGTGAGCTGGCCCGTGGCCGGCTTCTTCTTTCGCTCACGCTCTTCCTTGGGCTCGATGCCATGGGCGATGGCGTTCCTCACGGCGTGCGACAGCGCCATGAAGAGTCCGGCGTAACGCCGGCGATCGACGCGTGTGCCGTCGTGGTCGATGTGAATCGCCAGCGGCGCTTTGCCCAGCGGCGCACCGATGGCGTGCGCGCGATCGCCGAGGCCGCCGAGCAGCGTCTCGATGGGCGTGCGTGTCCACGAAGCGACGCGCTTGGCGATCTCCTTGGGCGGCTTGCCCTGTTCGAGCGCGTCGACGACCGCCTGCACTTCGCGTTCGTCCACCACCACGCCGGCGCGGGCATCGAGCATGGCGTCGACGGTGGTGCGGAACGCCTTCCATCGCGCGGCGAAGCGCTCGCGATCCGCCTTCGAGAGATGTCCTTGCTGTTCGAGGACGGACTCGAGCTCGTGGAGCGAACGGGCGAGCCCCTCGAGCCCTTGCATCGCGCTGCCCCCCTTCAGCGTGTGGAGCGCGCGCGCCAGCTCCTTCGCGTCGCCCGTCTTTTGCAGATCGGCCACGATTCGGTCGGCCTCGTGCATGAACTCGACGACGCCGGCGCGATCGCGCAAAAATCGGGTCATGAGCTGGAGCACGTCGCGGTGCGCGCTCTCGCGTTCGGCAGCTTGCACCGTGGTCGAGATGTCGGAGACCGAGACCAAGAGCCGCTTCGGCTCGGCGCCCGCGGTCTCGACGATGGGGGCGTACCTCCAGGCGTAGACGTGCGCGCCGGCCTCGGTCTGCTTCGGCAGCTGCGCGAGGAGCACCTCGAACGGCAGGATCCCCTCGGCGAGCTGCTCCCACGCGAGCGCGCACGCTTCGCGGGCCTCTTGGCTCGCTTCGCTCGCGAGCTCCCACACCGGTGTCCCCGCGGGGGGGCTCTGGAACCACTCGTCGACGCGCGCCGAGCGCTCGGCTTCGATCTTTCCGTCGCGACCGGCGACGAGGAGCCCTTGGTCCACGGTGTCGAGGACGCGCCTCATGTCGGCGGTGCGCTGATTGAGCTTCCCCATCATCGCTTCGAGATCTGCGGTCATCTCGTTGAGCGCTTTGCCCAAGTCGCCGAGCTCGTCGCCGCTGGGGACGTCGACGCGCACGCTGAGCTCGCCACCGCCCACGCGACGGGCCGCCGCCGCCAGCTTGCGCACCGGTCGCGCGATCTCGAAGGAGAGGAGAACGCCGAGGAGCCCGGCCAACGCCAACGCGCCGAGCGCAGCCTGCACGACGTCGACGCGCACGCGGTGCGCTGCTTCGTCGACGACCGAGAGCGGCACCGCCGCGCGCGCGATGCCCAGCACTTTGCCGTCACGGACCACGGTCTCGGCGACCCAAAGGCGTCGCTCGGCGCCTTCGCCACGCACCGCCGACCCGCGTCCGTGAGCCAGCGCTTCCGCCACCTCCGGTTCGTGGGCTTCGGACGTAGGCGCGGCGGTCGCGCCACGCGGAGTCGCCGAGTCGGCGACGCAGAAGCCGTCGGGCGTGAGCACCGAGAGCTGCGTGTGCACGGCGTCGGCGAGATCGTGGATCGGATCGCTGAGGCTCGTGTCGTCGTGACCGAGCGGCGCGAAGAGGGCGCTCGCCGTCATCTGCCCGGTCATCGTCACTTCGTATTGAAGGCGCTCGGCGACCTGGTCGTACGCCTCACGGCGGACGGTGCGATCGACCAGCCAGCCGGCGCCGGCCACGCTGATGAGACCGACGAACAAGAAGGCGGCGAGGAGCCTTCCTCGCAAGCTCATTCGCATGGGCAAAACTTCTCCCTGGCTGCGAGCTTCATCGGATGGGAACGGCGCGCGCCTCTGCAGGCAGCGCTTGGGCGCGGGCCACGCAGAGCGCACCAGGGACCGCGGACGCGAACGCCACGCAGTCGGCAGAAGAATGGAGGACGGCAGGCCGCCGCATCTCCCCCTTGAAAATCTGCTCTTGGATCCGCGTGAAGAGCTCGCGCGGGGTCATCTCGAGCAGAGACGCGAGGGCGACCGTCTCGGGCGCCGAGTCTTCGGGGATGATGCCGAGGTGCACGACGGCGCCGTTTGGCCACTGCTTCAGGCCGCCGGTCGCGAGGCGTTTGAGCTCGGCGCGAGAGAGCTGCTCGATCGGGTTCCCCGCGCTCACCACGATCATGAAGGTGTCTTCCTTCGCCGCCGCGGAGGGCGAGGGCCAGGCGAGGAAGGCCACGACAGCCGTCGCCGAGAGAAGAAGTGCGAAGAGGGCCTTCTGCATGACCAAGCTCAAAACCCGAACGCGGCCTTCGCGGACGCGATCTCCTGGTGTTGCGAGTCGTGGCTCAGTCGCTCGACCTCGAGCTTGAGGGCGAGCTGTTGCAGCGGCATCCACTTCACGCCGAGGCGGAGGTCGAAGAGGCCGCGCGTGTCGTAATAGGGCGACGCCGGTCCGGTCGTTGCTCCGCCGGCCTCGGTGCTCGCCTGCGCCGAGTTGGGGGCGAACTGGTAGACCTGATCGGGCGTACCGCTGAAGCCGATGTACTCGGGCCTCACGTACGGTGTGACGGTGCCGAGCGTGTAGCCGAGCTCGGCGAAGCCGCCGTGGATCGTGCTGTGCGGGCTCCCGTCGGCGTACTTGTGGCGCTGGAGGAACGCCTCCACGTCGATGAGCATGTGGTGCTCGGTGTAGACGACGTGCGCGCCGCCGGCGTACTCGGTCGTCTCGGGGCGCGAGATGGCGACGGTGGAGTCGAGCGCGGGGACGACGTCGCGCATGCCGTTCACGCCGACGATGAGCCCCTCGATGGGCATCCAGCGGAGGCGCACGTTGAAGGCCGGGACGGTCTTCTCGCTGAACTGCACGCCGACGGTGGTGATGTCGGCGGGTCGGCCGTTCCCCACCTCGGCGTCGTAGCGGAACGATCCGAGGGCTCCCGCTTCGATCGTCCCGTCGATGCCGACGCCGACGTTGTGCGCGAGGAGGAGGCCGTGCTGGTCCTCGAAGGCGACGGCGTAGGGGCGGCCCGTCGTCAGCTCGAAGATGTTCCCGTGATGGTAGGTGTCGTTGTAGTAGCCCCACGCGACGTGCGTTCGACCCGCGCGGACGCGCAGCCAGTTCACGAAGAGGTAGGTGAGCTGGAGTCGCTCGATGTCCACGCCGAACTCGTTGCCGCTCGGCTCGAACATGATCTCGGTGAGGAAGCTCAATCGATCGACGTTGGCAGCACCGAAGAGGTCGAGGTGCGCGGCGTCGAAGGCGCCCGGCACGCCGGGCGGGTGGCTCTCGCTCGCCCACGTCCAGCGCGTGTTGTCGCGCAACGAGTAGCCGATGTCGCCGTACGCCTTGATGGTGAGGTTCGCGGCGTCGGCGGCGTCGGAGATCCAGTTGCCGCCGGACGATTCTCCCCACGTGGCCTTGGACGCCGTGGAGGCGGCACCGGCAGCGGGGGGCGCCGCGCCCGAAGGCGCCGCCCATGTCGCGCCCGCGGGGGCGGGAGAGCTCGGCGCGCTCGCTCCCGTCGTCGCGGCGCCCGGCGCTGCGGCGCCCGTCGGCGGCGCGGACGACGTCGTGGACGGCGCAGGCGCGGCCTTCGTCGGCTCGGGGACGGTGAAGGTCGGGTCGTCGTGATTCGTCGCGGGCGGATCGGCCGCGCGCGCCGAAGCGCTCACCAGCGATGCACACGCGGCCGCGGCGAACGCGACGAGGGAGAGAGGCGCCAGGTGGGGGCTTGCAAGCCGGCGGCGAGGAAGCGACGTAGAATCGGCCAGAGAGGAATCGGAGTGCACGCGAGGGGTCAGATCTTGGTCACGAGTCGTTGGCCCACCCGCCTCCTCTTTAGCATTGCGCTCTGCCTCAGCGGTAGCGCTTGCGTGCAGGAATCCCCGAGGAATTCCCCGCTCTCGTCGCCAGAGGTGGGGCGTCCCGCCGCTGAAGGCGCTCTCGCCTCGCTGCTCAACGCCCCGACCGAGTGGCCCGACGAGCAGGGAAGTCTTCGCACTCTCGCGGAGTTCCGGGGGACGCCCGTCGTCGTCGCCCCCTTCTTCACGTCGTGCGTCGCGCGGTGCCCAATCACGGTCCAGAAGCTCCAAGAGCTCGATGCCGCCTTCGTCGAAGCCCACGCGCCCCTTCAGGTGCTGCTCGTGACGCTCACCCCGCGCAGCGACACGCGCGATCGTCTCCTCGCGTACAAGAGCGCGCATCACCTCGGCGCGAGCTGGCATCTCCTCCGCGGGAGCGACACCGCCACGCGCGCGCTCGCAAGGCAACTGGGTCTGCGCATGATCGAGGACGACGAGGAGGTCGACCACGACGTGCGTATCGTCCTCTTCGACGCCAACGGGCACGTGGCGCGGGCGTACGACGGTTGGCGCTTCGACATCGCCGACGCGCTCCACAGCGTGACGCGTTGACGCGACGAGGAGAGCGACGAACAGAGGTACGCCCGGCAGGAGTCGCCGCGCGAGGTGGACGGAGCGTCGCGGAGTCCACCGACCCCGACGAGTGCCGGCGAGGTTCGGCAGCTACGCGACGAACAGAGGTACGCCCGGCAGGAGTCGAACCTGCGACATGCGACTTCGAAGGGCTCGGGTTCCAGCAAGAATGCGCTGCGAATCGCGCCTCGTGTCCACGATGGGACCACCGATGTGGACGCGCTCGAAAAGCGCGTCGTCGAGGCGCTGCAGGCCTTCGCGACGGGCTCGCCCACGCGTGAGCGCATCGCCGTCGAGGCGCTCGGCGGAGCGCTGGAGCTGCTCGGTGAGCTTCGGACCCCATCGAGACGAAGGCCCGCGTGACCTGCCGGGCGCTGGGTTTGTTAGATCAAGAGCACGGGATCCGGGAGCCGATCGCCTGGCCGCGGTCTGGTCTCCTTGACCGCCTGTCGCACTCACGTTGTACTGCGCCGCCATTGGGGGTGGACGTGAGGTCGAGCGCGGCGATCGGTGTGAGCGTGGCGGCGTTCGTCTTGTGCGTAGCGGCGTGCTGCGGTCCCAAGACCACCGTCGACGTACCGAATGGCGGGGGCGATCCCTGGTCAGGCATCAAAGGTTGGGAAGCCCAGTTCCACCCGCCGAGCCTCGACGTGCCACCCGGCTCTCTCGTGGCGCTCTGGAAAAACAAGGAACCCACGGTTGTATGCCGCAATATCGCCGGTCAGTCCGCACCGCTGAACCCGCCGAATCCGGCTATCACGCTCAGCGGCGACCGCCAGTCGGCGGCATCCGCTCATCTCGGCGGAACAGTCCTCAGTGCGATCAAGCTTGCCGTCGGAGGGGCTTTTTATTCCGACGTCAACGTCAGGCCCGGGGACCTCGTTCCCATCACAGCTGCCGATCAGCTCGGATGGGTCGAGAAGCTACGGAGCGATGACGAGTGCAGGCAACGGGTTGCGCTTGCTTGTGCCACCTACGGGGCCACCACATTCTACCTGATCTCTGGCGTTCTGATGCAGACCTACGACTACGACGTTGAGGTCAGCTCGGATGCTGGAGCGTCGCTCGACCTCGACAAGATCAAGGACTGGTCCGGCACCAGCGCGAGCGCGAGCGTCTCCACGAATGGCAAGTCGAAGGTCAGCGTGAAGGCGGCTGCCGTGTACACAAACTATCAAGCGATGCTCTTGAAGACCGTGACTTGCCCGCGCGCGCCGGCTACCGCCCGCTCAGAAGGTGATGCCCGTCCCGGTACTCCACGTTGACTGCGTGATTCCCGCGTAGCCGAACTCAGTGAATAGGACCCATTCGAAGTACGTCTTCGACGCGACGACGAAACCGAGTCCACCAGCGCCGCCTAGGCGTGCGTGGTAGAGCGGGTCGTCCCGGTGCGCAACGCCCGCGCGCCCCGTCAGCGAGAGGAAGAAGGAGTGGAATGGTAGCCACCGCCCGTTGAGCATAAGATCAGCGGAGCGGAGGGGCGCTGTGTCGCTCGTCACTGCAAAAACGAATGCGGTTGCGAGCCCGACCTCGACCCCTGCGAGGGAGCGTGGAACGACGAGCCGAACGCCAAAGCTTGCACCGGGCTCCGCTTTTCGATCCTTCGTGTGATACTCGGTGAGCCCTTGGAGGTCCGCGCCGCCACCTGAGAAGAAGAGCGTAGACGGATAGGTATTCCGCGCCCTGCGGCGAAGTTCTGCGCAGTTGCCGTTTTCGCATTCATCGTCGCCCGGCACGCCGCGCCCATCCACGAGAGGGACGGGAACCATCCCGAGGGCACTACTCTCGAGGTTCGGGAATGCAGTTTCGATTTGCGTGAGATGGTTGATCGACACCCGGCTCGCGAATTCGGCTCCTTCCCACCATCGATAGAGGCATCGATACAGCTGCTGGTCCGGCCCCGGGTTGGAGTCTGACGGCCCGCCACACGCACCCCGGTCGGTGTCCCAGGTGTATTCCGGGCCCGTCGCGATGGGGGTCGTGCCACAGCTCTCGAGTGCAGTGTCGATCTCCGATGAACGAGCTTCCCCGGTCGTGGCGGCCTGCACCACCTCGAGAATCGACTTGGCGGTCACAGCGACTGCCCAGTCGAACGTGATGTCGGGTTCAGTCGGAGTTCGGCGCGAGAGTTCATGATCTCCGAGGAGCCGAACCGGCGCGTGGGCGACGCAGGCCGCCCTGAGCGCGGGCAATCGCGGAGCGCCCGGGCGAGCGACCACGCATCGTGGCGTCTCTGAGAAGGTGCAGAGTTGTCTATTCGGCTTCGCGACGATGCCCTGACTCGAATACAGATTGTGCGTCGCCATCCGACTTCCGTTGTTCATCCAACGCTCGGGCACCATGTGCCCGGCCGCGACGGAGTCTTCGAGGTAGTGGAGTGCGCTGAACTCGAGAATGATCGCGAGGCCTTGGAAGAACTCGCGATGAGCGCTGTTGCCAGCGTGACGCGCGAACATTAGCGCTCCTGCGTGAAGGTCCGCATACCAAGCGAACGCCTGATCCGCGGGCTTCTCGGAAGGTTGCGCGCTTCGCTCTTCCGCTAGGGCCATGCTCGGCGCGCTGAGGGCCGGGCGAAAATGCGGGCGACCGCGTTCGCCGAGCGTGACATACGCATCATCAGCCGCGAGGAAGTCTGTGTCGCTCGGTGGCGTTGCAAGCGGCCAGACTTGCGGACGAACGCCGCGCACGACGCGAAGCATCTCGATCACGCGCGGAGCCTTGAGGAGTACCTGCTCGGGTGACTGCGTCGCGCGCCCGAGCCCACCGATGATCCGCAGCGCCTCGTCGATTACACTGTCCCTTTCATGCGGCGCCGTACAGTCATTGAACCAGCGCCACTTCAGGAGCGCTGGCGACGCTGCATGATCTCCGGACAGGGCCGGAAGATCGCTGAGCGCAAAGCAAGCCAGTGGCGCTTCATTTTCGAAGAGGTCGGCGCCCTTGCAGAGGCGCGAGCTGTTTAGAGCGCTCGGCACGGTCTCGAGGACGGCCTTAGTGCGAGGATCGCGCTCCAACGCGAGCTGAATCGCCGCATGCGAAATGTGCGCGTGCTCCGGGTAGTCAAAGGCCGCGGCTCTTCGCGTTGGCACCATCAGCAGCATGACTGGCAGCCACCGCGCGAGCATCGATGCCCGCCCAGCTCGCGACATCCCTCTCGAGCACACTCGCGTCATGTTCAAGGTCGCCTCACATGCCCTCATCAAGAGCAAGTTGGATGCGGAGGAGGTCGAATCGCTACAGCGTACGCCGCGCGGAGGAGCGTCAACTCTCCCCTTCTTCGTACAAGATCCGACCGTACATCCCCTAGTCTTCACCGACGCACGGCGTGGGTGGCACGGGGGCGAGGAATGGGCTCCCTGACCGCGCTTCTCGGCCGTAGACTGGGCTCGGTGGGGAATGACTGACACGGTAACCGTTGGGCTCACGGCGTCGTTGGGGGCACTGGTCGGGGTGCTCATCAAGGACGTTATCGCGCAGCACGTCTTCGCGATGCGCAAGCGAGAGGAAGCGAACGCTGACGCCACACTTGTGGACATCGAAACGCGCCGAGACCTTGCCCGAGAATATCTCGCACCGCTGACGCAGGCGACTGGGAAGCTATCGGCGAGACTCCACGAACTCTGCGACAAGCAAGCTTTGTATTTTCTCAACGACGCCCCCCCAACGGAATACGTCGATTACAAGAGACTAAGTACGTACTACCGCGTTGGCTCCGTGCTCGGTTGGCTCGAAGCGATTCGCCGGGAAAGGAGCTACCTGGATCCAGAGGATGAATCTGGTCTTGGCGACGATATTGAGGAGAAGCTAGGGAGGGTGGAAAGTGCGCTCGCCGACGGCCAGGGCATCGAGCAGCGCCGACTCAGCTCGCTATTGAGCTACTGGACGATCAAGGTGCAGGTCCCTGACGATAAGCGCGACCGCGCCGGCGCAGAGCTCGACGTCGCCATCGATCGGGCCCGTGACATGCTCGGCGGTGGTCCACCAAGGCCGTCTCTCACAGGACTGAGCGAACCGCAGATTGCGCGGTTCTTCGAAGAGATCCTCCGAATCGTCAAGACCTACTACGGCGCGACACCGCCGTCAGAGGTCGTCGAGGCCCACCGCGAGCAGGTGATTGTCGCATTCTTGATACGCGAAGCTTATATCTATCGAGATTGGCAGTCTGCAATCGGCGAGATCATGTTGCAGCCAATCACGTCCACGCGACGCCGGTTTGACGTCATTGGCTTCGCTGCTTTTGAGAAGCGATTCTCCACCGAGAGCCGACAAGGTGCACCAGGCGACAGCACGCTCGATCACCATGACAAGCGCTGGCTTCATCGTCTGCAGGATCTCTTCTCGGATCTGGACATGTCGAACGCCGACATCCACGACGCGCGCCGGGACCAGCTCCGCGTCTTCATGGCAGCGACCGACGGACTCCTCGCAGCGTTGAAGGCCAAACAGAAGAAACTGGCCGACGAGCGCGCAGCGGTACGCCTCGCCGCCCGCGGCGGTCGACCCGTAAGGACGGAGAGGTAAGTCCGGCTCTGCGCTGAGGGTCCCCACGAGCGCGGAGCTGCCAGCTCTCTTCTCTCTCACTCGACGTGCCGTTCCCGCGGTGGCGTGAGGCCGAAGAAGCGGCGCGCCCTCGATGGCAGGTCCCCGCGCGCCCCGCTGCCACCTCATAAGGGGGAGGAGTGGGTGTGGAGGTAGGCGGCCGCAACACCGCCACTCGGCTTGTCGAGATCTTCCTAAGGACCCGAAGGCATGAACCTTCCATCCCCCCGCGTGGAAGGACACGGAGGAAGGATCTGCGACGCTCGCAACGCGACAGAACTGGAGGTGGGTCCTGACATGCGCTAGGTCGAGCGTGGCTCAACGATCGCTCCAGCCCGCTAGGAGCGGTCAGGAGCGAGTGACACTTCGACGTCGATCGTGGTCGTGAGCGTCGAGCCGCGCCGTGGGCGCCAGTCACCACGCTTGCGGCCGATCCTCCGCGCGCATGATCAACCCCGTCGAGTACCTCGCCGACTCAGAGTCCACTCCCCGTAGCTTCCATCCATCCCGGTCAGTTCGGATGCGAGTACGTTTCCGTCGCCGACGATCAGCTCGAAGGTCCCTGTGAATTCCTCCGACGCTGAGATGCTTACCGATCCACCAGAATAGTCTCTGCCGATCCACGCGCGCGCCTCGGCGAAGCGCTCATAGTCATCCGCATCGAGGGAAATCGAGACGTCTCCAATGATGGTCGCTCGCAATTCGACGAGAAGTTCATCATTCGATAGCTTGCGAACGTCGTCGACCTTCAGAGATCGGACCTCTGCCTTCGACGAGAGATGGAGGCCGCCGCAACCGTCCGGCAAGTCACTAGCCGCGCCGCGGAGGTGATCGCCGTCGATCAGACCCCGGAGGTGATCGGCAAGCCACACTCGCAGATCGATGCCACGATATGCACCTCGCGCCATCTTCTCCTTCGCCTCATCGAGCACCCCAAGCATGGGCTCGAACACGCGCTTGTTCAGTCCGGTGAGCGAGGTTTCGACTTCAACGAAGTTGGTCGTGAAGCCTGCGTTCACCAGATCCTTTGCGAGATGAGGGTGTAGCCCTTCGCCTTCACAGAAATCGCGTGCATTCGCCGTGACGAGGACGGCTGCCTTCGGGCGCGCGGAGACTACGTGCGCGAGTAGGGACTCCCAAATGAGCGTGTCGCGGTAGCCAGCATCCTTCCGTGTGGGCGGGCGACCGCTCAAGATCCGTTGAACGACCGCCTCGTGGGGGACCAAAGGCCAAGGAAGGATCCTCGCGCCTGCAGCGATGAGCCGCCCTCGAAGATGATCGGCGAAGTGTTCCGTTTCGGCGCCAACGTCCAAACTGGGGACGACGGCCCCGCGACCAGTGAGGCGATCGATCGTGCGGCGCGCTTTCCGCTCCTGCTCGACCGCTTCGCACAGATCGTCACGGTACTTCGCTACGACCTCGGCGAGCACAACCTCCGAGATAAGGAGCTTGCAATCGGTCCGCCGGATCCCATCGAGTGTCACGCGGAATGCCGTGCCACTGAGCCGGTAGTCAGCGATCAAGATGTTCGCGTCGAGGACGATGTCCATGTGACCTGACCCCCGAGTTGGGTCCGCGGATTCTGAGTTAATTGACTTCGACTTG
>CAZHHD010000038.1:0-63539 GCA_964531795.1 uncultured Polyangiaceae bacterium | reverse complement strand
CGTGCAGCGCACGAGCTCGCCGAAGGCGACGCGGGGGAGTCTCATCGCGAAGCGACGAGGGGGTCGCAGAACCCGACCAGGATTCGTTACGTCCTCAGTCGTGGATCCCGCCGGGCTGCTTGTCGCGGCCTTGGGCGACGCGGTCGTTCCACGTCTCGACCTTGCCCGGGTGCGGCGCCTCTTCCATCGTGATGCAGCCGGGGACCGGGCACACGAGCGCGCAGAGGTTGCATCCTACACATTCCGGCTCGTCGACCCAGGGGACGCGATCGCCGGCGAGCTTGCCGATCACCTGCGGCTTGGGCGCCTTGGCCATCTCGTGCGGGTGGTGCGCTTGCGGCGGGCGCTTCATGTCGCTCGCGCCGGTGAAGATGCACTGGTGCGCGCCGTCTTGGCAGGCGGCGACGCAGAGCTGACAGCCGATGCACTTGTCTTGGGCGATCTTGGCGACGACCTTGTAGTTGAGATCGAGCTCGCCCCACTCTTTGTAGGCGGGGACGGCGAGGCCGCGGAGCTCGTTCACGCTCTTCATGCCGCGCGAGTCGAGGTAGTTCGAGAGCCCCTCGATCATGTCTTCGACGACGCGGAAGCCGTAGTGCATGACCGCGGTGCACACCTGGACGCTGGTGCACCCGAGGGCGATGAACTCGGCGGCGTCGCGCCAGTTGGAGATCCCACCGATGCCGCTGATGGGGATCTTGCTCGCCTCCGGATCGCGCGCGAGCTGCGCCACCATGTGGAGCGCGATGGGCTTCACCGCCGGGCCGCAGTACCCGCCGTTGGTCGACTGACCGCCGACGCGCGGGATAGGGACCATGCGCTCGAGATCGACGCCGATGAGGCTCTTGATGGTGTTGATGAGCGAGATGCCGTCGCCGCCGCCGCGCACCGCGGCGATCCCCGGCTCGAGGATGTCCCCCGTGTTGGGCGTGAGCTTCACGAGGACCGGCGTCTTGGCGAACTCTTTCGTCCAGGAGGTGATCTCTTGGAGGAGGCGCGGCTCTTGGCCGACCGAAGAGCCCATGCCGCGCTCGCACATGCCGTGCGGGCAGCCGAAGTTGAGCTCGAGCCCGTCGGCGCCGGCGTCCTCGACCTTCTTGATGAGGGTCTTCCAGTCGTCCTTCGTCTCGGTCATGAGCGAGGCGATGACCGCGTGACCGGGGTAGCGCTTCTTCACCTCGCGGATCTCGCGGAGGTTCACGTCGAGCGGGCGATCGGTGATGAGCTCGATGTTGTTGAGCCCCATCATGCGCGCGTTCGCGTAGTCGACGCCGCCGAAGCGACTCGAGACGTTGACGATCGGATCGCCGAGCGTCTTCCACACCGCGCCGCCCCAGCCGGCGTCGAAGGCGCGCATCACTTGATCGCCGCTGTTCGCCGGCGGCGCCGAAGCGAGCCAGAAGGGGTTCGGGCTCTTGATGCCCTTGAAATTGATGCTGAGGTCCGCCATCAGGTGCTCCAGAGCGCGATGAGGTGACGCGCGGTGTTCCGGCCGTCGGCGACGGCGTTGACCACTTCTTTTCCGCCGTTGATGCAGTCGCCGCCGGCGAACACCTTCGGGTTCTTCGTCTGCCCGTTCTTCGGATCGGCCTCGACGCAGCCCTTTTTGTCGAGGGTCACGCCGGGGAGCTCCTTCACGAGGTCTTGGATCTTCGCCTGACCGATGGCGAGGGCGACGACGTCGCAGGGGAGGACGTACTCGCTGCCGGCGACGGGCCTTCCGTTCTCGCCGCGGGCGACCTTGAGGCCGGTGAGCGTCCCCTTGGCGTCGCGCTCGAAGGCGACGGGGATCGCGTTCGTCTCGAGACGGACCCCCTCTTTGCGCGCTCCGTCCATCTCGTGCTTGTAGCCGCTCATCGCTTCGGGGCCGCGGCGGTACACCATGGTGACCGACTCGGCGCCGAGGAGTGCGGCTTCGCGCGCCACGTCGATGGCGGTGTTGCCGCCGCCGATGACGAGCACGCGGCCGAGGTGATGCTTGCCGCGCGCCGCTTGGGGATGCGTCTCGTCGAAGCGCTTGGCCTCGCGGAGCTTCATCTCTTCGATCCACGCGGTGGCGCCGTAGACCCCCGCGCCGTCTTCGCCGGGGATCCCGAGCTTGGAGTCGGCGCCGAGACCGACGCCGAGGTAGACGGCGTCGTACTGAGAGAGCAGATCGGCGCCCTTCAGATCCTTGCCGACCTCTTTGCCGGTCACGATCTCGACCCCGAAGCTCTCGACCCACGCGACCTCGTGGAGCGAGGCCTCGGCGTGGAGCTTGTACGGCGCGATGCCGGTGGTGTTGAGCCCGCCGGGGAGGGGGCGCTTCTCGAACACCGTGGCGCTGTAGCCCTCGAGCGCGAGGTAACCGGCGCACGCGAGCGAGGCCGGCCCGCCGCCGATGAGCGCGACCTTCTTTGCCGCCGCGCCGGTCTTCTTCGGCTTCGGCGTGTACATCGCCGGCTCGCCCTCGGCCGTCGCCGTCTCGGTGGCGAAGCGCTGGAGGCGCCCGATCTGGATGGGGTCGCGGTGCCATGCATTGTACACGCACGATCCGACGCACAAGACCTCGACCGGGCAGACGCGCGAGCACGACACGCCGAGGAGGTTCTGGTCGAAGATCGTCTTCGCGCTGCCGCGCACGTTCTCCGAGGCGATCTTCTTGATGAAGGTCGGGATGTCGATCTCGGTGGGGCACGCCTTGATGCACGGCGCGTCGGCGCAATAGAGGCAGCGCTCGGCCTCGGCGCGCGCTTCGGCGGCGGAGTAGGTCGGCTTCTTGTCGTGGAGCTCGCGCTCGGCGCGGTCACCGGGGAGGGACTTGAGGAAATCGGTCACGTTCGCCTCCGAGCCTCGGGCTCGTCGTGCGGGGGGCGCGACCTCCGGAAAGGTGGCGCGCGTGAGGGGAAAACCCGCGAGAAAGGACGAGAGCTTGTCATCCTCGGCCTGGCGGGGTCAAGCAGCCGGCGATCGGCTACGCTCTCTTACGGATGGAACCCGCGGAGCGCGTCGGCGCCCTCATCGCCGAAAAATACCGCCTCGACGAGGTGCTCGGGCGCGGCGGCATGGGCGCCGTCTACCGCGCGACCCACGTGAAGGTCGGTAAGCGCTTCGCCGTGAAGATCCTCCACGCCGAGATCGCCGAGCACCGCGAGGCGGCGCGGCGCTTTCTCCAAGAGGCGCAGGCCTCGAGCCGCATCGGGCACCCCGGGATCCTCGACGTCTACGACGCGGGGGAGGCGGACGGCGTCCTCTACATGGTGACCGAGCTCCTCGAGGGGGAGTCGCTCGCCCAACGCATCGCCCGCGGGCCGCTCCCGGTGGACGAAGCGGTCATGATCGCCGAGCAGGTGCTCGAGCCGCTCGAAGCCGCCCACCGCGCCGGGGTCGTGCATCGCGACGTGAAGCCGCACAACATCTTCTTGGTCGAGCCGGGGACGGCTTCGCAGGAGCGCCCTTCGGCCCCCGACGCGCGAAGGGTGAAGCTCCTCGACTTCGGCATCGCCAAGTTCACCGCGACCGACGTGAGCGCGCTCACCCGAACCGGCACGCTCATCGGCTCGCCGCTCTACATGGCGCCGGAGCAGGCCAAGGCCGAGCCCGACGTCGACGCCCGCGCCGACGTGTGGTCGGTCGGCGCCACGCTGTTCGAGATGCTCGTCGGATCGCCGGCGCACGCGGCCCCTACGCCCGTGGCGGTGGTCGCGCGTATCTTGATGTCGCCCGCGCCGCCGCCGAGCTCGCAGCGCGAAGGGATCGAGCCGGCGCTCGACGTCATCGTGCAAAGGGCGCTGACCATCGATCGCGAGAAGCGCTTCGCGACGGCGGGGGACATGCGCGCGGCGCTCGTGCGCTTTCGCACCGGCGTGGCCGAGACGGCGACGTGGACGCCGCCCCCTTCGCTCGAAGCGGCGAGCTCGGGCGCTTCGTCGGGCCGAAGCTCGGGCGCGGGCGCTGGCGCTTCTTCGTCGCGGCGCTCTTCGCCTTCGAGCACGCGCGCTTCGAAGGGGGGGCTCGAGAGTACGCCGCCGACGGCGGCGACCGGGCCGGGATCGGTGCGCACCGCCGCGCCGTGGAGCGGACGCGCGCGCTTCTTCGTCGTCGCGCTCGGCCTCGGCGCCGGGGCCGCGGGGGCGCTGGCGTGGATGCGGCACCGCGCGCCTTCGGAGGTTCCCGTCGCCGAGACGCACGCCACGATCGCGCCGGCCGCTCCGAGCGCCGCGCTGTCCGCTCCTGCGGCGGCGAGCGCGAGCACGACGAGCGCAGGTGCGACGAGCGCGGGGACGACGAGCGACGTCGCGACGGCGCCGAGCGACGCGGGGCATGTGGCGAGCGCGCCGGCCGACGCGGGGCGCGCGATGGGGAACGTCTTGGCGACGACGGGCGCCACGACCGCCGCGGCGTCGAATCACGCGCACGCCGCGCCCGCCGCGTGCGCGGCCGGGGAGCACGTCTCCTCAGGCCATTGCTGCGCGCGAGGGCTCGAGTGGCAGGTCGATCGCTGCGATCGACCGCTGGCCACGACGCTCCCGTTCTGATTGCATCGTTCGAGGATGCCTCGCCGCTCGCTTCTGCGCTCGCTCGTCCGCTGGTCGGCGACGGCGGCGATCGCGCTCCTGTCGATCGCGCACGCGGCGCCGGCCCGCGCCGACGACGTGACCTCGGCGCGCGAGCACTTCGCCGAAGGGGTGAAGCGCTTCGAGGCCGGTGAGTTCGACGCGGCGCGCGCTCTCTTCCTCCAGGCCGACGGCGAGCACCACGCGGCGGTCATTCGCTACAACTTGGCGCGCGCCGAGGAGCGGCTCGGTCACTTGCAGGCAGCCGTCGACGGCTACGAGGCGTACGCCGCCGAAGCCGGCGAGCAAGGGGAGCTCACCGCCGCCTCGACCTTGGCCATCGCGCAGATCAAAGCGCGCGCGACGCGTCTTCGCATCGAGAGCTCGCCCCCCGAGGCGAAGGTGACCGTGGACGGGCTCGTCCTTCGCGAGCCGAGCCCCACGAGCCTGCTCGTCGCCGCGGGGAAGCACCACGTGCTCGTCGAGGGGAGCGGCTGGAAAGAGGAGCGCGACATCGACGCGCCCGGCGGCGGCGCGGCCGTGTCGCTCGTCGTGACCCACGACGGCGCGAGCCCCGCGGCGAACGCGGCGGGTGGCGCGGACGCAGGGAACGGCGCGAGCGCGCCGGTGCCGGCGAAGCCGGGGGCGCCCGGTTACGTCGGACCAAGGCCGGACATCGATCGCCCGCCGCCTCCGCCGCCCGTGCCCGACGGCGTGGTGTTCGGGGCCTCGTTCGAGATTGTTCCGTACTACTTGCTCGGCGTCACCACGCCGGGGGCGAACAACGCGAAGCCGACCGGAGCGGTGCTCGCCGGCTTCGAGGGGGCCGTGGGCTACGCCATCGCCGAGCACGCCGACTTGTTGGCCAAGGGATCGTTCGCCGTGGGGCCCGAAGGGAAGCCGACGATCGCGTGGTGGGCCGGGCCGGGGATCTCGCTCCGCCTCGCCGAGCCGCTGTGGGTCGGCGCGACGTTCCTCGCCGCGAGCCTCGAGACGCGGGCGAACGACGCGCGCTACGGGACGGACGTGGTCTTCGGCGCGCAAGTCGAGGCTTCGTGGGCGGTGCTCACGAAGTGGTACGGGCAGTGGATGATCACGGCGCAGCCGGGGGTCATCTTGACGGAGCGGAAGAACGACAACACGGCGTTGATGCTTCCGTTGAGCTTTGGGGTGAGGACGTTTTAGGGGGGAGGCGCGGCGCGGCACGATTCGCGTGCCTCACCCCCCCCTCACCGAAACGGCGCTCCGCCTCCGCCCACTTGCTTCACGAGCCCGCTACGCGCGCGGAGCGCCTCGACGTCGCGCGCGTAGAACTCGATGAACCCGCACGCTCCGCAGACGTACGCGTCCTGCGCGAGGCCGAACGGCTCGTCGGAGATCTGGTCCGTAATCTGCGGCGCGAGCAAGACGTCCTTGCTCGAGCACTTGGGGCACATTCCCGAGGCCTTCATCGCCGTCAAGATACCGCACCGCTACGCCGTTCGCGCTGCCGCCAGCGCGTCACGAGCCCCGCCGCCCGCCGATGCCGGTGCACCTCCGCAGCCCGAGCATCCGCCGCCGATTCCCGACGCGCTCGTCATCTCGGCGAGCTTCCAGAGCGTCCCCTACTACTTGCTCGGGGTCACGACCCCCGGCGCCAACAACGCGAAGCCCACCGAAGCCGTGCTCGCCGGTTTCGAAGGGGGGCTCGGGTACGCGATCGCCGAGCACGCCGATCTGATCGCGAAGGGATCCTTCGCCGTCGGTCCCGAGGGGAAACGACGATCGCTTGGTGGGCCGGCCCTGGGATCTCGCTTCGCCTCGCGGATCCGCTCTGGCTCGGCGCGACGTTCCTGGTCGCCAGTCTCGAGACGCGCGCCAACGACGCCCGCTACGGGACCGACGTCGTCCTCGGGGCGCAGCTCGAGGGATCGTGGGCGGTGCTGACGAAGTGGTACGGGCAGTGGATGGTGACGGCGCAGCCGGGGGTGATCTTGACCGAGCGGAAGAACGACAACACCGCGCTCATCTTGCCGCTGTCGTTTGGGCTCCGGACGTTCTAGAGAGACGCCCTCAGGGAACCGACGGGACAAGCGGAGAGCGGCCGATCACGATGCTCGACGGCGTGAGGTAGTAGTTCGTCGCCGAGAGGAGCGCGAACCCGTAGCGCCCCCAACGGACCAGAAACGAAGTGTTCGTCGACCCGTTCGCGTAGGTATCGCTCGCCAGCGGAACGAAGTGCGCTTGGTCGAATGCGGTGACCGTCTGCGGACCGCTGCCGCTGGGAACAAAGAAGACGCGTCCGGTCACATCGTCGGGTGCAGGCCAACCGCCACCCGAATACGTGCCGAGCAACGTGTTCGAGTGAACGTCGAGCGCGCGACCGTCACCGCCGTAAAGGACGCCGCCGCTGAAGACGATTGGGATGTCGAACCCACCGAAGACCTGTTGAACCGACGACTCGAAGACGCCGCTCGCGTTCACGCAAAGCTTCGTGAGGTAGAAGCCGGTCGAGTAGCCGTTGTAGGAGAAGAACAGGTTGGGCGAGTAGGTCGCGACGACCGCCGTTTGACCGGAGGGGCGCATCGCGATCGGCCTTCGAACGCCGTTGTCGTAGACGCCCAAGCGGTTCGAGACCTGGTCTTCGAGCACCATCACGGAGTCGGGACTGCCCGGCACCGCGGCCAAGGACTGAGGCGCAACGGTCGTGGCGAATTGGGCACCGGCCGTCCGGCTCGAGGTGTCGAAGCGGCGCACCGCGTTGGCGCCGCCGAGGCCCACCCAAAGCGTCGATCCATCGTCCGATAGAGCCAATGGTCCCGGCTCGCTGCCCACATAGGTCGTGGTCAACACCGTCGCCGTGACCGGATCGATCGTGGCGATTGAGTTCCCTTTCGCTCCCTCCGAGCTAGGGATCGACGCATACAGAAGCCCGTCGGTCGGGCTTGCGACGAGCGCCCGCGCCGACATCGCGATCGTCGCATACGTGAGCGACGTTGGGGCAACCTCGCTCGGAAGCGCCGCTCGCGTAGGGCCCGTCGCGGAGTAGGCCGACGGCGGGATATCGCAGCTCGGTCCAGCGTCCGGGGGCCCGGTGTCCGGGGGCTCGCTGTCCGGGATGCCAGAGTCCGGGGGTGGGGGTGGCGCACCGCCATCGCAGTAGGGATTTGCGCCATCACAGTAGAGCAGGTTCGGCGAAGCGCAGATGAGCGTGCCCTCCGAACACGAACCGCACGGATCTCCCGGCGCATGGAGCTGATTCTGGTAGGTGAGCGGTGTTGTGCCGCCGCACGCGTTCGGTGGAGGTGGGGTCCCGCACTCGGACGCGGGCCTCGGCCCGGCGCAAGCGAGCAGCGTCGGTGAAGCGCAGACAACCACTCCGTCCGAGCATGGACCGCAGCTAGCTCCGGGGGTTCCCGCTCCCCCGTCGTAAGCGAGTGCCCCCTGGCCGCCACACGCGTTGGGCGCCGAGGTGTCCGAGCGCACATCATCGTCCCGCGTGTCCTTGGTTGCGTCGATGGTCGGCGCGTCGACGATGCCCGCTTCGAAGGGTCCGCTCTCGATGCCCGCCTCGTGCCCCGCGTCGTCGTCGATCGAGAATGCCGGGTCGCTTCCTCCGCAGGCGGCGGGTGCGAAGCCGACCGCTACGACGAGCATGAACACTGCCCGACCGCGCCCGCGCACGATGACACGAGAGGCTCTCTTACCTCGCCGAGAGTCCATGAGTCACGGTGCGCGCGTCCGCGTTCACGGGTCAACAGTTGTCATCTAGAGCACGCCCATTTTGTCAGCCCAGCCGTACATCCTCCGCGTAGGCGGGGCCCGGCAGGCCAAGACCCGTTCGTTGCGCTGTCAGTCGGGCTCGCCCCTTTTCAGGGCACCGATGGAACGAGCGGTGAGCGTCCGATAAGGATGCTGCTGGGCGTCGCGTAGTAGCCCGTCGCTGAGAGGAATGCGAAACCGTATCGCCCCCAGCGCACGAGAAACGAATTGATCGTCGAGCCACTCCCGTAGGTGTCGCTCGCCAGCGCAACGAACTGCGTCTGGTCGAACGCAGTGACTTTCTGAGCGCTGTTGCCGCCGGCAAGGAAGAAGACCCGTCCCGTAGCGTCGTCGGGGACCGGCCACCCGCCGCCCGAATATGTCCCGAGCAACGTGTTCGATTGAATGTCGAGTGCGCGACCATCGCCCCCGTACAAGATGCCCTTGCTGAACGCGAAGGGGAGGTAGTACCCGCTGAAGACCTGCTGCGGCGTCGACGACTCGAAAACGCCACTCGCGTTCACGCAAAGGGTAGTGAGCCGAAAACCCGACGAGTACCCCTCGAACGAGAAGAAGAGGCTCGGTGAGTACGTTGCGATGACCGCGGTCTGGAAAAAAGGGCGCGTCGCCACCGGTCGTCGGACGCCGTTGTCGTAGACGCCGAGATAGTTCAGTTGCTGATCCTCGAGGACCATGACCGAGTCGGTGGTCCCCGGAACGGCTGCCAGGGACTGAGGCGTCGCCCTCGTGGAGAATCGGGTGCCCGGTGTCCGGCTCGCCGTGTCGAAGCGGCGGACCGCGTTGGCACCCGTGAGGCCCACCCACAGTGTGGAGCCGTCGTCGGAGAGCGCGAGCGGGCCGGGTTCGCTCCCGACGAACGTCGTGGCCAACACCTTGGCCGTCACCGGATCGATAGTTGCGATCGAGTTACCTTGAGCCCCCTGCGAGCTCGGAACGGACGCGTAGAGCAGTCCATCGGTCGGATTCGCCACGAGCGCGTTCGCCGCCATGGCGATCGTCGTGTAGGTGAGCCCGGAGGGCGCGGTCTCGGCTGCAAGCCCTGGGCGAGAGGGAGCTGTCGCCGTATACGCCGATGCCGGAATATCGCACGTCGGTCCTGCGTCGGGCGGGCCACCGTCGGGGGGGCCCGTGTCCGGAGGTCCTGCGTCGGGCGGCGGCGCGCCGCCGTCGCAGGAGGGGTTGGCGCCGGAGCAGTAAAGAAGGTTGGGCGAGGCACAGATGAGCGTGCCTTCCAGGCACGTACCGCACGGATCCGCAGGGGCATGCAGCTGATTCTCGTAGACCAACGGCGCGGTTCCACCGCACGCGTTGGGTGGAGGCGGTGTGCCGCACGCTGACGCGGGCCGTGCGCCCACGCAGCCGAGCAGCGTCGGCGACGCACAGACGATGACGCCGTCCGAGCACGGGCCACAACTCGCGCCGGGCGAGACCGACCCACCGTCAAACAGGAGAGGACCGGGGCCGCCACACGCGTTGAGCGTAGGCGCGGAGTCTTCGGGCTTGTCGTCTCGCGAATCACTCACGCTCGCATCGACGGACGCTTCGGCGACCACCGCCGCTTCCGCTGCCGCACCGTCAGCGTGCGCGCCGCTCCCCGAGTCGTCTTCGATCGAGAACGCCGAGTCGTCTCCACCACAGGCGGCAGGCGCGAATCCGACCACCGCGACGAGAAGGATCACCTCTCCACGGCACCCCCACCCGATAACGCGAGGGGGCCCTTTGCGCCGGCGAAAGACCATGAATTACGGTGCGCGCGTCCGCGTTCACGGGTCAACAGTTGTCGCCTAGGCGGTCCAATTTTATCAGCACAACCGTACCTTCTGTTGCACATCGCGCTCCAACGAGAGGCGCAGGCGCCTTTGGTGCGCGCGGTCGTCGAGGCGACGGCCAAGCTCTCGGCGCGTGACCTCGCCGGACTGACCGACGCCGCGCTACGCGCCGTCCTCGAGCTGCTGCTCGAGCGACCCGAGCCCTCGACCGATCGGTTCACGCCGGCGCGTCTTCGCGGCCTGATCGCCCCGCGCGGGCGCTCCACGCAACGGCGCAATCACCGAGCGCGAAGTCGTCGATCCCTTCATCGTCGCTGAGCACCTCCGCCGGCCCGCCCGTCGTCGGCGCGCGCAGGATCCTCGTGTGCCCGGTGCCGCACGCCTAAGACCGCGCCTCGGGACCTTGCTCTGCGCGCTCGCGGCTCCGCAAGGCCAGAAGCACCGTCAGCGGCAGAATGGCCACGGCCACGGCGAACGCACGGATGGCATCGTCGGGGCGGGTCACGGTCACGACCCCTGCGCCGGCGAGGACCACGACGGCCGGCCACATCCGCGGGAGCTCGAGCAGCGTCAGCGCCGACGCCATCATGGCGAGGGCGACGATGTCCTGCGTGACCGTAGCCGCGACGCTCAAGTGCTCCGCCAGGGCGGCCACGCGGCTCACGCAGAGCCCCACGACCATCGCCAAGGCGAGGCCGCTCATGCGTCGATTGAACGCGCTCCCGAGCAGCCCCTTCCGCAGGACGATCGTGGTGATCGTCGAAGAGACGAGGAGACCCACGGCGACGTAGAGGAGCCGCTCGACGGTGAAGTCCTGCGTGCCGTACCAAAAGCTGATCGCGACGAGCGAGGTGCCGACGACGACGTACAGCCCGAGGGCGATCGCGCGTTGCGCGCCCCCGTGGCTACGGTCTTGCGCCGCGGCCAAGGCTTGCAGGCGTTCGTCCTCGGCGAGCTTCCGCGCGCGCTCGCGCTCGACCTTGGCGAACTTCTCGGAGAGGGCCGGAGGCAGCGCGCCGAGCTCGTCGAGGAGCGCGCGCGCCGTCTCGAGGTGGCCTTGGCGGAGCTCGAGATCCACGAGCACGCCGAGGCAACGCGCCAAGCCTTCCTTGGCGAGGCGGTTCTCCGGCCAGCCCGCGAGCGCTTCGACATACGCAAACCGCGTTTCGGCTCCGAGGCGGTAGGCGCGCGGCAGATCTGCGGGCGGCGCGTCGGGCGGCGCTTCGGCGAAGAGCTGCTCGAGCTCGCGCAGGCGCTCGGTCGCCTCGAGGCACAGGCGGTTCGAGCTTCGGTGCTGGAGGTAGGCGTCGAGCGCCTCGCGGAGCTCGCGCACCGAGGCGAAGCGATCCTGCGGCTGACGCGCGGTCGCGCGATGGCATAGCGCCACGAGCTCGGGCTCGACGTCGTCGGCGTAGACATGAGGCGCCGCGGTGAGAGCCGAGGTGAGCACCGATTCGATCGAGTCGCCGGCGTTGCGCGGCTCCCCGGTGAGCGCTTCGTGCAGCGACGCCCCGAGGAGGTAGACGTCGGTGCGCGCGTCGAGCGCCTCGCCGGTGATCATCTCCGGCGCCATGTACGCGGGGGTTCCGGCGAAGCCGGCGGCGCCAGGCTTCGCGGCGACCTCGAGGCGGAGGGCGATCCCCCAGTCGACGAGGTAGATCTCGCCGAACTCTCCCAGCATGACGTTCTCGGGCTTGATGTCGCGGTGCAGGACACCGCGCGCGTGCGCGAACTCCACCGTGCGGCAGATCTGCCTGAGGATGTCGATCTGGGCGAGCCGCCGATCGGCGGGGAGGGAGCTCCACGCGCGGTGCGCGGGATCGCGCAAGAGATCGCTCCACGTCGAGCCCTCGACGCGCTTCATGACGAGGAGCGGCGCCCCTTGGGCGTCGACGCCGAGGGCGTGCACCGGAACGATCCCGGGGTGCTCGAGCGAGCCGGCGATCATCGCCTCGCGGAGGAGCGAGAGCGCCGCGCCCGGGTCGGTGTCCGAGCGGAGCGTCTTGATGGCGACGTCGCGCGCCAGGGAGCGCTGGAACGCCGCGAAGACGCGCCCCATCCCCCCTTCGCCGAGCAGCGCGCCGAGCTCCAGATCGGCGACGCTCGCGTCTGCGCTCTGTCCCGGCCCGGCGTCGTGGTCGCCTCGCGCGATCGAGATCTTGGGGAGGCGGCTCGGATCAGGGCGCGTCCACGCCTCCACCGCGCGGCTCGAGGGGCGCAGCGTGGCGCCGGGGGAGGCGGAGATCGTCGGCGCCCGCGCCAGGTCGGCGAGGCGCTGCTCGAGCGTCGCGCGGAGACTCGGCGTGAGCGTGGGAGGAGCCGTCACCGAGAGAGAGTAGGCTGCGCAGGGGGGACGGGTCACGCGGCGTGACGTCGGCGCGGCTCGCGATGAGCGCACCGGCCCCCTTCACCCCACCGGGCGAGGCGCGGTACGCTCGTCGCCATGGCACGTACTCTCATCCAGGGCGGGACCGTCGTCACGGCGGTCGATACGTACAAGGCCGACGTCGCGATCGTGGACGGGAAGATCGCCGCCATCTTCGGCGACGGCGCCGCGCCGCCTGGACCTTGGGACACGACCATCGACGCCAAGGGGAAGTACATCCTCCCCGGCGGCATCGACGCGCACACGCACATGGACATGCCGTTCGGCGGCACGACCTCGAGCGACGACTTCGAGACCGGCACGCTGGCCGCGGCCTACGGCGGCACGACGAGCATCGTCGACTTCGCCATTCAGACGAAGGGCGATCCGCTGAGGAAGGGGCTCGACGCCTGGTACGCGAAGGCCGAAGGCAAAGCCGCGGTCGACTACGCGTTCCACATGATCATGACCGACGTGAACGAAGGCACGGCGGCGGAGATGGGGACGCTCGTGAACGAGGGGATCACCTCGTTCAAGCTCTTCATGGCGTACCCCGGCGTGCTCATGGCCGACGACGGCATGATTTTCCGCGCCATGCAGCGCGCGGGTGAGGTCGGCGCGCTCATCTGCATGCACGCCGAGAACGGCATCCCCATCGACATCTTGATCGGCCAGGCCCTCGCCAAGGGGCACACCGCGCCGAAGTACCACACCATCACGCGCCCGCAGATCGCCGAGGCCGAGGGGACGCACCGCGCGATCTGCCTCGCCGAGATGGCCGGCGCGCCGGTGTACATGGTGCACCTCTCCGCCGAGCGCGCGCTGAAGCAAGTCGTCGAGGCGCGTGACCGCGGCCTCCCGGTCTACGCCGAGACGTGCCCGCAGTACCTCTTTTGCTCGGACGCCGATCTCGCGCGCACCGAAGGGGAGTGGGGCGAGTTCGAAGGGGCGAAGTTCATCTGCACGCCGCCGCTCCGCCCCGCGTACATGCAAGAAGACCTGTGGCGCGGTCTCCGCACGCACGATCTTCAAGTCGTCTCCACCGATCACTGCCCGTTCTGCATGAAGGGGCAAAAGGAGCTCGGCCGCGCGTCGTTCGCCAAGGTGCCGAACGGCATGCCCGGCGTCGAGACGCGCCTCTACCTCTTGTGGGACGGCGGCGTCCGCAAGGGGCGCATCTCGATGAACCGCTTCGTCGAGATCACGAGCACCGCCCCTGCGAAGATCTTCGGCCTCTACCCGAGGAAGGGGACCGTCGCCGTCGGTGCCGATGCGGACCTCCTCGTGTGGGATCCGGAGAAGCGCCACACCCTCAGTCAGAAGACGCTCCACATGCGCGTCGACTACTCGCCCTTCGAGGGGCAAGAGGTCGTCGGCGGCCCGACGCACGTGCTCTCGCACGGCAGGGTCGTCATCGAGAACGGCAAGTACCTCGGCAAGAAGGGCGACGGCCGCTTCGTGAAGCGCTCGACCTTCTCGCTCTGAGCGCGCGCTTTCCGCACGCTCTCGCTCCGACGTCGTGACCGCGGCTCGCCGCGCGAAGGAATCGCCTCGTGTATCCGAATCAGCCGCTCGGTCCTTACTACGACGCCAACGCGCCGAAGGTGCGGAAGAAGCGCGGCGCTGCGCTCTCCGGGTTTCTCATCTTCAACGCCCTCGGCAACATGGGGATCGCCGGCGGCAGCGTGTACATCGCGATGGAGGCGGCGCACGATCCGCTGCTCCTCCTCGATCCCGACGCCATGAAGCGCACGCAGCAAATGGCCGTCGTGGCGGCGGCTGCGGCGTTCCTCAACCTGGTGGCGATCCTCGGCGTGTGGACGTTCAAGCGGTGGGGCATCGCGCTCTCGCTCGCGGTGTCGCTCCTCGGCGTGGGGCTCGCGTGGCGCCTCGACTTCACCCCCAACCTCATCGGTAGCGCCGTGAGTGTCGCGCTGCTCTTACTGCTGACCTTGCCGAGGCTGTCCCAGTTCGAATGAGGGCCGTTTCGTGGTACGTGGAGGGCCATGAACATGCCCACCTCGCTTTGGCGTCGTCTCTCGTGGCCCGTGCTCCTCGGAGCGCTCGCCTCTCCGCTGGTGATGAACTGCGGCGCGGCCCCCGGCGGTCTCCCCGGTGTCGGTGCGCTCCCTGGCGCGTGCCCGGATCTCTCGAGCGCTGACGCCGTCGCGAAGATCGACTTCGCCTCCGAGTTCAAGATGCAGGCGGACGCGGCTGCCAAGTTGAAGGGCGGCGTGCAGGCGGCGGTCGACATGAAGGCCTTCGCCGATCAGCTCGACGCTGATCTCAAGGCGGCGTGCGGCGGTCTCGCCGGCGACCTCGGCGCGAAGGGCGACTACAAGAGCGGCGAAGAGGCGTGCAAGGCCGCCATCAAGGCCATGGGCGACGTGAAGGCGAAGATGGGCGCGAGCGCCAAGATCGCCCTCACCATCCAGCCGCCGCGCTGCGACGCCGACATGGGCATCGTCACCGACTGCGCCGCCAAGTGCGACGCGAAGGTGAAGCCCGGCTCGGTGAAGGCCGAGTGCGAGGGTGGCAAGCTCTCGGGCGAGTGCACCGCCGAGTGCTCGGGCTCGTGCGACATGAAGGCCGCCGCGACCTGCGAAGGCACCTGCGAGGGGAGCTGCGACGCGAGCTTCTCCGGGACGTGCGGCGGCACCTGCGACGGCAAGTGCGACGGCAAGCAGACCAAGGGCGAGTGCGCCGGCAAGTGCGAAGGCAAGTGCGACGCGAAGGCCAAGGGCGAGTGCAAGGGGAAGTGCGGCGGGAGCTGCGAGCTCAAGGCGAAGGCCAAGTGCGACGGCACCTGCAACGGCTCCTGCTCGGTGGAGATGAAGGCGCCGAAGTGCTCAGGCGAGGTCAAGCCGCCGGAGATGAGCGCCGAGTGCAAGGCGCACTGCGACGCGCAGGTGAACGCGAAGCTCGAGTGCAAGCCGGCGCAGGTCGGCGTGGTCGTCGTCGGCGCGGCCGACGCGAAGGTCGCCGCGAACTACAAGGCGGCCCTCGAGAAGAACCTCCCGGGCGTCCTCAAGATCGCCCTCGGCATGGGTGACCGCGCGGCCAAGCTCGCGGGCAACGTCCAGGCGGTCGTCGAAGGCGTGCAGTCGGGTGTGGCGTCGGCTTCGTCCGACGCGGCGGCCGGCGCGCGTCTCGCCGGCTGCGTGGCCGCTCCGTTCAAGGGGGCGATCGACGCCGCTGCGAGCGTGAAGGCCAACGTGAACGTGTCGGTCGACGTCAAGGCGAGCGCCTCGGCGAGCGGCAGCGCGGGTGGAAGCGCCGGCGGCAAGACCGCCGGGTGAGTCACGGCGCACGCCGAGAGGCGCGCGAAGTCGGGTGGGGCGCGTGAACCAGCGCGCCTCGACCTGAGCCAAGAACGACGCCGCGCGGGCAAGAGGCTCGCGCGGCGTTTTTCGTTTCAGGCCGCGCGAGCCGCGAGCTCGGCGAGCACGCGACGAAGGAGCGCGTGCACCGTGAGCCCCTCTCTGCGCGCGACCTTTACACGCCCGCCGGGGCGTCGCGCGGGTCGTCCGGACTAGGGGCTGTCCCTGATTGTCGATTGTGGGACGAGCGCTCGACACGCGGCGCGGCGGGGTGTCATCCCGAGCGGAAGATCACGCGGCATACTGCAGCAAGGCATACTTTAACATGCAGTATGTTGCATGCCGCGGCGCGAGGGAGAGCCCTGAGAGCCTTGGCGCGCGGCGCTCAACGCCGCCAGGTCGTTCCGCTCCGTGCTCGGGTCCGCCTTGGCCTCGCCGCGCTCGCGATAGTTGCGAGATGCGCTTTCGATGAAATGCGCTCTAGCCCGCGCCCCGACCTAGCCCCCGTCGCGCAAAGCGGCGCACGCCCCCGCGTCGCCGCACGCCGAGGCGGCGGGGTAGAGGAGCGCGCAGCCCCAGCGGGCGTCGTTGCACGTGCAGGTGTAGACATCGGCGCTCGTCTCGCCGCTCGTCGTCGAGGCCGCGCACGCGCACGCTTCTTCGACCATGAGCTCGCACGTCGTCTCGGTGGTGCAAGCGCCCGAGGGGAGCGCCGAGGCCGGGTAGGCGAAGTGGCCGATCTCGCGCGGCATGCGGGCGGCGCAGTCGGGGAGGTGGCCGGCTTCATCGCGCGCGTCGTCGGGGCTCGCCGCGCCGTCGCTCTTCGAAGCGCACGAAGGGGCGAGCGCCACGCACGCGAGCGCGACGAGAATGCTCCACGGCCCTGCGCTCCCCGTCCCCCTCATGCGAGCCAACGTAGATCGCCCCACGACGAACCGCACGGGGGCACGATGTCGATCGCGACGATCCGTGAGCGCGCGCTGGTTACGCGCGCTTCTTGGCCTTTGCCGCAGCCTTTGCACGCTGCGGGTGGAGCGTCTCGCCCCGCGCCAGCATCTCCACGAAGCGCGCGATGAGGGCGGCGCGCGTCTCCTCCTTCTTCGCCGTCGTCACGCGGTAGAGGATCGCGTAGCGGTTTGCGGCGTTGATCGTCTCGTAGAAGGCGGCGGCGCGGCGATCTTTGCGAAGCGCGGCCGCCAGCGCCTCCGGCATCTGCATCTTGCTGGCGGGCTCGTAGGCCCGGTCCCACCGGCCGTCCTTCTTGGCGCGCTCGATCTCGGCGATCCCCGGTGCGTGCATCTTCCCCGCATCGAGGAGCGCCTGCGCCTTGTCCTTGTTCGTCTGGGACCACGGGCTCCGCGCGACCCGCGGGCCGAAGCGCTGGACCCAGGCGTGCTCGTCGAGCTTCTCCTTCTGCCCGTCGATCCATCCCCAGGTGAGGGCGATCTCCACCGCTTCGGGGTAGGTCACGCTCTTCGCCCCAGCGCCCTTCTTGGCGATGGCCAGGCGTATCCCTTTGGACGACGCGTGGTGCTCTCGCAGCCACGCGTCCCAGGCCTTCGCCGTCGCGAAAGAGAGCGGCTCCGCGGTCGGTCGGCGTGCGGGTCCGCTCGCCGACGCTCGCGGACGACTCACAGCTCGGTCATCTTGCCGTAGGTCTCGGGGCGGCGGTCCCGGTAGAACTGCCACGTGTTGCGCGTCTCTTGGATGAGGTCCAAGTCGCAGTCGGCGACGACGAGCTCGGTCTTGTCTTCGCTCGCGGTGGCGAGGAAGTTCCCGCGCGGATCGACGATGTAGCTCGTGCCGTAGAACTTGCCGATGTTCCACGGGGCTTCGGTGCCGACGCGGTTCGACGCGGCGACGAAGTAGCCGTTCGCCACCGCGTGCGCCGGCTGCTCGAGCTTCCACAGGTACTGCGAGAGGCCGGCCACCGTGGCCGACGGGTTGAACACGATCTCGGCGCCGTTCAGGCCGAGGATGCGCGCCCCTTCGGGGAAGTGGCGGTCGTAGCAGATGTACACGCCGACCACGCCGTAGCGCGTCTTGAACACCGGGTAGCCCATGTTCCCCGGCTTGAAGAAGAACTTCTCGAAGAAGCCCGGGTTCACGTGGGGGATGTGGTTCTTGCGGTACTTGCCGAGGTACGTGCCGTCGGCGTCGAGCACCGCGGCGGTGTTGTAGTAGACGCCCGCTTGCTCGCGCTCGTAGATGGGGACGACCATCGCCATGTTGTATTTCTTGGCGTAGGTCTGCATCAGCTCGACGGTCGGGCCGGGGCACGCTTCGGCCCCCTCGTACCACTTGGGATCTTGGCTCGGGCAGAAGTACGGGCCGTTGAAGATCTCCTGCAGGCCGAGGATCTGCACCCCCTTCTTCCCCGCCTCTTCGATGAGGGGGAGGTGGACGTCGAGGCCCGCCTTTTGGATCTTCTCGACGCTCCAGCTCGGATCGAACGGCGTCGCTGCCTGAATCAGCCCAACTTTGACCTTACGTGCCATGCGGAACTCTCCCACCGTGAAGAAGAACGGGGAGCGAGTAAGTCATTGGGAACGCGCTTGGTCAAGGAGAACTGCGGGGCGCCGGGGCCGCGGTCGGCCCCCTGACCAGGTATGAATGCCGGGCGGCCGCTCGTAGTCTGACGAGTCATGAGGGCGGTGGTGTGCGGTGCGCTCGGGGCGCTTCTCGCGGCGATGGTCGTGGGGGCCTGCGGTGGGGACGATTCGAGCACCGCGAGCGACGCCGGCAGCGGCGAAGGGGGAGGCGGGGACGACGGCGCGCTCCAAGGAGACGGCGCGGCGGGTGACGGCGCCCAAGGGGGCGACGGCGCCGCATCGGGCGACGGGAGCGGCATCGGCGACGCGGCGAATCCCGACGCCGCCATCGCGGTGACCGGACCTTCGCACCTCGCCGCCGGCTTCACCGAGGCGTGCGCCATCGCGCCGTCGGGCGCGCTCCGTTGCTGGGGGCATGGGCTCGGCGAGCCGTCGGTGGTCCTTCCGGGGACACAATTCGTCGACATCGCCGTGCACAGGTCGCAGATCGCCGCGGGCACGTCGCACTGCGCGGTCCGCAGCGACAACGCGCTCTTCTGTTGGAACGCGCCCTACACGACGGCCACGCAGTTCGCCGCCGGGACGTCGTTCGCGCAGGTGGCGGTGGGCGAGCAGCATCGGTGCGCCGTCCTCACGAGCGGCAAGCTCGTCTGCTGGGGATCGAACTCGGTGGGGCAGATCGGGAGCAACGCGACGCCCGACGCGAACGGCCTCGTGCAGGTCGGCACCGACACCGATTGGAAGTTCGTGACCGTCGGCGCCGACCACACGTGCGCGCTCAAGTCGAGCGGCGCGCTCTATTGCTGGGGCTACAACAACGCCGGGCAGGTCGGGAACGCGGCCGACGTGCTCGGCGGGGGCTCGGTGGGAACGCCGACCCTGATCGAGCCGGGGACGGCGTACCGCCACGTGAGCGCGGGGATGACGGCGACGTGCGGGGTGCGCGCCGACGGCACGCTGGCGTGCTGGGGGACCTCGACGATCGCGGCGGGGCTCCCCAAAGGCGCGCCGACGAACATCGACGCGGCGACCGATTGGGCCCGCGTCTCGGCGTGGAACACCAACGCCTGCGGGGTGAAGCAAAATGGCGCGCTCTATTGCTGGGGCGCGAACGGCAAAGGGCAGCTCGGCGTCGGCGACCGAACGAATCGGGCGGCGCCGACTCGCGTGGGGACCGACAACGACTGGAGCGACGTCGTCGTCGGCAACGAGCTCGTCTGCGCCTCGAAGGGCGACGGATCGGTGCGCTGTTGGGGGGACGACGGCTCGGGCCAGCTCGGACGAGGCACGAACCACAGCGTCCCGACCCAGGTCGGCGCCGCCGGCGCCTTCGTGCACGTGACGGCGGGCGATCAGACGACGTGTGCGGTGAAGAGCAACGGTGGCCTCGCGTGCTGGGGGCTAGCCGCGGGGCTCCTCGGCAACGCGACGACCACGACGGTCGACGTTCCCACCGACGTGGGCTCGGACACGACGTGGGCGAGCGTGTCGGTCGGCGGGTTCATCGCCGGGCAGGCGTGCGCGCGCCACGCGGACAACACCCTCGCATGCTGGGGATCGAACTCCTACGGCGAGGCGGGGACCGGGAGCGCCGTCTACGTGCCGACCTCGGTGGGGATCTCGGCCGCGAACGTGAGCGCCGGCTACCACCACTCGTGCGCGGTGGATCTCAGCGGATCGCTCTATTGCTGGGGATCGGGCTCGGAGGGGATCGGGCTCGGCTCGAACGCCACGACGCCGACCAAGGTCGGCACCGATTCGTGGACCACCGTCGCGGCCGGTCTCGACGACACGTGCGGGATCCGCAGCGACGGCACGCTCTGGTGCTTCAAGAACAGCTCGACCACCGCCACCGAGGTCAGCGCCGCGACCACGTGGACCGCGCTCGCGCCGCCGCGCGGGACGTACGAGTATTGGGGGATCAGCGCCGGCAACGTGATTCCGTTCAACCTCGTCGGTGGCGGCGGTGGCGTCACCTTCTCGGGGAGCAACTGGGTCAAGGTGGCGGGCGGCGGCACCTTCGGCTGCGCGATCCGGAGCGACGGCACGCTCGCTTGCGCCGGCGGCAACTACGTCGGGCAGCTCGGCGACGGCACCAACGTGGACCACCTCACCGCCGCCAACGTCGGCTCGGCGAACGATTGGATCGAGGTCGTCGCCGGCTCCGAGCACACATGCGGGATCCGCACGGGCAACACGCTCTACTGCTGGGGGAACAACGAGTGGGGGGCGATCGGCGACGGCACGCTCTTCAGCACCACGCCGGTGACCGTGCACTGACCTGACGCCGCGTGGACGCGCGGGCGCGCGCTCAGACCATGCGGCGCGCGCCGGCGCCGGTCGCGCCGGTGAGGGGCGGGAAGGCGTAGGTGAGGAGCGCGTAGACGAACGCCGCGCCGAAGCCGCCCACGAACCACGCGTAGTCGTAGAGGATGTGCACCGCGGGGACGAACACGCCGATCCACGCGGCGAAGCAGCCGACGATGGTGGCGGCGATGGCGCGCCAGTTGGTGCCGCGGCTCGGGGCGACGTCGCGCGCGAAGGGGACAGAGCCCATGGCGAGGAAGAGGAAGCCGACGGCGATGGGCGAGCCCCAGCGGATCTCGTGCTTCACGAGGAGCAGCGTGCCGCCGAGGGCGATGAGCGCGACACCGACGAAGACGCGAAGCGCGCCGGCGGGCGTGCGGAAGGCGTAGGCCCCCTCGCGGCGGTAGAGATCGGCGAGCGCGAGGCGCTTTCCGCGGATGAACCAGTAGTCGCAGATGAGCACGCCGGCGATCGAGCCGAGGCCGCCCGAGTAGCCGAGGAGCCACTTGAAGATGTAGCCGCTGGGGTCGGCCACGAGCTTCCACGGCATCATGAGGATGCCGAGGATGCCGGTGATGAGGCCGCCGGTGCGGAAGGAGATCTTGCCGGGGGAGATGTTGGCAAAGTCGTTCGCCGGCGAGACGATGTTGGCGGCGATGTTCACGCTGAGCGTGGCGACGACGACGGTGAACATCGCGATGGCGACGACGACGCGCGATTCGAAGTGGCCGACGAGCTCGACCGGGTCCCACATCGCCTTGCCGTAGATGCGCATCGACGCGCTGGTGATGATGACGGCCATCGCCGAGAAGACGGTCATGGTCGTGGGGAGGGCGACGACCTGCCCGATGGCCTGCTCCTTCTGCGAGCGACCGAAGCGGGTGAAGTCGGGCATGTTGAGCGAGAGCGTGGCCCAGAAGCCGATCATCGCGGTGACGCTGGGGACGAACACCGGCCAGAACTCGCCGAACGTCTTGAACTTCCCTTCGTCCTCCATGATGGGGCCGAGGCCGTGCGCCTCTTTGAGCGCCCAGCCGACGAGGAGCGCGGCCATGACGAGCACGTACGGCGCGGCGAGGTTCTCGACTTTGCGGAGCAGCTCCATGCCTCGGTAGACGATGAGGATGTTGAGCGCCCAGAAGAGCAGGAAGCTCACCCACTCCGTCGGCAGGTGATCCATCACCTTCGCCGTCCCCATCACCTCCGGCCAGCCGCTCCACAAGCAGCGGAAGAAGGTCTGCAGCGCTTCCCCGCCGAACCAGCAATTGATGCCGAACCACCCGCACGCGACGATGGCGCGCATGATCGCCGGCACGTTGGCGCCGAAGACACCGTAGGACGCGCGAGCGAAGACGGGGAAGGGGATGCCGTACTTCGTCCCCGGGTGCGAGTTGAGGAGGATGGGGACGAGGACGATCGTGTTCCCCACGAGGATGGTGGTGAGCGCTTGCCACCAGTTCATCCCGGTGCCGATGAGGCCCGAGGCGAGCGTGTAGGTCGGGATGCAGTGGGCCATCGAGATCCACAGGGCGGCGTAGGTGTACGTCGACCAGGTGCGCTTCTCGATCTGCGTCGGGGCGAGGTCCTCGTTGAAGAGGAGAGGGTCGTCGAGGACCGTGCTCTCCACGAGCTCGACGCGCCCGTCCATCCGCTCCATCTGCTCCGCGACTTGCATGGTGCAAGGGAGTGTAAAGGGAGTGGGGACGCGAGGCCTAAATTCGTCGCACGCGACGCGCGCGGGCTCGGGCCACTACCGCTTGCGGCGCGTCAGAGAGAGCCACAGCCAGCGGAGTCGGTTCCCGAAGCGGTCGAGCGAGCGGAGGAACGCGCCGCGGCCGCCGGAGGCGCGACCGAGCCGCGCGAGGTGTTGGGGGCGCGCCGCCGGGTGCACGCCGAAGACCGTGTAGAGGTCGATGAGATCTTGGACGAGCGTGGAGATCCCTCGCGTCTCGACGTCGTGCGCCTGGCAGTAGCTGTCCGGCTTGTTCCTGATCATGCATTTCGCGATGATCTTCATCACGTGCGGGTCGATGAGCTCGCCGTTGCCGTCCAGGTAGTGCTTGTAGGAGAAAAACCGGTCCGCCGGCGCGACCTCGCCCCCTTCGCCCTTGGGGGCGCGGAGCGAGTTGATGACCGAGTACTCGTGCTCGAGGTAGCCCTCGATCGTGTTGTTCTCCTCGGCCTTCTCGTACTCGATGAACTTGTGGAAGTTGTCGTAGAGGGTCTTCGGGTTCGCGTAGGCGCCGCTGATCAAATAGTAGAAGAGCGCGCCGAGCGAGTAGATGTCCGCGGGGCGGCCCACGCTCTTTTGAATCTTCGCGCGGACGTTGGTCTCGCTCGTCTCGCGCCACGGGCGGGCCAGGACGATCTTCTTCTTCGCGCGGTCGGCGTAGAGGATCGGGTAGTGCTCGCCGCGGTTGAAGAGGCCGAACGTGTCGTTTTTCGCGATCTGGATATAGAAGTCCTCGAAGTAGTCGACCTCGGCCGAGCCCTGCGTGACGTTCACGAGGAGCTCGATGACGTTCGTCTCTTGCTCGGGGCTCTGGAAGAAGAGCGTGCCGGGGACGCTGTTCATGCGCGTCATGGCGATGCTCATCTCGGCGTCGTTCACCTTCGCCACGTTGAAGTCGGCCAGGCGGACCTCGAGCGTCGACCCGCGCAGGTTCGGATCGGGGAGGCCGATGAGGATATTCGCCGGCTTGATGTCGCGATGGCTGATGTTCTTCACCAAGTGCGCGAACTCGATCGCGCTGGCCGCCGGGATCATGTAGTCGAGCACGCGGAAGAGGCGCTCGTTCATCTGGCAGGCGAGGAGATCGTCCTTCTCCCCGCGAACGCGTGAGCCTTTCAGCCGCTCTTCGAGCGACATGTCGAGCTTCTCGAGGATGACGAACTCGCTCTCGACCTTGTCGCGGATCGAGGCGGGGAGAAACTCGAGCTCTTCGCCTTCGCCGGAGGCGAAGAGACGCACGATGTTCGGGTGACCCTGGACGCGCTCGAGGAGCTCCTTCTCGAGCTGGAAGCGCATCAAGTCGTCGCTCGCGACCCCCTTTTGCAGGAGCTTGATGACGACCGTGCGGCGAAAGTCGGTCTTCGACTCGAGCCAGCGCTCTTCGCCGAGGAACACCTTGCCGAAGCGACCGGAGCCGATTTCGATGGGCTGGCCCGACGGATCGAGAGCGAAGGCGTAGGCGCGCGTGCGGAGGACGTGCGCGGCCGCGCGCGAGGCCGAGACCGGCGCCCCCTGGCCAGGGAGCGAAGGGGGGAGCGATCCGGGCATCGCCGACGGGATGGCGGCGGGAATGGCGCCCGCGCTCCCCGTCTGGCGCGGGTTGTACATCGCCGTGTGCGGCGCGAGGGGCGGCTGCGCGAGCGGCATCACCGGAGGCGGCGCCGGCGTGTAGGCGGCGACCGGCGGTGGCGTCACCGACGAGCCCGGGATCGGGATCGGCGGCGCGGTAGGAATGCGGAAGGTGCTCGACGGACCTCCGACTCCTCCGCCGGGCATGGGCGGCGGCTTCGACGCGCTCGCCTTCACCGAGGGGGGCGCGCCCGAAGCGCGCGGGGGGCGAGGATCGTGGGGCTCGGTCGGCGCAGGAAGGCGAGGGGGGGCGCCGCTCCGCGACTCCTCGAGGAGCGCTTGCTGCACCGGGCTCTGCGGCGCGAACGAATCGGTGGGGGTCGCCGGCCGCGCGAAGGTGGCGCGCTTGCCCGTGGCCGAAGCTTCGACGTCGCGCTCGGTCGGCGGCGGGCGTCCAGGGGGCGAGTTCTTCTGACTCACGAGGCGCTCCCCGTCAGGTTGCACGCCACGCTTCGACGAGGCGCTTTAGCGGTGACACGCGACGAGGAGGTCGCCCCCGATTCGGAGCGCGACGGCATGAACCGCATGCGTGAACGGTACCACCATCTCGCCCATGGGGCCCTGAAAGGCGCGCTCTGGCCCCTGGTTTCCCGTTCGTTCGACACCGAAGGAAACATCCATTGTCCCGAGATCGACCCCCGCGGTCGAGACGAAGCGCGCCGTGGCGTCGCCTTGCAGCGTGAGCGCGGGGCTCGCGCGCTTCCCTTCGGTCGCGACGAAGGAGCTGAGCCCCTTGATCATCACGCGGAAGGTGGTGCCGCTGACCGGGACGAAGGTGAGTCGGAAGCGGATCTCTTCGCCCGCTCCGGGGAAGGTGAGGTCGATCTTTTCCTGCACGTCGACGAAGCGCGGCATCGGCCCAGGCGCCGGTGGGAGCGGGGCGGGGGGCGCTGCGACTTGGGGGGGCGGCGGCGAGGGCACGGGGGCCGGAGGGGCCGACGATCCGCGGCGGTCGATCAGCGTGGGCGAAGGGGGGCGGCGGGGCGCCGCGGGGAGCTTTGCGTTGGCGATCGCGCGTGCGAGGGCCGCCGGCGGGATCACGACCGGCGTGTCGCGGCGCAGGGCAGCGGCCGCGGCCGCGCCCGGCGGGAGCGCGCCGATGGCTGCACGCAGGCTCGCGAGGAACGCCGAGGGGGACGAGGCGCGTTGCTCGGGGCGCGCGGCGAGCGCCCTCATCAGCGCGGCGTGGAGCTCGGGCGCGACGCCGTAGTCGCCGAGCAAGCGGCCCACGAGCACGTCGCCGCGCACGCGATCGTTGAAGGTCCCGCGCACGTCGCCCCCTTCGAAGAGCGGACGACCGGCGAGCATGAAGACCGAGAGGAGGCCGAGCGCGTAGACGTCGGTCGCGGGCCCTTGCGGCTCGCCCGAGAGCTGCTCGGGCGCGGCCCAGCGCGGCGAGAAGAGCGCCACCGCGCTGACGGTGCCCGTGTCCTCGTCCCAGGTGTCTTGCCCGGCTTTCCGCTTCTTGATGTTCGAGTGCGCGATGCCGAAGTCGGCGAGCTTGGGCATCAAGTACTCGCCTACTTTGCCGAAGATGATGTTCGACGGCTTGATGTCGCGGTGGATGATCTTGTGCGCGTGCGCTTCCTCGACCGCGCCGGTGACGCGCTCGAGGATCGCGAGCACCTCCGCGGGCGCGATGGCGCCGCGCTCCTTCACGTACTCCTCGAGGTTCCCCCCTTCGAGATACTCGGAGATTTGAAACGGGCGCCCGCTCGTCGGCAGATAGCCGAAGTCGTAGATGCGGAGCGTGTTGGGGTGCTGGAGCCGCGAGAGGGCGAGCGCTTCCTGGAGAAAGTGCGCGTACGTGGCCTCGAAGAGGTTCCGGCCGCCGGTGCTCCCCGAACCCTCGAGCACGGTGCGAAGGAGCTTCACGCAGACGACGCGATCGAGCCGCTCGTCCATGGCGCGGTAGATCGACGCCATGCCGCCGCTCCCCACGCGGGAGAGGATGACGTAGCGGTCGAGGAGGCGCGCGCCGGGGGGGAGATCGAGCGGCTCGGGTTTCACGTTCAGCGTTGCGCGAGCTCGGCGAGCAGCGCGTCGGCACCGTACACGCGCGCGAGGGCCATGGCCATTCCTGCCGTGTCGACGCTGACGGCGCGCTGCGTGGTCTCGCCGTACACGAAGCGGTTGGGGAGGCTCGTCAGGTTGCCGTCGAAGATGAGCCCGACGATCTCGCCCTTGGCGTTGACCACGGGGCTCCCGCTGTTGCCGCCGATGATGTCGTTCGTGGAGACGAAGTTGAGCGGCACGTCGCCCTTCACGTCGTTCTTCTTGTCGATCCAGCGCTGCGGGAGCTTGAGCGGCTCTTTCCCGGTCGCGTGGCGGTACATGCCGGCGTAGTCGGTGGCCCAGGGGACGGCCTTGCCCGCTTCGGTGTAGCCCTTCACGACGCCGATGCTGAGGCGCAGCGTGAAAGTGGCGTCGGGGGGGATGCTCGCGCCGCGCACCGCGAAGACGGCTTGAGCGATCTTCTCGCCGGCCGAGCGCATCGGGCCTTCCACCTCGTCCTCGTAGCGCTTGCGGATGGCGCGTGCGTCAGCGTCGATGACGCGGGCGAGGACGATCGCCGGATCGGTCGACGCGTCGATCGCCGCCTTGCCTCCGGCGGCGAGCTGCTTTCGCGCGTAGACGTCGAAGAGCTTGCTCGCGACGACGAGCTCGCGCGCGGCGCGGGCAGGGGACTTGCAGCCGTCGGTCGCGGGGTTCGGCTTCTCGCCGGCGGCGAGGGCGCGGCAGCCGAGCATGGCGCGCACCGCCGGATCGTTCGCCCCGAGATCACGCACCGCGCGCTTCATCCACTCTTCGATGAACGCCGTCTCGACGCTCCCGTAGATCGCCGCCGGCGAGAAGAGGTGGAGCTTCAGTGAATCGAGGTTCGAGCTCCGGTATTCACGGAGGCGCTTTTCGTTGGGGAGCTCGCTCTCGGTGGGGAGCCGCACGAGGTCGCGGGCGATCGAGAGAAGATGCGTGCGCGAGAAGCCCCCTTCGAGCGCGCCGTAGCGCTTGTAGAGCTCGGGGATCTTCGCTTGCACCTTCTCCACGTCGGTGAAGACGGCGCCGTACTTCTCTTTGAGCTTCGGATCGGCGTCGATCGCCTTGCGGAGCGCCGCTTCGTCGTCGCTCTTGTGCTTCATGAGCGCGGCGTCTTTGAGCCCGCCCTCGAAGCCGCGGATCGCCTTGAGGCCGTTCTCGAGACCGAACATCGGCTCGCGGATCTCGCGCGCGGCCTCCGCCCCCTCTTTGCCGAAGGCGAGGAGCGCGGCGCGATCCTTCGACGCGGCGTCGAGGTAGTAGGGGTAGACGTTGTCGCGGAGCGACTTCAGCTGCGCGACCGTCATCATGCGGCCGGTGCTCCCCGGGTGACCGCTCACGAAGACGGTGTCGCCGTCCTTCGGCCCGACGTTGCTCCACGGCAAGTACGCCTGCGGGGCGACGGCCTTGCCCCCCTCGTAGACACGGAAGATCGCCATGTCGAGGTCGAAGCGCGGGTAGGTGAAGTTGTCGGGATCGCCGCCGAAGAAGGCGAGGCTCTGCTCGGGGGCGAAGACGAGGCGAACGTCGGTGTACTTCTTGTACGAGTAGAGGTCGTAGCGGCCGCCGGCGTAGAGCGTGACGACGTCGCAGCGAAGGCCGGACTTTTCGCTGCACGCCTTCTCGATCTCGCTCATCTTCCCCTTGATGGCGGTGTTGGCGTCGGCGTCGCTCATCCCCGGCGCGCGCGCGGCGACGACCTGCGAGGTGACGTCCTCGATCTTCTCGAGCACGTTGAGCTCGAGATCGGGGCAGCGCGCTTCGGGGCCGTCTTTGCCGGCGAGGTAGCCGGTCTCGAGGTAGTCGTGCGCGCCCGTCGCCAGCTTGGCGATGCAGTCGGAGGCGACGTGGTGGTTCGTGAGGACGAGCCCGGTCTTGGAGATGAACGATCCCGAGCCGCCGCTGTTGAAGCGCACGCTCGCGAGACGCACGCGCTCGAGCCACGCGTCGTCCAAGGCGACGCCATGGCCCTTCTGGATCGCCTCTTTGGGGATCATGTTGAAGGGCCACATCCCTTCGTCGGCGCGCGCGGTCGAGGCGAGCGTGACGAGCGTGCCCATCGAGCAGAAGAGAGCGAGGCGGGAAGAGAGCTTCATCGACGTTTCCTGGGAGCGGGGGGAGAAGGGGTGGCAGAAGGCTTGGTTTTCGCCGGGCGCAGCATCTCCGCGGCGCGCCAAAGGTACCAGCTCGCGACGCTGCGGTAGGGGCTCCATCGCTCGCCGTGCTCGGCCAGCTCGATCGGCTTCGGCAGCGCCGAGGTGCCGTACAGATTCTTGAAGCCTTGCTGCACGCCGTAGTCGAGCGCGGGGAGGACGTCGGGCCGCCCAAGACGGAAGATGAGGAGCATCTGCACCGTCCACGGACCGACGCCTCGCACGCGCGTGAGCGTCTCGACGATCGCCGCGTCGTCGAGCGTCGCGAGGTCCTCGAGCGACGGGATCTCGCCGCGCGCTTGTCGCTCCGCGAGATCGCGGATCGCGAGCATCTTGTTCTGCGAGAGCCCCGCGCCGCGGAGCGCCGTGTCCTTCGCGCGCAGCACGACGTCGGCGGTGAGCCGCGAAGGAGCGCCGGCCTTGGCCCCTTGGGTCTTCTGGGTCCCCTTCGCGCCGGCGCCGGCGAGCGCTTGCACGCGCCCCCAGATCGTCGCCGCGGCGCGTCCGTTGAGCTGTTGGTAGACGATCGACTTGGCGAGCACCTCGAAGGTCGACGGCGCGTCGCTCGGCGTGAGGCCGCGCGCGTCACCGGGGAAGGGGCCCACCTTCTTGATGAAGCGGCCGAGGACCTTGTCCTGCTTCATGAGCCACGTGGCGACGTCGGTCGCGGCCCCTTCGTAGGCGAGCAAGCGGACCTTGGTGGCGGTGCCGCCGAACGCGCTGAAGCCGCCGGTGCTCTTCCCCGCGCCGAGCACGCGATGGCACGGCACGACGATGGGCCATGGGTTCTTCCCCATCGCGCCGCCCACCGCGCGCGCGGCACCTGGCGAGCCGGCGCGCTCGGCGAGATCGCCGTAGCTGGCGGTGGTCCCCGCGGGGACCTCGCGCAAGGCTTGGTAGATGCGCCGCTGAAACGCCGGGAGGTGCGCGTCGTCGAGACGCACGTCGGAAAAATCGTGCGTCGTGCCGCCGACGTGCGCGGCGATCTTCCGCGCGAGCTTCGCCACCCACGCGGGCGGGCTCGCCTCGCGGGCGCTTCTGGCCTTCGCCTGGAGGCGCGCTTCGGTGGCTTCGCGCGTCGCCTCGGGGAGCTGCACCGCCAAGAGCCCGCGCTCGCTCCACGCCACACCGCACGGGCCGAGTTGGGTCGGAAAGAGGTGATAGCCCGCCGTCATCGTCGCCTCCCGCGCCGCGCTTCGTTCACCGGGGGCCCGGCGGGAGCAAGCGCGTCGGCCCGCCCGCACCCACGCGCGAAGGGGCGGCGCCCGGTCCGCCGTGGACGCCTCGTCGCAGGACGATCTGCTTCCCCGCTTCACGCCCGTGGGCGAAGGTCTCGGTCTTCCTTTGCCCGGCGTAGCGCACGTGACGCACGTGCGGATGACGCCGGCGGAAGAAGTGATCGAGGTCGCCGTCTTTGACCCATACGAGGCCGTCGCGCTTGTGGACGTGTTGCTCTTGCGCGAGCTTCTCGGCGAAGCCGGCCATCACGCCGGCGAGGTACGTGCGTCGCTCGCGGTTCTTGATGCCGCGCGTCCTTTTGTGCGCTTCCCACAGCTGCGCCGAGGTGTGGATCAAAAATCCGTGCACGTACTCGGCGATGGCGAGGTTCGAGGCGGTGCCGCAGATCTCGAGCACGCTGCCGCGCTTCCCTTCGTGCGGCCTATACGCCGGCACCCAAATGACCTCGACGAAGAAGTGCTTGCCGAGGATCGACGCGAGGATGCGCTCGGCCTCGCCGACGCGCCCGCTCGGCACGCCGAGCTGCTTGTGACCGTAGGCGAGCGGCTCCTTGGCGCTCCGCGCGTCCAAGTTGTGCTTGAGCATCAAGCGCTGCGCCGCGAGCGTGGCCGCCTCGGCCTCGTGCATGTTCGGGCTCTCGGCGAGGGCGAGGAGCTTGGCGATGCGCTCGACGACGCGGTGCTCTTCCGGCGTGGGGGCGAGCGGCGTCCCCGACGCGGCGGCGTCGATGCCGAGGCGACGGCACACGTCGCGGAACGCGGGGCCGTGCGGCGTCTCGTCGACGGCGCCGAGCACCTCGTGGACGTACTGGTGCGCGACCTCGTGCTTCAACACCTCGACGACGCTCCCCCACGTCTGCGTGAGGAGGAGCGGGCGCGACATCTCGAGCGTGCGCGTCGCCGGCAAGTAGCGGCCGAGCACCGAGCGCGCCACGGTGAGCGCGAGGCTCGGCGCACGCAGCGCCCCTTTGAAGTAGGTCGCGTTGATTTGCTTCCACTGCGCCAGCAGCTCGCGCACGAGCGCGCGTTCGAGCTCGTGCGAGATGTCGTCGCGGGGCAGGGGGGCGCGCGTCACGGAGACAAGGATTTGCGGCTTGAGGCGCCGCGGCGTCAAGGGGAGAGCGGATGAGCTTGTCGTGACGTCGTGGTGTCGGCGCGCATCCGCGCCTATCCTGCGGCGCGATGCGGCGTCCGAGGACGGGGACCCTGGGCGCTCTCGCCGCGCTGCTTCTCTTCGCGGCGCGCGCGGAGGCCACGCCGCGCGCACGGCTCGTCTACGGACGGAGCGCCGAGGGGGCGACGTGCCCGGACGAAGAGGCGCTGCGTCGCGCGGTCGCCGCGCGCCTCGGCTACGACCCGTTCTTCCCTTGGGCGCCGCAGACCGCCGTCGTGACGATCGGAGGGCACGCGGGTCGCCTCGCCGCGAGGTTCGAGCTCGTCGACGAGCACGCGCGCACCGAAGGGGCGCGAACCCTCGAGGCGGCGAACGGCGATTGCGTGGCGCTCGTCGATACCCTCGCCCTGACGATCAGCATCGCCCTCGATCCGCACGCGCTCGCGCGGACGACGACGGCTCACGAGCCCTCTGCCGATCCGCCCGCCGCTCCGCCCGAGCCGTCAGCGCCCGAGATCGCGCCGCTCGCTACGCCAGTCGCCGCGCCGCAGCCCGAGGCGCGCGACGCGGTGCCCGCGCCCGCGCCGCGTCCAATTCCCGGGCCTCACGTCGAAGCGAGCGTCGACACGCGCGCAGCGGTCGGGGTCGAGCCCTCACTCGCTGCGGGGATCTACGTCGGCGGCGCCCTCGCTTGGAAGCACCTCACGCTGGGTCTCGCCGGCGGAACGTATCTCCCGGGTGGAACCCGCGACGGGAGCGGCATCGAGGTCCGAGGCTGGCTCGCCGCTGGCGAGGTTGTCCCTTGCGCCAGACTCCTCCCGGTTCATCTCTGCATCGTCGGCACGCTGGGACGCTTCGAAGGCTCGTCCGTCGGTGCGCCCGCCGGTCGCACGGACACGGGGGTGTTCGTCGCCGCGGGCGCGCGCGGTGCGGTGGATCTCGTCCAAGGCGATCGCGTCGATCTGAGCCTGACCGCCGACCTCTTGGGGAACATCAGCCCGGTCGGCCTTCACGTGGGGAGCGCGGAGGCGTGGCGCGCACCGCGTCTGCTCGTCTCGCTTGGGCCGAGCGCCCGCATCGCATTTTGACCGACGGATTGGCGACGAGCCGTCAAATACCTTCCAGGTGAGGACTCTGGCGCCCTTCCGCGCGATCTTCGACGAGCACTTCGCCTACGTCTTCGGCGCACTCCGGCGCCTCGGCGTGCCAGAGGGCGAGGCCGAAGATCTGACGCACGAGGTCTTTCTGAACGTGCTCCGAAAGCTCGACGACTACGACCCCGGGAGGCCGCTCAAGCCGTGGCTCTTCGGCTTCGTGTACCGGGTGGCGGCGCACGCGCGTAGGCGAGCGCATCGCCGCCCGGAGCCCCAGGCCGACGTAGATCGCACCGCCGATCCGTCGCCGCGCGCCGACGAGCTGCTCGAGGCGCACCAAGCTCGCGAGCTCTTGTTGCGCGCGCTCGACGAGCTGCCCATCGAGCGCCGCGCGGTCCTGGTGCTCCACGAATGGGACGGCGAGTCGATCCCCGAGGTGGCACGCGCGCTTGGGATCCCGGTGAACACCGCGTACTCGCGGCTTCGCGTGGGGCGCGAGGAGCTGGCTTCCGCGGTGAAGCGTCTCGGAAAGAAGCGGGAGCGCGCGTGACCGAGCCTCTCGATCCCGAGCTCGCCGCGCTCTTCGGTCGCGCCTCCTTGCCCGAGCCGCCCGAGGGGGCCGAGGTCCGCGTGCGCGCGCGGCTCGAGTCGGCCATCGCCGTCGCGGGGAGCGCACGAGGCGGCGCAGGGCACGGTTCCCTGGGGGCGCGCGCTTGGTCGTTGGCAGGTGCGACGTTCGTGGCGGGTGCGGTGGTCGGCGGTGGTGTGGTGGCGGTGCTCGGTGCGAGGGGAGGGACGTCACCCGCGCCGAGAATCGAGACATCGGCGCCGGGCTCCGTCGCGAGCGCGCCGGTCGTGGAGGCGCCGCAAGAACCTGCAGATGCGAGCGTTGCACCGGTGGCCTCCGCCACGGTGCCGCGACGCGACGGTGCGGCGGAGCGAGGCGGGCTCACCGAAGAGCGCGCTCTTCTTGAACAAGCGCGGCAACAGCTCGCAGCGGGCGACGCTTCCTCGGCGCTGGGCACGCTCGAGCGTCACAGCCGCCGATTCCCTCACGGGGTCCTCAGCGAGGAACGTGAGGCGCTCGCCGTGCAGGCCCTCGTCAACGCCGGTCGCTACGAAGAGGCGCGACGGCGCGGTGCGGAGCTCCGCCGCCGCGTGCCGAACAGCGTCTACCTGCCGGCGGTCGATGCGACGCTGGGCTCGATTCCTTGAGCTACGAAGGAGGAGGACGAATGTACTCTGCACGTGTGTGGGGCCGAAGCTTTGCCGCGGGTGTGGCGGCGCTCGCACTGATGGCGTGCAAAAGCCAGTCGCTCGACGTCGGCGGAGACGCCAGCGCAGTGGCGGCCGCGGACGGTGCGGCGGCAGACGGCGGCATGCCCACCGTGTGGACGGGGTACCTCGAGAACTACCAGCTGCAGCCGTCGGGCTCGGATCACGTGACGATCACGTTCACGTCGGAGACGACGGGCACGGTCTTCTTCGGCGATCCGCCGGCGCTCGCGCCGCCGACTGATCCTGATGTTGGTTACCCGCCGGGGGTGAAGCTGGCCGGACCCGGGTCGGTCGACAGAGGGCGCCCGCAAGAGAAGTTCGCCTTCACGATCCAGAACGAGATACGTGCGGACGCTCGCATCACCTTCAATATTGCGCCGGACGAGGTCTGGGACGCGTGGTGCCGGCTCCAGCAAAGCTACCCGCTCTACACGGACCCGGACGCCAGCGCCCCGTTCGAATACGCGTGCCTGCCTTTGACCGGCTACAGCACCGTGAACGGCGAGTGCTTCCTCGGCGACCCATCTACGGACGGCGGCTCGCAGCACCCCATCGACTGCGGCAAGCTCACCCTTTGCTACCTGATGGACCGAGTTTGCCGCTGCACCGCGACGGCGTGCAACGCCGACACAGGAGGCTCCGGCGTCAAGCTGCGATTCGACCTGCAGGTCACCGCCGACGGCTTGAACGGCAGCATGGCGATCGTCGGGGGAACGGTCGCGCCCACGACCGTCCACCTGATGCCGCGGTGAGACGGGAGACGGGAGGCGTGTGGGTCGAGAAGGAGCGACCGACGGCGCGATTCCCTGACGGTTTGCGGCGCGAGGGACAAACCTTGAACATGCAACGACACCTCACGCGCTCGATTCTCCTCGGCTCCGCGGCGCTTCTCTTGGGGGCTCTTGTCGCCCTCGGCGCGTGCGACGGGCAGGCGCTCGTGGTCGGCGGCGATGCATCGACGCTCGGCGACGCTGGGGGAAGTAGCGCCCCCACGCGTTGGGCGGGATACCTCGAGAACTATCAACTCCCGTCTGGGTCCGACCACGTGACGATCACGTTCACTTCGGACACGACCGGAAGAGTCTTCTTCGGAGACCCGCCGGCACTCGCGCCGCCGACCGATGCTGCGGCCGCGTACCCGCCGGGCGCCATCGCGAGCCGACTCGACCGGGGCGCGCCGCTCGAGCATTTCGAGTACACGATGCTCGCGGGAAATCGCGCGGGCGATCGTTTCACGTTCGAGTTCGTCCCCGAGGAGATCTGGCGTGGCTGGTGCGCGCTTCAGACGCCGTATCCGACCGTCAACTTCACCCCCGAAGGCGGTGACGGCGGTGTCATCGGCTACGGGTGCATGCCGAACGTTGCCTTTGGGGAGGACAACGGTGCTTGCCATTGGGACGACCGAGATGGCGGCACCCACCCGATCGATTGTGTCCGCATGGTGCTGTGCCTTCCGCCGCCCGGCGTCTGCGATTGCGTCGCGAGCTCCTGCGGCCAGAACCTCGAGAACCCGAGACATGGGCGTATGCGCTTTGATCTGGCGCGGACGCCGCAAGGGCTCGACGGGACGCTCGCCGCGGAAGGTCGGGGGCCGATCCCGGTGCACCTGAAGCCGCTCCCCTGATCGCCTCTTCGCCGAGCCCCGCCGCTACCTGCCTCGCGCACGATCGGCGATACTCCCCGAATGGCCGGCCCGTTTCGCGACTCCGCCGAGGCCCGCGTCGCGATGCTCGAGGAGGAGAACGCGGCGCTCGCCGAGGAGGTGCGCGAGCTCGAGGCGCGCGTGCCGATGAATCAAGACGCCTTCGTGAAGCGGCTCGAAGAGCAGCGCGACGAAGCGCGGCGTGAGCTCGAGGAAATCCGCACGCGACCTGTGCCGTCCCCCGCGTGGCCGGCGCCGGTGCCGGATCTCCAGCTCTCGCTTCCGCCGGAGATGCGGAGGCTCGGCATGATCGTCGGAGCCTTCGTCCTGGGCATCGTGATCGTCGTCGTGCTGTACGGCGTAATGCACCCGCGGGGCTCGCGATGAACAGGATGAACGAGGCGCCCGAGGCGGAGACGGAGGAGGCGAGCGAGGTCGACTTGCAGACGCGCGTCGCCGAGCTCGAGGCCGAGCGCGAGGAGCTGCTTCGTCGCCGTGACGCGGCGCTCGCCGCCATCAGCGAGGACAAGAACGCCTACGCCGCGCTCCTCGAGCAGCAGCGCGACGAAGCGATCGCGACGCGACGTGAAGTCCTGGAGCGCCGCGCGGCGGCGGCAAGGTCGCGGCGCCCGGCGTCGCAACCTCAAGAGATCGTCGCGCTCCTCGCGGACCTAGCGGAGCACAACACGGCGGTCGGCGTGGCGCTCGCGGTCGGGATCGCGGTAGCGGCGATTGCGTGGTTGATCCACGGGTGAGCGCGTCGACGCGGCTACGGAGCGGGAAACGGGATTCGAACCCGCGACATCCAGCTTGGGAAGCTGGCACTCTACCAACTGAGTTATTCCCGCAGAACGCCGCGAAAGTAGTTCACCGGCGTCGCGAAAGTCAACGGCCCGGGTGGACGCCTTGGCACCACCCGGGCCGCCGGTACAGGCCCTAAGCCCGTGTTGTGGGGCGAGCTCGCCGTGCGGGTGCAGGTCCTCGCTTCGCGATCGACCTGGTTCTCCGACGGGACCCCTGAAACGCGCTCCCTAGCGCGACCCCTCCGGGTTAGGACCGTGGGTACTCTGCATGGCTCGCTTCCTCCTCCGGCGCTTTTGCCGGCACTCGGGGAACGACTTGCGCCGTCCCGAAGAGTGTTTCGGTAATCGGCTTCGGCTTCACTTGGGCAAGACGAAGCGCATCACGTCGTGCTTGCGAGAGTGCTCCCTCGCCGGACCATCCGGGGCGTGCGCCCAGGAGCGCGACAGCTACGAAAAGCATAACACGCGTTCGTCGCGTGTGTTCCCGCCGCTTGTCACGAACGCGCGAAGGCTGCACCTTGGAGACGTGAGCGCACCTCCTCCGACCACGCCCGAGCCGGCTCGTCCGGTCTTGGTCGGCTGGGATCTGCGCCACGCGGGCCGGGCGGCGGGGATCGCGCTGGTCACCTTCCTCCTCGTCGTCGTGGCGACGGCGCTGACCGACGAAGGCGGGGTGGCGTGGAGCGTAAGGCTCGGGCGCGCGCTCCCGGTGGTGCCGCTCTGCGCGGCGCTGGGGACGTACGTCGCGACGGCGCGGCGCCGCACGCGCTCCGAGATGCTCGGCCTCGCGGGGCTCGGTCGCTCGCCGCAAGCGAACGCGTTCGGCGCGACGCTCGGCGGGGCGCTCGTCGCTTGGGGGGCGGCGGCGATGCTCTTTCTCGCGCCGTCGATCGACGTCGGGGGGTTCTATCCGTCGGTGGTTCGCGCGGCCGAGATCCGCTTCGACGCGAGCGACGGCGGGAGCTTCGTCCTCCCGCGTCGCGGCGTACGCGTGCTCGGTGACGGGGCGCTCGCCCCGTGGGCCGCTCCCGGGCCGCTCGCGCCCGAAGACGGCGGCGGGATCCCGAGCGGCGGGCGCGCGGCGGCGGCGCTCGTCACGCTCTTCGCCGGCACCGCGCTGGCGCTCGTGGCGTCGACGCTCCGGCAAGGATCGCGTCGGCGCATCGTCTTGAGCGCGGCGGTGGTCTTGCCGCTCACCGTGCTCTTCTTTCACGCCGCGGCGGCGCACCGCGCGAGCCCGTACCTCGCCGGCCTTCCACCGCTCGCGCTCCTCGTGCACGCGGCGCTGCGCTACCGCACGTGGGGTTGGGAGCTGGGAGCGAGCCGATGAGCGTGGTCACCGCTTCGTGGAGCGTCCCCTCGGACGGCGCGTGGAGCGTGCTCGTCCACGGCGGCGCGGGGGACGTCCCGGTCGACGCGCGTCCGCTCCACGCCGCGGGGTGCAAGCGCGCCGCCGAGATCGCCGCCGACGTGCTCCGTCGCGGAGGGAGCGCGCTCGACGCCGTCGAGCACGCGGTTCGCACGCTCGAAGACGATCCGCGCTTCAACGCCGGCACGGGCGCGTGCTTGAACGAGGAGGGGAACGTGGAGCTCGACGCTTCGATCATGGACGGCGCGACGCTCGGCTTCGGCGGCGTGTGCGCGCTCCCGCCGTTCACGAACCCCATCGCCATCGCGCGCGCGGTGCTCAACGACGGCGAGCACGTGCTCTACGCCGGCGAGGGGGCGGCGCGCTTCGCCTTGGCCCACGGCTTCGCGCGCGCCGAGGCGCAAGCGATGATCACCGAAGCGGCGCGCGCGCGCTGGGAAGCGGCGGGGAAGGCGCGCCCCAACTGGGCAGGCGGCACGGTGGGGGCGGTCGCGCGCGACGCGGGCGGCCACGTCGCCGCCGCGACGAGCACCGGCGGGCGCGTGCGCAAGCGCGTGGGGCGCGTCGGCGATTCACCCATCCCCGGCGCTGGCACCTACGCCGACGACCGCGCGGGCGCGTGCTCCACCACCGGCGACGGCGAAGCGATGCTTCGTCTCTGCACGGCGAAAGGAACCGTGGATGCAGCTCGCGGCGGCGCGTCGCTCGAAGGGGCGGTGTGCGCGGCGCTCGTCGATCTCGCGCGCATCGGCGGATCGGGCGGCCTCTTGCTCGTCGGGCCCGACGGCGCGCTCGCATGGGCACGCTCGACGGCGACCATGAGCTGGGCGGCCGCGTCGGCAGGCTGGGCCGAGGCGCGCGCGGGCGCCTGACCTTCTCGAGAGCCGTTCACGCGGCGAGCGCGCGAACGGCCGGAGAGCTCTCTACTTCTCGCCTTCGGGGGACTTGCCGGCCTTGCGGTCGAGCGCGTCCTGAAGACCGCAGCGAAGACGCGACGCGCGCTTCACGCGCTTTGCCGGGCGCGCCTTGGCGAGCCACTCGTGACGCTTTCGCATGCTCCAGATTGCACGGTTTGACATGGGGATCCTCGAAAAGGGGGGACACGTATGTCTCGAAGCGCCGCCAAAGGCAAGCGAATCCGCGAGCGTGCTCAGTCGGGGACCGGGACGAGGGCGACGTCCAGGGCGAGGGGCGGGCCCCCCTCCGGCGCCTGCACCACGCGATCCCAGGGGAAAAAGCCTGGTGCCGAGACGCTGATCCGATGCGTCCCCGGCGGAAGCGCCACGCCATGCGCCGATACGAGCCCGAGTGTGCCGACCGGATGATCGTCGATGACCACGCTGGCGTCGGCCGGGGTCCCGCGCATCCGGAGCGAGACCGTCGCGCTGGCCGGGGCGCCGCCGCACGCCGCGAGGAACGGGAGGAACGCGAGGAGCGCCGGGAGCGCAGCACGCGCCACGAGCATCGCGCGGCGCACGCTCACTCCCACTCGATCGTCGCCGGCGGCTTCGACGAGATGTCGTAGGCGACGCGGTTGATGCCGCGCACCTCGTTGATGATGCGGCTCGACATCTTCCCCAGCACTTCGTAGGGGATCTGCGCCCAGTCGGCGGTCATGCCGTCGACGCTCTCTACCGCGCGCACGACGCACGTCTCTTCGTAGGTGCGCTCGTCGCCCATGACGCCCACCGAGCGCACCGGGAGGAGCACGCAGAAGCTCTGCCAGATTTTGTCGTAGAGGCCGGCGCGGCGGATCTCTTCGTCGACGATGCGATCGGCGGCGCGGAGCACCGTGAGGCGCGTCGCGTTCACCTCGCCGAGGCAGCGGATCGCGAGGCCAGGGCCGGGGAACGGCTGACGGTGGAGGAGCTCCTGGCTCATGCCGAGCGCGTCGCCCGCGGCGCGCACTTCGTCTTTGAAGAGCTCGCGCAAGGGCTCGACGAGGCCGAGCTTCATGCGCTCGGGGAGCCCGCCGACGTTGTGGTGGCTCTTGATGACCGCGCTCGGCCCCTTGAACGACACGCTCTCGATGACGTCGGGGTAGAGCGTGCCTTGGACGAGGAACTCGGCGCCGCCGTGGGCCTTGGCCGTCTCGTCGAAGACCTCGATGAAGACGCGGCCGATGATCTTCCGCTTCGTCTCGGGATCGGTCACGCCGGCTAGCGCGCCGAGGAACTGCTCGCGCGCGTCGACGACCACGAGCTTCATGTGCATGTGACGAGCGAAGGTGTCCTCCACCTGGGCGCGCTCGCCTTCGCGGAGGAGCCCGTTGTCGACGAAGATGCACGTGAGCCTGTCGCCGATGGCGCGGTGCACGAGCACGGCCGCGACCGACGAGTCGACGCCGCCGGAGAGCCCGCACACCGCGCGCCCGGTGGGGCCGACCTTCTCTTTGGCGTGGGCGATGGCTTCGTCGGTCCACGAAGCCGGCGTCCACGAGGGCGAGAGCTTGGCGACGTCGAAGAGGAACGCGGCGAGGATGTCGGCCCCCTTCGGCGTGTGCGCGACCTCGGGGTGGAACTGGAGGCCGTAGATCTTTCGCGCTTCGTTGGCGACGGCGCAAAATGGGCTGTTGTCGCTCACGCCGATCGTCGTGAAGCCGGGCGGAAGCGCGGCGATGCGATCGCCGTGCGACATCCACACATCGATGGGGCGACCTTGGGGGAGGCGCGCGAGGATCCCTTCGGCGCGCTCGACGGTGACCTCTGCGGCGCCGTACTCGCGGGCGTCGGCGCGCTCGACCTTGCCGCCGAGCAGGTGGGCGAGGAGCTGGAGCCCGTAGCAGATGCCGAGCACCGGCACGCCGAGCTCGAAGACCCCCACGTCGATCGTCGGCGCCCCTTCGCCGTAGACGCTCGAAGGGCCGCCGGAGAGCACGATCGCGCGCGGATGCATCGCGCGAATCGCCTCGAGCGAGATGGTGCAGGGGTGGATCTCGCAGTAGACGCGCTGCTCGCGGATGCGCCGCGCGATGAGCTGCGTGTACTGCGATCCGAAGTCGAGGATCAGGACGAGCTCGCGCGTAGTCACGCGCTTCTGGTAGCCGGGCTCGCGCGCGGTCGCAAGCGTCAGAAGGCGCCGCCGAGCGCCGCCGCGCCCCCGCCGCCGCTCACGGGGCCGGCGGTGAGGTGGAGCGCGCGCGAAGCCTCGGCCTTGGCCGAGCCTTTGGACGACGCCGAGAGGAAGAAGTACGTGGCGACGCCGGCCGCGACCACGGCCACGCCGAGCGAGATGTCGGCGACGAGGAGCTTCTTCTTCGCCGCGTCGACGTCGTCTTGTTTGCAGCTGTGCGTCGCGCCGCAGGTGTCGCGCAGGTTCGAGACGTCGCTCCGGCCGGTGATGCCGAAGAAAGCGAAGCCCCCGACGGCGACGAGGGCGACGCCGCCGGCGACGTACGCCGGGACGAACGAGGGCTTGGCGCGAGGCTCGTCGGGCGGGGAGGCGGTGTGGCCAGGATCGGTCACGTTCCCCGCGCCGTCGAAGTCGGCGGTGATGGCCCGATTGTGCTCGCCCTCTTTGACGACGACCCTTTGCTCGATGGGCGGCTTGCCGGCGAGCTCGAAGCGAAAGGTGTGCGGCCCGGGATCGACGAGGAGCGCCTTTCCGTCGAGGTGATCGGCGAGCGGGTGACCGTCGAGCGACACCGTCGCGGTGCTCACGTCGGTGCCGCCGGCGCGCGCCGCGAGGACGACCGTGGGGAGGCTCGCGTCCACCTCGGAGAGCCACTCGGAGCAGTCCTTGCGGACGACTCGCGGACAGGTGTCGCGCGCGCAGAGGACGAGCTTCTCGCGCGCCTTGGTCAGCGCGTGCTCGTCACGGAGCGTCTGCGCCTCTTCCGACGCAGCGACGCAGGCCTGCTTGGCCTCGGCGGTCTCGGCGCGCGCTCGCCCCGAGGGGACGAAGGCGAGGAGCGCGGCGGCGATGCCGACCGCGTTGCGGAGAGGCCGCTGCATGCCCGAAAGGTATCAGAGGCACTGCATCTTGTAGTGCTTGCGCCCCGCTTCATCGACCGTCCACGGCGGGTCGCAGCCGGTCGGCGCTCGGACGGTGCGGGTGGCCGCGTGCGTCGCGGGTTTGCGTACGACGGGCTTCTCCGACACGCTCGCCGTACCGGCATCGGCGCGCGCGTCTGCCGCGGTCGTCGTCACCGTCGCGGCGGCGGTCACGAGTGGCGGGGCGCTCGAAGTCGCAGGGGCGACGGCGAGCGGCTGCGTGAGGCCGGCGTCGGCGTCGCGCGCGGGCGGGGCGATCGCCGCGGCCGCGCGAGCCGCGTTCCGCTCTTGAAGCTTCATGACGAGCACGGTCGTCGCCACGAGGAGCACCGCGACCACGACGCCTGCCAGGCCGGCGAGGACGGCCATGCGGTTTCGCGCGGGGACCGCCATCGAGTCGACGCGCGGCTTGGAGAGGGAGATGCTCGAGAGCTGCGATTTCGAAGCGTCGAAGCGCCCCGAAGACGACGCGCCCGAGGGGCGCGACGAAGGCGCGCTGGGAATACTGAAACGGCCCGAAGGATCCGAGCCGATGCTCGCCGCGATCGCCGCTTGGAGCGCGCTGCCGCTGTTGGGCGGCGCGAGCTGCGATCCGCTGTCGGGGGAGCTCGGCGCGTGGAGCGACGACGACGTGCTCTCGATCTCGGCGACCTTCTCGGCGCGGCGCGAGAGGACGTCGCGCGCCGCAGTCTCGACCCAGTCGCCCACCTCGGACGGCGAAGCGACGCCGACGCACCGCTCGACGGCGATGGCCATCTCACGCGCCGTGCCGTAGCGGCGCGCGGGATCGCGATCGAGGCCGCGAAGTACGACGGCGTCGAGCTGCCGGAGGCCGTCGTCGATCTCGCCGCGGGTTCCGTAGTGGCGGCTCGGGGGATCGACCGTGCCGTTCAGGACCTTGCCGAGCACCGCCGCTTCGTTGTCGCCGCCGAAGAGCCGCTGTCCGGTGAGCGCTTCCCACAGCACGATGGCCGCCGCGTAGATGTCCGACTGCCGCGTGACGTGCCCTTGCAGCTGCTCGGGCGCCATGTACGCGAGCTTGCCCTTGAGCTGACCCTCACGTGTCGTCTGGATGCGCCCGGCGGCCTTGGCCACGCCGAAGTCGAGCACGCGGGCGACGCCGTCGGTGCCGACGAGCACGTTCTGCGGGGAGATGTCGCGGTGCACGATGCCGAGCGGCTCGCCGCGCTCGTCGCGCGCCTCGTGGGCGGCGTGCAGGCCGTGCAAGGCGCCGCTCATCACCGTCGTCACGATGCGTGGGGGGATCCGCTCTTTCTTGTCGCGCATCGCGCGGAGCAGACGAGAGAGCGACTCGCCTTGGATGTACTCCATGACGAGAAAGAGCTCCCCGTGCGTGGCCACGACGTCGAGCGTGGGGACGACGTTGGGGTGGCGAATGCGCGCCGCGAGCCGCGCTTCGTCGAGGAACATCGAGACGAACTCGGGATCTTTCGCGAACTGCGGGTGCAGGCGCTTGATGGCGACCGTGCGCGAGAACCCTACCGGCCCGAGCAGCCGTCCGAAGTGGACCGTCGCCATGCCCCCGGCGGCGATCTCTGCGTAGAGCGCATAGCGCCCGACGACACGCATCGGTGTGGCCGACGAAGACACGTCCCCCGAGTGTACCAACCCAGGCTCCCCCCGCGCGCCCTTCGCCCACGCACGGCGCGTCTTTTCGGCGGGGCAAAAGCGCGCTACAGCGCGCGTCATGCCGAAAATCGAGGTGCAGCGCGTGGGGGCCGTGTCGGTCTCTCTGCCGAGCTATCAGACCCCGGGCGCCGCGGGGATGGACCTCCACGCCGCGCTGGCGGAAGAAATCGTCATCGCACCGATGGCCCGCGTGCTCGTCCCCACAGGCCTCGCCTTCGCCATCCCCCAAGGCTTCGAAGCACAAGTGCGCCCGCGCTCGGGGCTCGCGGCGCGCCTCGGCCTCACGGTGCTCAACACCCCGGGGACGATCGACAGCGACTACCGTGGCGAGGTGAAGGTGCTGCTCGTGAACCTCGGGCAGGAGCCGGCGCGCGTCGCTCCGCACGAGCGGATCGCCCAGCTCGTGGTCGCGCCGGTGGCGCGCGCCGAGCTCGAGCTCGTGACCTCGCTCGACGCCACCGCGCGCGGGGCAGGGGGCTATGGCTCGACCGGCGTGTGAAAGATGCGCAGACGTGTGAAAGGGCTGGCCGTCTGAGGCCGGTCCGCGAGTACAATCGCGCCCGATGACGGAGCCCGCTTCGCCCCCGCCGTCCGGCCCCGAGCCGCCGAGCCTCTTGTCGCAAAGGCTCGTCGCCGCGCCGGCCTCGGTCCCGCTGCGTGAGGCGCCGCGCGAGGAGCGCCTCAAGGCGGCGCTCGCGCGCGTCGGCACGCGCCTCAAGGGGTGGCGCCTGCATCGCTTGCTCGGCGTCGGCCCCGTTGGGGCGACGTACGAGGCCTTCTTCGGCGAAGGGGACAAGGGCGACCACGCCGTCGTGAAGACGCTCCTCGGCGACGCCGCGACCAACGAGCGCGCGCGGAGCTTGTTCTTGCGCGCGGGCTACGCGGCCAATCGCTTTCGTCACCAGCGCGTCATTCCCATTCAGCTCGACGGCGTCGACGACGACGGTGCGCCGTTTCTCGTGCGCACGTGGCAAGAGGCGAAGCCTTTCGCCACGGTCCTCGAGGAGGGGCCCATCGACGAGCCGCGCGCGCTCCGCGTCGCCGAGCAGGTGCTCGACGCGCTCGAGCTCGCGCACTCGCACGGCATCGTCCACGGCGCGATCACGCCGATGAACATCTTGATGACGCCGCGCGGATCGATTCGTCTGTGCGACTTCGCGACGCCGCCGGGCGTGGCTGGCTCGCCGGAGGACCAAGACGTCCTCGCCGCGCTCCGCATCGGCCCGTACTCGGCGCCGGAGCGCTGCGAGATCCCGCCGACCCCCGCGAGCCAACAAGCAGACATCTACTCCCTCGCGGCGTGCCTCTACGAGGCGCTGACGCGGAAGATGGCCCGCGGTCGCGCCAAGACACGCGAGGAGCTCGCGTCGAGCGAGATCGTTCCTCTGCGCGACGCGCTCCCCGACGACGCGCGCGTGAGCGACGCCTTGGTCGCGATCCTCGAGCACGCGCTCCACCGCGAGCCGGCGCGACGCTACGACAGCGCCTACGCCATGCTCGGCGACATCCGCCGCGCGATGGCCGGGCGCAAGCCCAAGCTCGGCGGCGCTGAGCGTCCGGTCCCCTCGGGGAGCTTCGGGCACATCCCGCTCCCCGAGCCTTCGAGCCGCCGCATGCCGGTCATCGGCCCGCCGCCGGCATCCGAGACGAGCATCCTCAAGTCGTCGTCCTCGCGCCGGCCGCGGCGCGCCGAGTGGCGTGGCAACGTGGTGCTCATCCTCGCCATCTCGCTGCTCGTCGGCGTCGCGACCTTCGTGCTCCTCCGCGAGCGCCGCGAGGACGAGACCACGCCGCCGCCGCCGCCGACCGAGGCGCCGAAGAGCTTTCACTAGAGCGCACTTCGAAGCGCGCTACCGTGGCGCGGCCGCTGCGCGCCGTCACTCGCCGCGCTTGATGGCGTACGCGCGGATCTTCTTGTGCAGGTTGGTGCGCTCGACGCCGAGCACGACCGCGGTGCGGGAGATGTTCCAGCCGGTGAGCTTGAGCGTGTCGACGATGTACTTCCGCTCGGCGTGCTCGCGGTGCTCGCGCAAGGTCATGTACGACCCGGGGATCGGCGCCCGCGCGCCCGGCTCCTCGGGATCTTCTTCGGGCGGCTCGTGCGTCGCCTCGTTCACCGCCGGCGCATCGTCCTCGAAGGGGCTCGCATGCGGATCTTCCGGCAGATCGGCGATGGTCACGCGCTCGCCCGAGAGGATCGCCATGCGCTCGACGACGTTCTTCAGCTCGCGCACGTTGCCCGGCCACTTGCGGGCGACGAGCGCGGGGATGATCTCGGCGTCGACCGGCTTTCGCTTGGTGCCGTTCTCGCGGCAGAAGCCCTCGAGGAAGGTCTCGGCGAGGAGCGGGATGTCCTCGAGCCGCTCGCGGAGCGCCGGGCTCCTTATGGGGAAGACGTTCAGGCGGAAGTAGAGATCCTCGCGGAACATCTGCCGCTCGACCTCTTTCGCGAGGTCCTTGTTCGTCGCCGCGAGGACGCGCACATCGACGTGCATCACGTGCTCGCTGCCGACGCGGGAAATCTCCCCGGATTGAAGCGCGCGGAGCACCTTCGCCTGCGCCACGAGATCCATGTCGCCGATCTCGTCGAGGAAGAGCGTGCCGCCGTGCGCTTGCTCGAAAAATCCACGCTTCTTCATTTGCGCGCCGGTGAAGGCGCCGCGCTCGTGGCCGAAGAGCTCACTCTCGATGAGCTCGCGGGGGATGGCGGCGCAGTTCACTTTGACGAACGGTCCGCCGTTGCGCGGGCTCAGGCGGTGAATGGCGCGCGAGATGAGCTCTTTGCCGGTGCCGCTCTCGCCGGTGATGAGGACGCTCGCCTTCGTGGGCGCGACCTTCTCGATCTCGTGAAAGAGCCGCTGCATCGCTTGGCTGCGGCCGATCATCTCGTAGCGCTGCGACTGGAGGCGCGAGACCTCGTCGAGCGCGCGGCGTGTCTGCGCCGCGTCGAGGACGTTCTTCACCGAGACGAGCACGCGCTCGCGCGCCAACGGCTTCTCGAAGAAATCGCTCGCGCCGAGCTTGATGGCGAGCACCGCGTCGTGAACGGTGGCGTGCCCGCTGATCACGATGATGGGGATGTCGCGGCTCGCCTCGTCCTTCTTCACCTTCTCGAGGACGTCGAGCCCGCTCATGTCGGGGAGCTTCACGTCGAGGATCGCGAGATCCACCGGCGTGTCGGGGGAGGCGAGGACCGACAGCGCTTGCCCGGCGGTCTCGACGGCGTGGACCTTGTAACCCTCGCCTTCGAGCACGAGCTGGAGCGCGCGACGGATGTTCTTCTCGTCGTCGACGACGAGCACCGTCTTCGCCGTCAGCGAGTCCGAGACGGCGGAGATCCCGGGCGTGTTGATCGTGCCGGACGACATCGCCCGCGAGGCTACCACGTAGCCTCGGCGCTACAGGCTGTGGTCCTTCATGAAGTCGAGGTAGCTCCGCGACGGCACCGCGAGCGGGCTCGCCGGATAGCGCTGGAGCACGGCGACGAACGCGGCGCGCGCGTCGCTCCACCGATGCATCTTGAGGTACGTCTCGCCGAGCAGGAGCAGCGCCTCGGGGGCCAGGCCAAACTCGAGATCGGGCACGTCGTCGTCGATGGCCGCGTGCACGCCGCCGCCCCCCTCGATCTCGCTCACGGTCTTGGCCTTCGCTTGGCGAGGGCAGGGGGGCTCGGTCGCGTAGTTGCGGAGCGCGAACTGCGCGCGCGAGACGGTGGCGTCGAAGTTGTCTTTGCGGAGGTAAAAGCGCGCGACGTAGAGCTCGTGGCGGACGAGCTTGATGGTCACGTCTTCGAGCAGGGCGCAGACGTGGGGGCTCTGACGCGCCTCGGGGAAGTCGTGGAGGAAGCCGCGCATCTCCTTGTAGGCCTCGAGCGTGGCCGCTTGGTCGCGCTCTTCGGTCGCAGGGAGCAGGAACGACTCGCTGATCTCTTTGTACTGAGCCTCGGCGATGCGGGAGCGCGCGTACGTGACCTGCTCTTCGCTCGAGCGGTGGTCGTGGACGAACTGTTTGTACTCGCGGATGGCGTCGGCGAACTTGTCTTGCTCGAAGTCGGCGTCGGCGATGCGGAGCTCGGCGAGCGCGGCGAAGCGCGAATAGCCGTACTTTCGCTTCACCTCACGAAAGAGCTGCTGCGACTCGATCCAGTTGTGGGCGTTGAACTCGCCCATCGCGTGCTCGTACGCGCGCTCGGCGTCGGCCGAGTAGTTGAGCCCGGTCTTCGCCTCCGGCCCGCCGCACCCTTGGGCGAGGGGCGCGAGAGCCACGAGCGCCAGCGCCAGAAGGCGCGGCGCGAGGCGCAGGCGGCGGACGGAACGGGAGTCGCTCACGAGCGATGCTTTACCACGGGTCCCTTCGGAATCGTTCACTTCTCGCCGCGCCACCTTTGGATGCGGCGGGGGGGCGCGGTCCCCTCGCTGCGGGCGTGGCGCACGACCGTGCGCACGAGGAGGCGGGCCTTTTCTGCGAGGTCTGGGGGGGCTTCGCTGCGCACCTCGACCGAGCCGTCCTCGGCCACGTCGAGCTCGATCCGGTGCCGCTCGGTCGGGGTGAAGACGTCGCCCACGTAACGCAGGCGCGGCGCTTCGCCCGGCTTCACGGTGGCGTCGTCGTCCTGCGTCAAAACGAAGCGAACGCCGTGCGAAGGATGATCGCCGACGATGGCCATGCGCGCCTCTCTTGGGGTAAATACCTGGTCGTGGAAAAGAACCCGATCACCCCCGAAGGCTACGCGCGTCTGCGCGACGAGCTCAATCACTTGAGGAGCGTCGAGCGCCCGCGAGTGATTCAGATGATCGCGACCGCTCGCGAGCACGGGGATCTCAGCGAGAACGCCGAATACCACGCCGCGCGCGAGAAGCAGTCCTTCATCGAAGGCCGCGTGAAAGAGATCGAGGCCAAGCTCGCCCTCGCCGAGATCATCGATCCGTCGAAGCTCTCCGGCGATCGCGTGAGCTTCGGCGCCACGGTGAAGCTCTCGAACTCGCAGAGCGGCGAGGAGACGAGCTACCGCATCCTCGGCGCCGACGAGGCGGACATCAACCAAGGGACCATCAGCATCTCGAGCCCGCTCGCCCGTTCGCTCCTCGGCAAAGAGGTCGGCGACGAGGTGAAGGTGCGCATGCCCGGCGGCGAGCGCGTCTACGAGGTGCTCGAGATCGCCTTCAAGTAGCGCGTGGCGCGCGAGCCGAGAGCGCCCAGCTTCTCCGAGGTGGCGCGTCGCGCGGGCGCGTGGCTGAAGAGCGACGAAGCGTCGCGCATGGCGTCGCTCGCCGAGATGGTGGCGGTGGCCGAGGCGATGCGCGAAGCGGTACCCCAGCCGCGCAAAGACGACTGGGAGAAGCTCCTCACCGGGCTCAAGCGGCCGGGCGACGATCCGCGCCGCGTCGCGCGCGTGGAGGGGCTCCTTCGCGCGTGCCGCTTGTTCGTGGCCGAGGCCAAGCGCGAAGAGCGCCGAAGCCGCCCAATCCCGTGGAACGGCGCGCTCGATCTCGTGCAGGGGCTCGGGCCGCAGACGAGCCAAGCGCTCGGCGCCCTCGGCGTCACCACGGTCTTCGATCTGCTTTGGACGCTCCCGGTCGCGTTCGACGATCTCCGCGCGCCGCTGGGCGTCGAAGAAGCGGCGAAGCGCGCGCGCGCCGAAGGAGAGGCGCGCGTCGTCGTCGCCGCCAAGGTCGAGAAGACGTCGGTCGTCCCGATGCGCGGGCGGCGCGCGATTCGCGTCGTCGCCGAAGCGGCGGGGGCGAAGATGAACGCCTGGTGGTTCTTCTTCGCCCAGGGGGTGCTGGCGGCGGCGCGGCCGGGCACGGCGTGGCTCTTCGTCGGCAGGATGCGCGACGGAAAGCCGCCGCGCATGGCGCACCCCGATCTCGTCGCCGACACGCCGGCTGCGCGTGTGCTCCGTCCCAGGTACCCGCGCCTCGGGATCGCTCCGGGGATCTTTCGCAAGGCCGTGGCCGACGCCGTGGCGCGCGTCGACCGAATCGTCGATCCGGTGCCCCTGCGCATCGCCACGCGCGAGGGCATGCCCGACGTCGACGCGCTCGTTCGCGGGGCGCACGGCGCCGCCGTCTCGCCCGAAGAGGTGTCGAACGACGGTGTGGCGCGTGCAGCCGCGGAAGGAGGCGACGCGCTCGCCGTCGCGGTGCGCGGAGCCCGCGAGCGACTCGCGTGGGTCGAGGCCTTCGCCCGCGTGCGCGCGCGCCTCACCGCCGAAGAGCGCTTCGCGAAGGCGCGCGGCATGGCGCTCCCACGCGATCGCACGACGTGGGCGCGCCTCCGCGCCGAGCTCGGCTTCCCCCTGACCGACGACCAACTGCGCGCGGTCTCCGAGATCGCCAAAGACCTCACGAGCCCGGTCCCGATGCGTCGACTCCTCCTCGGTGACGTGGGGACGGGCAAGACGGCGGTAGCGCTCGCCGCTGCGGCGCAGTGCGTGGCGGCGGGGGCGCAGGTGGCGATCCTCGCGCCGACGAGCCTCCTCGCCGAGCAGTACCTCGACGCGGTGGCCCCTTTGGCGCGCGCAACGTCGGCGTCGATCGCCCTCGTCACCGGCTCGGATCGCGCGGCGGCGCGGCGGCGAGCGGCGGAAGGGCTCGCGCGGGGCGACATTCAAGTGGCCATCGGCACGCACGCGCTCCTCTCAGAGGACGTCACCTTCGCCAAGCTCGGGCTCGTGGTGGTGGACGAACAGCACCGCCTCGGCGTCGCGCAGCGGCTCTCGCTGGTGGGGAAGGGGGCTTCGTCGCGCCCGCACCTCCTCACGCTCAGCGCGACCCCGATCCCGCGGACCTTGGCCCTCGCGCTCCGCGGCGAGCTCGCGACCTCGACCTTGGAAGAGCGCCCGCGCGGGCGACCGCCGGTGGCCACTGCGCGCTGGCCGCGGGGGCGCATGGAGCAGGTCGTCGCCGAGATTCGAAAGACGTGCGCGCGTGGCGAGCGCGTGTTCTTCGTCTCGCCGAGGATCCAAGTGACCGAGGACGACGACGTCGATCCGTCGTTCGCCGCCGTCGAGCGTCACGACGAGCTCTCGCGCGCGCTCCCCGAGCTCAAGGTCGCGCTCGTGCACGGCGAGCTCCGCGCCGAAGCCAAAATGGCAGCGATGCGCGCGTTTCGTACCGGCGAGGCCCAGGTCCTCGTGGGGACCACGGTGATCGAGGTCGGCGTCGACGTCCCCGAGGCGACCCTCATCGTCATCGACGGCGCCGAGCGCTTCGGGCTCGCGCAGCTCCACCAAATGCGCGGACGCGTGGGGCGCGGCGAGCACCCGGGCCGGTGCGTGCTCCTCCACGACGATCCGCTCGACGAGCTCGCGGCCAAGCGGCTCGATGTATTGTGCAAGCTCTCGCGCGGGGCCGACGTCGCTCGCGCCGATCTCGAGCTCCGCGGCTCGGGGGACCTCGGCGGCACGCGCCAATCGGGCGCCGACGAGGACGAGCTCCTCTACCTCGATCCGCTGGCGCCGCCCCCTTGGCTCGCCCGCGTGGAGGCCGACGCGCGCGCCATCCACCGCGCCGATCCGCGCCTCGAGCGTGAAGAGCACGAGGGGCTCGCGCGCGCGCTGGCTCGCGTCGCGACCGTGATGGCGGTGCGCGACGAAGCGGGGTAGAAATCGCGTCCGTGCAGAAGCGCCTCATCGCCACGGGAGGGGTCCTCTTCGCGTGGCTGCTCGTGCTCGTGGCCGAGCACCTCGCCGTCGGGCTCGGCTACCGCGATCTCATCGCCGGCAGTTGGGAGATGGCGATGGCGCGGACGCTCGTCAGCCCCATCGCGCTCGCGCTTCTCTTGCCGCTCGCCGTCGTGGCTCGAGCCCTCGCCGGGCTCGTCGCCCGGGCCGCGTCCCCCTCGGCGGCTCGTCGTGTGCTCCTCGGCGTCGGTGCGCTCGGCGGCGCCGCGTGCGGGCTCGGCGTGACGACGGGGCGCCACTTCGCCGAGCTCCCGGTGCGTGCGGCGTTCGTGCTCGGCATGGCCCTCCTCGCCGCCGTGGCGACGAACTTCGTGCTCCTTCCGTTCGTGGCATGGGGGCGCCGGTCGCCGCGTCCGTTCGCGGTGTGTGCGCTCGTCGCAACGGCGGTGCTCTGGAACGTCGACGCGCGGATCTTGCCGCACCTCTACCCGTGGTTTCACCTCGCGGTCTTCCTCGCGATGCTCGCTTCGGCGGCGCCGCTGGGGGCGCACTTCGTCGTCGGCCGCGCGGGCCGCGCTCTGGGGATGGCGATGGTGATCTTCACCGTCGAGTGCGCGCTCTTCACGCCCCACGCCGCGCGCATGCTCGCCGGCGCCGACAATCTTCGGTTGGTGATGGCCGAGCACGCACCGCTCATGGGGCGCGCCGTGCTCTTCGCCGCGCAGATCGCGCCGCCGCGGACCGACGACGAAGTGACGCCCGGGAGCCTCCCGGGAGAGATCCCGCGTGCGCTCGATTGGTCGGGGCGCGACGTCGTGCTCGTGACCGTCGACGCGCTGCGGGCCGATCACGTGGGGGCCTACGGCTACCCGCGCCCGACGACACCGAACCTCGACGCGCTCGCCGCCCAGGGGGTCACTTTCGGCCACGCCTACTGCGCTACGCCGAACACGTCGTACTCGATCGCGTCGCTCCTCACCGGCAAGTACATGCGGCCGCTGCTCGAGCTCGGCGTCGGGAGCGACTCCGAGACGTGGCCCCAGCACCTGCGTCGGTACGGCTACCGCACGGCGGCTTTCTATCCGCCCGCCGTCTTCTTCGTCGATCAAGCGCTCTTCAGCGGCTTCGAGGCGCGCGGCTTCGACTTCGAGTACCGAAAGACCCAGTTCGCGACCCCCGAAGAGCGCGCGCGCGAGGTCTCCGACTATCTCGAGAAGACGAAGGGGGACGCGCGCCCGCTGTTTCTCTGGGTGCACTTCTTCGAGCCGCACGAGCCGTACGAGCCGCACCCCGAGCACGTGTTCGGCGAGGGGAAGAGCGATCTCGACCTCTACGACGGTGAGATCGCCGCGGCCGACGTGGGGATCGGCGCGGTCGTGGCCAAAGTGCGCGCCGTCCGCCCGCGCGCGCTGGTCATCGTCACCGCCGATCACGGCGAGGAGTTCGGCGAGCACGGCGGTCGCTACCACGGCACGACGGTGTTCGAGGAGCAGGTGCGTGTGCCGCTCGTCGTGAGCGGCGAGGGGATCCCGCACGGTCGTGCAGAGGCGCCCGTCGAGACGGTCGATCTCTTGCCCACGGTGCTCTCGGCGTTGGGGATCCCGCGACCGGCGCGCGTCCGCGGTCGCGATCTCGGGCCCGTCTTCGCCGGCTTCGGAGGCGTGGCGCACGCCCCGGACGACGCGACCAAAGACGGCCTCGCGTACGTGGAGAGCGACAACTACCGCATGCTCGCGCGGAAGAACCTGCGCCTCGTGTGCGAGCGTCGCGTCGCCGCCTGCGCCCTCTACGACCTCGACCGAGATCCGCTCGAGCGTCACGATCTCTCGACCGAGCGCGCCGCCGACGCACGCGCCCTCCGTGCGCTAGCCACCGAGATCTCGGGGTCGCACGGGCAGTACGAGAAGGGGGAGGCGCAGAAGTGGCCGGAGGCGCTCCGCCGCGGCATGCAAGGGGACGTCGACGCCGCCGAAGAGGTGGGGGCCCTGCTCGACGACGCGCGTCTCGACGTGCGCCGCCGAGCCGCCCAAGTGACGTTCGATCTCCACGCGCCTTCGGCCGCGGCCTATGCCAAGCGGGCGCTCGCCCGGGACGAAGACGTCGACGTACGTCGGTTCTGCGCGCTGGCGCTCGTGCGCATGGGGGAGCCGGCGCCGCCCGAGGCCGAAGCCGCGCTCGTCGATGCCACGTCGGTCCCGTGGCGGAGGCGCGCGGCGCTCGCGTTCGCCGAGCGAGGCGACGCGCGGGGAGGGGCGGAGCTCGCCGCCGCCTGGCAGGCGGAAGGGGCCAAATTGTCGCTGGAAGACGCGCGAGCGTGGCTGTCTGCGCTCGCGCGGATCCGCGAAGCGCGAGCGGTGCCGGCGCTCGTCGCTTCGCTCGAGGACGTGCGGCTTCGTCCTTTCGTCGCCGACACGTTGGGCGCCATCGGCGATCCGGCGGCGCGCGCGCCGCTCCTCGCCGAGCTCACGGACGAGCGCTTCGTGACGACGCGCCCACACGAAGTCGCGGCGTTGGTCGCGCTCGGCGCTCGTGGCGAGCTCCGCGCGCCGCTCCTTCGCTTCGCCGGGACCCCCGAGCCGCTCCGCGACGCTCTGCGCGTGGCGCGCGACCTTCACCTGCTCGGCGAGGCGGGGTGGTCCTCGGTGGACCCGGTGGCCGACGTCACCGTCTCGCTCCGCGCCGCGCCGCCCGAGCCTGACCTCGACGCGGGGGCCGACGCCGGGCTCCGCGTGCTCGTCCTCACCGCACGGCCCGAAGCGCCGGTCGTCACGGTGGGCGGCGCGAGCGTGGCCGTCACGACCCTGTCCGACGAAGAGCCTTCGGCGGACGCGAAGGCCGATGGCGGCGGCCGGGCGCGCGGTGTCCTTCACGTCGCCGAGCTGGGCGCGCTGGCGCCTGGACCGCACGCGGTGCACCTGACCGGGGAGGGGGGAATGCTCGCGGCGTGGCTCGTTCGGCGCACGCCGGAGGTCCCGCCGCCGCCTCCCGTCCCCTGGGATGCGGGTACCGACGTTGACCCCGGGCCGCGCCCCCAATAATAGTGAGGGCCCCAACCGAAGCCGAGGTGCCCCCGTGGCCGACGAATCGAAGGAAACCGAGAGCGCGAAAGACGAAGCCGAGGCGACGTCGGGTGAAGCCAAGGACGCCGAGGCCGAGGCCAAGGGCGGAGGCGAGGCCGAGGAGTCGAAGGGCGAAGACGCGGACGACGCGGAAGACGAAGCCTCGGACGAGGGTGCCGAGGGCGAGTCGGCGGCCGACCAAGAGGCCCTCGCGCGCCGCGTCGGGCGACTCTCGCAGGAGAGCGAAGAAGACCGCATCGCGCGCGAAGAAGAGGAGCGCCTCGTCGCGCGCCGCGCCAAGACCAAGGCGAAGAAGGGGAAGAAGCGCGGACTCGAGGCTTCGGCCTCCAAGCGCCTCTCGAACATCGGCAACAAGCCGAGCGTGAAGAAGCGAGCCGTGGCGACGGCCGTCGAGGCCGATCCGCTCATCGAGAAGACGCAGCAGCTCTCCAAGTGGATGCAAGAGAACACCCGCTTCGTCGGCGCGGTGGTCGGCCTCGCGCTCGTCGCGGGGATCGCGTTCTTCGGCTACACGTACCTCCAGAAGAAGAAGGAGGGGGACGCCTCGGCGCTCCTCGCCACCGCCGTCGCCGACGAGCGCGGCCGCATCGGCGACCCGGCGAAGGAAGAGGAAGATTCGGACAAGCCCAAGGATCCGACGCCGATCTTCAAGACCGTGGCCGATCGGCGCGAAGCTGCGCTCGCCAAGTACCACGACGTCGTCGCGAAGTACCCCGGCACCGGCGCGGCGTACTTGGCGCGCTTGTCCGAAGGCTCCTTGCTCCTCGACCGCCACGAGCCGGACAAGGCCATCGAAGCGTTCAACGACGTGCTCGGCTCGCCGCTCGCGCAGGCCGACTCGGAGGTGAAGGGGCGTGCGCTCGAGGGGATCGGCTTCGCCGACGAGCTCAAGTCGCAGGCCGGCGACACCGAGAAGTGGCAAGACGACGCCATCAAGCAGTTCCGCGCCCTGGAGAACACCGACGTGAAGGGCTTCAAAGAGCTCGGCATGTACCACCAGGCCCGCGTGTACGAGGCCAAGGGCGACAAGGACAAAGCCAAGGAGCTCTTGAAGAGCCTCTGGGAGCGCATCAACAAGCCCGGGGAAGGTCACCCGTTCCCGTACTTGCAGATCGTCGCCGAAGACCGGCTCCGCGCGCTCGATCCCACGGCGCTGCCGCCGAAGCCCACCGGCATGATGGGCAACGCGCCGGGCGGCAACAAGCAGCTCGACGAAGCGCAGATCAAGAAGCTCATCGAACAGCTGCAAAAGCAGGCGAAAGAGCACCCCGAGGGCGCGCCGAAGTGACACGCGCCCCGGAAACGAAGGACGCGAAGACGTCGCCGAGCACCGCCGGATGGGTGCGCGGCGCCGTGGGCGTCGCGCTCGCCGTCGGCGCGGCCACCGGCTGCGCCACCGGGGATACGGCCAACGACCGTGTGAGCCCGGAGATGCCGACCTGGTACCACCGGCCGAGCGGCTCGATGCACGTCATCGTGCGGCGCACGCTGACCGCCGCGGCGCGCACCGTGGGCGAGGACTACGAGCATGGCCGGGCCGAGATCGACGGCGAGCACGGGCGCGTGTTCCTCGGCACCGCCGACCACGGGCTCTACGCGCTCCGCAGCGACGGCAGCACGATTTGGCGCTTCGAAACCTTGAGCTACGTGCAGTGCGAGCCGCTCTACGACAAGGATCTCGACCTCGTCTATTTCGGTTCGCACGACGGCGCGTTCTACGCGGTGCACGCGCTCGACGGCACGCTCGCGTACCGGTTCAACACCGGCGCCGAGGTCTCGAAGAAGCCCGCGCTCTTAGGGGAGACGATCTTCGTCGCCAACGCGGCCGACCAGCTCTACGCGCTCGATCGCCGCTCGGGGAAGCTCCTTTGGCAGCAGCACCGGACGCCGGCGCTCGGCATGGAGATCGCCGGCTACGCGGGGCCTTCGATCGACGGCGGCAAGGTCTTCATGGCGTACTCCGACGGGCACGTCGTGGCGTACGACGCGCGCGACGGCGCCGAGCGCTGGACGCCGGTCGATCTGTCGGCCGAGGCCGAGCAGACGGCGGGCGGAGAAGCGCCGCGCTACCTCGACGTCGACACGACGCCGGTCGTCGACGACATGGCACCGTCGTCCACGTGGTCCGGCGGGCGCGTCGTCTACGTCGCGAGCTACGCCGGCGGCGTGTTCGCGCTCGACGCCGAGACGGGCGCGCGCGCCTGGGCGAACGACAAGGCCATCGGCGTGACCGATCTCACGCTGTGGCGCGAGCCGGCCCACGCGCCGAACCCGCGCGGCGCCGACAAGGACGGTCCGACGGTCCCCGAGCGGAAGATCCTGCTCGCGTCGAGCGCTACGAGCGGCCTCTGGGGGCTCGACGCCGCCACCGGGCGCATGTTGTGGCGGAACCCGGTGCCCGAAGGCGGCATCACCAAGCCCGTGCCGGTCGCGGGGGCCATCCTCGTCGGGACCACGCGCTACGGCCTGTTCTTGATGTCGCCGCGGAACGGTCGCGTCATCGACGGCATCGAGATTGGTTCCGGCTTCGCCGAGACGCCCGGGGTCTTCGGCAATCGCGCCTACGTGCTCTCGAACTCCGGGACGCTGGTCGGCGTTTCGATCGAGCCGCCGCCCGAGGCCGAGATCGCCACCGCGCCGAGCTTCTTTCCGCCGCGGCTCTGAGCGACGCGCTGCCGGCCAGTCGAGGTCGCGCCGCCGGCAAGGTGCCCGACGAAACGCCGGCGAAGGTCGACGCGGGAGGTCGTGCGTGCGCGGACGGGGTCACGCGCGCGCCGCCCGCGCACACGCGCACCAGCCGGGAATTTCCCCCACGGAACGTGACCCACAACTTCGCATAAGACGCATTATGTAAACTAACCAAGAACCTCGGCCGAGTGGGCCCTAGGCGCTCGACCGAGGACGACCAACGCCGCCGGAGCCCTCTCCAGGATCATCTGGGGAGCACCGCCGCCCTTCGCGCGTACCATCGGGGGTGAGTTACATGGCGAATCACCCCTACGCGCCCTACGCCGCTCCTCAACCTCCGAGCCCGGGCTTCTATGGCTACCGCGAACGCGCGCCGGGGGTCTTCGGCGGCGACGTGCGCGGCCACAAGCCGTGGGTCGCGTGGGTCTTCCTCGGATGCATCGTCCTCAGTCTGCTCGCGTTTGCGATCGGCCTCGGCCTCGCCATCAGCGCCGACGACATGGACGACCTCGAGGCAGCCGACGGCGCGCAAACGCTCGGCGGGCTTCTCATCTTCGGCGCGCTGATGCTCTACAACGTGAAGCTGATCCTCTCGCTCGTGTGGCTCCACGGCGCGTGGTCGTGGCTCCCCATGGAGCAGCGCGTGACCGGCGGCGGCAAGGTCGTGAGCCCGGGGAACGCCGTCGGCCTCCTCTTCTTGCCGTACTACAACCTCTATTGGATGTTCGTCGCCAACGTCGGCCTCTGCGACGCGATGGATCGCATGCGGCTCTCGTTCCGCGGCGTCCGACCGGCCCCGCGCGGCGCCGCTCTCGGCGCCTGCATTTGCCAAGTCATCCCCATCGTGAACCTCTTCGTCGCGCCGTTTTTCTGGTTCTTCTATATGCGCGGCGTGGATCAGTTCCGCGAGGACATGCACCGCGAGCTCGCGGCGGCCCCCGCGGCCGCGTACTGACCGAACGCGCGTAACGCTCAGCCCTCGCGGAGCGCTGCTTCGACGACCGCCGACGGCTTGTCGCTGGCGATGCACCACAGCTGGTGCGCCGCGCGCGTCGCGCCCACGTAGAGCGCGTGGCGCGCTTGCGGCGTGTCGGGGTAGCTCGTGTAGTTCGTGTCGAGGAGGATCACCTCGTCGAACTCGAGCCCCTTGGTCTGGCGCACGTCGGTGACGTCGAAGCCCGGCTCCCAGGTGAAATCCTGCTTGGCGACGCGACGCACGCGCGGCACTTCGGCGCGCTCGAGCCCTTCGAAGTACACGTCGGCTTGCGGGCCGAAGCGCGCGAGGAGCGCGACGTTGGCGTACGGCTCTTCGCGCGCGAGCTGCTTCAGTGCGTCGGCCAAGAACGCGACCGCCTCGCCCGGCGACGCAAAGGAGAAGAGCTCGACCGGCGGCCCTTCCCGCGTCGTGACCGGCTCGGCCTCGTGCGCCAAAGGACCGAGCACGCCGCGCGCGAAGCGGGTGATCTCCGCGGTCGAGCGGTAGCTCACCTTCAAGGGCTCGATGGTCGTGGCCGGGATGCCGAGCTCGCCGAGGAGCTTCTTCCAGTCGAACTCGCTGGCCTCGTCGTCGTCGCCGAGCATGCGCTGCGCAGTGTCCCCGGCCAAGGTGACCGAGCGCTCCTGCGTGGTCAGATCGACGAGCACGCGGAGCTCGACGGCGCTCGCGTCTTGCACCTCGTCGACGAACAGGTGCGCGAGCGAGAGCGGCGCGCCGCCCGGCTGCACGAGCGGGCCGCGGAGCACCTGGTAAAGGCGAAGGAGCAGCGGCGCGTCCTCGGCGTCGATCGTCGGGAGCTCGCCGTCGCGCTCCCCTTCGGCGCGAACGCGCGATTGGCGCACGCACCACTCGTGGACGCGATCGAGCTGCGTCGGACCGAACGAGCTCTCGCCGGCGAAGGTCTCGGCGAGGAGCTCGCGTGACGTGAGGAGCTCGTCCCACGCGCCGAGCACGCCGCGCGCACGGCTCCTTAGCTCGTGGCCCAGGCGCTCCACGGCGCCGCGCGTCACGTCGGGGAGCGTGCTCGCCTCGATGGCCCCCGGGAGCTTTCGCTTCCCCGCGAACCACTGGCCGAAGGCGCTCACGCGCGCTTCGCAGGGGACCCCTTCGCGGAAGGTGCTCGTCCACGCCTCGACGACGCGCGCCCCTTCCGGCCATTTTTCCATGGATCGTCGCGTGTGGGCGTCGAGCGAAGCGTGCAGCCGCGCCGCCGCCGCGTGGATGGCGCGGAGCATCGCCGGGTGCGATTTCGCGCGGCTCACGATCGTCGGTGTCTCGTCGCTCTGGCGCGTCGGGAGCTTGGGGAAGAGCTCGGGGAGCACGCGGGCGGCGAGGCGCGAGAAGGTCGTCAGCATCACGCCGTCGACGCCCAGGTCGGGGAGCACGCGCGCCACGTAGTGCAAGAGCGCGTCGTGCGGCACGACGACCATCATGCGATCGGGGCGGAAGCGCTGGGGATCTTGGAAGGCCAGGTAGGCGACGCGGTGGAGCCCGACGGTGGTCTTGCCGCTGCCGGCGCTCCCTTGGATGGCGACGACGCCGGCGCCCGGCTTGGTGATGAGCTCGAACTGCGCGGCGTCGAGCATGGAGGCGATGGCCGGGAGGTGCTTGTCCGCGCCCCCTTCGCGCCCTGCCGGGCCGGTGCTCGCGGGAGCGTGCGCCGCCGTCGACGCGGGAGCGGCGGGTGCGACTTGGCTGGCCGCGGCTTTCTGCTCGGCGGCGGCGCGCGCGGCGGCCCCTTTGCGCTCGGTTTGCAGGCGCCCCACGTGGACGGCCGCGCGTCGCCAGGAGCCCGAAGGGTCGCGCACGAAGGTCCCCTCGGGGGACGCCACGCGCACGAGCTCTCCCTGGACGATCGCCACGCTGCGACGCGCGAGGACGGTCCCCTCGACCAAGCGGCCACCGAGATCTTCTTCGTAGTCCTCGGCCTGTTGGTACCGATAGAAAATCCGGCTCACCGGCGCATGGCGCCAGTCGACGATGCGCACGCCCGCCGCCGTGTCGACGTACGAGCGGGCGCCGACGAGCACGTCGCGGCGCTTCCCCGCCTCTTCGAGCCTGAGGTGACCGAAGTAGGGGCTCGCGCGGTCGATGAAGCCGGCGGCCCCCTTCCCTCGTTGCGCCCGCAGCGCGCCCAGGTGGTGCATCTGCTCGAAGAGCGCGGGCAGGTCCTCGGGCTTGGCGGTGGCCGCCTCGTCACGCAGCTCGAGCAAGCGCTCGTCGTCGAGGCGTTGGCCGGCGGCGGCGTCGTGGCTCGAGCGCGCCGCCCCTTCGAGCGCCCCTTGGACGATGCCGAGGAGCCGTAGCTCCTCGCGGACGACGCGAGCCCCGTCGGCGTCGTCCTCGAGCCCCGGAAGGGGGATCTCTGCCGCGTTACGCCCGCCAGGGGGGGCGTTCGGACCGCGGGCCGGAGGGTTCGGATCGCTCGTCACGGGACCGAGATGCATCCCTCATGCGGCGCCCCGAAGCAAGCCCGGCGTGGTCAGAGGATGAAGTGGTCCCCGAGCCCCAACACGGTGAGGTTCAAGCCTTTCAGCTTGGCGCACTCGCGCTCGACCTCGCGCTGGAAGTTGGGTTTAATGTGATATAGTAAAGTTGCAATATCTTTGGGGTTCGTGAGCTTCTTCAGATCCGGCCCCATGGTCTGCGGGGTGTGGTGCCCGCTGAGCGTCGCGACCTTCTGCTCGCGGTTGGGGAAGCTCACTTCCATGAGGAGCGCGCGGAGCCGCTTGGTGCCGTTCAGGACTTCCCAGAGGCGGTCGGTCGGCCCGGTGTCGCCGCTGTAGCCGATGGCGCCGTCCTTCCCTTCGATGATGAAAGCGCAGCACTCGATGGTGTGGCTCACGAGGATGGCGCGCACGCTGTAGCCGGCGACCTTGGTCTTCACCTCGGGCTTGAGCGTCAGATACTGGATGGTCGGCTTCGACGCGCTCGGGATCTTGGTGAAGTCGGGCCAGAGCTTGTTGTTGAAGAAGTGCTTCTTCAAGATCCCCTGCGTCTCGAGCGTCGCCGCGATGATGAGGGGCTTGCAGCCGTTCTGCGCGCGGTTGTCGGCGATGGTCGCCAGGTCGCGCACGTGATCGAGGTGAGCGTGGCTCACGAGCACGGCTTCGAGCGCGCACTGCGCCTCCAAGTCCATGCCGCTCGTGAGCGAGCCGGCGTCGATCGCGAGCCTGTCGTCGAGCACGAAGGCGCTCGTGCGGTGACGCGGAGTTTCTCCGCCGTGGCAGCCAATGACGCGCAGATCCATCGTCAGGTCGCCTCGAACATGCGGGGCATGTCCAGAAATTCCAAGAACTCGAGGAGGCGCCGCACATCGGCGATGAGGATGTTCCCTCCGCTCGCCGGCGTGGCGATCTGCAGGCGCTCGAGCCGCGCCATGACTTCGTGGACGTCGAGCGGCTCGGCGCCGACCTCGCGCGCGAGGTCTTCCGCCGTCACGTGGACGCGGATGCCGTCGTTCGTCGTGACCCCTTCGCTCTCGGCGTGGCGCTTGAGCGCCAGCATGACGCGGGCTTTGGGATCGGGGTGCATGAGGATTTGAATGAGCTCGTCGGCGGCGTCGAGCCGGGCGGCGAGCTTCTTGATGAGGCGAAGGGCGATCTCGGTGTTGCGTGAGACCATCGCCTCGAGCGTACGCCCGTCGATGACCAGACAGTCCGATTCTTCGACGGCGGTGGCCGTGGCCGTGCGCGGCTTGTCGTTCAAGATCGACATCTCGCCGAGGAACTCGCCGCGGCCGAGCGTGGCGATGGGGCGGTCCTCTCCCCCCACGCGCCGCGTGACCTGCACGAGCCCCTCTTGAATGACGAACATCTCCTTGCCGATCTCCCCCTCGCGAAAGAGCACGTCGCCCGGACGGTAGTGGCGCCCGAACTTGATGTTGAGGGTGTCGGACGTCACGCGCGAAAAGCTTATCGTGCCGTTTTGAGACAAGTCAAAAACGGCTATAGAACCTTCGCCGTGCGACTCCTCTACGTTCTCTTCTTTTTGTCCGGGTTCGCCGCCCTCCTCTACCAAGTCGTCTGGCAAAGGACCTTGTTCTCGATTTACGGCATCAACGTCGAGTCGGTGACCATGGTCGTCACGGCGTTCATGCTGGGATTGGGCCTGGGGAGCCTCCTCGGCGGGGCCATTTCCAAGGATCCCAAGCGCCCCACGGTGCTCCTCTTCGCCCTCGTCGAAGGGTCGATCGGCCTCTTCGGCGCCTGCTCCTTGGCCCTCTTCCACGGCGTCGGCGCCCTCACCTTGCGCATGCCGTCGGTGCTCATCGGGCTCGTGACCTTCGTCCTGGTCCTCCTCCCGACCATGCTCATGGGGGGCACGCTCCCGCTGCTCGTCGCTCACTTCTCCCGTGCGTCGAAGAACGTCGGGCGCTCGGTGGGGACGCTCTACTTCATCAACACCCTCGGATCGGCCCTGGCGTCGATCCTCGCCGTGGTGCTCCTCCTCGGCCACCTTGGCCAGGCGCACACCGTTCACGTCGCCGCCGCGCTGAACCTCACCGCCGCGAGCATCGCCTTCGTGCTCCACCAGCGCTCGCGACGCGCCGGCGGGCCGGGCGCCCCCGTGCTGGCCGCGCCGTCCTCGGACGACGACGGCGCGACCGAGCCCACGCCGCCCGTGGCCGCCTTGTGACGCGCCCCGAGGGAATGTGACGAGATGAAGACGCGCTTCCCCCTCACCCTCGCCCTCGCGGCGACCTGCGGCTTCATCGCGCTCTCGTACGAGATCCTCTGGTACCGCGCCTTCGCCTTCGTGAGCTGGGGGCACCCGACGGTGTTCGGCCTGCTCCTCGGCTTCTACTTGCTGGGCGTGGCGCTCGGCTCGGTCGCGAGCCGCGCCTACTGCAAGGACAGCGCGGGGCCGGTGGAAGACGCGCGGCGCCTCCGCGCGCTGGCGGCGTTCCTCTTCTTCGCCGACGTGACGAGCTTCCTCGTCATCCCCGTGCTCGGGCTGTTCGCCACGCACAACTGGCTCCCGGCCTTGGGCCTCGTCGCCGTCGCCGCCGGGCTCATGGGGGCGATCCTCCCGCTCGTCGCGCACTACGGGATCCCCGCCGACGACCGCGCCGGGGCCAACCTCTCGTACGTGTATCTTGCAAATATCCTCGGCTCGACGGCAGGGAGCTTCCTCACCGGCTTCGTCCTGATGGACGCGTGGTCGACGCAGACCATCAGCCTGGTGCTCGTGCTCGCCGGCCTCGCGCTCGTCGCGCTCCTCCTCGTGGCCAGCGCCGCGGGGGTACGGCGCGCGCCGCTCGTGCGCGGGCTCGTGCTCGTCGCGCTGTCGGCGGGGCTCCTCGTGCGCTTCACCCCTTCCCTCTTCGACGGGCTCTACGAGCGCCTCCTCATGAAGAACGAGTGGGCGCCGGGGGCGAAGCTCGCCCACGTTCTCGAGAACCGCCATGGCGTCATCGTGGTGAACCAGAACGCGCAGGTCTACGGCGGCGGCGCCTACGACGGCGCCTTCAACATCTCGCTCGTCGACAACAAGAACGTCGTGCAGCGCGCCTTCGCCGTGGAGGCGCTGCACCCGCACCCCAAGCGCGTGCTCATGATCGGCCTCTCGTCGGGCTCGTGGGCGCAGATCGTGGCGCACCTCCCCGAGGTCGAGGACCTCACGATCGTCGAGATCAACCCCGGCTACCTCGAGCTCATCGCCGAGTACCCGGCGGTGAAGAGCCTGCTCACGAACCCGAAGGTGCACATCGTCATCGACGACGGGCGGCGCTGGCTGCTCCGCCACCCCGACGAGAAGTTCGATTTTCTCGTGATGAACACGACCTGGCACTGGCGCGCGCACATCACCAACTTGCTCTCGACCGAGTTCTTGGCGCTCGCGCGCGCGCACCTCGCGCCCGGCGGCGTGCACTACTTCAACACCACGTCGTCGGAAGACGCCCAGAAGACCGCCGCCACGGTGTTCCCCTACGCGATGCGCGTCATCAACTTCATGGCGGTGAGCGACTCGCCCATCGTCTTCGACAAGTCGAAGTGGAAGAAGATGCTCACCGAGCTCGTCATCGAAGGGCTCCCGGTGCTCGACCTCACGAACGCGCACCAGCGCGACGTGCTCCAAAACTTCCTCGACTTCGCCGAGACGGCGGAGAAGCCGAGCCAGGACTTCGATTACTGGGGCATGGAAGGGCGCGACAGCATTCTTCGGCGCACCAAAGACGCGAAGATCATCACCGACGACAACATGGCCTGCGAGTGGGAAAACCCGCTGAAATTCCCGCTCGAAGCGGAGTGACGGCCGCGGTCGGGACCGAGCGCGCCGACGGCGTCGCCGCGCTCGCGTCGCGCTCTACTGCTGCCGCGTGAGCTTGGCCGAGAACAGGTACGTCGTGTTGTACGTGATGATCTCGTTGCAGGTGGCCGTGTAGGACGTGGGAGGGACCTGTCGCTTTTCGACCCGGAATCCGGGCATCGCCCGGTCCGCGCACCCCAGCGGAGGAGCGGGACAGCCCCCTAGTGTCCTGAGTCCGAGGTTCGTCGCCTTCGGCGCCGAGCCTTCGGACTCAGGAACTAGGTGATCGGTCACCCTGGTGGGGAGCTTGCGCTCCCCCTCGCTCGGTCGCTGTCGCTCCCTTCGCGATCCTCCCCCGCCTCGCCTCCGGCGACTCGTGCTTCGCACGCGCGCGAGCCCGACGCGCCCAGCATTGGGGAGCCGCATGTTCTCACTCCTCCTGCCCAGCGAGGCGGTGCCAGTGAACGGCTCGTGCAGCGCACGAGCTCGCCGAAGGCGACGCGGGGGAGCAACTGTCTTCTTCTTAGACAGCGGCGGACGGGAGCTTCCACGCCGTC
>CAZHHD010000037.1:0-64729 GCA_964531795.1 uncultured Polyangiaceae bacterium | reverse complement strand
TGTCTTGCTCCTACGAGCACTTTGCCGTGCTCGAGGGTTTTGAGATGCGCCCTAGCTCCGATCGCGTCGACCGAGCTCGCGCGCGCGGAGCTCGAGGACCCGCAAGAGCTCGCTCCGCGCCTCACGCGCCGCGAGCACCGACAAGAACCGGAGCCGCTCGCGCGTGCGCACCTCGACGAGGTGAGCGAGCGAGGCGGCGAGCTCTCCACGTCGCGGGCCGCTCGCCTCGGGCGCGAGCGCCGGCGTCTCGCGAGGTGTCTCGGCGAGCCACGGGGGAGCGCTCGCTGCCTTGGGTGGCGTGGGCAATGGCGCGCGCGGTGCGTCGTCTTTCGCGTAGAACGCGGACGACTCCTTCTTCTTCGCCTCCTCGCGTCCGAAGATCCGCGCCCAGAACCCCATCGATCACCAGCTTACAGCTCGTCGCCGCGAGCGTCCCAGAGTCGACCGGCAGACGACACGAGCCCCGTGCCGAAGCCGCGCGTCAGAACGCGTTCGCCTTGGGCGCTCGCTCGCTGCTCTTCGTGACGCCGTTGTCTAGAATGTACGCTTCCAGCGCCGCGCTCTCCTGATCGAGGATCTCGAAGAGCCGCCCCACCGCCGCCGTCGCTGCGTTGGCCGCGCTCGGCGTGAGGTTCGCGGTGCGCCCCGCCGTGTCGTAGAGCTCGGCCGCGATGAAGTGAAACACGTCGTAGCGCGCGCGGTCGTCGAGGTCGGACGCCGGCACCACCCCGGCAAAGGCTTGCACGACGTCGTCGACCTCGGCGGCGTGCCGCTCCAAGAGATACCCGGTGGCGAGCTGCTTCAGCGCCGCCATGTCCGGGTACTCCTGCATGTCCTTCCCCTTGTTCAGAACGTCGGCGTACGAGGGATCTCCCGGACGGAGCTCGTTCCCCACGATCACCTGACCGACGACGGGGCGGCCCGCGGAGTCGCTCGCGCCCGGCCGCGCCAACGCGCGAACCACGAGGCCGTAGAACTGCGCGTTGGTGAAGTTGTAGCCCCAGCCGAGGTTCGGGTGACCAAAGGCCACGCCGCGGTAGTCCTCGATGGCCATGATGCCGAACCAATCGGTGAGCGCCGATCGACCCGCCGGCGAGAGCTGGGCGGCGCGCGCCGCGCTGGATCGTCCAAGGAGATCCATCATGGTGCGCGCGTAGAGCGCGTTGTCGTCGGGCATGCTCGCCAGGTCCAGGAGCTGGCCGCCGAAGCTCGACGCGAAGGGGGCGTGGAGCGCCGTCTTCGTCACCACCACCCCGAGCTTCTCGGCGCGATCGGGTCGGTCGGTGACGAAGTAGATCAACGCGTCGTTCCCGATCGGAATGTGCACCGAGCGCCCCGCGGCGGTGGAGACATAGAGGCCGAGCTCGGAGAGCGCGTAGGAAGCGAGGAACGGCGCGCGCACGTTCGCCTTCACCGCGTCGGCGAAGCGCGGCTCGTGAAGCAAGAGGCGCGGCGTGGTCGTCGCCCCTTCGATGGCGTCGACGACGTTCTCGAGCGCCGCCGTCTCCGCCGGACGGTCCGCGCCGGCCATGAACTTGTATTGCCAAGTGCCGCGCTGAAAGAGGACGCAGTCGTGGAGAAAGGAGCGCACGCTCGCGGTGTGCAGGACGACGTACGATTCGCGATCGCGCTGGGCGGCGAGCGCGAGCTGATCGACGAGGAAGGGACGGAACGGCCGGTCCCCCGGGAGCGTCATCGTGATGGGCGGCTTCGGCGCAACGTCGCGCTCGAAGCGAACCGGCACGCCGGCGAGCGTTCCGTCGACGACGTCGTCGGCGTACCCGTCGTCGTTGGGGTGCGTCGTCAGCGCCCACGCGAGAGGCGACGACGCCGAGAGGTGCGAGCCGCTCGGCGTGAGCGAGTAGCGCGCGCCGCCGAGGTCGAGGCGCACGCCGATCGCCGGCCACGCTTCGAACACCGCGTCTTCGCTCGTCGTGCTCGCGCCGCGGTGGAGACGCCAGAGGCCGTTCACGTCCTCGCGGTGGAGCGTGAGCCCTTGATCGACGACCTCGTCGGCGGCCTCCTCTGGAGAGGCGCATCCGGCGAAGGCCGCGGCCGCTGCGCTCGTGAGAACCAGGATCCCCAGCGATCGAGACGAAACGTCACGGAAACGGCACCACATCGCGCCCGACTTTGACGGCGTGGGGCATCTCGCGCCACAGCGACGTCGTCCTTCGTGCGTCTCAACGCCCCACTTGGATCCCCCGACTCGCGGATTTCCGCGGCGATTCGGATCAGCCGATGATCCACCCCCCGCGCGCGGGCCGCGTGAGCGGCGGCGTCCCGTCACGGGATCGGGATCATCACCTCGGACAACGGGAACGTGACGCCGGCGGTCGCGTGGATCCAACGTGAGCCCTGACCGCGCGCGACCTTGTCGCTCGGGATCGTGATCGTCGCGCTGCCTCCGCCGTCGGCGGTCACGATCTGTCGGTACGTCCGGGTGAAGTCGTCGACGTCGATCCACGCCGAGACTTGTGCGCCCGCTTGCGGCGCGCCGTTCGCGTCGCGCGCGACGACGGTCACCGCGACGTCGCCGTTCGCTTGTCGCGCCGTCGTGACGTCGGGCTTCCACACGTGCGGATCGTGATCGGCGAAGGCGTCCACCTTCACCTGGTCGAGCGCGTTCATGGTCTCTTCGAAGTGCACCGCCGCGTCGGCGAGGAACCCGAGATCGACCTTGTCCGGCGTGTCTTGGGTCGTGTGGTAGTAGGGCGAGTTGCACGCGGTCGTGGCCCCTTGAATGCCGCCCCAATACATCCCTTGGATGTCGGTGGGGATGATGCCGCCGAGCACCTCGGGGAGGAGATCCATCCCCGCGTAGAGCTGGTAGACGCGGTTGGTCTCGGTGTCGACGAGCGCTTCGTCGAGCGGCCCCGCGGTGCGCACGAGGATCTGCGAGCCGTCGTGCTTGTTCGCCGGGATCTCGAAGTTCACGAAGGCGAGGAGCTTCTCTTTGGCGAGCGTCACGTGCTTCCGCAAGAAATCGTAGCCGCCGTAGAGCCCCAGCTCTTCACCGTCGTACGCGACGAAGACGAGGCCGAGCTTGCGCCCGCCGCGCCTCCCCAAGTCGTCGGCGAGCGAGAGCAACGCGGCCACGCCGGTGCCGTTGTCGAGGGAGCCCGTGAACCACGTGTCGTAATGCGCCCCCACGAGGAGGTACGCGCCGCTGGGATCCGATCCGGGGATCTTGCCGACGACGTTGCGACCGCCGGCGGGATCGGCCGAAGCGTCGACGTCGATGACCGCGTGCACCGGTTGTCCGGCGCTGGCGGCGTCGGTGAGCTTCTTTCCGTCGTCGCCGCCGACGGCCACCGCGGGGATGGGGCCGAGCCCTTCGTCCTGCGGGCCGAGTGAGCCGACCTGGATCAAGTTCTCGGGGCTCTGGCTCACGTAGAGCATCGCCACGCCGCCGTGAGCGACGACGCCGTCGTACTGCGCGCCGCGGTGGTACTGGGGATCGCGCACGAGGAGCACGATCTTCCCCGTCACGTCTTTGCCGGCGTAGTCCTTCTCGTGACCCGCGCCGACGAAGACGACGTCGGCGTCGACGTGTCCCTTGCCCGAGTACGCGAACACTTCGTGCGCCGCCGTCACCTCGACGCCGTTCGCCGTCAGCGTGATCGACGAAGCGTGCACGTTGAAGCGCGGGAAGGCGAAGCCCTCGGTGTGCACGTCGGCGAGGCCGGCTCTTTGGAAGCGCCCCACGAGGTAGTCGGCGGTCTTCGACGCTTCGTCGCTCCCTGCGCGCTTGTTGCCGAAGGCGGCGAGCTCCTCGAGGCTGGTTCGAACCTGCATCTCTACCGCCGCGGGATCCGGCGGCGGCGGCGGCGCGCTGCTCGACGACGACGAGCTGCACGCGGCGATGGCGAGGGCCAGCGCGAGACCGGCGACTCGCTTCGTACGAGGAGCGAAAAGGAGCGTCGACATCGAGCGCAGCATCGCCTCGATCCGCCACCCTCCGCAACCGCCCACGCGGCGCCGCAAAGCTTGCGGTGCGCGCCTCTCCCCGCGCGCGCGAAGTTGCGCTACGAAGGCGCCATGTCGCTCGAAGCCCAGGTCCGCGAGGCCTTGACGCACACCTTGGACACGAGCGATTTCGAGGACCTCGGCCAAAAGTACGAGGGGAAGGTCCGCGACAACTACACGACGAAGGACGGCCGCCGCCTCATCGTCGTGAGCGATCGCATCAGCGCCTTCGACCGCGTCCTAGGCACCATCCCCTTCAAGGGGCAGGTGCTCACGCGCCTCTCGGCGTGGTGGTTCGAGAGGACCCGCCACGTGGCGCCGAACCACGTCCTCTCCATCCCCGATCCCAACGTGCTCGAGTGCGAAGAGTGCGAGCCCATCTTGGCGGAGATGGTGGTGCGCGCCTACGTGACCGGCTCGACGTCGACGAGCATCTGGACGCACTACGAGAAGGGGGTGCGCGAGTTCTGTGGGCACGTCCTCCCCGAGGGGCTCAAGAAGAACCAACGCCTCGCGCGGCCCATCCTCACCCCCGCCACCAAGGCGCCGAAGGGGGAGCACGACGTGAGCGGCTCGCGCGCCGACATCCTGGCGACGGGGAAGGTCAGCGCCGAAGACTTCGACGCCGCCGCCGACATCGCGCTCCGCCTCTTCGACGAAGGGGCGAAGATGTGCCGCGCGCGCGGGCTGTTGCTCGTCGACACCAAGTACGAGCTCGGCAAGACGAAAGACGGCCGCGTGATCGTCATCGACGAGATCCACACGCCCGACTCTTCGCGCTTCTGGCTCGCCGACAGCTACGAGGCGCGCTTCGCTCGCGGCGAAGATCCCGAGCCGCTCGACAAAGACTTCGTGCGGCGCCACTACACGGCCCTCGGCTACCGCGGCGACGGCCCGCCCCCGCCGCTCCCCGACGAGGTGCGCGTGGGCGCCGCGCTCCGCTACATCGAGGCGTACGAGAAGATAACCGGCGAGTCGTTCGTGCCCGACACGCGCGAGCCGCACGCACGCATGCGCGAGAACCTCAAGAAGCTCGGAGAGAAGAAATGAAGGCCACCGTCGTCGTCAGGCTCAAGCCCGAGGTCCTCGATCCGCAGGGGGACGCCGTTCGTCGCGCGCTCGACAAGCTCGGCTTCGCGGGGGTGAAGGGGGTGCGCGTGGGGAAGATCCTCGAGATCGAGATCGACGACCAGGCGAAGCACGAGGATCTGCGCGGTGACCTCGCGAAGATGGCCGACGAGATGCTCGCCAACCCGGTCATCGAGGACTTCGAGATTCGGATCTGACGCGGGCGCACGCTTCGCTGCGTCCGGTCGCTTCGTAGGAGCTCTAGCCGAGCGTTCGATCGCTCAGTTGCACTCGGCTTTGCACTTCGAGTCGGCGCAGCCGGTCGCGGTGTCGTACTCGGCCTTCCCCTTGGGGTACTGCGAAGCGCACGTGGCCTCGCACGCGGCGATCCCCGCGTCGCCGGCGTCGGCCGGGCCGAGCGCGCAGGCGAGGATGCAGTTCACATAGTCGTCGTTGCACACCGTGTCGGCGAGGCAGCCGTTGATCTCGGCGCAGCACTTGGCCGTCGCGCAGTCGTTGCACGCCTTGTTCTTGGTCGAATAGGGAGAGACGAGGGCGCACGAGCCGCCTTCGCCGCCGGCGTCGCTCGCCGCGCCGTCCTTCGCCGCGCCGTCGTCTCCCAGATCGTCGCCGCTCGCTTCCGAAGCGCTCCCGTCGGTCGAAGCGTCGCCGGAGGAGCCGCTGTCCGCCCCGGACGAGCAGGCCGCGAGGAGAGTGCCTCCGCCGAGGGCCATGGAGACGAGAGCGAGAGCGAGACGAGCGCGAAGGAGCATCACGCCGCTTCTCTACACCGCGAGCCCCGGCGATGCACGCGGAGGCGACTTTGACGGCGGTCCCGGCCTCGCGCGCGGAAGCGCCGGCGTCACATGGACATCGGCGTCGGCATGAAGAGCAGCACGAAGAAGGCCAGCGTCACCACGGCGATCACCGCGCGCCCCAAGCCGAGCGGCGCCGCGCCGGTCGGGGGATGATCGAGGAGGTGGTGCTTCTTCAAGACGCCGCCCCGCACCTCCATCGCCAGCAAGAGCCCGAGCCCCGCGAACCACGCGAGCCACAAGAACACCGAGCTCTCGTCGCGCCCGAGGGCCGCCACCACGATGAGCCCGAGCGTCGCCCCCGCGCGTGTCCGGAAGCCGAGCGCGTGCTCCTCCGGCTCGCGCTGCGAAGAGAGCGTTCCCAGGACGGCCAGCACCTCGAACCAGACGAGCCAGAAGAGCGAGTTGCCGACGTGGCGACCGATGTGATGAAAGCCGATGCCGGCGCGGAGATCGCGAAAGAGGTAGCTCGCGAGCCCGACGAAGAAGAAGACGAGCATCGCCCGGTGCACGATGACCGCGATGCGATCTTGGCGCGGGCCGAAGAGCGCGTACGCCACGTGACCGCCGTCGAGCTGACCCACGGGGAAGAGGTTGATCATGGTGACCAACATTCCGCCCCACGCGGCGTAGGCGACCGGCGAGAGGAAGAGGTCCATCCCCGGCGGCACCGTGGGCGCGAAGAAGTGGTCGACGAGTCGGCTCAAGAGCGACTCGCCGAGCTGGATCGCGGCCGGATCGGCGGCCACGACCGTCGAGTGCGCCACCCCCCAGACATAGAGAGGAAGGGCCACCACGAGCCCGGCGAGGGGACCGGAGGCGCCGATGTCGAGCAGCGCCCTTCGCGTCGGGATCGTACCGCGCATGCGGATGACGGCGCCCATCGTGCCGAACGGCGAGAGGATGGGGACCGGGATGAAGAACGGGAGTGACGCCTCGACCTTGTGCAGGCGCGCAGCGATGTAGTGACCGAACTCGTGCGCGAGGAGAATGAGCAGGAGCGCGCCGACGAAGACCCCGGCGTGACGAAGCGACTCGCGCGTCACGTGCGCGTAGGCGTCGCTCTCGTTGTAGACCGACGTCGCGAAGACGCTCACCACGGTGAGCCCGAAGAGGACCAGGTTCGTTCGCCACGCCGGCGCGGCGGCACCCGGCGGCGGGATCGAAGCGGCGAGATCCTCGCCCGCCTCGCCCGCGTCAGCCGCGGAGGGCGTCCTGGAGGGCGGCAGCGAGTCGCTCGAGTTGGACGGAGAGTCGGGCATCCAAGGTTCCAAGGTCGGTGTGAAGACGAAGGTCGCCGCGCGCGAGCTCGGGGGCCTGCCGGATCTCGATCGCTTCGCGCGGGAGCCCTGCCCCCTCAAGATGGCCTCGGACCGCCTCGGCGTCGAGGGGGTGGAGCTCGAGAACCGCGCGTCGCGCGCCTCGGACTTCGCCGAGCGCGCCACGCGCCATGGCCACCACACGCTCGGGACGAAGCTCGATCGCCTCGCGAACCAGGCGTTCGGCCAGCACCAGCGCGACCTCGGTGGTGCGCTCCAAATCGTGCTCGGCGCGCCGCTCTTCGCGGGCGCGCAGCGCGAGAAACCCCGCCGCGAGCTCGGCGGTCGCGGCCGCACGTGCCTCGTCCGCCGCGGCGCGGATCGTCTGTTCCGCGTCCTTCTTCGCCCGCGCGACGAGCGCTTCGGCCTCGCCTCGCGCGCGGTCGAGGATGCGCCGCGCCTCGGCTCCGGCGTCCACCACCTCGCGCGCCAGGACGCGCCCTCTCGGCATCGCGTCGACGCTCGTCGTCCCTTGGGTTGCGGCGCCGGCGACGCGCGTCACTCCTTCGGCGTCGACGGGGCGAATCACCCGCCCGCGCGTCACCACCGCCATGACGCCTCCGTCTTCTCGATCTCACGCAGCACGCCCGACACCACCTCGGCCACCGCACGCGCGCGCTTGACCTTCTCTTCGTCTCTCAGCGCACCGAGCTGGGCGTGGAGCGCCTCAGGGATCTCCGGCGTCGGCTCTCCCAGCACAGCGCTCGTGGCCACGAGCCCTGCGGCCCAAGACTGCATCATGCGATCGAGGGTACCGCAGGTCGCGCGCCGCGCGCTCAGTCGGCGTCTTGGAACAGGAGGTTGTTGCCCGCGGCGCCGATGAGCTTGTCGTTCCCCGCGCCGCCGTAGAGCCAGTCGTCGCCGACGAGCCCTTCGAGCGTGTCGTCGCCGCCCAGGCCGTGGATGTGGTCGTCGCCTTCGCGGCCCCAGATGGTGTTCGGCTTGTCGTTCCCCCAGAGCTCGTCGTTGCCGTCGGAGGCCTCGAGGATCTCGAGGTCGTCCTCCATCACCGTGGCGTGGGTGAGCTCGCAGAGCTGCGGGTTGTAGGCGTGAGCCTGGAAGGGTTGGGGCTTGGAAGAAGTCCCTGCGAGCTGCGCGCGCAGGTTGAAGCGACCGCTCCGCGCGAATCCGGCGATGTCCTCGCCGCCGCCGCCGGAGTAGTGGTGACCGCCGCAGGGGTAGTCGGCCACGAGCTGATCGTCGCCGGGGCCGGCCGAGAGCTCGTCGGCGCCATCCGTGTAGTGTGCACCATCCGGCTTGTCCTCGTCGCAGCGCGGATCGGTCTTGGCTTCCGCCGCCGTGCACTGCTTCTTCGCCCACTTCCGGCTCTCGGAGAGGAGCGCGTCGCCCCCCTTGTTGCCGAAGAGGTGATCTTTGCCGGTGGGGCCGGTGAAGAGCACGTCTTGCTCGTCGCCGCCGTGGAGGAAGTCGTCGCCGTCGCCGCCGCTCGCGTGCGCGGTCATGTCGTTGGGGAACGCCTTGGTCTTCCCCGCCGCTTCGGCGAGCTTGAGGACGTCGTTCCCGTCGTTCATGTAGGCGGCGATCCATCGGAGGACGTGCTTCGTGCCGCACACGACCGCGCCGCCGTCGGCGTGGCAGTTGGGGCCGGCCACGAGCGGCGTCCCGTTGGGCGACTGCACGCGGAAGCCGCTCTTGTCGCGGATGATCTCGAGGTTGTCGGCGTCGACCGAGCCGCGCACGAGGAGACCGGTGTCGCGCGCCGTGTCGTCGAGGGCGACGAGGACCTTGTCGTCACCGGCGGGGTTGCCGCTGCCGCACGCTGCGCCGTCGCACGTGTCGTTGCCGAATCCAGGGATGTACGTGACCTTCTGCGCGTCCGAGACGAACACGTCGTCGTAGGGCGAGCCGATCACCACCTCGATGCCGTCGAGCGGCTCGTTGCCGCCGTCGCCGTTGGCGCACCCGTCGTGGGCGACGCTCCCGTTGCCGACGTCGCCGGCGGCGGCGCACTTGTTCTTGAAGTCGATCTTCACGCCGCTCGGGGGGGCCTTCGCTTGTCCGACGAGGTCGGCTTGGCCCGGCGGCATCGCCGTGGAGAAGCTCGCCACGTCCTTCCCGGCGCCGCCGATGAAGGCGTCGTTGCCGGTGTCGCCGCGGAGAAAATCGTTACCGTCGCCACCGAACATCACGTCGGTGCCGTGCCCGCCGATGAGGAGATCGTCGCCGGCGTCGCCCCACATGTGATCGTCGAGGATGTCGCCGAAGAGCAAGTCGTCGCCTGCGCCGCCGTAGATGTAATCGCTGCCGCCGCGGCCGTGGATGAGATCGTTCCCCGCTTCGCCGAGGATGTGATCGTTGTCGCCGCCGCCGTCGAGGTAGTCGTTGCCGTCGCCGCCGTAGACGCGATCCTCGCCGTAGCCGGCGCACACGATGTCGTCGCCGCCGCCGGCGTGAATGAGGTCGTCGCCGCCGGTGCCGACGATGAGATCCTTGCCGTCGCTGCCGTTGGTCGTCACCCCGGGCTTGGCCTGGATGAAGTGGTAGCCGTGCGACTTGGCGAACGCCGCCGGGTTCTCGCACGGGTCTTCGCCGAAGAGCTCGGGCCCGGCGCCGGCGCCGTTGTCGAGGACGAGCTCGTCGTCGCTCGTGCCCGAGTCCTCCCCGGTGTCTGCCGCGCAGCCCGAGAGCGTGAGCGCCAGACCGACCATCGACACGCTGCACAACGTCCAGGTCTTCACCGCGGCCTCCTCCGTCGCTCGCGCGACACGAGGGGTTACAGCAACGCGTGTGCCGCCGACGCGAAGGGCTCGCGACGCAGGAAATCCGCACAGATCGCGAAACCCGCGCGAGCGTCTTGGCTCCTCGCCGCTGGATCCTCGGGAAAAACCGCTCCATCGTCGAGGTTCGCGATCTCGTGAGCGCTCGCGAAGCGGCTCGCGCCTTCCGGCGAGGCGATGGATCGGGCGCGCGTGGGCGCCAAGGAGCCGAGGAGCGCGCGGGCGCTAAGGAGCGCGCCGACGCGCCTTCCCCGTCACTTCGCGCACGCGCGCTTCTGTTCCTTGGTGCGGAGCCCCGCCGGCGTGGGGGTCACGAGCAGCGACGTCTCTTCTTCGCTCCCGTGGTCGCCGCACGCCGTCTCCACGAGCGTGGTCGGTCCCTTCGAGGCGCGGACCTTCTCCCAGTCTTCGAAGTGCGCGAGCACGAGGTGCCCGTTCGCGTGGTCGGCGGTGCCGAACACGTGGAGCTGCGGCCACGTCTTGCTGATCCCCACCACGATCGACGGGCTCTGCCCGCACGGATTGCCCGAGCTCAGTTGAAGGACGAACTCGGTCGCGCGTCCGTCGTGGTCGTAGTCGCCGATCTTCATGACGTCGACCGCGGGGCGCTTCTTGACGGCCTCGAGATCGACCGTCTCGGGATCGCCCGACTGCGTCGGCCAGTGGGGGATCGTCATCTCGCCGATGTCGGCGAAGAGGCGCGAGACGTCGAGTCGCTCGTCGGGCGAGCCCGGCCGCGAACGGACGAGATCCATGAGCCCCGTCTCGCCGTAGGCGAGGCGACCGCAGAGGCAGGTGTTCCAGGTCTTGTCGGTGCACGAAGGCTTGGGCGCCGAGCGCCACACGAGCCGCCAGGTCTCGGACACGCCGTCCACGTCCACCTTCGCCGCCGCGCGCTCGGCGACCTCCGGAGGCGTGGCGCTCGCCGCGGCCGATCCCGACGCGTGCGCCGAAGGAGGCGTGGCTGCGTGCGCTGGGCTCGCCGAGGGGGCGGGTGTCGTCGCCGTCGCGCTCGAAGCGGCGGGCGTCGCCGAGCTCGCCGTGCTGCTCGAGCCCGCGTCGTTGGAGCGGCACGCGACGAGGAGCGCGAGCGGGGCGAACGCGGCGAGGTAGCGAAGGTTCATGGCACGAGCATACATGCGCGCCACGCCTCGCCGACGCGCGTGGCGCGCCCGTCGTGCTCGAGCTTCTCGAGATGCGCCTGCAGGCTGAGGAGCGCGAGAGGGAAGAGGTGCGGTGGTGTGTCGTCGTACGCGTCGGGGACGAGCGCGGCGTCGGTCGCGCCGTTCGCGCCGGCGCGGGTGAGCGCGGCGAAGACCTTCTCCTCGCGCATCAGGCGATGCTTCACGTAGTGACGAAAGAGCTCGCTCGGCGCGTCGATAGGCTCGCCGTGCGCGGGGAGCGCCAGCGAAGCACCCAGCGCTTCGAGCCGCCCGAGCTGCTCGAGGTAGACGCGCATGTCGCCGTCGCCGGGGGCGATGAGGATCGTCCCGACGCTCGCCACCATGTCGCCGACGATGACCGTCTTCTCCCGCGGCTCGAAGAGGCACACGTGACCGGGCGCGTGCCCCGGCGTGTGGAGCACGCGCCACGAAGCAGGCAGCGTGTCGTCGAGGACGATCTCGTCCCCCTCACGGAGCACGCGCGCCACCGGTACGTCGACGCGCGTGCGTGTCTCTTCGTGCGCCCACACCGGCAACGCGAGCTCCCTCGCGAGCACGCCGATGCCGCCCACGTGATCGGGATGATGATGCGTGGCGACGATGGCCACCGGCGTTCTCCCGGCGCTCACGAGGCCGCGCACCCACGCGATCCACGCGCGTTGCTCGTCCTCGTAAGGCGTGGCCGGCTCGACGAGCACGACCTCGCGCCCGCCGAGGGCGTAGCTGTTCGTGTGCGTAGCCGGCGGCAGCGTCGGCGTGAGCGCCGAAAAGAGGCTCAGCGTGCGGGAGAGCTCGCGCGGCCTCACGGGGTCACGTCAGCGCTCCACGACGACCGCGACAGCCTCGCCGCCGCCGATGCACAGCGTGGCGAGCCCGCGCTTCGCGTTGCGATCCTTCATCGCGTAGAGCAGCGTCGTGAGGATGCGCGCGCCGCTCGCGCCGATGGGGTGACCGAGCGCCACGGCGCCGCCGCGCACGTTCACCTTCGCGAGGTCGAGGTTCTGAAGCTTCGCGCACGCCATGCTGACGACGGCGAAGGCCTCGTTGATCTCGAAGAGGTCGATCTGATCCGCCTTGATGCCGAGCTTGGTCTCGACGTTGGCGATGGCCTTGGCCGGCGCGGTGGTGAACTTGTCCGGCGCCTGCGCGGCGTTGGCGTAACCGACGATGCGCGCGAGCGGCTCGAGCTTGTGCTTCTTCACCGCCGCCTCGCTGGCGAGGACGAGCGCGCTGGCGCCGTCGTTGATCGACGAGGCGTTGGCCGCGGTGATGGTGCCGTCCTTGCTGAACGCCGGGCGGAGCGAGGCAAACTTCGAAGGATCGCCCTTGGCCGGCCCTTCGTCCTGCTTCACGAGGAGCGCTTCGCCCTTCTTCTGCGGCACGCTCACCGCGGCGATCTCGGCGTCGAACATCCCTTCCTTCTGCGCGGCGAGGGCGCGACGGAAGCTCTCCTTCGCGTAGTCGTCCTGCTGCTCGCGGGTGAACGCGTACTCCTTGGCGCACGCGTCGCCGCAGTTGCCCATGTGGACGTTGCCGTACGGATCCCAGAGGCCGTCGAAGATCATCCCGTCGACGATCTTGCCGTCGCCCATGCGGTACCCCGTGCGCGCCTTCTCGAGGTAGTAGGGGACGTTCGACATCGACTCCATGCCGCCGGCGACGACGAGCTCTTCGTCGCCGAGGGCGACGGTCTTGGCGCCGAGGACGACGGCTTGGAGCCCCGAGCCGCACACCTTGCTCACCGTGGTCGCGGGGACGGTGTTGGGGAGGCCGGCGTAGATCATCGCTTGGCGCGCCGGCGCTTGGCCGATGCCGGCGGAGAGCACGTTGCCCATGAAGACCTCGCCGATCTGATCGGGCGCGAGCTTCGCGCGCTCGAGCGCTCCTTTGATGGCGGTGGCGCCGAGATCGGGCGCGCGGAGCGAGGAGAGCGAGCCGAGAAAGGCACCGATGGGCGTACGCGCGGCGGAGACGATGTAGACGGGTGCGAGGGTCATGGTGCGGGGAACCTAGCCCGATTCGGCGAAAAAGGAAGGGCGCGGAGCGCGTGCGCAGTGCGTCATGAGCGCCTCTCCCGGCGAAATTCGTGCGCTCCGGGCCCGTTGCCCGGGCGGGCGCCGGGGCATACTCTCGAGGGAAGGTCGGAATTGGCTCGTTGTACGGTGGATTCACCCTCGACGCTCCTCGCGAGGGGCGACCGAGGAGGGCGTAGCTGATGGGCGAGCGATTCATTCGCTGTCCGTTCTGCGGACGTCCTCACGAGGCGAGCGTCGTGGCCTGTCCGACGACGGGGCGGCGCCTCCCCGATCCCGACGACACGAGGAACGAGCCGCTCGCCGGCCAAGCGCAGGCGCGACCGCTGCGCGTCCCCGGCCCCGCGCCCGAGCGTATTCCTCAGAGGCCGCGGCACTCCGAGGGGAAGACGGCGATCGCCAGCAGCGACCCGGTCATCGGGCAGATGCTCGACGGCAAGTACCTCGTCCGCTCGATCCTCGGCGAGGGGGGCATGGGCACGGTCTACGAGGCCGAGCACGTGGCCCTCGCACGCGCCGTCGCGGTGAAGGTCCTCCACCCGCAGCAAGCGCGGAAGACCGTGGCGGTGAAGCGCTTCCACCAAGAGGCGCGCGCCGCCGGCGCCATCGGTCACCCCAACATCTGCGAGGTCTTCGATCTCGGCATGCTCCCCGACGGGAGCCCGTACCTCGTGATGGAGCGGCTCCTTGGTCGCACCGTCGCCGATCGCATCGCCAACGAAGGCGGTCTCCCCTTCGACGACGTCGTCGACATCGTCTCCCAAGTGCTCGCCGGCCTCGCCGTCGCGCACGAGAAGGGGATCGTGCATCGCGACATCAAGCCGGAGAACGTCTTTCTCTGCGAGCGCCCTGGCTTCCCCACCGTGGCCAAGCTCCTCGACTTCGGCGTCTCGAAGATGCTCTCCCCCGTGCTCTCCGGGGAGCGCGACGAGGACATGGACCTCACGCGCACCGGCATGGTGATGGGGACGCCGTTCTACATGTCGCCCGAGCAAGCGCGCGGCGATCGCGACCTCGACGGCCGCGTCGACCTCTTCGCCTGCGGCGTGATCCTCTACGAGGTCCTCACGGGGCGTCGTCCGTTCTTGGCCGCGAACTACAACGCGCTGCTACTTCAGATCCTCACCGCGACCCCGAAGCCCCTGCGCGAGCTTCGCCCTTCGGTGCCGCCGGGCTTCGAGCGCGTCGTGGCCCGCGCGCTCGAGCGCGACCGGACGAAGCGTTACCAGAAGGCCCTCGATTTTCAGCGCGATCTCTTGGCGCTTCGCGAGAGGCCGGCCGTCTCGGTGCGAGCCGGTGCACCCGTGCCGTCGGCAGGGGAGGTCGCGCGGCAGTCGTTCGGAGGTGTGCGTCCGCCGGCCGCCCCGCGCGCGCAAGTCTCGGGGAATCAGCCGGCGCGTCGTCTGCGCGAGGTCGTCCCGCCGCCGGTCACGCCGAGCTCGGTCGACATCCCGCTCGACTACGACGAGCACGCGAGCGAGCACTACCGGCGGGACAGCGACCGACCGATGGAGTTCGGCGACGATTCGCCCACCGAGGTCACGAGCGATCCGGCCTTCTACGAAGACGAAGACGCTGCCACCCAAGTGCGCGGCGACGGCGTGGAGATGCTCAACGCGTTGCGCGCCCTTCGGGGGAGCCAACCGCCGCCGCGCCCGGCCGCCGGTGTCCCCGCGCCGCCGCGTCCATCGCCTCCTCGCCCCGCGGCCGGCGTTCCCCCGCGTCCGGCGAGCTTCGCGCGCTCTTCGCCGCCGCCTTCGCAGCGGGTTCCGCCGCCGCCTCCGCCCGGCGCCAAGCTCCCCGCGGTGGGCGGCTTCGATGACGACGCGGCCACGCGCATCGACCCGAGCGGCAAGGTCCTCGACTCGGGCGACGACCCCACGCACGTGATCGAAGACAGCGAAGACCTCCGCGCGAAGCTCAGGTCGTGAGCTCGGGGAGCGCCTCGCCGGCGAGTAGCTTGGCGAGCTCGGCCTCGCTCACCACGCGCGTGCCGAACTTCTTCGCCTGATCGAGCTTCGACTTCCCGGTCTTCTCTCCGGCGACGAGGTAGCTCGTCCCCTTCTTCACGCTGTCGTGAACGGTGCCGCCGGCGGCGCGAATGTCGGCGTGCACGTCGTCGCGCTTGCGGGAGAGCACGCCGGTCACGCAGAACGACTTGCCGAGGAGCGGGCCTTCGGTGGCCACGTGCGCCTTGGGCTGCGGCGCCCCCACGCCGAGCTTCTGGAGCTTCTCCATCAGCTCGCGTTGCACGGGATCCATGAGGAAGGCGACCACGCTGTCGACCATCTTCGGACCGAAGCCGTGGATCTGGCCGACGTGCTCGCGAGCCGCGGCCTCGCTCCACGCGAGGAGCGCTTCCAGCGTCACGGCCTCCTCCGCGAGCTGGCGCGCCGCCACTTGGCCGATCTGCGGAATGCCCAAACCGCACAGCAGGCGATCGAGCGTGCGCGTGCGGGAAGCGGCGATCGACGCGATCACGTTCTCGGCGCTCTTCTCCCCCATCCGCTCGAGCTCGGCGACTTGTGTCGCGGTGAGCGTGTAGAGATCGGCGACGTCACGAACGATCCCCTTGTCGACGAGCTGCTCCACGAGCACCACGCCGAGATGATCGATGTCCATGGCGAAGCGCCGCGCGAAGTAGTGGATCTGCCCTTTGACCTGCGCCGGGCAGAGGCGGTTCGGGCAGCGCGTGGCCGCCTCGTTGCCGAGCTCGGGGCGAGCCTCTTCGCGCAGGCGCGAGGTGACCTTCGTCCCGCAGGCCGGGCACGTCTCGGGCATGTGGAACGTCGTCTCGTCGCCGCGGCGCGCGCTGGCGTCGACCTCCACGACCTGGGGAATGATCTCCCCCGCTTTGGCGATGAGCACGCGATCGCCGATGCGCACGTCGAGGGCGGCGACCTGGCCGGCGTTGTGGAGCGACGCGCGCGACACCGTCGTCCCTCCGAGCTCCACGGGATCGAGCTCGGCCACCGGCGTGAGCGCGCCGGTCCTCCCCACCTGCACCACGATCGCGCGGATCCGCGTGGCCGCGCGCTCGGCGGCGAATTTGTACGCCACCGCCCACTTGGGAAACTTGGAGGTGAAGCCGAGGATCTCTTGGCTTCGGTAGGCGTCGACCTTCACCACCGCGCCGTCGGTCTCGAAGGGATAGCCGTCGCGGGCGTCGTCGATGGCCGAGATGGCGGGCATCACCCCTTCCCACGGAACCACGGTGTGCCTTCGGTGGGTGGGGAGCCCGAGCGAAGCCATCCACGCGAGGCTCTCGCTGTGCGAAGCGTGCAAGCTCGGTCCTTCGACGAGCTGATAGAAGAGGACGCGGATCGGCCTCCGCGCGACCTCGCGCGCGTCCATCATACGGATCGATCCGGCGGCGGCGTTGCGCGGGTTGGCGAAGGGCTCGAGCCCCTCGGCCTCGCGCTCGACGTTCATCGCCTCGAGGTCCTTCCGGTAGATGAGCGCCTCGCCGCGAAGGGTGATTTTCGCTTGGTGCGTGATGGTCAGCGGCACGCCGCGGATCGTTCGCACGTTGGTGGAGATCTCTTCGCCGGTCTCGCCGTCGCCGCGCGTGCTCGCGCGCACGAGCCGACCGCCCTCGTACACGACCTCGAGGCTCCCGCCGTCGAGCTTGGGCTCGACCACGAAGCGCACCTCGACGTTGTCGGGCAGCCCTTCACGCACGCGCCGCGCGAACTCGTCCATGTCCTCTTGGCTGTAGGCGTTGTCGAGGGAGAACATGCGGTGCTCGTGGCGCACCTTCACGACCCCTTCGCGCGGCGCGCCCGCGACGCGCTGCGTGGGCGAATCGGCGGTCACGAGCTCGGGATGGGCGCGCTCGATCTCCTTCAGCTCTTCGAGCAGCCGATCGAACTCGCGATCGGTGATGCTCGCGTCGTCGAGCACGTAGTACCGGTAGTTTTGCGCCTCGATCTCTTTCACCAAGGCGGCGTGGCGCGCCGCTGCGCCTTGGGGCTTGCTCTTCTCTCGCGTCACGGGCTTCACGTCCGGCCTCACGTTCCCAGAGGAATGCCGATCGACGCGCGATCCCAGGTGCCGCTCCCCTCGTGGCGCTCGTGGGTCTCGGGGCCGCCGCCGCCGTCGTCGTCCTTGCTGCCGAAGAACTCGAGGAGCTCGATGCGGCGCGCCTGCGCGTCCGCGCGCCCCATCTCGATGAGCTGGCGACAGAACGTGCCGTCGAAGAGGAGGTAGCTCGCGAGGTCGGCTTCGTTCCCCACGCCGAAGTCGAGGAGCGAGAAGAGTCGCTTGGCCACGAACGGATCGCCGCGGTAGCGCCCCTTGCGCACGTGCTCGCTGGCCAGCTTGCCGATGTCCTCGCTCGGGCGGATGTTCATGCAGTTGACCGGGCGGTACGCCTGCGCGCCGCGCTCGGTCGCCACGCGGTTGATCTCGTCGACGAAGCCTTCGCCGTAGACCTTCGTGCCGTCGCCGATGACGGCGTTCACGCGCGAGAGGAGCTCGATGTCGCCGTCGATGTGGTCGAGCAAAAAGGCGTTCAGGACCTTGCCGAGGAGGAAGGCCGCGCCCGGCTGCCGCGCGAGCTTCGGGCCGCTCTCGGTGGAGACGACCCCCTGCACGTCGCGCGAGCTACCGATGGCGAAGATGTGCGTGGCGCCGAGCCGGAGCGCCGGCGCGATGGGGGTGTTCTGACGAAGGCCGCCGTCGAGGTAGAGCTGGTCGTCGATCTTCACCGCGGGGAAGAGGAGCGGGATCGCCGCGCTGGCCAAGGCGTGGTGCGGGCCGATGTGGTCGGCGCGGAACAGCGTGCGCGGCGGCGCGGTCGAGGGGACCACCGAGTCCGGCGAGGTCTGGACGAAGACCACCGTCCGCCCCGTGGAGACTTCCGTGCAAGATACACTCAACGCGCGGAGCTTGTGCCGACGGAGGCTTCGCGAGACGGCGCGCCAGCTGATCTCGCGCTGCACGAGGTCGGCCATGGGGCGGACGTCGAAGAGCCCGGTGCCGGCTTCGCCTCCGCCGATGGCGAGTCGCGGGAGGGTGACGACCTGCTTCAAGCCGAAGCCGAGCACGCGCGTCACGCGGAGCTCGCTCCACAGCTCGACCAAGCGACGCAGGCCGAGCACCGGATCGGCGAGGTGCGCCGCCAAGTAGCAGGCGTTGATGGCGCCGACGCTCGTGCCGCTCAAGATGTCGACGCGGGGAGGCGCGCCGCGGAGGCGCGTGAGCTCGTCGAAGACGTACCAGAGAACCCCCACCTCGTAGGCGCCGCGCGCTCCACCTCCGGAGAGGATCATCGCGGTGCGTCGTCCGGGTCCGCGCGCCGAGGTGGTCGTCGTCATGATCGTTCGCTCGCTCGAGGCTCGTTGGTGGGGGAGGGAGAGGCGGAGGTCTGGGGGCTCGAGCTCGTCGGCCCCTCGGGGGGCAAAGGCTTGGAGGATTGCTTGGCGCTCGTGGGCGCCGGCGTCGAGTCGAGCAGCGCGGCGACGATGGGCCTGCCGACGAAGAGCGCGCGGAGGCGCGCGTCACGGATCGTCGAGAGCTGCGCCCCGGCGTGATCGGCGGCGCGTTGCCACGCCTGCGGCGCTTGCGGAGACCCGGCGCGCTTCAGCGCGTCGGCGCAGAGGACGCGAATGTCGAGCCCGTACTCGCAGCCTTGCAGGGTCTCCACGGCGCCGAGCGCGGTGGTCGCGAGGAGCGTCGCCGCGTGCATCTCGCCGGCGTCGACGCGAGCCGAGGCTTCGATCGCCAGGCCGTAGAAATGAAACGAGACGAGCGCCTGGTTCTCTGCCGCGCGTCGCGCTTCGAGCGCCAAGGTGATGGCCGAGCGCGCGTCGCGGCGAAGTCGCGCGAGCTGCGCGCGGATGATCGTCTCGTGCGCGCGGTCGTAGGCGTTCTGCGTGGCGGCGTTGAGCAGTCCGGCGTCGGAGAGGAACGCCTCGGCCTCGTCGTAGCGTTCGAGCTCGAGGAGCACCTCGGCGCTCACGGTCAAGGTGTCGGCGCGGCCGTCTTGATCGCCGTAGCGCTCGTGCGCTTCGCGCGCGCGCTTCAAGTAGGCCTGCGCGCGGGCCATGTCACCGAGCTTGGCGTAGGCGTGGCCGATGTTGGTGAGCGTGTTGGCGAGCTGGAAGCGGCCGCCGATCGAGAGATCGATCTGGATCGACTCCTGGGCGAGGGCGATGGCGTCCTCGTAGCGACCCTGGCAGAACATGGCGAAGGCGAGGACGTGCTTGGCGCGCGCTTCTTGGCGGCGCGCGCCCACCTTGCGGAACACGGCGATGGCGTCGACGTAGGCGTCCACCGCCTCGCGGACGCGCCCCACGCGACGGAGGAGCACGCCGCGCGATCGGAGCACGTCGGCGCGCGCCCGCGGCTCGATATTGTCGTTCACGTTGGGATCGCAGGCGGCGAGCGCCCGATCGCACGCAGCCAGCGCCCCCTGCACGTCGCCGAGCTCGCGCAAGAGCTCGCTCACCAGCGCCTCGGCGTCGATCTCGTAGCTCGGGAGGTGCGCGCCGTGCGCGATGTTGGCGGCGCGCCGAGCGATGGGGAGCCCGTGCCCGAGGCGCCCTTCGTCCAGGTCGAACCGCGCGAGGCGGAGGAGCGCCAGGCACGCCGCCTTGGGGGTGCCGAGATCGCGCGCGAGCTTGCGCATGGCCTCGAGGTGCCGCACGCGCTCGGGCCGACGACCGAGCACGCGCAAGATGCTCTCGAGCGAGGCGTGCGCGGTGAGCCGCCGCTTGTCGCCCGAGGGGAGGTGCGCGAGCGCGCGGTTGAAATAGCGCACCGCGAGCTGCGTCTGATTCCCCTCGCGCGCGGCGCCCGCGGCTTCGAGGTAGAAGCCGGCCGCCTCTTCACCGGCCTCGCCACGGGCGAGGTGGCGCGCCACGATCGCCGCCGAGAGTCCGCGCCCGAGCGAGGTCTGCCCCAGGTGCTCGCCGAGCGCGCGGTGCATCTGCACGCGATCGGTCGGCTCGAGCGCCATGTACGCCACGTCGCGCGTGAGCGGGTGACGGAAGTCGACGAGCTCGGCCTTCCGATCGCACAGTCCGCGCGCGCAGAGGCGAACCACCGCTTCGTCGCCGGTCGTCCGCGTGAGCTTCAAGAGATCGGAGAGGGCCAGAGGCCCGCCGGCGATCGCCAGCCAATCGACGACCGCGTGCTCCTCCGAAGGGAGCTCGCGGAGGCGATCGCCCAAGAGCTGCTCGAGCGTCGAGGGGAGACCGAGATCCCCCTGCACGTGCTCGCTCCGCGCGAGGACGTGGTGATGCTCTCCTGAGCCGTCGCTCGCCTCCTCTTCACGGATCTCGAGCGTGCCGCGCTCGAGGAGCGCGTCCACCATCTCGAGCAAGAAGAACGGATTGCCTCCGACCTTGGGCAAGAGGTCGGCGCACACTTGCCGGACCCCCTCGCGCACGCCGAGGCGCGTCTCCACGAGGCGGATCTGCTCCTCGGAGGAGAGCCCCGTGAGCTCCACGCGCACGAGGCCTTCGAGCGGGCTCGTGCCGCTGCCGTCGGGGCGCGAGACGAGCAGCACGAGGATCGGCAGCTCGATGGGGCTCTTCAGGAGATCGGCCAAGATCTCTTGGCTCTGTTTGTCTGTCCACTGGAGGCCTTCGACGACGAGCACGAGCGGCTGGTGGCCGGCGATGGCCGCCAGGAGCGCGCGAAACCCGCTGGAAATCAGCTTGCGTCGGAAGGCCGCGTCTTCGTCGTCGCCGCCGCCGAGCGGGCGGTTGGTGGCGAGCTCGGCGAGGCGCTGCACGGTCACGCGCGAGGCCTCGTGCTCGGCGCCGCCCACCGCGCGCGTGAGGAGCGCGACGACGTCGTCGAGCGGCTCGTCGCCCCCGGTGCCGATGGCGTGGCGCACGATCTCGGCGATCGCGCTCAGCGGCACTTCCATCTTCACCGGCGAGCACTCGACGCGAACGTGGCGCGCGTTCGGCGGCAGCTCGGCGAGGAAGGTCTGCACGAGGGCCGTCTTGCCGATGCCCATCTCGCCGACGACGGCGCGGCTCGTGAGCACGCCGGTGCCGCCGCCGCTCACCGCCTGATGGTAGGCAGCGTGGAGGTCGGCCTTCTCCGAGTCACGCCCCACGAGGTCACTGGGGAGGCTCGAGAGCTCGGCGATGCGCTCGTCGCGCGAGAGGCTTCGCTCGAGCGCATAGAGTCGCATGTTCGGAGGCACGTTGGGCCCCGCCTTGGGATCGAGATCGAGCGTCGGCGCGTCGCCCCAGCGAAACTCGCGTCGCACGAGGCGGTACACGCCGCCCGCGACCCACGTGCGTCCACGCGGCGTCTCGCGCGCCAGGCGATCGGCCAGGTAGCTCGCCGGATCGTGCAGCCGATAGCGCACCAAGTTGCCGTGCGGATCGCGCGTGCCCGAGGCGATGCCGCGCACGAGGCCGAGCGAGGCTTCGAGCGCGACGGGAAGATCTTCGTCGATGCCGGCGATGGCTTCGTGGGTGTCGAGGGCGAGCCACGCGGCGTCGGAGGCGGCGCGCGTCGGGCTCGAGGTGAGCCCGGCGACGGCGCGCGCCTCCGTGTCGCTCGACCAGATCCAGCAGCGCATCCCGCGTTTGTAGGCGATGTCGCCGAGCATGGTCCTCAGGCGGTCGAGCATGCGCTCACCGCGCGCGCGATCCTTCTCCAAGAGCTCGCTCACGCCGTGGAGGCGCAAGGTCACGACGGCGACGTGACGCACTTCGCGCGGACCCACCGTGGGCGAGGGCCTGCGCGCCGCGGGCTCGGCGCTCTCCCCGGGCGGAAGCTCGAACGAGGCCGCGGGAGGGACCACCGACTCGCTCGCGACCTTGGCGGCCGCCGCCGAAGCCGCGAGCACCTGCGCCGCCGCGTCGGCGACGAAAGCGGACGGGGGCGCCGGCGGCTCGCTCACCCCCGGGCGCGTGTTCTCGCGCACGACGAGATCCGAGATCGCCGCCTCGAGCGCCGTCGCGTCGACGAGCTGTTGCTTCGTGAGCAGCGCGCGACCGATCGCCGACGTGAACTCGCGCGCGGTGGCGAAGCGCTCGTCGGGCCTTAGCGCGAGCGCCTTCATGGCGATGGCCTCGAGCTCCGGCGGGACCTCGCTCACGTACGTACTCGGCGGCTCCACGTACCCCGAGCGCACGATGTCGAGCAGCGCTTCTCCCCCGAGCCCGCCGTGGAGCGGACGCCCGGTGAGGATTTCCCAGAAGATCACCCCGAGCGCGTAGACGTCGCTTCGGCGATCGACCTTCTCTCCCCGCGCTTGTTCCGGGGACATGTAGCCGAACTTCCCCTTGAGGACGCCGGTCTCCTCTTGGAAGAGGCGCGCGCTGGCGATGCCGAAGTCGGCGATCTTCACCGCCCCTTCGAAGGAGAGGAGCACGTTCTGCGGGGAGACGTCGCGGTGGACGATCTCGAGCTTCGCGCCGCCTTCGTCTTTCTTCTCGTGGGCGTAGTGGAGCCCCTTCGCCGCTTCGCCGATGATCCACGCGCCGACCCACGGCGGGATGCGCGTCCCCTTCGCCTTGGCGCTCGACATGAGCATGCCGAGGTCGGGCCCCTCGACGTACTCCATGGCGAGGAGCTGGCCTTCGTCGCCGCCGTCGAAGAACTCGTAGACCTGCACGACGTTGGGGTGATTGAGGCGCGTGGCGAGCTGCGCTTCCTCGACGAACATGGAGCGGAAGCGACGCGACGTGCTCTGCGTCGGCAGGATGCGCTTGACGACGAGGAGCTTGAACGTCCCTTCGGCGCCGCGCTTCTTGGCGAGGAAGACCTCGGCCATCCCGCCGGCGCCGAGCCTTCGCACCACCTCGAACTGCGCGAGCTGCTGCGGACCGGCCGCGCCGCTCGGCCCCGCGCCCGGCTCACCGGGGTGCTGACTGTCCCGCGCAAACGGGGAGTGGCCGGGGGGATTCTTGGGCATGCCGAGCTGAAAAAACGCGGCCCGAAGGGGCCCGAAACCGGAGGCGCGCCTCCTGGCATGCGGATGTGCCAGGCGGCGTCGAACGGCGCCGAAAGGCCGGGCCGTGTTGAGTCCCCATTCTACCGCGTGTAATGCTTGGGATTCCGAGATTCATGCCCATGAACGTTCGCCCGGCGCCGACCGCCTCCGGAACGCTTGAGCGGCGTCCCCTCGTGCACCTCTTCGTGTACGTGCTCGAACGTGGCCTCTCGGGCTCGCTCGAGCTCTCGCCGGTGGGCGCGCCCACGTGCGCCGTCGTCTTCGCCGGAGGGCAGCCGACGAAGTACGGCGTCGTCGACGGTGAAGGGAGCGACGCCGCCAAGCCGCTCGTCGAACGACTCGAAGAGCTCTTCGCCTTGCCGCCGCAGACGGCGTTCGCGTACTTCGACGCGTTCGACGCGCTCCCGGCGAAGAGCCCCACGCGCGCCTCGGCGCTCCGGGTGATTTGGCGCGGCCTCCTCCGCGCGCCACCGCTCGATCACGTGAAGGCGGCCATCACCAAGATCGGCACCGGCCGGATTCGGCTCACGCAGGCCATCGAGACCGCGGTGGGTGAATCGCTCGGCGAAGACGCGGCGCGCGTCCTCGCGCGACTGCAAGGAGGCGCGCGGAGTCTCGCCGGTCTCGGCGAGGGGGTTCCGCAGGCGACCCTCGAGCTCCTCGTCTACGCGCTCATGATCACGAAGCGCGTCGAGATCGTCGGCGCTCAGGCGATGGGACCGCGCACGGTGTCGCGCTCGATCCCCGTGCCGCCGCCCGCACCGCCGAAGAGCACCTCGCGCACGACGCTCACGCCGCCTCCGCCGAACGTCACCCCGCAGACGCCGCAGGTTGCGCCGCCGCCCGATTCATCGCCGGTGATTCCGCCGCCTCCGCCGGCGCCGAGCTCGGAGAACCTCATCCCCGAAGCGCCGCCTTCGTCGGGGTCGGTGGGAGAGGCGACTCCGGTCGCGCGCGTGCGCTTGAAGAAGCCCGCCTCCACCGGGCCGGTCGTGGCGGAGGAGACCGCGGTCTCCCACAAGGACCCGCGCGTCTCGGCGAACTTCGATCCCGGCGCCGTGGACGCGGCGCTCAAGACGCGGCGCGAGGACATCCTCGCCCGCTCGCGCAAGATCGACGACGAGGACTACTTCCAGATGCTCGGCGTGGCGCGGGACGCGACGCAGGCCGAAGTGCAGGCGGCGTTCATCTCGCTCGCCAAGACATGGCACCCCGACAGGCTTCCTCCGCCGCTCGCCGACATGCGCGAGGCGTGCAGCAAAGTGTTCGCGCGCATGAGCGAAGCGCAGGCCACGCTGGTGGATGCCGAGAAGCGTGGACGTTACATGCGTCTCCTCACCGAAGGAGGCGCGACCCCGAAGGATCAGGACGAGATCGCCGGCGTGCTCGAGGCGGCGACGGCGTTTCAGAAGGCGGAGATCTTCCTTCGCCGGAACAGCAACGCAGAGGCCGAGGCCCTCGTGCGTCGCGCGGTGGAGCTCGATCCGAAGCAGGCCGACTACCAAGCGCTCCTGGCGTGGATCGAGGCCATCAAGCCGGAGAACCAAGCGCCCGACGCCACGCGCCAGCGCATCGCCATGCTCGCGCGCGCCATCGACGCGAACCCCAAGTGCGAGCGCGCCTTCTTCTACCGAGCGATGCTCTACAAGCGCCTGAAGGACGAGAAAGAGGCGCTCTCCGACTTCCGCTCGGCGGCCATGCTCAACCCGCGGAACGTCGACGCGCAGCGCGAGGTGCGTCTCTACGAGATGCGCAGCGGCGCGAAGAAGCCCGCGGCCAAAGAGAAGGAAGAGGCCCCCCAAGAGAAGGGGCTCTTCGGTCGCTTCTTCAAGAAATAGCGCGCGCGAGCGAGATGGGAAGCGCGGCGTGCGCCCGGGCGATCACCCGCCGGGCGGCATCGGAGGCGGCGCTTGCGATCCGCGGAGGCTCATCGGCGCCGGATCGTTCACCACCACCGGCATGAAGGTCTTGCGGAACTCCTCCGGCGTCATGTGGGCGACCGCGGCGATGCGCCCGAGCTCGGTCGGATCGTCGAGGTCCTCGCGCTTCAGACGGATCATGTAGCTTCGCGCGATCTTGTAGCGGTCGGACTCGACGTCGACCATGCGCACGCGCATGCGACCCGTCTCCGGATCCATGATCTTGGTGAAGGGGACGGGCTTGAAGCGGCCGTCCTGCATGCTGATGAGCGCGCCCGTGCCCCCCTCGATGACGTAGCGCGCGGCGCAGTAGCCGAGGTCGCGCGTGTACTCCATGTCGAAGGGGATGGGATCGGCGCAGCGGAGCTCGTAGCCGATGTTCTTCGAGACGATGGTGGTCTTGATGCCGTGCTTCTTGAGACGGGCTTCGACCGCGCGCTTGACGATGTTGCCGAAGTCGACCTCGGCGATGCGGAGGTGGCCGTGCGCGTCGCGCTCCACGCCGGCGAGCCCTTCGAGATCTTGCTCGTCCAAGAGCTCGACCAGCCCCTCGGCGAGGACGGCGACGCCGTCGGGTCGCCCGTAGGAGAGGCGCTTCATGATCGCGAGGGCGAGGGTGTCGGCCATCGTGGCGAGGCGCACCCCCTTGGGGAACTCCTCGGGGATGAGCGACAACGTGGCGCCGGCGGCCTTGCCGATGCCGAGCGCGAGGTGCCCGGCCTTTCGGCCCATCGCCACGCACAAGTACCAACGCGACGTCGTCTTGGCGTCGACCATCAGGTTCTGCACCACCGAGACACCCAAGTGGCGCGCGGTCTGGAAGCCGAAGGTCACGACGTCGTGCGGCAGATCGAGATCGTTGTCGATGGTCTTGGGCACGTGCACCACGCGGAGCACGCCCTTGGACGCCTCGGCGATCTTGGACGCGCTGAAGGCCGTGTCGTCGCCGCCGATGGTGACGAGCTTGTCGACGTCGAGCTTCTTCAGCGACGCGACGCAGCCCTCGACGAGCTTGGGATCGCGCGTGGGGTTCGCGCGTGAGGTGCCGAGCGTCGAGCCGCCGCGAAAGTGGATGCGGCTGGTGTCCGAGATCGTGAGCGGCGCCGTGTGCGACGTGTCACCGGTCATGATCCAGCTGAAGCCGTCTTGGATGCCGACGACGTCGATCCCGGTGAGACACGCGCGGATCGTCGCCGCCCCGATGACGCTGTTGATGCCGGGGGCGGGGCCTCCGCCGACGAGAATGGCCATGCGCTTGTCGGACATGCGCCGTGAGGATACCCGAGGTATGGACAAACCCCCATGCCGACCGATCTCCACCCGAGCCCAACCGCGCCCTTGGACCTACGTCGCGAGATGCTCGAGCGATTCGCGCGGCCGCGGGCGGAAGGGGAGCCGCCGCTCGTCGCCGTGGGCACGATGAACTTCGGCAAGCGTACGCCGCGCGACGAAGCGCACCGCATCGTGGCGCGCGCCTTCGACGCCCTCGGCATGCCGCTCTTCGACACGGCGAACGTGTACGAGAAGGGGGAGTCGGAGAAGATCCTCGGCGCCGCAGTGAAAGGGCGAAGAGACGCGTGCCTGCTCGCCTCCAAGGTGGGGCTCGATCGCGTGGGGAACCGCGCCGAAGGGCTCGCGCCCGAGACCGTGACGCGCGCCTGCGAGGCGAGCCTCACGCGCCTCGGCACCGATTACCTCGACGTCTACTACCTCCACGCTCCCGACCACGCGACGCCCATCGAAGCGACGCTCGAAGCGGTGAAGGAGCTCCTCGACGCGCAGAAGATCCGCGCCTTCGGCGTCTCCAACTACGCCTCGTGGCAGATCTTGGAGATCTTCGGCCTCTGCGACCGCGCGGGAATGCCGCGGCCGATCCTCGCCCAGCAGATCTACAACCTGCTCATTCGCCAGCTCGATCTCGAGTACATGCGCTTCGCCAAGAAGTACGCGCTCCACACGACGACGTACAACGCGCTGGCCGGCGGGCTCCTGGCCCGCGATCACGTGAAGAGCGAGGTGCCGAAGGGCTCGCGCTTCGACGGCAACGGCATGTACATGCGGCGCTACTGGTCGGATCACTTCTTCGCGTTCGTAGGCGAGCTCAAGGTGCTGGCCGCCGAGGCGGGGCTGCCGCTCGCTTCGTTCGCCTACGCGTGGCTCGCCGGAGCCCCGGGGGTCGACTCGATCCTCCTCGGACCAGGTGACGTCGCGCAGCTCGACGTGGCGCTCTCCGCCATCGCCGTTCCGCTCGACCCGGCGGTGCGGCGTCGTGTCGACGAGCTCCACCGCGCCTTCACCGGCACCGACACCGGCTACGCGCGCTGAGGTCGGACGTGGAAGCGTGTATTGTGCAATCAATGCTCGCGAGCGACGTACCGCTCGATCTCGAGGCGGCGCTCGCGTCGTACCGCGAGCACGGCTACGCCCGCCTCGGCGCGGTGTGCCCGGAGGCGACGCGTCAGGCGCTCGCCGCGCGCGCCGACGATTTGATGCTCGGCAAGGTCACCTACCCCGGGCTCTTCTTCCAGCTCGACGGACCGAGCGGCCGCTACGAGGACCTCTCCTACGGCAAGGGCTGGCAGGGGCCGAGCCTCGACTACCGCAAGATCGAAAAGCTCGAGAAGGATCCGCTCTACCTCGCGTGGATCGAAGCGCCGGTCTTCGAGCACGTGGCCCGCGCGCTCATCTCCGGCGACGTGGTCCTCTACCGCGCGCTCCTCATGATGAAGGGGGAGCGCGGCGGCACGGTGCTCCCCTGGCACCAAGACGGCGGCAAGATGTGGGGGCTCGATCGCGATCCGGTCATGCAGGTGTGGACCGCGCTCGACGACGCGCCCGAAGGCGGAGGGTGCATCGAGGTCGTCCCTGGCAGTCACAAGGGCGGGCTCGCTTCGCCGCTGGGAGGGCTCGTCCCCGAGCGCGCCGTCGCCGAGGCGGGGGCCGACGCGCGCGCCCTCGCCCTCCCGGTGCGCGCGGGGGAGAGCCTCTTGCTCCACAACCACGTGTGGCACCGCTCGCTCGTCAGTCGCTCGGGGCACGCGCGGCGCGCGCTCTCGGTTTGCTACATGAGCGCCGAGACGCGATGCCTGCGCACGCGCCGGGCGCCGCGCGTCTTCCCGCCGGTGTTTCGAAGGTAGCGAGCGCGCTCTTCGCGCGCGGGCTCAAGGGCCGGCGTCGGCTCGCTTCGACGGCGCCGAAGCGTCGTGCGCGGCCGCGCCGTGCGTCGTGTTGCTCGGCGCTGCGCTCGCGGGGGGCGCTGCCGAAGGGGCCGGCGCGTTGGGCGTGACGTCGTTGACCGCGGGGGGCGGAGGCGAGGGCGCGGGGGCCGGCGGGGGCGGATGCGCGCGCGTGGCGAGGTGCTTCAAGTCGACGATGCCCGCGGCCTGTGCTCCACCGAGCGCCGCGCCGACGAGCAGCACGAGCGTGACCACGACGCCGAGCGTGCGTCGTCGCTTCGGCGGCGGCGGCGGGCCAGGGAGCGGCGCCGTCTCGAGGGCCCCCGCGCTCCCCGTGGTGAGGAGCCGCGCGTCGCCGGTCGGAGTCATGCTGAGCGAGACCTGTCCCGAGGGGCGCGCGCGCGGGATCCGCGGACCGAGCGCGTCGAAGCGCGACATGGAGAGCGGGCCCATGTCCGCCTCGGTGGGCGGTGTGATCGACGCCGCGCGAAGCCCGGTCGTGTCCGACGTGCGCGAAGGGGCGAGGCTCCCGGGAGTCATTCCCCCCGTCGTCGAAGTGATCGACGTGCTCCCCACCGGGATGGAGTGCGAGCCCGTCAAGGACTCTCCCGTCGCCCCCTCGTTGCCGCTCGAGGCCTGCTCGAGGAGGAGCGCCAAGCGAAGCGCCTGCTGCATCGTGCGCGCGTTGGGCCAGCGCCCGCCCTTCTCGAACGCGAGCGCGCGATCGACGAGCCGCGCCACCTCCGGCGACACCTGCGGCGCGAGGACCGTCACCGACGGCATCGGCTGCGACATCGCCAGCATCAGCTCTTCTTGCGAGGTGTCGGCGCGACGCGGGCGCTGCCCGGTGATCAGCGCCCAGAGCGTCGCCCCCACCGCCCAAATGTCGGTGCGTGCGTCGACCTCGTCCCAGCGGCCGCGCGCTTGCTCGGGCGGCATGAACGCCGGCGTGCCGAGCGCCTGGCCCATCTGCGTCTCGCCGTAGACGAGCTTCTCCTGCTCGACGAGGCGCGCGATGCCGAAGTCGAGGACCTTCAGCTCCTTCTGCTTGGTGACGAAGATGTTCGCCGGCTTGATGTCGCGGTGGACGATGCCGATGTCGTGCGCCGCGGCGAGGACGTCGAGGAGATCCTCGATCATCTTGAGCGCCTCGCGCACCGGCACGGTGGTCGTCTTTCGCAGGCGGCGCTCGAGCGTGTAGCCCTCGAGGAGCTCCATCACCAGGAACGCCAGGCCGTCTTCGGTCACGTCGTCGTCCAAGACGGAGACGGCGCCGGGGTGTTGGATCTTGTTGGCGACGTAGCCTTCACGCAAAAAGCGTTCGACGAGCCCCGTCTGCGCCGAGAGCTCGGGGTGGAGCAGCTTGATGGCGCCGCGCTTGCCGTTGCGGTGCGTCGCCGCGTACACCGCCGCGCTGCCGCCGACACCGAGGAGGCTGTCGAGCCGCCACTTGTCACGCAGCACCGTCCCGATACGGGACTTTGCGCGCTCGATGAGGGCCGCAGACGCCATGGGCGATGGAAGGGTACCACTCCGAGGCCCCCCTTTCGAGCCGCCGGCGGGGTAGGCACCACGCTTCTCTGGGCCGGTGTAGCATCGGGGCCCGCGCGGCCACGGGCCTCCACGCGCCGCGCCGCCGCGTCTCCTCGTAAGAAGGGCCTCGATGCTCCCCCCGCTCGACGATCTTCGCTGCTTCCTCTCGGCAGCGCGCCTCTTGAACTTCCGCAAGGCGGCGCGCGCCGTGGCGCTCACCCCCGCGGCGTTCGGGCAGCGCATCCGCCACCTGGAGGAGCTGCTCGAGGTGGAGCTCTTTCGCCGCACGACCCGCAGCGTCGTCATGACCGAGGCCGGGCTCGCGCTCGTGCCGCTCGCCGAGCGCTGCCTCGCCGCCGCCGAAGATTGCGTGAGGTCTGCACGCGGCGAGACCGGTCCCGCCCCCATGGAGCTCACGCTCGGCACGCGGCAAGAGCTCGGGCTCTCGTGGATCTTGCCGCAGTACGATCGGCTCCTCGCCACGCGACCGTGGCTCCAGCTCCACGTCTATTTCGGATCGGGGAGCGACTTGCTCCTCCGTGTGCGCACGATGGAGGTCGACTGCGCCGTCACCTCCAGTCGCTTCAGCGATCCCAAGCTCGATTCGGTGCGTCTGCACCGCGAGGACTACGTGTTCTGCGGATCAGCCGCGCTCCTCAAGAAGCACCCCTTCGCGCGGCCCGAGCACGTGGTGAACCACACGCTCTTCGACACCACCGCCGACATGCCGCTCTTTCGCTACTTCCGCGACGCGCCCGGCGCCGGCGATCAGGTGCGCTTCGGGCGCGCGGTGTGGCTCGGCGGCATCGAGGCGATCCGCCAGCGCGTGGTGGCCGGCGCCGGCGTGGCGGTGCTCCCCGAGTACTTGATTCAGAAGGAGCTGAAGAGCGGAGTCTTGCGGCGCATCTTCCCGAACGTGAAGCCGCTCCACGACTACTTTCGTCTCGTCTTCCGCGGCGACGATCCGCGGAGGAGCATCTTCGAGTCGCTCGCGGTCTCGCTCCTCGAGGAGCCCCTCAAGTAGACGCGGCTCGCGACCGGCGCGCTCCGCCCTTCATACGCCGGTGGCGTCGGGGGGCCAGATGTACTTGTGCATCTGGAGCTGCACGCGGACCGGGAGCTTGTCTTCGAGCACCCAGGTGACGAGATCCTTCGTGGCCAGCTGGCCGAAGACGGCGCTGGCGAGGAGCTTCGGCGTGCGCGAAGCGAGGGCGCGCTCGCGCACCACGCCGCGCATCCACTCGTAGTCGTCGCGCCCGGCGAGGACGAACTTGAGCTCGTCGCGATCGCCGATGTGCTCGAGGTTCGACCAGCGATTCTTCGCCGACTCGCCCGAGGCCGGGGCTTTGAGATCCATGATCTTGTGCACGCGGGGATCGACCCGCGAGACGTCGGCCTCGCCGCTCGTCTCGACGAGCACGGTGCGTCCCGCGTCGCAGAGCTCGCGGAGGAGCGGGATCACCCCCGGCTGCAAGAGCGGCTCGCCGCCCGTCAGCTCCACGAGCTCGGTGCCGGTGGCGAGCGCGCGCTCGCGCACCTCGGCGCGGGTCATGCGCGTGCCGCCGTAGAAGGCCTGCGGCGTGTCGCACCACGTGCAGCGCAGGTTGCAGCCGGTGGTCCGGACGAAGGTGCACGGGAGCCCGGCGAACGTCGATTCGCCCTGAATGCTCGCGTAAATCTCGTGGATGACGAGGGTGTCTTCCTTGGCCACGGCGGTTGCTTGGTAGCACACGCCGCGCCCTTCGGCGCGTCAGGGCGTGGTGGTGAGCTCGGGGGCGGGGATCTCGCCGGCGTCGAGATCGGCCGCGGGGGGCTCGGCCGGGACGGCGACCCACATCGACGGACGAGGGTGCGTGTACACGCGGACGAGCGCCCACACGCACGCGCCGATCGAAAAGCCGGAGAGGGCCACGACCCGAAGGAGCGAAAGCGGCAGCCCGCGCTTCATGACCCGATCACCATGCAACTCTCACGCAGAAAGCGCCAGCGGCGACGCACCGTCCCGGCCGCAGGCGCGCGCGCTCGATGCGCTTCCAGCGCATCACGTGCGCGGGTACGTTCTTCGACCGATGGTGTCGCGCCCGCTCCTCGCCATCGCGGCGCTCCCCTGGCTCGCAGCGATGGCGTGCACGCAGTCGGTCGTGCCGCTCCGCCCGAAGGTCGCCAAGCGCCCGCCCCAGGCGCTCGCTGCGTCGCCGGGGGTGAAGCCGTGGGAGGCGCTCGAGGTCGTCGTGGAGGACGCGCCGCACGCGCCGCCGGTGCCGCTCACCGCCGAGCAGCTCGTCACCCCACCGGGACAGGCGTCGCCGCTCGACCTCGTGCCCGAGGGGTCGCGCGACACGCTCCTCCGCGGAGGCCTCTCCGTGGCCAAGCCGCTGCCGAGCTCCACCAAGATGGGTGCATTCTACAAGAGCGTGCGCGCGCGCGGTGTCCCCTCGGTGGTCACGCTCGACGCGCTCTTCGAGCTCACCCACTTGGCGCTCGCCGAGGCCATCGTCGAAGTCGACACCAAGGTCGTCTTGCCGACGCTCACGCATCTCCTCGCGCGCGTGGACGCCGCGCTCGCGCTCGAGGCCAAAGGGGCCGGGAGCGATCTGCTCGCGCCCTACACCGAAGCGCGGGGGGTCGTCGCCGTCGCGCGCTCCCTCCTCGAGCCGAGCTACGCGCCCCCGATCGATCTCGCCGAGCTCGTCGCTCGGGAGACGGGGCGCATCCTGACGAAGAAGGAGGCCGAGAGCCCGCTCCTCGGCGTGCGCCTCGACTACTCGGTGCTCGCCGTCCGCTCCGGCGCTCCCGAGCGCGCGCGGCTCTTTCGCACCCTCGCCTGGCTCACCACCGCGCCGATGGCGCTCCGCGAGCGCCCGCCGCTCGCCGACCGCGTCGGCCTCCTGCGCGTGCACATGCGCGCGGCGCTCCTCCTGGCGCGCGCGGTGCGCCCCGACGTCGACGCCGAGGCGGCTCGAGCATGGGATCGCATCGAGGGGGTGGCGCGCTTCCTCACCGGCGCGCCCGACGAGCCCACGCTGCGCGATCTCGATCGGGTGGCCCGCGCCGCCGGGCTCGATCTCCGCGACGGACGCGGCATCGCCGACGTGACACGCGTCGACCGCGTACGCCGCGCGCTGGCGAAGGTCGCCGCGGCCCGGCTCGACGACGGGTCGCCGGCGCTCGTGCGCTTCTTCGCGCCGCGCTTCGCCCCCGACGCCGAGGTGCTGTCCTTGGCGACGCGCGGGCCGACGGCGCCGCGGCTCCCCACCGCCGGCGCGATCGTCCGTTGGATGCGGAGCGAGGAGGCCGAGGAGGAGAGCCACGAGTCGCTCTACCTCTCGGCGCTCGACGCTGTGGCGACGATGGCGCGTCCGTCGGCCGCGGACTCCGAGCTCCCCGCCGCGGCGGGCGGCGCGCTGGCCGAGCGCCGCGCCGAGGTCGCACGGAGCGCGTGGACGACGCTGCGCCACGACTTTGCCGCGCCGGGAGTCGAGCTCCTCGCGCGCGCGCCTGCTCCCGCCGCCGAACCCGAGACCGACGTGCCGTGCTTCGTCGAGCCGCACCCCGAGGCGATCGCCAAGCTCCTCGCCACGGTGCGCCAAGCGCAGCGCGGGCTCCTGGCCCTCGGTGCGCTCGCCGACGGATCGCCGGCGCGCTCGGTCCTCGGCCACGTCGACCAGCTGCTCACCGCCGCCTTCGAGGTGGCGCTCCTCGCGGCGAGCGACGAGGAGGCGACCGACGATCAACAGAAGGTGCTGAGCGCGCTCCCCGCCTGGCTCGACGCCTTGGAGTGGGCCACTGGATCCGAGACCCCTCGCGTGGTCGACGTGCACACCGATCGCGCCGAGTCCAAGGTCCTCGAGGAGGCGACGGGGGGCGTCGGCGAGCTCGCCCTCGTGGTGCGTGAGCCGGGGACCGGGCGTCTCTTCGTCGCGCTCGGCGCCGCGGTGCCGCACTACGAGCTGACGCAGTCCGCGAGCGATCGCCTCGGCGACCCGGCCTGGCGCGCGCGCCTTCGCGCCGGCTCTGTCCCCGAGCATTGAAGCGCCGGACGCTCGCCACGGCACACCGAGCTCTCCGGGGCCTTGGGGCCCGCGCCTTGCGTTTGGCCAGTTTCCCTCTAAGTTTCGCCCCGTGTCGCACCCCAACGCCCCGCCCGAGAGCGCCGAAGGCCGCGCCTCGGCGGCCGAGCACCCCTACGCCTCCTTCGTTCACCTCGTGCAGAAGCCCGCGCGCTACCTCGGCGGGGAGTTCGGTGCGAGGAAGAAGCCGTGGTCCGAGGTGCGCGCGCGCGTGTGCCTCGCGTTCCCCGATCTCTACGACATCGGGATGAGCCATCTCGGCTTCAAGATCCTCTACAAGATCTTGAACGACGATCCGCGCACGCTGGCCGAGCGCGCGTACACGCCCTGGGTGGACATGCAGAAGGAGCTCCGCGCGCGGAAGCTCCCGCTCGTCTCGCTCGAGAGCGCGCGACCGCTCTCCGACTTCGACGTCGTCGGCTTCTCGCTGCAGTTCGAGCTCACGTACACCAACGTGCTCACGATGCTCGATCTCGGCGGCTTGACGCTGCGCACCGCCGATCGCCACGAAGACCACCCGCTCGTCATCGCCGGCGGCCCGACGGCCACGCACCCCGAGCCGCTCGCCCCGTTCCTCGACGCCGTCGTCGTCGGTGACGGCGAGGAGCGAACGAGCGAGGTCGCGCTCCTCTGGACCGACTTGAAAGCGCGCGGCGTCCCACGCGCCGAGCGCCTCGTCGCCCTGGCCAAGCTCCAGGGGGTCTACGTCCCGAGCTTGTATAGTACATATGTCGATCCCGACACCGGGCTCGAGGTGGTGGAAGGGCCGCGCGTCCCCGGGCTGCCGTTCCCCATCCAGCGTTCGCTCGTGGCCGATCTCGACGCGTTCCCCTTCCCCGACGACAGCCCGGTGGGCGGCCCGGAGGCGATCTTCGATCGGATGTCGATCGAGATCGCGCGCGGCTGCACCGAGGGCTGCCGCTTCTGCCAAGCGGGGATGATCTATCGCCCGGTGCGCGAGCGAGACCCGGAGAAGATCGTCGAGACCATCGTCTCGGCGGTGAAGAAATCCGGCTACGACGAGGCGAGCCTCACCTGCCTCTCCACCGCCGACTACTCGTGCATCGCGCCGCTCATCAAGAAGGTGACCGATCGTCTCTCTCCCGAGCGCGTGTCCCTCGGGGTCTCTTCGCTCCGCGCCTACGGTCTCGACGAAGCGGTCCTCGACGACATGCAGCGGGTCCGCGCCACCGGCGTGACCTTCGCCCCCGAGGCGGGGAGCCAGCGCATGCGCGACGTGGTGAACAAGAACGTCACCGAAGAGCAGCTCATGACCACCGCCGAGCGGATCTTCTCCCGCGGATGGTCGAGCATGAAGCTCTACTTCATGATCGGTCTCCCCACCGAGGAGGAGAGCGACGTGCGCGAGATCCCGCGGGTGGGCGGCCGTGCCCGCGACGTGGGCAAGCGCATCAAGAAGGAGAGCGGAGGGGGCGCGCCGTCGGTGACGGTGAGCGTCTCGACGCACGTCCCCAAGCCGCACACGCCGTTCCAGTGGTGCTCCATGGACGGCGAGAGCGACGTCCGAAAGAAGCAATCGTGGCTCGAGGACGAAGCGAGGAAGGCCAAGGTCGATCTCCGCCTGCACGGCTCGGAGGGCTCGTGGCTCGAGGGGATCTTCGCTCGCGGAGACCGCCGCCTCGCCGACGTGCTCGAGCGCGCGTACAAGAACGGCGCGCACTTCGATTCGTGGGACGACCAGCTCGACATCGACGTGTGGCGTGAAGCGATCGAAGCGTGCGGCGTCGAGCCGGCGCGTTACCTCGGCACGATCCCGGTCACCGCGCGTCTCCCTTGGAGCCACATCGACGTGGGGCTCGAAGAGGGCTTCCTCGCGCGCGAGTACCGCAAATCGCTCGCCTCGCGTCTCTCGCCACCGTGCGGTAAGGCCGCGGGGGCGTTCGTGCACCACACGAACCTCGACGACGCCGAGAAGGATCACAAGAAGCTCGTTTGCTACGACTGCGGCGTCGCCTGCGATCTCGGCGCGATGCGCGAGGAGCGCCTCGTCGCCCTCGGCAAGCTCGGCGCCCGCTCGCCGCGCCCCCCCGCGCCGCGTCCGGTGAAAGAGGTGGTCGCCCCTTCGTCGGCGGAGGCCGTCGTCGAGGCCGACGTCGACGCCGCCGCCGCCGAAGCGAGGAAGCTCGCCAAGAAGAAGAGCGGTCACGGCAAGGGGAGCACCAAGCGTCCGCCCGCGTCCTTCGTGCAAGGCGAGGCGCGCCGCTACCGCTTCGCGTACACGAAGCTCGGCGCGAGCGCGTTCCTCTCGCACCTCGATCTCATTCGTCTCCTCCCGCGCGCCTTCCGCCGGAACGAGATCCCCATGTTCTATTCGCAGGGCTTTCACCCCAAGCCGGACATGACCTTCGGACCGGCGCTCTCGCTCGGTGTCGGCAGCCTCGAGGAGCTCGTCGATCTCAAGCTCACGGCGGATCTCGAGCCGTCCGAGTGGATCGCGCGCCTCTCCGACGCGTGCCCCGAGGGGCTGCGCTTCCTCGCGGGGAAGCGCCTCGGCCCGAACGACGCCAGCGTGTCGCGCATCATCGAAGCGGCGCGCTACGTCGTCGCCGTGCCGCGGGTGGTCCTCGCGCCGCTGGGCGGTGAGGCGTGGCTTTCGGGCGAGGTGGACCGCGTGCTCGCATCCTCGTCCCTCGTCGTCGTGCGCCGCATCGACGGCGTGGGGAAGAAGGTCGACGTGCGTGACTTCTTGCGTCGCCTGGAGATCGGCACCCCCGAGGCGCACGAGCTCCTGGAGAAGACCGGCCTCGTCGGGGATCTCGTCCCGCTCCTCGTCGACGTCGACGTGCGCCCCAACGGCTCGGCGAAGATCGCCGAGGTGATGGAGGTGCTCACCGCGAGCCCCGCCAGCGAGCGCCCCACGATCGAACATCGCGCGGTACGCGCCGCGCTCGGCGCCGTGCGTGAAGGGCGACTCGTCTCGCCGCTCGATCTCGACGCCGTCCGCGCGCGCCCGGTCGTCGCCGCTACCCCGCCCGTCGAAGCGACGGCGCAGGTCGAGTGACCTCGCGCCGCGCGCGCGAGCTCGTCAGGCCTCTTCGATCTTCTGCACCTGCACGACGCTCGTGCCCACGCGGATCTCGTCGCCCGGGTGCAAGCGGCAGCGGTTCACCCGCGCGCCGTTGACCCAGGTACCGGTCGCGCTGCCGAGATCGATGAGCGTCGCTTGCTCGCCCACTTCGATGAGCGCGTGCATCAACGACGCCGCCTCGTCGTCGATGCGCACCTGGCTGCGCTCGTCGCTCCCCAGACGAATGACGGGCGCGGCGACGGTCAATGTCTTCACGACGCGATCGCGCCTCTGCACGACGAAGGTCAACGCAAGCTTGCTCATCGGAGCTCCGGAGGACGAGGATACCACTCTCGAGGACGGGAAAACGACGTGGACCTTGCCCCCATCGCCGATGCGAGCTTGACCCCCACGGTCCCCGTGGCCCTGGTCCTCGCCCTCGCGGCCTTCGCCGCCGGGGTCGTCGATGCCATCGGTGGCGGTGGGGGCCTCCTCACCGTCCCCGTGCTCCTCTCGGCCGGGCTCCCTCCGCAGGTCGCTTTGGCGACCAACAAGGGGCAGGCGGTCTTCGGCGCGGTGTCGTCGGCGGTGTCGTTCTGGCGGCGCGGCGGGCTCGATCGCGGGCGCGCGCCGGTCGCATTCTTCTTCGGTGCGGTGGGATCGGCCATCGGAGCCACGCTCCTCTTGTGGATGCGCCCCGAGCCGCTCAAGCCGGTCGTGCTCGGGCTCCTCGTGGTGGCCGCGGTGCTCGTGGCGTGGCCGCGAAAGCCCCGCGCGCGGCAAAGCGAGCGAGCCGGCTCGCCGGCGGAGGGGGCCCTGCCGCATCCCGTCGGTCTACGAAGCCCGCGGCTCGTGCTCGCCGTCTTGGCGCTCGTCCTCGGCAGCTACGACGGCTTCTTCGGCCCCGGTGTCGGGACGATGCTCATCGTCGCCTTCGCGTACCTCTTCGACGACACGCTGACGCGCGCTTCGGGCAACGCCAAGGTAGTCAACCTCGCGTCGAACCTCGCCGCCTTCACCCTCTTTGCGCTCCGCGGTCGGGTCTTGTGGGCGTTCGCTCTCCCGATGGCGTTGGCCAACGCGAGCGGCGCGTACGTCGGCGCGCGCTTGGCGATCGGGCGCGGCGATCGCTTCGTCCGGGCGGTCGTCTTGTGCGTCGTCGCGGCGCTGGTCGTCAAGCTCGCCGTCGATCTCACGCGCTGACTTCGGGTACGATCGATCGCGCGATGGCCCCTCTCGTCTTCGCGGTGACCTGGCAGCGAAACGCCGAGCCCATCGGGCCGAGGATGGCCGAAGTCGTGGCCGCGGTCGCCGAGCGTGCGCGCGTGCGCATCGTTCCGCGGGTGGCGCTCTCGTACGGAGAGCTCGCGCGGCTTCTCCGCGAGCGCCTGGCCGACGTCGCGTGGCTCCCGCCGATTCCTTTCGTGGAGCTCCGCGACGAAGGGGTCCTCGCCCCGCTCGTGACCCACATTCGTGGATCGTCGGCGAGCTACGAGTCGGTGCTGCTCGTCCGGAAGGACTCGACCGCGACCTCACCGGAGGATCTTCGCGGATCGACGGCGGGCTGGGTCGATCCATGGAGCGCCGCCGGCTACGTCCTCCCGCGGGTCGAGCTCTTCGATCGCGGGCTCGATCCGCGCGCGCTCTTCACCGAGGAGAAGTTCTTCGGTTCGCACGACGCCGCCGTGCGCGCGCTCATGAACGAGAAAGCCGACACCGCCGCGACGTTCGCCCAGCTCGGCTCCGGAGGTGAGGTGCTTCGTTCCGGCTTCGCGCACGTGCCTGGTGCGAGCGAAGCGGTGCGCGTGCTCGCGCGCTTTGGCCCGATCCCTTGCGACGTGATCGCCACGCACGCTTCGATCCCCGCCGAGGTGCAGGCGTCGCTCACCGAGGCGTTGGTGCACGTGGCCCGCGACGAGCGGTGGGCAGCCTCGCTGGCGCGCGTCTTCGGCGTCGACGAGTTCCGTCCCGGCCCGCCGGGGAGCTACGACGCGCTCGGCGCTCTTTTGGCGCGGGCCCGCGCGGCGAAGCTCTTCGACGCGTGAAGCACGCTCCGCGTCGTCACTTCCCGGTGGCGGCGACGCGAGCGACCTTGCCGCCGGACGCGAGCGCACGAAGCGCGCGGCACACGTCGGCGTCGTCGCACGGCCCGACGTCTTGCACGCTCGGCCACACGAGCGGCCCCTTGCCGATGAACTGAGGATCCCGCACGTCGGGGCCGCGCCACGTGGGGGGCGCACCTTCGAGCTTCGCCTCCGTCTCGCCCGAGGTGTCCTCGCCGGGCATGGGGAAGAGCGGGATGCGCACCGTGGGCGTGAGGCCGACGCGCTGCACCGCGCTCCCGTCGGGGAGCGCATAGAGGAGCGTCGTGATGCGAAGCACGCCCTCCTGGGCGTCGTCGTTTTGGTACTCCTGCGCGCAGCCCTTTCCGTAGGTCGGCTTGCCGACCATGGGCCCGCGCCTGTACGCGGCGAGGGCGCCGGCGATCATCTCCGCCGCGCTCGCGGTGTTGCCGTCGACGATCGTCGCCACCGGTCCCGCCCAACGCTGCTCGAGCGGCGGCTCGGGGGCGCGCTCGGTCTCCACCGTGCCGTCGCGCCTGTGCAGCGGGAAGAGCGTCGCTCCCGGGAGAAAGAGCCCGAGCGTCGCGCTCGCGCCGTCGGTCGATCCTCCGCCGTTGCCGCGGAGGTCGAGCACGAACCCCGCGAGCGGACGCGCGCCGCGCCCCTTCTCGCGCACGACCACGCGTGTCATCTGCTCGCCGAGATCGTCCTTCACCTCGCGGAGCGCGATCACCGCCACATCGCCATCGCCGTAGGGGACGCGCGCCACGGGGAGCGGGCTCTCGTCGCCCGCGCCATTCGCCGGCTCGTCCGCCGTCGTGCGGAGGCGGAGCGCGCGCGGCGCCGGCTCCCCCGGCCGTAGGACCACCGCGTCGCTCGGCACGCGCGCGTCGCCCACCGCCACCGCCAGCTGATCGATCTGCTCCATGGGCAGGCCGGCGACCGGAATTCCGGCGAGCGACACCACGACGTCGCCGTCGCGGAGCGGCGCGAGCGCGCCCGCCTCGACCCGCGCGCCGAGGGCGGTTCGCGCGACGCGGTCCCACAAGGGGACCGGCGGCCGGGCGTCGAGATCGACCTCGTACACGCTCGACTCTTCGTCGAGCGGCGCCCACGCGCCGTGCGGATCGACGATAGGCACGTACGCGCGGACGAGCGCCGCGAGCACCGCGCGGGCCCACCCTTCGCCGTCGAGGGAGGGCAAGAAGCGATCGTGCGCCGCCGCCACGTAGGGCGCCGCCGCGGGGCCGAGCGCGCGCTCCGCCGCGCCGACGTGACGGCCGAGCATCGCCGCGAACGCCTGCGCCGTCTGCCCCGACGACGCGCCGTCGCCGATCGGCTCGAACAACATGGTCGTCGCGCTCGCGCTGTCCAAGCTCGCGGCTCCGGCCCGCTCCGCGTCGAAGATGCGCGTCAGCTCGGCGATCCACAGGACGAGATCGTCGCCGACCGCGCGCGCGGCCGTGCACGGACCGCTCTTGCCTTCGATCTCGCCTTCGAGCGCGGCGGCGCGTCGATCGATCGATTTTGCGACCGGCGACCCCGGCGTGGCGCTCCACAGTCCGTGCGGATCGAGCCAATCCACCGCGCCGTCGGCCAGCGCCGCCGCGCGCACGCGGGGGGGCGCGTACGCCAGCTCCTCGTGCACCTGCGTGATCACGCGGCGTGCTTCGTCGCACGTGAGCGAGGCCGGCGCTCCGGTAGGGAGGCGGAACGAGCTTCGCTTGTCGTCGGGATCGTCGCCCGAGGCCGCGTCGCCGGCATTCTGTGCGGGGCGCGCGCTCGGCGCGGAGGCGGTCGGGATCGGCACGCGCGGCGGACGCGCGCCGAACCACACGACGGTGGCGAGCGCGCCCACCGCCGCGAGCGTGACGATCGTCGTCGACCCTCGCACTCCGCTTCGAGCCTGTGTCATGAGCGCCGTGAGCCCCGTGCGTGGTGCACGAGGTCACAGCCTAGCAGGTCGCTTCGCGAGCATCTCGCGCGCGAACGCCGTGGTCAGAACCCCGCGGCGTGTTGACGGAGCCCTTCCAGGCGCGTTCGCAGCTTCCCCCGAGCGCGCTCTTCGAGCTGACGAACGCGCTCTTTGCTCACGCCGAGCTGGGTGCCGAGCTCTTGCAGCGTGACCGGGTCGTCGCTCATCAGGCGCTCGCGGACGATGAGGAGCTCGCGCTCCGAGAGCTCGCCGAGCGCTCCTTCCACTTCACGCGAGGCCTGCGAACGGATTTCGTTTCCCGAGGCCTCCTCTTCCGGCGAGGGGGCGCGCGAGGCGACGCGATCGAGCGGCGAGCCGCCGTCGGGCGACTGCGCGTCGAGGCTCATCTCGCGCGCCGAGAGGAGCGGAAGGAGCATCTCGGCGCGCTCCTTCGTGAGGCCCGACACCGCGGCGAGGCGCTCGGGATCACGCTCCTGCGTCGTGCGGTAGGCGCGGAGCGCGCGGCGCTCGGCCTTGGTCGTGCCGAGGCGCACCACGCGGTACGCGCGCACCACGTACTCGCGGATCTCGGCGCGGATCCAGTACGCGGCGTAGGTCGCGAGGCGGCACTCTTTGTCGGGGTCGAACTTCTTCGCCGCGCGGAGCAGGCCGACATTCCCTTGCTGCACGATGTCCTCGAGCGGGATCCCCCAGCGCCGGTACTCGAGCGCGATGGAGATGACGAAGGGGAGGCATGCCTCCACGATCTTCTCCCCGGCGCGCTTGTCACCGGCGATCCAACGCCGCGCGAGGGCGCGCTCGGTCTCGCGATCGAGCGGCGCGACTCCGTTCAGACTCTGGCGGTACGCGCGCAATGAGGCGCCTTCGAAGATGGAGGGCATGCGTCCTCTCTCCCGGGGCTGCGTGCTGCGACCGAAGTGCGGTCGTTTCGTGCCCCACACGACCGATTGCACGGCCGGTGCCACGCAACGCGTCAACAGAAACGCGGAGATCGCGAGGTTCGGGCGCCGCTTTCGCGCAACCTCGTCGAAACGGCAGGAGGGGCCCGCAACCTTTTCGCGATCGGCGGACGGGCGAGCCGCGCCTCGGGCCCGGCCCGCCGCTGCCGCTCAGAGCTCGAGCGTGAGGCCTTCGTACGCCGCGACGCTGTTGGCGAACCACTCGCGCGTGCGGCGCTCTTTCTCGCGCACCGCGGCGTCGCTCTGCGCCGGATCGTGGTGGAAGAGGACGAGCTGGCGGACGCCGGCGGCGTTGGCGAGCTTGGCGGCCTCGTCGATGGTGCTGTGCCCCCAGCCGACCTTCGGTCCGCCGCTCCCTGCCGTCCCCGCGTACTCCTCGGGGGTGTACATGGCGTCGTAAATGAGGACGTCGGCCCCCTTGGAGAGCTTCAGGAGCTTGGGATCGACCACCGAATAGTGCTCGGTGTCGGTGGCGTAGACGGCGCTCTTGCCGCCGTGCTCGAAGCGGTACGCCCACACGCCGTTGGGGTGGTTGCCGCGGCCGGCGGTGATCTTGAACTTGGTGCCGTCGCCGGCGTCGAGCTCGAGGACCTGCCCCTCGTAGAGATCGGCGAACGTCATGCGCCCGCCCATCTCGCTCAGGTGGACAGGGAAGCTCGGGTAGTCCATCTGCCCGGCGAGCGTCTCTTCGAGCGTGCGCGAGACGTTGTTGCCGCCGTAGAGGTGAATCGTGTTCCCCGGGGCAAACGCGGGGGCGAAGAAGGGGAACCCCTGGATGTGATCCCAGTGCACGTGGCTGAAGAAGATGTGCGCCGTGATGGGCATCTCCTTCAAAAGCTTCTGGCCGAGGAGGCGCAGTCCCGTGCCCCCGTCGAAGATGATGAGCAGGTTGCCCGCGCGAACTTCGACGCAGCTCGTGTTTCCGCCGATCTCGACCGTCTGGGGACCGGGAGACGGGATCGAGCCGCGAACGCCCCAGAAGGTGATCCGCATCGGAATAATGGTGATAGGCCCCCCCCGCCATGACCGTCAACCGTTTCGGCAGCGCGGCCCTTTGGTATGCGTAGCGTGGAGGGCGGCGACCAACGAATGTCCAGCGATTTGGCCATCACCGTGCTCGGCTGCAAGCACACCGGTCCCCGTGGCGGTGCGCGGCCGGCGGCGTTCCTCCGGCGTGTGGCCTCGGCGGCGCGGCTCTACCGGGCGCTCGCCGCCGAAGGCCGGGTGTGGGTCGTGGCCAGCGGCGGACGCGCGTGGCGAGGGGTCGTGGAGGCCGACGCCATGGCCGAGGAGCTCGTCCTCCGTGGTGTGCCGCGCGAACGCATCGTCCGTGAGCGCTGCTCGCACTCGACCTCGGAGAACGCCCGCTTCGCCGCCTCGGCCTTGGCTCGCCGCGGGGTCACCCGCGTGCACCTCGTCACTTGCGACTGGCACATGGAGCGCGCGGCGCGTCACTTCCAAGCCGAAGGGCTCGACGTGATCCAGAGCGCCGCCAAGAGCCCAGCGCCGCTCGGTCCTCGCGCGCGCCTCCGCGGCTCGGTGCGCTCGACCCGCGAATGGATCGCCGCGCGCTTCGTCCTCCTCACGCTCGAGACGACGATGCTCGTGCTCCTCGCGCTCCTCGCCGGGGCTTCGTGCAAGCCCTCCGGCGGCGCGCCCACGTCGGACGCCGGCGTCGCCCCCGCGCCGACCCGCGAAGACGTGCTCCGGTCGATCGCCCGCGCCGAAGATCTCCGCCGCACCGCCGACGTCGATCCGGCGTGGCGCGTGAGCCACGACGTGGTCGTGCGAAGACGCGCAGCCCGCGCCCTCGCGCGCATCGGCGACGAGGCGGCGATCGCGCCGCTCCTCCGCGCGCTCTCCGACGAAGATCCCGAGACGGCGGCGTGGGGCGCCTACGGACTCGGCTTCGCTTGCAAGGGGCACGAGCCGGCGCACGTCGCCGCGCTCGCCGCGCGCGGGACGTCGCTCGCCGACGACGCCGTCGTGACGGCCGGTCCGGCGGGCGACGCGTCGAGCGCGTCCGCGTCGTCGATCGACCTCCGCGTGGCGATCGCGCGCGCGCTCGGCCACTGCGCCGCCGCCGCGCCGGCCGCCGAGGTCACACTCGCGGGGTGGCTCAAGTCGCGCCCCGCGTGGGGCGAGGCCGCGTCGCTCGCCCTGGGGGACGCCGCGGCTCGTCGGGGGGACCTCGGCGACGACGCGCTCACCGCGCTCCTCGACGCGGCGCAAGGGGGCGCAGGCCGCGCGAAGATCCCGTCGGCGCTCTACGCCTTCGGTCGAGTCAAGTCGGTCCGCGAGCCGTTCGCCGCGCGCGCGGCGGAGGTCGCTCGCGCCGCGCTCGAAGCGCCAGGGTCGGAGCGTATCTTCGCGGTGCGCGCCCTCGGTCGCGTCGGAGCGCCGGGGGTGAAGGATCTCGCGCGCGTCGTCCTCGGCAAAGGGACGTTCAGCGCGGCCGAGCGCGGTGAGGCGGCGCGGGCGCTCGGAACGAGCGACACCGGACGCGCGAGCGCGGGAGCGACCCTCGTCACCCTCCTCGCCGACAAGACGGAGCTCGAACCCGCGGCGCTCCTCGGCGACGAGCTCGACGTGCTCCTCGTCCTCGTCGCCTCCCTCCCTCCAGACCCGGGATCCGCCGCGGAGCATGCACTCTACACGCTCTCTTCCCTGGCCCCGCCCGAAGGCGATGCGGCGAAGAAGGCGGCGGTCGAGCGTCGCTGGGCGAAGCTCCGCTGCACCGCGGCGGGCGCGCTGGCCAAAGGCTCCTACGACGCGGAGGTGCTCGCGAAGTGCGCGCCGGCAGGGCTTGAGATCGCCGAGAGCGCGCGCCTCGCGGCGGTGCTCAAGCGTCCGCTCGTGGCCGAGCGGCGGCGCGCGTGGGCAGAGCTGGCGAGGAGTCCGCATCTCCGCGTGCGCGAGGCGGCGATCGACGGGCTCGCCGCCCACCCCGAGGCCGGCGACGCCGGGCGCGCGGCCATCGTGGCGGCGCTCTCGGCGAAGGAGGCCGGGCTCGTGGCCACCGCGGCCGATCTCGTGACCGCGCACCCCGACCGCGCGCTCGCCGTGAGCGAGCACGAGAAGCGCGCGGCGCTCGATCCTGCGGCACCGCCGCCCACCTCGAGCCCCGACAAAGAGATCGACAAGACGATCGCCTTGGCGCTCGCGCATGCCTTGACCAACGAGTGGGCGGAGGATCTCGTCGAGACGCGCGTGGCGTTGCTCGATGCTGCCGCCGCCTTGGGCTTGCCCGAGACCAAAGCGGCCGCGAAGAAGGCGTGCGGGAACGCGAACGTCACGGTTCGTGCGCGCGCCAAGAAGGTGCTGGCTTCGCTCGGCGACACCTCGACGTGTGCGTCGCCTGCCGCGCCGTCCGAGGCGGCCCCCGAGCTCGGAGCGCCGCTCGCGCTCCCCACGCGCGTCACGCTCACCACCGACGTCGGCGCGCGCCTCGTCTTGCTCTTCGATCTGGATCTCGCGCCGGTGACCGCCGCGCGCTTGACCGCGCTCGCGCGAGCCGGGTTTTACAAGGGGATCGTCGTGCACCGCGTGGTGCCGGGATTCGTCGTGCAGCTCGGCGATCCGGGGGGCGACGGCTACGGCGGATCGGGGCACGCGCTCCGCTGCGAGACGTCGCCGGTCCCTTTCGCGCCGCACGACATCGGCATGGCCCTCGCGGGGCGTGACACCGGCTCGAGCCAGATCTTCGTCACCTTGGCGCGCGCGCCGCACCTCGACGGCGAGTACGCGAAGGTCGGCTCCGCGGAGGGGGACTTCGACAGCGTGGCCGAAGGGGACGTCGTCGCCGACGTGACCGTCACCCCGTGAGCGCCGGTGGATGAAAGGCGCCCGCGCGCCTGCTACCTTCCGCCCATGAGCGAGCCTGCGGCGAAGCGAGCCGGTGTGCTACGAAGCACGTCGGCCATGCTCCTCGTCATCGACGTCGGCAACACGAACATCGTCTACGGCCTGTTCGAGGGGACGGAGCTCGTGCACCAGTTCCGCGTCGAGACCGGTCGCGGCCGCACTGCCGACGAGTACGCCGTCGTCTTGCGCCAGCTCTTGGCGATGCACGACGTCGCCGCCGATCGCGTGAAGGCGGCGATCCTCGCCAGCGTCGTCCCCTCGCTCACCGAGCCGATGGTGGGGCTCGTGCGGCGCGCGTTCGGGCTCGAGGCCAAGGTGGTCGGCCCTGGCATCAAGACCGGGATGGCGATCCTCTACGAGAACCCGCGCGAGGTCGGCGCCGATCGCATCGTGAACGCCGTCGCCGCCTTCGAGAAGGTGCGCACCGACGAGGGGCGCGGCATCGTCGTCGTCGACTTCGGCACCGCCACCACCTTCGACTGCGTGACGCCGAAGGGCGAGTACCTCGGCGGCGTCATCGCGCCGGGGATCCAGATCAGCGCCGAAGCGCTCTTCGCACGCGCGGCCAAGCTCCCCAAGGTCGAGATCGCGCTCCCGCCGAAGGCCGTCGGTCGCAACACGGTGCACTCGATGCAGTCGGGGATCGTCTACGGCTACGTGGGGCTCGTCGACGGCATCGTCGAGCGGCTCATCGCCGAGCTCGGCTACCCGTGCGACGTCGTCGCCACCGGCGGCCTCGCGCCGCTCATCGCGCCTTTGACCCGCACCATTCGCGAGGTCGACGACACCTTGACGCTCGTGGGGCTTCGCATCCTCCACGAGCGCAACCTTCTCTAGCGGCGCTCGGCCAGCCTCGCTTCGGGCGCGCGTTGCTCACTGCGTGAGCGAGACCTGCGAGATGTCTTGCGGCAGGTTGTCGAGGTCGTTCGCCTTCATGAGCGAGCTCGAGACGCTGAAGACGACGTTGTCCATCACGATGCTGCGCTTCACTTCGCTCGAGGCGTTGGTCCACCAGTTGGTGCACACGCTGTCGTAGCCGCCTTGGCTCTGGTTCGCCGGGGTGGGGTGGCTGACCTTGCCACGGAGGTGGAAGCCGTTCTGCACGCTCACGTCGTAGACCATGAGCCCGCTGAAGGTCATGTTCGTGCCGTAGCTGCCGCCGCTGCCGCCTTCGCACACCGTCATGGGGAGCGCGAGGATCCCCTTCGGCGCGTAGTAGTTGAAGGCGAGGTGGTTCGTGAGGGCTTCCGAGCTCGAGCCGCGCGTGCCGATCACTTCCGCGTGGAGGAGCTGCGGGCTCTGCGGGTTCGTGACGTCGAAGATCTGGAGACGCACGCCGGCGAACCACGCGAAGGATCCTTGATCGTCGGCGTCGTAGCCGATGGTGAGGAGGTGCGTGTCGTCGATCATGTGCATGTAGGTCGAAAACCCGGGGATTTGCAGCTCGCCGGTCTCGTGCGGGGCGTTCGCCACCGAGAGGTCGTAGACGTAGAGCGGATCGGTCTTCTTGAAGGTGACGACGTAGCCCTTGGGCCCGTCGAAGCGCACCGAGCGGATGTCCTCGTGCGGAGCGATGCCGGTGATCTTGCCGACGGCGTCGAGGTTCGCCCCGTGCGGCTCGAGCACCGTGAGGGTGCTGTTCACGTCCGGATCGGGATCGTGGCCCGAGGTGGTGGCGATGCGGAGGTGCCCCTCGAACTCGTCCATCGAGAACTGGTTCAAGACCGCGCCCTTCACGACGCCGCTCGCCGCGTAGCCGGTCTGGCCCGGGGTCTCGCCGATGCGGAAGGCGTGCACGGTGCTCGCCTGCTTGTCGGTGTCCATGCCGTAGTACCAATCGCCTTGGTCCGGGCGATCGTGGGGGACGGCGATGTAGAGGCTCGCCGCCGAGGCGTAGACCGCGCCGGCGCGGCTCACGATGGTGCTCGCGGTGGGCGCGACCCCGTCTTGTTGCATGTCGATGGAGACGACGCTGGTGAAGCTCGCGCCGTCGCTCTGGCTCGAGCGATAGAAGCCGCCGCATTGCGCGAGGACCGAGCTCTGCGATCCGCCGTGCGCGTCCGTGATGCTGGGGAGCGCGCCGGAGATGTCGGCGTTCACGATGATCTGCCGATTTTTCGCGCGCAGATCTTCGTACGCTTGGATGAGGGTCTGGCGCTCGAGCGGCGTCGTGGGGGCCGGGCCGCACTGGCTCGTGGTCTCCGGCTGGTAACTCAAACCGGTGAACTGGATGGGGAGCGACGACACGACCGTGTGCACGGCGTGGCCCACGCGGCGCGCGGCGATGAGCGAGCCGGAGAAGTTGATCTGGCGCACCGAGGCGGGGGCCGCGCGGTTGGCGATGTCGAGCACGGTCACCTGCGTCTGCGTCCCGTCACCGTCGAAGCTGCACTCGTAGCCGTAGGTGCACGAGCTCGAGCCGCCGCCGCCGGGGTAGGTCGGCGACGAAGCGGTGCCGGTGCTCGAGGTGGGTTGGGGGAGCGACGCGTAGATGAGTGCGCGATCGCCGTCGACGAAGAGCTTGGTCGGCGTGCCGCTGATGGGGAACTTGGCGATCTCGTGCGCTTGGCTCGCCGGCCAGGCATCGATGATGCGGAACGCGCCGTCCGAGACGACGTAGACGTACTTGGTGTCGTTCTTGACGAAGTCGGCTTCGTCGACGCCCACGACCTGGTTGTTCGTCCCCGAGGCGCTCGTCGCCTTGTCGTTGCCGCTGGGGGCCGCGGGGGGGGTCGAGCCGCCGCTGCCGCCGTTGCTGCTCCCGCCGGCCGCTGCGCCGTCTTCGTAGGCGCAGTTGCTGTTGTCCCCCTTGAGCGCCGACGCGAGCGCGTCGTCGATCTGCTTGTTCATGTCGGCGAGGGCGGCCTGGCGAACGTAGGCCTCGACCTCGTTGCAGTTGGCGAGAGGCTGGAGGTGCACGGCGAGCCCCTGCTCGGTGCTCGCGGTGCGCTCTCCGCCGCTTCCGCAACCGACCGACAGCGCCGCGGCCATGACCCCGATCCCCAACGAACAAGCGCGCAAGTGTCTCATGCCGACCCCTAGAGCACGCGCCGGTCCATCGCGCGCCGCGCGCAAATGCGGGGAATTTCGCCGCTACCCCGTGCCGACGTGTGCCACGGCCTGCGTGCGACGTCGCAGCGTGGCCGGCCCGTGGGTCGATGCTCGGTCCGTTTGAACGAAGTGAGCCAAGCGCCTAGGCTCTGTCCCCCCGTGGCGCGCCCTCGCATCGCACCGCTCGCCGTGGCCGCCGCGCTCTTCGTGCTGGCCACGCTGGTCGGGTTGGCCTTCGGCGCCGAGCCTGTCTCGCTGGCCCGCGCCTTCGCCGATCCCTCCTCGCTCGACCGCGTGATCGTCGTCGACGCGCGCCTGCCGCGCGTGCTCTTGGGCGGCGTCGCCGGTGGAGGTCTCGCCGTGGTCGGCTTCGCGTTTCAAACGGTGCTCCGAAACCCGCTGGCCGAGCCGTTCGTCCTCGGCGTGTCGGGGGGCGCGGCGCTCGGCGCGACGATCGCCATCTTGCTCGGCTTCTCCGGGCTCACGATGCTCGGCGCTTCGGCGGTGCCGCTCCTCGCGCTCGCCGGCGGGCTCTCGGCCACGATGCTCGTCTACTGGCTCGCGCGCTCCGAAGGGGCGGCGAGCGGCGCGTCGATCCTCCTCGCCGGCATCGTGGTGAACGCCATCGCCGCCGCGGGGATCACCTTCTTGAAGACGATCGTCTCGGCGACGAAGGCGCAAGAGCTCCTCTTTTGGCTCATGGGCTTTCTCGACGTCCCTTCGCTGGTGTCGCTCGGCGTGGTCACGGCGTACGTGGCGATCGGCTGCGCGATCCTCTTCTACGACGCGGGGCGACTCAACTTGCTCGCGCTCGGCGAAGAGGGGGCGAGCCACTTGGGGGTCGACGTGCGGAGGCTCGAGCGTCGCACGTTCTTCGCGTGCTCCCTCGTGGTCGGCGCCATCGTGAGCGTCACCGGGTTGATCGGCTTCGTCGGCCTCATCGTGCCCCACGCGCTGCGGCGCCTCTTCGGGCCCGACGCACGCGCCGCGCTCCCCGCCGCGTTCTTCGCCGGCGGCGCGACGCTGGTGGTGTGCGATCTCGGGAGCCGCGCGCTCTTTCGCTGGCTGCACCTCGAGCCGCCGGTCGGCGCCGTCACGGCGCTGCTCGGCGGGCCGCTCTTTCTCTACTTGCTCAAGAAGAGCGGCACCGCCGAGATTGCATGAGGTTCGTGTCCCGAGTCCCCACCAGGGTGAGCTAGGGCACGTAGACGTACGTCGGCCCTTCGTCGGCGCGCTTGGGGACGAAGTCGGCCATGAGCGCGCCCGTCGCCGAGTCGCGGATGCGCCACGGGTGCGCGTCGAAGGTGCTCTGCGACACGTCCTTTCCGGCTTCGAGGCGCATCTTGAATTGCTCGTGGCAGTCGTAGTCGACCCAGAAGACGTCGACCGGATCGTGGGGCCGATCGTTCTTGAAGCGGATGGTCGCCTTCTCGCCGAACACCGAGCACGCGCGCGGAGCTCCTTCGTCGGCGCGCGATCCCTCGCCCACCACGAGATCGGGGAGCGAGACGGGCTGGGACGCTCCCGCGTCTGCCGGTCGCGGCGTACCGGTCGGGACGATCTCCTTGAGCAAGCGGTGCGTCCCCGCTTCGCGCACGCGCCACGGGTGCGTGTCGTAGGTCGCTTGGTGAAGTGTCTCGCCCGGCGAAAGCGGCCGGTACAGCACCTCCTTGCAGTTGTAGTCGACCCAGTAGACCTCGACCCGCTCCGACGAGCAGCCGTTCACGATGTCGAGGCTCATCGGCGCTCCTCGCGTGGAGCAAACGCTCGGCGGGCCGTCGGGGAGGCTCACGTCCCGGCACGACTTCGCTGCCGCGCTCTCCGCCGGGTGAGGAGCCACGGCGTTCTCGCGGTTCACGTTCCCCGGCGTCGCCGAAGGCGGGAGTGACGCGTGCTCTCTGGTCACCTCGCTCGCCACAGTCGGATCCACGTGCGCGACCTCGACGGGCTTGGTCAGCGCGCGATGCGCCACCTCGGCTCCCGTCCCCACGACGCCGATCGCCGCCGCCGCCGCCAGCCACTTCCACGCCGCCGCGCCTCCGGCCACCGCCGTCGCCTTGGTGGCGCCCGCCGCGCTCGAGGCGCTCGCAGCTCCCCCGATCGGGCCGCCGATGGCCGCGAGCGCGCGCGCCTTCGCCCCCGCCGGAGCCGTGTCGTTCTTCGCCGCGTCGAGCAGCGCGCGTGCGAAATCTTCGGGCAGGTTCTTCATCACGAGATCTCCTGGGCGAGTCGCGCACGGAGCGCGCGCGCCTCGGCATCGAACGCTTCGCGCGCACGTCTCAGGCGCGAAGCCACGGTCCCAGGAGGCAGCTCCAAGAGCTCGGCCACCTGGGCCATCGTCATTTCTTCGAGCTCGCACATCACGAGCACCGCGCGCAGATCGTCGGCGAGCGCGTCGAGCACGACGTCGAGCCACGCGCGACGGCGAGCTTGGTCGAGGAGGTCCTCGGCGCTTCCTTGGGGATGGACCTCGGCGGCCAAGCGTTCGTCGCCCGGGAGCTCGGCGGCGCGCGCGTGCTTTCTGCGCGCGTCGGACGCGACCTTGAGCGCGGTGGCGAGCAAGAAGCTCTTCTCTGCACCCCGCGTCACCTCGCCGATGCGACGCGCGAAGACGACGAGGACCTCCTGCGCGGCGTCTTCGACATGAGCCGAGGGGACACCGAGCCGGCGCAGGAAGCGCCACAAGAGGTCGTAATGCGCGTCGATCGCGGCACGCACGCGAGCATGCGGTGAGCGAGCCGTCGCAACGGAGAGCGGGAAGGTCACTTCGGTCCTGGCAGCCACGTCGACTGCTTGAATGGAACGACCCCGCCGGTTTGATCACCCGCGGTCGACAAAATCGACGCGGCGCCGCCCTTTCCCTGGAAAAGGCGACGCCGGCGTTACGTCGTTCGGGGAAATCAGGTCGCGGGGCGCGCGCCGCCGCCGCCGCCGGCACCGGCGAGCGCCTGCTGCTGCTGCTGGAGCATCTGCGAGATGGCGCGCGAGCGCTCGATGGCGAACTGCTTCACCTCGCGCACCGGGCTCGTGGCGAGCTTGTTCAAGAGCGCGGTGATCTTCTGGAGGTCCTTCGACTGGAAGAGCGCCTCGAAGTAGTTGTGCGCGAGACGCACGTCCTTCTGCATCTTCGCCTCGTGGGGGGCGAGGAGCTTCACGACCTCGTCGAGCTTGCCCGACTGACCGTAGAGCGCCGAGAGGCAGAGGAGCGCGAGGGCGTCTTCCGGCGCGCGCTCCACGCCCTTCTTGGCGAAGGCGACGGCCTTGTCGCGCGTCTTCTCGTCGCTGGCGTAGAAGCCCTGGAGGGCGACGTACGCCGCCGCCGACTTGGCGTTGACCGGCGCGTTGGCGAGCTCTTCGATCTCCGCCGTGGCCTTCTCCTCGCCGTGCTCGGCGCGGAGGAAGTTCGTGAGGTACGCCCAAGCGTCGACCGACTGCGGATCGATCTGGATGGCGCGCTCCACCGCTTCGCGCTCGGCGGCGGTGTCCTTCTTCTCGTGCATGACCTTGGCGAGGTGCAGCGAAGGGAAGGGGCTGTCCTTCAGGAGGTTCTGCGCCCCCTTGAGCGTGGCCTCGGCCTTGTCGAGCTTCGACTGCGCGAGCTGCGACACGCCGAGCGCCAGCCAGTCTTCGCCGTCGCCGCCGAGGGCGACGATCTTGGCGAGCACGGTCTCCGCCTTGGCGTGGCGGCCGTACTTGAGGAGCTCCTGAGCGAACATGCGCCCGCGGTTCAAGTCGTCCTTGCTCTCGGTCCAGTGCTTCTCGAGACCGGCGAGGAGATCCTCGAGGCCGATGGCGATGGGGCGACCCTGATCGTCTTGCACCTGCACCGCCGGGCCGTTGAAGCCGAGGAGCTTCCACACTTCGTCCTGCGTGAGGGCGACGGGGCCGTCGACGATCTTCTTCTCCACCGGCGCGCCGTTGGGGCCGAGCGGGATGAGCACGAGCGCGTTGCCGGGGATGCCGTTGGGGAACGCGGTGACGGGGGCGAGGATGGCCGCGCCGCCGGTCAACGTGATCCCGGGTCCACCGCCGCCGCCGGCGGGCCCCGATGCGGTCTGCTGCTTCTGCCCGGGATTTGCGCTCTGCGTCATGTTCGTTCTCTCTCTCGTTGGGGGAGCGGAAGCTAGCATAGGCATCGCCGCGTGCTAAGCCGCCCGGTCCATGCGCCGCGCGCCCCGCTCCGCGCCTCTTCGGGTGCCCCTCGGCCCGGTGCTCGGCCCGGCATTCGGGCTCCTCGCGGGGGTGGCGCTCGTGGGCGCCGCCGGGTGCGGCACGAGCGCGAGCGGGAGCCCCGGGTGGGTCGGCGCGGGAGACGGCGGCTACGTCGTCGAGAGCGGCACGACGAGCTCGCCGTGGCCGACGAGCGATCCCGATCCCGACGGCGGGACCCACGAGGCCCCGACCTTCGGCCCGGCGGACGACGCCGGTGTGCCTCCGCCCCCGGTGGTGCACTGCACCGGCAAGACCGCGGGCGCAGGCGATCGCACCGTGGCGCTCACCTCGGGCGGGCTCGCGCGCTCGACCTTCCTCCACGTGCCGAAGGGCTACGACCCGAAGACCGGCGCCATGCTCGTCTTGAGCTTCCACGGCTTCACCTCGAACGCCGCCGAGCAAGAGGTCATCACGCGGATGAACCCGGCGAGCGACACGAACGGATTTCTGGTCGCGTACCCCGACGGCGTGGGGGCGAGCTGGAACGCCGGCGACTGCTGCGGCACGTCGTGGACCGACAGCGTCGACGACGTCGGGTTCGTGAAGGACCTCCTCGCGCGGCTCGAGCGCGACTACTGCGTCGATCCCAAGCGTGTGTATGCTACAGGCTTCTCCAACGGCGGCTTCCTCGCGTACCGCTTGGCGTGCGAGATGGCCGACACCTTCGCCGCCATCGCGCCGGTGTCGGGCGTGCAGGGCATCGACCCCGACGCGTGTCGCCCTTCGCGCCCGGTGCCGGTGCTCCACTTCCACGGCACGAGCGATCCGATCGTCCCCTACAACGGCGGCACCCCCGGCCCTTCGCTCGGCGTGGCGCTGCCGCTCACGTTCCGCTCGGTCGACGACACGCTGGCGATCTGGATGAACAAGGACGGCTGCAGCGGCGCGGGGACGGTCATCTACCAAAAGGGGGACGCCACCTGCACCGACTACGGGCCGTGCCAGGGCGGTGCACAGGTCACGAAATGCAAGCTCGCGGGCGACGGCCACACATGGCCCGGCGGCGTGCCGATCCCGTTCTTGGGGAGCACGTCGAACGATCTCTCGGCGACCGACGCGATGGTGAGCTTCTTCAACGCGCATCCGATGCCGTGACGAAGCGCGCGCTCACGAGCACGCTACGACCGGGGAGCGGGTAGTCGTAGGTGTCGCCGATGGCGCGCTCGACCGGCCCCACCGCGCCGGCGTACGTCCCGGTGCGGAGGTCGAAGAGGTTCCGTACGTCGAGGGCGAGGGTGAGCCCGCGCACGTGCGGCACCTCGAGGCGCGCGCCGGTGGAGTGGAGGACACGCGTTGGCACCTCCACCGCGCCGGTGAGGTCGACGCGGATCCCGCTCACGGCGTCCACGCCGTAGCGCACGCGGAGCGGGCCGTAGGTGTACGCGAGGTCCGTGACGACGTCGTGCGTGGGGCGACCCGGGAGCGGAGGGCGCTCGCAGTCGGCGGCGCTCGCCACGACCGAGGCGCACGCGCTCTCGTTGGTCGCCGCGAGCCCCGTGTAGGCTGCATGCAAGTCGGCGAAGCCGCCGAAGACGCCGCGGAGGCGCGCACCGAGGCTCTCTTCGAGGCCGAGCACGCGCGCGCGGCCGATGTTCGTCGCCTTGAGACGGCCCGACGCGCCGTTGGCCAGAAAGACGATGAGGTCGTCGTCCCAGCTCGAGAAGCCGACGCTCTCGAGCTCGATCCCCAGCGGGCCGAAGCGCTCGGCGAAGCGCGCGCCGGCGTCGACGACGACGCCCGACTCGGTGACGAGGCCGGGGTTCCCCAAGAAGTTCCCGCGGTCGCCGAAGCGCTCGAGGAAGCTCGCCGGGCGGGCGACGCGTCCGCCGTGCGCGCTCAAGGTGACGTGACCGAGCGTGACGTCGGTCCCCAGGTGCCCGGTGGGGAGCGCCTCGCCGTGCGAGTCGCCGGTGGCGACGAGCATCGTGTCGTCGTAGACGTCGCCGCGCGCGCTCGCGCCGATCGTCCACGCGCCGGTCAGGCGGAGCGTCGCGTCGACGCCCGCCGCCGCCGACACGCGCCGCGCGCCGGGAGCCGCTGCCGCGCCGACGATGCCTTGCGGAGCGAAGCGCTCCCCAGCGCCTTCGACGCGCGCGTCGAGGATCAAGGCTTCGTGCGGACGACCGCGCCAACCGAGCGACGAGCCGAAGGCGGTGATGGTGGTGTCGCTCTCGGCGAAGCCGAGCGTGTCGGAGCCGTGACCGGCGTGAAGATCGTAGGTCTCACGGCGCCCCCAACCGCGCACGCTCCACGCGCCCTCTGCGAGCGGACCACGGAGCTCGAGCGATTCGAGGAGGCGCGTGCTGACCACGTACTCTCCGGGCGTGGGGAACGAGATGCTCCCCGGGAGGTGCTGCCCGCGTGTCTGCGCGAGCGAGGTGACGGTGAGCGATCCTTCGCCGCCGCGCGACCAGTGGACGGGGCGTGAATAGGCGACGAGGCCGTTCACCCCCGCGTGCTGGGCGTTGTCTTGGCGAACGAGCGCCCCCTTGTCGTCGTAGTAGGAAAAATTCCCGTCGCTCCGTGAAGCGCTGAGTCCGGTCACGACGCGCCCTTCGTCGTGAGCGCCCACCGCGCGCACGTCGCCCACCCGCATCCGCGCCGCGCCGAAGGAGCCGGCCGCGGCCCACACTTCGGTGCCGAGCTCGGCGTGCGGGCTGGGCGGATCGAGCACGAGCGTGCCGCCGAGCGATCCGGGGCCGAGCGTGGCGGGGGCGAAGGAGCGGTACACGCGCGCGCGCGCGCCGGGCCAGAGCGGCAAGGTGGAGAGATCGATCGTCGGGTCGCCGCCGCCGGTCAGCGGCACGCCGGCGAGCACCACCGCGACTTGGTTCGAGCTCGACCCGCGCACCGAGAGCGTGGCGAAGCCGTCGTCGCCGCCGAGCCTCCGCACGTGCACGCCAGGGAGGGGCTCGAGGAGGCTCGCTGCGTCGGTCACCTCGCGTCGCGCGTCGCGCATCGACGCGCGCGACTGAAACCCGAGCGCGGCGTCCCCGCGGGCGACGACGTCGGTCGCCTCGTCGTCCGATCCTTGGGCCTTCGCCTCGTCCTCGGCGCGCACGGGCCGCGCGCTCCCCAACGCCGCGGTGCACACCGCGAAGAAGAGGAGGTGCCGGCCGGACATGGCGCGCCACGGTAGAGCAAGGGCCGGTCGCGCGTCACGGCGCTGCGTGGCCCGCCGTCCCCCGGGGCTCAGGCCCGATTCGCCCGTGTCGAGGCCGCGTTCTTCGCCCAGAATCACGCGATTCGAGCGCCCCCGCGCAGAGTGGCGCCTTCTTTCGTGCCGACTTAGACTTCCTAACAATGTCGGTCGCTTCGTACGTCATCGCCGCGCTGGGGCTCGCGGTCCTCATGGTGGTGCACGAGGGGGGGCACTACTTTGCGGCGCGCCGCTTCGGCATGCGCGTCGTGCGTTTCTCCATCGGCTTCGGTCCCACGCTGTGGAAGCACCAGCCGAAGGGGAGCCCGACGGTCTACCAGGTCGCGATCATCCCCTTCCTCGCCTACGTGCAGATCGCGGGGATGAACCCCTACGAGGACAACGATCCGAAGGATCCGGGGAGCTACGCCAACGCGTCGCTCTGGGCGCGCGTGGTCACCATCGCCGGCGGCCCGCTCGCGAACTACTTCTTCGCCTCGGTGCTCATGTTCTTCGGCTTCTTGCTCGGCGGCCGTTTGGACGTGGACGAGACGACCATGCACGTGAACGTGGCCGAGGGCGGCCCGGCGCAGCTCGCCGACATCAAAGACGGCGACCGCATCCTCTCGGTCAACGGCGAGTCGATCAAGAACTGGGACGACTTGAAGCGCGCGGTCGGCGGGCACCCCGGCGAGAAGATCGACGTCCTCATCGAGCGCGACGGCAAAGAAGAGCACCGGTTCCCCGTCCCCGCGGCCAAGGGGGAAAAGATGGAGGGGAAGATCCAAATCGGCCCGCTCTCGCGCGTGGTCAAGGTCGGCGTCGGCGAAGCGGCGATGCTCAGCCTGAAGGAGCCGCCGAAGGTCGTCTACGGCACGGTCTACGGGCTCATTCGCTTCATGACCGGCAAGGAGAAGGCCGAGCTCTCGGGGCCGGTGGGCATCGTGAAGGAGACGGCGGGCGCGGTGCGGAGCGGCGCCGGCGACACGTTCAAGTTCCTCGGCGCGCTCTCGGCGTACCTCGGCGGGTTCAACCTCCTCCCCATCCCCGCGCTCGACGGCGGGAGGCTCTTGTTCCTCGCGTTCGAGGCGGCGTCGCGCAGGAAGCCCGACGCGAAGATCGAAGCGCGGGTCCACGCGGTGGGGCTCTTGATGATGCTGACCCTCATCGCCGTCGTCACCTGGCACGAGATCATCCCCAAGCACTGACTGTCGCCATGCGCTGGGAACCGGGCAAAGAGAGCGACGACATCGTCGATCGCCGCGGCGAAGGGCCGACCGGCGGAGGCGGCGGTGGCGGAGGGCTCGGGCTCCTCCTCTCGCTCCTCCCCTGGCTTCTTCGCTCGACGCTCGGGCGCATCGTGCTCGCCATCGTCGTCCTCGTCATGATCGGCAACGCGGTGTGGAACACGCTCGCGCCGAGCACTCCGGGCGGCGCGCTCCACGGCGGCACCGCCGCCAGCGCGACGCCAGGGGGCGCCGCGGCGGAGAAAGAGGTCCAGTTCGTCTCCTTCGTGCTCGACGACGTGCAGAAGACTTGGGACAAAGAGCTCGCGGCGCAGAGCAAGGGGGTGCCCTACTACCACGCCAAGCTCGTCCTCTTCACCGAGTCGACGCCCACCGCGTGCGGCACGGGCGAGGCCGCGTCGGGCCCCTTCTACTGCCCGGGCGACGAGAAGGTGTACTTGGACCTCGCGTTCTTCGACGAGCTCGCGCGGCGCTTCAAGGCCAAGGGGGACTTCGCACAGGCGTACGTCATCGCCCACGAGATCGGTCACCACGTGCAGACGATCCTCGGCACCTCGGAGAAGGTGCATCGCGCGCCACGTTCGCAGCTCGCCGGCGCCACCGGGCTCTCGGTGCGCCTCGAGCTCCAGGCGGATTGCTACGCCGGCGTGTGGGCGCACTCCACCGAGCAGCGTCACCTGCTCGAAGCGGGCGACGTCGACGAGGCGCTCGGCGCGGCGGCCGCGGTGGGAGACGATCGCTTGCAGCGCGCCGCCACCGGCACGGTGCACCCCGAGTCGTGGACGCACGGCTCATCGGAGGAGCGCTCGCGTTGGTTCAAGAAGGGGCTCGAGGCGGGGAAGATCGACGCGTGCGATACCTTCGCAGCGCCCGCTCTTTGAGCACGCGGAAGACGCGCGCCGAGCTCCTCTTCCGAAACGCCCAGATCGATCCCGCAAGTCCGAGCGCGGCCAGCACGAAGCCGAGCGTGAGGTGTCGCGGCCAGTAGCGGAGGTGGACGCGGTAGCGCCCGGGCCTCTCGAGATCGAGGACGAGCTCCTTGTTGTCCTCGGCGAGCGTCCCAAGGTCCGTCTGCCAGCCGCGATCGTAGGTGCTGTTCACGCGCACGCGCCCCGGGCGCTTCACGTCGACGTCGATGGTGAAGGTGTTCTGCGTGCGGTTTCCGACCTCGACGGCGACGTCGCCGTTGTGCACGGCGAGCGCCTGCGGGACGTCGCCTTCCCAGAGCGGCGCCCCTTCGCCGAAGCCCCACTCGTCCCAACACCCGAGGCGCCCGCGATTCTGCCGCGGCTGATCGAGGAACGCCGCCTGGCCGGCGCCGCCGAAGTAGAGCCGCTCCGAAGGGGTGACGGGCGTCTCGGGCGACGAGGTGAAGAACTGCGGGAAGAGGTAGATCCCCTCGCTCACGATGTCGCCCGCGCCGAGCAGGGCCATGCCTACGACCACCGTACGGAGCGCGCGCACGCGCTCTTCCGAGCGAAGGAGCCACGCCACGCGCGGCACGAAGCGATCGACCGCGACCGACGCGTAGGCCACGACGAAGAAGCTCGCCTCGAGACGAAAGCGCGAGGGGACGCGCATCTCTTTGAAGGGGAAGATGTGCCCCTTCAGGATCGACCACGGCGCGTGCTCGTCGAAGTGGCCGCACATGAGCGCCGCCGAGAGCGCGAGGAGCGCAGCCATCCACGTGAGCTCGACACCCCCGGTGACGAACCCGATGAGCGCGAAGACGAGACAGACCGGGCCGAGGTAGGTCGCGTACTCGGTCCACACGTACTGCTGCCCCGGCACGAAGCGGCCGTGGTCGCGCGAGAGGAACATGTCCTTGAACGTGTCCCAGATCAGGTGGTCCCCCTCGGGACCGATCGAGCGGGTGTGGGCGCGGAGCTGATCGATCACCGGGAGAAAGCGCGGCCCGCCCACGGTGAGGGCGACGAGGCCGACGATGACGCCGGCGCGGACGATGGCGAGGAAGCGACGCGGCGGCCACGCGCGGGTCAAGGCTTCGGCGGCGAGGAGCAAGCCGAAGTGGGGGAGCGGATATACCGCGCCTTCGAAGATCATCCACGCGAAGAGCCAGCCGAGGCCGATGGCGGCGCGAAAGTCCTTCTCTGCCTTGCGCCACAAAAGAAGCGCGAGGGGGAAGTAGAGGAAGGAGACGAAGGCCGCGTGGCCTCCCGAGTCGTGGTGCTGGTGGAAGCCGGAGAAGGCCCACGCGGTGGCGCCGAAGAACGCCGCGATGCGCGACGCCTTGAGCTCGTGGCGCGCGAAGAGCCACATGCCGGCGAAGCCGAGCGCCGAGTGGCTCACGTACCAGAGCTCCATGCCGCGCGTGGTGTTGCCGCCGACGAGGAGCGAGAGCCACATGAGCGGCGCGGCGATGATCGACTGCGGGTTGTCCCAGAGCGGCACGCCTCCGCACTCGAAGGGGTTCCACAAAGGGAGCTCGTGGTAGCGCGTCACGCTGACGCGCGCCGACTCCACGATGCGATGAAAGTATTGGCCGTCGCCGTTTTGCGTCGCGGGGTAGGCGGCGAGCATTGGCCACCACGCAAAGCCGCTCACGAGGAGCGCCACGAACGCGAGCCCGATCGCGCGGGCCCACGCGGGGCGGATCACGGGCTCGGCGGGGGGGCGCATCGTGCGGCGGGATAATGGCTCAGAACGTCGCCCGTGTGCACTGGCTCCGCGGGGCGCCGCCGGCGCGCGTCTCGTCGCGGAGCGCCTCCTCGGCGAGATCCGCCGAGCGCTCGAGATCGGCCAAGCGGTACCAGAGGCACGGCCCGCGCTTTCCGTAGCGCTCGGCTTCCTCGCGGAGCACCGCCAAGCGATCGCGCCCTTGGGGCTCCCACGTTCCCATGAAGAAGCGGAGATCTTGCACGTGAGCCTCGCCGCTGACGCCGGCGTCGGTGAGCTCCACCGCGTCGGGCTCGGTCACCGCCGGGCGAAGACCGATGGCGGCGAAGCCGACGACGAGCACCGCACGGACCGCGTAGCTGACCCAATGATCGCGCGACGGCCACAGCACCGCGAGCAGCGTCGCCAAAAAAAGGCAGGCGACGACGACGTACCAGCCGCCCGTACCGGTGAAGCCGAGGAGCTCGCCGACGTGGTGCGGCACGAAGCCGAGGTGGGCGAGGGGGACCGCCATTTGAAGGAGCGGGCGCGTGACGCTCTCCGGGAAGGTGTTGAAGACGAGCGACGTGAAGCCGAGCTGGACTGCGCCGGCGACGGTCAGCCCGCCGGCGATTCCGCGGAGGAGTGCGCGACGAAGCCTGGAGCGCCCGGCGAGGTGCTCCATGGCGCCGAGCGCGCCGAAGGCGAAGAACGCCGGCGCCGCGCCGAAGAAGCGCGGACCGAGCGTCCACCCGCCGCGCCAGTTGATGGCCGCGCTGATGGGGAGCCAGAGCGCGAGCATCGCAAAGAGCCACATGAAGGTGGCGAGGCGCTTCTGACCGCGCGTCCCGCGCGTGCCGCGCACGCCGCGTGAAGCGAAGAGGCCGAAGGGGACGGCGAGCAGGCCGAGCCACATGAACGGCGCGGTGCCGAAGAACCCGTAGCCGTGGCTCACCGAGAGATCGCGGAAGATGTCCCACGACGGCGTGCTCAAGCCGAAGAAGCCCGACTGGTGCCACGCGGCGAACTGGGGATTTTCCGCCAGCTTGTGGCCGGGCGTGAGAGGGTTCGCGTAGCAGCGCCACTGGTAGAACATGAGCGCGGCAGCGTTGAGGCCGGCGCCGGCGAGGTACGCGAGGAGCCGCGTCGGCCGCCAGAAGGTGGTGAACGCGTAGATCGCCAGGACGCACGAGACCGGGAACGCCTGGTACTCGGACAAGGTCGCGAGCCCGGCGAAGAGCCCGGCGAGGAAGGCGATCTTGGCGCGCCTTCGCTTGGCGTCACCTTTGGAGCGCTCCCGCTCGCGGAGGATGAGCGCGAAGGAGACGAAGGTCGTGAGGCCGAAGAAGGTGTGGCTCACGAACATGAGCGAGTACGCGAGGAAGTTCGTGCCGAGGCCCACGGCGGCGACGCTCGTCAGGCGCAGGACCACGTCGTCGCTCACGCCGCGGAGGAAGCGCTCGAACCACACGAGGAAGAAGAAGGCGGGGAGCTGCACCACGAAGAGGCGCAAGACGAGCACCGTCGCGCGAAACCAGAAGACGCGCTCTTCGTTGGGGCTCGCCGGCGTGGGCACGGGGTGGCCGAAGTGCGGCGCGATCTTGGTGAACGCCCAATAGACCGGCGCGCCCAGGTAGCTCACCGCCGGCGCCTTGATCGAATAGAGGTGCGGCTCCTTGGTCACCGGATCCGGCGCCTTGGCCATGTCGTTCACGTAGCCGTGCCGCTCGAGGATCTTGTCGATGCGGAACGTGTGCTGCTCGACGATGGCCATGACCATGTAGACGCGCACGTTCTCGTTCGGGTTGTTGAACGAGGCGATGTACGGAAAGACGCAGGTGTAGACGAAGAAGGTGAAGAAGAAGAACGCACGCACGAGCCGCTTCTCGCGTCGCTCGCGCGTCGCGGTGGCGCGGGGCGCGCGCGGCGGCTTCGCCTCCGCGGACCGCGGGGGCTCCGCGGGGGAGGGGGGGGCCACCTGCGCAGTCATGCCGCGCGGCTGTATACCGCGAAACCAGGGCCGCCGGTGTGTTACGTAAGGGCCCGGACCGGATGGAGACCAAGGGGCCCGACACGCCCGAAGGGGGCGACCCAGAGCGCGAGCCGGAGGGGGCTGCCGAGCCGCGAGCGGAGTCCGCCGAGGAGCCCGCGTCGAGCGAGGTGAAGCCCGAGCCGCTCGCGAAGCCCGAAGTCGTGATCGCGCCGGTGTCGCCGCTTCGTCGCGCGCGCGCCGCGCTTCAAGCCGTGTGGGACAGGACGTCGTTTTTGCGGTTGTGGCTCGTGGCTCGACACGCGTGGATGCGCCGGCTCCTCGCGCGGATCGATCCCAACGACGATCCCGACGCCGAGCCGCTCATGCTGACGCCGCTCCTCGCGCTCGCCGTCTCGCTCGCGGTGAGCGTGTGGATGTATTGGCACTGGAAGTTCCAGCCCATGCAGGACATGGGGCACCACGTCGGGCTCAGCGCGGTGGTGGCGGACTACGACCGCCCCGGCTCGCTCTACCCTGCGCTCTACGATCGGCCCGATCCGTTCTACGCCAACTCGTTCCTCTACACGGTGGCGGGGCACCTCGGCCGGCACATCGGCGTCACCCGCGCGGTGCGCGTGTGCATGGTGTTCTACGTGGCGGGGGTTCCGCTCGCGAACCTGTACGCCCTCCGCGTGTTCGGTCGCTCGGCGTGGCCTTCGCTCCTCGCGGTGCCGCTCGTCTACAACATGAACTACACGGCGGGGTTTTCGAACCTGCTCTTCGCCGCGCCGTTCCTCGTCCTCTCGGTGCCGTTCTTCTACCGCGCGCTCCTCAGGCCCACGTGGAGTCGCGTGCTCGTGGCGAGCCTCAACTTCGTGTTCGTCTTCCTGTCGCACGCGCACATTTATTTGTGGTGTGGCGCGTTGGCGATCGCGCTGACGCTCGGCCTCTTCCTGTGGGCCATGGTGCGCCCGGAGTTCTTCCGCGCGCCGCCGCGGGCCGGCGCCGCGGTGAAGGTGCGCGGGCCCGTCAAGGAGCGGCTCGTGATGGGGGGGCGCATCGCCGGCATCTCGCTGCTCACCGTGCTGCCGTCGCTCGCCGTCTTCTTCCGCTGGTACCAGTTCGCCTTCGGGGAAGGGGCCACGAAGGGGAGCGTGACCGCGGTCACCTCCGGGCTCGACAACGATTTCGGCGCCTACTTCAAGCCGACCTCGGCGCTGTTTCACGATCTCTGGACGTACGCGGCGAAGACGACGGTCAACGACGACGACCTCGTCCTCCTCTACAAGCTGTGCTTCCTCGTCGCCGGCGCGCTCGTGCTCGCGCGGCTCCACTCGTGGAAGCGCCCGCCGGTCCTCGAGATCGCGTGGGTGCTCACCTTCGTTTCGTATTTCTACCTGCCCGAGGCCATCGACACGAACCCCGTCGTCGGCTCACGGCAAATCGGCGTCTCGATGTGGTTCGTCGCCGCGCTCGCCTGTCCGGTGCCGGCGCGCGTGTCGCGCATCGCGCGCTGGGCGATCGTCCTCGGCACGATGTGGTTCACCCGTGAGGCGCTCACCGTGTGGTTCGCGAACCTCGTCGAGTTCGAGCGCACCGAGGCCCACGGGCTCGAGTTCGTGCTCGAGCCCGCGCCTTACCGGAAGACGCTCCACATGGTGAAGGTCATGCCCGACACCAGCAAAGTCTTCCAGTGGAAGCCCAACTGGCACGTCGACAAGTACTACATGGCCGACCGGCTCGGTCAGGTGGCCGACAATCCTGCCATCGTCTCCACGAGCTCCATCCGCTACAAGGAGGGGGTCGATCCGCACCGCATCACGTGGCACTCCCCCGACTGGCCGCGCATGGCGGAGATTTGGGAGAACGAAGAGCTCATTCTCGTCCACGGCTGGAACCCCACCCCACAACAAATGGACGCAGCACGCGACCACGCGGTGCGCCTGCGCAAAGAGGGGGACTGGGAGCTCTGGCGCCGCAAGGGGGAGTGGCAAGAGAAGGGCGACGGACCGCCGCCCGACGTCCCCTAGATCCTCGACTCCACGTTCCACCTTCGCCCGACCTCGATCGAACCCATGCCCTCCACCACCCTCGTCGTCCCCTGTTACAACGAAGAGCGAAGGCTCGACGTCGCGCGCTTCATCGAGCTCTCACGCGCGCCCGATCTCGGGCTCCTCTTCGTCGACGACGGCTCGAGCGACGGAACCGCCGAGACGCTCCGCAGCCTTCGCTCGCGCGCCGACGCCGTGGGCGGCCGCGTCGAGACGCTCGGCCTCTCGCGCAACAGCGGCAAGGGGGAAGCGGTGCGCCACGGGATGCGCCACGCCCTCGAGCGCGGCGCGCGCATCGTCGCCTACGCCGACGCCGATCTCTCGACTCCGCCGGAGGAGCTCCTTCGCCTGCGCGACGAGCTCGCCGCCGAGCCGGTGCAAGTGGTGACGGCCGCGCGCGTGGCGCTCATCGGGCGCGACATTCGTCGCCGCGCCTCGCGGCACTACTTGGGGCGCGTGTTCGCCACCTTCGCCTCGACCATCCTCCACGAGCCGTTCTACGACACGCAGTGCGGCGCGAAGTTCTTCAAGGCCTCGCCGCTCCTCGACGACGTGCTGCGCGAGCCCTTCCGCTCGCGGTGGGCCTTCGACGTGGAGCTCATCGGCCGCTTGCTGACGGGCACGACGCGCCATCCGCCGCTCACGCGCCAAGATTTTCTCGAGGTGCCGCTGCACCGCTGGGAAGACGTGGGCGGATCGAAGCTCCGCGCCGGCGGCATGTTCCGCGCGGCGACCGATCTCGCGATCATCGGCCTCGAGCTTCAAGGCCGTCGTCGCGCGCGACGCTAGTGTCCCGAGTCTGAAATTCGTCGGCATGCCGACGAACGTTCGACTCGGGCCCCTAGCCCACCCTGGTGGGG
>CAZHHD010000036.1:0-67062 GCA_964531795.1 uncultured Polyangiaceae bacterium | reverse complement strand
ATTGTAGTTCGTGTTCTCGAGCAAGATGACGTTCGTCTTGCTGCGCGTCTCGCCGACGCTCGTGATGTACACGGCCGGCTGATCCTGAACCGGGCAGACCTTCTCGCACGCGCCGCAGCCGATGCAGAGGCTCGGGTCCACGTGCGGCCGCTGCAAGTGCACCTTCTTGTAGGCCGGCGGCTCGCCGTTCGGACCGGGGGTCGGCTCGCGCACGTCGGCGTCGACCTCTTCGACCCAGATCGCCTTCGGCGAGGTCGGGCAGAACTCTTCGCACACGATGCACGGCGTCCCCATGCTCCACGGCAAGCAGCGCCCGTGGTCGTAGAACGCCGTCCCGATCTTCACCGGCGGCACGCCGATGCCGAGCTTCTCCTTCTCGGTGATCTTCTGAATCGCCCCCGTCGGGCACACCTGGCCGCAGAGCACGCACGAGTGCTCGCAGTAGCCGATGCGCGCGATGAGGATCGGCGTCCACACCCCTTCGACGCCCGCCTCGAAGAACGCCGGGTGGAGCGCGTTGTTCGGGCACACCTTCATGCACTCGGCGCAGCGGATGCACCGCTCGAGGAACGCGCGCTCTTCCACCGCGCCCGGTGGGCGAATCACCTTCGACGCGTAGTTCACGTCGAGGGCGTCGGCGATGCGCGCCGCCGGGAGGAACATCGCCCCCGCGCCGATCGACGCGAGCGCCGTTCGTCGCTCGGTGTCGGGCTTCGTGATGGCGCTCTTCCGATTGGGAAGGAAGCGGAACTTGATGACGTCCTCCGGGCAGGACGTCTCGCAGTTCATGCACATGTGGCACTCGTCTTGGCGCCACTTCACGCCGCCTTGCGGGCTATCGGCCCCTTGGCAGTTCACGAGGCAGAGGTTGCAGTCCGTGCACTTTGCATGGTCTTTCTCCATGCCGAAGAGCGCGAAGCGGGCGAACACGCCGAGGAACGCGCCCAGCGGGCAGAGCACGCGGCACCAGAACCTGGGGATGAAGCGGTTCGCGAAGAGCACCGCGACGAGCAAGAAGACGATGAACCACGTCTGGTGGAAGTAGAACTGGCGCGACTGCCACACCGCGTGGGCGAGGAAATCCTGCGTGCCGTCCGACGCCCCCTGCACCGCGCGCACGTGCACCGCGTCGACGGCGGTGAGCCCGCGCCCGGTGAGGTACTGCGTCGCGGGGATGACGCCGAGCCCGATCGATCGAACCGCGATGCAGATCGGATCGAAGAGCCCGCCGATCGCGCTCCCACCCACCGCGGCGACGAGGAACGCGTACATCAAGTAGTACTTGGCGCGCTGGTAGGTGTGCGTCTTGTTCGCTTCGACGCGCGGGCCTCCGCGGCCGCGTCGCGACGGGAGGATCCACCCGAAGAAGTGGTGCAGCGTCCCGAACGGGCAGATCCACCCGCAGAACACGCGCCCGAAGACCAGCGTGAGCGCGAGGAGCCCGACGCTCCAAAGGAGCCCGCGGTAGACCGTGTGCGTCGAGAGCACCGTCATCGCCGCGACGAACGGATCGGCGAGCAGAAACCCTTCCACCGGGAGCGGCAAGCGCACCGGGGTGTCCGCCTGCGCGGCGAACGTGCCGCGGAAGCCGGTCTGGAAGAGGAAGTACATGAAGAGCGCAAAGAAGCCGATCTGCGACGCGCGACGCGCCCAGACGAGTCCGCGGATCACTTTGCGCGCGGGGATCCCGGAGCCGAGGAGCTTCTTCGGCTTCGGCAGGAAGCGCGCGAAGAACGAAGCCGAGCCCGCAGCCGAAGCGGCACCGGCACCGGCACCGGCAGCGGCAGCGAGCGTGGACGGCGCCCCGCTTACGGAAGCACTTGGCGAAGCGCTCTTCCCACATCCGCACGCGCCGGAGGCACATCCGCTCTTCTTGGCGGTCGACGGCGGCGACTCCACCTGCGCGACCGACTCCGCCTTGGCCGTCGGCATCGCCGCGGTGGAGACGTGCCACGTCGTGTCTTGATCGATCGCCGGCACCGCGCCGGGGACGCCGCTCTTCCACGGGATCGGCTCGACGACGTCGTGCACGTGCTCGGCGCGCGTGATCGCGTCCGCGTCGAGTCGCACACCCGCGTGCGGAGCGTGCCCCGTCACTTCGTCCCCGCGCGCGTCCACCCTCAGACCTCCTTCACGCGGAGGTTCTCCCAGTACATCGTTCCGATGCCGCGTTCGTGCGCCATCTTGAGGTACGGCAGGTTGTCTCTGTGCTGCCCGATGAGGGTGCAGGCGAAGGCGTCGGCGGCGACTTGATCGACGGAGGCGACGACGGTGTGCATCTCGCGCGTGTCGTCGATGTTGCCGCCTTGCGGGCCGTTGCGCACGAGGACGCGCACGGCGTCGACCACGGTGAGCGAAGGGCGCATGAAGGTCGCGAGATCGGCGATCGACGTGTCGATGTTCTGATGGAGCCGATTGCGCCGCCCGCCGAGCACGCCGTACCAGTTCTTCATCGCCGCGGTGAACTTGGCGAGGTTGTGGTGCTTGGCGACAGGGACGTTGATGACCTTGTCGGCGTCGACGAGCGTGGTGAAGACCGGCCACTCGTCGAGCACGTCCCCCTGGAGGCGCATCGTGCGGTAGCGATGCTCGGCGGGGAGCACCACCTCGGCGCCCAGGGAGTAGGCCTTGCGCCAAATCCCCGAGCGCTGGAAGCAGCGATCGGGATCGTTGCAGGAGCCGTCGGCGACCACGACCTTCTTCGCGCCGGCTTCGAAGGCGAGCTTCACGACCGCGCCGACGACGTCGGGGCTCGTGTTGGCGGCGTGCACCGGGAGGCGGTCCCAGCCGATGTTCGGCTTGACCACGACGACGTCGCCGCGGCTCACGAAGCGCCCCATGCCGCCCATCGCCGCGAGCGCGTTCTTCACGAGCTCTTCGGCGGAGAGCGGACCGGCCTCTCCTTGGCGCGCGCCGCGCGCGATGGCGAGCTCGGCGTGCTCCTTGTCTTTCTGCACGTCGGCGAGGCGGTAGTCGCGGACCTGGCGCGCGCCCACGCCGCCCGCGGCGCCGTAGCCCCCCTTGTCCCAAAGGAGGCGTCCCGCGACGCCCGCCGCACCGAGGACGCCGACCGCGCCGCCGAGCCGCGTGAGGAGCTCGCGACGCGAAGGGCGCGGATCGACCGGCTCGCGCGCGGGGGCCGTAGAGCCTTCGCGGGAGGTGTCCGCCTCGGATTTCGGGCGCAACTTCACTTGGTTCTCATACTCCCCTGCAGCCCGGGGAGGCAACTCGGGGGGCAAAAATGCCGAGGAACCGCCCGGTCGGGGCCGCCCCAAGAGGGCTCGGGGCGCGGGCGCGGATGCGCTAGATTGCCCCTCTCGGATGTCGGACGCGGCCACGAAGCGCATCTTGGAGGGGCCGCTCGCGCGCGAGGTCGCCCGCTTCGGGACCCCCTTGGCCGTGGGGATGGCGCTGCAAACGACCTTCAACCTGGCCGACGCCTACCTCGTCGGGCAGCTCCCGCCGAGCGAAGTCGGGGCGGCCATCGGCGCGCTCGGGATCTGCGATCAGGTCGCCGCCATCGGCACCATCTTGAGCTACGGCGTCTCGACCGCGACGAGCGCCGTCCTCTCGAATCAAAAAGGGAAGAACGACACGCAGGGGATCCAACACACCGCGTGGCAGTCGATCCTCATCGTCCTCGGGTTGAGCGCGCTCTTCGCGCTCCTCGGGATCGCCTTCGCCGGCCCGCTCGTCCGCGACGTCATCGGCGCCAAGGGGGCCGTCGCCGCGGTGGCCACGAGCTACCTCCGCGTCATCGTCGGCGGGAGCTTCTCCATCTTCCTCTTGCTCCAGCTCACGAGCATCCAGCGCGCGCTCGGCTCGTCGAAGACCCCGGTCGCGCTCATGGTCGGGGGGAACGTCATCAACGTCTTCCTCGCCATCGTCATGATCTACGGGCCCGGCCCCTCGCCTTCGCAGTTCGCCTGGGCGCGCCCCATCGCCGTGGCGCTCCACATCCCGCACATGGGGATGCTCGGCGCGGCGTGGGCCACGATCATCGCGCGCGGTCTCGTGCTCGTGCCGAACGTGATCGTGCTGGCGCAGCGCTTCAAAATCGTGCGGCCGCCCAAGGGGGCGCGCGGACCCGACCCCAAAGAGATCAAGCGCCTCGTCGGCATCGCGTGGCCGACCAGCGCCCAAATGGTGGTGCGCATCGCCGCCATGCTGCTCGTGAACTCGCTCGTCGCGCGCTACTTCACGACCGAGACCAACCAGACGGCGACCACGGCGCTCGGCGTCGTCTTCCGCGTCGACACGATGGCGCTCTTCGTGGCGATGGGATGGGGGAGCGCGGCGCAGACCTTCGTCGGGCAGAACCTCGGCGCCGGCAAAGACCGCCGCGCCACGCGGAGCGGCTGGCTCACCGCGCTCTACGACGGCGTGACGAACCTCCTGCTCGTCGCGCTGCTCCTCGTCGCCGGCGGCGGGATCCTGCGCGTCTTCGACGACGATCCGGCGCCGCTCGCGATCGCGATGCAGTACCTCAAGGTCGTGGCGCCGAGCTACCTCGGGCTCGGCGTGGGGGTCGTCCTGGGGAACGCGATGGCCGGCGCGGGGGCCACGCGGACGACGATGTACATCGACCTCGCCGTCATCCTGCTCCTTCAGTTCCCCTTGTGCATCGTGGTGGCGGCCCTCGGCGGGTCGCTCGCTTCGCTCTTCGCCTGCGTCGCGGCGACGAACGTCGTCAGCGCCATCGCCTACGCGGTCATCTACGCGCGCGAGCACTGGCACACGAGCGGCGCGCACACCGTGGGCGATTTGCCGGCCTCCCTTCGGGGGTCTCGCGGTACGTCGTGAAGGTCGGGCCCGCGTCGAGCTTTCCGCCGCTCGCGATCGCGAAAGGGACGCGCGTCTTCGTCCTCACCGGCGCGGGCATCAGCGCCGAGAGCGGCATCGCCACCTTCCGCGACGCCAACGGCTTGTGGGAGAAGCATCGCTTCGAAGACGTGGCCTCGCCCGAAGGATGGGCGAAGGACGCCGCGCTCGTGTGGCGCTTCTACTCCGAGCGAAGGGCGCAAGCGGCGACGTGCACGCCGAACCCGGCGCACCTCGCGCTCGCCGAGCTCGAGCAGGCCCTGGGCGACGCGTTCTTCCTCTGCACGCAGAACGTCGACCCGCTCCACGAGCTCGCGGGCTCGAAGCGCGTGGTGCACATGCACGGCGAGCTCATGAAGAGCCGCTGCGAGGACGACGCGTGCACGCGCACGGCGCCGCACGAAGATCGCGCCACCTACTTCGGCGCGCTCCCGCGTTGCGGCTGCGGCGCTCGTCTCCGGCCTCACATCTGCTGGTTCGGGGAGATCCCCTTCGAGATGGATCGCATCGCTGACGAGCTCGCTCGGGCGAAGATCTTTCTCACCGTGGGGACGTCGGGCGCGGTGTATCCGGCGGCGAGCTTCGTGCGCGTCGCACGCGCGCACGGCGCGAAGACGATCTACGTCGGGCCCGAGGCGCCGGACAACGCGCCGGCCTTCGACGAGTGCCGACTCGGCAAGGCGGGAGAGACGCTCCCCTTGCTCGCGCGCGTCGACTGAAAGCGCGCGCTTCCGTGGGCGAGGCTCGGCCCCTTCGTCGGCCGCGGCGCCGGGGGGGCGACGACGTGCACGTCACCATCACTCGCGCCGAGCACACCACTCTCGTCGCCCATCGGCGGAGCGGGGGGAGGCGGCGGCGCCCCGATCGTCGACGCGATCATCGGGTACGGGCGGAGCGGCGCCGCGATGGCACCGGCGGGGCGCGCGGCGATGGCCGGCGGATGAAAGAACGGGATGGGGAGGCTTTCGTACGTCGCCTTCACCTGCTCTTGGGCACGATCGAAGATGCTCCGCCCGTGACCCGCGACACCGGGGAGCGGCGAGGCGCCGGCGATCCCGGCGGCCAGCGCCGCGACGGCCACACCGCCCACCGCGCCGAGCGCGGCGAGCGGCGCCACGGCGACGAGCGTGCGCGACGGGGCATCGACGGGGCGCGTCGGTGCGGGGGAGCCCTTCTTCCACATGCCGAGAGATACGGGCGCACGCGGCGAAGGATCTAATCGGCGTCGTGCGACATGTAAGGAAGGCCACGCCCCCGAAACGCTCGCCGCTCCCTTATGCTTTCCCCGTGGCACCGTGGCGACGAAGGCTCGCGCGCGGCGTGGGGGGGCTCGCGCTCGCCTACGTGCTCGTCTGCGCCTGGGGCGCCGCCTCGTACCGCCGCTTCCTCTACCCGGTGCCGCGCACGCACGGGCTCGAGGTGCCGCGCGACGCCGAGCTCTGGACCCTTCGCGCCGACGACGGCGCCGAAGTGCACGCGCTGCATCTTCCGGCGACGGGCCCGCTGCAACGCGCCGAGCCCCACTTCCTCGTCTTCTTCCACGGCAACGGCGAGACCATCGGGCACGATCGCTTCATCGGCGACGAGCTCGCGAAGCGCGGCATCGACGTCGTCCTCGCCGAGTACCGCGGCTACGGCGTCTCGAGCGCGAGCCCCTCCCCCACCGAGGCGGGTCTCTACCTCGACGCTTCGGCGGTGCTCGACGCGCTCACTGCCCGCGGCGTGCCGAAGGAGCGCGTCACCTTGTGGGGCGCTTCGCTCGGCACCGGCGTCGCCACCGAGATGGCACATCGCGGGCGCGCTGCGGCGCTCGTGCTCTTCACGCCGTACACGTCGATCCCCGCGGTGGCCGCGCGGTGGGTGCCGGGGCTCCCGATGACGATGATCGTCCGCGACCGCTACGACTCGCTCGAGAAGGCCAAGGACGTCACGATGCCGACGTTGATCGTGCACGGCACCGCCGACGGCGTCGTCCCCTACGACATGGGGGTGACCTTGAGCCACGCGTTCCCGCACGCGCGCCTCTTCACCGTCCTCGGGGGCGGGCACATGGATCTGCTGATCCGCGATCCGTCGCTCTTCGACACCGTCGCGAGCGTGGCGCGCGGCGGCTGATCGCTTCGCTCGGCTCGCGAGGCTACTTGCCGTGACCCGGGCCGAGGATGTCGGCCATCTTCGCCTTGGCGTCGAACTCGTGCACGTGCGGCGGGTGGTGGCACGCGAGGCACGTGTCGGGCTGCGGCTTGGCCACCGGCATCGGCGTCTTCTTCGGCGACTTGGCGTGGAGCGAGCCGGGGCCGTGGCACACCTCGCAGCCCACGTTCTCGAGCTTGTCCACGTGGGTCACCGTGCTTCCGCCGGGCAAGTCGTAGCCGGTGACGTGGCAGCTCACGCAGTCGAGGTTGAACTCCTTCGACTGCTTGGAGAGCGACGCGTAGGCGTGCGCGTGCGCGGTCTTGTCCCAGACCTCCCTCGCGTCGTCGTGGCACGTGGTGCACTCTTCGACGCCGATGAAGCTCGCTTCGTTCGGCTTCGCCGGGCGCGGCACGCGGCTCTGGAAGGCGATCTTGTTCGCGTCGTTGACCTTCTTGTAATAGGCGGCGAGCGCGGCGGTGACCTGCGTGTCCTTGCCGAGGTCGTCACGGATCTCCTTCTGCGTGTAGCGGAAGAAGCTCCCCTTCGCCGGCGCGGGCGCGGTGTCGAGGGCGAGGCGCTCGGCCTCGAGCTTGGCGAGATCCGCTTTGCGGGCGTCGATGTCGGCTTGCGCGACGTGGGCCCCGCCGTCGACGAGCGCGTTGGCCGATTCCCACTGCGCGATGCGCCCGCGGAGCTCGTCGATGCGACGCGAGAGGTCGCTCCTGCGTGAGGCCTGGGCGAGGCCGCTCCCGTCGGCGAAGACGTACGACCCTTCGCGCACGTAGAGATCGAGCACCCCGACGGTGGTGAGGTGGTTCCCCGTCTCGGCGATGAGCACGTTGCCGATGCGTTCGGGGGGCGGCGTCTCGCTGTTGGCGTCACCCGATCCACCAGGCGAGCCGACGACGATGGCCGTGAGGTCGGGGACGACGTCGGCGATGCGCTTGGCCTCCCCGCGCCCCACCGCGGCGAGGAGCACGGTGATGACCGCGCCTTGCTGCTTGGCGTCGGCGAGCTCGGCCTTCACCGCGTCGACCGGCGCCGAGGTGGTGACGCCGCTCGGCGCCCCCCCTTCGGCGCGATCGGGGAGGCTCACGCCGAGGAAGCCGACCTTCACCCCTTGGAAGTCCTTCACGAGCGGCTTCCGCCATCCCGGAGGAGCGTCGGGGGTGGTGTCGTTGCCGAAGAGGATCGACGCGCCGCTCGCCTCGGCGAGCTCGGAGAGGAACGGCGCGCCGCCGGCCCAGTCGTTCTTGCCCGGCGCAAAGGCGACGAGGCCGAGCCCCTTGAGCGACGTCGCCAGGGTGCGCGCCTTCTCGAGGTCTTGCGCCTTGTGATCGTCCTTCACCAGCGGGTCGAGGAAGAACGTGGGACCGGCGGCGACGAGCACGCTGGTCTTCGCCTTGGCGCGCTCGGCCGTGGCCCAGGCGGCGAAGTGATCGAGCCCGCCGAGCTGGTCCTTCACGCATCCGCACGGCTCGAGGGCGCCGGCGAGGTCCGACATCACGTAGAGGCGAAGCGTCGGGGACGACGACTCGGGCGTGACGGGCGGGGTCCCCCCCGACGTGGCGTGGCACCCCTCGCACGCCGCGACGCTGGACAGCGAAACGGCGAGGAGCGGCGCGAGGACGAAGGCCTTGGCGAGGGTGGTGGAGGTCCTTGCGAAGTGCATTGGTGAACGTCCCGCCTACAGTTACTCTATGCGCGTGCAAGGCGACAGCCCGCCGAAACGGGGCATTCCCCAGCCGCTCCGTGGTGGGCCGATCCGCTTCGGACCGTACCTGCTCGAGGCGAGGATCGCGGTCGGCGGCACGGCGGAGGTGTACCTCGCGAGGCCGGTGCATACGCTCGAGGGGCAGAGCCCCGCGGGGGTCCCCGAAGGGACCACCCGGCTCGTGGTGAAGCGGCTCCTGCCGCATTTCTTGAACGACCCCGAGGGGCGCACGATGTTCGAGCGCGAGGCGGATCTGCACCAGGCGGTGCAGCATCCGAACGTCGTGCGCGTATTCGGCTCGGGGGTCACCGAGTCGGGCGAGCCGTACCTGGCCATGGAGTACATCGACGGGGTCGACGGCTACCGCTTGCTCCGCCGCTTCCGCCAAGAAGGGCGCCTCCCGCCGACCCAGCTCGCCACCTTCATCGTGCGCGAGATCCTGGACGCGCTCGAGACCGTGCACACGGTGACCGACGCGGGCGGGACGCCGCTCGGCATCATCCACCGCGACGTCACCCCCTCGAACCTCTACTTGGCCCGCGACGGGCGGGTGAAGCTCGGCGACTTCGGCATCGCGCGCTCGACCTCGCGCGCCACGATGCGCAACGCCGCGAGCGCCATGCTCAAAGGGAAGATCGCCTACCTCGCGCCGGAGCAGGTCGCGGGCGAGCCGTTCGACTACCGCGCCGATCTCTTCAGCGTGGCCAGCGTCTACGCCGAGATGCTCCTCGGCAAGCCGCTCTTTCCCGGCGCGGGACAGCTCGCCATCTTGCTCGCCATCCGCGACTGCAAGATCGATCCGCTGCGCGAGATCCAGCATCGCTTGCCGACGGGCCTCTTCACGATCTTGGAGAAGGCGCTCGCGCGCGATCCCAAGGCGCGCTTCGCTTCGGCGAAGGAGCTCGCCGCCGCGCTCGCCCCCTACGATCCGAACCCCGACGCTTCACGGAAGGATCTGGCGATCCAAGTGGCGCGCGCGCAGGCGAGCCAGTCGTCGGACGCGATCCAAGCGGCACGCCAAGGGCTTCGGTCGGCGACGCCCGGGAGCGAGATGCGTCCGCGCCCGCCGCCTCTCCCCACGGCGGCAGCCGCGCCCGGCTCGGCGCCGAGCGTGGCGGGACCTCCTCCCGTTCCCCCGCGCCCGCCGAGCAAGCCGGCAGGACCGCCCAGCTCCGGCCACCTCCTCCCCGACGACTCGTTCGAGGAGATCGATCCTTCGGCGGCGACGACGGCGCAGATCGCCACCGTGCCTTCGTACGCGGTGCTCGGCGACGGCGTGCGGCGAGGCCCGTGGACGTACGCGCGGCTCGTCGAGGCGCTCGCCACCGGCGAGGTCACGCGCGGCGACAAGGTCGCGTACATGGGGCGCGAGCTCTTGCCGGTGGAAGAAGTCGAAGAGCTCGTGCGCTTCCTTCCTGCGAAGACGGCGACGACGAACCAAGTCACCGGCCCCGGCACGCCGGATTTTCTCGACGATCTCTCGGTCACGAGCATGCTCGACGTACTGCTCAAGATCCTCGAGCAGCAAGAGAGCGGCGTGCTCTTCGCCGAGGGCGGGCCGGAGAAGTCGAGCGGCAACCGTAAGGAGCTCTACTTTCTCAAAGGGAAGCTGCACCACGTGGCCTCGAGCAACGCGAGCGAGCTCCTCGGCGAGTACCTCGTGCGGCGCGGGCGGCTCGAACGCGACGAGCTCGACATGGCGCTCGCGGTGCTCCCCAAATACGGCGGCCGCATGGGCGACACGCTCATCGCGCTGAACCTCGTGGGCCCGGTCGACATCTTCCGCGCCATCCGCGATCAAGGGCGCGACCGCGTCGCCGATCTCTTCCAGTGGCGCCAGGGGAAGGTGAGCTTCTACCGCGGCCACGCCGCGCCGCACGTCGAGTTCCCGCTCGATCTCGAGCTCCCCGGGCTCATGCTCGCCGGCCTCGAGTCGATGTACCCGGGGGAGGATCTCCTGGGCAAATACGCCACGAAGCACGACGAGCGCCTCACGAAGGGGCCGGCCGACCGCCGTGGCCTCGTGCGCGGCGTGAAGTGGCCGCCGGTCGTCACCGCCATCATGTCGACGTGCACCTCGGGCCCCATCTCGGTGCGCGATCTGCTCACGCGCACCACCGGCGGCGTGACGAGCGCCGGCGACGTCCTGCGCATCGTCGAGCTCTTGCTCGCCGCGCACCTGCTCACGTGGGCGTGAGCGGCTACTTCGCCGCGGATGCGCCGCCGGCGAACGGCAGGATCGTCTTCAGGTCGTCGTCGGTGAAGCGGAGCTGGAGCCCCAAGAAGTAGTCGCGCTGGTTCTGGGTGAAGAGGTGGTCGACGCCGCCGAGCAGCCAGAGCCGGTGAATGAACTCGTAGCCGATCCACACGCGGTAGCGCGGTTGGATTTCCTCGCCGAAGCCGAAGAGATCCTGACGCAGCTCGAACCTGTCGCGGAGGAGGTGAAGGTCGAGCCCCACGCCGCCGGTCGACTCCTTGATACCGAAGCGACCGGTCACCGGCCCCAAGCGGCGCGCGAACTGGAGCGAGAAGCGGAACGCGTCGGTCGTCGTCGTGGTGACGGTGCGGTAGTGCGCCGGCTCGTTGGGGTTCGTGGTGTCGACGTCGGTCTGCGTGAAGCTCGTCTTACCGCGCGGGTCGTTGATGAGCTCGATGAGGTAGTACTTGTCCTCGCGCGGCTGGAGCCTCAGCTCGACGTAGCTCTTGATGGTGTTGGCGAGGAAGTTGTAGTCGCTGCGCAGCCCGACGATGGTCTGCATGCGGGTGATGCCGCCGACGTAGTCGTTCACCCCTTCGGCGACGCCCTGCACTTCGTTGATGAGGGTCTCGTCCTTGGAGAGGCGACCGAGCGTCCCCTCTCCGCGGTCCATGCGCCCGGCGATGTTGTCGGCGTGCGAGAGCGCGCTCTCGAGGCTCCGCGAGGCGCGGTTCAAATTCTGGATGGTCTCCTTGACGTCGCCGCCGCTGCCGCCCTTCTCCGAAGCGGAGACGAGCACGCGCACGTCCTCGGTGATCTGCCGCACGTTCTCGAGGATGCGGTCGACCTGCGGCTCGCCCTTGCGCGAGATGTTGTCGACGTGGACGAGCGTGTCGTTGATGAGCGCGCGGTTCTCGCGGATGGTCTGGTTCAGCGCGTCGGTCGCCTCGGCCAGGTTCTGAAGGATGGCGCGCATGTTCTCGCCCCCCTTGTCGGTGCCGATGGATCCCGCGAGCTGCTTGGCCACGGCCTTCACGAGGACGGCGATCTCGGCGACGTCCTTCTTGATGTCGTCGATCGAAGGATCGGGCGGCATGGTGCCGATCTCGTCGCCGTTCTTGAGCTTGGGCTCGTCGGTGCCGGCGGTGAGCACGAGCATCGACTCGCCGAGGAGCGACGCGCTCTTCTTCCCCACGGTCGCGTTGTGGTAGAGCGGCACGTCGTTCTTCACTTTGATGTCGACGCGCGCGCGGGCCGGTCCGCCGCCGGGCGGGGTCTCGAGGTAAATCTTCTCGATCGATCCGACGCCGATACCGGCGATGGTGACGCGCGAATGGTTGGCGAGACCGGTCGCGTCTTCGAGGTAGGCGTGGACGGTGTACCCGTCGCCCGAGCCCACCTCTTTGTTCACGACCTTGTAGACGTAGTAGGTGGCAGCGCCGGCGGCGAGCACGAACGCCCCCACCTTGGCCGCTTGCGTCACCTTCGCCATCGAGGCGCGAGGCTACACCAGAGCGGGTATTTTCGCCGCGCCAAAGCGCCTACGCGATGTAGAGCTTGCCCGGGTACTTCGCCTCGAAGTGACGAATGACGAGCTCGCCGAGCCCTTCGATGGTGGTGCCGGCGATGGCCCCCTTCACCCCCCAGCCGATGACCGGGATGAAGTTCGCCCCCTCGACGGCCACCGCTTTGAGCCCTTGGCTCGCGAGCTCGAGCCCGGCGCCGACCATCAAGATGTCGCTCTTGCCGAGCTCTTCGCCGTAGACGCGACCGATCCAGTAAATCATGTGGGTCTCGAGCGCGCAGAGGCCGGCGCTCGTGGCGATGGGGACCGGCAGCACGGCCCACGCGGTGCCGAAGACGGCGTAGCGATGCACGAGGGTGCGCGCCTTCTCGCGGCAGGTGAGGATCTTGGGCTTCGGCGGCGCCACGGCCTCTTCAACCTCGTGCAGATCGGCCATGGAGAGAGCTTAAGGTGCCCGGGCGGGTCGCGCCACCGCACGAGCGAAGCGTGTGCCCGCGCGACGCGTTCAAAGAGCGCCGGCTTCGGCGTGCCCGGCAGCGGGGAGATCGTCGAAGTTCTCTTCCTTCTCTTCTTCTTGCGGCGCGCGCGGTCCGGCGTCCGCGCTCCATCCCTCGGGCGGCGGCGGCAAGGCGACCGCGTCGAGCTCGGCGTCGAGCTTGGCGCGCGAGGCGTCGAAGGGCTCGCGCTCGCTCGGCGGCACGACACGCACACCGTCGAGCTTGAGCGAGAGCGGATCGATGAAGACGTCGCCGCGCTTGATGGAGAAGTGGAGGTGCGGTCCGGTCACGCGCCCGGTCGCGCCGACGTAGCCGATGAGTTGGCGCACGTCGACCTTGGTGCCTACGTGAATGCCCGAGGCGAAGCGCGAGAGGTGGCAATAGCCGCTCGTGAGCCCGGTCGCGGCGTGGGTGATGAGCACGGTGTTTCCGCCGGGGCCGAGGTCGCCGACGGTCTTCACGACCCCCGCGGCGGCGGCGTAGACCGGCGTGCCCGGCGGCGCGGCGAAGTCGACGCCGTTGTGCGGCATCACCACGTGGAGCACCGGGTGCATGCGGTGCGGGTTGAAGCGCGAGGCGATGCGCGCGAGCGGCACGGGCTTCCGCCAGCCTCCGCGCGTCGGCTGTTGACCTTTGGCGTCGTAGAAGGCGTGCGAGCCCTCGCGCGGCAAGCGGTACACCCGCACCGGCTCGAGGTGCGGATCGGCGGGGACGTACTCGAGCGCGTCGAGCTCGGAGTAGCGGACGAACTCGCCCGACACGCGCTCCTCGGTGGCGAGGAGCCGCATGCGCGTCCCCGGGTGGATCTCGGCGAGCTCCACGCGCCCTTCGAGCGCGTCGTCCAAGAGCCCCATCATGTCGTCGTCGAGCCCTGCTTTGACGAGGCTCTCGCGCAGATCGCTCCCCACCGAGAGACCGAGCGCCACGCGCCTCTGTTCCACCGGGAGATCGAGCTTCTTCGCTTCGAGCACGCCACCTTCGGCCTCGCGCGCCTGCCACACGTCGCTGACCGAGGTCGCGTACTCGAAGGCGACGAGCTTGCCGCCCTGCTTCTCTTTGGCGAAGACGAAGGTGTCCTTGGGGCGCGCGTGATCGAGATCGTGCACGCCGTCGAAGGCCTTCAAGATGCGGCGCGTGTCGGGGTGGAGGATCCCCGCGGCGGCGAGCGCAGTCAGGAGCGGGCGCTTGCCCACCGTCCCCTCGACCACGGTCACCGTCGGATCCTTCTTCAAGTCGGCCACGCGGAAGATCGGCTCGGCGGGCGCGGCCCCCGCGTCGCTCGCGTCTTCTCCGGCGTCGACCGCGGGGAGCAACGCCGCCGCTCCGGCGTCGACGAGGGGCGCGGCCGTCGTGGTCGGCGTGGTCGGGCGCTCGATGCGGGGCGAACCACCGCGTCCGTACGTCTCGATCGGGTAAATGACCGTCGCGTAGAGGGCGAACGTCGACAGCGCGCCGATGGCGACGAGGATCTGCATCCGCGTCTCGCGAAACGAACGAGCGAAGGCGAGGATCCGCTCCGGCGCGTCGGCTTTGGAGCCGGGGGCGCGAGGAGCCTTGGGGGCTACCGGCGAGAACCGCTCCATGAGGAACGACGCTCTACCCGCGCCTCGCGCCCCGCGCAACCCCATCCCCCCTCGAGGATCGCGAAGCGAGCCAGTTTACCGCATCGCGAGAGGGGTGCTACGTTCCCTGGGCGCCGCCGACGGGGTCTTCGCTCCAAGAAAAAGGAGAGGGCCGCCCGCGGGGCGACACAAAGGGGACATGGACGAGCGCCTCAAGCAGCTGCTCTTGCTCGGTCGCGAGCACTACGCCAAGCGAGACTTCGAGAAAGCGGAGCAATTTCTCCGACAAGTGCTCGACGAGCAGGACCGGTTCGCCGACGTCCACGACATGCTCGGCGTCATCAGCCACTCGCGGGGGAATTTCGTCCAAGCCGAGCGCCACTTCGAGCGCGCGCTCGAGCTGAACCCCTCGTACACCGAGGCGGCGCTGAACCTCGCCGTCACCTACAACGATCGCGGCAAGTACGAAGCCGCGCGCGAGATCTACACCCGCATCAAGGGGCGGCCGGCCGGCGCGGTCACCACGCTCGATCCCTTCGCCCGCGGCAAGCTCGCCAACATGCACGCCGATCTCGCGCAGGCTTACGTCGACTCGGGCCTCGTGCGCGAAGCGGTGGACGAGCTCCGCAAGGCCGTCGCGCTCTGCCCGCAGTTCGCCGACCTGCGCACGCGCCTCGGCTCGCTCCTCCGCGACACGAACGATCTCGAAGGCGCGCGCGAGCAGTACGAAGCGGCGGTCAACGCGCGCCCGGGCTACGTGCCGGCGCGCATTCAGCTCGGCGTGACGCTGCTCTCGCTCGGTCGCTCGGATCAGGCCGAGGAGCACTGGAAGAAGGCGCTCGAGATCGAGCCCGACAACATGCACGTGAAGATGTACATGCGCATGCTCGGGGTCGAACGCGCCAAGGGCTCGGTCCCCCCGTCGGCCAACGGGGGGTAGCGTGTCCTCCCCCGCGCGTGGGGAGGGAGACGAGGCGCCGTTCGCGGGCGTGACGACGACGCGCGCGCGCCTCCGGGCCGAAGCACGTCGCGCCTGGGCGCGCCTTCGCGGCGGCGAGCTCTCGCCGATGCGCGCCGGGCTGAGCGTCGCCGTGGGGCTCGCGGTCGGCCTCACGCCGCTCTACGGGCTTCACCTCTTCGTCGTCCTTCTCGTGTGCCTTCCGCTGCGCCTCGACGCGCCGCTCGCGTACCTCGCGGCGAACATCTCGCTCCCGTTCGTGTCGCCGTTCATCGTCTTGGGCGAGATCGAGGTCGGGGCATGGTTTCGCGGCGGGCACGCCGTGACCCTCGACGTCGACGCGGTGCGCGCGCACGGCGCGGGGCCGTTCCTCGTCGACCTGGTGGTGGGGACGGCGATCGTGGCGCCTCTCGCGGCGCTCTTCGGCGGCGCTGTGACCTACCGCATCGCGCGGGCGGCGAAGAAGCGACGCGCGAACGCGACGCCCGCCGACGCGCTCTTCGCCCGCGCGGTGGAAGCAGTAGCGCAAAGGTACGCCCCCGGTCGCCGCGCGGCGTACCACTACGTCCGCGGGAAGCTCGCGAGCGATCCCGTCGCCCGCGCGCTCGTGGAGCGGGCCGCCAAGGCGTCGCTCGGTGAGGTGACGGACATCGGCTGCGGGCGCGGCCAGATGGCGCTCCTCCTCCTCGAAGCGAACAGCGCCACGCGCGTGCTCGGGTTCGATTGGGACGCGAAGAAGATCGACGACGCGCGCCGAGCGGCGAAGGAAGGCGCGCCGCTCGCGGCCGAGTTCACCGTGACCCATGCCGAGACGGGCGAGCTCCCCGCGTGCGACACGGCGCTCCTCCTCGACGTGCTCCACTACATGGACGTCGCCGCGCAAGACGCGCTGCTCGATCGCGTGGCGAAGGCCGCTCGGCGCACCGTGCTCGTCCGCGAGCTCGATCCCGACCGCGGGCTCCGCAGCGCCTTCACGCGGGCCGAAGAGTGGCTCGCCACGCGCGGCGGCGTGAACCGCGGCGGCCTGCACCCGAGGCCCATCGCCGAGATCACCCGGCGCCTCGAGGCGCACGGCTTCGTCACCCGCGTCGAGCCGTGTTGGGCGGGGACGCCGTTCTCCAACGTGCTCGTCGTCGCCGAGCGCGAAACGCCTACGCGCTGAGCGCCGGTGGCAGCACGCCGTCGAGCGGCGTCTCTTCGAGCTTCACCTCGGCGTCGAACACCGCCTCGAAGTGACGCGCCGCACGCCGCGCGAGATCGAGGAGCGACGGCGTGGTGATGCCGAGCGAGGCGAGCGAGGTCACGCCGTAGTCCGAGATCCCGCACGGCACGATGAGCCGGAAGCCGCCGAGATCGACGTCGCTGTTGAACGCGAAGCCGTGCATCGTGACCCACCGCGAGAGGCGCACGCCGATGGCGCCGATCTTGGCGACGCTCGCCGCCGAGGCGTCCCACGTGGAGGCGTGCGCGGTGTCGACCCACACGCCGATCTTCTTTGGGTCGTCGGGGATGACGCCGGCCCCCACGCCGAAGTCACCGGCGAGACGGATCATGACCTCCGCCAAATCGCGTACGTAGCGACGCACGTCGCAGCGATCGGGCTTCAAGTCGAAGATGGGGTACGCCACGAGCTGCCCCGGCGCGTGGTAGGTGACGTCGCCGCCGCGGCCGGTCTCGAAGAAGTCCACCCCCAAGGTACGTCGCGCCTCCGGATCGGCGAGCACGTGCGCCACGTTCGCGCCGCGGCCGAGGGTGATGACCGGCGCGTGCTCCAGCAAAAGGAGCGTGTCGCCGATGACGCCGCGCACGCGCGCTTCCACGAGCCGCTCTTGCAGCTCGTGCGTCGGGCCGTAGGGGACCTTCCCGAGAAAGCACGCTCGAACGTCGCGTTTCATCGATTCCTCGCGATCCTCGGTGGCACGCTGCGCGCGCTCAGGTGCGGTAGTTCGGCGCCTCTTCGGTGATGATGACGTCGTGCACGTGGCTCTCTTTGAGCCCTTGCGAGGTGATGCGCACGAAGCTCCCCTTCTGGCGGAGCTCGGCCACCGTGCGCGAGCCGGTGTAGCCCATGCCGCTCCTGAGACCGCCGACGAGCTGGTAGAGGATGCTCGCGAGCGAGCCGCGGTACGGGACGCGCCCTTCGATCCCTTCGGGGACGAGCTTCTCGTCGGCGGCGCCCGCTTGGCCGTAGCGATCCTTCGAGCCGCGCTTCATCGCGCCGATGGAGCCCATGCCTCGGTACACTTTGTAGCTGCGACCTTGGTAGAGGACCATGTCGCCCGGCGCTTCGTCGGTGCCGGCGAAGAGCGAGCCGATCATCACCGAGCTTGCGCCGGCGGCGATGGCCTTGGACACGTCGCCCGAGTACTTCACCCCGCCGTCGGAGATGATCGGCACGTCGTAGCGATCGGCGACGCGGGCACAGTCGCGCACCGCGCTCACCTGCGGCACACCGACGCCAGCGACGACACGCGTGGTGCAGATGCTGCCCGGTCCGATACCGACCTTCACGGCGGAGACGCCGGCGGCGATGAGCGCCTCGGTGGCGTCGGCCGTCGCTACGTTGCCGGCGATGATCTCCACCTCGGGGTGCTCGCGCAACGTGTCGCGCACGGCGTCGAGGACCCCCTTCGAGTGCCCGTGCGCGGTGTCGACGACGAGCACGTCGACCCCCGCGCGGACGAGCGCTGCCGCGCGCTCTTCGCGATCGGGCCCCGGGCCGATGGCGGCGCCGACGAGGAGGCGCCCTTTGGCGTCCTTCACCGCGCGCGGGTTCTTGTCCGCTTGGAGAAGGTCTTTGATCGTGATGAGCCCGACGAGCCTTCCGCCGTCGACGACGAGGAGCTTCTCGATGCGGTGGTGGTGGAGTAGCTTCTTCGCCTCTTCCGGCTTCACGCCGGGGGAGACGGTGACGAGATCCTTGGTCATCAGCGCGCTGACCGGCTGATCGAGGTTCTGCTCGAAGCGGATGTCGCGCGCGGTGAGGATGCCGACGAGCGTGTCCCCTTCGGTGATAGGGACGCCGGAGATGTCGTGCTCGCGCATCACCGCGAGCACCTCACGGAGCGATTGATTCGGTCGCGCGGTGACCGGCGTCAGCACCATGCCGCTCTCGGCGCGCTTCACCCGCTCGACCTCGCGCGCCTGCGCCTCGGGAGGCAGGTTCTTGTGCAAGATGCCGATGCCGCCTTCGCGCGCCATGGTGATGGCGGTGCGCGCCTCGGTGACCGAGTCCATCGCCGCGCTCAAGAACGGGATGTGGAGCTCGATCTTGCGCGTGAGCCGCGTCCTCACCTCGACGTCTTTGGGGAGCACCTCGCTGTAGGCGGGGACCAAGAGCACGTCGTCGAACGTCAGCGCCTCGCGAAGGGTGTCGTCCAGCATGTCGACGAGTTACTCCGCGGCTCGCGGAGCGTCAACGCGGCTCGGGCGCCCCTATTCGGGGACGTCTTTGCCGCTCGAGCGCTGCTCTTCTCGGTACTCGTCGAGGTTCGAGCAGAAGGTGCCGGCGACGTCGGGATCGAACTGCGACCCCGAACAGCGCTCGATCTCGTTCACCGCGACCTCGTGGGGGAGCGCGCGGCGGTACGCGCGATCGCTCGTCATGGCGTCGTAGGTGTCGGCCACGGCGATGATGCGCGCGATGAGCGGCACCCCCTGCCCTTTGAGGCCGAGCGGGTACCCGCGGCCGTCCCAGCGCTCGTGATGGAGGTGCACGCCGGGGATGAGCGGGTGCAAGAACTTGATGGGGTCGAGGATGTCGCGCCCGAAGCCGGGGTGCTTCTTGAAGATCTCGTACTCGTCCTGCGTGAGCTTGCCCGGCTTGTTCAGGTTGAGCACGCAGCCGATTTTTCCGATGTCGTGGAGGAGCGCGCTCTGCCGCACGATCTCCACCATCCCCTCGTCGAGGCCGATGCGCCGCGCGAGGTGCATCGCGTAGAGCGCCACGCGCTCGGAGTGACCGGCGGTGTAGCGGTCCATCTTGTCGATGGCGCGGGCGAGCCCCTCGATCGTCTGCTGGAAGGTGGCGCGGAGATCCTCGTAGAGCCGCGCGTTCTCGATCGCCGCCGCCGCGCGCGAAGCGACGATGGAGAGCATCTTGCGCTGGCCTTCGTCGAACCTTCGCGCCTTGTGGTAGCTGACCGTCGTGATCCACCCGAGGAGGCGCGAGGGCGTCTTCAAGGGGACCGAGAGCAAGGAGTGAATCGGGCGATCGGGCGGCTTGGCGAAGAAGCGCGCCGCCTTCGGCCCGTGCTCGATGAGGTTTCCGTCTTTGGCGAAGTGTTGCTTGAAGGCGTCGAGCGAGAAGACGCCGAGATCGCCGCCGGCCAGCGAAGCCGCGACCGACGGGAGCTGCGACACGAGACGCTGCCGCTCGAAGTAGCCCCCCTCGCCGTCCTCGAGCCAGGTCGACACGAAGTCGGCCTTCACCTCGTTCAGCGCGGTGTCGCCGACGGTCGAGAGGACCTCGTCGAGCGAGAGGCTCGCGGCGATGGCCTCGGTCACCTTGTAGAGCGAGAGCGCTTCGCGGAGGCGGAGGTTCTCCGCCGAGAGGCGCTGCTTCTCGATGCCGCGCTGAACGACGTGGATGACCTCTTCCACCTTGAAGGGCTTCAAGATGTAGTCGTACGCGCCGCGCTTCATCGCATCGATCGCCGTCTCGACCGTGCCGAAGCCGGTCATGATGACGGTGAGCGCTTGCGGCGCGGTATGCGAGATGGCGTCGAGCAGCTCGATGCCGCCCATGCGCGGCATCTTCAGGTCACTGATGACCATGTCGTAGTGCGCTTGCCCGAGCTCGGAGAGCGCCGCCGCGCCGTCCTCCGCCGTGCGCACGACGTAACCCTCCATGCCGAGGAAGTCCGCGAGGATGTCGCGGATGAACTTCTCGTCATCGACGATGAGCACGCGCGGGCGATCGCCAAAATCGCTCTGGCTCATGACTCGGCACCGCTCCGTGAGCGCGGTTCGTCCGACGGCATCCTCAAGTGCTCCGCTCCCGCTCTTCCCCGAAGAGTTGACTGTACCAGGTTTTGCCGCGCGCCATGTGGTAGAGAGTAGGCATGCGTTGGGCGGCGCTGGTCTACGGCTCCCTGGCGCTCTTGGGCGCGGGAATCGCCCTGGCCCTGGGGCAGTCGCCGATCGCCACCCACGGCTTCATCGAGGAGCTCCTGCCCGGGCCCTCCGGCCCGATCGCCGGCGTCGTCGCCCACGGGACGAGCCTCGTCCTCGGGCTCGCGCTCGGCGCGGCGACGGTGCGAGCCACGCCGAAGCTCGTGGCGCGCTACGCGTGGGCCCGAGAGCTCCACGCCTCCCTCCGGCCGGTGGTGAAGAGCCAGAGCGGCGGCACGCTCGTGCTCCTCGCCGTCGCCTCCGGTGTGTCGGAGGAGATCTTCTTCCGCGGGATGCTCGTGCAGGTGGCCGGGCTCTTCGTGGCGGCGATCGCCTTCGGGCTCCTGCACCAAGTGCGCGGCACGGCGCGATGGATCTGGGCGGCGTGGGCCACGGCGATGGGGCTCGCCCTGGGCGCGATCTTCCTCGCCACCGGAAGCTTGCTCGGCCCTGTCGTGGCGCACGTCCTCGTCAACGCGCGAAACCTGCGATTTTTGCGCGACCACGACGTCGAGCGGAAGCCGCGGCGACTCGGCGGGATCCTCGGCAGCGCGTAAATTCGACGCGCTCGCGCTTCACACCCGCTCTCTGCACGACTCTGCCCCTTCGAGGCGGTGGAGGCGGAGAGCGAGCGCATGTCGACGTGGGGACATCTTCGTTCGCGCATGATCGCTGTCCTCGCGATCGGAATCGCTGCGTGCAGCGGCGGCGGCGCGGCGTTCTCCGCCGACGGAGGCGCGCCCGAGCGCGGCGTGAGCCAAGGGGCGGCGGCCGGCACGACCTACCCGGCGTTTCGTCCGACGATGCCGAGGCTCGAGCACGGGCGCTTGCCGGCCATCGCCGCGCCGGTCGTGGTCCCGGTGTACTTCGCCGGAGAGACCGAACGCGACACGATCGACACCTCGCTCGCGAAGTGGATCGCCTCGCCCTACTTCGCGGCGTCGGTCCGCGAGTACGGCGTCGCCCGCGGGAGCCTGGGGTCGTCGATCGCCCTCGGCGAATCGGCCGCGCCCGCGTGGACGCTCGCCGACATCGACGCGTGGCTCGCGGCGAAGCTCGACGGGACGCACCCTGAGCTCGGTCCGGTGGACGCCACGACCTTGGCGTCGAAGGTCTTCGTCCTCTTCTATCCGTCGTCGTCGGTCGTTCGCCTCCCGAGCGGCGCCACCTCGTGCGACGACTTCCCCGCCGCGCACTTCGGCGTGACGCTCCCGAGCGGCGCGACGGTGACCTACGCGATCATCCCGCGCTGCCCGGCGGCACCAGGCACCACCGCGCTCGAGACCCTCACCGCGTCGACCACGTCCCAGATCGTCTCCGCGATCACGAACCCGATCTCTTCCTCGACGAGCACGGAGCACGGGTGGGCCGGCTTCGACGCCGAGCACGCCGCGTTCGCGCTCATCGGCGGCGGCGAGGTGGGGACGGCGTGCGCTTCGTACAAGCCCATCACCCCGCCCGATCTCGGCGTGGCCATCGCCCGCACGTGGTCGAACGCCGCGGCCGCAGCGTACGAAGAGCCGTGCCTCCCCGCGCGGGACGCGCAGCCCTACTTCGCCGCGGCGCCGGTCGTGAGCGACCAAGTGCACCTTCACGGCGCACCCGTCGCCGGCGTGAAGGTCCCTCTCGGCGCCACCGTGAAGGTGCCGCTCGATCTCTTCAGCGCCGCACCGACGAGCGGCGCGTGGACGGTGAACGTGACCGGCATCGCCTCCGGCTTTCACGCTTCGGTCGAGCCGGGCACGGGCGCGAACGGAGACGTCCTCGAGGTGTCGATCCACAACGAGAAGGCGACGTCGCCGACCGTCCTCCTCGTCGTCTCGACGCTCGCCGGTCGCAACTCGCTCTGGTTCCTCGTCGCCGGCCCGAGCTGATCAGCCCGAGATCGCCACCGGGCCACCGAAGAGCCCGAACACGCGCGCGAGCCACAGCGCGATCTCGAGCACGGCGACGACGAAGAGCGCCCGCGTGAGCGCGCGACCGAAGCGCCCCTGGCCGACGGCGCGCACGTCGCCTTCGTAGGCGACGAGCCACACGACTCGTACCGAGAGCACCGCGAGCAAGAGCGCAGCGAGCGGCGCGAGCGGATTCACCACGCGCTCGAAATGCCCTGTGAGGAGCCCCATGACGCTTCGCTTCGAGCCACACGCGGGGCAGGGAAAATGAAGGAAGTGAGCGATCGGACAACGGATCGCTCCGGCCACCGTCGCCAGCGCAACGGCGAGGATCGATCCGGCGGCGAGCGCTGCGCGACCAACGTAGAGAGGGGCCGCCAGAGCGGAAAAGTTTCGGTTCTGCATCTTGGAAAGCTGTGCGATGCTCGCCGAGCCCCGAAGCGGACGCGCCTTATTCTTACACCGATCGCGCACGCTGAATGGGAGGGACGCTGGTGCTGAAGCTGCTTCGAGGAGGAATGTGACGCCCATGATCGAGAGCGCAAACAATATGGTTCAGGCTGCTGGCGGCTACGGTCCCCCGGGCGGCGGTTTCCCCCCTGGTGGCGGCGGCTACGGCGGTCCTCCTCCGGGCGCTCCGCCGGGCGGCGGCGGTTACGGTGGTCCTCCTCCTGGCGCTCCGCCGGGTGGTTACGGCGGTCCTCCGGGCGGCGGCGGCTACGGCGGTCCCCCCGGCGCGCCTCCGGGCGGCGGCTACGGTGGTCCTCCGCAAGGCGGCCCCCCGGGTGGTTACGGCGGCGCGCCCCCTCCGGGCGGCTACGGCGGTCCCCCTCCGCAGGGCTTCGGCCCTCCGGGCGGCGGCTTCCCCCCTCCGGGCGGACCCATGATGCCGGGCGCGGGCGGCGACGTGAACACGACGCTCCCGCTCATCCTCAACATCGTGGCGATGATCTTCTGCTGCGGTCTCGGCACGATCCTCGGCATCGTCGGCCTCGTCTTCGCGATCCAAGCCGGTAACGCGAAGAAGCAGGGCGACATGGAGACGGCGCGCGGCAAGGCGAAGACCTCGCTCATCCTCGCGGTCGTCGCGTTCGTGCTCGGCCTCATCGGCGGCATCGTCAGCGCGATCATCCAAAACAGCTGATAGGCGCCTCGTCGTGAGAAGGGCACCGGGCTTCCGCTCGGTGCCTTTTTTTTCTCGTGGGCCGTGCCGGCGGGCTGTCAGCCTCGTGGGCCGTGCCGGCGGGCTGTCACCCTAGTGGGCCGTGCCGGCCCCTCACTCGCTGCGCTCGTGAGCCTCCCCACGCATCGCTTACGCGAACGCGTTTCGTGCATGCTGCACGAAACGCGAAGGCCGCGGGTCTGACAGGTCGGCCCTAACGCACAGCCGTCGTGGCTTCTTTCGATCGAGACCCCAACGCCTTTGCGTTAGCGATCTTGGTCGCCCGATCACCCTCTGCGTGTTCGTGCACTCTGCACGAACACGTTCGCGGAAGCGAGAGGCGGGGAGGCTCGTGAGCGGAGCGAACGAGGGGCCGCAGGCCCACCAGGGTGGCGAAGCAGCGGGCTTAATTCCTGCGCCCCCGGCGCGGGCATCAAGCCTGATACGCCACCTGAGGAAGCATCTCCGCCTCGCGGTTGAAGACCGCCCGGACGGTCATGAGCCCGAGCTCACCGCCGTAGCCCATCGCCGCCGGGACGCGCGCGCTCTGGCCGTTGCCGAACTTGAGCTTCAGGGCGATGGTCCGCTTCCAGTACTTGGGATCGAGCTTGTGGTTCTGGTTGGCGAAGTGGTTCTGCGCCGCCGACACCGCCGCGCCGATGGCGAGGCCGACGAGGCCGCCGCCGCCGCTCGAGCGCTGGCGTTCGGGCTCGATGTCGGCGAGCTGGTTCAGGTAAAATTGCTGTACCTGGCCTTTGCCCGTCACGTAGATGAGGCGCCGGTTCGTGAGCACGTGGGCGCGCGGGTTCCGGCTGTTGGCGGTGAGGCCGAGGATGAGAAAGACGATCCCCACGAGCACGATCAGAAAGAGCACCCCGAGGACGATCATCACGACCATCTCGGTCGTATGGTCGTGGCGCTTGAACCAAATGACCCGCTCGCCCGGCTCGAGAGGGATCCCCAAGACCGTGGGCGCGCCGGACATCGGCCCCGCGCCGTAGCCCTGGGGCGTCATGCCGTAGGCTTGCTGAGGAGCTTGCCCGTACGGTCCTGGATCGTATCCCTGACCTTGCGGCGCGTAGCCTGTCGGCCCGCTGGGGGGCCCGCCGTATCCACCTTGCATCGACCGACGTTATCGGGACCATGAACCGCGGACAACGACGATTGATCCTGCATCGCGCGAGAGGCCAAAGGCGGAGATGAGCACCAAGGGAGAGAGCCTGGAGGCGACGGCGCGCCTGTCGGTGCGCCTCGACCAGCTCCCCGTCGCGACCATCGCTGCGCACGACGGCGTGTTCGTCGCGGTGAACGATGCGTTCCGTCGCCTCACCGGTTGGGACGGTGCATCCATCGTCGGCAAGACCTTCCCCGAGGTGCTCCACGAGCTCATCGCGCCGCGCGATCGCGCGGTCCTCGAGCGCCTGTCGAAGAATCGCCTCTCGGGCGATCCCAAGTCGCACGGATGGCTGTGGTGCCGCGTGCTCACCCGCGAAGGCGAAGAGCGCGCGGTCCGCGTCGATTGGCGCCTCGACGAGAACGGGCGCGACGCCCTCGTGTTCCTGCTCGACGCGCATCCGGAGATGTTCGGCCTCGAGGTGACCGAGTCGCTCGCGCGCGTGGGCGGTGTGCTCTCGCGCTGCGCGACCGAAGAGGAGGTGCTCGTCGAGGCGGTCGATGCCCTGGGGGATCGCGGCTTCGTCGCCACCGCGCTCTTGATCGACGAAGGCGATCCGCTCCTCCGCTACGGACCGACCGGGCGCCCGCATCGGCGCGGCGATCGCACGCCGGTGGACCTCCCTCGGCCGCCGCGAGAGATCCTCACCAACCTGAACCCCGGGTTCTCCGAGCGCCGCACCGCGTTCTTCCAGGACGGCCTGCGCCTCGTCCGCGAGGCCTACCCCGAGCCGGTCGCCGAGCGCTTGATCCCGCTCCTCCCGGCGACGCGCATGGTGCAAGCGCCGCTCTTTCTCGCCGACGCTCCCCACGGCGCGATCGTCGTCACTGGGGACACGCTGACCCCGCTCGTGGCGACGGCGATCGATCTCTTCGCCGAGCTCGTGGGGAAGGCGCTCGAGACCGTTCGTCTCCGGCGCGAGCGCGTCGAGCGCGAACGCTTGGCAGCGCTCGGCGAGGCAGCCGGCGTGATGGCGCACGAGGTCCGCAACCCGGTGGGCGCGATCATGAACGCGCTCGCCCTCTTGCACCGCGACGAAGCCAAGGAGAGGGACGAAGCGCTCTTCACCATCATCTCGGAAGAGGCGGCGCGCCTCGAGCACCTCGTCACGCAGCTCCTCGACCTCGGTCGACCGCTCTTCCCCACGCCGCGCGCCTACGCCATGGAGGAGCTCACGCTCCGCGCGGTGCGTCTCCTCGTGACGCGCGGCGAGCTCGACGAAGCGCGCGTGGTCTTGCCCCCCAAGGGAGAGACCGCGGCTTTCATCGATCCGGATCTCGTGGAGCTCGCTCTCGTGAACGTGCTCCGCAACGCCGCGCAGTCGACGGCGCCGGGCGGCAGCGTGCGCGTCTCCGTCGACGCGAGCGAGACGTTCGTTCGATGGCACGTCGAGGACGACGGGCCGGGGATCCCCGAAGAGAGCATGAAGCGCCTCGGGCAGCCCTTCGTGACCACGCGTCCGACCGGAACCGGCATGGGGCTCGCGGTGGTGCGACGCATCCTCGAGGCGAGCCACGGCACGGCCACCTTCGGACGAGCCTCGGGCGGCGGTGCGCTCGTCACGCTCGCCTTCCCCCGCAACACGCGCTGAGTCTCGCGCGCGTCAGGGGGCGCGCGCGAGCGAGCACTCGAGCGGCTGACGCGACTCGAGACCGGCGACGATCCCTTGTCGCGCGGCGACACTGGGAGCGAAGCGCGCGACGACCCACGTGGGCACCGTCGACTCGACGACGTTCACACGGGCCGACCGGCCGTCTCCGGTGCGCTCTTGCGACGCGACCTTGGCGTCGTCGACGCGCACCTCCACGGCTTCGAGGCACACGCGGCTCGCCGTCCACCGCACGCGAAGGAGCGTGGACGCCTCGTCTTGGGCGCGAAACCCAGGGCCGGCAACTTGAAGCCACGGACGCGTCGCGGCGACGATGGCGCGATAGCCGCCGGGGTCGGATCGGCACGCCGGATCGTCGGCGGTGACGAGCGTCGACCACGGAGCGAGCGGCGAAGGTCGCGCGCCAGGAACCAGCAAGAGCGCGGGATCTTCGGCGCTGGGGGGCGAGCCGCCCGAAGGGGTCCGCACGACGGCGAGGTCGCCACGCGCGCCGACGGCGAGCCCGTCGGGATTCGCCGGGTAAGCCCCGGCTTCGGGAGGAGGCGGGACGTCGAAGAGATCGCTCACGCCGCCCGCGCCCCACTTGCGCACGTGCTCGTTGCCGTCGGAGTCGACCTCGAGGAAGGCCGTCTCCTCCCCGGGGAGCGCGGCCGCGCTGAGCGGGCTCGTCTCGCTCTGGGGCTTGGCGCGCATGGTGACGCGCACGCGACCGCTTCCGCGCACGATGCCGACGACGCCGAGCGCGTTGGTGAAGAGGAGATCCGAAGGGGACGCGGGATCGGCGTCGAGCAGCGGCGCGAAGCCGGCGATCTCGGTGGGATCGTCTTGGAGCACATCGAGCGTGCCGAGCCCGATCGCGTGACCGGCCCGCACGATGTCGCTCACCGCCACGCCGGTGCGATGAATCGTCGCCGCCGGATCGAACGGCGCGAGGAAGGTCAACGCGCGCCGCAGCGCGAGGGGATCCTTGTTCGGGCCTTGCACGACGATGCGCTCGTCGCCGGCGGTGGTCGCGAAGCCGGAGAGCAGCACGCGCGGCGACTCTTCGCCGGAGTCGGAAGCGACCGACACGCCGTGCGGGAGGTTGTTCACCCCGCGGCCGTGGAAGATGCGCACGAGCTCTTCACCAGAGTTGTCGTCGGCCACGGGAAGGCGGGCAGCGCCGAGCGCGAGGTCGTCGGGGCTCCTCTCGGTGTGGAGCGCGGAGGCCACGCGCGCGTCGCCCTTCACCGCGCAGGTGAGCGACGGCAAGCGCGCAGCGCCGAGGTGCGGCGCCCCCTCGGCGAGCGCAGGCGGAGGACCTCCGGCCGGCGGATCGGCGGCCCAGCCGACACGGTACCAGGCGCCGAGATCGCAGCCGACCGCGGAGCAGAGGCGTGTGTCGACGAAGCGGCCGGGGCGCGCGGCTTTGGGATCGGCACGGGTGACGAGCGGCGGCGCCACCTCGACCCACGTGCTCCCGCGATCGACCGTCTGCCAGAAGCGCCCGTCGTTCGAAGCGGCCAGCGCGAAGGGCCCGCTCGGCGCGAGGTGATCGAAGTTGAACGGCGACGCGCGCACGACGCCGTCGATCGACACCTCCACCGTCGCCGCGTTGGCCCACCCGCGGAGTGAGCCGGACGCGGTGAAGCTCCACGTGCGATCGACGACGCGGGTGACGTCGTGACGCTGCCAACGGGGCCTCTCGAAGAGATCGTGGGTGCCTTGGGGAATGGCATCGAGCTGCCACGGCCGAAGCTCGCCCGTTCGCGCGTCGATGACGCCACGCTTGGGTGTGCTCACGAGCCCGTAGGCGCCGCCGTCGGTGCGCGGGACCCAGCGCACCACGTCGACCCCGCTCACACCGGCGCCGCCGTCGGCGCCGCGCGCTTCGAGGTCGTGCTCCTGCCAGCTCCCCTCGGCGCCGCGCACGCACACGACGAGAGAAGAGGGCTTGGCGCGCGTGCACGGTCCGCCGAAGGCGAGCGCGCCGTCGTCGCCGGCGTAGAAGACACCCGTCGCAGCGAAGGTTTGCTCGATGAGCGGCGCTTTGTCCGACGCGAGATGCGACGCCACGAAGCTCGGCCCGCTCGTCCGCGTGCACGCGAGGACGACGTCGTCTTGCGCGCGCACCGCCTCGCATGTCGCGTCCGGGGGGAGCCGGCCGGGGGCCACCGAGAGGAGCGCGCCCGTCCGGAGGTCCACCCGCACCACGCTCCCTTCGGAGACGAGGATCGCCGAGGTCTCGTCGAAGGGGACGCCGAGGCGCACGGCGCGGCGGAGCGGTGGCTCGCTCCCCGTCCATCGCGGATCGCGCGGACGAAGCTCGGGCGGCTTCGTGGCGGGGGGGCGATCGAAGGTCACGAGCTGTCCGCCGGGATCGACCCGCACGGCGCGGTTCGGACCGCCCGAGGGCGGAGCCGCGACGGTGACGTAGAGCGCGTCGTCGACGACGGCGACGGCGGTGGCTCCCGAGGGGAGGCGCGAGGCGACGTCGGTCCAGTGCGCGCCGGCGTCGAGCGACACCATCACGCCACCGAACTCGGTGAGAGCCGCGGCGCGACCGTCGGGGAGCGCCGCTACGTCGACGAGGCCAGGCGGGTTCAGCGGGGCGAGCGCGCCGGTGCGCGCGTCGATGGCCCAGCGTTCGCCGTTCTGCCCACGCACGAGGAGCGACTTCGGTCCGAAGGACACGCGCTCGATCTCTCCCGGCAACGCGACGAGCGGCCTCAGCGCGCCGTCGAAGGTCGGGCTCACGTAGAGCGCGTCGCCGCTGCGAAAGAGGAATCCGCCGCCGAGCCACGAGGGGATCCGGTCCGCGGCTTCGAGCGCCGGCTCGGTCACGTCGCGCGCGGCGCGGAGGTGCACCGGACCGTCGCCGCTGGAGACGACCACGCGAAGCCCGTCGAGCACGAGCCCTTGGCCGCCCCCCTTCCCTTGCGTCCCGAGGCCGAGGACGACCGGACGCGAGCGACCGGGGAGCGAGTCCCCGACGACGTACGATTGTGTGTCGGCCACCTCCGGCGCCGGCGGCAGCTCGGCGAGGCTCGGCGCGCGCGGCGCGAGAGCCGCGGACGGGTGCTCGTCGTGCGCGCATGCAGCGGCCGACGCCACCACCACCGCCGCGAAGAGGCAGGAGCGCATCGCCCCCATCGTAGCCTCATCCCTCGAGGGGCGGCAGGCTCCCTGACGGGGAAATTACGCGGAGATAGGCCGCGCGCACCTCTCTCGCCATGGCGACGTGACGGGCGAGCAGGGCCTGCGCCGCGGTGGCGCGCGGCGAGTCGCGGAGGCCCAGGCGACGCGCGAGGAGATCGAGCCCCGGCGCGCCTTCTTCGAGGAGCGTGGCGCTCGTTCCGTGGTGCACGCGGAGGCGCTGCTCGATCTGCCGGAGCGCGCGGTAGCCCTCGCGGAGCGAAGCGGCGGTCTGCGCATCGAGGTAGCCGCACGCTTCGAGCGCGCCGAGCGCGGTCTCGGTGTCGGCGGAGCGCACGCGCGGATCACGCCCGTGCTTCATCTGCAGCCACTGCACGGCGAACTCGACGTCGACCACGCCGCCGCGCCCGAGCTTCACGTCGTAGCGCGCGCGCCCACCGTGCGTGCGCTCGCCGGAGAGCTCCCGCTCCATGCGCATGCGCAAATGGTGAATACGCTCGGCAGGCGGAGCCCCGCGCTCGTAAGCGGCTCGCTCGGCGATGGCGACCACGGCGCGACCGAGCTTGGCGTCGCCGGCGACGGCGCGCGCCTTGAGGAGCGCCTGACGCTCCCAATCTTCGGCGTTCGCCGAGGGGCCGGAGGACGGCTCGTGGTAACGGGCGAAGGCCTCGATGGAAACGACGAGCAGCCCCTGATTGCCCGACGGACGAAGGCGCGTGTCGAGCTCGTACCCCGGCCCTTCGCCGTGTGGCGCCGAAGCGAGGCGAAGGACGCGCTGCGCCGTGCGGACGAAGCGCTCCTCGGCCGCGTCGGGATCGCCTTGGAATGCCGAGGGATCGTAGACGAAGAAGAGATCGAGGTCCGAGCCGTAGCCGAGCTCGCGGCCGCCGAGCTTGCCCATGCCGATGACCGCGAGCCCCTCGTGGAGCCCGCGCTCGGCCATGGCGAAGCGCGTCGCCTCTTCGAGGAACGCGTCGGCGAGCGCCGAGAGGACGAAGGTCGCGCCGCGTGTGTCGAGCTCCCCCGCGAGATCGGCGAGGCCCACCTCCATCGTCACGCGGCGCTTGGCCCGACGAAGCGCCCCCACGAGCTCGTCGGCGTCGGCATCGGCGGGCAAGGTGGCGATCTCTTCGGCCACGGCGCGACGCGCGCCGGCCTCGTCGGGCCTTCCGCTCCCGAACATCATGTTGTCGACGAGCTCGGGATGGGCGACCGCGGCCTCGCCGAGGAACGCGCTCGCGCCGAAGAGCCCGGTGAGACGAAGGAGGGCGCGGCGATCTTCGGCGAGCGCGCGCACGTACACGCCGGGGGTGATGAAGCGTTGGAAGAACGCCGCCGTGAGGCGCGCCGCTTGTTCGGGATCGGCGGCGTCGGCGAGCGCGTCGAGGAGCGCGAAGGGGAGATCGGGGTGAAGCTCGCGCGAGAGGAGCCCGAGCGGCGCGTCCGGTCGTCGCCCCAGCGCCACGAGGTGGCGCGCGAGATCGGGCGCGCGCAGCCCCAGATCGCCGAAGCGCTCGGGGAGCTCGCGCGCCACCGCCGCTTCGTCGCCCGCCTCCACCGCCGAAAGGAGCCGCTCGGTCGCGGCGCGCGCTGCCTCGTTGTCCCCCTCGTGGGTGGTGATTCCGGCGAGGCACGCGCGTACGCGCCCGCGCACCCCTTCGAGCGCGGCAAGGAGCGCTTCGGCGCTGGCGAAGCCGAGGGAACGCGCGATGCGCGCCACGAGCTCGGGATCCTCGGGGACGGCGTGCGTCTGAAGGCCGGTCGCGAACTGCACGCGGTGCTCGAGCCGGCGCAAGAAGAGGTACGCGTCACCGACCTCGCTCGCCTCGCGGTCGGTGACGAGACCTGCGGCGCGCAGACGCCGTAGGGCGTCGAGTGTCCCCGTGGTGCGGAGCTTCGGCTCGCGTCCGCCCCAAATGAGCTGCAAGGACTGGGTGAAGAACTCCGCCTCGCGGATCCCACCGACGCCGATCTTCAGATCGCGCGCCGCCTGGCCTCCCGCCTCGGCGCGCGCGCGGGCCACGAGCGAGATCATCTCGTCGGCGAGGCGCGGATTGACCACGCGCCGCCAGACGAAGGGGGCGATGGCGTCGAGCGCGCGACGGCCGAAGACGATGTCGCCGGCGCACGGCCTCGCGCGAAGAAGCGCGGCACGCTCCCACGTGCGTCCCCACGTCTCGTAGTAGCGCTCGGCGGCGGCGAGCGAGTTCACGAGCGGACCGCGCGACCCCTCGGGCCGAAGCCGCATGTCGACCCGCCACACGACGCCGTCCTCGGTAGCCTCTTCGATGTTGGCGATCGTGCGTTGGGCGAGCCTCGTGAAGTACTCGTGGAGCGTCATCTCCACGGGCGCACCGTCCTTCTCCACGTGTCCGTCGTCGGTCTCGTAGAGCACGAGGAGATCGACGTCGCTCCCGGCGTTGAGCTCGCGACCGCCGAGCTTCCCCATGCCGAGGACGGTGAGCGCACAGCGCGCGCTCGTGCCGGCGACGATGGGCACGCCGTAGCGACGCTCCGACTCGACCGTCGCTTCGCGGAGCGCGATCTCGATGCAGGCGTCGGCCAGATCGGCGAGCTCGCGCGAGGTGACGTCGACGTCGGCGCTGGGATCGTGGAGGAGCTCGCGCGCGGCCACGCGTAGCTTCTCGCGGAAGGCGAAGCGACGGAGCTCGGCGCGCACCGCATCGCCGCGCGACAAGTCTCCCACCGACGAGAGCGCGAGGCGGAGGAACGCGCGCGTGTCGCGCGGGCGGAGCCCCGAGCGCGCCACGGTCAGCACGTCGGCCGTGTGCCCCGCGAGGCTGGCGCCGAGCGCGGGATACGCCGCCGAGACGAGCACCGCGAGATCGACGGCGCGCGAATCGGCGGCGAGCTCGAGATCCGCCTCGGCGCGCGCGCGAGCGCCTAGCGCTTCGTCGGGGGCGATGAGTTGGGCGAGGTCGCGCGGCGTCGGCATGGGCTCGTTCCGAGCACCGAGGGCGCGCTCAGACGCTCGGCCCCCAGAGACGGAACGTCATGATGACGCACCAATCGAAGAGCGCGTGCGAAACGATACCCGGAGTGAGGCGCCCGCTGAAGCGCGCCATCGCCCCCCACGCGAGCCCGGCGCCGAGCGCGGCCAAGGGGAGCACCGGGTTCAGGCCCGCCGCCTCGTCGCGGAGGGTGAAGGCAGCCGGCAGTTGCGCCAAGGCATAAAGGACCGCGGCGCCGATCCACGCGAAGCGCGAGCCGAAGCGCTCGGCGAGGAGCGACGTGACGAGCCCGCGCCACACGATCTCTTCGGCGGCGGCGGCGACGACGAGCACCGCGCCGACGACGAAGGCGTGCTCGCGGAGGACCGAAGGATCCCCGAGCTGCAAATAGAGGCGCGCGAGCCAACCCTCGCGCGGGCTCGCCGCGGGGACGACGACGCGCACGAACGCGTAGGCGCCGGCGAAGAGGCCGAGCGTGAGGGCGAAGCCGAGGCTGAAGTCGCCCCACCGCGGCCGCATCCACGAGGCGAAGTCGCCGTCGCGGTAGGCGCGGGCGAGCCCCAGCGCGGCGAGGAGCACCGTGGGGCCCAGCACGAAGAGCCAGAACGAGACGAGCCCTGCGCGCGCCGGGGAGAAGCCTTGCCAGGCGCCCAAGGCGACGAACGCCGTCACCGCGAGCGCGGCGATCGGCGTGGCGAATCCTCGCGCGTCCGCTCCATTTCCGGCGACCGACGACATGTGCGGCCCTTTTCGCATCGGGCGGCCGAGAGGCACAAGGAGAAACCCCGAGGAGGCGTTTGACGTCCCCTGAACCCCGGGCTATACGCTGAACGGAAGTCGACCGTTCGCCAGGTTTGACCCCGCTTTTGTGGGTCTAGGCCGCGAGCGGAGACCGAACAGAACCCCGAAAAGAAGAGGGGGCGCGCCGCAGACGAGCGGCCATGAGGGTCCTAGCCCGCGCGCCGCGCCCACGACGATGCCCAAGAAGCAGCGTCCAACCGAAAGACGAACGAGACCATGACGTTTACCGAAGCCGCCGCGGAGGTGCTCCGCATCGCCGGCAAGCCGATGCACTACAAGGAGATCACCGAGCTGGCGATCGAGAAGAATCTCCTCTCCCACGTGGGCAAGAGCCCCGAAGTGACGATGGGCGCGCGCCTCGCGGCCCTCCTCAAGAAAGAGGACAAGTCGAACCCCATCGTCCGCGTGAAGCCGGGCGTCTTTGCCCTCCGCGAGTGGGACGGCAAGGGGAAGAAGCGCGGCCAGAAGGAAGAAGTCGAGGCCGAGGCCGAGGACGCCGGCGAGGAGATCAACGCGCTCGAGGTCGAAGCGGCCGCGCGCGAGTCGATGCCGCCGGGCGGTGCCCGCCACGAGGCGTTCGACGACGAGGATCGCCCGCAGGTCTCGGGGGAGGACGCGCTCCGCGCCGATCTCGCCGCCCAAGGCGCCGAGCTCTTCGACGACGAGGACGACGACGATCAGCCGATCTTCTCCGCGCCGGGCACGAGCACCAACGGCACCGCCCCCGTCAGCGGGGACGCAGGCGCTGTGGGCGAAGGCGGTCGTCGCCGTCGTCGTCGTCGTCGCCGCGGGCGTGGCGGGCAAGGCGGCGAGTTCGATCGCGCGTCGTCCCCGCGTCTCCCCGGAGAAGCCGGCGCGCTCCCCGGAGCTCCCGTCGCCGCGCTCGACGGCGAGAGCGAAGGCGCGATGCCGCGCGATCCGCTCGCCCCCGCGCCGCGTCCGATGATCCGCGAGCGTCACCAGATCATGGCCGGTGGCGCGCCGAGCGGCATCGACGTCCCCCTCGCCGAGGGGGAAGAGCTCGCCGGTCGCGACCTCGCCGACGCGGCCCTCGTCGTGCTCGCGAGCTTCGATCGCAACGCCGGTCCGCTCCCCATTCGTTCGGTGGTGGACGCGCTCCTCCGTCGCGGGCGCCTCGCCGGCGATCCGCAGACCTGCGCCTCGCAGGTCGGCGCTTCGCTTCGCGCCGACAACCTCCGTCGCTCCGCGGCCGGGCTTCGCCCGCGTTTCCGCTTCGCCAACGGCCAGCGCGTCGCGCCGACCGATTGGGCCCTGGGTGGCGATCTTCTCCGCTTGGAGCAAGACGTCGTCGCCGCCGTCGAGCGCTACCGCGATGCCTCGCGCCGCCTTCTTCTCCGAAGACTGCAAGAGCTCCCGGGGCACGCGTTCTCCGAGCTCGCGCTGCTCGCCCTCGAGCGCGCCGGCATGTCGCAAATCCGCGCCGTGCGTCGCGCCGGCTCGCCGGGCGGTGAAGCCCACTTCGCCGCCGTCCACCGCACCGGCTCGGACGAGATCCGCACCGCCATCGTGCTCCGCAAAGACGGGCGCGAGATCGGCCGCGAGCGCGTGAGCGATCTCCGCGGCGCGCTGCACCACTACGGTCCGGCGACCGCCGGCTGGCTCGTCACCACGGGTCAGGTCCTCTCCGGCGCGCGTGAAGAGGCCTCGGCGCCGAACGCGGCGCCGGTCGCGCTCTTCGACGGACTTGCATTCTGCAAGCTTCTCGAGGAGTCCGACGTGGGCGTCATCCGCGCGCGCTTCCCCGTCGCCATTCCCGACCTCGAGCTCTTCGAGACCTTGCGGGGCTGAGCCTCGCGCCCGGGGGGGATTCTCATGCGCCGCTCTGCTCTCGGCCGTTCGTTCGTCGTCCTCGCGCTCGTCCTCGCCTCCACGGCGACGGCGAGCGCCGGGGCGAAGCGAAAGCCCAAGGCCGAGGCGCCCCCGCCCGGGCCGCCGCCTAGCGCGACGCTCACGGTCGCGACCATCTCCGCTTCACGTTGGACGCTTCGCGTGGAGAACACGGGGAGCGTCCCTCTGCGCGTGGTGGCCGATCCGCGGCTCCTCACGCTCGACGTCACTCCCCCCGCGCCCGCGACGCCGCCGAAGCGCGGCGCGCGCGGGCCCAAGATCCTTCACTGCGCGCTCCCCGCGGACATGCGTCCGACGAGTGACACCGCGCGTGTCGTCGTCGTGCCGCCGGGCAAGGCGTACAAGGACTCCTTCGATCCGCGCGCGTATTGCTTCTCGTCCGCCGAAGCCGCGTCGCTCGTCTCCGGTGCGAGCGTGGTCGCGCGTTACGGATTTTCGACGAAGGCGCACGACGCGTACGCCGTCACCCCGGTGCCCGCGGCTCCCGGTGAGCCCGTGACGCCGCCGGCGTTCGCCCCCGCGCCCGAGCTCGTGGCGAGCGCGCTCGTCTTGACCGACGCAGCGGTCGCGGTCCCTCCGCAGACGTCGAGCCAGATCGGCGGCGATCCCGACGTGCGTCTCACGCTCCACGCGGCGCCGCGCATCGAAGCCTTGGGCCGCGACGTCTCGAACGTGACCCTCACGTTGGAGAACGAAGGGACCCACGCCACCGCGGTGATGCTGCGGCCGGAGAACATCGGCTTCGACGTGACGGCACCGGGCGGCAGCGGCGGCGTCTCCACCCGCTGCAGCGCCGCGGGCGTCGAGCCGATCCGCGAATTCGTGAGCACGCTCCCACCGAAAGGGCGCGCGAGCACGAGCCTCCTGCCGGGTAACGTTTGCCCTGGCCACACGTTCGACCTCCCCGGTCTCTACGAGGTCCGCCCGCGACTCGACGCGCGCGCCTCCTCCGACGCCGCCATCGGCGTCCGACTCTTCAGCGGTGAGGTCGTCGGCCCGCCTTTCTTGCTTCGGGTGCATCGCGGTCGGGGGGAAGCTCCCCTCCCCACTCCGCGGGTGGAGTAGGCACGCCCCCACGGGCCTGCGGTTTGCTTAGGGAGAGGAGTACCGGGATATGTCCGCCCCCACCCCCTCGCCGTTCGAACCGCTCGAGCTCAGTCTTCACGGCGCTGATCAGATCGAGCTCCTCGTGGCCGATCTCTCGGTGGCGCGAGCCCTTTACGAGGGGGTCCCGTGCGCGCGCTTGCTCGCGCGAACGCAGCTCGCGCGCGACATGCTCGATCTCTTGACGTGGGATGCGCTGGTCGGGCGCCTTGCCGGTGGTCCTACGCAGCTCGAGAAGGTGCGACGTGGCCTGGCGCGTCATCTCCGCGCCGCCATCGCCGATGGTCCGCTCCCCGCTTCCGACGCCACCGTGGCGATCTTGGTGTACGCCGTGTGCGCCACCGATCGCGGCGACGCTTCGCTCGCCGAGGCCTTCGCCGGTGACGGCGTCCCCAGCGAAGTCGCCAGCTTCGCCTGCACGCTCCACGAGCCCCGCCTCGCCCACCACGGCGCGCCGCTGAAGCTCGCCACCTTCGAAGCCGCCATCCGCCTGGCGAGCGTCGGCGTGTCGGGTCCGTGGCTCCATCGCCGCGTCGTCGACACCATGACGCAGCTCGCCGAGATGGCCTCGATCCCGCCTGAGCCTCCCGCGCCGCGCCGCTGGTCGGGGGGGAGAGACCTCTACGAGGGGCTCGAAGCCCCCATCGCCGGCAGGAAGATGGCGTACATCGAGCGCGCCGATCTCGACACGCTCGTCCGCCGCGACCCGCGCGAGCTCGCTTCGATCATCGCGCGCCTCGAGCGCGATCGCGGGCCGGCGCAGCTCGACAAGTTCCTCGCCGATCTGTCCGAGCTCTTGAAGAAGCCAGGCGCGCTGGTGCTCGCAGTCGCGCCGCCCGATCCCGAAGGGGCGACGATCGTTCCGTCGGAGCCGGCGTCCGCCGCCGCGCCTCCTTCGGATCCTCCCGCCGGGGAAGCGCGTCGCCCTTCGACCGTCCCGCTCGATTGGTCGCGCCCCGAGATCGGAGCCGAGGTCGCCGACGCGTTCGAGCGCTCGCACGCCGACCTCGCGCGCGTGCGGCACCTCGTGGCGCGCGGCGGTGAGCCGGCGCTCGACGCCATCGGCGCGGAAATGCTGCGCGTCCCTTCGCACCCCGCGGCCAGCGCCGCCTTCGCCGAGATCCTGGCGCGGAGCGGTCGCCAGCGCGACGTCGTGCGCCTCGTCACCTACTTCGCGGTGGCGCCCGATCCGCCGCTCGCCGCGCGCGCTCTCTCGGCGTGCACTTCGCCCGAGCTCCCCGAAGTGCTGCGCGCGTGGCTCGAAGCGATGCTCCCGAGCGACGGCGGCGACGTGCCGCAAGGCGACGATCCGTCGACGTCGAGCGCGGCGCGCCTCGCCGCGTGCGTCGCGTCGCTGGCGCCGTACCCGCACCTGTACCAAGCGGTGCGCCCGCTCTTGGTGCGCGTGACGGACAGGCCTCCCGCGCGGATCTAGGGCTGGCCGCAGCGGCCAGCCCACCCTGGTGGGCCCTGCGGGCCCCTCGTTCGCAGCGCAGCGCAGCGAACGAGGGGGCGCAGCCCCACTAGGGTGATGGTGATTCCTGTCAGATTCGGAATCTTCGATTCCGAATCAGACAGGAATCACGCCCCGCTTGCGGGCCGGTCGCTCGGTCTTCTTGTGGCGCGCGAGCTCGAGCCCCCACGCGATGGTCTTCCGCGTGTCGCGCGGATCGATGACCTCGTCGACCAAGCCCCAGCCGGCGACCTTGTAGATGTCGATGTTCGCCTGGATCTGATCGACGATCGCCTTCTTCACTTCGGGCGGCGGCGCGGCGTCGCCGAAGAGCTTTCGCGCGGCGATGCCGACCATCCCCTCGGCGCCCATGACACTGATCTCGCCGGTGGGCCAAGAGACGATGAGATCCGGCTCGAAGGCGCGGCCGCACATGACGTAGTAGCCGGCGCCGTACGCCTTGCGCACGACGACGCTGATCTTGGGGACGGTGGCGGCGCTCATCGCGTGGAGCATCTTGGCGCCGTGGCGAATGATGCCGGCGTGCTCGACCTTGGAGCCGACCATGAAGCCGGGGACGTCCTGCAAGAAGACGAGCGGCACGTTGAACGCGTCGCAGATCTGGATGAAGCGCGCCGCCTTGTCGGCGGAGTCGACGTCGAGAATGCCGCCCAGGTAGTTCGGCTGGTTGGCGACGATGCCGACGCTCTTCCCGCCGATGTGCGCGAGGCAAGTGATGACGCTCCTCGCCCAGCGCGGCTTGATGTCGAGGTAGTCGCCGTCGTCGACGATGCTCTTGATGAGCTTGTACATGTCGTACGGCTTGCGCGTCGACTCGGGGAGGAGGTCGAGCAGCGCCTCGTCCTTGCGATCCACCGGATCGTTCGTCGCGCGATCGGGCGGAGCCTCGTCGCAGTTCGAGGGGAAGTAGGAGAGGTACTTCTTGGTCGCGGCGATGCAGGCGGCGTCGTTCTCGAACTCGCCGTCGCCCACGCCGCTCACCTCGGAGTGCACCTTCGATCCGCCGAGCTCTTGCTCGCTGATGTCTTGGCCGGTGACGGCCTTCACGAGCGGCGGCCCGCCGAGCGCGAGGCTCCCGAGCCCCTTCACCATCGGCACGTAGTCGGCGAGGCCGGGGATGTACGCGGTGCCGGCGGCGCCGGGGCCGACCATCGCCGCGACTTGCGGGACAACGCCGCTCATCAAGACCTGCTCGCGGAACAAGTGCCCTGTCCCAGCGAAGAGCGAGATCATGTCGGGGTGGCTCGATCCGGGATCGATGCGCGCGCCCGCCGAGTCGATGAACCACACCACCGGCCAGCGCCCGCGGAGGGCCATGGCGCGGAGGCGCGTCACCTTCTCTTCGCCGGTGTAGCCGATGCTCCCGCCCTTCACCGTGAAGTCGTAGGCCACGGCGCACACCATGCGCCCCTCGACCTTGCCGAAGCCGGTGATGACGCCGTCGGCGGCGGGCTTGTCCTTGCCGTCGGGACCGGCGGCGAGCCCCATCTGGGTGCCGTGGGCGCCGATCTCGAAGTAGACGCCGTCGTCGAAGAACGCCGTGAGGCGCTCGCGCGCCGTCATCTTCCCGCGCTGGTGCTGCTTCTCGATTTTGTCGAGGCCGCCCAGCTCGCGCACTTTCGCGCGGCGCGCTTCGAGGTCGGCCACAAGCTCACGCATCGAGGGCATTCGTCGTTTCCTTTCGCGTCGTCCGCGGCGCGGCTACTTGCCGGTCCACGTGGGGGTGCGCTTCTCGAGGAAGGCCATGAGCCCCTCGCGCGCGTCGTCGGTGGCGAGGAGCTCGCCGAGCTTCGCTTGGAGGATCGGCAACGACTTCTCGAGCGGGAGGCCGTCTTGCTCGGCGTGGGCGCGGAGGCCGAGCTTCACCGCGAGCGGCGCCTTCGAGGCGAGACGCGTCACGAGGTCCGCGACTTTCGCGTCGAGCTCGGCAAGCGGCACGACGTCGGTCACGAGGCCCAGCTCGAGCGCCTCGCGTGCCTTCATCTTCTCGCCGAGGAGCATCATCGAGAGGAGCCGGCGGCGGGGGACGATCTTGGAGAGCACCGCCATGATCATCATGGGGAAGAGTCCGACGTCGATCTCGGGCGTTCCGAGGCTCGCTTCTTCCGCGGCGATCGCGAACGTGCAAGATGCAACCAATCCGAGACCACCGCCCATGGCGTGGCCGTTGACCTTGGCGACGATGGGCTTGTCGGTGTTCGCCATCGCTTGGAGGAGCTCGGGGAAGCCGCCCTTGTGGGGGAGCGCTTCGGCGTCGGGATCGCCGGTCATCTGCGAGAAATCGCCGCCGGCGCAGAACGTCTTCCCCTCCCCGGTGAGCACGATGACCTTCGAGCTCGAGGCGCGCGCCGCCTCGAGCGCGTGAAGGAACTCGTTGGTCATTTGCGGGCCGATGGCGTTCCGCCGCTCGGGGTTCGAGAGGGTGATGGTGGTGACGTCGCCGCTCTCGGCGACTTTGATCTTCTTGAACTCGGGCATCTCGTGACTCCGCGCGAGGCTCGCCGGCGATTCGATCGCGTGCGTCAGGCGAGCGAGAGGATCTGCTTCGCTTGCTCGACCGTCGCGACCTTGCGCCCAGAGTCGCGCACCATGCGCGCCGCCACGTCGATGAGCTCGCCGTTCGACTTCGCCATCTCGCCGTTCGGCAAGTAGAGGTTGTCCTCGAGGCCGGCGCGGATGTTCCCGCCGAGGACGAGCGCCGTCATGAGCATGCGCCACTGGCACTTGGAGATGCCGATGACCTCCCACTCACTCCCGGGGGGCATGATCTTCGTCTGGAGCTGGAGGCTCTCGACCATCGGGGGAATGCCGCCGAGCACGTTCACGATGAACGAGAACTGGAGCGGCGGCTTGAGCACGCCCATGTCGAGGAGCGGCCAGATCCCATGCGTGTGGCCGGAGTCGAAGCACTCGAGCTCGGGCTTCACGCCGGCTTCGTTCATCGCCGAGAGCAGCTTGATGATCTTCTCGTACGTGTTGGGGAAGATCATGTCGAAGGCGAAGGACTTCTTCTTCTCGGAGTACTTCGAATAATTCATCGTCCCCATGTTGAGGGCGGCGATGTGCGGCTTGCTCTCGCGGATGTACGTGGCCTGCTCGGAGACGTCGTCGAGGATCGTCCCGGTGGAGAAATTCAGCAGGATCGGGCAGCGCTTGACGATCTCTTCTTTGATCGCGGCGAACGTCTTGGGGCTGAAGGTCGGCGAGCCGTCTTCGTTCCGGGCGTGGATGTGGAGCACGCTGGCGCCGGCGTCGTAGGCGCGCTTGGCCTCCTCGGCGATCTCGACCGGCGTGTACGGGATCGCCGGGCACTGCTTTCGGTTCGCGAGCACGCCGGTGACGGCGCAGGTGATGACGCAGAGGTCGGGGTCGCGCGCGGCTTTCGCTTGTTCCATGGTCACTCCTCTTCGCTCTCGTCGCCTTCGACTTCGCTGCGGAACTCGCGCGGCAGGGCGGCGCGCACGCGCGCCGAGATCTTGTTCACGATCTTCAGCGTGAGGCGCGCCTCTTCGGCGGAGAGCCCCACGAGCGCGTTCCTGAAGATCCCCAGCGGCTCCACCGGGATCTGCTGGGCCACGCGCTTCCCCTTCTCGGTCAGGTGGATGCGCACGACGCGGCGGTCTTGCGTGGAGCGCACGCGCTCGACGAGCTCCTCGCGCTCCATGCGATCGATGATGCCGGTGACGGTGCTGTTCTGCGCACGGATGGCGTCGGACAGCTCGGAGAGGGACATGTCCCCCGACTGGTCGAGCATCTTCACGACCGTGAACTGCGGGCCGGTGAGGTTCACGCGCGCGGCGATCTCTTTGATGACGCGGCGGTTCTCGGCATAGAGAAAGACGAGGGCCTTCAGGATCTCGTCGACGTCTTTTCGCGCGCTCGACTCGTGGTTCGAGGACGACGTCTTCTTGGCTGCGCTCCGGTCGGTCGACATCGCTCTCGCTTTCGCGCCCCGGCTCGCCTCGCGCAGGGCGCGGGAGGGGGTTGCCCCGGGCAAACGACTTCTGACACGAAACTTTCGTGTGCGAAAGTTCTACCTCGCCCCCCGGCGCCGATCAACGCCTCAATGGGGAGCGGGAGCCCCTGGGCCCTTCCCGCAAACGTGCTAAGAGGCCCGCTCGCGTTTGTAAGCATGCTTACAAACGAGCCCAGAGGACCCGTGATTTCCAGGGTCCCGCGGCCCCGCGAGCGTTGCCATGTCCAGCCACGAGTTCACCATCCCCGTCGCCGATCTCGACGCCTCGGGGCGAAGTTACAAGTTCCCCCTCCGCCCCGCGTGGGTGCGCGGCGCCCTGGAGGGGAACGAGGCCACCGCCGGCACCGAAGAGGGGCTGCTCGAGGTCCGCGCGTCCAAAAGCGGCAGCGACATCATCGTCCACGGCCGCCTCAAAGGGGCCATCGAGGTCCCGTGCGCCCGCTGCCTCAAGCCGGTCGGCCTGACGGTGGACGAGCCGGTCAGCGTCCTCTTCGTCCCGGCGTCGAAGCTCCGCGCCGAATCGCCCGACATGGAGATCAGCGCCGCCGAGGCCGACATGGTGCCGTTCGACGGCGAAACCGTGGTTTTGGACGAGGTCGTGCACGACGAGCTCATCCTCGCGGCACCGATGATCCCCTTGTGCTCCGAGGATTGCCCGGGTATGGGAGCTTCCCCAGGCGTCTCCACGACCTCCGCGTCCGCGGCGGGAAAGGGTGGCGCCGAGGGCGAGCCGGACAAGCCGCTCGATCCTCGCCTCGCCCCTCTTCTGCGTTTGAAGAAGCTTTACAAGGAGTAATCCCGTGGCCGTCCCGAAGCGACGTACGAGCCGTTCGAAGCGCAACATGCGCCGCGCCAACCACGACAAGGTGACTGCACCGCAGCTCGTGGCTTGCGCCAACTGCGGCGAGCCCTCGACGCCGCACCGCGCGTGCCCGTCGTGCGGGCACTACAAGGGCCGTGCGGTGAACCCGCGCGCCGCGGCCGCAAAGAAAGACTGAGTGCCATGCGCGCGCGTCGTCGTGTCGAATCACGACGCACGCGCGCTCGCGCGTTGGCGACCCTGGGGCGTCCTCTTGGGCGCTCCCTAGCCGAGGAGTCTTTCGAATCATGACCCCGCCGCGCACGCGCATCCTCGGTACCGGACATTTTCTGCCGCCGCAGGTGCGGACGAACTTCGACCTCGAGAAGATGGTCGAGACGTCGGATCAATGGATCCGCGAGCGCACCGGCATTCGCGAGCGCCACATCGCCCCCGAGGGGATGTGCACGAGCGACATGGCGGCGGCGGCGGCGAAGAACGCCCTCGAGGCCGCCGGTGTTTCGCCGAAGGAGATCGACCTCATCTTGGTCGGCACGGTGACGCCCGACATGCCGATGCCGGCCACCGCCGTCTTCGTGCAGCAGAAGATCGGCGCGCCCAACTGCCCTTCGATGGATCTCTCGGCCGCGTGCGCCGGGTTCATCTACGGCCTCACCATCGCCGATCAGTTCATCGCCTCGGGGATGAAGAAGCGCGTCCTCGTGATCGGGGTCGAGCTCCTCTCGCGCGTCGTCGACTGGACCGACCGCACCACGTGCGTCCTCTTCGGAGACGGCGCCGGCGCTGCGGTGCTCGGTCCGTCCGAAGGCGACGGGCGCGGCATCCTCACGACCGAGTTCCACTCCGACGGCTCGCTCGCGACCTCGCTCATGATCCCGGGCGGAGGCAGCGCCGAGCCCGTCTCGCCGGCGACGCTCGAGGCGAACCTCCACAAAGTGAAGATGAAGGGGCAGGACATCTTCAAGGCGGCGGTCAAAAACCTCTACTCGGCCAGCCAATCGGCGGTCGATCGCGCCGGGCTGAAGAACCGCGACGTCGACTGGGTGGTGCCGCACCAGGCGAACCTCCGCATCATCGACCAGGTGGTGCAGCGCGCCGACTACGCGCGTGACCGCGTGCTCTCGAACATCGAGCGCGTGGGGAACACCTCGAGCGCGAGCATCCCGATCTTGCTCGACGAGAACATTCGCGGCGGCAAGATCAAGCCGGGCCACGTCGTGTTGATGTGCGCGCTCGGCGCGGGCGTCTCCTGGGGGAGCGCGCTCGTCCGCATGTGAAGACACGAAGAAGGAGCTTCGATCGATGAGTGTGGCGTGGTTCTTCCCCGGTCAGGGCTCGCAGGCAGTCGGCATGGGGAAAGACTTCTTCCTCGAGTCGGCGGCGGCCCGCGCGGTGTGGGCCGAGACCGACGACGCGCTCGGCGAGAAGCTGAGTCGCCTCGTCTTCGAAGGGCCGGAGTCCGAGCTCACGCTGACGGCCAACGCGCAGCCGGCGATCGTCGCCACCAGCGCCGCGATCCTCGCCGTGCTCCGCGAGCGCTTCCCCGAGCTCCCCACGCCGGTGTACGGCGCCGGGCACTCGCTCGGTGAGTACTCGGCCCTCGTGGCCACCGGAGCGCTCTCCTTGGCCGACGCGGTCAAGACGGTACGCGCGCGCGGTCTGGCGATGCAAGAGGCGGTGGCCGCCGACGTGGGGGCCATGGCGGCGGTGATGGGGCTCTCCGCCGAGCGCGTGGCCGAAGTCTGCGCCGAGGCCGCCGGCAGCGAGGTCGTGAGCCCCGCGAACTTCAACGCCCCGGGCCAAGTCGTGATCGCCGGTCATGCGGGAGCGGTGCAACGCGCCAGGGAGATCGCGTTGAAGAGCGGCGGCAAAGTGATCCCGCTCAAGGTGAGCGCCCCCTTCCATTGCTCGCTCATGGCGCCCGCGGCCAAGCGCGTGGCCGAGGTGCTCTCCGGCGTGACCTTCCACCCCTTCGCCTTCCCCATCGTCGCCAACTTCGCCGCGAAGCCGAACGCCGATCCGTCAGAGGTGCGCGATCTCTTGGTGCGCCAGGTCGAAGGGACGGTGCGCTGGGAAGAGTCGGTACGCTTCATTCGTGAGCAAGGCGTGACACACGCTTTGGAGATCGGACCGGGTAAGGTGCTCGGCGTCCTCGCGAGGCGCATCGCGAAAGATCTCAAAGCGCTGAGCGTCGAATCGGTGGGCGCGCTCGCCGAAGTCGAGGCGTTCCTCGCGTCGGCCCCGGCGACCGGGACGACGATCGCCCCGCCCGCTGGCTCGATCCCGCCGCCGACGGTATAAGGGCCGCCGCCCACGCCCCTCCCCGCCGCGCGCGCGGAGGGCGCCGGCCTCACGAAGAGCACAGGAGACCCCCATGTTCCGACTCGATGGAAAGCTCGCGCTCGTCACCGGCGGTTCCCGCGGCATCGGCCGCGCCACGTGCGAGGCCCTCGCCGCGCAGGGCGCCACCGTCGTCGTGAACTACGTGAAGGGCGAGGACGCCGCGCGCCAGGTCGCCGACGGCATCGTCTCGCGCGGGGGCAAGGCGGAGATCCTCGGCTTCGACGTCGCCGACACCGCGGCGACCGAGGCGGCCATCGAAGGGCTCATCAAGAAGCACGGCAAGCTCGACATCCTCGTCGCCAACGCCGGCATCGCCATCGACGGGCTGCTCCTCCGCCTGAAGGACGAAGACCTCGAGCGCACCCTCGCCACGAACCTCAAAGGCGCGCTCACTTGCGCCCGTTCGGCCACGAAGTCGATGATGCGCGCCAAGGTCGGCCGCATCATCTTCCTCTCGAGCATCGTGGGCGAGATGGGCAACGTCGGGCAGACCGCCTACGCCGCGAGCAAGGCGGCGGTCATCGGCGCCGCCAAGTCGATCGCGCGCGAGTACGCCTCGCGCAACATCACGGTGAACGTCGTCTCCCCCGGCTTCATCGACACCGACATGACGCACGGCATGAACGATCAGGCGCGGGAGATGATGCTCAAGGCCATCCCCCTCGGCCGGACGGGCACTGCCGTCGAGGTCGCCGGGGCCTGCGCGTACCTCGCGAGCGACGAGGCCGCCTACGTCACCGGCCACGTCCTCCGCGTCAACGGCGGCATGTACATCTGACCGCTCTCTTCCCCTTGGCGCGCGAGGAAAATGTTCCCCCCGCGCGCTCTCCTATACCCAAGCGACATTTTTTCGGATACGAGGCACGCATGGCTCAGGACATCCCCAGCGAGGTCAAGCGCATCATCAAAGAGCAGCTCGACGTCGACGAGAAAGACATCAAGCCGGAGTCGACGTTCATCGACGACTTGGGCGCCGACTCGCTCGGTCTCGTGGAGCTCGTGCTCGCCTTCGAAGAGGCGTTCGAGATCGACATTCCGGACGAAGATACCGAGAAGATCCGCACCGTTCAGGATGCGATCGACTACATCGAGAAGAACACCAAGAAGTAGTGGCGAAGGGCGACCGGCGACGGGGGCACGCGCGAAAGGCGCGGCCCCTCGCTCGGCCCGCGCAGCGAGCGCCCCGGCCTCGCCGCGCGTCATGACCAAGCCGTGACGCAGCGCCCCAATCGGGGTGAAGCCTGGGTGACAAGCGGCTTCCCCCGTACTAACACTCCACGCGAACGAGCATGGAACGCGTCGTCATTACAGGTATTGGTCTCGTCTGCCCCGTCGGCATTGGCACCCAAGAGTCGTGGCGCGCCCTCCTCGCAGGAGAGAGCGGCGTAGCGACCATCAGCCAGTTCGACTCCGCGGCCTTCCGCGTGCACATCGCAGGTGAAGTGAAGGGCTGGGAGCCCACGCGCTTCATCGAGAAGAAGAAGCTGAAGGAGATGGATCGCTTCACCGAGTTCGCGCTCGGAGCGGCGTCCCTCGCCATGAAGGACGCTCACCTCGAGCTGACCGACGAAGAGCGCGAAGAGGCGGGCTGCTTCATCGGCGTCGGCCTCGGTGGCCTCCAGACCCTCGAGCGGACCAAGCAAACGCTCATCGACAAGGGCCCGGGGAAGATCAGCCCCTACGCGATCCCCGGCATCATCGCCAACCTCGCGGCCGGCCACGTCTCGATGGCCTACGGCCTCCGCGGGCCGAGCTACTGCACGACCAGCGCGTGCTCGAGCGGCGCACACGCCCTCGGCGAAGCGGCGGAGTGGATTCGTCGCGGTCGCGTGCAAGTGATGGTCGCCGGCGGCGCCGAAGCGACGATCTCGCCGGTCGGCATCGGCGGCTTCGAAGCGATGTTCGCGCTCTCGCGCCGGAACGACGATCCCAAGGGCGCCAGCCGCCCCTTCGACAAGGGGCGCGACGGCTTCGTGTGCGGCGAAGGCGCGGGGATCATGGTCCTCGAGTCGCTCACCCACGCGAAGAAGCGCGGCGCGCGCATCTACGCCGAGGTCACCGGCTACGGCGCCTCGAGCGACGCGCACCACCTCACGCAGCCCGCGCCCGAGGGGCGTGGCGCCCAGCGCGCGATGCGCATGGCGCTGAAGGACGCGCAGGTCGATCCTTCGCAGGTCGACTACATCAACGCGCACGGCACCTCGACGCCGGTGGGCGACGCCGAAGAGTCGCGGGCCATCCGCGCGGTGTTCGGCGCCCACGCCGACGACGGCCTCTGGGTCAGCTCGACGAAGTCCATGATGGGTCACTTGCTCGGCGCCGCCGGCGCGGTCGAGAGCGCGGTCTGCGCCCTCACCTTGGCCGAAGGCAAGGTCGCCCCCACGATCAACCTCGTGGACCAAGACCCGGCGTGCACCCTCGACTTCGTGGCCAACACCGCGCGCGAGCGTCGCGTCCGCCACGCCCTCAACAACTCCTTCGGATTCGGCGGGACGAACTGCTCGCTGCTCTTCTCCCGCTTCGAGGGGTGACGTCGCCGCGCGATCGCCCATGAAGTGCCCTTTCTGCGCCCACCTCGAGAGCAAAGTGACCGACTCGCGCCTCGCCGCCACCGGCGACGTGACGCGGCGAAGGCGCGAGTGCGAGGGGTGCGCGCGGAGGTTCACCACCTACGAGCGCGTGGAAGAGGTGCTCCCGCTCGTGGTGAAGCGTGACGGTCGTCGCGAGACCTTCGACCGCGTGAAGGTCCTCGCCGGCATGCGGAAAGCGTGCGACAAGCGCGCGGTGGCGTTGGAGCGGCTCGAGCTGGCGGTCGACCAAATCGAGCGCGAGCTCATCGACCAAGGGGACAAAGAGCTCCCCGCGACCCAAGTTGGGGAGCGCGTGATGCGCCACCTCCGCGAGATCGACGACATCGCCTACGTGCGCTTCGCCAGCGTGTACCGGAGCTTCCGCGACATCGACGAGTTTCGCGCCGAGCTCGAGCGGCTCGCGCGCGATCGAGAGGTGAGCGCATGACCGAGCGCGCGAAAGAGGGCCCCGCCCTCCCCGAAGACGACGCGTGGATGGACAAGGCGCTCGAAGAGGGGCGCAAAGGCCGCCCCTCGCCGAACCCGCACGTCGGCGCGGTCGTCGTGAAGGACGGAAAGCTCGTCGCCGCGGGGCATCACGCGCGCGCCGGGGAAGACCACGCCGAAGGGGCCGCGCTCGCCGCCGCCGGCGCCGCCGCCGAAGGGGCCACGGTCTACGTCACCCTCGAGCCGTGCAACCACTTCGGTCGCACGCCGCCGTGCACCGAGGCGCTCATCGCCGCCAAGGTGAAGCGCGTCGTCGTCGGCTGCCGCGATCCGAACCCGCACGTCGAAGGGGGCGGCATCGAGCGCCTCCTCGCCGCCGGCATCTCGGTCACCGCCGGCGTCCGCGAGCCGCAGTGCGCGCGCCTCATCGCCCCTTGGTCGAAGCACGTCACCACCGGGCTTCCGTACGTCTCGCTCAAGCTCGCGCTCTCGCTCGACGGGCGCATCGCCACCCGCACCGGCTCGTCGAAATGGATCACCGGCGCCGAAGCGCGCGCGCGCGTCCACCAGCTGCGCGCCGAGCACGACGCGGTCGCCATCGGGATCGGCACCGCCCTCGCCGACGATCCGCGCCTCACCGTGCGCGACGTCGCCGGCGCGAGCCCGCTTCGTGTGGTCTTCGACACGCGCCTGCGCCTCCCGGTCTCGTCGCGCCTCGTGCAGACGGCGAACGAAGTCCCGACGCTCGTCGTGTGCAGCGCCGACGCGCCGAGTGTGGCCGAAGAGAGCCTCGCCGCCCACGGGGTGGAGGTGCTTCGCGCCGCCGCCTCGGCCGAGGGGCGCATCGACGTCACCGCGGCGATGCGAACCCTGGCTGCGCGCGGGCTCGTGTCGATCATGGTCGAGGGGGGCGCGGAGCTCGCTGGGAGCATGCTCGCCGCGCGGCTCGTCGACGAGCTGCACGCCTTCATCGCGCCGCGGCTCCTCGGCCCCCGCGGGCGCCCCGGCGCGGTCGACTGGGCCGGCCCCGACAGCCCGAGCAACGCGCCCCACATCATCGATCCCGAGTGGGAGCTCTGCGGAAAGGACGCGCACGTCTTCGGGCGCCTGCGCTTCCCCGACCGCGAGAGCGATCGGTAGGCCAGGGCGCCGTAGCTGGGCGCGCGGGGTGGCCATCTCTCCCCGGTGGGATTAAGCTGAGGGGGTCATGGCCATTCGTACGATCCTCCACTACCCGGACAAGCGGCTGCGCGAGCGCGGCGCGAAGATCGAGAAGATCACTCCGGAAATTCAGCAGCTCGCCGACGACATGGCCGAGACGATGTACGCCGCCCCCGGGGTCGGCCTGGCGGCGACCCAAATCGGCGAACCGGTGCAGCTCTTCGTGATCGACGTCGCCGCCGAAGACGAGCCGAGCGATCTACGCGTCTTCATCAATCCGGAGATCCTCGAGCGCCACGACGTGATCGAGTGGCAAGAGGGCTGCCTCAGCTTCCCCGGAGTGACCGAAGACATCGAGCGCGCCGCCAAGGTGCGCGTGCGCGCCCTCGATCGCGAGGGGAAGTCGTTCGAGCTCGAGGCCGAGGGGCTCCTCGCCGTGGCCATCCAGCACGAGTACGACCACCTTCAGGGGGTGCTCATGATCGACCACCTCGGCCCGCTGAAGAAGCGCCTCGTGCACCGCAAGATGCAGAAGCGCTCCGAGTCGTCCGCCACGACCTGACGGTCAGCTCGGGCGGCCGACCGAGCGCTTGAAGAGGTTCGGATCGACGCGCACGCCGCGCTGCGAGAACTCGCCCACCACGCGGGGGACGACCCCGGTGGCGGCGAAGTTTCCGTCCGGTCCTTCGATCGACGAGGTGAAGAGATCGCGCGCGACGATCCCCTTCGCGTCCGTCCCGCCGAGCTCGGCGAGACGAAGGACGCGGCTGCGTCCGTCGGAGAGAGGCGCGACCTCGACGGCGATGTCGAACGACTCGCCGACGCACTCGCGCGCCGCCTCGACGCTCATCCCCGGCCGCGCGAGGAGCACCTGCGCCACGAGGCGCGAGATGCCTTGGCGCAGCGTGGGGGCGACCATCGCCGCCATGACCCCTTCGACACCGTCGCTCACCGCTTCGAGCGTCGCCGCCGCCACGTTGCCCACGAGGGACGTGACGACGAGCCGGCTCGGGCGCGCCTTCGCCGCCGCGCGCACGACCTCTTCGCCACGTGCGCGCGTGTCGGCGAGCGCGAGGGAGAGCACGTGCGCGTGGGGGACGGAGATCTCCTCGACCTCCTGGAGCACCGCGACCCGATCGCCCGGAGGCGTGGTGCCGACGAGCGCCGCGAGGAACGAAGCCACCGTCTGCGCGTTGGCGCCGCAGACGAGGACGTTGGCGCGCGCCGCGATGCAGTTCTCGAGGAACGTCGCCATCGCGCGCGAGAGACCACCGAGGCGGACGAAGTCCTCGACCGACATGTCGAGGCGACGACGCTTGCGCACGATGACCGCGTGGTTCGCCGCCGCCGGCGGGAGCACCGCCATGAGGTGCGCACCGCGCGACAAGCGTCGCTCGACCACGCGCTCACCCTGCTGCACCGGCTCGCCCGATTGCGCCGCGAGGCGCCAGATGGTGCGCGCGAGCGCTTCGTCGCTGGTGAAGGGAGGCTCGGCGGGGACCGCCACGCCGCCGCGCACGGCGAGGACGTGATCGTGACGCAGGCAATGGATCTCGGTGACCTCGTCGTCGTCGAGGAGCGCCGCGATGGGGCCGAAGCCGAGGAGCTCGCGGAGCGCGTCGCGCACGAGCTGCTCGAGATCCGTCCCTTCGGGGAGCTCGCCGCCGCGCTGGAGAGCGGCCGCTTGATCACGCGCCGCGCGTTCGATGCGCTGCGCCGAGGCTTCGTCGATGACGAGCTGCGTGCGAATGACGGTGAGGTCGGTGGCTTCGGCCACGCGATCGACCAAGGTCACGAGCGCGAGGCGGCGCGCGGCTTGTTGCGGCGTCTCGCGGGCGGGGGCACGCGAGGGGGACGAGATGTGACCGCTCGAGGGGCGCTCGCGCGGCGAGACGACCGGCGACGACGACGCCCCGAGGCGCGTCGGTGCGTTGCTCGGCGTGACGGCGATGGGGACGGTGCCGCCGCGCGGGTTCGGACCCGAGGGGCCAGGACCGCCGCCAGGGATCGGCGGCATGCCGACCGGGAGCGGGTTCGGCGAAGCCTGTCCCGCCGACATCGACGTGGGGATGCGCGGCGGCGCCGGCACCTTGGGCATGCCACCGCCCGAGGGGGCAGCTGCTTCGGGCGAAGATCCGGCGTCGGGCGGCGCGCCCTCGGCGGGGAAGTTCGTCGGGCCCTGGTCGCCTGCGCGCGGCTGCGCGCCGGTCTGCGCCGCGGCACCCGCGTTCGGGTTCGGCCCGGTGCGCGCGAGCAAACGATCGGGCTCGCCGCCCGCCGACGCGCTGTCTTCGACGACCGAGCCGGCCTGCGAGTCGAGCCGCAGGACGAAGTCGCCGATGTAGATCTTGTCGCCCTCGCGGACGATGGTCGCCTGCGCGATCTTCCGACCGTTGACGTAGGTGCCGTTCGTGCTCTTGAGGTCGGTCACGATGAACCGACCGTCGCGGTAGAGGAGCCGAGCGTGGTGCTTGGAGACGTTCCCCTTCGGGAGCATCAAGTCGTTGCCTTGGACGCGGCCGACATTGATCTCGTTTTTGTCGAAGGTCTCCCTGCGCTCGGCGCCCCCTTTCTCGCTGATGATGATCGAGAACGACATTCGCCCCTCGGAAAGAGAAGACTGCTCGCGCTGCGCCAATGCTCGCACCCCTGCGCGGAGTGCTCTAACGAGCCAAACGACGCCCGCATGAGCCCCCCCAGGACTCGAAGCGCACGAAGCTGTGAACGCTAGCGGGGTGAATTGTCGGAGCTAGACGAGCAGTGTGTCAATTCTCCAGCGAAGATCGGGACCTTTGCGGCGGAAAACGGCATGTCCGGGAGGGCTCCCCGGACGCGTGAGGACGCGCGCGACGCGCGAAGCGGCGCGGAGAGGGGAGCCAAGGGACCACCCGGCGGACGCGCCGGGGCCACGAAGGGCGCGCGCGCACGCGAGGCAGGCGGCGCCGACGACCCGACTTCTTGCGGGGTTACTGCTGGCCGCGCGTATCGCGGAAGTCGCGCGTCACCATCGCGAGCAGCTCGCCCGCGAGCGAGATGATCTCGCGCGGCGCATAGCCGCTGCCGCGGAGCTCGCGGTAGATCGTCTTCGCAAGGATGGAGACGGCGCGCGCGTCGCGGCGGCCGGGGGTTTCGTCGAAGGGGAGCGCCATGTTGCTTGGGTCCCTAGTACAAGCGCCATGCCACCCCCTGGGCCAACAAAACAGCGGTGAATCGAGCGTTTTTCTCGAGAAACGCGAACCCCGGTGCACGGTCTCACGACGCACGTGCGTACGCCGCTTCGCACTCGGCGCGGGGCGGGGTTCTGGTAGGGTCCCCCGTCGATGGACCCCTCAGCGGAGGAGAAGACGCCGGACGCGGTGACCCCGAAGACCGAGCCGGGCTCGCGAAGGCGCCGGCTGCTCATCGCGGCGATCCTCTACCTCGTGTGCGCGGCGGTGTTCGCGATCGTCGCCGGCAAGGAGCGGCTCGCCGAGCACACGTCGTACAACCACTACGCGCACCTCGCCGACGCGTGGCTGCACGGCCGCCAAGATCTTCGCAACGGCGCGCCGGGCTACGCCGGTGGGAACGACTTCGCCGAGTTCGAGGGGAAGACGTACATCAGCTTCCCCCCCTTCCCCGCGGTGCTGATGGTGCCGCTCGTCGCCGTCGCCGGCTCGCCGGAGAATTTCCGCGACGGCCAGTTCGTCATCTGGCTCGCCGGTCTCGGGCCTGCGCTGCTCTTCCTCGTGCTCGAGAAGATCCGTCGCATGGGGCTCTCGGCGCGCACCGAGCGCGAGAACATCCTCCTCACGCTGCTCATGGCCTTCGGCACGGTCTACTTCTTCACCGCCGTCGAAGGGACGGTGTGGTTCGCGGCGCACGTCGTGGGCGTCGCGCTCGCCGCCGGCTACGTCCTCGTCGCCCTCGACGCCGAGCTCCCGTGGGTCGCCGGGCTCCTCATGGCGTGCGCGTGGATGACGCGCCCCACGCTGCTCCTCACGACGCCGATCTTCGCCCTCGAAGCGATACGTGTATGTTGCAAGGGCGGCCTCCCCGAGACCGGCACCTTCGCCGAGCGCGTCGCCGCCACCTGGCAGCGCGTCGACAAGCGCGCCCTCGCCAACAAGTACTTCGCCTTCGCCGTGCCGCTCTTGGCGTCCTTCGCCGTCGGCAGCTGGATGAACGTCACGCGCTACCACAACCCGAGCCCCTTCGCGTTCGGGCACGAGCACCTCGGCGTGGTGTGGCACGGGCGCATCGAGCGCTGGGGGCTCTTCGGGTACCACTATCTCTCGAAGAACCTCGGCGTGATGCTCACCATCTTGCCGTGGCGCCCCCCGCACAACGCCAGCGGGCCGGGCGTGCCGCAGTTTCAAATCAACGAGCACGGGCTCGCGCTCTGGTTCACGACGCCGCTCTACTTCTGGCTCTTCCGACCGAAGCAGCGAAGCTGGCACCACGACATCTTCGCCCTCTCGGCGATCCTCGTGGCGACGATGCTCCTCTTCTATCAAAACAGCGGCTGGCGCCAGTTCGGCTACCGCTTCTCCAACGACTACGTCGTGCTGCTCTTCGTGCTCCTCGCGCTCGGCGGTCGTCCCATCAAGCGCAGCCTCTTCGCGCTCGCCGCGGTGTGGGGCGTGTGGTGGAACCTCTTCGGCGCGATCTCCTTCGACCGTGGCGGAGAGTGGGATCGCTACTACTTCCGCGAAGGGACGCAGACCGTCCTCTACCAGGCAGATTGATCATGCGAGTTCATCACCTCAACTGCGCGACGATGTGCCCTCGCGGCGGCGCGCTCCTCGGCGGGAGCGGCGGTCCGTGGAACAAGGCGCGGCTCGTGTGCCATTGCCTCCTCGTCGAGACGCGCGACGGCCTCGTCCTCGTCGACACCGGGCTCGGCCTGGACGATCTCGCCTCGCCGAGAACGCGTCTCGGCGGCCCGTTCCTCACCTTCGCGCGGCCGCTCTGCGATCCGAAGGAGTGCGCCGTCCGCCAAGTCGAGGCGCTCGGCTTCCGCGCCGGTGACGTGCGCCACGTGGTGGTCACGCACCTCGACGTCGATCACGCCGGCGGGCTCCCCGACTTCCCCGAAGCGACCGTGCACCTTCACGCCAAAGAGCACGCCGCCGCCCTCGCCCGCGCGACGCGGAACGAGCGCGAGCGCTATCGACCGGCGCAGTGGGCTCACGGCGCGCGCTTCAAGACGTACGAAGAAGCGGGCGAGCGCTGGTTCGGCTTCGAGGCCGTGCGCGCGCTCGGCGGCACCGACGACGGCGTCTTGCTCGTGCCGCTCCACGGCCACACGCGCGGTCACTCGGCCGTCGCGGTGCAAGGGGACGACGGCTGGCTCCTTCATTGTGGCGACGCGTACTTCGCGCACGGCGAGCTCGACGCGACGAACCCGCGCTGCCCGCCGGCCCTCGCCGCCTTCCAGCGCATCTTGTCGATGGACGAGGCGGCGCGCGTCGCGAACCAAGCGCGCCTTCGCGAGCTCGCGCGCGATCACGCACGCGAGGTCCGTCTCTTCTGCGCGCACTCCGCGGACGAGCTCGACGCGCTCGCCGGGAGGGCCGCGTGAGCCCGGCGGTGAAGAGCGTGGGTCGCTTCGCGCGCGTGTCCAGGTGCGCGAACGCGGCCGCGGCCTTCGCGCTCTTGGTCGTCGCCCCGGGCTGCGCGGGGACCGGCGCGGCGATGCCGACCGCGCCCCCCGGCGTGGCCATGCAGTCGATCACCGTCACGAGCACGGCGTTCCCGGTGAACGGCGCCATCCCCGTCGACTACACCTGCGACGGCAAGGATCTCTTGCCCGGGCTCACCCTCAGCTCGCCCCCCGATCACACGCGCGCGCTCGCGATCGTCGTCGACGATCCCGACGCCACGAGCGGCACCTTCACGCATTTTCTCGCGTACGATCTGTCCGCCGATCTTCGCACCTTCAAGGACGCCTTCGACCCGGCCACGGCCGGCGGCAAGGTGGGGAAGAACGACTTCGGCAGCGTGCGCTACAACGGCCCCTGCCCTCCGCACGGCGAAGAGCACCGCTACGAGTTCCACGTCTACGCGCTCGACAAAGCGCTCGGGCTCCCCGAGGGGGCGACGCGCGCCGACGTCGACGCCGCCATGAGCCAACACGTGCTCGGCGCCGGCACGCTCGTCGGCAGCTTCGGTCACTGAGGCGCGGAAGAACGCGCGCGCCGGTCGGCGCGTGCCGCTACTTCTTGCCGGCGTCGGCGGTCGTCGCGGGAGCGTGCGCCGAAGACGCGCCGCTGGCGCTCGGCGCGGGTCCCGGCTTCTCGCGCGCGATCTTCACCGACTTGATGGTCACCGGCGTGATGGGGCGCTCGCCGGCCACCGGCGTCGACGCGATCTTGTGGATGGTCTCCACCGGCGAGCACTCGCCGAAGATCGTGTAGCTCGCGTCGAGGTGGAGCGCGGCGGCGTCGGTGATGAAGAACTGCGCGCCGTTGGTGTTGGGTCCGCGGTTCGCCATGCACAGCTCGCCCGCGTGGTCGTGCGTCGCGCCCGGCCAGACCTCGTCCTTGATGACGTAGCCCGGCTCGCCCGATCCGTTCCCCTTGGCGTCGCCGCCTTGGATCATGAAGCCCTGGATGACGCGGTGGAAGGTCGTGCCGTCGTAGGCCGGGCGGTTCACCCACTTGCCCGACGGGTCTTTCCACGCGCGGGCGCCCGAGGCGAGGCCGATGAAGTTGGCGACCGTGACCGGCGCCTTGTCGTCGAAGAGCTTGCACTTGATCGGCCCCATCGAGGTGTCGATGGTGGCGAGGATCGCGCCGCTGCCGCCGAGGTCCTTCGTGGCGTCGACGAGCGAGTACACGCCGTCGAGAGGATCGCCGCCGTTGCCCGCGCCGCCGCTCGCCTTCGGGGCCGAGAGCGCCGAGTTGAGCGTCGCTTGCTGCGCTGCGCTGGGGATGCTGGTCGTCGCCGGATCCTTCTGCGGTGTGTCGGGCTCGGGCGGCGTCTGACGCGAGCACGCGGCCGAGGCCACGAAGGCGAGAGCGAGGACAATCGAGCTACGGACACGACGCATCGGACGACTCCTTGTGCTTCGCCGCGGAGGGCGCTTTCAACGGGGCGGGAGCGTCAAGCGCTGACCCGCGCGGACGCCATGACGACGCGACCAACCGGCGTTCACCTCGAGCACCCAGCTCGAGGGACAACCGACGGTGCGCTCTTCGTCGTTCAGGGTGGGGACGTTCTCGAGCACGCCGACGATGGTCCCGTCGTCGTCCACGAACATCATGTCGAGCGGCAGACACGTGTTGTGCATCCAGAACGCGTGCTCGCGGCGATCGCCGAGGTCGAAGAGCATGCCGTGGTCTTCGGCCATCTTCGTGCGGAACATGAGCCCGCGCTCGCTCTCCTGCGGCGTGCGCGCGAGCTCGGCCTCCACGTGCACCTTCGACGCGCCGGCGTCGCCCGCGCCGAGCGCGTCGGGGAAAGCCACGGTCACGGTGCGAAGCGCGGGGGCGCCCGGATCTTTGGGGCAGAGATCTTTCGGTGCCGCCGTAGCCGCGGGGGGCGGCGTCTCGGGCGTGGCACGGATGCAGCGCGCGGGGGCATGTGTCGGCGCTGCCGCCGTGGACGAAGCGACCGCGGCGCCCGCCGCCGACGGAGGCGCAAGAGGCGCTGCGAGGGGCGACGCGCTCGCTTGCGCGGGCTCGGGCGGCGTCCGCGAGCAGGCGGCGGCAAGGACCACCGCGAGCCCCGCGAGGACCGGAAGGTGGCGACGCGCGACCCGTCTCATCGGGCCCTCTTCTACTACCGGCGCCGCCCCGAAGGCCGCGACAAAATGAAAACGGCACCACATAGGGGGCCCGGGGGGGGAGAGCCAACCTACGTGGTGCCGTAAAGGGTCTTAGCGACTTCCGTGCCAGATCCCGACCTCAGCAATATCAGCCACTAAGGTTGTGGGGTGGTCGGCGGATCGTTCACTTGTGAAAGGTCCTTCCTTTCGATCTTGGAAGGGAGCCGAATTCTCCCCACCTCTCCCCAAGGGGCGAAACGCCGCAAGACCTCACGCGCGGAGGCTTCGGACCCCCGACTGATGCACCTTCCCCGGGAGCTTCCGACCGACGACGCTCTCCGCCACCTTGCCCGCTTCGACGAGCTTCTCGAGGTCGATGCCGGTCGCGATCCCCATGCCGTGGAGCATGTAGACGAGGTCCTCGGTGGCGACGTTCCCCGCGGCCCCGGGCGCGTACGGACAACCGCCGAGCCCGCCCACCGAAGCGTCGAAGTCGCGCACGCCGAGCTCGAGCCCGACCACGATGTTCGCCAGCGCGGTGCCTCGCGTGTCGTGCATGTGAAGGGCGAGCGCCGCCGGCGGGAGCTCGCCCAACATGCGCCGCACGATCTCGGCCGTCTGGCGCGGCGTACCGCAGCCGATCGTGTCGCCGAGAGAGATTTGGTAGCAGCCCATCTGGTGGAGACGCACGGCGATGCGCTGCGCCGCCGCGGGATCGACCGTGCCTTCGTAGGGGCAGCCCCACACCGTCGAGACGTAGGCGCGGACGCGCATTCCTGCGGCGAGCGCGGCGGGGACCGTCTCCTCGAACTCGGCGAAGGTCTGGGCGATGGTCTTGTTGATGTTCTTCCGGTTGTGCGTCTCGCTCGCGCTGAGAAAGACCGCGACCTCGGTGAGGCCGGCGGCCTTCGCGCGCTCGAGCCCGGTCATGTTGGGGCAGAGCGCGGTGAAGCGGAGCGGGTCCCCTCGCCCGCCGCGCGCCATCATCTCGCGCGCGACGTCGTCGGCGTCGGCGAGCTGCGGGATCCACTTCGGCGAGACGAAGCTCGTGATCTCGATGCGCGCGAGGCCGGCCCCGGCGAGCGCCTCGATGAGGCGGATCTTTTCGCGCAGATCGACCGTGGCGCGCTCGTTCTGGAGGCCGTCGCGGGGCGAGACTTCGTAGACCGAGACGCGATCGGGGACCTGGGCGAAGAGCGTGTCCTGCACGAGATCAAGGTGGGCGCGGAGCCTCGCGCGGTCAAGCATGTGACCAGGCGGCGTCCCCCCGACGCGGCGCGGCGGCCGTGAAAAGGCCGTTTGCCCAAGGAGCCCGGCGCCGAGGCGCAGCCCGGTCCTCAAAGCTCTAGGCAAGGGGGCTCGCGGCTCCGTATCCTGGAGCGAATGTTCGAGGACGACGCCGAGAGACCGACGACGAACCTGCGAGGACGGCTCGCGGACGTTTTTTTCCCCGCGCTCCTCGCCGACTCGCAAGAAGCGCTGAGCGTGCGCCTCGGAGAGCGCGCCACGCTCTACCATCCGCTCTTCGGCTCCTCGACCGGGCTGACCGAGATCAACGCCGCGCTGACGCGCATCGCCGGGTGGCTCGGCGAGACGAGCGCGTCGTTTCAACACGTGCGCACCCTCATCGGCAAGGACCGCGACGTGTGCGAAGGGCAGCTCGCCTTCCGTCACGACGGCGCGCACGTCGACTTGCCGGTGGGCATCGTGATGGAGCGTCGGAAGTCGCGCGAGTGCGACGTGCGCATCTACCACGCGACCTTGCCGCTCAAGCGCTGGCAGGCGAAGAGGCTCCCGCGCGCGCCGCTCGAGAAGGAGCCGACGCTCCCCTCCGACGTCGCTGCGCACTTGGCGGCGCTCCGCCTGGGCGATCCCGACGCCATCGTCGCCGGCTTCGAGGCCGACGGGCAGCTCCGCGACGGCACCGGCCGCATCCACGCGCGCACCGCCAAGGCCGAGGGCGCGAGCCCGAACCGCCTCCACGAATATTACGTGCACCTTCTCCAGAACGAGCGCGGCGCCAACGACTGGGTCCCGATCGTGCGCGCCACCGCCGACGACGGCCGCTTCTGCTCGGTCGAGTACGAAATCGAAAAGCTCCGCGGCGACGAGACGGCCCCCAAAGAGGGCATGTTCGTCTTCGAGCGCGGCGACTCGGGATTGCTTAGGTCTGTGAGAATCTACGACGAAATAGGCTACGGGAACGCGTAGTCGACACGCGGGCGCCCGCGACGCGGACCTCCACTCTTGTGGGGCTGCTGCGCGCCCCCTCGAAACGCTCCGCGTTTCGAGCCTCCCCCACGCTTTGCTAACGCAACGCCTTTTGCGCTGAGCGCAAAAGGCGAAGGCAGCGAGTCTGACAGGCCATCGCTAACGCACGAGCCTCGTGGCTACGGAAGGGATGCCCGCGAGACCCGCGGGGCGCGCGACGGCAGCTAGCCGGGTGCGGGGCCGTGCGACTCCCCTGGGATGGTCCATCCGAGCCCACCACACGAACACATGATCTCCGGCGGCGCGCCCGGGATCTCGCCGGTGCCCTCGCACGACTCGCAGGTGCTCGCGTGTGGCGGCCGCTTCGGAATCAGCGCGGCGAGCTCGGGATACTTCTTGGCGCCAGCGCACAGCGCCATGCGCTCCCAGTAAGGATCGACGAGAGGCTTCACGACCTCGGGGTCCTCCTCGTGATCCCAGCGGACGAAGGAGCCGTCGGGCCGCACGCCGATCGCTGCCACCCACCCGAGGTAGAGCAGAAGAAACCGGTGCTTCCGCACCGCAGGCCTTACCCAGTCGAGCTTGGGGTCGGAGTCGACAAGAAGCTCTTCGATGCGTCTCTCGATCTGCAACCGCATCACCACTACGTATGTGGTTGCATCGGGCCCAGCTCGCTGCAAGCGATGCCCTCACGCGCGTGCGTTAGCGATGCCCTCCCCAGCTCGCCTCTGCGCCTTTTGCGAAGCCTGCGGAGCAAAAGGCGTTGCGTCAGCAAAGCCCGGGGAGCCTCACGAGCGGAGCGAGTGAGGGGGGCGGCTAGCCCCCACTAGGGTGTCCAAGAGCGGCTAGCCCCCACTAGGGTGTCCAAGAAAGCCCCCACTAGGGTGGCAGACCAGACCTAGCCAGCGACCAAGCGAAGCGAAGTCGCCCGCCGGTTGCTAGGCGTGAAAGGGATTGCGTACCTCCCCGAGAAGCACGCGTGGCAGTAGCCCTCGCGGTCGCCGGTCGGGCCCGCGACGGCGCCGAGCATGCCGTCGAGGGAGAGGTAGGCGAGCGAGTCGGCGGTGATGTAGCGCGCGATCTCGTCGACCGCGTGGCTCGAGGCGATGAGCTCGCGGCGCGTGGGGGTGTCGATGCCGTAGTAGCAGGGCCACTGCGTGGGCGGGCTCGAGATGCGGAGGTGCACTTCGCGCGCGCCGGCGTCGCGCACCATCTTCACGATCTTGCGTGAGGTGGTGCCGCGCACGATCGAGTCGTCGAGGACGACCACGCGCTTGCCGCGGAGGATCGACTCGACCGGGTTCAGCTTGAGGCGCACGCCGAAGTGGCGAATCGACTGCTGCGGCTCGATGAAGGTGCGCCCCACGTAGTGCGAGCGAATGAGCCCCATTTCGAAGGGGATCTTCAGCGCGGCGGCGTAGCCCACGGCCGAGGGGACCCCCGAGTCGGGGACCGGGATGACGACGTCGGCCTCGATGGGCGCTTCGCGCGCGAGCGTCGCGCCCAAGGCTTTGCGCACCTCGTAGACGCTCCTCCCGCCGAGGGTCGAGTCGGGGCGTGCAAAGTACACGTACTCGAAGACGCACATTTGCCGCTCGGCCTTCTCCGGCAAGCGCGTGCTCTTCAAGCCGCTGGCGTCGATGACGAGGAGCTCCCCCGGCTCGACGTCCCGCACGAACTCGGCCCCGATGAGATCGAACGCCGTCGGCTCGCTGGCGACGACGTGCGCGTCCTTCAAGATGCCGAGGCACAGCGGGCGGATGCCGCGCGGATCGCGGGCGACGACGAGCGTGTCCTCGGTGAGGAAGACGAGCGAGTAGGCCCCCTGCACTTGCGAGAGGGCGTCGAGGACGCGCTCTTCGAGCGAGCCCTTCTTCGAGCGGGCCACGAGGTGGACGAGCACCTCGGTGTCGCTCGACGACTGGAAGATCGAGCCGCTGGCCTCGAGCTCTTCGCGGACCTCGTCGGCGTTCGTGAGGTTGCCGTTGTGGGCGACGGCGAGCGACCCGCGCGCGTAGTCGACGGCGAAGGGTTGCGCGTTCTTCAGGTCCGAAGAGCCGGTCGTCGAGTAGCGCACGTGGCCGATGGCCATGGCCCCGGGGAGCCGCGCGAGCTGCGACTCTTGAAACGCGTCTTGCACGAGCCCCATGGCGCGGTGCGCGTGGAGCTGTCGGCCGTCGCTCGTGACGATGCCCGCCGACTCTTGCCCGCGGTGCTGGAGCGCGTGGAGCCCGAGGTACGCGAGGTTGGCGGCCTCCGTGTGGCCGAAGATGCCGAAGACGCCGCACTGATCGTGGAAGTGATCATCACCCCACGCGGGAGACTGCGAGTCGCGTTCGTCGTCCATGGCGGCTCTTACCTTGGTCGTGGAGGGGCCGCGCCGCAAGCCCCTACGGATACGTCGCCGATACCGCGAGCTTGTAGCGGCCGTGCTGGTGCGGGAGATCGAGCGGCGCCGAGGACAGCGCGCGCTTCACCGCCACGGCGCACGCGGCGGCGACGTGCGCGTTCTTCAGCGTGCGCCCTTCGCGCGGCGCGGTGACGTAGAACGGCGTGCGCTTCCGCGCGAAGCTCACGTCGATCACGTACTCGACCGTGCCGCCGCCGCTGCTCTTCGGGACACACGACGCGGTGGCGAGGATGGCGTTGCCGATGGCCGCTTCGAGCGGCGGGAGGTGATCGCAGTCGACGGGCGCGGTGCGCTTCGCCCCCGAGTCGTGGCACTCGAGGATGCGCGCGGGGCCGACCGATGCGCCGGGGGGCCCAGCGTCGGCGGCGGCGTCGGGCGCCTCGGGCGCGGCGGCGGGGGGCGCGGCGGCGTCGACCTCCGGCGCGGCGTCTTTCGTCTCTTGCCCTTCGACGACGGCGCGCGGGCGGCGCCAAAAATAGAGCGGCACGGCGATGAGCAGAATGCCGACGGCGACGCCGCCGATGCGTTGCCACCGCCCAAGGCGCGAGGGCTCGCCGAGCCCAGCGATGTCCGGCAGCGAGCGATCCGGTCGCGGCTGCGAAGGGGGGAGCGAGCCGTCGTCGCTCGGTTGTGAATCAGGCCTGGAAGGGTCGCCCAACGTCGGACTCTCGAGACTAGCGCGTGACTTCGTGCGAGCTCGCGCGCACTACGGATCGACCAAGCCCCGCACGCTGACGCCCGCTTCGTAGCGCGCGATCGAGGCGACGAGATCGAGGCCTTCGGGGAGCATGCCTTGGACCTGCCCCACCACCTGCTCGACGAGGTTCCGCGCTTCTTGCGGGCCGGGGCCCACCATCGCGACGGCGAAGCGGAGCGGCCCGGTGCGCCCGCCGGTGACGGCGATGAGCGAGAGGAGCAGCATGTCGGTGAGCTCGACGACGCGCGTGGCCGCGCGGCGGAAGGCGAGCATCTCGAGGATGGTGGGCCGGTCCGAGACCAGGCGGTTCGGGCCGCGGAGCTCGTAGCGCGCGATGGTGAGCGGGGCCTCGACCCAGTCGGCGAACTGCGCCTCTTCGTCGAGCGCCTTCAAGAGGTGGTCGCGCACGAGGAGACCGCTCAAGCCGTCGCGCTTGGCGAGGTAGGCGCGCGCGCGCTTGTGACCGGCGGAGTCTTTGGCGAAGGTCGCGAGCTTGAAGCGGAGCTCGCCGAGCTGCACCTCGCCGCCGTGCATCAGGTTGACGGTCTTTCGGCGCTCGTAGGTGTGATCGACGTACGTGCCGTTGGTCGAGCCCATGTCCTCGACCGTCCACGTGCCCGCTTGCCACTTGAAGGAGGCGTGCTGGCCGCTGACCGTCGCTTCGGGGACGACGACGTCGTTGTCCGACCTTCGGCCGAGGGTGAAGGTCGGGCGATCGAGGCTGATGAGCTCGCCCACGAACTCGGGCGCGTTGGTGGCGAAGGTCGCGAGGAGCCCCTGCTGCGCCGGCACGAAGGTGGTGCTCGCGCTCCTGCCGGGCGGCGGCCCGGGGTCGAGCCGCTCGCGCGGAACCTGGATGGGGTTCGTGGTGAGGGCGATGGGGTTGAAGAAGCGGAGGTGCCGCGCCGGGAGGCGCTCCTTCGGATCGTCGCAGAGGCAGCGGAAGATCTGTTTGATCTCGTCGATCGACAGCCCCGCCGGCACGTCGAACATGATCTGCGCGCGCATCGGCTTGGCGCGCGGCTTCGATCCGGGCTCGGGGACGCGGCAGGTCCACATTTCCCAGAGCGTGAGGCCGAGCGCGTAGACGTCGTCCTCGGGCGAAGCGCCGCCGGAGCGAATGCGCTCGGGCGCCATGTAGTTCGGCGTGCCGCCGTCGGGGGGCGCGCCAGGGCGGCGACCGCTCACGCGCGCGCGCTCTTTGGCGAAGCCGAAGTCGAGGACGATGGCTTTGCCCAAGCCGCCGTCGGCGTCGGCCGTGACCATGACGTTCCCGGGCTTCAAGTCGCCGTGCACGAGCCCGCCGGCGTGGATGGCGGCGACCCCGGCGGCGACGTCGCTGGCGATGCGACGGAACTCATCCGCCGTGTAGCCGCCTTGGGCCTTCTTCCGACGAATGTGCGTGTGGAGCGTCTGCCCGGTGATGTGCTCCATCACCAAGATCGGCCCGTACGGCGAGGGGGCCAAGTCGTGGACACGGCACACGTTCGGGTGGCTGACCGAGCGCGCGTGGAGGAGCTCTTGGCGGAGCGCTTCGTCGTCGCCGGGCATGCGCGACTCTTCGCGCACGATCTTCAGCGCGACCGGCTGCTGGGTGGCGCGGTCGTACGCGAGAAAGACCTCGCCCATCCCCCCTTTGCCGAGACTCTGTCGAATCTCGTACCGGTCATTAATGACCGTCCCCGGGGTGATCGGGGGTGCGCTCCTCGCGGCGTCGGACACGAATAAGAGGGTCGTCGATTCCCCGGTGCGACGCAACCTTTGTCCGCCGAGGGGAGGCGCTTCGTCATCCTCTTGGTCGGCCGGCTCTCCCCGGGATACGCTCGATTCCGGATGGCGCCGCACGACGTGCTCCGCGAGCTGTGCGCCCTTTCTGCGCGCCTGGGGGTCGTCGTTCGAATCGAGCGCTTCGATCCGAGGATTCTCGAGGGACGGGGTGGGCTCTGCTGGCTCCGCGGCGTCCCGACCGTCTTGGTCGACGAGGCGCTGCCGCTCTACGACAAAATCGGCGTCCTCGTGGCGGCGCTGTCGGTCTTCGACATCGAGGCCCTGTACGTCCCCCCTGCCCTCCGCCAGCGCCTGCGCGCCGCCGGCTGATCCCCCGCCGAGGCCTCGGTGCTCGTTCGGCTGCTGATTCTCGGGGTCTTTCTCGCGACCTACGTCGCCATCACCGCCCGGCGCCTCTCCTTTCTCCCCATCGGGCGCCCCTCGCTCACCCTGGTCGGGGCGTGTGCGCTGGTGGCCCTCGGCGCGCTCGAACCATCGGTCGGGCTGAGCCCCGAGGAGGCGCTCGCCGCCATCGAGCCGAAGACCCTCGTCATCTTGTTCGGGATGATGGTGCTCGGCGCGGCGCTCGACGAAGGGGGGCTCCTCCCTCGGCTGGCGGGGGCGGCGGGGCGCGCGGGGCGGGTGGCGTTGCTCTACGGCCTGACGATCGCCTGCGGCCTGCTCTCGGCGGTCGCGGTGAACGACACGGTGTGCCTGCTCGTCGCCCCCCTCGCCGTTCACTTGGCAGCGGAGAAGCGCGCACCGCGGGTGCCGTACCTCCTCGCCGTGGCCATGGGCTCCAACTGCGGGAGCGCGCTGACGCTCGGCGGCAACCCGCAGAACATGCTCGTGCAGCACCTCGCGCGGCTCGAGTACCGCGCGTACCTCGTGCACGTGGCGCCGGGGGTGCTCCTCGCCCTCGTGGTGACGGCGGCGATCCTTCACCTCATCTTTCGCCGCGAGCTCGCGAGCGACAAAACGGAGCGACCGTCGAGCGCGCCTCCCGTGTCAGCGACGAGCGACGTGCGCGGCCAGCGCTTGGCGATCGTCGCCGTGGTGGTGCTCGCAGGGGTGACGGTGGCGAGCCTCGCCGGCGCGAGCCTCGCGTGGAGCGCGCTCACCGGCGCGGCCATCGTGCTCGTGGCGGGGGGCGATCGCGCGCCGCGCTTGCTCGAGCGCGTCGACTGGTCGGTGATCGTCTACTTCGCCGGGCTGTTCATGGTCATCGGCGCGGTGCAAAAGACCGGGATCCCCGGCGCGCTCCTCGGATCCCTCCACGTGCCGCACTCGGCGCGACGCGGGGTCGTCTCGCTCAGCGGCGTGCTCGTCTTCGGCTCGCAGGTGGTGAGCAACGTGCCGCTCATCCTGCTCATCGCGCCGTGGCTCCAGCGCTTCTCCGACGCGCCGCTGGCGTGGACGCTCACCGCCGTCGTGACGACGCTCGCGGGGAACCTCTCGCTGATGGGATCGGTGGCGAACGTGCTCGTCATCGAGCGCGCCGGAGCGCAGCGCGAGATCGGCTTCTGGCAGTACCTCCGCGTGGGGCTCCCGGTGACGCTCGTCACCATCCCCCTCACGGTGGCCATCATCGTGCTCACCTGGTGAGCGCGACGCGCGCGCGCGAGCCGAAGCCGCGCGCGCCGCGACGCGACGACGCTCAGGCCGTGCGACGACGACGACGCGAGAAGATCCCCGCGAGGCCGAGCGCCACGACGCCGAAGCCGAGCGCCGCGCCCGAGCCGTCGCCGCCGACATCGCAGCCGCCGGAGTCGCCCCCGCCGGAGGTGCCGCCGTCGCCGGTGTCGCCCGCGTCTTTGCGCGTGGTGACGGCGCCGCTGTCGCCCGTGATCGTGCCGGCGTCGTCGCCGTGGAGACCGCCGTCGGTCGTGGTGCCGCCGCCGTCGCCGGTCGTCGCGGGGCCGGCGTCAGGGAGGGTGAAGGTACAGTGCGGGCTCACGCACTTGGCGCCGACGCCCATGCACTTGCAGTCGCTGTCGACCGTGCACCAGCCGTCTTGCCCTTGCGCGGCGGTGCCGGCGGGGACGCAGACGTGGTTGACCGAGGCCCAGCTGCAGACTTGATCCCCGCAGGCGGTGCCCGGGCAATCGACGTCGTTCGTGCAGGCCACGGCGTGCGCGGGCGCGGACCACGCGAGCGCGCCCGTGAGCGCGAGAGCGGGGAGAACGAAACGGAAAGAGAGCTTCATGGGGACCTCCACAAGAGGCGAAGAACGAATCGCCAAGGAGGTAGAGAAGCGCGCATCGGGGGCGAGGTCAACGACGCGGGGAAGCGCGAGGAAGAGAGGGGCCGTTTCCTCGCGGGCAAGTGGTGGGGAGCGCGCGTCGACCGATCGGGGAGCGCGAGGGCCGAGCGGCCGCGTTCAGGGGGCGCGGCGGAGAGCCTTCGCGTGCCGGCGCACGTAGGCGAGGCGAGCCTCTACGGTGGGATACCTCTTCACGAACCAGGCGATGAGCTCGGCGATGTTCTCCTGCTCGGTGGCGTCCGCGAGGACCTCGCGGACCCGGCGGTCGAACTCCTCGGGCTCGAGCGGCTTCTCGTAGATCTCGTACGCGATGTCCGCTGCCGATTTCGGTGAGCCGCTCATGCGTTTTGACTCCGAAGGGACTCGAGGAATCGGATGTCGAGGACATCCTTCGGCCGCATCGCCCAGCGCTTCGTAAGAATGAGATCGTCGATGCACGGAATCGAGAGCGCGATGCCCGCCGGGGACGCGGTCGTGCGGCGGGCGTGGGCGTCCGCGAACCTCAGCTCCACGCCGTCGACGGTACTCTTGGCGCGCGCGACGATCACGTCGACATGCTCTGGCCCCTCGAGGACGTAGCGCCCACGAAGGCGCGCCTCCTCACCCGTACGATTCGGCTCGAGGTCGAACGGACGGGCGACCGCGTTGAGCTTCTCGACGTCGTCCAAATCGATCCAAAGATCGTAGTCGCTGGTCAACACCGGGGCGCCGAGCGCGGCGATGGCGCGACGCCCGATGAGGAGATAGCGAACGTCGCTCTTCGCGAGCGCGCGGAAGAACGCAGCCTCGTCGAAGTCCTCGCCCTCCATACGCCAAGCGTAGCACCACGGCGGCGCGTCCAAATCGGCGCCGTCGAGCATTTGCGCGCACTCGGACCTAGTGTCCTGAGTCCGAGGTTCGTCGCCTTCGGCGCCGAGCCTTCTGACTCAG
>CAZHHD010000035.1:0-70997 GCA_964531795.1 uncultured Polyangiaceae bacterium | reverse complement strand
GTAGCTCAGCTGGGAGAGCGCATGCATGGCATGCATGAGGTCAGGGGTTCGATCCCCCTCGGCTCCACCGTCACTTCCGGGATCCGCTCGAACTGAGCCGTCCACCACCGCGCGCTGCGCGAGGGGGGGGCGGCACCGAGCGAAAGAAGACCGCTGGGACAAGATGAGCTACCCTGAAGGGCGGCTCACGTAGGCCCGGGTGCAAACCTGCACACGGACTGAGCTTTGGCCCGTGGGATGCCCATGCGATCTTGGCGCTTTGCACTTCTTCTAACGCCCGTCGGCGCGCTCGGCGTCTTCCTCGGCGCGCAGGGCTGCAGCCAAATCCTCGGCTTCAACGACTACAAGGTCACCACCGACGGCTCGAACTTCCCTGAAACGGGAGGCGAAGCGGGCGGCGACGACGGCGGGTGCGTCGGTCCGAACGGCTGCTACGCGTGCACGCCGACCACGAACGACCAGCTGCAGAACGCGTGCACCCAGGCGCAGTGCGTCCCCTTCGACGAAGCGACGCGCATCAAGGGCTACACCGGGAAGCTCCCCGACATCCCCGATCCGCTCGACGCCGGCACGCCCGACGGCTCCACCACGACCCCCGACGCCGCCGCGCTCCCCTTGTGCACGTCGCTCGGGAAGCCCGTCGTCTACGTGACCGGTACCGCCAAGCCGCTCGTGACGGCGCTCGGTCGCGCGCTCTTCAACGATCCCGATCCGGTGCTCATCGCCTACCGCGGTCAGCTCTCGTGCACCGGGCTCGATCAGATCTTGAACGGCAGCCCCAACGTGGGCACCGCTTCGTATTGGAACCCGGCGAGCCCGAAGACCAACAACGAAGAGACGTGCGCCCTCCCCGTCCCCGACGCGGGCACGCTCTTCACCGACATCGGTATCAGCGACGTGTTCGCCGACACCTGCGTCACGCTCTCGGGCGGACTCCCCAAGGACGTGTCCGACGTCTTCGGTCCGGTGCAAGCCGTGGCCTTCATCGTCCCCAAGGCATCGCAGCAGAAGGTCGTGAGCGCCGACGGTGCGTACTACGTCTACGGCCTCGGCAATCAGTCGGGGACCGATCCTTGGACGGACGAAGCCTTCATCTACAAGCGTGACCCCACCTCGGGCACGTCGCTCTCGATCGCGCCGGCCATCGGCATTCCGCCGGCAAAGTGGCGCGGGGTCGACCCCGGCTACACCGCGAAGATGCTCTCGAGCGTCGCGACGGCAGCGCAGCCAGAGAAGACGATTGGCCTCGCGCAGCTCATCAACCTCGATCAGAACGCGAGCCTCCAGCTGAACGAGCTCGCCTTCAAGATGCGCGGCCAGAGCTGCGGCTACTACCCGGACTCGAGCTCCACGAGCAAAGACAAGAAGAACGTCCGCGACGGTCACTACTTCTTGTGGGGCCCGGCGCACTTCTTCGTGAAGATCGATCCGGCGAGCGGTCAGCCGCGCGACGCCGGGGTGCGCCGCATCCTCGGCATGCTCGCGGGGACGGTGAAGCCGCCGGCGGGGCTCGACCTCATCTCGGTCGAGTCGACGTTGAACCTCGTCCCCACGTGCGCCATGCAGGTCGAGCGAACGCGTGAGTCGGGACCGCTCACGCCGTTCGCCCCCAAGAACGCGTGCGGCTGCTACTTCGACCAAGTGGCGACGGGGAGTACGTCGTGCAAGACGTGTCAGATCGACACCGACTGCACCGAGCCGGGTCGCCCGGTGTGCAGCTACGGCTACTGCGAAGCGCAGTAGTCGGACGTCAGAACGAGCGAGCGCGCTGCTAGAACGCGCCGCGCACGCCGAGGTAGCCGGCGCCGAGGACCGGCTCGGCGGTGATCGCGTGCGCCTTCTTCGGCGGGAGCGCGCCCGAGGTGCTCGCCGAAGCGCTCCCCGATCCGCTCGTGAGCAAGAGCACGGTGCCGCCGACGAGCCCCACGCCGCCGACGATGAAGCCGATGGTGGAGACGAGCCCGAGCGTCTTGCCGCTGTCGATGTCGCTCTGCACGCTGGTCGGACAGTTGCTCTTGTCGGGGCACTTGCCGTCGATGTCGCTCTTTTTGCCGAGCGCCATCACGCCGGTGACCGTGCCCACAGCGACGCCGGCCACGCCCACGCCGAGCAGGCCGTACGCGAGCACCTTGCTCCCGCCCCCTTCGGGGGGAGGAGGGGGCGGCGGTGGATTCCCCCCACCACCGGTGTTGCCGCCGGTGTTCCCGCCGTGCGCGTCGACGTTCGGCGGCGGAGTCTTCGGCGCGTTGGGATCGGGCTCGAGCTTGAGGCTGACCGCTTGCGAGTCCCCCTCTTTGAGCGTCACCGTCTGCTGGGCCGGGAGCATCCCCGGGCCCGTGGCCTCGATGGTGTGGGTGCCGGGATCGGTCGGTCGGTTCGTGCCGATCGAAGCCGAAGAGAGCGGCTCCTTGTCGATCGTGACGGCGATCTCGGTGCCGTCGGGCGCGCTCACTTGGATGCGCAGCTTGGCGATGCGGGGGAGCGCCTTCTTGAGCGCGGCTTGCGCGCGCGCCTTCGCGGTGACGAAGGCCTTGGGCGGATTCGCCGGCAACGCCTCGCGCACGACGCGCTGGAGGTTCTCCGTCCCTTCGACGACGCGGCCGACCTCGATCTGACATTCGCCGAGGCGGTCGAGCGTGGTGGGCGCGTGATAGAGCTTCTCGGCCCGTTCGAGCTTCTCGATCGCCTCGTTGCACTTGCCCTTCTCGGCGAGCATGACGCCGGCGATACCGAGCTCGCGCGCCGAGGCTCGGTCGGCGGCGCTCGCCTCTTCTTGGGCGCGGGCGTGAGGCGAGGTGAGGCCGACGACGCCGATCAAGGCCGCGCAGGCGAAAGCAGTGCGGCGGCGCGCGAACCCCATGCCGAAGAGTGTACCCAAAAACCGCGAGACAAGGACAGCAAGCGCCGATCGCGCTTGGCGCGCGGGGGCAATCAGTAGCCGAGATCGGGGGTCTCGGGGTCCTTGCTTCCGGTGGTGGTGCCGCTGCTCGCGCCGGTGTTCGCCGGGGTCGTCCCGGTGTTGCGCCCGCCCGCAGGCCCCTGCGCGCCGGTCGTCCCGCGCTGCACCGGCGCAACGACGAGCGCCTTCGTGAGGCTCCAGTCGACGGTGCCGTCGGCGTCGAGCGAGAGCGGCGCCTCTTTGGGGAGGTAGCCCTTGGCCTCGGCCCGGAGCTTGTGTTGTGCGCCGTCGCGCGGGCGCGCGAAGGCACCTTCGGCGTCGAGCGAGACGGGCTCGCCGTCGAGCGTGAGCGTCGCTTCGACTGGCTTCAGGTGAACGATGACGCGGGTGTCGCGCGGGCGAGGCGGCGGGACGACGGGAGCGGTGTCGGTCGCCGGCGTGACTTGCACGTGGGCTGCGGTGCCCGACTCTCCCGGCGAGGCGGCGCTGTGCGTGACCGCGCGGAACACGGCGAACCCCGACGCGGGGAGGAGCACCGCGAGCGCGCCGAACAGCACGGCGATGATCGGGCTCTTCCGTGCCGGCGGATTCGACGGGATCGACGCAGGCGGGCGGATCGACGAGCTCTCCGGCCCGATGGGGAGATGCGCACTGCTCCGCGACACCGAGATGCCCGGGTGCGATCCGGTCATGTTCGGCAAGCCCGGGGCCGAGGCGGGCATCGGCGGGAGCGAGCCGGTCCCCAAGGGCCCGGTCATCGCCGGGAAGCCGCCGGACAAATTCGCCCCCGGCGGGATCGTCGGCACGGCGAGGTTCACCGCGCGCACTTCCTCGGTGGGCAGAGAGCGCGTGAGGCGCATCTGCTCGTCGACCGCGGAGCGAATGCGCTCACGCTCTTCCACGAACGCGTCGGTCACCACCTGCCCGAGCTCACGACGCGACCAACGCACGTCGAGCGATTCGGCGAACCGGTCGACCTCGCGCTGGAACTCGGCCGCCGAGTCGTACCGCTTGCGCGCATCGGGAGCGAGCGCGCGCATGATGATGGCCTCGAGCGCCTCGGGCACTTGCGGGTTCACCGAGCGCGGCGAAGGGATCGTCCCCGAGACGAGGTTGTGGAGGATCGCGACGTCCTTCAGCCCCTTCCACAAGCGACGCCCGACCGCGGCTTCCCAAAGGACGACACCGACCGCGAAGACGTCGGCGCGTCGATCGACGCGCTCGCCCTTCGCCTGCTCGGGCGGCATGTACGCGAGCTTCCCCTTGAGCGTGCCAATCTCGGTCTTGAAGGAAGAGTCGTTCGCCTTGGCGATGCCGAAGTCGACGAGCTTCACCTCACCCGAGTAGGTGATGAAGACGTTGTGCGGCGACACGTCACGGTGCACGACCGAGAGCGGCGTGCCGTCGAAGTCGCGGAGCTCGTGCGCGTAGTCGAGACCCCCGAGCACGTTGGAGACGACATAGAGCTGCGCAGGCAGCGGCATGTCGCGACGCGAGAGCGTGCTCCACACGCGGTGGAGCGGCTGCCCTTCGAGGTACTCCATGACCATGAAGGGGATGCCGGTCTCGCTCACTTCGTTGGTCTGCACGATGTTCGGGTGGTTCAAGCGAGCGGCGAGGCGCGCTTCGTCCATGAACATCGTCTGGAACTCGGGGTTGTCGGCGAGCTCCTCTTTGAGCTCCTTGATCACGACGAGCTTCGTGAAGCCGTGCGGGCCACGCGACGCCGCGAGGTAGACGTTGGCCATACCCCCGCGCCCGAGCTCGGCGATCCGCCGGTACGAGCGAAGCTTACGTTCTTCGGCGGGTAGCCCCATCCCAACTCAAACGATAGCTCACCCCCGCGCGCACCGGTAGAAACCGCGTCACGCCACCCCGTCTTCCGTTCCGCCTGAGGCGCCGGTGTAGGTGGATCAGCTTCGGCCGAGGAGCAGGTAGAGCGCGAGCACGATGAGCGCGACCAGCAAGAGTCCGACGAGGATCCCGCCGATCGCCCACACGATCCCCGAGCTCGAGAGCGACTGCGGCTGAGCGAACGGCGGTGGAGCCATGGGGAATTGGCCCGCGCGTACCCCTGGACCGGTGAAGCCCCCCTGCCCCTGCGCCGAGGCGGGAACGAAGGGAGACATCGGAGGGACGACCGGCGCGCTGGGTCCCGGCAAATTCCCAGGGATCTGATTCAAGTGCGTATCGCCGCTCGTGTCGATCGATTCGTCGCCGCGGGCCGCGGCGGTGGCCGGTCGTACTTGGATGGACCCCGACCCCGGCTGCGAGGCGACCGGCGCGCGCATCGGTGGCGGCTCGAAGCCCTTGTGAAACGTCATCGCCGCGGGGCTCACTTGCGGAGCACGCGCGGCGGCTCCTTGTGGCGGCGCGACCATCGGGCCTGCGGGAAACGCCGGCTCCGCGGGTCGCGGCGGATCGCCGGCGGCGGGTCGCAACGGCGTGGCGCGCATGGGAGAAGGGATCGCCGCTCCCCCGGGCGGCGTCACCGGCTCGACGAAGGGCTCCGGTGGCGGCCCGAGCTCCATCATCAGGTCGGCAGGCAGCTCGCTCACTTTGGTGGCGGCGTCGTCCTCGCTCTCCGGGGGCTCGCTCTCCGGGGGGACGCTCTCCGCGCTCGGCGTCTTGGGGGGTTCGTCCATGGTCGGCGCCGCGCGGGCTCGGGAAGGATAGCCCACTGCCATGGCTGCGGTGAAGAAGTCGGCGGGTGCGCGCCTCAGCCTCGAATCACCCTCGAATCCCCAGGCGCTTCATCATTTTCTGCAAGCCGAACCGTGAGAGACCGAGCACCTCGGCAGCCCGGGTTTGGTTGCCGTGCGTCCGCTCGAGCGCTTCGCGCACGAGGTCGGCCTCGAGCGCGTCGACACGCGATCGCAGATCGGTCCCCGCCCCTTTCGCTGCGAGCCCCGCGCCGTGCGCGATCTCGGGCGAGAGCTCGGCGAGATCGATCCGGTCCTCGGCGAGGACGAGCGCGCGCCGCATTTCGTTCTCGAGCTGCCGCACGTTGCCGGGCCAAGGGAAGCTCGCGAGGCGATCCATGGCCGCGCGGGTGACTTTGATCTTCCGCCCCCCTGCGTGCTTCTCGAGAAAATGCGTCACGAGGAGCGGCACGTCGTCGGAGCGTTCGCGGAGTGGAGGCACGCGCACCGAGAAGACGTTGAGCCGATAGAAGAGATCTTCGCGGAACGTGCCTGCGCGCACCATCGCTTCGAGATCGCGGTGGGTGGCCCCGATGACGCGCACGTTCACGCGGCGCGTGCGATCCCCTCCGACGGGGCGCACCTCGCCTTCTTGCAGTACGCGGAGAAGCTTGGCCTGCATGGAGAGCGGCATCTCGCCGATCTCGTCGAGGAAGAGCGTGCCTCCGTCGGCGACCTCGAAGAGCCCGGGCCGCGTCGCGTGCGCGCCGGTGAAGGCCCCCTTCACGTGACCGAAGAGGATCGATTCGAGCAGCGACTCGGGGACCGAGGCGCAGTTCTCGCCGACGAACGGCCGCTTCTGACGGGCGCCGTTGTCGTGGATGGCGCGCGCCAAGAGCTCCTTGCCGGTGCCCGACTCGCCGACGAGGAGCACCGGGACGTCGCTCGCGGTCACCCGATCGACGAGGCGGAGCAGCGCGCGCATCGCCTCGCTTCGACCGGCGATGGCGTCGTAGCGGTAGCGCGTCGCGCCGCCGTCCTGCGTGCGACGAAGCTCGGCGCGCGCGATGTCGAGCTCGACCTCGCGCTCGCCCAAGAGACGCGAGAGCTCCGCGCGCGCGCGCTCGGCGCGGCGGACGGCGCGTCGCAAGAGCACCTGGTCGCGCGCGTCGGCGAGCGCCATCGCCGCTTGGCTGGCGACGAGCCGCACCCACGCGAGCTCGCGCTCGCCGAACGCCCCGCGCTTCACGCGGTCGTCCAGGTAGACGACGCCGAGCGCTTCGCCGCGCGCGACGAGCGGCACCGCGAGCACGCTCCTCAGCCTCAACGCGTGCACCGAGGCTTGAACGTCACCGAGCGACGAGAAAGCATCCGTAGCGACGACCGCGTCGCCGTTCTCCAGCGCGCGCCGCGCGATGCTCTGCGAGAGCGCGAGCTGGTCGCCCTGAAGGTCGCGACGCGCGATGTTTCTCGCCGCGCGCGGGACGAGCCGGCCGTCGGGGGCGCGCATCAAGAGCACGCCGCGCTCGACCCCCGACCAGAGGATCAAGGTGTCGAGCACTTGTTCGAGGAGCGGCCTCAGCCCTTCGCGCGTGCCGAGCGAGCGCACGATCGATTCGAGCTGCGCGATCTGGCCCGGGGCGAAGACCGGCTCGGGATCGCCGTCGCCGGCGCGGGCCCAGGCGATGGCGGCGAGGCTCGCGCGGAGCGAGGCGGGGGCGCCGGCGTGGAGCTTGGCGGCGGCGGCGCGGCGCGCGAACTCGAACCTGCGCGCCGAGGATCCGTCTCCCAAGCTCTCGGCGAGCTTGCGCGCGGCTTCGAGCGAAGGGCCGCGCACGCCGAGCGGCGCTGGCGTCGTCACGAGCGCGACCAAAGCGGCGAGCACGTCTTCCGCTCGCCCCACGCGGCGCCCGAGGATCCACGCGCTCGCGCGCGCCCCCCACCACTCCCAGCGGATCTTCGCCGAAGCCGAGGTCACGACGCGATCGAGAAAGGTCACGCGCGCGTCGTCGATCTCCTGCGGCGCCCAGACGATAAGGCGCGCGGCGGCGAGCACTGCGCTCTCGTCCGTCCCCACGCCCAGCTCGCCCGCCGCGGCGATGGCCTCGGCGCGGGCGGTCGCGTCGCCGTGAGGTCGCGCGTCGACGCGGGCGAGGCGCGCGTAGGCCGCGGCGAGGGTGTCGCCGCTGGTGCGTGCGCGTTCGGTCGCCTCGTGAGCGGCCTCGTCGACTTCGTGGATCGCCCCCACGGTCGCGAGCGAGCTTGCGCGCGAGAGCCACGCGCGCGCCGAGGAGCTCCCGCGCGCGAGGCGGTCCCACAAGAGCGCGGCGCGTGTCGCGGCGTCGAGGGCGCGACCGATCTCCCCGAGATCGGTCGTCGCTGCCGCGAGCCCCGTGAGGTAGGTCGCCTCTTCGACGACCGCGCCGGCCTGCACCGCGAGATCGACGGCGCGCTCGAAGGCGCGCGCGCTCGCCTCGGCGTTCCCTTGCGCGTGCGTGAGGAGACCGAGCGCCCCCTCGAGCCGCGCGCGCCCTTCCACGTCGCGCGTCTGCTTGAGAGCCCGCGTGACGTGAGCGATCGCCGCCTCCTCGCCGCCGCGACGCGAGGCGATGAGCGCGAGCATCTCGGCGGCGGCCGCGCTCTCTACCCCGTCGAGGAGCTTCGTCGCCACGTCGTCTTCGCCGCGATCCCACGCCAGGCGTGCGAGCGTGGCGCGCGCGCGATCGGCCGACTCTCTTCTCGAACCCTTGGCCGCGAGGTCGGCCTCGTGAGTGGCGCGGGGCACGTCCCCGCGGCGCCGCGCGAGCTCGGCGAGGAGCGCGCGGTCGTCGGGCTCTTCGGCCGCGGCGGCCGCTTCGGGCGCGACGAGCACCCACGCGCGCCCGAGCTCTCCCGCACGGACGAGCGCCGCCACGAGCTCGCGCCGCACCGTGGCCGGCGCCGTCCCCGCGATCACGTCGTCTTCGGCGCGCGCGACGACGCGCGGATCGGGCCGTGGCCGCACGAGCTCGGCAGAGAGCGCCGCCGCGCGTTCGCTCGGTTCGCTGGCGAAGGCCAAGGGGGCGCGCGCCCCGCCAACCAAGTCCTCGAGGGTCCAGGCGGCGGGCTCGAGGCGGCGCGCGAGCGTGGCAAAACGCTCGGCGAGGCGCGCCTCGTCGTCGTCGGGCGCGGGCCAGTCGGCCGCGGCAGGCCCGACGAGGCTCACCATCCATCGCGCGCGCCCCAAAGGACCGAGCGGCTCGAGCACGCGATCGCTCGCCGCGCTCGATCCGCGAACGCGCCAAGCGATCGCCTCTTCGAGCCACGCGCGCGGTGCCCCCTCGATCCCTTCGCCGACGCGATGCGCGCGGCCGAGATCGGCCTCGCGGAGGAGCACGTACGCACGACGGATCTGAGCCAAGCGCTGGGCGATGCTCTCTTCCTCGTCGGTCTCGAGCTCGAGCCAGCGCGCGGCGCGCTCGGCGACCCACGCCGCAGAGGGTCGTCCCCCCGGGCTCGGAGCGAGGAGCGCCGCGGCCCAACGCGCCGGCTCGCCCGCGGCCTTTTCGCCCAGGAGCTCGCGAAGCACGGCGCCGAGCGCGTAGAGGTCGCTCGCAGGGCCGGCGAGCTCCGGGTTCGAACAGAGCTCCGGCGCGGCGTACTTCGCCGTGCCGCCACGCGCCCCGTCGCCGATCGAGGTAGCGAGCCCGAGGTCGATGAGCGTCGCGCCGCGATCCTCCGCGCGATCGATCCGCGGTCGCCGGTGCCAGAGGATGTTCTCCGGCTTCACGTCGCCGTGGCGCACACCGGCCTGATGAAGCTCGGCGAGCGCGCGCCCCACGGCGTGGGCGACGACGACCGCGCGCTCTTCACGCGCGGCGCGCGAGGCGGGGGCGGGCATCGCGGAGAGGTTCGTCCCCTCGACCCACGAAGTAGCGAGGAAGGCGCCGCCGTCGTCGAGCTCGCCGACGTCCACGAGGCTCGCTCCCCAGCGCCGCGCCAACGGACCGAGGAGCGCGGCCTCGCGAAAGGCGAGCTCGCGATCGCGCACGAGCTTGAGGGCCACGCGCTCCCCGGAATGCGCGAGCCGCTCGGCGCACACGACCTCGGCGCTCGCCCCCTCGCCCGCGCGGGCGACGAAGCGGTACCCCGCGGGGAGCGCCAACCCAGGTGCCGGATCGCGGGGAGGTGCCTTGGCGACCGTCACCCCTTATTTTCAACTCAAATTGACGATTACGTCAACTGGCCCGCCAACCAGGGTGGCAGGCCCCCTCTGCCGGGGGAGCTCCTTCCCCGAGGAGATCGCCTTAGAAGCGAATGCCGTTCTCCGCCCGGTGCTTCCACCAGCGGTAACCGAAGACCGCCGCCGGAACCGCCGCCACCACGGCGAGCACGGGCGAGCCGATCGCCACCCCGGTGACCGTGGCCGCGGTCGCGACCCCCACGAGGACCCCTTTGCGCTTCGACTCCGCGAGGACTTCCGACCGCGTCTTGCTCATGGGAACAAGGTGCCTACGCCGAGGGCGCCGCGCAAGGCCGGCCTTTTTCCGCCGCATGTGTGCGCCGCGGGGCCGCGAGCTTGCTACGGCGCGGGGGGGAGCTTTCGCGCACGCGCACGCGCCCAGCGGGCCACGAGCACGACGTCCGCCGGCGAGAGATCCTCCTCGAACTTGGGCATGTGCCCCTTCAGGTCGGGATCGAGCGCCTTGTCGCGGTACGTCGTCTTGGTGGCGGGGTTCTTCACCTGCGACGTGATCCACGCGAGGCCGCCGTAGCCCGAGAGCTCCGGCGCGGTCTCTTGTCCGGTGTCGTCCCCCTGCCCCTTGAAGAGGTGGCACGCGGTGCAGCGCTCGGTGACGACCTTCTCGCCGGCGGCGACGAGCGCGTCGTCCTTCCGCGGTGCGTCGGTGGGGACGGCCTCGCCCGGCTCGTCCCCTTGGGCGGCGAGGAACGCGGCTGCGGCGCGCATGTCCTCGGCGCTCATCGCCTTGAAGTTCTTCCCCTCGTCCCCCTTGGGGGCGACGTCCATGGACGGCATCTGCCCGGCGAACGGCGTGCGGCCCATTTTCTCGGGCGCGTCGGGGTCGTGCATCATGTGCAAGATCCACGTTTCGGTCCCCCACCCGTCGAGGACCGGGGCCTTCGCCTTTTCGCGGTCGCCAAGGGCACCGAGCACGTGACACACGGCGCAGTTCTTCTTGAAGAGCGCTTCGCCGCGGAGCTCGGGATCGTTCTTCAGCATGACGAGCGGCCCCTCGGGGGGGATGCCGCGGTCGGCGATGCGAAGCGCGGTCTTCGCGCGCGCGTCGGCCTCTTGCCGCGCCTCTTGGAACTTCTTGTCGGCGGCGTCCTCGCGCATCGACTGCGACGTGAGCCCGACGACTCCGAGCCCGGCCAAGAAGAGCGGCGCGAGGAGCGCGAGGCGTCCGCGCACGGCGTTCGACGGTCGCTTGTCGAGAAACGGAAGAAGGACGAGGTACCCGCCGGCGAAGAGCGGAACGCCCATCGTCGCGACCATCTCCCACGGGCCGTGGAAGTACTTGAGGAGCTGAAAGAGCGCGAGGAAGTACCACTCGGGGCGCGCGGGGTACTCGCTCGCCGGATCGGCCGGAGCGTCGAGCGGCGCGCCGTGCTCGCGCGTCGCGAGAAAGAAGACGACGGCGAGGACGAAGAGCGCGGCGGCGAGATCGAGCGCGACCTGCTTGGGGAAGAAGCGATCGACCTTCTTCGTGTCGGCGCCGGGCGGCGGCGTGACCCCGTGTTTGCGGAAGAGGGCGAGGTGGGCGCCGAGCAAAGCCACGAGCGAAGCGGGGAGCACCGCGACGTGGAGCGCGTGAAAGCGCGTGAGCGTGAGGTGCCCGTACTCGGCGCCGCCTTGGAGGAGCTCTTGAATCTGTCGACCGAAGCCCGGCGTCGTGCCGGCGATGTTGGTCGCGACGCGTGTGGCCCAGTAGCCCTTCTGGTCCCACGGCAGAAGATAGCCGGTGAGGGCGAAGCCGAGCGTCACGGCGAGGAGCGCGAGCCCGAAGAACCAGTTCATCTCGCGCGGGCGCTTGTACGCACCGAAGACCGCGACCTGGAGGAGGTGCGCGCCGAGGAGCACCACCATCGCCTGCGAGCCGAAGTGATGGATGCCGCGCACGAGCCACCCGCCGCGGAGGACGAACGAGATGTAGTGGACGCTGGCCCACGCCGTCTGCGCGCTCGGCGAGTAGGCCGTCATCAAGAGCACGCCGGTGACGGCCTGCATGACGAACGTCGTGGTGAGCGCGCTGCCGAAGACGTACGCCCAACGCGCGCCGCCGACGATGGGCTCGTCGAGCAGCTCGTGGAGGAGCTTCTTGTGGCCGACGCGCTCGTCGAGCCAGTCCGAGATTTTACCCCCGAGGCCCATCGTCAGGTCTCCACGCGCTCTTCGACGCCGATGCGGAAGCGCTTGAACTCGACCAGCACCGCGCCCGCTTCGATCTTGGTCGCCAGCGGATCCATGTCGCGCGGCGAGGGGCCTTGCACCTTCTTGCCTTCGGCGTCGAAGCCCGAGGTGTGGCACGGGCAGAGGTAGCCCTTGCCCGCCGGGTCGAGGTTGATGGCGCAGCCGAGATGCGGGCACGTGACGCTGAAGGCGGTGACGACTTCCCCTTTGCGCACGAGCCAAGCCGCGCCGAGCTCGACGTCGCGCGCGAGCGTCCACGCGTCGCGCTGATCAGCGACGACCGCCACCTTCTTGGGGACCCCCTCCTCGAGCTCGTCGAGACGGACGGTCTTCACCCACTGACCCTTCGTGCCCCGGTTGGCGTCGAGCGGCGCGGCCACGAAGACCACCGCCGGCGCCGCCAGCGCGCAACCGAAGACGGCGCTCCCCGCCACGACGAGGGTCTTGAGAGCCCCTCGACGCTCCTCGCGCTTCGCGTCCCCTCCCCGCTCGTCGCTCATGACTTCTTGCAGTAGAGTCTCCCGCCTCCATGCGCAAGCTGCACCTCGCGGCGCTCGTCTCGAGCGCAATTGCACTCGCCCCTTCGTCCGCGCACGCGCTCACGTTCGATCCCGACGGGGTCGCGTCGTTCGCCCCCAACGCCGTCGTGGCCGAAGGCTTCGAGGGCGCGACGCTCCCCACCGGCATGACCCGCGTGGAAGGTCCCGACGCGATCGAGGGGAAGAGCTACGCGAGCGTCGTGGTGACGCAGGCCCCCGCGAGCATCGTGCTCAAGCTGCCGGCCGAAGAGCGCTCGTACCATGCTCGTATGTACGCGCGAGGCAACCGCGTGGTTGCCGACGTGTCGGTCGATTACCCGGACGACGGCGGCTCTCCTTCGTTCAGCGCGCGCTTCTTCCCCACCGGGCGCGTGACCAGCGACGGCTGGTACGAGGTCGCGACGGCGCCGTTCTCGATCGACGGGACGCGCACCCCCTCGGTGAGCTTCACTGTCTTCGCGAGCGGCACGCGCGCCGACGGCAAGGCGCAAGGCGCGGACATCGACGCGCTCGAGATCACGTCGGAGGGGACCTTCCACAGGCCGAGCACGTGCTCGCTCCCGCGCGATCCCGCGTGCGGCGTCGGCGAGTTCTGCGCCGCCGGTTGGTGCCGCAACGGCACGCTCAACGTCCCCCCGCTCCCCGACGCGAAGTGGAAGGACGACGTCGTCAGCTATTTCGAGCAGCGCTTGCAGATCTTCTTCGGCGGGCGGTTCTCGCGCGCGGAGAACCTGCCGCGCGCCATCGCCGCGATGGAGCAGATGCGCGTGGCCGAGGACGCGTGGTCGTTCTGGAACGGCTTCGTCACCGGCATGCACCGCTTGCGCGACTGGCACACCACGCTCGACGGCCCGGTCGGCGTCGCCGGTCGAGGCGCGTTCCCCATTTGCGTCGTCGAGGGGGACGCCGATCTCACCCACGGCGTGGTGGCCAAGGATCCGAACTACCCCGACGTCATCGTCTCCCACGTCGGGCCGGATCAGAACTCGGGGCTCAAGCCGGGCGATCGCATCGTGGCGGTGAACGGCATGCACCCCATCGCCTTCGCCGAGAGCCTCGATGATCTCGACTGGGGCTTCTGGCACGCCGACGATCCCGCGGTGCACGCCGAGGCGATGGAGCGCCTCCGCAATTTGATCCGCCGTTGGGGGAAGACGATCACGTGGATCAAGTGTGACCCCGTCTCGCTCGCCTGCGCGCCGCCGGAGACGCTCGACGTCAACAGCCTGCCCACGACCGAGCCGCAGATGTATCCGTCGTGCGATCACCGGCCGGGCTACCACCTCGAGTCGGGGAATCCCGACGCCACGACGCACTTCGTGAACGGCGTCTACCACGGCCGCTTGAAGGGGAGCCCGGCGGGGGAAGACCTCTACGGGATGATCTGGAACAGCGTGTACCTCGACGGCTCGGGGACGAACGCGTACCAGCCGGCCATCGAGGAGTTTCGCGCCAACGCCAAGGGGGTCATCCTCGATCATCGCCTGGGCGACGGCGGCACCGAGCCGGCGGCGGAGTACCTGACCACGCTCTTCCGCAAGAAGGCCAAGCTCGGCGCGGCGACCGGCTACCTCCAGACGCTCGGCCTCTTCGACACGCTCGACAACCAGACCGCGCTCAAGATCTTCGACGCGCGCGCGGCGAGCCAAGACGCCTACGACGTCGGCGCCGACGACGCGCGCACCGACTTGAAGACCGCGCTCCTCATCGCGCGCGACGGCAGCGCGAGTGACTGGTTCCCCTACGGCATGCAGAACCTCCCCAACGTGCGCATCTTCGGACGACGCACCGCGGGCGCGTTCTCCTCGTACATCCAGTTCGACTACTTCGGTCAGATCGACTGGCGCATGGCCTCGGGCGATCTCGTGCGCGACGACGATCCTTACGTCGGGCAGACGCACCTCGGCAGCGGGGTCTTGCCCACGGAGGAGATTTTGCCCAAGCAATCGGACCTTCTCCAAGGACGCGACACCGTCTACGAGCGCGCCCTCGCGTGGCTGCGAGGTGCGCCGTGAGCGCGCGCGTCGTGGGAGCCTTTGGTAGCGCGCGGACCTGGGCGGCCCTGGCGTCGCTCGGCGTGATGGCGACGACGAGCCTCTACGCCGCCGGCTGCGACGGGGACACCGGAGACGCGTCGGCGCCGCCGTGGACGCCGGGTCAGACCGTGGCCCCCGCCGCGTCGAGCGCGCCGCGGCGGACGATCGAAGATCGCAATCCGTTCGGCAACACCGACGCGGCGGCGAACTTGATGGCCGACGGCGACTTCGAGCTGACCGGTCGCCAAGACCAGATGCCGTGGCAAGTCTTCGGCACGAATTCGCAAGCGACCTTGAACTACGAGACGGGCGGCCGCTGTCGCTCCGGCGTGCGCTGCGGCGCGGTCACCGCCGGCTCGCAGATCATCGGGTGGATGTCGTCGCCGCCCTCCGGCGCGATTCGCGTCTCCTTCTGGGTGCACCCCTCGGGCGGCACGTGCCACGATTTCTCGGCGCGCGTCCTCGACATCGACGACGGGACCGGCGGCACGCCCATCTACCCGACCGAAGATCGCGCCGACGCGCGCGGCTGGTGCCACTTCGCCGGCTTCGTCCCCAACATGGCGGAAAAGTCGCCGGTGCTCTACGGCACGGTGTCGACCAAGGCCGGCGTGACCCTGATCGACGACGCCGTCGCCGAGGCGGCGCCTCCCGGGGTCGACGCGGGGAGCGGCGGCGGGCTCGCCTCGCGCATCTCCCTACGCTTCTCTCCCGAAGAGGCCACGCGCTTCCACGACGTCATCGCCTGGATCCGCGCGCACCGCCGCTACGGCCGGCCCCCGGAGCGCACGATCGAGGATCCTCGCCCACGCTTCCCGGTCGACCGCTGAAGTGCCATCCTCGGGCGCGTGTGGCGCTCCGAGGACGAGGCGATGTTCGCGCATCTCTCTGACGAGAGCCTGCTCGATCGTCTGTGGCTCTTTCACGTCGGCGCGTCCCCCAGAGTGCCGGCGCCGAGCCCGCGCGCCGCGGGGATGATTCGTCGCGCGCGCGCCCTCGCGAACGGGCAAGCCATCGCCGAAGAGGCGCTCACGACCGGCGATCCACGGAAGCTCGCGAAGCTCCTCGAGCCCTCGTCGCTCGCGGGGCTCTCGCCCGAGCTCCTCCACCACCTCGCGCTCTACTACGCGCGCGTCGCCGAGGCGGTGGAGCCCGTGACCCCCGACTCGGCGAGCAGCGCGCGGGTCCGCTCGCTCGCGGCGTGGCTCGCCCTGGCGAACGCCGGCGACTACCTCGGGCGGCTGGCGCGGGACATCGCCGGTGGCGCGATGCCCGAGCGCGAGCTGCTCCGCTTCGTCGACGCGCTCCCCTTGGACGTGATCGACGATCTCGGCCGGCGCGCCCTCGAAGGGGCCGCCGCGCGCACGCCGGAGTCGCGCTCGGCGCTGCGTGTCTTGGCTCGCGTGAAGGACGCCTGCGCGCTCGCCGGAGTCGCGCCCCCGCTCGAAGGCCGCGCGGTGGCCCGCGCAGAGGCGAAGCGCGCCGAGGCGATCGAGGCGGCGCTCCTCCCCATCGAAGAGGCCCTCGCCGAGGCGACGGCGCGCGGCACCGTGGTCACCGAGGCGCGCGCGCTCCTCGAGCGGGCGATCGCGGTGTGGCAAGTCACCGAGTTCGACGAGCTCCCCGAGCTCTTCGTCGTGCGTCACGTCACCGACGTGGCGTGGGAGCTCTACGGCGCCTCCAAGTGGGACGCCCTCCGCGCGCTCCTCGCGCCGTTCTGGGGAATGGTGGAGAGCCTCGAGCAGCGCATCCTCGCCGACCCGACCAAGATCGCCTACGCCGCCCCGTGCGCGCAGATGCTCGTCTTCCGCTCCGAGCTCGAGAGCCCTCTCCACCGCCAGCTCGAGGTGGTGGAGCGCGCGGTCAAGCTCCACCCCACCCACAGGAACGGGCGCCTCGTCCTCGCCAGCTACCTCTGCGAAGAGGCCACGCGGCTCGTGGACAAGAGCCCGCTCTACACGAACACCCACGATCTCGCGACCGCCGAGGCGCACGTGGCCCGCGCCGAGAAGCTGTATCCTACATCCAAACGAATCGCCCCGGCGAAGGCCAAGATCGAAGCGGCGAAGAGGCGCCCCTCCTTCCCCTTCGGAGGCCCGCGATGAGCGCGCGAGAGAACCCCTTCGAGCGCTTCGGTCTCGACCCGCACGAGGGGCCGAGCGCCATCACCCAGAGGATGCGCGACCTCGTGGAGGAGGCGACGAGCGAAGCAGAGCGGGCCGAGCTCCGTGAAGTGTGGGAGGAGCTCACGCTGCACCCCGCGCGAAGGCTCAAGGCCGCGCTCTTCGCCCACCCCGACCCCGAGCCTCGCGAGGGGGCCGCGCCGCCGCCTCCTCCTCTGCCACCACCGCGGGAAGCGCTCTCTTCGCTCTCGCTCTACGATTTGGCGCTCCTCCCCGACGTGGAGGCTGCGCTCGGCGAAAGCGCGCGTGACCCCGGAAGGAAGGACGACGATGTTCGTTGATCGCACGGTCGGGATCGATCTCGGGACCACCAACTCGGAGATCGCGCTGCTCGATCCCTCGGAGCAGCGCCTCCTCATCTACGCCGACAAGTTCGGGCGGAAGACCGTCCCCTCGGCGGTCGCGTGGGACGACAAGACGGCGAGCTTCCTCGTCGGCTACCCAGCGCGCGCGCGGCGTGGGAGGAGCCCCGGCCCCATCGAATCCATCAAGAGGAAGATGGGGCAAAGGGACAAGGTCGCCGTGGGACGGAACGAGCTCTTGCCCGAAGAGGTCTCGTCCAAGATCTTGAGCGAGCTCGCCGCGCGCATGCGCGAGCATCTCGCTTCGCAAGCGAGCGCGGGCATGGAGACGCGGGTCACGCGCGCGGTCATCACCGTGCCGGCGTACTTCGACGCACCGCAGGTGGAGGCGACGCGAAGGGCGGGAGAGCTCGCCGGGCTCGACGTCCTCGGCATCTTGCAGGAGCCCACCGCGGCGGCGATTTATCACACGTGGAAGAGCAAGCTCGGCGACGGGAACTTCCTCGTCTACGACCTCGGCGGCGGCACCTTCGACGTGTCGATCCTCCGCTGCGTGGGGGGCGAGTACCAAGTGCTCGCCATCGACGGCGACAACTACCTGGGCGGCGACGACTTCGATCGCAAGTACGCCGAGCACCTCCGCCAAGAGCTCAAGAAGCGCGGCTACGCGCTCGATCTCGACGTCCGCGAGGACGCCGAGGATCGCGCGCGCTTCGGTCGGCTCGTGCACCTCGCGCAGGAGATCAAAGAGAGCCTCTCCACAGCCGAGGTGGTGCACGTCTCGAAGCAAGACGTCGTGATCGATCGCCAAGGCGAGCAAGTGAGCTTCGAGGCCGACGTGGGACGCGCCGACTACGAGGCGGTGGTGCTCAGCCTCGTCGACACGACGCTCGCCTGCTGCGAGCGCGCGCTCGCCCGCGCGCGCGAGGTCGCCGAGGTGGGGATCGAGCAGATCGATCACGTCGTCCTGGTGGGCGGATCCACGCGCGTGCCGCTCGTCGTTCGACGCGTGACCGAGGCCTTGTGCGCGAAGAGCCGCGCCAAAGAGCCGCTCCAAGACGAGGTCGACACCTGCGTGGCGCTCGGCGCCGCGGTGCACGCCGCGCAAATCGGCGGGCTTCGCGTGGGGACCGCCGAGGCCGCGATCGACTTCACGACGCCGCTCGTCGGCACCGGCACCAAGATCCGGCTCGGCCTCTCGGTCGCCTCGGCTCCCTCCGGCGCGCGCGAGGTCGTGGCCCGGGCAGGTGAGGCGCGCGCACGCGCCACGATCGAAGGGGTCCCTTCGTCGGCCCTGAAGCTCGAGCTCCCGCTCGGGGAAGCGGCGGAGAACCCCGCGTCGATCGCGCTCTTCGCCGAAGACGGCAAGACGCTGGCCGAGATCCCCTTCGCGCTCTACCGCGGGGACGTTCGCCCGCGGGCCAGCGCCCTCTCGCGCGCCTCCGTGGTGGCGAAGGACATCGGGCTCGAGGTGCTTCGTGCGGGTCGGCGCGAGCGCAAGGTGCTCCTCGCGCGGGGGACGGGGCTCCCCGCTTCGGTGGAGCATCGCTTCTTCACCGTGGATCAGAGCGGCGCGGTGGTGCTCCGCCTCTTGCAGAATCGCCTCCCCATCAAGGCGCTGGTCCTCGACGTGGACAAGACGCTCCCGGTGGGGACCCCGGTCGATCTCAAGATCACGTGCGACGAGGCGATGCGGATGGAAGCGCGAGCGACCGTCGCGGGCCGTGAGCTGTGGGCGCAAGTCGACGCGCCCGAGGCGACGCGCTTCGAGGGCTCGGTGGAGGCGCTCCTCGAAGAGGCAGAGCAAGCGGGGCGCGGGCTCTGGGGCTCGTACGGCACCGCGTATCGCAAGGAGGCCGACAAGCTCGCGCTCGGGATCCGCGAGGTGATGGCGACCGATCCCGACAAGCTCGAGGCCCTCTGCCACCGCATGCGCCACCTGATCGACGACTTCCGCGGCGCTCCCGGGGAAGAGATGTCGCCGCCGATGGCGATGTTCGAAGAGACGCTCGATTCGCTCCGCCGCGTCGTCTACCGCGCGGCGAGCGGCGCGCTCGTGGGGATGACGCGCGCCGAATGGGAGACGCGCATCACCGACATCGAAGCGCGGGCGCACAAAGCCTACGAAGCGGCGGACGCCGCCGGTTGGCGCCGTGTGCACAACGAAGTGCAGGCGCTGCTCGAGACCGCGCGCCAAGAAGAGTTCGCCGCGGTGAAGCTCGACGATCCGGCGTATTTGAAGCTTCGCGTGGCGAACCTCGGCGCGTGGAAAAATCGCCTCGAGCGCGCGCTCGCCGACTTCGTCCCCGCCGCGGGCGAAGAGGTGCGAGCGATGCAGCTCGCCGAGCGCGGCCGACTCCTCGCGTGGCTGAAGGAGAAGGCAGGTGCGCCGCTCGACGCGGCCACCGCCGCCGATCCGGCGAAGGACGCGCAGGAGACCCGCCGCGCGCTCGATCAGATCGCCACCGAGCTCGAGAGGATCGAAGGGGCGCTCGAGCGCGTTCCGTCGATTGGGCTCGTCACCGATCGCGGAGCGAGCTGAGGCTCGTGTCCGTCGTCGACTCCATGGCGCTGGCCGCCGCCGAGCAGGTCGAGCTCACCGCGGGGCCGAAGGCCGGGCTCGCCGCGTGGAAGACGCTCGTCCTCAACGTGCCGGGGATGGCCACGCGGGCGCGCGCGATCCTCGGCGCGCTGAGGTGCGCGGTCGCGGCGCGGGACGTGGACGCGATCGACGCGGTCATCGGGTTTTGGCGATCGATCAAGGAGGGGGACTACCTGGACGACGTGCGCGCGCACTGCGCCTCGATGCGGGCGCGAGGCTATCCGCGCGCCGCCAGCGACTTTGCGCGCGCCGAGTCGGAGCGGTGGCCCACGGCCGCGTCGCTGGTCCTTTGGGCCGAGTGCCTCGCGCACGAGGGTCGCGGCGAGGAGGCGCTCGCTCCTCTCGACGAGGCCGCTTCCCGCGCCGCGCGTGAGGGGCACGCGGAGCTCGTCGTGACGGCACGTGTGCGTCACGCGGCGATCCTCGCGGCGTCTCCCACCACCCTCGCGCGCGCGGTGTCCGACACCGAGGCGATCGATCTGAGCGGCGCCGCCGCGGAGGATCAGCTCCGCGCGGCCGCGGTGCTCCTTCGTGCTCCCGGGCGCTTCGTTCGCGCGCGAGCCCTCGGGACGCTCGAAGCGCTCGTACGCCGCGAGGGGGAGACAGCGGTCGCCCGCGAAGCGACGCTGCTGGCGGTGCGTCATGTCGACGCGATCGGCCTCGAGCTGAGTCGCGTGGAGGCCGACCACGTCACCGCGATCCTCGCGTGCTGGCCGCGCGAAGTGGAGCGCGTGCTCGCCATCGAGCGCGTGCGGATTCGTCTCGCCCTCGCCGAAGCAGAAGACGACGTCGCGCGCGAAGCGGCTTTGGCGCGAGCCGGTGCGGCCGATCCCGAGGTCCTTCGTCACCTCGCGCGGGCTCGCGCCGTGCTCGGCGGCGCCAAGGAGGCGGCGCGCGCACCGAGCGGCGCCTCGTCCCAGGACTCGGTGGGCGCACGGCTCGCGAGCCACGCGCTCGACGCCGTCGTCGCCATCGAAAGGCAAGCGTGGGACGAGGCGGCGCGCGCGCTCGAGGCCTCGCGGGCGATCGTGACGGCCGCTCCCACCGGCGTTCCTCCGGCGCTCGCGACCGCGCTCTCGTTGGGCCTCCGTGCGCCCGAGCCGACAAAGCGCGAGGCGACGCGGCTCGCCGAAGCGCTCTTGGCGCGCCAAGCTCTCTTCTCCAAGCTCGTCCCCCTCGCGCTCGCGCTCCACGCGGCGGGTCGCAGCGATCTCGCGCGGGAGGCGCTCCGCGTCGCGCACGCGCGCCGCGAGCCCGGTGCCGCGGCCGAGGTCGCGCGGACCCTCGCCACCGAAGCCTGGCGCGTGGCCGAAGAGGCGCGACGTGCCCGCGCCGCGGGGCGCATGGACGAGGCGCGACGTACGAGGCGGCGCGCGCGCGCGCTCTTCGCCGAAGCGAAGGCCAAGGCCACATGACACGCCTCCTCGCGGTGCTCGCCTTCGCCGGCGGCCTGACGGCGTGCAACGCGTGCGAGCCTTCGCACGGCACGACGCACGCGGCTTCGGCGCTCGATCCCGACGCGCCGCTCCCCGGGGAGGCGAGCCTCGAGGACACGCGCGACGCGCGAGGTGCAGGCGACACGCCCCGCGAGCACGGGGAAGCGCGGCTCGACTTTCTCGAACGCACGACCGGAGGCGCGCGTGCCGACGAGCGCCTGCCGATGATCGTCGCGCTCCACGGCCTGGGCGATCGGCCCGAGCACTGGCTCGCGCGATGGGACACGTTCCCGGTGCGTGCGCGGATCATTCTGCCGCGCGCCCCCACGCCGTGGCACGACGGAGGCTCGTGGTTCCCCTATCCGCCGGCGTCGATGGAGTCGCTGGCCACGAGCGTCGACGCCGCCGCGAACCAGGTGGCGGAGCTCCTCGCCGCGCTCTGTCGCGAGCGTCCCACGCGGGGCAAGCCCATCGTCACCGGCTTCTCACAAGGGGGGTTTCTCACCTTCGCCTTGGCCACGCGGCACGCCGACGTCGTCTCCGCGGCCTTCCCCATGAGCGGAGCCTTGCCGCCTTCGCTCATCCCGCAAAAGGCTCCCGAAGGGGCGCCGCCCATCTTCGCCGTGCACGGGACCGCCGACGACGTCGTCCCCATCGCGCCGACGCGCGAGGCCGTGGCGCGCCTCCGCGCCGTCGGATTCCGCGCCGAGCTCGCGGAGTATGTCGGGGTTCTCCACACCGTGAGCCCACGCATGCGCGAGGACGTGGACGTCCGCATGATCGACAGCGCCGAACGGGCGGCGGCTCTGCCTTAGACGCTCGACGACAAATTCCTGGTCGTTTTGCCTCACCCTCAGTCACAATGGACCCGGCCGCGCGCGGATCGCGACGGGCCCAACGGGGGAATGACGACGTGAGCACGACGAAACGAACGCCTCGCTTCTTGCGCGCTTGGACGCGTCGCCGCGTGATGCTTTCGCTGGGCGCGCTCGCCACGCCAGCGGCGATCGTGGTGTGGGCCGGCTGCAGCAGCTCGTCGAGCAACAACGGCCTGGCCAAGCCCGATCCCGGCGGGACGTTCGGCGCCGAGATCGTGCTCCACATCGTGGGCGGCGGCCGCGTCGTGAGCACGCCGGAGGCGCTCGATTGTCCGGGCGGCGCCGACGCGTGCTTCCACCGCTTCATCGTCGACCCGGGGGCCAAGCCGGACATCGCGCTCAAGGCCGAGACGGCGACCAACTGGCGATTTTCCGGTTGGACCTTCAACAACACCTCGCCCGGCACCCGCGGCAAGGGGGGCGACTCGTGTCAGCCCTTCACCCGCGCGTCGAGCCCGGCGCCCGGCGGCGTCGATCTCTCGAACCCCGAGATCAAAGTCCCGACCGGCTCCACCGGCGGCACGCCCCCCAAGCGGCAAGAGGGGCTTTGCGCGAGCGACGTCCCGCTCGCCTACGACGTCACGGCGACGTTCGTCTACTCGCCGATCCCCGACGCCGGTCAGGACGTGGAGGACACCGGCTACGACGCCGCCGACGCCGGCGCCGTTCCGTCGATCTTCGATCCCCCGGCGCTCGGCGCCACCGCAGGGGCCATCTTCTACAAGAACAGCCGCCTCTATTGGCAGTGGGACTCGGGCGGGCAGTCGGCCATCGGAACGGGCTTCACCTCCGGCGGCTCGCGCACCGACTACGTCGCGCTCGGCCCGGTCATCACCGCCTTCAACGTGAACGGCTACGTCGCCTTCCAGAGCTCGAACGGCTTCGGCGCCATTCCTCTGACCGGCGGATCGACGATCCCCCTGGCCGGTGCACCTTCGTGCGCTGCCGTGACCACCGACTCGAGCTACGCGTACTGCCGCACGACCAGCGACGTTCGTCGCTGGGACCTCTTCGGCACGGACGCCGGCGCGGCCACGACGATCCTCGCCTCGGGGCTCCCCAGCGGCCCCGATCTCGGCGTCGACTCGAGCTACCTCTACTACTCGGCGACCTCGGCCGGGACGGTGAACTCGGTGCTCCTCTCGAGCCTGTCGTTGCTGGACGGCGGCACCCCGACGCCGAACATCATCGCCAGCGGACAGTCTTCGCCGAGCAACGTGCAGGTCTACTCGAGCTACGCGCTCTGGCAGACCTCGTCCGGCTCGCTCGGCCAAGCGTTCCGCTCCGGCGGCGGCGCGGTCACGACGCTCGACACGAAGAGCGGCCTTCGGAACTTCGTCGTCGCCTCGGGCTACGTCTGGTACGTCGTCGCGCCGAGCAGCGCGCAAGGCGCTTCGAGCATCTGGCGCGTCTCCTACGCCGGCGGCACGCCGACCTTGGTGCACGCCGGCCTCACCGACGTGCGCGGCATCACCAGCGACGGCTCGTACGTCTACTACACGCAGGGCGACGGCAAGGTGTACCGGCTGTACGGGTTCTGATCGCCCTCCCCTCCCGGGCGCACGCTCGGGGCGAAATACGAAAACGGCTCGCTCTCGAGAGAGAGCGAGCCGTTGCTCGTTTGTCACCGCGCGGCGCGCTACGCCGCGTGGGTGAGGCTCACTTCGTGGGCAAGCCGCCGGGGGTCGTCGAGCTCGCCGCCGTGGTCTTGTCGCGGCAGACGATGTGCGTCTTGCTCGTGACCTGGGTGAAGCCGCCGTCGAGGTAGAGGATGCCGCCCGAGCCGTGCGTCAGGTAGAGCTCGCAGTCCTTGTCCGACTGGCAGCCGGTGTAGACGCACTGGTTCTGGATGCACGAGTAGAAGGAGTAGTTCGTCGGGCTGCCGCACTCGAGGTCGGTCTGGCAGGGGACGATGCACTTGCCGTCGGTGCCGCAGGTGGCCTCGACGTTGCGCGTCGCCGCGATGCACTCGCGATCGGTCTGGCAACCGGAGTCGGTGCATTTCCCGGCGTTGCAGCGGTTGAAGTACGGGCAGTCGCTGTCCGAGACGCACGGCGGCTGGCAGGTGCCGTTCTGGCAGCTCGCCCCGGTGCCGCACGTCGAGTCGTCGACGCACTGGACGCATTTGCCGCCGGAGCAGTGGCCCGAGCCGCACTCGCTGTCGAGGTTGCAGCGGTACTGGCAGGCCCCCGCGTTGCAGTCGTACTTGAGCGCGTCGCACTTGCAGTATTGGTTGTACTGGGCGCACGCGCTCGAGCTCGAGGCGCCGCCGTCGGCGCAGAGCGCTTGGAGCTGCGGGCAAGAGGCGTTCGGCGTCGGGCAGCAGTCGGTCGGCTGCTGGCACTCGAGGATCGCGCACTCCTTCGCGGTCTGCGAGACCTTGAACTCGCCGGTGACGCAGACGCCGCCGGCGCCCGTGCCGAGGGGCACGCAGGAGAGACCGCCCGCGCAGTCGTTGGTCGTCTGGCACGCCTCGCCTTTGCGCGAGGAGCGATGGTCGTCGCTGCTGGTGCAACCCGCCGCAGCGCTGAGCCCGCCGGCGATCAACAGCGCAAGCCCCAAGACGAACGTCGTGCTCTTCCTCATAATGGCGCCCCCAAGTAGACGTGGGGCGCGAACCGGCCCCATCGAAGCTTCCCCAAGGTACCAGGACGAGCGGGTTTGGCGCGAAGATCTTGCGCCCGAGCCCACCTTTCGCTACGCGATGCTCCGCATGCGCGGCCATCTCGCGATCGCGCTCGCGATGGTCCTCGGAGGGACCCTCGCGGCGTGCAAAGGGAGCTCGAGCGGAGCGTCCGACGCCGGCGAGGACAGCGGCGGCACAGCCGTGACCATCACCCAGGCCGGCGCGGTGGGCGACGGTGGTGAAGAAGCGGGGGCGGGTGGCCTCCAGGTGGCGGCCATCGTCTCCCCGGCGCCCGTGTTCAACACCACCGAGTTCCCGCCGAAGGATCCGGAGAAGGCGCAAGAGGAGCGGAAGGGCGCGATGCGCCTCGGCTACCTGCGCAAAGGCGGCAAGGTCTCGGTCAAGCCGCAGATGATCAAGAAGGCGAACTGCCCGGAGGGCTGGTTCGAGCTCACGAGCGGCGGCTTCGTCTGCGGGAAGTTCGCCACCCTCGACCTCGCGAGCAAAGAGCTGGAGACGGCGCCGCACGATCCCTTCGCCGATCAAGCGCTCCCCTACGAGTACGGGATGAACCTCACGAACGGCACGCCGCTCTACCGGCGCATCCCCAAGCGCACCGAGCGGCAAGAGCGCGAGAAGGGGCTCGCCATCGGCAAGGGGGGCAAGCCCGATCCCGACGCCGCGCGCACCGAGACCGGCGAGGTGCCTTGGTACGCGCAGGAGCACCACGGGGAGAAGGTGCAGGTCTCCTTCGACGAGCTCCGCGAAGGTGGGCTCGTCATCATGCGCATGGTGCGCGGCTTCTACCTCTCGCTCGACATTCCCGTGCACGCCTTCTCGGGGAAGTTCTGGCGCACCACCGACGGCTTCTTCGTCCCCGCCGATCACGTGCTCGTGCACAAGGCCTCGACCGAGTTCCAAGGGGTCGACATGGGTGACCCGAACGAGAAGCGTCACCTCCCCCTTGGCTTCGCCACCGGCCTGCACGCGAGGAAGTTCTTCATCGACGGCGACAAGCTCGACGACCCGAAGTCGGAGAAGAAGCTCCGCCGCGGCGATCACATCGATCGCTTCACCGTGGTGCAGCTGACCGGTAAGCGCGTCATCGTCGAGGACAAGTCGTTCTACGAGACCGACGAGGGCTGGTACCTCCGCGGCGCCGACAGCTCGCACACGAACCCCGGCGAAGCGCCGAAGGATCTGAAGCCCGGCGAGAAGTGGATCGACGTGAACCTCTCGACGCAGACGCTCGTCGCCTTCGAGGGGGACAAGCCGGTCTACGCCACGCTCATCTCCAGCGGGCGCCACAACGACGAAGACAAATCCAAGGACCACCGCACCGTGCAGGGGGTCTTCGCCATTCGCGAGAAGCACGTCTCGGCGACGATGGACGACGACGGAGCCGGCGACGGCACCTACTCGATCCAAGACGTGCCGTGGATCATGTACTTCAAAGGGAGCTACGCGCTCCACGGCGCCTTTTGGCACGCGCAGTTCGGTCACGAGAAGAGCCACGGCTGCGTGAACCTCGAGCCGGTCGACGCGCGTCACATCTTCGAGTGGGTCGGACCGAAGCTCCCCCCGGGGTGGCACGGCGTCCGCGCCACCGACGACAACCCGGGGACACGCGTCGTCGTGCACGACTGACCCTCGTGGGGCTCTGCCCCCTCGTGCGCTGCGCTCCGCTCCGCTTACGAGCCTCCCCCGCCCTTGCTGACGCAACGCCTTTTGCGCCGAGCGCAAAAGGCGAAGGCGCGCTGGCAGGGACTTCGCTGGCGCACGAACGCCTAGCGTCCGCCTCGCTTGGTCGTCTTCTTGTCGGGGAGCCGCGCGAGGGTGCCGCGGCAGCTCTTCGCCCCGCAATCACAGGGGTAGATCCGCTTCACGTCTTCCTCGGTGTACGAGTCGTCGACGCGGTACCAGTAGTCGTAGGTGAGCTCCTCGCCGGGCTCCACGTTGCGCAGCGTGCGGAAGAAGATGCGCTTCTTGTCGAAGAGCACCTCGCAGTTCGGCGCGCACGAGTGGTTGATGAAGCGCGTGCCGTTCCCTTGCTCGTTGCCGTCGACCACGGTGCGCGCGTCGACGGCGAAGAGGAACGTGTGGTGCCTTCGCATCGAGGTGTCGTCGTAACGGCGATCGGCCTCGGCGGTGGTGATCCGCTCCCCCTCGTACTCGGCGAAGCGCGTCCCCTTGGGGATGCGCTTCAAGGCGAAGGCTCCCTTCCCTTGGATGGTGGACCTTCGCACTTCGAACCAGGAGCTCGTGCGCTCCCCCGGGCCGCCCGAGCGCGTGCCGCCGTGGCTCACGACGCACCCGCCTTCGTGGCGACGTCGGTCGCCCGCGCCGCGGAGGCCTCACGACCGGCGCCGCCGAGACGCGTGTAGAGCGCAACCATCGATCGACGATGGATCCCCGAGAGGAAGAGCACGTTCACGATCGCCCCCACCATCGCGAGGAACATGTCCCACTGCGTGTCCCACGGGTCGCCCTGCGTGCCGAGGAACGCGGTCCCCACGTCGTCGGAGGAGAGGAGCGCGACCCACCACTCGATGAACTCCCAGAACGCGCCGACGGCGAGGACCACGGCGACGACGAGAAACGAGAGCCACGCCCCTGGGCGGAGCGGCGTCCTCCGGAGCAAGACCTCGCGCACGATGAACGCAGGGAAGACCCCGAGCGCGAGGTGCCCGATGCGGTCGTAGTGGTTTCGAGCGAGGTGGAAGGTGTCCTTCGCCCAGTTGCCGAGCGGGGTGAGCGCATACGTGTAGTAACCGCCGTAGATGAGGATGAGCACGTGGACGAAGACGCACGCGTAGATCACGCGGCTCATGGGAAAGCGCGGGAAGACGACGGCGAGCCCGAGCACCATGACGAGGCCGGGGCTCACCTCGAGAAACCAGCTCGTGCGACCTGCCGCCGGATGAATCAGCGTGAGCGCGCACACCACGAGCAGGGCGACGAGGAGGCCCAGGGGGAAGCGCGCTTCTTCGGAGGTGCCGCGGAGCGGCTCGGTGAAATCGACGGGCGAATCGGCCATGGATCGTACGGTCACACGCTCGCTCGAGGGGGGCTCGCCCCGGGGGATTGACGCTCCACGCGCCCCCATCGTACTTCACCTACGCGGGGGCGCGCGCGGTCGAGCGGTCTTTCTACCGCGACGCACGCCACGACGAACGAAGGAGCGATTTTCATGGTCTCGGAGATCTTCAACGCACAGCGCTGGCGCAAGGTCGAGGGCTTCGACTTCACCGACATCACCTACCACCGTGCGCTCGACCACGGCACGGTGCGCATCGCCTTCAATCGCCCCGACTGCCGAAACGCCTTCCGCCCGCTCACCTCCGACGAACTCTACGAAGCGCTCGACCACGCGCGCACCACGCTCGACGTCGGCTGCGTGCTCATCACCGGCAACGGGCCTTCGCCGAAGGACGGCGGCTGGGCCTTCTGCTCGGGCGGCGACCAACGCTCGCGCGGCAAGGACGGCTACAAGTACGACGACACCGACGGCAAGATCGATCAGAAGCGCGCCGGCAGCTTCCGCATCATGGAAGTGCAGCGCCTGATTCGCTTCATGCCGAAGATCGTCATCGCCGTGGTGCCGGGGTGGGCCGTCGGCGGCGGGCACAGCCTCCACGTGATCTGCGACTTGACCATCGCCAGCAAAGAGCACGCGATCTTCAAGCAGACCGATCCCGACGTCTCGAGCTTCGACGCCGGCTACGGTGCGGCGCTCCTCGCCGAGCAGTGTGGCCAGAAGCGCGCGCGAGAGATCTTCTTCATCGGGAAGAACTACTCGGCGCAAGAAGCCTACGAGATGGGGATGGTCAACGCCGTCGTCCCCCATGCCGAGCTCGAAGACTTCGCCCTCGACTGGGGGAAGACGATCAACTCGAAGAGCCCGCTGTCGATGCGCATGCTGAAGTACGGCTTCAACCTGCAAGACGACGGCATGGTCGGTCAGCAGATCTTCATGGCCGAAGCCAACCGGCTCGCCTACGGCACCGACGAAGCGCAGGAGGGGCGCACGGCGTTCCTCGAGAAGCGGAAGCAGGATTTTTCGAAGTTCCCCTGGCGCTACTGATCACCGTCGCCCCTCGACCGAGGCGCGTGCACTTTACGGCGCGCCTCGGACGACACATCTTCTGAAGCATGACCGCACCGGGGCCCAAGGAGCGTGCGCTCGCCCATCGCGCGATCGCCGCCGTGGGGGTCGTCACGCCGGTCAGCCGGTCGCGGCGTCGTTGGGCGCTGGGCGTGGCCGCGCTGGTCGACGCGCTCCAGCTCGGGCTCTTCCCCGCGTTCGTGGGTGGCGCCGCCGAGCCGCCGGATCTCGTCGCCGACAGCGTGGCGGCGGTGGTGCTGTTGCTCATCCTCGGCTTCAAGTGGCGGCTCGTGATGGGCTTCGTCGCGGAGCTCGTCCCCGGGCTCGATCTTTTTCCCACCTGGACCGCGGTGGTCCTCTCGATCCCGGTGGAGACCGAGGCGCCCAAGGCGCTCCCCGAGACCACGCCGTAGGCGTCCGCGCCCCACCTTGCGCGGCTTGTCGTGAGGAGCGCCGGTGCTACGGTCGGCGGGTGCGACGACGCGCCCTCGAGTCGACGGCCCTCTTCGTCCTCGGCGGCGCGCTCGCGGCTTCGGCGTGCGGTGACGACGGCGCGGTGGCGAGCCCGACGAAGCACCCCGCCGTCGTGACCGGTGACGCTGGTCAAGCTTCCCCCACGGACGCCGCCCCGAGCGGTACCGACGAAGGCCACGACGCGAGCGTCGACGCGACCTTGCCGCCGCTCCCGTGCGCCAAGGCCCCGTGCGCCGCGCGCCCCATCGTGTTCGTCCACGGCTTCACCGGGGACAACAGTGACTTCGCGCCGATGATGTCCGGCCTCGTCGCCACCGACGGCCGCTGGGACGGCTTCAAGCGATCCGGCACCGAAGATCACCTCGCGTGGGCGCCGCGATCGATCGACCGAAGGAGCTGGCTCTTCGCCTTCGACTACTACGTGAAGCACGACGCCGACGGCCGCGGCTCGTACACCGCCGGGCCCGGTCGCATCGGCAGCAACAAAACCAACACGTGCCTCACGCCCAACGGCGCGGGACGCATCCTCCCCGACACGACCGACTACCAAGACGGCGTCGTGCACGACTACGCCGAAGACCTCGCGAGCTACGTCGCCAGCATCCAGCGCGCGACCGGCGCGAACGAGATCGACGTCGTCGCCCACAGCATGGGCGGGCTCGTCACCCGCTCGTTCACGGCCTTCTACGGCGGTGACGCGGTCACCCACCGCGTGCTCCTCCTCGCCAGCCCGGTGGTGGGCGTGTCGCTCATCGGCTTCCTCGAGTACCTCCCCTTCGGGCACGAAGACTGGATGACGCTCCACGAGGTCGCCGAGCTCGACGCGGGGAGCGTCGGATCACGCGTCCACTTCACGCTGTGCGACACGCTCGGGCGCGGACCCGGCCCTTGGGGCGGCGAGCTACTTCACGAAGAGATCGATCACCCGCCGCCTGCGCTCCTCTACGTGATGAGCGGCGCGAACGATCCGCTCATCCACTACGACATGGCCGACCACCCGCTGGCGCAGAGCCACGACGTCGTCCCCGGCGTCGATCACGGCGGGATCCTGAAGAGCGCCGAGGCCCAAGCGAAGGCCGCGGCGCTCCTCGGGGGGACGTTCTAGCGCGTGTCGCCGTAGACCCAGGTGCGCGCCATCTCACCGGCAATGGGGTACTCGTACTCGACCCCTTCGAGCGCTCGCACGACGGCGATGACGTGGAACACCATGAACACCGGGATCGCCAAGCCGCACGTGAGGAGGCTCACGAGCGTGCCGAGCAGAGACCACATGAGCGACTGCATGGCGTGGAACTCGACGTACTTCGAGTCGCCTCGCTTCACGAGGTAGACGAGCAGCGGCGCCAAGAACCAGGCGACGAGCGTTCCACCGTGCGCGATCACGACCGCGAGGCGTTCGTTCGACGTGGTGTACGGGGACAATCGCGTGCTCTCCATCTTCCATCTCTCCTGCCGGCGCGTTTCGTCCGGCTCCCCCACAGTTCGTTCGAGCCGACCGAGAAATTTCACCGATTCGATTTTCAAGTCGAATCCAGGTGTTGGCGCGGCCAGGAGCGCCAAAATGCGCTAGGTCTCCCGCCATGGCGCCCCTCGCCCCTGCCCCGCTCGCCCACGCGATCGTCCGCCCGACGAGCGGCGAGGCGTCGGGCTACCTGCTCTTTCTCCACGGCATCCTCGGGACAGGAGCCAACTGGCGCACGCTCGCGCGCCGGGTGATCGACGCGAGGCCGGGCTTCGGGGCGGTGCTCGTCGATCTCAGGATGCACGGTCGCTCGCAGCACTTCGCGCCGCCGCACACCGTGGCCGCCGCCGCCGCCGATCTCGTCGCCCTCGAGGCCGTGCTCCCCGGCAAGGTGCGGGGCGTCGTGGGGCACAGCTTCGGCGGCAAGGTCGCGCTCGCGTACGTCGAAGCCAAAGGCGGCGCGCTCGACGACGCGTGGATCGTCGACTCGACCCCCGGCGCCCGACCCGATGCGCGCGGGTCGGAGGCGACGGCGTTCATCGTCGGCCTGCTCGAGACCTTGCCGCGCACGTTCGCCGAGCGCGACGCCTTCGGTCGCGCGCTCCGTGAGAACGGCGTGCACGAGGACATGATCGCGTGGTTGGCGATGAACGTGGAGCGCGACGACGAACGCGGCGGCTACCGACTGCGCACCGACGTCGCCGCGATCCGCGCGCTCCTCGAAGATTACTTCCTCCGTGATCTCTGGAGCGTCGTGGAGGCGCCGCCGGGCGACGTGCGCGTGCACGTCGTCGTCGGTGGACGCTCGCCGGTGTTCGACGAGGCCGATCGCCAACGCGCGGCGCGAGCCGCCGAGGCGCACCCTGGTCGTGTGAGCTTCGACGTGATCGAAGAGGCGGGCCACTGGGTGCACGTCGACGCGCCGGGACCGCTCCTCGAGCTGCTCTCCCAAGGTGGTCCGCCGCGCGCGACCTGACCCTTCGCGCGGCGCGCGTTACGCCACGCAGACGAAGTCCCGTACCTCTTCGAACCCGTGCGCGAGGAACCGCGCGCGCACGATGCTGCGCGCGCCGCGCGATCCGACCGCGGCGACGAAGAACGGGCGCGGGTGCGCGGCAGCTTGCGCGCCGAGATCGGCCGGCCCGAAGATCGGCACGCCGCGCGCGGTCCTCCCTACTTTGCGCGGGTCGATGTCGAAGAACGCGGTGAAGCGAAGCCCTTCCCCCTCGAGCGCGCGCACGAAGCGCTTCGACGTCGGCCCCGCGCCCCAGGCCACGAGCGGGCGATCCATCGCCCGAAGACGCGGCGCGAGGTAGTGCACCTTCGCCTCCACGAAGCGGGGTAGCGCGTAGCGCGGATCACGAAAGGTCGCGCGCCCCCCGTGGTGCCGCCACTTGTGAAGCGTCTCGGGGACCTTCGCCAGCCCGAAGCCCGCGGCCTCGAGGCGGAGCCACAGGTCGTAGTCCTCGGCCCACGCGACGTCGCGGTAGCCGCCGACCGACACGACCGCCGATTTTCGCAGCATGACCGAGGGGTGGCAGAGCGGCGACTCGACGAACAGATCGCGCGCGTGCTCCTCGGGGGTGACGAGCTCGTTCAACCACGCGATGTACGCGAGCATGCCGTCGCCGAGCGGCCAGCCGGAGGTCGTGAATCCCTCGACGAGCGTGCCGAGCGCCGCCACCTTGGGCGCGCGCGCCATCGCGGCGATCTGGATTCGGAGTCGCTCGGGGTGCGCGACGTCGTCGGCATCCATCCGCGCGACGAGCTCGGCGCGCGCTTCGGCGAGCCCGAGCGCGAGCGCCGCGGGGAGCCCGACGCCGCCGGTCGTGACCAAGCGCAGACGCGCGTCGTCCCGCGCGTGACGTCGCGCGATCGTCGGGCCTTGGTCGCGGGACCCGTCGTCGACGAGCAAGAGCTCGAAGTCCGCCCTTCGCTGCGCGCGAATGCTGTCGATCGCCTCGTCCAGCGTGGGCGCGGCGTCCCGATACGGGAGGAGAACGGTCACGGTGGGCATGAGAGATCGGGGCACGAGTGCCGGCGCGGGAGCGCGGCGCCCCGACGTGGATCCCACGCCCACGCTCATTGCGCCAGAGGCGCGACGAGGTGACGACATCGCCCGCTGGCGCTGCCATCGCGTCGTGCCTCGTGACGGCACGGCAAAGCGCGTTGACGCGACGGCGCACGGAACATTTTCCGCGTCCGTTCGCTTCTCCCTCGCGGTAGCGGGCGCTACGATCACTTCGAGGTACGGCACCATGCGAACGCTCCTCTCGGCCTTCGTGCTCATGTCCCCCACGGTCCTCGCGTGCGCTTCGGTGCCGCTCGAGACGCCGGTGGGAAGCGCGCATCGCCCCCCGGCCTCCGACGCCGTGGCCCGCGACGCCGACATCTTCGGCGAGCAGTTCGCCGACACCGACGAGCGCGCGCTCACCGACTTTCGCGACGCGCTCGATCCGCACGGCACGTGGGTCGACGATCCCGCGCTGGGGACGATCTGGGTCCCCTCGCGAAGAGAGGTCGGGCGCGCGTTCTTCCCTTACGCCTCGCACGGCCACTTCACGCGCGACGGGCGCGAGTGGGTCTGGGTGTCGAGCTTGCCGTGGGGTTGGGTCACCTTCCACTACGGCCGTTGGATGTACACTGCAGACAACGGCTGGGCGTGGGTCCCCGGGCGCCGTTACGCCGGCGCATGGGTCGTGTGGCGCACCGGCGCGAGCGGCTACGCGGGCTGGGGCCCGGCCCCGGCCAACTGGTACTTCCGCGACGGCTACGCCATGCGCGTCCCCGAGCCGCGCGCGGCGAGCTACGTCTACGCGCGCACGAGCGATCTCTTCGCCGACGACGTGGTGACGCACACGCTCCGCGCGCCGCGCGTGACCGAGGTCGCGGCGCGCACGCGCCCCTTCGCCCAAGACGGCCTCGCTTCGACGTACGCCCCGCTCGGCACCTCGGCCCCCACCCCCGAAGAGCTCGGGATCGCCAGCGCGGCGTGCACCCCGACGCCGCGGAGCGACCCCGGCCTCCAGCGCGCGTGGCTCCTCGCCAAGCCCGACACCGCCGAGGCGGCGGGCTACCGCGCCCCGTGGGGGGAAGAGCCGCACCTGCGTGAGTGGGTCGCCGGGAGCCCTCGCTACGTCCGGGCCAGCCACGTCGCGAGCGCCGATTCGCGCTGATCCCGCGGAAAAGGCGGGGTTCGGAGGGAAAATTCGACTGGCGTCCCCCTACCAAACCTCGTAAAACGAGGTGGGACGATGTGGGATGAGCTGCGCGACACCAAGCGTCTCGTCGGCGTGGCGAACGCCACGCTGAATTGCAGGCGATCGCGCCTCGTCCAAGGGACCTCCGCGCTCCTTCGCGACGGAGCCTCGACCATGCGCCCGTTCGTGCTCGCCGTGCTCGCCGCCTCGCTCGCGTGGGGCTGTGGCGCGTTCAAATCGTCCGACAGCGCACCGTCGGGGGACGCGGGGGGCGACGCCGCGGGAGGCGGCGGTGGTGGGGACGACGACGGCGGCTCGAGCACCGGCGACGGCGGCGGCGGTGGTGGCGGCACCTTCGACGCTGCCGGCGCGGGCTACGCGGTGGAAGGGACCGGCCCCGGCCCCCACGGCGCGCTCCCCACCGGCTTCTGCTGCACCAGCGACGACGAGTGCCGTGGACGCAAATGCGCCGACTTCGGCGGCGTGAAGACTTGCAGCGACACGTGCTCGAGCGACGACATGTGCAACGCCGTCCCCGGCTACGCATGCATCGGAGCGAGCGCTTCGGCCGACGGGCACTGCCAGCCGAAGGCCACGGGCACGGCGTGCATCCCGGCGGTGAACTACCTCCGCGGCGCGAAGACGCTCGGCGCGTGCTGCACGGCCACGCACGACGGCAAGAACGGCTTCGAGTGCCAAGGCGGACACTGCGACGCCTTCCTCGACGAGAACCAACCGTACATCTGCACGCAGGCGTGCACGAAGGCCTCGGACTGTCCGGGGGCCTACGACTGCCTCCCCGTCACCGACAGCTACGCGGTGTGCGCGCCCCAAGCGACCACTTCGTACACGTGCCGGCCATGAGGAACGAAGCGCGCCGCGAAGGAGAGCTCCCTCTCGCGCTCGGCGACGTCGTCGACGGCAAGTACCGCGTCGATCGCGTCATCGGCGCCGGAGGCATGGGCGTCGTCGCCGTGGCCACGCACGTCGAGCTCGGTCAGCAGGTGGCGCTCAAGTTCCTCCTCCCGCGGGCGCTCAAGGGGACCGAGGCGCGCCAGCGCTTTCTCCGCGAGGCGCGGGCCGCCGTGCGCTTGAAGAGCGAGCACGTGGCGCGTGTGTTCGACGTGGGGGCGCTCCCTTCGGGCGAGCCGTACACGGTGATGGAGTACCTCGAGGGGAGCGATCTCTCGGCCTACGCCGCCGCGCACGCGCCGCTCCGCGTGGGCGAAGCCGTCGAGTTCGTGCTCCAAGCGTGCGAGGCCATCGTCGAGGCGCACTCGCTCGGGATCGTCCATCGCGACCTGAAACCGCACAACCTCTTCGTCACGCGGCGCGTGAACGGCGCGCCGCTCGTGAAGGTGCTCGACTTCGGGATCTCCAAGGCCGTGGGCGCGGGGGACCTCGAGCTCACCGACTCGACGGCGGTGCTCGGCTCGCCTCTCTACATGGCCCCCGAGCAGATGAAGGCGGCGCGAAACGCCGACGCGCGCAGCGACATCTGGTCGCTCGGCGTCATTCTCTACGAGCTCTTGACCGGCAAGGTCCCGTTCGACGGCGACTCGATGACCGAGCTGTGCCTCAAGGTGGTGAACGATCCGCCGCCGCCCCCGCGCGAGCTCCGCGGCGATCTCCCCGAGTCGCTCGCCAACGTCGTGCTCCGCTGCTTGGCGAAAGATCCCAACGCGCGCTTCGCCAACGTGGGGAAGCTCGCCGAGGCGCTCGAAGGCTTCTCCTCCAGCGGGCAGCGCGGCGCAGGGGATCGCGCGTGGCGCTCCCTCGTCGACACCGCCGACGCGCAAGAGTTCGGCGCCGCTCCGGCGAGCCCGCTCGCGGCCCCCGCCGCCACGCCCCCTCCGCCCGCGCCCCACGCCCGCACCGACGTGAGCTGGGAGGACACGCAAGCCTCGGCCAAGGCGCCGGAGTCGCGGTCGCCGCGCAAGCAGCGCCGCGTCTTCTTCGGCGGGCTCGCGGCCGGCGTCCTGGCGACGATCGCCGTGTTTGGCGCGGCGCTCTTCGGGCTCCGCGGGCACGGCGGCGATCCCGTCGCCCCGAGCGCTCCGGTGGCACAAGGCGCGCCGAGCGAGCCTCCCTCGGCGAGCGCGGCGACGCCGAGCGGCGTGGCGCCTTCGACGAGCGAGGCGCCGGCCGCGTCCGTGGCTACCGCGAGCCCGCCGGCCGCGAGCGCTTCGGCCGCCGCTCCGCCCGTACACTTGCCCGCGACGCACGCGGCGCCGACGAAGACGCGAGGAGGAGGTAAGCTCGTGGGAGCTCCGCCCAAGGAAGCACCCTCCGAGCCGCCCAAGGCGCCACCGCCGCCGGCGACGACGCTCGCGCCGAACGGCGCACCGATCCTCCACTGACCACCGACCCGATGCCCCGCCTCCTCGCTCCGAGACTCGTCGCTCTCGCGACGCTCGGGCTTATATGCACTCTGCATGCACCGGAGGCGAGCGCCCAACCGGCCGGCAAGAGCGCGGAAGCCGAGAGCCACGTCACGAAGGGGATCGAGCTCCGCGAGCAGGGCCACGACGACGCCGCCCTCGACGAGTTCCGCAAAGCGTACGCGCTCGCCCCTGCGCCGCGCACGCGCGCGCAGATCGCCCTCGCCGAGCAAGCGCTCGGGAGCTGGCTCGCTGCCGAGGACGACTTGAAAGAGGCGCTCCGCGCGTCCTCCGATCCGTGGATCGTGAAGAACGGGCAACCGCTCCGCGACGCGCTGGCGGTCATCGGGCAGCACCTCGGGACGCTCGAGCTCCGGTTTTTGCCCGAGTCGGCGCGAGGCGGCGACGTGCTCATCGACGGCGCGAGGCGGGCGGGCGTGCCGCTCGAAGCGCCGCTCCGCGTGGAGGCAGGACAGCGCGCGCTCGAGGTCCGCGTGACCGGCGACTATCCGGTGTCGCGCACGGTGGTCGTCCCGGCGGGGGGCATCGCGCGCGAGACCATCGAGCTACATCCGCAACACGACGCGCCGGCGGCGGCAGCGGGAGGGGCGACGCCCGCGACGCCCGCCCCCCTGGCGAAGCCGGGCGGCGAGACGAAGACCAGCGGCGGCGGCAGCGCCCTCTCGACGCTCGGCTGGGTCTTCGTCGGCACCTCGGTGGCGCTCCTCGCCACCGGCGTCGTCGGTCAGTTCGTGCGTCAGGGGAACATCTCCTCGTACAACAGCGATCCCACGTGCCCGGGCGAAGGGAGCGCGGCGCAGCCCGCCTCGTGCGCCGATCTCGTGCATTCGGCGCAAACCTGGAACACCGTATCCATCGTGAGCTTCATCGGCGGTGGGGTCTTCGCCTCGAGCGGCGTGGTGCTCCTCTTGGTGGGCGGCTCGAGCTCTTCGTCTTCGAGCGGCGGCCACGCTGGCGGGATTCGTTGCGGCCCCTTCGGCTGCGCAGGGACGTTCTGAAGCATGCGACGACGGCCGCTTCTCCTCGGTGCGAGCTTCGTCGTCGCCGTTGCCGCCGCGTGCTCGAGGCCTCCGACGCAAGACGCGGCCCCGCCGATGAGCACCGTCACCGGCTCTTCGACGGGAGCGACCGACGCGAGCACGGCGCCTGCTCTCGCCTTCGACGCCTCGCGTGACGCGAGCTTCGACGCCGCGAACGACGCTGGCGATCCCCTCGATGGTGTGAGCGACGATCCGAAGGCGCTCGAGCACACGACGCGCGAAGATCTCCTGACGCTCTTCCCCGTGCGACCCTTGACCGATCAGGAGCGCGCGCGCGTGCGGCCGGATCTCTTTCTGAATCAGAACGTGGGCGATGCCCCCTCGCGGATGAACCAGGGGAACGCCCGCGTCGCCCAGCACGCCATCGGCAAGCGCACCTGCCTTCGCGGGCTCGCCGGCATCACGCTGCAGACCGACGCGCAGCGCGAGCGATGCAAGGGGATGCGCAACATGGTCCCCATTTGGACCAAGGGGGGCGACGAGAGCCACGCCCACACCTGCATCGACGTGTTCGAGTTCCCCAACGAGCCGTGCGAGCTCCCCATCGTGTGGTCGGCGCCGACGTTCGCGGCCACGGTGTGCGCGCTTCAAGGGAAGCGCCTCTGCACGCAAGACGAGTGGTCCCTCGCCTGCCGCGGCGATCCAGAGGGCGGGCCCGATCGCAAGTACGCCTACGGCGACGAGATGGACCTCTCGATCTGCAACACCAACAAGTCGCGCCCCGACCCTTCGGATCCCAAGGCCGTGGCCGAGGCGCACGCCCGAGGGGAGATCCTCTGCGACGGGCGCCAGGTGAAGACCGCGTGGGAGACGTGCGGCACGAACACCGAGCCGACCGGCGCGTACCCCAAGTGCCGGTCACGCTTCGGTGTGTTCGATCAACACGGCAACGTCGCCGAGATCATGACGCGCAAGACCGAGGACGGGCAGGTGGTGAGTCAGCTCAAAGGGAGCGCGTTCTTCTACGTCGACGTGGCGCGGAGGCCGGGAGAGCCGCAAAAGCCCGGCGCGCGCGAGACGTACCCCGATCAGTGCAATTTCGATCCGCGGTGGCACGTCGAGCCGATGGAGGCCGCGTGGCACGTGAACTACCACCTCGGCTTTCGCTGCTGCCTCTCGCTCTGAAGCGCGCGGGCCTCGGGGCGAGCGGGCTCGCTGCGTCGCGCTACGGCGTCGTCTCGACCGGCCCTTGGGGGACGCGCGGGTGCGCGCCGAAGTGGAGCGAGTCGACGACGTGCTTCGCGGCCTTGTCGAACTTGTCGCGCGAGGCGATCTCGTAGTCGACGTGGAGGTGGACGTTCGTCTTGCCGTTCGTGAGGAGCCGGTCGTAGTGCACGCGCTCGCCGACGGTGTGCTCGACGACGAAGCCGTTCTGCGTGCGCGACTTCGACGTGACCGCGCCGGCGTCGGCGGAGGTCGCCGCGCGATAGAGCTCGTCGATCGACTTTTCCTTCTTCGCCTCCTTGCCGTGCACCGACATGTGCACGCGCTCGAAGTAGTTGAAGGCCTCGCCGTCCTGGGCTTCGGACGGGACCTCGAGCTTCACGAAGGTCGGGTACTCGAGCGCGAAGTCGAAGCGCGCGTTGTCGTAGTGGTCGAAGCCGATGGCGCTGGGAATGGCCGTGCTCACGGTGACCCCGGGTGGCAGCACGTTCTCGGGGAGCGCGGGCGAAGCCGACGACGCAGCCGGTGCGGCGTCCACCTGAGCAGCGACGCTCGTCGAAGGCGCGTCGTGCGCTTTGCAGCCCGCGAGCGCGAGGGCGGCGGCGAGCGTCACGAAGGCATGGGCGGGGGCACGGCGCGCCTCGTGGCGCGAGATGAAGATTCGACGCGAGGTCATGCTGTGCTCGAATGCTAGCGGACCTCTGCGCCCCATGGCGTAGGATGAGACGCGGCGGATGACGACCCTCGCACCAGCAACTTTGGCCGGGCGTTTCGCGCTCGAGCGCCAGGTGGGCTCGGGCGGAATGGGGGTCGTCTACCGCGCAGAGGACAACCTGACCGGTCACGTCGTGGCGGTGAAGCTCCTGGAGAGCCGCCACGCGAGCGACCTCGAGCGCTTTCACCGAGAGGCGCGCCTGCTGCTCGAGCTCTCCCACCCCGCCATCGTGGCGTACGTCTCGCACGGCATCGCCGAGGGGCGCCGCTTCTTGGCGATGGAGTGGCTCGAAGGGGAGGATCTCGCCGATCGTCTTTCGCGCGCGGGGCTCACCGTCGAAGAGACGCTCGCCCTCGGCAAGCGGGTGGCGGCCGGCCTCTCGGCGGCGCACGCGCGAGGCATCGTCCACCGCGACGTGAAGCCCAGCAACTTGATGCTCGTGGGCGGCGACGCCGAGCGCACGAAGCTCCTCGACTTCGGTGTGGCGCGCGGCACGGGCGATCACGCGAGGCTCACGCGGGCCGGCGCCGTGCTGGGAACGGCCGGCTACATGGCTCCCGAGCAAGCGACGGGGGCCAGCGACGTCGACGCGCGCGCCGATGTCTTCGCCCTCGGGTGCGTCTTGTACGAGTGCTCGACCGGGCGACCGGCGTTCCCCGGGGACAACGTGCTGGCGATCCTCGCCAAGGTGATGCTCGAGACGGCGCCGCGGCCGAGCGTCCTCCGCCCGGACATTCCCCCCGCGCTGGACGACCTCGTGACGCGCATGATGGCCAAGCAGCGAGGCGAGCGCCCGAGGGACGGCGCCGAGGTGCTGCGCCTCCTCGAAGCCCTCGAGCCCACACGAGCACCGGCGCCGCGCGTGGCGTCGCTGGCGCCGCGAGCGCTCACTTCGAGCGAGCAGCGCTTCTTGAGCCTCGTGATGCTCGATTTCGATCTCGACCCCGGCTCGGCGCGCACGGTGACGCCGGATCAAGCGGTGGAGGACGACGCGAAGATCGAGGCCATCGCCGCCCGATTCGAGGCGACGGTGACCGCGCTCGGGGGGAGCGCGCGCGTGCTCTCTTTGGCGGCGCACGCTGGCGCGACCCTGCAGGCGGCGCACGCGGCCTCGGCAGCCCTCGAATTGAAGGCCTCCTTTCCCACCGCGCGCGTGGCCCTGGCGACGGGGCGCGCCGAGCTCGAAGGGGGGCGCATCCCTGTGGGACCGGTCATCGACCGCGCGACCGCGCTCCTCGGCACGAGCGCTGCGGCCGATCTGCACCCGCGCATGGACGACGTGACGGCGAGCCTGCTCGGCCCGCGCTTCGAGGTCCGCACCGAAGGGGCCATCGAGTGGCTCGTCGGACTTCGCGCGAGCGACGACGACGTTCGTCCGCTCATGGGAAAGCGCACTCCGTGCCTCGGGCGCGAGAAGGAGCTCGGCCTCCTCGAGGCGACGCTGGCGGAGGTGGTGAGCGAGCCGGTCGCGCGCGCGGTGGTGGTCACCGCCCCTCCGGGCACCGGCAAGTCACGCATGCGCCAAGAGTTCATGGCGCGCGTGAAAGCTCGCGGCGACACGAAGCTCCTCTTTGCCCGCGCCGAGCCGGTGGGCGCAGGGTGGGCGCTCGCCCTCGTGCGTCAGCTCGTCCGCCAAGGGCTCGAGCTGCGTGAAGGCGAGCCGGCCGCCACCCAGTTCTTCAAGCTGAAGAGCCGCGTCGAGTCCCTGATCCCCGGCGACGACGGGAACCGCGTGGCCGAGTTCCTCGGCGAGCTCGTGGGCGCGCCCACCGAAGCTCCGAGCCCGCAGCTCCGCGCCGCGAGGAACGATCCGCGCATCTTGAGCGAGCGCATGCGACGCGCGTTCCTCGAATGGCTCCGCGCCGAGTGCGCGGCTTCGCCCGTCGTCCTCTTCCTCGAAGATCTTCATTGGGGAGATCTGCCGAGCGTCACGTACTTGGCCGAGGCGCTGCGCGAGCTCGCCGCACGCCCGCTGCTCGTCGTCGCCACGGCGCGCCCCGAGGTGCACGAGCTCTTCCCCAAGCTGTGGGCCGCCGAGGGAGCGCAGGTCGTACGCCTCGCCGGCCTCACGCGAAGCGCCTCGGAGAAGCTCGTGCGCCTCGTCCTCGGCGACTCGGTCGCGCCGGCGACGGTCACCCGCATCGTGGAGCGCGCCGACGGCAACGCCTTCTACCTCGAAGAGCTGATCCGCCGCGTGGCCGAGCACGGCGTGCACGATCTCCCGGAGACGGTGCTGGCGATGGTGGAGGCGCGCTTGCAGGCCATCGAGCCCGAGGCGCGGCGCGTCCTCCGCGCCGCGAGCATCTTCGGCGAGCAGTTTTGGGAGCGCGGCGTCGCCACGCTGCTCGGGGAAGAGGCCTCGCCGGGAAATACCGCGGGGTGGCTCCGCATCCTCGTCGACCGCGAGCTCTTGATGGTCGGTCGAGGGGACAAATTCCCCGGCGAGACCGAGTACGCGTTTCGTCACGGGCTCCTTCGCGAGGCAGCATATTCGTCGCTCACCGGCGACGACCGCGTCGCAGGGCACCTCCTCGCGGCCGGCTGGCTCGAGGCCGCGGGAGAACAAGACGCCGTCGCCCTCGCCGAGCACTACGAGCGCGGTGGCGACCCGGAGCGCGCGCGGCCGTGGCTCTCCCGCGCAGCGCTCGCGGCGCGCGACGGCGGCAACCTCGAATCCGCGGTCGCGTTCATCGAACGCGCGCTGGCGACGAACCCTGTCGGTGAGGATCTCGGCTTGCTCCGTGCGCTCGAGGCCGAGTGTCACGCGTGGCGCCTCGATTGGCGCGGCTGCCTCGCGAGCTCGCGGGCCGCGGTCGGGCTCCTTCCGCGCCACAGCGCTCACTGGTTCCTCGCCGTGAGCGCGACGATCTACGCGAGCGCCACGCTGGGCACCGTGGGCGAGATGCTCGACCTCGTCGATCTCGACGCCGACCTCGAAGAGGGCGTCCCCGCCATCGGTCCCTTCGCCCAGGCGCTCGCCGTGATGATCATCGGCCTCTTGCAGGTGGGCCAGGCCGAGCGCTCGCTCGAGGTGTTCCACGCGCTCGAACGCGTGGCCGCGCGCACGGAGGGGGCGGACCCCGCGTTCCTCGGATGGTGGCAGGTCGGGCGCGTCACACCGCACCTCTACATCTTGGACGAGCTCGGCGAGGCGCTCGCTTCGAGCACGCGCGCTCTCGAGCTCTTCGAAGCGGCGGGCGATCGCGTGGGGACGACCACTGCGCTGCTCCTCCACAGCCAGGCGCTGGTGGAGATCGGCGAAATGGAAGACGCCATGGAGCTCTGCACCCGCGCGGAGAAGATGGCGCAAGAGCTCGGGCTCTCCTACCTCCTCGATTGGGCGCATACGTACCATGCGCGATCGTTGACGCGTCTCGGTCGTCTCGACGAAGCGGCGGCGCTCGCCGCACCGGTGGCCGCCCACGGCGACGCGTACCGAAGTCGGCTCGCGCGTTTGATGTTGGCCGAGGTGACGCTCCGCCGCGGGGGCCTCGAAGAGGCCGAGACCGAAGCCCGTACGCTCCTCACGCTCGTCCCCGAGGTGCCGCACCTCTCGAGCGGCTGCCACGGCCTGCTCGCCGGCGCCGCCTACCTTCGCGGAGACCTCGCGGCGGCGCGGACCCACGCCGAAGACGGGCTCGCCTTGCACGCGAAGAGCAGCGTGCCGTACGCGACGTCGGCGCTCCACGCGCTCCGCGTGCAGGCGCTCCGTGGGCTCTCGGATGACGCCGCCACCGCGGCGGCCGAAGAGGCGGCGCGCGCGCGTGTGCTGGCGATCGCTGAAGGGCTCCCCGAGCGGTACCGCGCGACGTTCCTCGCGCTGCCGCTGCACGCGGCGGTGCTCGGGAAATGAGCCCTTGACCGGACATCGTTACTAAGTAACGATTGGGCCATGGCTCCCGAGCTCAAGGCCGTCCCCCGAAGGCACGCAGCAGACGAGGTGTTCGATCAGTTGGCCTCCGCGGTGCTTCGCCGCGAGATGCTACCGGGGAGCGCGCTCCCGCCGGAGCGCGAGCTCGCCGCGCGCTTCGACGTCTCGCCGCTCATCGCCCGCCAAGCGATCCATCGCCTCGCCGAGCTTGGCCTCGTGCGCGTGCGCCAGGGTGGAGCCACGCTGGTGTGCGATCCCGACGAGGCGAGCGACGTTCGCGTCATCGGCCTCCTCTATGGGGCGGGGGCGCGCATCGCCCCTTCGCGCGAGGACGACGCCGACGTCCTGACGAAGCAGCTCCTTCAAGGCTTCTGCCTCGTCGAGCTCGCCGAGACCCGAGGCGCGAGCCAAGAGCTGAGCGCGCTCCCCGGGCTGGTCGACCAGCTCGAGGCCGAGCTCCGCCGGGCACGCACCGCGCGCGAGAGCGAAGACGCCTTCACGCGCTTCGACGAGCGCTTCTGGCGCGCTGTCGCCGCCACCACCGAGAGCCGCATCTTCCGCCTCGAGGTGGGCTTCTGGTACGGCGTCCTCGTGCGACGGCCCGATCCGCCGGCGCGCCCGAACGACGAGCGCCTCGCCTTCTACCACGGGCTCTCGGAGCGGCTCGCCCGCCGAAGCGGAGCCGGCGACTACTACCTCGCGTGGATGCGCCCCATCGTGGCGAGCTTGAGCGCTCGTGCTGGATCGGCCGCGCGCACGGAGCACCGCGGTGCGGGTCGCCGCCTGACCGCCAAGGGGCGTGCGCGATGACCGATCTTCACGCGCCGCGCTTCTTGCGCGAGCTTCACGCGCTCGCCGTCGTCGCCGCGTCCCTCGTGGTCGCCCTCCCCGGGTGCTCTTCCTCGACCTCCACCGCGAGCACGGGGAGCGACGTCGTCTTCGCCCTCGACACGAGCATCCCCGCCTTCGGCGAGGCGTGGCGCTGCCGCCTCGTGCGCATGCCACACGTCGACGGCGAGACCTTCGTCCGCGGCGGCACCAGCGATCTCTCGACCGGCACGCACCACTTTCTCCTCTACCGCACGTCGCTCAAGGACATCCCCGCGGGAAAGGACCAGACGAGCGACTGCACCGAGAGCGGCGCCATGCAGTACGCGCGCGGCTGGGTCACGGGGAGCCAAGTGGCCCACGACGGGCAGGACTTCCCCGCCGGTGTGGCCCTCCCCTTCGCCTCGGACGAGGTGCTGCTCCTCGAAGGCCACTTCTTGAACCCCTCGGGGAGCGCGGTCGACGCCCACGTGAACGTGACCTTGCATACTGCACACAAGAGCGACGTGACCCAGCGCGCCGGCGTCTTGCAGTTCTACGACCCGTACATCTACGTCGCCGCCCGCGGGAAGGGCTCGGCGCAGATGCGCTGCCCGATCCCCCACGACATCACGCTCCTCAGCGCGGGCTCGCACATGCACAAGGACGGCAAGCGCTACGACGCGTTCCTCGACCTCCCGGGCGCGTCGCCCTCGACCGAGCCCTTCTACACGACGACCGACAACCAGCACCCCGCGCCCTGGCTCGGGGTGAAGAGCGTGCCGGCGGGGAGCTTCGTCCGCTACGCGTGCAACTACGAGAACGTGCACGACCACGACGTGACGCAGGGGCCGAGCGCCGACGAAGACGAGATGTGCATGTTCGGCGGCTTCTACTACCCGGCGATGCAGCCCGAGGAAGAAGAGTGTTACGGGCAAGACCAGCACGGGAGCGGCGCGCAGAACTGCGCCGACACCACGGCCTGCCTCGCGGCGTGCCCGGCGAGCTCACGCCCCAACTTCCCCTCCGGCTCGCTGGCGGTGGGTGCGTGCTGGCAGAAGTGCATCGCCGAGTCGTGCCCGAACGTGACCCACGCGCTCTTCCCTCAGCTCACGTGCACCGACGAAAAGTGCAGCACCGCGTGCGTCAACGCCCTCGATCCGGCGTGCGCGACCTGCGTGGCGACAGAGTGCAAGACCGAGTGGAACACGTGCCAGGCCCTGGCCTGCGGCCCGTGACGTGACGGGGGTGAGCCGAGCGGCTCACACGGTCATGCGATCGCCGGGCGCGGGGATGCGCACGTCGGAGAGCCCCTCCCCGCGGAGAAGGTCACGCAAGATCCCCTGCGGCTTGGGCTCGCCGTGCACGAGCGCCACTTGGGTGAGCCCGCCGTGGGCTTTCGTGGCGGCGACGAACTCGACCAGGTCCTTCTGGTCGGCGTGGGCGGAGAAGCCGTTCAAGACCGCGACCTCGGCGCGACGCTCGCGCTCGACGCCGTAGATCTTCACGTGCGTGCGCCCCTCGACGAGGCGGCGGCCGAGGGTGTGTTGCGCTTGGAAGCCGACGATGACGACCATGTTCTTGGCGTCTTCGATCGTCGACTTCAGGTGGTGGACCACGCGACCGGCTTCGCACATGCCGCTCGCCGAGATGATGATGGCCGGCCCCGCCTCGGCGTCGATGGCCTTAGAATCTTCCACGTCGGTCACGTAGTGGACGTCCTCCCACTCGAACGGGTTCACCCGACCTCGGATCTTGGCGCGCGCTTCGTCGTCGAGGCACTCGGGGTGAAGGCGGAAGACGTCGGTGAGCTTCACCGTGAGCGGGGAGTCCACGTAGATCGGCATCTTGGGGAGCCGCCCCGCCTGCTTCAGCGAGAAGAGCGCGTAGAGCACCTCTTGGGCGCGCTCGAGGGCGAAGCTGGGGATGACGATCTTCCCGCCGCGGGCGTGGGCGCGCTTCACCACCGCCGCGAGATCGTCGTCCATCTCTTCGATCGGCTTGTGGAGTCGATCCCCGTAGGTGCTCTCGATGAGGAGCGCGGTGACGTCGGTGGGGATCTCCGGATCGCGGAGGATCGGCATGCGCCTCCGCCCGAGATCGCCGGTGAAGACGAGGCGCTTCTTCTTCCCCTCGTCGTCGATGTCGAGCACGGTGATGGCGCTCCCGAGGACGTGGCCGGCGTCGAGGAACGAGAGCCACACGCCGGGGAGGATCATCTGACGTTTGTGGTAGGGGACGGCGATCATCTGCCCCAGGGTGCGGATGACGTCCTTCTCTTCGTAGAGCGGGTCCACGTGCTCCATCGGGGACCTGTCGCGCTCGATGCTCTTGTTGATGTAGCGCGCGTCGGAGGCTTGGATGGCCGCGGCGTCGGCGAGCATGGCGGCGGCGAGGTCGCGCGTGGCCGGCGTGGCGTAGATCGACCCCTCGTAGCCGAGACGCACGAGCATGGGGAGCGCGCCCGAGTGATCGATGTGCGCGTGCGAGAGGACCACCGCGGCGATCTTCGTGGGGTCGAAGCCGAGGTTCTTGTTGTGCTCGATCGACTCACGCCGCCTGCCTTGGAAGAGGCCGCAGTCGAGGAGCACCGTCCCCGCCTTGGTGTGGACCAAGTGCTTCGATCCGGTGACGGTCTGCGCGGCGCCGACGAACTCGATTTCCATGGGGCGAGAGTAGGCGGCGAGGGGTGGCGCGCGCTACGATCACGCGATGCGAGCGTGGACTTCGTGCGGCAGCCCCTCGTGAAGCGCCCGCGCGCCGCCGCCTGGGCCGCGCTCGCCTGGCTCGCCGCCGGGTGCGCAGCGAAGCCGGCTCCGGCCCCGCGCCATGTCGACGAAGTGCCGCTCGTCCTCTCGCCCGACGTGCCGGGGGCGAAGGACAGCTCGGGGCACCTCCGCGAGGGGGGCAAGCGCGCCGAGATCCAGCTCATGCCGCCGCGCCGTGCGCCGCTCGTACGAGGGACGTTGGGCGGCGACTCCTTCCTCTTCCTCGTCGACTCGGGCGCGAGCCGCCACGTCATCACCAGCGACGTCGCGCGGAAGGTCGAGCTGAAGTCGCGCGCGAGCGGCGTCACCTTCCACGACGCCGCCGGGCGCGGGCAAGGCGCGCGACAGACCGACGCCTCGCAGATCGCCATCGACCGCTGGGGGAAGCTCGACCCCGGCCCGCTCTTCGTCGTGGCGGGCGACGAGAACTACGGCCAAGCGGTGAGCGGCGTCGCTGGGCTCCTCTCGCCGCAGAACCTCGATCTCACGCACACCATCGTGGTCGACCTGCCGCGCGAAGAGCTCCGTACGGTCGACGAGGACCAAGCCACCGATCCCTTCGTCTTCGGCCCGCATGACCTTGGCGAGGTCACGCCCTGCGGGAGCCTCTACTACGTCACGGCGCAGATCGAGGGCGAGCCGGTGCGCATGCTCGTCGACACCGGCGCCGACATCACCCTGGTCTACGGCCGCTCGAGCGCCGGCCAGCGCCTAAGGATGCGACGCATGCAAATGGGCGAGCACATTCACGCCGTCTCGGGGAACGTCGAGTCCGACCAGCTCGCCGCGGTGCGCCTCCGCGTGGGAGAGCTTCTGCAGACACGCGACATGACCGTGGTCGAATCGCACGGCGATCGCTGCGGCGGCGAGGGGATCTTGGGGCTCGACGTCCTTCGCAATTGCGCCCTCGTGTTCGGCGCGAGCGCGCAGCCGAGGCCGCTTCACGTCCGCTGCAAGTGACCTCTCGTGGTAGCTTCGCCACGTGACGAACGACGTGGAGAGCGCCGGCTCGCGCGAAGCGCACGCGAGCCCCCCCGAGGTCGCCGCGAGCCGCCCGGTGGGCCCCTTCGCGCTCTTGGCCTTGGGGCTGAACGGCATCGTCGGCGTGGGGATCTTCTTCGTGCCGGCCGACGTCGCGCACCACGCGCCGGGCATGGCGAGCGTCGCGGTCTTCGCCCTCACCGCGCTCTTGCTCACGCCGGTGGCCGTCGCCCACGCCAAGCTCGGCGGCTGCTTCGACGAAGACGGCGGCCCAGTCGTCTTCGCGCGCGAAGCGTTCGGTGCCCTCCCCTCGTTCGTGGTCGGCTGGCTCACCTACCTGAGCTCGATCTTCAGCGCCGCGGCGATCTTGGTCGGCCTCTCCCGCTCGCTCACCCCGCACCCCGCGGCGCCGTTCGTCATCGGCACGGTGCTCGCGCTCGTGTGCGCCGGCGGCGTGCCGCTGTCGGCGCGCGTGTGGACGGGGCTCACGGTATTGAAGCTCCTCCCGCTGCTCGCGCTCGTCGCTTGCTCCTTGGTCTTGCATCCGGCGCCGCCGGAGACGCTCCCTCCCCCCGCGCCCGAGCACGTGGCGTGGCTCCGCGCGGCGCTCACCACGGTGTTCATCTACCAAGGCTTCGAGATCGTCCCCGTCATCGCCGGCCAAGCCAAGAGCGCCAAGCGCTGGGTGCCGCGCGCGGTGCTCGGGTCGCTCGGCCTCGCGGCGCTGCTTTACGTGCTCCTCCAGCGCGCGTGCGTCGTCGCGCTCCCCGGGCTCTCTTCTTCGAGCGCGCCGCTCGCCGACGCCGCCAACGCCTTCGCCGGCCCCACGCTCTCCGCGGTGGTCCGCGTGGGGACCAGTGTGTCGGCGCTCGGCATCGCCGTCGGCATGATGGTGATGACGCCGCGTTACCTCTCGGCGCTCGCCAAAGGGGACACGCTCCCCTTCGGATTCGATCGTCTCACGCCGACCGGCGTGCCCCGCCGCGCGCTCGTGGTGACGTGGATCGCCCTCATGGCGCTCCTCCTCCTCGGGAGCCGCGCCGAGCTCTTCAGCCTCTCGTCGCTCGCCGTGGTGATTCAGTACGTGCTCGCCGCCGCCGCGCTGGCCAAGCTCGCGCTCGGCCGGCGCCGTGGGCTCGTCCCGCGCGACGCGTGGTCGGCGTTTCCTTCGCTCGCGGTCGGGTTCGCGCTGGCCGTCGGCGCGCAGGCCACGGAGTGGGCGGTGGCGGTGGGCAGCATGCTCGTCGGGCTCGCGCTGCACGGCGCGTGGAGAATGCGCGCCCGCGCCCCCGGCGCCGCCAAGTAACGCTCGGTGTCGGCGAGCACCGCCGCCGGCTGCGAGAAGACGAGGAAGTGATCCTCGCCGCCGTACACGTGCGCGGTCACGTGTGCTCCTTCGGCACGCATCGTCCCGATCGCGGTCTCCGCATGGGCCAAGGCGATTCGCTCGTCCTCGGCTCCGTGCACGACGAGCACCGGCTTGCCACGCACCGCCCGCGCGAAGCCCGGCGTGCGCATCACGCTCGGCTCCATGACGGCGGAGAAGAAGACGAAGCCGGCGTAGGCGTCGGGGGCTCGAGCAGCCGCGCGCGTCACACCACGCCCGCCGTTGGAGAGCCCCGCGAGGACGACATGGCGCGGATCGCCGTGTAGGTCCTCGAGCGCGTGCCGTCGCGCGCGCTCGATCGCCTCCACGCCGCCAGGCTCGTTCCAATTGCCGAAGCCGAAGCTCGGGCAGACGAGGATCACGTGCGAGGCGTCGGCCATGCGCCTTAGCAGGTAGAAATACGCCTGAAAGTTCCCCGCGCTCCCGTGAAGGAAGAGGAGCACCGGGAGCTTCTCCCCCTCCTCGTGCGGCGGTACGTACTCGTAGACGTGACCGCTGTCGGCGTCTTCGTAGGCGAGCTCCATCACCGAGCCGAGCGCGCGGAACTCGGGATCGTCCTGCATCGGGCGGTAGAGCGCCATCGAGATCTCGCGCACGTGACGCGCGCGCGCCGGATCGGTGTACGGATCGAGGTAGGGGATCAGGTAGGTGCCGACCTTGATCTGATCGATCTCGGGGACGAGGTTGGCGATGGCGTACCGGGGGTAGTGCCTCCTCCCGAGGTAGCGCGAAGCAACGCGTGACCCGGGGAGCGCCTCCCCGGGCGGAGTCGCGAGGGCGAGCACCACCACGATCCCCGCGCCGAGCGCCGTCGAGCTCCACGCCGCGCGGACGCGCGAGCGTGTCGGACGGAGCGCCGCGCGGAGGACGAGGATGGCCGCCGCGAAGACGACGAACGCGCCGAGCCCCGCGAGCCACCCCTGCCACGTCTCGGCGTGGGCGAGGAGGACCGCGCCGGGCACGAGCGTCGTCGCCCACACCAAGGAAAAGAAGCACAAGGCGAGGACCGCGAGGACGCGGATTGCGCGGAGAAGAACGGACGAACGAGCGAAGGCCATGGGAGAGAGCCTGGCGCCACGCGGCGCCCCCTGCCATCGCCGAACCGCTGAGCGGTCGCGGGGAGCGGCCGGGCGGTCGCCTGGCCGGGGCGAGTGGTGGTACCTTCGGGGGACCATTGAGTCGCCGGAACGCCGGCGAGGGAGCGCGCATGTCGGGACCGAACCCGGAGCTGATGCTGAAGGGAATGCTGGCGAGGATCTTCTCCGACGGCGTCGTCGAGCCGAGGGAGCGCGCCGAGCTCGAGGCCCTCCGCAAGAAGGGCGATCTGACGCCGGCTCAGATCGAGAAGGTCATGACCGACTTCCTCCACACGACCCTCAAGTACTCGAAGGCCGACGGCGTCATCACCGACATGGAGAAGAAGCGGCTTCGCGCCATCGTCGAAGAGCTCGGCCTCCCCGACGCGTCGATCCCCGAGGACGTGAAGAAGATCCTGGCGAGCTGAGCGCGGGGGCGCGGCGGCTCGTCGACGCCTTGGCGTGACCTGCCTACCGGAGGCCGTGCTTCTGCACGAGGCGATGCAGGTACATGCGATCGATGCCCGCCTGACGCGCGGCGCGGCTCATGTTCCCCTCCGCCGACTCGAGGAGCGCGGTGAGGTAGGCGCGCTCGAAGGAGTCGACGAGCGTGTCTTTCGCGACCTTGAAGGGGACGCGCACGTCGACCTCGGCGCGCTGCGCGGGAACAGGCGACGATCGAAGCCCCGGCGTCGCCACGTCGAGGACGACGCTCCGCTCGACGTAGTTCCGAAGCTCGCGCACGTTCCCCGGCCAATCGTGCTTCCTTAGCTCGGCGAGCACCTCGGGGGTGAAGAGGCTCCCGCGCGTCGGCACGTGGAGCGCACGCAAGAACGTGGCGACGAGGAGCGGTAGATCTTCGAGCCGCTCGCGCAAAGGCGGCACCTGCACGTCGATGACGGCGAGGCGGAAGTAGAGGTCCTCGCGGAAGCGCCCTTGGTTCACTTCACGCGCGAGATCGCGGTGCGTGGCGGCGATGACGCGGACGTCCACTTTGCGCGTGCGGGTCTCGCCCACGCGACGGATCTCCTTCGCCTCGAGGGCGCGGAGGAGCTTGGGCTGCACCTCGAGCGGCAGCTCGCCGATCTCGTCGAGGAAGACCGTCCCTCCGTCGGCGGCTTCGAACGCGCCCACGCGATCGCGCTCGGCGCCGGTGAAAGCGCCGCGCACGTGGCCGAAGAGCTCGCTCTCCACGAGGCTCGGGGAGATGGCGCCGCAGTCGACGACGACGAAGGGGCGCTCGGCGCGCGGGCCGCGCTGGACGATTTCGGTCGCGACGAGCTCCTTGCCCGTGCCGCTCTCTCCCTGGATGAGCACGTGCGCTTCGCTCGGCGCCACGCGCTCGAGCAAACCGAAGAGGCGGCGCATGGCCACGCTGCCCCCGACCATTTGCCCGAACGAGGAGATCGTCGTGACCGTGGCCTCGCCGCCGTGGGCGGCGATGTCGACGCGCACGATCGAGTCGCCGATCTGGATCTTCGCCCCGGCGTGCAAGTCCGCGTCACGCACGCGGACGCCGTCGAGCGAGGTGCCGTTGAGCGAGCCGATGTCTTTGAGCCGAAGGACGCCGGCCTCGCGCACGATGCGGCAGTGAAACCGCGAGACCGCGGGATCGCTGAGCACGACCTCGTTCGAGGCGTGGGTCCCCACGCGACACACTTCGCCGTCGTGGACCACGGCGCGCCCCGACACAGTAGCGCCGCGCTCGCGCTCGACCGTGAGGGTGAGGCGCGGCACCTCCACCGAGACGAGGCGGCGAACGGCCTGCACCGAAGAGTCGCGCTTGGCGACCGTGGGGGTCCCCTCGTCCTCGAAGCGCGGCGGCCGCACCGACGAGGGCGTCGAACCCGGGACCTTGCCGTGCAAACGCGACGTCATCGGTGCACAGCTTACGCGCGGGCCGTCGCATGCGCGAGCCGCTCGTCGCGTAGAGAGAACGTTCGCGCACGACGCGCATGCATTCGGTGCGCGCTCAGAGGCGCGGGGGCTGCTCGCATCGGTCCTCACCTGAGGACGGTCGTCCTCAGGTAGGCGCGTGTCACCCAAAGCTCGCTCGCGAGAGGTTCTCGATACCTCGCGCCGCCAAGCCGCCCCGAGGCGCGCCGCTTGCGCTGGCGCGGCACGTGCAATCGCCCGTCGAGGTGGTGGAGAAGGGTAAGCGCGAACGAGTGAACGTCCTCTTTCGAATCGGACAAGGCGGGATGGCGGATGTCTCTCTCGCGCTTCGGCACGGCCCGGGAGGGACCTCGAAGCTCGTGGTGGTGAAGCAGCTCCTCCCCGAGTTCTCCGGGCAGCCGCTCTACCGCCAAATGTTCCTCGACGAAGCGCGCATCGCCGCGCGCATGAATCACCCCAACGTGGTCCAGGCGTTCGACGTGATCGAAGAGGGCGGCGAGCTCCTCCTCACGATGGAGCACCTCGAAGGTCAATCGTTCAACCGCGTGCTCCGCGAACTCGCGCGGCGCGATCTCGCCGTCCGCCCGGAGCTCCTCGTGCGCGTGATGTCCGACGCCCTCGCCGGCCTCCACTACGCCCACGAGCTCACCGACTTCGACGGCTCGCCGCTCGGGATCGTCCACCGCGACGTGAGCCCTCACAACCTCTTCGTGACCTACGAAGGCCAGGTGAAGGTCGTCGACTTCGGGATCGCCAAGACCGAGGTGAGCTCGGTGAAGACCGCCGCCGGCGTGCTCAAAGGCAAAGCGGCGTACATGGCGCCGGAGCAGCTCTCGGGGGATCCGGTGGATCGCCGCGCCGACGTCTTCACCGCGGGGACGATCCTCTGGGAGGCGCTCACCAAGCGCCGGCTCATGGCCGCGGGAACCCAGGTGAAGACGATCCTCCGCGTGCTCAATGAGCCGGTGCCTCGGGTGGCGGCGTACGCGCCCAACGTCGACCCGGTGCTCGAGCGCATCGTCGCCCGCGCCCTCGAGCGCGAGCCGAGCCGCCGGTATCCGACCGCCCGCGCGATGCGCGAAGCGCTCGAGGACTGGCTCGCCAAGGCACCGCCGGTGCGCCCCGAGCACCTCGGCAAGTTGATGCACGAGCTCTTCGACGACGTGCGCGCGCACACCGCGATGCAGATCCGCGAGCGCCTCGCCAAGGTCGCTCCCTCGAGTACGCGGATCCGCGCCGCGCTCGACGTGACGCGCGCCGAAGGGCCCGGCATGGGGGGCGCGGCCTCGCGTACGAGCGATCCACCGACGTCGCTCTCGAGCCCGCGAGCGATGCGAAGGGCCATCGTCCCCGAGGTGCGCGTGCACCCGCCGGGGCGGATCCGTGGCTTCGTCTTCAGCGCGGCGCTGCTCGTGGGGCTCGCCTACGCGGGTCACGTCGCGTCGACGCCCAACGCCGTGCCGACGTCGAGCGTGACCCCCACCGAGTGGAGCCCGCCGTCGGTGGGGCCGATGCTCGCCTCACGTGCCCCGCGCGCCGAGAACGAAGCGCGCGTCTCGACCCCGCACCTGCGCCGCCCCGCGCGGTAGCAGGCTCACGCGCGGCGAAAGGCGCAGCGTCACGCGCTCGCGCGAGCGGTCAGTGCTTGTCTTTGTCGGTGCGGAAGAAGGTCGCGAGGAGCTTCTTTCCGAACGCGTCGAAGCCGTCCTTCGACATGCTCGTGTAGATCGGCTCTTCGGGGTGCTCTTCGTCCTTGGCGATGGACGTCTCCGGCCTTCGCCACACGACCTGCTTGACCGCGAGCGGCTTCGCGTCGTCGGGGAGCCGGAAATACGCCTCGAACGTGAATCCGAGCATCACGAAGTCGCCGCGCGGGCGCTGTGAGCTCGAGATCTCGCCGCCGGACCACTCCGTCGTGTGGAGCACGAAGAGCGTCGGCGTCGTGACGTTGCCGGGGAGCGCCTCCTCGGGATCGGCGATCGGATCGCCGATCTCGACCTTCAGGAGATCCGCGGGGAAGGCCTCGGCGAAGCGCTGCACGATCGCTTGGCCCATCTCCGCCTCGCGCGGCTTGTCGTGCGCGGCGTCGAAGAAGCGCGAAGGGAACGTGGCGCTCCCCATGAAGTTCTTGTTCTTGGCGACGGCCTTGTCGGCGCGCTCCATCGATTTCGCGACCTTGCGCTGGAAGCGGATGACCACTTGCGGCCCGTGCTTCTCGGCGAAGTCGAGCAGGCGCTGGACGAAAGCCGCCGCCGCCGCGTCCTTGCTGGCGTAGTCGGCTTGGTACTTGGCGAACGCCGCGACGTACACCTGGTGGACGGCCGCGGCGATCTCGGCGTCGAGGTGGTGGTCGGGGTGCCCCTTGTCGAACTCTTTGAGCGCGGTGAGGGTGCCGACCTTCTTCACGTCTTCGAGCTCGGCGAGGAGCGCCGTACGACGCGCCGCCTGCACCTCCGGACCGATCTTGGTCTTGGGGTGCTTCTTCATGAAGTCTTCGATGGCCTGGACGGTGCCGGCCTTCTGCGCGTCCTTCAGCTCGGCGCGCGGGAGGAGCGTCAGCTCAACCTCGTCTTTGTGGCGCGTGCCGTGCTCGAGGTACGCCTTGTAGGAGGCGGTGTCGTGCTTCTCGTTCGCCGTCGCGAACATGCGCGCGTCGGAGAGCACGTTGCGCGCGTTCCACACGGCGAGGCCGAAGAGGAACCCGGCTGCGAGCGCCACGGCCCACGCGCGTGCGGCCCAGAACGGGACCACGCGCACGATCGGCGTCTTGGGGACGAGGGGGCTGGCGAAGCCGCCGTCCTGGAGGGGATCGATCGCGGCGAGCGCCTTGGGCCGAATGCTCTCGCGCGCTTCATTGGCCTCTTGGTGCGTTCCGCGCGCTTCAGCGAGCGCGGCCGAGGCCTTCTCCGCCGCCTCTTTGTCTTTGCACGGAAAGACGAACTGCGTGCCGAGCGCGGTCACGCGGAAGGAGTTCGACGCGTCCGGTCCTTCGATGGCGCCGATCTGTCCGAGCGGCACCACGTGAATGTGGTAGCGGCGCGCGTCGACGAGGCCGATGGGGAAGATGTAGACGCCGGGGACGAAAGGGAGCGATCGCGACTCGCGGCGAATCGCCAGCGCGCGCAAGATCCCGAAGGCCACGCCGCCCCACAAAAGCGTGTGGAGCACCACCCAGCCCGCGCCCTGAATCGAGATGCCGCTGTCGAGGCTGCCGAGGCCGAGCTCGAAGACGATGAAGGCGAAGACGAGGAGCGCGGCGCTGCCGCCGAGCCACACCAGCGGCTCGCGCGAGGCCTGACGGAACGACAGAATCGGAGCCGGCAGGCCGCTGCCGTTGACCGAACCGCGGAAGCGCTCCTGCACGGGCCGCGTGAGCTTGTAGAAGTCGACTACCGTCCCCGGGCTCGCCATTGCCCCCGAGCATGCCAAAGTTGGCTACAACTGGCCAAAGACGAATGCACAATCGCCCCCCTCCCCCGTCGAAGGAGGTTTTTGCCGAGGAAGTAGCCCCGGCGGTGGCGGAGATCCCCGAGAGTGTGCCTGAGGGCGCCGAAGAGGCCCCTCGCGGCGGCGACGAAGGGAAGATCGTCCCCTTCCCCCGAGGCGAGATCGGCCAAATACGTCGCAATCCCTACCTGTTGGCCGCGGCGGCCAGCCCGCTCCTCCTTTCGCTGGCCGCCCTGATCTCGGGCATCACGGGCGATCCGCGGCACCTGGCGTTCATGGTTCACCCGGCGATCTTCGCCGTCGTGTTCGTCGCACTCGCGTGGAATCGCAATTTTCGCCCCAACGTGACCTGGCCCGAAGTCCAGGCCTCGCGGAGCGGCGTCCGCGTCGGAGAGCGCTTCGTCCCGCGGGCGCGCATCACCGACGGATTCCTCGTGCCGCGCGCGGGGGCGAGGAGCGTCGTGCGTCTCGGCCTCCGCGGCATGCGCCCGGCGATGGAGCTCTCGGTCGAGGGGGAGGCCACGGGCCGGCGCCTCCTTCGCGCGCTCGGGCTCGACACCACCCAGACCGTCGCCCGCTTTCGTCTCCTCTCGCAGTTCTACGCCGGAGGGAAGATGCGCTGGGTCACCGCGGCGGTCGCGGCGGGCCTCGTGCTCTTGGCGCGGCTCGCGCTGGGGATCTTCTCGGTAAAGGCCGGCTTCTTTCTCGTCCCCCTCTTCGTGCTCGCGGGGCTCTTTCTCATGCTGGCGCCGACGAAGGTCGAGGTCGGGGTCGACGGCATCCTCGTACGCTGGCTGGGGCGCACGCGGTTCGTCCCCATCGGCGACATCCTCTACGTCGACACGACGATCCGCGGGATGGGCCGCAACCGCGTGCTCACCGTCCTCGTCAGCCTGCGCTCGGGAGAGATCCTCGACCTACCGGTCACGCAGCGCGGATGGGACGACGGACGCGCCTCCATCGTCGCCGAGCGGATCCGCGAGGCCATGGCCGCTTCGCACGCCGAGCCGGGAGCGGTGGAAGACGCGGCGCGCCTCTCGCGTGGATCGCGCCCCTTCGCCGAGTGGGTGGCCGATCTGCGCGCGATCGGGAGCGGCGCGAACGCGACCCACCGCGTGGCCCCCGTCCCGCCCGAGCGTCTGTGGCGCGTAGTCGAAGACCCGGGCTCCGCCGCTTCGGCGCGCGCCGCCGCCGCCGTGGCCCTCGCCCCCGCGCTCGACGACGAAGGACGCCTCCGTTTGAAGCGCGCCGCCCAGGCGGTCGCCGGCCCACGCCTCCGCGTCGCCTTGGAGTCGACGGCAGCCGGGGAAGGGGCCGGAAGCGCCGACGAAGCCGCGCGCGTGCTCGAAGAAATCGCCGCCGAGGAGGCGGAGAAGGACGCCGCGGGGCGATTCTGATCCGGCCGCTCTTCGTGCATACTGCGGTTGTGGTGCATTCCCGTGGGCAGAGAGCGTTCGCCGCGCTCTTGCCGAGCCTGTGCGCGCTCGGGCTCTACGCCTGCCACACGTTCACCTCGCTGGAGAACTGCTCGGCGAACGGCGACTGCCGCCTCGACGAGACCTGCAACGCGAGCGGGCGGTTCTGCGAGACCGACACCGGCCCCATCACCTTCGGCGCGCTCTTGCCGGTCGAAGGGACCGCCGCCGACGTCGGCCAGCAGTACGTGCAGACGCTCGATTTCGTCACCCACCTCGTGAACGACGAGGGCGGCGGCGTTCTGGGGCGCAAGATCGCCTTCAAGGTGCTTCAGGACCGACCGACCGAGGTCGGCACCGCCAACATCCACACCTTCATCGATCAAGATCGGGTGATGGGGATCCTCGGCGGCACGAACAGCGGCGTGTCGCTCACGATTCAAGGCATCGCCGCGCCGGCGCACGTGCTCACCATCTCTCCTTCGGCCACTTCGCCGCTCCTCTCCACCAACGAGCCGGCGACGGACCGCTACTTCTTCCGCACGATTGGCGTCACGCGACGCGGCGAGGCGTTGGCGCAAGGGCTCTTCAGCGGCGCCGGGGTCCCGCCGATGTGCGGCTCGGTCGTGCTCATCGACGACGACAGCGCCTTCGCCCAGGGTTATCGCGACGCGTACACCGAGGTGTTCCAGAAGCTCGGCGGCTGCATCACGGGCCACGCCATCGTTCCGGGGGACGCCGTCTCCTCCTACGACGCGCAGATCGCCACCATCATCGCCAAGAAGCCCGACTGCGTGGTGCTCGCGACGCTCGAGGTCACGCTCGAGTTCTTGCGCCAGGCCAAGGCCGCGCTCGCGAACGACGGGAGCCACGACTGGTCGAAGCTCACTTGGCTGAGCGCCTCGCCCGCCCACGGCGACGACTTCGTGAAGAACGGCTACGTGGACCCGGCGCACCCCACGGTGCACGTCGGCGAGGGGATCTTCGTGAGCGACGGCGACTCGAACCCGCCGACGCCCGACTACTTCAAGTTCCGTGCACTCTACAACGACTACTTTCACCTCCCGCCCGAGCAAGACACGCCGCCGGGCGTGAGCAACGTCTTCGACGCGGCGATCCTCTTCGCCCTCGCCGTCGAGCGCGCCGGCTCGGTGCGAGACCGCGTGGCCGTGCGTGACGGGCTCTGGCACGTCGTGGGAACGACGCCCGATCACGCGGTGTACGGCCCGGGGGACATCCGCGAGATGCTCCGTATCCTCAGCGTGCGAAATCAGTTCCCCGGGAAATGCGGCAACGGCCCGCAGAGCGTGCCCTGCGAGATCCGTTACCGCGGCGCCTCGAGCGAGCTCCTCTTCGATCCTTACGGCGCGGTCGCTGTCCCCTCGGCGATCTACCAGCTCGTGAACGGCGCGTTCGTCCTCGTGCGGCGCTACGACGACAACGACTACGACGCCTTCGAAGCGCGGACTCCGACCCCCAACGGCGCGTGCCCGGCTCCATGACGACGAAGCGACACATCGTCCTCCTCGCCGCGCTCCTCGTCCCCGGCGTGGCGCACGCCCAGGGGGGGACCAGCGCCCCGAAGGCGACGCCGCCGGCTACCTCGGGCGTAAAGGAAGAGCAGGAGGCCGAGGCGCAAGCGGCGATGGAGCGCGGGATCGCCGCGTTCCAAGCAGGCGACGCCGAGACCGCGCTCGAGGAGTACCGCCGCGCGATGGACCTCGCGCCCGAAGCGAACCTCCCCTACCGCTACGCCGGTGAGGCCTTCGAGAGCCTCTCGCGCATGCCCGAGGCGGTCGAGAGCTTCGAGACCTACCTGAAGAAGAACCCCTACGTGCGCGACGCGGCGAGCGTGCAAGCGCGCATCCGTCGATTGCGTGCACGTTACATCGATGCCGCGCTGAGCGTCACCTGCCAGCCCGAGGGGGCCGACGTCTACCTCGACGACGGCGCAGACAAAGTCGGGATCACGCCGGTCGTGAACCTCCCGGTGCACGCCGGCGAGCACCATGTCGTCGTGCGGCGCGAAGGATACAAACCCATCGACGCGCGCCTTCGCTTCGTGGCGGGCGCGTCGCTGGAGCTCCCGTGTGTCCTCCAGTCGGCGACGAGCGCTCCAACGGCCCCGGCCCCGCCGCCTCCCGCCCACGCCGAGCCCGAGCAGCCGAGCCACGCGCGACGCACGTGGGGATACGTGGCGCTCGGCGCGGGGGCGACGCTCCTCGTGGGGAGCGCCATCGTCGACGCCACGTGGCTCAACTCGACCATCGAGGACTTCCACGCCGCGGCGGCCTCGGGCGACGGCACAGCGCTCGGCCTCGAGCGGCGCGCGCACGCTCTCCAGACGACGCTGGTCGTCACCTACGTCACGGGCGGCGTGCTCGCGGCGACGGGCGTCGGCCTCGTCTTGTGGGACTTGAAGAGCGAAGACACGACGCGCGCGAAGGCGACGCCCGCGCCGGCCGCCGCGCGGCTCTCGACCGACGGACAGCGGATCTACTTCACCGGCCGGTTTTAGCTCTCACTCGCTGTAGAGCAGGCTCTTCGCCGACGCGCTCGGGGCGGCGCTCGCCGAGGCGGGCGGCGTGGCGGAGGCACGCGCCGAAGCTCGCGGGCGCGGCGTCGAAGGCGGCGAGGCGCTCGCCGTGGGCGGCGGGGCGGTCGCAGAGCCCGAGGCCGAGACCGCGGGCGGAGAGGCGGCGCTCGCCGCGGCGGAGGCGCTGGGGAGGACCGGGGGGGGCGGCGCCGCGAGGCTCACCGCCTCCGGGGGCGGAGAGACCGGACGCGCGTCGCTCGACCCGCGCAACTTCAGGAAGAGCACGGCCGCCGCAGCGACGAGCCCGATCCCGAGGACGATCCCCCACACGCGCGCCGGACGCACGGGGCCCGGCGGCATGACCGTCACCGACGAGCGCGCGCCGGCGAGCGCGCGAAGATCGCGCGCCACGTCGTCCATCGACGCGTAGCGCGCGTCGGGATCCTTGCGAATGCAGCGAAGGACGAGGGCGTCGAGCTCGGGCGTGAGATCCTTGCGAAACGCGCGCGGCGGACGCGGCTCTTCGAGCGTCAGGCTCTTGATGACCTGCGTGAGCGTGCCGGCGTACGGCAGGCGCCCGGTGAGCATCTCGTAGAGGACGAGGCCGAGCGAGTAGATGTCGGAGCGCGCGTCGGTCGGGCCGCTCTCCCATTGCTCGGGGCTCATGTAGAGCGGCGTGCCGACCAAGGTGCCGGGGCGCGTGGCCACCGCGCTCGCCGACTGCGAGAGCTTGGCGACGCCGAAGTCCATGACCTTGATCGTCTCGCCGGCGGTCGATCCGTGCGGCGTCTGCACCGTCGAGGTCGCCACCAAGAAGACGTTGGCCGGCTTGAGATCGCGGTGCACGACCCCCTGCTTGTGCGCGCTCCCCAGCGCTTCGCAGATCTGCAGCGCGAGGCCGATCGCGCGCGACTCGCTGAAGGGGGCGTCGCGCTTGATGACGACGTCGAGCGGCTCCCCCCGGAGGAGCTCCATCACGATGTAGCTCCCCGCGGCCGGGCTTCGGGCAAAGTCGAAGATCTGGACGATGTTGGGGTGACCGATGCGCGCCGCGGCCTTCGCCTCTTGGAAGAAGCGCGCCGTCACGTCGCTCGAGCCCCAGAGTCGACTGTCGAGCACCTTCAGCGCGAGCTCGTGCCCGAGGTCGGCGTGGCGCGCGCGGTACACCGTCCCCATGCCGCCGCGACCGATGACCTCTTCGATGTCGTACTTGTCGACGCGAGTTCCGAGGAGCGGATCACTCTCGGGCGCGTGGGGGACGGCGCCGCGCGCGGTCACCTCGGTGGCGGCGTTCTCCATCGTGGTGGAGACGGCGAAGAGGCGGTCGACGTCGATCTCGGTGCCGTCCTCCGGGCAGCGGACGATCCCCACCCCCGACGCGGCCTCCACGGGCCGCGAGCATGTGGGACAGGCGACCCGCGGCATCGCCTTCAAGATAGCAGCTCGACCGGAGAGCGAGAACACGGCTCGCTACGCGGCAGGTGTGCGAGCTCCGCGGACGTCCGGCGCCGAGGCGCGACCTTCGAGCGATGCGCCCGTCAGCGCAGAGTGTGCAGCGCGACGGGGGCCCGCGGAGGCGCCACCGCGGCGGTGAAACGCGGGGTGAATCCGACGAGCATGACCGCTTCGAGGACGAGCACCGCGAGCGCCGCGTGAAAGGCGCGCAGCGAAGGGGCGAGCCCCCGCGCACGATCGGCGCTGACGCGCGCGAGCGGCTCGGAGGGGGCGCCGCTACGGTAGGGGGCGTCGGGCGCGGCCGCGGCCCGCGACTCGAGGACCAGGTACGGGCCCTCGCCGATGAACGGGAGGCCTCGAAGGCGACGCGCGAGGTCTTCGCCCTCGACGAGCGCGAGCCCGGGGAGCTTCCCCGCGTAGAGGCGCAGAAGCCACACGGCGCGCGCGGCCGCGAGGACCGCGGCGAGCGCGGCGAAGAGCACGCCGAGGGCAAAGGCGGGGACGACACCCGCAGTGCTCACTCCTTGCGCCACGGCGAACCAGCGCGCGAACGTCGCGCCGCCGCACGCCCACGCGCCGGCGGCAGCGAGCACGCGCTCCCACGACTCGTTCGCCGGTGTGGAAGAGGCGACGCGCGCGCGGTGCACCTCGCGTGCGAAGAGAACCGGTAGAGCGAAGAGCAGCGCGAGAGCGACGTCGAAGAGGAGCGCCGAGCCGCCCGCCTCCGTGCGCCCCACGCGATGAAAGGCGAGGTTGGAGACGACGTTCGTCGCGGGGACGAGAAAGAGCGCGGCGCCGGCGAAGAGCGCGATACCGGCGTGCACGGCGCGAGGGAGCGCCGCGGCGAGCGCGACGGCGGGGAGGCAAGCGACGACGACGACGGCGGCGAGCGCGAGGGCCCAGGGGAGGCTCGAGCCCGACGTCTCTCGGCACGCGCCCGCGAGCCACGAGGCGTACGCCGTGACCAGCGGGACGAGCACCGCCAGGGTGGCGAGCAGCGGGATCGCCGAGAGCACGACGAGCGGCGGATCCGCCAGGAGCCCCCTTCGCGCCATACGTGAAGCGTAGATCAGATGCGCCGAACGACCAGGGTCCACGACGGCGCGGCCGCGCGCTATGCTCGTGATCCATGAGCCAGAGCATCGACGTCGAGATCACCGGAGCGGGGCGCGTGCGCGCCGGCGGAGTCGAGCAAGATCCCAAAGTCCGCGCGCGGTGCAACGTGTGTGGCGGCGAGGTCGACGCCGCGGTGTCGATCGCCGCGCCCGGGGCCGCGGCGGCCTACGCCTGCGCGCCCTGCCTGCGCGCGCGTCTGGACGCGTTGAGCGTCGGGCGCTTCCGTCTTCGCGAGGGGGACTCCGGCGGTCTCCCTTGGGGGAAGATCAGCGGCTGACCGCCGGCGCCCCGGCGCGCTCGCGCGCTCGATCGGGCGCGTCGGCGAAGTGGGCGACGATCGCGCGGTAGCGGTCACGCGCGGCGTCTTTCTCCCCCGCGTCCCAGAGCACGTCGGCGAGGCCAAGCTGCGCACCGAGGAGCTCGGGGGCGGCCCCGGTGGCGCGGCGGTACGCGGCCTCGGCGTCGGGGCGATTCCCGCGGGCGCGCGCGGCATCGCCGAGACCGACGAGCGCCTCGGCGTCGTGGGGAGAGCGCGCGACCACTTGCTCGAAGGCTGTTTGGGCGCGCGCGTAGTCGTGGGCGTGGAGCGCCCGGAACGCGTCGCTGCGCAACGCCGCCACCGTGGCCCCGGCGTCGTCGTCGTGGAGCGTCGTGTCCAGGCTCGCCGCCGCGCGCGGAGAGACGACCGCGACGGTCTCGGCGACGTACACCGTGGGCTCGCGCGGCGCGCTCGCCGCGCGGGGCGCGCTCGCGCTGGGAGCTGGCTCGGGGAGCGCCGCCGCGACGGTCACCGTCGTCGCCGCCACGGGCAGCGCGGCCCGCGGCGCGGGGCGCGAGCGTGCCACGAAGGCGACCGCGCCGAGGGCACCGCACGCGAGCGCTACGTGGAGCAGCCAATGCGATCCACCGCGAGGTTGCGCCGGCGGAGGCGCAGGCGAAGCCGGCGGCGGGATCGAAGGCGCGCGCTCGGGGGCGGGCGAAGCGACGCGCGCGAGCATGGGCGTCTCGTCCTCTTCGCGCGCCTCGGCCGGTACGCGCGAAACCTCCTCGACGGGGGCCACGGCGATCGCGCCGGCGGGCTTCCACGGAACCCCGGGGGTGCGCAGCTCGACGTCGGCGGCGGTCAGATCGATGGCGACGTCGCTGTCGCGCTCGCTGCGCTCGCCGAGAGGACCGAGCTCGCCGGCGTCGATCGCCGCCCGGAGATCGGCGAGCGCGGCGTACGCGTGCTCGTGGCCGTCGGGATCGTGGAGCACCCAGCGGCGCACGCTCTCCTCGAGATCGCGCGTGCTCTGGCGCTGCACGGCGAAGCCGTGGCCGCAGCTCGGGCACCTCGCCCACGTGCGGGGGACGTCGAGCGTGAAGACGCTCTCGCAGCGTGAGCACCGAACGTCGCGCGGTCCGCCCATCGATTGGTTCCATCGAAAGTGTACCAACAAGTGGGCCCGCGTGCGCTCGGCTCAGTACGCTTCCATTCATGTCGAGCGAGCACGTTTCGATGGACCCGATGTCCCAAGATCGCCGGATCAAGCGCAGCGAGAACCGCGAAGAAGCGCTTCAATATCTGATGGAGGCCGTGCACGACCGGAGCGAGGTCGAGGCCGTGGCGCTCGTCGATCACGACGGCCGCATCCTCGCCGGAACGGGCTTTGGGCACGATCTCGTGGGGCTCGCGCTGCTCTCGCGGTCCTTGCTGCGCGGCGAAGAGATCGCCGATCTCGAGCCGCTCACCGGCGGGCACGATCTCATGGCGCGAGCCATCGCCTCGCCCGCGGGGCCGCTCTGCCTCGCCGCCCTCGGCGAATGCGTGCGCAAGATGCCCGACGCGGCCCGCGCCATCGAGCGCATCTTCGCGGCTTAGCACCCCCGCGGCGGTGGTAGGGTGGGCGCATGCCGGCGCTCGTCTTGGTGCACCTCGTGGGAATGGCCATCTTCGTCGGCGGCTCGCTCGCCGCGTTCCTCGTTCACCGCGCGGCGACGGCGAACCCGTCACCGGCCTCGCTCGACGCGGCCCACATCACGCTCGGGCGCACCGCCGACAGCGGGCTCGTGCTGCTCCTCTTGAGCGGCGTCGCGCAGATCTCGATGGACGGGATGGCGCTGTTTCACCAAGCGTGGCTCCACATCATGCTCACCGCCTTCGTCTTGGCCGGAGCGGCGAGCGGCATCGCCACCTCGCGGACGCGCAAGCTCGGAGGCGCACCGGCCCCGGAGAAGCGCGGGGTGATCGGCACGCTTCGCCTCGTGGCGCTCGCTTGCGGGGTCGTGGCGGCCGCGGCGGGTACGTTCAAGTGGGGGCTCTGAGCGGTCCCGAGCCTCCTCGCGACGAGCGCGAGCTCTTCGCCCGCGCCACGGCGCTCCACGGGAGACGCGTCGACGATCTCGCCGCCGAGCTCGGCGCGCGCGTGAGCGGTGATGCGCGGCGCACCAAGGGGAAGGTCGGCACGCTCGTCGAGCGTGCGCTCGGCGCGCGCGGCGGGTCCGCGGCCATCCCCGATTTTCCTCACCTCGGGGTAGAGCTCAAGACCATCCCCGTCGAGCCGAGCGGGCGCGCGCGCGAGTCGACGTACGTGTGCACGATCGCCGTCGCCGATCCCGACGCGTCCACGTGGGCCACGTCGTGGGTGAAAAAGAAGCTCGCGCGCGTCTTGTGGATGCCGGTCGTCACCCCGCGCGAGTGCAGCGCCCCGCGCGTCTTCGGCCCGCCGCTCCTTTGGACCCCCAGCGCTTCGCAAGAGGCCGTCCTTCAGGACGACTTCGACGAGATCATGGGGCTCATCGGCATCGGCGGGATCGAGGGGCTCACCGCGCGCATCGGGCGGTGGCTCCAAGCTCGCCCAAAAGCCGACAACGGTCGCGCGCGCACGCTCGCCTTCGGCGTCGACGGCGAGCCGCTGCACGTCATGCCGCGCGGCTTCTACCTGCGCCCCCACGTGACCACGGCCATCTTGGCCGATCCCTCGGCCGTCCCGGAGTGACGCCACGCCGGCTTCGGCGGGTTACTCCGATTCGTGCAGAGTGCACACGAGCACGTCCGGATCGGCGAAGGTGCGGAACGGCACCTCCACGCCGCCGACGCCGCGGCTCACGAGGAGCGTGCGTGAGGCGCCCACGTCGAAGCGACCGTGGGGGAAGCGACGACTCAAGGGCCCGGGGACGACGATGGGCCGCCCTCCGGGTAGCGCGAGCTGGCCCCCGTGGGTGTGCCCGCAGAAGGCGACGTCGAAGCGCCGCTCTTCCACGTGAAGAAGGCCGGACGGGGCGTGCATCAAGAGGAGACGCACCTCACCGGCGTCGCGAAACGTCGCCGACGCGTCGGGCGCGCCGCACCACGGCTCGTCGAGCCCCAACACGGTGACGGCGTCGAAGGGGGGCGCGAGGCGCACCGAGCGGTTGACGAGCACCTCGATCCCTTCGCGCTCGAGGGCGCGGGTGATCCGCCGGTCGTCGGCCCAAAGGTCGTGGTTCCCCAGCACCGCGAATCGCCCGTGGGGTGCGGGGATCCTGCCGAGCCGCGCGGCGAGCCGCTCGATACCGTGCGCGTGGAGGAACACGTAGTCCCCGCCGAGGAGCAACACGTCGAGGCGCGCCGCGCCGAGCGCCTCCGCCGCCTCGTCGTGCACCCGCGGATCGGTCGTCGGGCCGGCGTGGAGATCCGACGCAAAGCCGACGCGAAGGGGGCGAGCTCCGACCCCGCGCGCAGCGACGGCGTGCTCGTGCACGCGGAGGCGCCCCTGCACGCCGAAGCGGTAGGCGAGCGCCCCCGGCCACCCCTGGCCGTAAAGAAGGCGCAGGGCGTCCTCCACGCGCTCGCGGATCTTCGTGTAGTGACGGCCTCGTCCTTCCAGCGCCATGCGACTCCACAAAACGTCGCGCGCCCCGCGGACGTATCGTCCGGGGGCGCGCGGGGTTCACTCCCGAAGGAGCGTGCGCTCGGTCAGGTCGTCAGTTGACCTGCGGATGACCGCACTGGAAGGCCACGCCGCCGCCGCCGCACGTGTCCGGCGCGGTGCAGGTGCCGCAGTCGAGCTGACCGCCGCAACCGTCACCGATCGGACCGCACTGCGCGCCAGCCGCTTGGCAGGTGGTGCGGACGCAGCCGCCACACTTGCTCGGGCCGCCGCCGCCGCAGACCTGGCCCGGCTGGGTGCACGGACCGCAGTCGAGCTGACCGCCGCAACCGTCGCCGATCGGACCGCATTCGGCGCCCGCCTGAGCACACGTACGCGGCGTGCAGTTGCTCGCCCCGCAGATGCTCGGGCCGCCGCCACCGCAGACCTGGCCCGACGGGCAAGGTCCGCAATCTTGGATGCCACCACACCCGTCCGCCGCCGGCCCGCATTGGGCACCGGCTTGCGTGCAGCTCTGCTTGGTGCACGGCGCGTTGCCGCAGACGCCGGCCGATCCACCGCCGCCGCAGGTCTGCGGGAGCGTGCAGTCACCGCAGTTCGGGATCAGGTTGCCGCAACCGTCACCGGCCGGACCGCACATGATGCCGAGGTCGGTGCAGGTCTTGGGAACGCACGACGGGTTGCCGCACTGGTTCGGAGTGCCGCCGCCGCCGCAGGTCTGCGGCGAGTTGCATGCGCCGCAGTCGATGAGGCCGCCGCAGCCATCGGCGATCTGACCGCAGTTGGCGCCCGCCTGCTGGCACGAGCGCTTCGTGCAGCCGCTGCCGCCGCACTGGTTGGCAACGCCGCCGCCGCCGCAGGTCTGCGGCGAGGTGCACGGGCCGCAATCGAGCGAGCCGCCGCAGCCGTCACCGATGAACCCACAGTTCGCGTTGGCCTGCGCGCACGTGCGCTTCGTGCAGGTCGGCGGGGTTACCGGCTTGTCCGGCTGAATGCACGAGGTGAGGTCGAAGATCATGTACTCGATGACCCGCTCTTGCGCGTTCATCGGGTTGCTGTTGCACGCGCCGGGGAAGCGCGAGCCGTTCGCGTCCGCGTTCGACACGTGGAAGTCGCTGAAGACGACGCGGCCACACTGGGTGGTCGGATCGGCGGCGACAGGCGTGTTGAACGTGTAGTGGTTGATCGTCGGCGTGCCGTCCGTCGTGTTGTCGGCGGCGAGGGTGTAACCCCAGCGCTGCGACATCGTGTAGTTGTTCGCGTCCATCGGCGGGTCGACGTCGTGACGCGGGACGTTGACTTGGATCTGCGCCGGGTTCGAGTTCGAGAGCGCACCGACGAGGCCGAGCCACTGGGCGAACTGCTGCCCCTTGGTGAAGGTCGTGTCGATCTGCGTGGTGATCGGCCCGTCGTTGCTCGTCGGGTTGTTCTGCGAGACGTTCCAAGCGGACGTCGTGGAGAACGGGTTCTTGTTGTAGAGCCACGCGTAGCTGTAGTGCGTCGAGAAGAGGCGCCCGCCCGCGTTGGTGTAGTTGACGAAGTTCCCCTGGTCGGTGCTGTTGCGGGTGATCTGTCCGCCTTCACAGGGGAGGAGAACTGCGTCGTAGTTGTTCAGCGCCGCGCCCCCGTTGGTGCTGTAAAGCGCGGTCCCGTTCGTCGTGGTCCCCTTGTTCTTCGGGGGGCGTTCGCCGCGGTGGCCGCTGGTGCCGCCGCCGTTGTCCCAGCCTTGGTACATGTGGACGCGGCCGGTGATGTCCGGACCGACGAACTCGCGCTGATCGATGCCGATCTTGCGGAGCACGCACTCGAGGGTGTCGACGTTTCCGGTGACGATCGCCATCTGCGGGATGTTGTCCGCCGGATCGCCCTCGCCTTGCCAGCGCGGGAGGCGCGACTGGTCGTCGGTGAGGTTGACCGTGCCGCAGGCCGGCACGTTCGCGATGGTGATCTTCCTGCGCCAACGCCCCTTCTGAATGACGAGCGGGATGTTCGCCCCCGCCGGCACGTTGGTCAGGGTGAAGGTGCCGTCGAAGTTGGAGAAGGTCTTCACCAGCGGCGTGCCCGAAACGTCGGCGCCGCACTGGCTGCAGCTCACCGTCGTGGAGAACGCGCTGACCGCGCCGTTGGGGACGAAGACCACCGCGTCGGGGATCGGGTCGGCCTTCGTGCCGGTCGCGAGGAAGGTCGACGGGGTCGGCGCACGCACCGTGCCGGTGATCGTCGTCGTGCCACCGCCGTCGCAGGTGACCTGCTGGAGGCAGAGCCCGGTGCAGCCAGCGTCGGCGACTGCACCGGCGTCGTTGCCGCCGCAGACGCTCGGGGTGCCGCCGCCGCCGCAGATTTGCGGCGCGACGCAGCCGGTGCCGCAGGTGATGGTGCCACCGCAGCCGTCGGCGAGCGGACCGCACGAGTTGGCCGGGTAGTCGGCGCACGTCTTCTTGACGCACGCGTTCGTGCCGCCGCAGACGCTCGGCGTGCCGCCGCCGCCGCAGGTTTGCGGAGCCGTGCACGGACCGCAGTCGGGGATGACGCCGCCGCAGCCGTCACCGGCCGGACCGCACTGCGCGCCGAGCTGACCGCACGTCTTGGGGACGCAACCGCTCGATCCGCCGCACACGCTGGGCGTGCCGCCGCCGCCGCAGGTCTGCGGAGCGGTGCAGGAGCCGTTGCTGTTCGTGCCGCAGGTCGTGAGCACGCCGCCGCACCCGTCGGGGAGCGGACCGCACGCGTTCGACGGGTAGTTGGCGCACGTCTTCGGCGTGCACGTGCCGGCGTCGACGCCGGACGATCCGCACTTCGACGGACCGGCCGCGCCGCAGCTCTGGTTCGAGGGGCACGATCCGCAGTCGACGAAGCCTCCGCAGCCGTCGGCCATCGGGCCGCACTGGATGTTGGCCGCGGCGCAGTTCGCTTGCGTCTTGGGGACGCAGCCGGTGTTGCCGCCGCACACGCTCGCCGTGCCGCCGCCGCCGCAGGTTTGCGGAGCGGTGCACGTGCCGCACGTGATGAGACCGCCACAACCGTCGGCGAGAGGACCGCACGAGCCGGAGGGGAAGTCGTTGCACGTCTTCTTCGTGCACTTGGTCACGCCGCCGCAGACGCTGGCCTTACCGCCCGCGCCGCACGACTCGGGGGCCGTGCAGGTGCCGCACTGAAGCAGGCCACCACATCCGTCACCGATGGGGCCGCAGTTGGCGCCCGCTTGAGCGCACGTTCGCGGCTTGCAGTTGGAGTTGCCGCCGCCGCCGTCGCTCGTGACGAAGCCGCCGTCGGGGGTCCCTTGGACCGAGCCGTCATCACCCAGGTCGCCATCGACCCCCGCGTCACCATTTCCAAAGACGCTGTCGTCGCTGCTTCCGCACGCGACCGCGGTGACGCCTACGCTCAAGGCGACCAATGCTGTCGGCCAAAACTTCATTCGAACCCTCCGGAGACCAAGTTCTTTATGAGCGCACTTCTTTTGTGCGGTCGCAAGCGTTGCCAGGTCGCTCCGCGACGATTGGTCGCTCCATTGACCAGGGTGTCCCACATCGAGGTGCGGGCACCGTCGACGCGGCGCCGTGGTCGAGATTTTGGGTCGGGCACGCAGGCCGGCTACGATCGGCGCGGAGGCATTCGTCCCCGGTGAATCGTCGCCTTTTCCTGCCCTTTCTACCCAGCTCGCTCGCCTTCGCGCGCCTCGGCCTCGTGGGCCTCGTGGCGTCGGCCGCGGCGTGCGGAACGAGCAAGGCGACGCCGGCGATCCCCTCCGACGCGGGCCCGGTCGCGCCCAGCGTGGCGTCGGGGAGCGCACCGGCCGACGGCGGGAGAGCGACGGCCAAGAGCGAAGCCCCCGGCAAAGCGGCGACCGGCAGCTTCGCCGATTGGATCCGCGCGCGCCTCCCCCACGAAGGCGACGTACGCGAGCACGACGGCAAGATGGAGGTCTCGCACGCCGTGGCCGAAGGCGACACCGCGCTCTCCATCGCCAAGAAGTACCTCGACCTCACGGACGTGTACTTTGCAACCGATCTGGCGCGCGAGATCGTGAAGGCGAACCCCGACGTCTTCCCCGAAGCGGCGGACGTCGACGCGAAGGCCGCCGCCCCGGGGAAGCACGCGCCCCCTTCCCGCTTCGACGCCGGCGTGGCCGGACGAAGCGGCGCACGCGTCACCATCCCTCATCTTCTCGCCGAGCCGTACAAGGATCCGGAGCACGATCGCCTCGGCTGGCCGACCGACAAGGCGCTCCGCGGCATCTTCATCACCGGCGCGAACGCCAGCGTCGCGTGGCCGCAGACGATCGAGCACATGGGGGCGCGCGTCCCGGCGATGAACGCCATCGTCCTCGACGGCAAAGACTACGAAGGCCCCATCACCTACCCGACCAAGGTGAAGGTCGCGCTCGACAACGAAGCGAGCACCGCGCCGTGGCCCGGTCACGAGCCGCCGATCCCCGATCTCGCGCGGGCGATTCGCTTCGCCCACGCCAAGGGGGTGCGCATCATCATCCGCATCGCCTGCTTCCACGATCCGTGGACGGCGAAGCACACCCCCGAGCTCTCGGTGCAGGCCGACTGGGGAAAGCCCTTCACCATGGGCTGGCTCGATCCGGTGAACGAGAACGCGCAGAACTACATCATCGATCTGGCGAAGGAGGCGATGGAGGCCGGCGCCGACGAGATCCAGCTCGACTACGTGCGCTTCCCCGTTCACGGCGGCCTGAAGCACGCGATCTTCCCCCCCGGCCACGGCGGCAAGCGCATCAACGCCATCCGCGATTTCGTGCGCCGCGTGCACGAGGTGACGAAGCCTCGCGGCGTGCCGCTCTCGCTCGACATCTTCGGCGTGACGGCGACGGGCGAGCGCGGCGACATCGAGATGCTCGGCCAAGACATCGCGGTGCTCGGTCACGAGTGCGAGGCGCTCTCGCCGATGGTCTATCCGTCGCACTACGACGCCGGCTACCACGGCTTCGAGGTCCCCGGCGCGCACGCCGAGATCGTCGGCATCGGCACCAAGGGGGCGATGGAGCACCTCAAGGAGGGGCACGCGACCAAAGAGTGCGTCATCCGCTCGTGGCTCCAGGCCTCGTCGTACAAGACGCCGAACTACGGCCCGCAGTACCTCGTCGACGAAGCGACCAGCGCCGAGAAGAACGGCGGCGTCGGCTGGCTGATGTGGAGCCCGTCGAACGACTACAACGCCGCGTGGCGCGGCTTCCCACCGACGAAGCAGAACTAGTGTCCCGAGTCTGAAGTTCGTCGGCGTGCCGACGAACGTTCGACTCGGGCC